>CAWDKL010000043.1:0-39782 GCA_963802745.1 uncultured Alphaproteobacteria bacterium | reverse complement strand
AGCTCAGCTAAGCTAGCGGGCGGGATCGACCACGATAGTGCCGCCCGGCCGGTTCCGGTCGGATGCCTCGCTACGACTTCTCCCCCACATAGGTGAGTTCATCGGCGATCTTCAACTCGATCAGCACATTGTCGTCGGTGAAATCCTCGCACAGCATCGAGCGGTGGCCGATGCCCTTGGGGATCAGCAGCATGTCGCCGGGATGCATGATCTTGACGCCCATCTCGGTTTCCCATTTGAGCGCGCCCTTGACGCAGAAAATGATCTCGTGGGCATCGATATTACGATGCCAAAACCCCATGTCGTGCTTGCGCCGCTTGGAAACGTCGATCTTGACCCGATCCGAGGTGTAAAGCCGCAGCGGCGTGCCGTCGGCCTTGTCGATATTGGTGGGGCTGAATTTTTCCGCGAAAATATTGATCAGGCGGAAGATGTCGGCGTTCTCCAGGACGCCGGCATTGATCACCGGCGCCTCGTGGTGGGCGAGCACGACATTCTTACCGTTGATTGTCACCAATTCGCGATAAACCGGCGCGGTTTCACCGGTTTTTGGCACCTTGGCGAGGCTGGCGTGCTTTGCCGACCGCTCGTCCTCGCGCGTCGTGCTGTGCGCTTCCTCGGCTTTTTTCTTACGCGACTTATTCTTATCCTTCATGATCGGCTCCGGCTTCCGGTTGCGGTTGCGGTTGGTTCTTGTCGGCCGTGCGGCCGGATGCGTCCAGCACCACCGCCACGATGCCCGCATAGCCGGTACAGCGGCACAAATGGCCGCTCAATATCTCGCGGATTTCATCCTCGGTCGGGTGCGGATTGCGCGCAAGATAATCCGTAAACGACATCAGGATGCCGGGCGTACAGAACCCGCATTGCAGCGCATGATGCTGCTGGAATGCGCGCTGCAGCGCGTTGAGCGCGCCGTCCGCGCCGGCCAGTAATCGACTGTGGTGATCTCACGGCCATCGGCCTGCATAGCGAGGGTGAGGCACGAGCGCACGGCAACACCGTCAAGCGGCACGGTGCAGCCGCAGACGCCGTGTTCGCAGCGAGCATGGTTCCGGTCGCCCCGAGCGCCTGGCGGAGGAAATCGCTCAGCAGCATGCGCAGTTCGGCTTCGGCCGAAACGGGCCGGCCGTTGAGGGTGAAGCTCACCGTGTTGGCTCGGCCTTGTTCACTCGGCGCATTGCAGGGCCTCCTCCACCACGGCGGGCCGAGCCGGCGCAAGATATCACGGCGCATCTGGCGGAAGCATGGATATCCTCGTAGCCTTCCAGCTCGGCCCTAGCGCGGCGAAAGAATCGCGCTCCCCCCCGCGCCATTCGACCGTGAAAGCGCGGGCGGCCGGCGGGGCCGCCATGCCGCCGACGCCGAGCCGCACCTTGTGTCGGCATCGATCCAGGCCGCCACCGCGACGATGGCAAAATCGCCGTGCCGGCGCGCCACTTCGCGGAAGGCGACGCGCCGCGTCGCCTGTACCGGGAAACGCACCGCGACGATCAGTTCGTCGGCGGCACGCGCCGTCGTGAGCATTCCCTGCTGGAACGCCGGCCGGGAGCACGCGCGTCCCGCGCCGCGAGCGCAGCACCACGTCGCCGCCGAGCGTCGCCAGCACCAGCGGCATTTCCGAACGGATCGGCGTGAGCGATCGAGCCGCACACCGTCCCCTTGTTGCGGGTCTGGAAATGGCCGACGAACGGCAGTGCCGCCGCCAGCAGCGGCAGCTTGGCCGTGAGCCCCGGCCAGTCCTTGAGCTTGTTCTGGGTCACGGCGGCGCCGACTTCGACCTTGCCGCCGGCAATCCGGATGTAATCGAGTTCCGCGAGCCGCGCGATATCCATCAGCACTGCAGGCTCCGCGACGCGCAGGTTGAGCATCGCCATCAGCGACTGTCCGCCCGCCAGCACGCTGGCAGCGTCGCCATGCTCCGCCAGGACCGCGACGGCCTCCTCGGCGCTGTCCGGGCGCACATAATCGAATCGCCGCGGTTTCATGGCACCGCCTTCTCCCTTTCCCCGCTTGCGGGGAGAGGGTCGGGGCGAGGGCCGATCCCGCCCCCGCCAGCAGAGCGTGCACCCGGCGCGGCGACAGTGGCAGGGAGATGTCCCGCACGCCAAGCGCATCCGCGACCGCATTGGCGATGCAGGCCGGCGTGCTCATGCAATTGCCTTCCGCCATGCCCTTGGCGCCCAGCGGGGTAAACGGGGAGGCCGTTTCCTGATGCAGGATTTCAAGCTCGGGAATTTCGCTCACCGTCGGCACCAGATAATCCGCGAAGGTGCCGGAGAGAAAACTGCCGGCCTCGTCGGACACGAATTCCTCGTAAAGCGCCGCCGCGACCCCTTGCGCAAACGCCCCATGCACCTGGCCGTCGGCGATGAGCGGATTGAGCAGCGTGCCGGCGTCATGCATCGAGACATAGCGATCGACCCGGACCTGGAAGGTCACCGGATCGACCTCGACCCCGCACATATCGAACACGAAGCCGTAGGTGAATGAAGTGTTGATGCGGTCGTCGCCGGTCGGTGGTTCGAGTTCCCCGGGCGACCATACGCCGGTTTCCGACAGGCCGGGCGCCATACCGTCGGGCAGCATCACCGGCGACCAATGGGCAGTGCCGGCCACCCGGCCGAACGGCAGGGCGTTATCGGGGTTGGACCGGCTGCGCACCTTGCCGTCGGCGAATTCGATATCGCCGGGCAGGATATTCAGCTGCTTGGCCGCGACGGCGGCGAGCTTGTCGCGCAATTGGGTCGCCGCCACGTGGGCCGCGACCGCGGTGCCGGGCGAGAACCGGCACGAATAGGTCCCGGCCGCGATGGACCACGGGTCCCGGCCCGTGTCCATCTCGAGCGTGACCTCGATGTCGGCCGGATCGAGCCCGAGCCGGTCGGCGACGATCTGCGACAGCACCGTCGCGTGGCCTTGGCCCTGTACCGTTGCATCGGCTGTCATCGACACCGCGCCGAGCGGATCGATATTAACGGTCGCCATCGAGACGGCGCCGTTCTTCGGCCCGGCGCGCTCCCGCGCCTCGGCCGACAGCAGCGTCGAACAGGTACCCCATATTCGACATGCCGGGCTCGACCACGGCGGCGAAGCCGATGCCGTAGAGTTTGCCGGCGGCCCTTGCCGCGTCACGCCGGCGACGCAGGTCGTCGAGCCGGCCGTCCCCGATCGTGGTCGTGACCGCGCGTAAAAAATCGCCGGAATCGTAAAGCGCGCCGGCGGCGGTGCGGTAGGGGAATTTTTTCGCCAGAATGAGATTGCGGCGGATGACATCGAGATGATCGAGGCCGAGTTCGACCGCGATATGCTGCACCATGCGTTCGATCGCCAGATACAGCTGCGGCCCGCCGAAGCCGCGGATCAGGCTTGCCGGCATCTTGTTGGTGAGCACGATGCGGTTGGTGACATCCACGTTGGGGATGTCATAAGCGCCGGTAACGGCGCCATGCATGCGGTAGAGCGGCCCCGGCATCGGCGCACGCAAATAGGCGCCATAATCCTCCAGCTGATCGAGCCGTAACGCCAGAATGCGGCCCTCGCGGGTTACCGCGGCTTCGATCTTGGTGATGCGGTTCGGTCCCGAACTGGCGGCCAAAAGGTGCTCGGCGCGGTCCTCCACCCATTTCACCGGCCGGCCGGTGATTTTTGCCGCGATCGCGGTCAGCACGATATAGGGAAACACCGACAGCTTGATGCCGAAACTGCCGCCCGAATCCGGCGGGATTTTCAGCCGCAATTTGGTGCCCGGCACCCGCAATGCCTTCGCCATGACCGGATGGGTCGAAAACGGCCCCTGGAAATTCGCCAGCACGTCGTAGCTCGCGTCGTGCGGCCGGTAACTCGCCACGACCACGTAGCATTCCATGGGGGTGAAGGAGAGCCGCGGATAATCGACCGTCAGCGCGACTGTGCGGTCGGCCGCCGCGAAGGCCGCGTCGGTGTCGCCATAATGGAATTTTCGTACCGAGATCTCGTTGGTCCTGCACGCCGGGTGCAGCAGCGGTGCGGAAGCGGCGCAAGCCGCGACCGGATCGATCACGGCTTCGACGGGCTCATAGTCGATCTCGACCAGTTCGGCCGCGTCCTCGGCGACGTAGCGATTTTCCGCCACCACCAGAGCGACGGCTTCGCCCACATAGCGCACGCGCTCGACCGCCAGCGCCCACTGGTGCACCGGTTGCTTCAAGGCAATCAGGAACGGATCGGTGAGCTTGGCGATGTCGTCGCCGGTGATGACGGCCGCGACGCCCGGCAGCGCCAGCGCCTTCGCCACGTCGATCCGCCGGATCACCGCATGCGCATGGGGTGAGCGGATGACGTGAGCCTGCAGCGTGCCGAGGGGAATTGGGAGATCGTCTGCAAAGCGCCCGCGGCCGGAAAGCAGAGCCGGGTCTTCCTTGCGGACCATCCGCGTACCGAGGGACTGCACCACGAGATTTTCCGTCCGAACCACCATCGGTTCTCTGCGGGTAGCTAAAGCGCGATGCCGCGGGAGTAAAGTGAACTTGTGGATGGGATAACTTGGTGGCAGGGCACAAGCGCGCCATACGCGATCGTGGCGCCCCGTTTGTTCATGATATGTGCCTTTGGTGGAAGCAGTGAAGACTTTGGGATTGTTCGGGCGGGGTACCGATGGATGCGCAAAGACCGATGCGGCGACGTGATAATATGAGTTGCGGTCCGGCGGAATCCATAGCGCCGACGCGTGGACCTCGAAGCCTATTGGTCATTTTACCGGACGGCGCCGCCGTCCAGTTGGACGTCCAGTTCCTCCTGCGGTAGCACTACCGCCCCCGACGCCGTGGAGGCAAACATGGAAGCAAAGCAATACGCCGTCAGCCGCACCGACGCGGAGTGGCGTCAAGTATTGACGCCCGAACAATTCCGGGTGATGCGTCAACATGGTACTGAGGCACCTGGAAGTTGCGCGCTCAATTACGAGAAGCGGCACGGCACCTTCAGCTGCGCCGGTTGCGGTCAGCCGCTGTTCGTCTCGCATCAGAAGTTCGAGAGCGGGACCGGCTGGCCGAGCTTCAACGATCCGGTGGACGGCGCGGTCGAAACGTCGCGCGACATGAGTTACGGCATGATCCGCACCGAGGTGCATTGCAGCCGCTGCGGCAGTCATCTCGGACACGTCTTCGAGGACGGCCCGCCGCCGACACATCTGCGGTATTGCATTAATGGGGTGGCGATGAATTTCGCGCCCGAACAGACTTGAGCCTTAGCCGCTCACTGATGGTCGCTCGACCAAGCGATGACTTTTAGAGCGCCGCATCGAATCCGCCGTCACTGCACGGCGGAGCGTCGCGCTCTCTCCACCCGTACCTGCCGGTACACTGCCACGATCTCGGCGCGGCTGCACGGCTTGGCGCCGAGCGCCACGGCGCGCGAGCGTTCGAAGCCGGTCAGATCGTAATGCGGGGTACCGGTTTTCGGTGGCCCCTGATAGGAGGTTCGGCGAACACCGAGCTGCGCCGCGAAGCGGTGGAGTTCATCGGTCTCGTCGGCCAGGAGGTGGCACCATCGCAAACCGAAGCGGTGCCAGATCGCGTCGTCAACATACACTGCCATGGCAATCCAGCAGACCTGCCAAGATATCCGGGTGAGCCGCCACCACAGACTGCGTCGGCGATCCGGTCGCCGCATCGGGCCTCTTGGCCGCTTTCCGCATGGTTAGCAAATCGTTTGCTTGAGGCTGTTACCTTGCTGACGATGCGGGCTTAGGCCGCGGCCGGCCCAACGAGGGACGTGAATTTTGTCACCGGTTGCAACCCCCATGACCAAACGTACCTGCCTTACCGTCGTCCTCGCCGCCGGCGAGGGTACCAGAATGCGCAATTCGCGCCCGAAGGTGCTGCACGCGATCGGCGGGCAGCCGCTACTCGCCCATGTGCTTGGCGCCGCGCGGGCAAACGGCGGGGACGTGGCCGTCGTGGTGGGGCCTGGGCACGAAGCCACCGTCAGCGCCGCCAAGGCGCTGATGCCGGCAGCGGAAATTTACGTGCAGGAGGAACGGCGCGGCACCGCCCATGCGGTGCTGGCGGCGCGTCCGGCGCTGGCGCGCGGCGCCGACGATATCCTCATCGTCTTTGCCGACACCCCGCTCATTACCGCGCCGACGCTGGCCCGGATGCGTAGCGCGCTCGGCGAGGGCGCGAGCGTCGTGGTGCTGGGGTTTCGCCCTGCCGACCCTTCCGGCTACGGCCGGCTGATCGTGGACGCAGCCGGCCGGCTCGCCGCCATCCGGGAGGAAAGGGATGCGAGTGCCGCCGAGCGCGCCATCGACCTTTGCAATGCGGGGCTGATGGCGCTGGCCGGCCCATGGGCGCTCGCGATCCTTGAGCAAATTCGCGACGACGGCGCCAAGCGCGAGTTCTATCTGACCGACGCGGTTGCGCTTGCTTCCGCCATGGGGTTGCGTACCGTGGTGCTGGAAACCGATGCTGACGAGGTGCGCGGGGTGAATACACAAGGCCAACTCGCCGAGGCGGAGTCGGTGCTGCAAGAGCGTCTGCGGGCGGCCGCACACACAGCCGGAGTGATCATGGTGGCGCCGCAGACGGTGCACCTGTGCGCCGATACCCGGCTCGGCCACGACGTGACCATCGAGCCCTATGTGGTGTTCGGCCCCGGCGTGACGGTGGAGGACGGCGCGGTCATCCGCTCGTTCTCCCACCTGGAGGGCGCCCATGTCGGACGCGGCGCGCGGGTCGGGCCATATGCGCGGCTGCGGCCCGGTGCACGGCTTGAGGCCGATGTCCATGTCGGCAACTTCGTCGAGATCAAGGAGGCGCGGCTCGAGGCCGGCGCCAAGGCCAACCATTTGGCCTATATCGGCGATGCCAGCGTCGGAGCGGGCGCCAATATCGGGGCCGGCACCATTACCTGCAATTATGACGGCGCTGCCAAGCACCGCACCGAGATCGGCAGCGGGGCCTTCATCGGGACCAACTCCTCGCTGGTGGCGCCGGTGCGGATCGGCGACGGCGCCTACGTGGCGTCGGGCTCGGTGATCACCCGCGAGGTGCCGCCGGATTGCCTAGCCTTCGGACGCGCCCGCCAGGTCAATAAGGAGGGTTGGGCGTCGCGGCTGCGCGGGCTTTTGCGCGCGGGCAAAAAGGCTCCGTGAGAGGGACGCCGCGGCCTCGTAGGGTGGGCAAAATCGCACCGCATTGCGTCCGGTCCTTTGCGCGAACGCCTCCGGCGATTTTGCCCACGCGGTCCGGCCGCGGGGGGCATCCACGGCAGATCACGGCCGCCCACCGCGTGGGCCAAATCGCGTCCGGCCCAAACGCATCTAAACCGCCGTGCCAGGCGATTTTGCCCACCCTACGGCGCGGCGGCCGCGCCGCTTGGCGAAAGGCTGCACCCGGAATACGGCGCGCGCATTGAGGGTTGCCACGGTCAGCGTCACCATGGCGATCGCCTGGTGCAGGAGCGCCAGACCGATCGGGACACCGTGCACCAGCGTGATAATCCCGACCGTTGCTTGCCCCAGGACAACGATCGCGAGTACGCTGGCGCTCGTCTTGATAGGTTGGCTTCCCGCATTGCGGTGTGCATCGATTGCGTGGAAGAGCGCGAGCGCGACGATCCCGTAGGCCGCCATCCGATGATCGAACTGCACCGTCAAAGTGTTTTCAAAAAAATTCCGCCACGGCGGCTGCTCGAACAACAGGCTGGCGGCCGGCGGAACGATGGCGCCGTCGATCAGCGGCCACGTGCCGTAGATCAAGCCGGCATGCAACCCCGCCACCAGGGCGCCGAGAAAGATTTGTCCGATGACGAGGCCGAGGAGGGCGACAGCAGTCAGGCGCAGCCGCTGCGGCGCCCGCACAATGCCCGCCGGCTCGGGGGCGCGCGGCCAGGCGCCATCCGCTACGGCGACGAGCGCCGCATAGATGAGGCTGGCCAGCGTCAGGTGGAACGCGAGCCGGTATTGTGACACGCTGACCCGTTCGGTGAGCCCGGAAGACACCATCCACCACCCCACCGCCCCCTGCACGCCGCCAAGCACGAATATCCCGGCGAGCGCGGCGGCGAGCCGCCGGTCGATCGCCCGCCGCCACAAGAACCACAGGAACGGTACGGCAAAGACCACGCCGATCAGTCGGCCGAGCAACCGGTGGCCCCATTCCCACCAATAGATGGCCTTGAATTCATCAAGGCTCATGCCGCGGTTGAGCCGCTCATATTGCGGGATGGTCTTATATTTCGCGAATTCGGCCTGCCAGTCTTCCTGCGAGAGTGGCGGCACTGCGCCGGTAATCGGCCGCCACTCCACGATCGACAGCCCGGACTGGGTGAGGCGCGTGGCTCCGCCCACGAGGACCATGGCGAATACCAGACCGGCCACGCACCACAGCCAAAGCGCGATGGGGCGGGCGAGAGCCGAAGGCGTGGGCATGGAGGTAATTTACTCACGTGGCGCAGGCAACGGGTATCGACCATGGCGAAGCGCACCGCACCGGCCGAACGGAAGGTGTATATAGCAATCTGGAAGCCGCTGTCGTCGAGCCCTACATCGACCACGCCGACGTGAATTCGTAGATGCGGCGATTGGTATCGTAAACCTCGTGTCCGCCGCGTAAGGATCCATTCCGTGCCGCCGCTGTTCACCATCGGATACGAGCAATCGACCACGACCGCGTTTTTCGACGCGCTGGCGCAGGCCAAGGTCGGGCTGCTGGTCGATGTGCGCGCCGTTGCTGCCTCGCGCCGGCCGGGATTCTCCAAGCGCCAGCTCGCCGCCGGGCTCGACCAGCACGGCATCGGCTACGTGCACCTGCAAAAGCTCGGCACCCCGAAGGAGGGCCGGCTGGCGGCACGCAGCGGCCACGCGCAAGAGATGCTGCGGATTTTCGAACAGCATCTCGCGACACCGGATGCGCAGCGCGAACTGGACGAATTGACCGCGCTTGCCCGGCCCCCTTCGGTGGCGTCGGGCGGGCGGCTGTGCCTGCTATGTTACGAGCGCGACCCGGCCCAATGCCACCGACAGCGCCTCGCCGACGAGCTTCATGCCCGGCTCGGCCTCACCGTCGAGCACCTGTTCTGCGCGCCGGTGTGAGACTTCTTCCTCTCCCCATCGTACTTTACGGTGGGGAGAGGGTCGGGGTGAGGGGCGGGTGCAAGCGCAAACGGTTCGACTGATCCTGCCTGTGGCAACGACGAACGAAACCATGTTCCCGTAGCCCTCACGCGCCGCTGCCCCTCACCCTAACCCTCTCCCCACGGTGTGAAGGACACCGCGGGGAGAGGGGACGCGCGCATCACCTGCACTGCGCTAGAGGTTACACGCACGCGACGCCCTACCCCAGCTTCCCCACTTCCGCCTCCAGCAGCGTCCAGCCTTTTGAACCGAGCTTGTCCTTCCAGGTGCTGTAGACGTTGCCGAGCCGGCCGCGGAACGGCGTTTGGTCCACCTCGTTGAACACGAGCCCGGCGGCGATGAAGCGGTCGCGCAGCGCCGCGTTGAGGGCGCCTTGTTCGATGCGCTGCTGGCGCACGTATTTGGTGACGTTGCGGGTGATAATGTCCCGCACGTCGGCGGGTAGCGCACGCCACGTCGGCAGATGCGCCATCTGGTTGAAGCCCGACCACATATGGTTGGTCATGCTGACATACTTCACCACTTCGAAAACCCGGAAGCCCTCCAGCACCGCGAGCGGATTCTCCTGCGCCGTCACCCTGCCGGTCTTGAGCGAGTTGTAGATCAGGTTCGCCGGCGTGACCACCGGCTGGGCGCCGAACGCCGTAAACGTGTCGGCGATCATCTGCCCCGGCGGCACGCGGATTTTCACGCCCGAAAGGTCCTCAGGCCGGTTGACCGGGCGTGCCACCATGGTGACCTGGCGCATGCCGTTGTCGAAGCCCGCAATGGGAAACAGGTACATGCCCTTGGCGGCCATCTCCTCGCCCATATACGCGCCGAGCGGGCCGTCGATCGCCTTGTGGGCATCGGGCGCGGAGCGGAATGCGAACGGCGCTTGCTGGATTTCCGCCATCGGCACCACAGTGCCGATGATGCCGCCCATTAGGGTGAAGAATTGGATCTCCCCCGCCAGCAGCAGTTTTAGCGCCGCCGGGTCGCCGGCCGCGAGCTTGTTGTTCTCCGGGTAGATGGTCGCCTCGATGCGGCCGTTGGATTCGGTCCGGATCGCGTCCCACATGGCGACGAGATTCTTGTGCAGCGTCCCGATCTCGGCCTGGTTGTGATACTGGATGAATTTGTAGTCGGCGGCCTGGGCACGCTTGACGATGATGGTCGTGCCGGCGGCGGCGGCTCCGGCGATAAGCGCGCGTCGGGTCCAAGGCGTCTTCATGCTATATCCTCCGTGGATCGGGCCGACCCCGGCCGCGCGCTTATGTTAGCCGATGTTTCGGGCATGTGGAATCGCACCGAGGGCTGATACGGGGTGGGTAAAATCGCGCTGCCTCGGTGGAGCAGATGCGCTTGAACCGTCCGCGGACTTGCCATGCGGACAACGCCGAGGGGGCCGAGCGCGTGGGCAAATCGCCGTAAGCACCAGCATCAAACATTGCGCCGTGCAGGACGAATTTGCCCACGTTACGCCGCCGCTGAGCCGCGAAATAGATGCAGCGGCCGGTCGATCTCCACTTAAATCGCCCGCTTTCGGCGCCGCCAGCACCTCCCGTTCGGCGGTTTCTCATGGAGTTCAACGCGAACCGCCCGTTTCGGCGGGGACGCCCGCGCTTCCGGGGCTACAAGCTCTTCTGCGCCAGCGCCGACACCAGCACCCCGATATCGTCGAGCTTGTCGCACCCCAGAACCAGCTCGACAATGCGGGTGGCTTCGGCGTCGGTGCAGGCGTGGTGGGCGAGTTTGCGGAATTTCTCCACCACGTCGGCTTCACTGGCAAATTTCTGCTCGCTGCCGCGCGGCGCCTCGACCGTCTCGGTCTCCTGCGTGCCGTCGGTAAAATGCACCTCGACGCGGACCTTATGGCGCAGCTTCGCCCCGAGCGCGGTGATGTCCGGATCGTGCAGCACCGTAACTTTGTCCGCCAGAGCCATGCGGCGCGGATCGGTGACGACGCTTTCGGAAAACTGATCGACGAACACATCGCCCTCGATGAGCAGGGTGGCGATGCAGAACGGCAAATTCATCTGCGCCGAGGTCAACCCCTGCGGCTTGTAGGGCCAGCCGACGTGATCGGCCGTCGCCTGCGAGCCGTAGACCACGATCTTTTCCACGTCGTCCGGCCCGAACGGGCGGCGCGCCGCGATCGTGCGCAGTGCATCGAGGCTAGTGTGGTTGCTGCCGACGCAGGAATAGAATTTTAGCGCCACCCCAAGCGTCTCGAACCGTTCGCCGAGACCGGATGTCAGCTCGTCGAGGCGGAAGCGATCGGTCGATCGCGAGAAGGTGGTACAGAAGCCGCCGTAAGGGCTTTCGAACACATCGACGATGCCGGTGAACCCGGCTTCCGCCAGCAGTGCGCCATAAAGTCCGCTCTGCGCCGCGCGGCCGGCATGCATGCGCTTGACCATGGCGCCGTATTGCGCCGCCATCAGGCCGGCCGCCTGGGTGCCGGCGATGCCGAGCGCGTGCACGGTTTGCTCCGCCGAGAGTTTTAGCCCCGCGGCGGCGCCTGCGGCGGCCGAGAACACCCCGACGGTCGCGCCGGAGTGCCAGCCTTGGGCGATGTGCTCCGGCCCCATGCACAGGCCGACGCGCGGCCCGATCTCGTAGCCGGCAACCGCAGCACGCAAAAAGTCGCGCCCGGTCATGCCGGGCCGCAGCTCCGCCACCGCGATCAGCGGCGGCAGCGTCACTGCGCCCACATGCAGCACCCCGGCCCGGTGAACGTCGTCGAGTTCGAAGCTCTGCACCAGGGTGCCGTTGACGAGAGCCGCATGCGGGGCCGACAGCCGGCGGTCCGTTCCCCAGACGCCGCAGGCCTTGGTGTGGTCGAGCCCGGTGAGCGTCGTAATCAAAATACGGCTCCACGGCAGTTCGGTGCCGTAGAGCGCACAGCCGAGCGAATCCAGGATCAGCAGCTTGATGCGGGCGATGACGGCGGCGGGTATCCGCGCATAGGACAGGCCCGCCACGAAGGACGCGATGCCGAAGGTGTAAGGATTGTCGCCGGCGGGTCCGTGGCTCATGCGGAATACCTCTTATCGCGCGCCGTAAACCCCGCGGTGTCGATCACCTCCTCACGCTCGCGGAACGAGGCCATGTCGGCGATCATGGCGGCCGCGCTGCCGTCGCGGGCGATGGCGGCAAGCACCCGCTGCATCGCCTTGATGGCGGCGCGCTGGGTGTCGCTCGGGATGATGACGACATGATAGCCGAATTCCTGCAGCCGCGCGGCCGGCAACAGCGGCGTCTTGCCGCCGTGGAACATGTTGATGAGCTTGTAGCCCGGCAGGCGGCGGGCGATGGTTTCGATCTGTACTTCGGTGGTCGGCGCCTCCACGAAGCTCATGTCGGCGCCGGCTTCGAGATACTTTGCGGCGCGGTCCAGCGCAGCCTCGAAACCTTCGACCGCAATGGCATCGGTGCGCGCGATGACGATGAAATCGCCGTCATGCAGGGCATCCCGCACGGCGTGCAGGCGCGCCACCATCTCGCCCGTCGGCACCAGCGACTTGTCGTCGTAATGGCCGCATTTCTTCGGAAACGTCTGGTCCTCGAGGTGGAAGGCGGCGACGCCGGCGCGTTCGAAGGCGCGGGCCGCGCGCTGCGCCGTCAGCGCATTGCCGTAGCCGGTATCCGCATCGGCGATGACCGGCACGCCGACCGCTTCCACGATTTCGGTCAGCCGCCGCTCGATCTCGTCCGGCGTGATCAGCCCCATGTCGGGTACGCCGGTCGACCGCGCGATCGCGCCGCCGCTCGCATAGATGGCGGGAAAGCCGGCCTGCTCGACCAAGCGCGCGGAGAGGCCGTCGAACGCACCGGGGGCGACCACGATGGAACTACCCTGCAGCATGGATTTGAATGTCGTGGTCGCGCGCACGTCGCCCCCTTCACGCCCCACTCCTTGTGGACGCGTGGAGCGCGGCCGGGTGGGCAATGATTTTGTATGTCTGTCAAGATCGCCCGTAAGGACGGCGCCCCCAGCCCGGCGCGCAATCGCGCGCCGTCTTCCCCGGTGCGGAGATGATCCGGGATCAAGCCGCGACGGCCGGTACGAGCCCGGCCGTGATTTCCCCGATGTGCTCCGATCTGACCGGAACTGGGCCTAGCCGCAGGTCGCCTTGCCGCAGCGCGCGGTGCTCACCTTGGCGCGCAAGGCGTCGATCCCGACCGCGCCGATCACCACATCGGTGCCGACGATATAGCTCGGCGTGCCGTTGAGCCCGAGCGTCTCGGCAAGCTTGAGGTTCTCGTCGATCGACGCCTTGATCTCTTCGCTCGCCAAATCCTTGTCGAGGCGACCCATGTCCATGCCGACTTCCTTGGCGACCGCGAGCGCGCGCGCCTTGTCGGCCTGGCCGCGGCCACCGAGCAGTTTTTGGTGGAAGTCGAGGTATTTTTTGCCGCCGGTCTTGTCCTGCATCCGTACCGCGACCGCTACCTTGGCGGCCTCGACCGAACCGGGGCCAAGCACCGGAAATTCCTTGAGGATGATCCGCAGCTTGGGATCGTCCTTCAGCAGTTGCAGCATGTCCGCCATGGCGCGCTTGCAGAAGCCGCAGTTGTAGTCGAAGAACTCGACCATGGTGACGTCGCCCTTAGGGTTGCCGAGCACCACCTGACGGGTCGAATTGAACAGCGTCTCGGCATTGCCGGCGACCGCGGCCTTGGCCTTTTCGAGGTCGGCGGCGGCTTGGCGCTTGTCGAGTTCGGCGATCGCCTCCTGGAGCACTTCCGGGTGGCTCACCAGATAGTCCCTGATGATCGTCTCGATCTCGCCCTTTTGCGGGGCGGAGAATTGTTGGGCCAATTCCTTTGCCGATTCTTTTGCCGGTTCTTGGGCCGAAACCGGGACGGCCAGCAGGAGCACAGCGGCCGCGGTCGCACCGGCCAGGGACTTCATTATCGGGATCATATTCAAGGTTCCTCGTTCATGGCATCATGCGGCGCTGCGGCGGCGGCTTTACGCTTGCGATGTCGTCCGCCTTGACCCAGCCGGGCGATCCTACTGGAAAACGTCCCTTGGCGCGACTGGCAAGTTGCCTGGCGGTAGCCAAGTTTCCGCGATTGAAGGCCGCCTGCGCGGAAGCCAGATCCGCCTCCGCGAGGTCGCCCCGCCGCCCATAGGCCATGGCCAGGTGGTCGTAGGCGTCCGGGATCTCCGCATCGGCGGCCAACGCCTTGCGCAGGTTGACGATCGCTTCCTCCGCCATGGCGGGGTCTTCGGTGGAAACCAGCGCTTGGCCAAGCATCACGCGGATAAGCGTCGGATCCGGCGCAAGCGAAATCGCGTGGCGCAGCGGCGCGAGCGCCTCGCGGCCGTGACCGGTTTCCGTCAGCGCCTGGCCCTTCAGCTCGTAGAAATAGGGGTTGTTAGGCTCGGCCTGGATCAACCCGTCGATCTGCGCCAGAGCACTGCGCAGATCGGAGTGGCGGTAGCTTGAAACCGCGCGGGCGTAGCGCGCCGGAAGGCTGGTGTTGCTCGGCGGATAGCGCCGCATCAGGGTATCGGGCCGATCCAGGAAGCCGGACAGCTTGGCGCGCACCATATCGTGCCGCAGTTGCAGTTCCGGGGGGTCTTTCTTGTCCCAATAGGGATTCGATCGCGCGACTTCCGCCAGCGCCGCGATGCGCTCCGCCGGCATCGGGTGCGACTGCACATACGGATCGACGTAGCGCGATGCGAACAGCGCCTGGTCGGCGAAGCGCTTGAATGTATCGTACATCCCCTTGGCGGACTGGCCGCTCTGGGTCAGAAAATTCACTCCGGCCCGGTCCGCCTGCTCCTCCTGCTGGCGCTGATAGGCCATGAGCGAGCGCATAATCACGCTCTGCGGACCGGCGACCGCGGCCATCGGATTGCCGCCGACCCCGCCACGGCTCGCCGCAGTGGCGGCTACCGCGCCGATACCGAGCAGCATGGCTAGAATGGACGCAGTCTGCGCGTTGGCGAGTTCGGCGCGCAGCTTGCTCAGATGCCCCCCGGCAATATGGCCGGTCTCGTGCGCCAGCACGCCGATGATTTGGTTTGGGGTCTCCGCGTCGGTGAGCGCGCCGGTGTTGACGAAAATACGCTTCGCATCGACCACGAAGGCATTGAAGCTGCGGTCGTTGATGACGACGACGCGGATGTTGCGCTGTCCAAGGCCCGCGACTCGCAGCACCGGCTGGGTATAGTCGCGCAGCAGTTGCTCGATCTCGGCGTCGCGGATGATCGGCAGCGCGGCGGCTGGGTCCTTCTCCTGAGCGCGGACCGGTGCCGCCGGCAGATGCAAGGCGGCCACAGCGAGCGCGGTGATGACCGCAACCGCGCGGGACGCCCGCAACCACCGTGACGATCTATGCGTGAAGCTGTCGGTAAATCTGTCTGTCATGGGCACACATGAAGTTGCCTCTTGGACGAAAGTCGCCGAGGTGGGAAATCACGACCGGTGCACCGTCATGTCCGGCGAACCCTGTTCCGGCCCAAACCAGGAAGCCGGCACTCTTTAACCGCTGGTTCAGGGAAAATTCGCGGCGGCACCTCCGATCGGTAGCGATCGCACCTGATGCGCCCAATCAAGCCGGGCAATGACGGGCTGCTGCTGACCATCACCAAATAATCCGCTCCGGCGGCGCCCCGTACACAAGCCGTCACGCCGCAGCCGCCATCAAGCCGGGAAAATACGGCGGGAGCACGGCGGCGTGGCGCTTGGTAAATCCTCCATGCCGAGCGCGTCGTGGCAATGCCCGCGAGGCGCCATCCGTTTTATGCCTCAAATCAATTTCATCCCTAAAAATCTATCACCGATCTTCCTATACGCGTGAGCAATGCGCTGACGGACTTACCTGTGCGGAATGGGACGGGGCGAAACCGGAAACATCCGGCTTCGCCCCGATCACCCCTAATTCGTGCGTGCGCCCGGCCCGTAGGTCTTGGCAAACCCATTGCGCTGGTTGGTCACCGTAAACGTGCCGTCCGGTTTTGCCGACACTTTGATCCAGAACGCCGGGCCGTTGTGCGCCGGCGGCGGCGGTGCGGCGGCGCCCGGTGCGGGCGCCGCGATCGGCTGCAACCGGCAGGGCGGTCTGCGGCGTGTCGATGCCGTTGGCGATGAACATGCCGGGCACCGTGTATTCCTGGCCGCCGAGCTGGGAGAAATGGATCTGCCAGACATCCTCGTTGCCGGGCGAGGAAAACAGCGTCTGCATCGCCGCCGGAACCGCGCCCTTGCGGATGCCGTTGTTCACAATCGTCACGCGAGGCCGGATGCCGTGCACCAGGGCGGCGGAATTGGAAATCCCCAGCCCGTGATGCGAGACCACGTATAAATCCGCTGTGCCGAGCGGATTGTTCGGGCACATCAGCTCGAACTCCTTGTTCCAGGTGAGGTCGCCGAGCTGCACCACCCGGAATTTTCCAAAGGTGATCACGCTGCCGACCGACTGGGCATTCTCGGTCGGATCGGGGTCCTGCGGCTTAAAGCTCGCGCAGGCCGGGTTGGCGGCGCCGGCGCCCGGCAGCGGCGTCTTCAGCACCGCGCCGGCCGACGCCACGATGCGCCAGTCGAGCCCCGCCACCGCGACGGTATCGCCGGGCTTGACGACGGTGTGCTTGGCGGCGCCGTAGAGCGCCGGATAGGTCTTGTTGAAAAACTCGTCGAATGCCGGCTGCGACTGGATGTTGGGGCCGTGGTCGATGTACTCGCGGATCGGAATGCGCTTGGCGAGTTCCGCCATGCCGCCGAAATGATCGCCGTGCCAATGCGTGGTGATCAGGTGGTCGATCCGGGTGAGACCGGCATCCTTGGCGGCGGCCGCAATCCGCTCGGCATCGCGGATCGCGGCGGCGGGCGCCACATTGCCGGTATCGATCAGCACCGATTCGCCGGACGGGGCCACATACAGCGTGGCGTTGCCGCCCTCGACATCGACCACATAGATGTCGAGCGTGGTGCGGGTCTGGGCGGCGGAGGGGGCGACGCCGGCCGCGGTGAGCAGGGCCGCAAGACCCGCGGCAGCCGTGAGCATAGTTTTCAGATGCATCGGAATTCTCCTGTGAAGTGTTCTCGGATTCTCAACCCACACGCCGTCATTGCGGGGCTCGGTTGAAGGCCGAGAGCCCGGAACCCATGATCACGGTGGTGGTCATTGGTTCCGGGCTCGCCACACCGATCTCGGGTTTACCGGAGACCGGCACGAAGACAAGGCGCACATCAGCAAGAGCCGATGTGCGCTCGTGCCCTGGGACAACGCCGTGTTGGCGCGCCCGGAACGATAGTGTCAACTCAATTCGTCCCGGCGCGGTCGCCGGGACGGTATGTCTTGGCAAAGCCGTTGCGCGCATTGGTGACGGTGAACGTCCCGTCTTGTTGCGCCGACACCTTGATCCAGTAGGCCGGCCCGTTATGGGCGGGCGGCGGCGGCGTGCCGGGGCCGGGCGCGGGTGCCGCGATCGGCTGCACCGGCATGGCGGCAAGCGGGGCATCGATGCCGTTGGCGATGAACATGCCGGGCACCGTGTATTCCTGGCCGCTGAGCTGGGAGAAATGGATCTGCCACAGATCCTCCAGGCCCGGCGAGGTATGCAGCACCTGCATCACGTCCGGCTGGCCGCCCTTGCGGGTGCCGTTATTGATGATGATGGCGCGCGGGTGGACGGCATGGACCATGACCTCGGAACTCGACGAGTTGACGCCGTGATGCAGGCCGAGGAACACGTCGAGGGCACCGATCCGGTTGTTCGGGCACATCAGCTCGAATTCTTTGTTTTTGGTGAGATCGCCGAGATGCGCGGTGCGGAATTTTCCGAACGTGACGACGACGCCGACCGACATCGGGTCCTCGGCGTTGTTTTCGCCCGGCTTGTATTTTGCGCAATACGGATTGGGCCCGCCGGCGCCGGCCAGCGGCGTCTTGATGCTCTCGCCGGCCGAGGTCACCACCTGCACGTCGAGGCCCGCGACAGGAATCTTGTCGCCGGGCTTCGCCACCGTGTGCTTGGCATTGGCGTAGAGCGCCGGATAGACCTTGGCGAGGAATTCATCGACCGCGGGGCTCGGCTGCACATTGGCACCGTGGTCGATGAAATGCCGGATCGGTATGCGCTTGGCGAGTTCCGCCATGCCGCCGTAATGGTCGCCGTGCCAATGGGTTGTGATCAGGTTGTCGATCTGGGTGAGTTTTGCGTCTTTCGCGGCCTGCATGATGCGCTCGGCATCGCGGATCGCGGCGGCGGGCGCCACATTGCCGGTGTCGATCAGCAGCGATTGGCCCGACGGCGCCACGAACAGCGTGGCGTTGCCGCCTTCGACGTCCACCACATAGATGTCCAGCGTGGTGCGGGTTTGCGCCGCGGCATCGTAAATGCCCGCCTGCGCCAGCAGCGCCAGTCCGGCAACCGCGGTCAGCAACATCGTCTTGCGCATTGGTGATCTCCCTTGAGCTTCGGATCTTTGGGCTTCGGATTTTTTGGGCTTTTAGATTGCGCCGTGACGTGCCCTGCATCCGGCTGCTTGTGAAAGACGTTGATCCGGACGACGCCGGCCGCCGCCATGGTAGCAAGTCGGGCGTGGGGCCGATAGGGCGTGGCGCGTGGGCGTGACGAAGCCGCCGCGCGGTGCTTCGTTCGGGGCGAAATCGCCAGGGCATCCTCCGGCTCCGGCCAATGCCGCCGTGCGAGGCCATTAAGCCTCGGGCACGCCAGCCGATCGATCTCTTGAGTTACGACAAGCGGATGCTGGCGGCGGCACACGCGATGCAAATTTCTTTTTTCGAGCACTGAAACGCGCCGGCACGGCGTCATCTCCCGCCCGGCGCGCCAATGTACTATCTAGGCGTCATGAGTTGGATCGATGAGCAGCGGCCGGACGATGCCATGGCGGGCGCCTTTGAGGCGATCGGCCCCGAGCCGGTTATCACCGTCGGGGCGGCGCTGTTTCGCGACGCCATGTGCCGCCTCGGCGCCGCGGTGCATGTGGTGACCACCGCCGGACCCGGCGGCAAGACCGGGTTTACCGCAACGGCCGTCTGCTCGGTCTCGGATGCTCCGCCGACGCTCCTGGTGTGCCTCAACCGCCGCAGCAAAGGCGCGCCGATCCTGCGGGAGAACAAGGTCTTCTGCGTCAATACGCTGGGCGCCGATTGCGAAACCGTGGCGGATGTTTTTGCCGGCCGCACCGGTGCCGTCATGGCTGAACGATTTGCCGCCGGGGAGTGGACGACGCTGAAGACCGGCGCCCCGATGCTCGCTTCTGCCGTCGTCGCGTTCGACTGTCGCGTCATCGAAATCAAGGCGGTGGCAAGCCACAATGTGATTTTCGGCGCCGTCGAGGATATCCGCATCGGCCCCGCCGGCCCGGCTCTGGTCTATCACGACCGGGCTTATAAGCGCGTGTGATCGCCACAATGGAGCGGACAATGGGGCGCTGCACCGCTCGGACCGGGATTTATTACGGTAAGAACCATGCGCGGCAAGGTTGACGGAGAACGTACCGTGGCCAAATACGTGGTCGCGCCGGCGCGCGATATCGGTCCCGGCGAGCGCAAGCTGGTTGAAGTCCGCGGGCGCCAACTGGTGATCTTCAATCTCGCCGGCGAATTTTTCGCTCTTGCGGATCGCTGTCCGCATCAGGGCGGGCCGCTGTCGCAAGGCCGGCTTACGGGTTTCGTCTCATCGCCCGAGCCCGGCGAATATTGCTATTCCCGCCAGGGCGAGGTGATCCGCTGCCCCTGGCATTCGTGGGAATACGATATTCGCACCGGCAAATCCTGGTGCGATCCGCGCCGGGTCCAGGTCCGCCGCTTCGCGGTGAACGTCGAGTCCGGTGCCCGGCTGATCGAAGGCCCCCACGTGGCGGAAACTTTTGCGGTCAGCGTCGAGGATGAGTATTTGGTGGTAACGATGTCATGATAGCACGATGGCGCCGCAGGATGGGTTGAAGCGAAGCGGAAACCAAACCGGACGACGGTCTTCACCTCTCGCCTCAGGGGAGAGGTGAAGAAGTGGGCTCTCGATGTGTGCGTGCGCTACCAGGTCGGCTGGGAGAGGAGGCGCGGGAAGCGTCTCCAAATCCGCCGCGACATGCGCTAGACAGCACTATGACCAATGCCGCCGTCCTGCGCGCCATCTATCGCTATCCGGTGAAGGGCCTCTCCGCCGAGCAGCTCGCCACGGCGGCGCTGCGGCCGCGGCAAACCATTGCGGGCGACCGGCGCTATGCGATCGAGAACGGCGCCAGCGGCTTTGATCCGGCCGCACCCGCCTATCTGCCCAAGCAGCGCTTCCTGATGCTGATGAAAAACGCCCGGCTCGCGCGTCTTCGCACCCGGCTCGATGCGCCGACCAACGAACTGGAAATTTTGGAGGACGGCGCCGAGCGCGCACGGGGTGATCTTGGCAGCCCGGCCGGCCGCGCTGCCATCGAAGCATTCTTTACGCAATTTTGCGCCGACGAACTGCGTGGCCCTCCGAAAGTCCTGGCAGCGGCAGGCCACAGCTTTTCCGACGTCGCCCGCAAGGTGGTGTCGATCATCAACCTCGCCTCCGTGGCGGCGGTTGCGCAGCTGGTCGGCGGTCCGGTCGATCCGTTGCGGTTTCGCGGCAATCTTTACGTCGAGGGCTGGCCGGCCTGGCGTGAGTTCGATCTCCTCGACCGGGAGATCGCGATCGGCCCGCGGGTGCGCGTCAAGGCCGTCAAGCGCATCGTCCGCTGCGCCGCCACCAATGTGGACCCCTCAACCGGCCTGCGCGATCTCCACATCCCGCCGACCCTGATGCGGGCGCTCGGCCACATGGATTGCGGCATCTATGCCGAGGTAACGACAGCCGGCGACATCGCGGCCGGCGATGCCATTTCCGTTGTGATGGGCGGCTGACCCATGCAGGTGCTCGTGATCGGCGCCGGAGTGGTGGGGCTCGCAATCGCCCGCGCGGCCGCGCGCGCCGGCAATGACACGATCGTGGCGGAAGCGGAGCCGCAGATCGGCACCGGCACCTCCTCGCGCAACAGCGAGGTCATCCATGCCGGCATCTATTATCCCACCGGCTCGCTGCGCGAGCGTCACTGCGCCCGTTCGCGGCGGATGCTTTATGACTTCTGCGCCGCCCATGGGGTGCCGCATCGCAAGCCCGGCAAGCTCGTGGTGGCCACCGGCGACGCCGAAATACCGGTGCTGGAAAAGCTGTTCGCGCAAGCCCGGCGCAATGGTGTCGAGGGCCTGCGCATGCTCGACGGCGCCGAGGCGGTGCGGATGGAGCCGGCGCTCGCCTGCGTGGCGGCATTCCATTCGCCCGAAACCGGCATCATCGACAGCCACCGCTACATGCTGGCCCTGCAGGGCGGCATCGAGGACGCGGGTGGCGCGGTGGCGCTCGCCACGCCGGTCGAGCGCATCGCGCGGACTCCCTCCGGATGGGAGGTACGGTTCGGCGGCGCGCAGCCGGGAGCCATTACGGTCGATGCGGTGGTCAACGCCGCCGGCCACGGCGCCCAGGCGCTGGCACGGGCGACGGAAGGCTATCCAGCGGAACGCGTGCCGCGGCTTATCCTCGCCAAGGGCAATTACTTTGCCTATAGCGGCCGGCCGGTATTCAGCCGGCTGGTCTATCCGGTGCCGATACCGGGCGGGCTCGGCATCCATGTCACCCTCGATCTGGCCGGCCGCATGCGCTTCGGCCCCGACGTGCAGTGGATCGACGATTACGATTTCAATGTCGATCCCGGTCGCGCCGCGGTGTTCTATCCGGCGATCCGGACCTATTGGCCCGGCCTTCCGGACGGCACCCTGGCGGCGGATTATGCGGGCATCCGCCCAAAGCTCACAGGGGCGGGCGAGCCGGCGGCGGATTTCATGATCGACACGCCGGCCGAGCACGGCATCGCAGGGCTCGTGCATCTATTCGGCATCGAATCACCCGGGCTGACCGCGTCGCTATCGATCGCCGAGCAGGTGGTGGCGAGTTTGGGTGCGTAAAGGCATGGTTCACCTTCGGTTCGGATTGGCAGAGCGTCCCTCATGGCGGGCGAAAAAGCAGGGCTGGAACGTGCGCGCCGCCGCACCGCGGCGCCAAAACGGCTGACTGCCGACCGCAAGAACGTACATGGTCCAACGAACCTGGGTCGTTACCCGTCTTTTTGAAATAGCGCAGATCCGGCGGCACCACCTACGGCTGCCCTGATACCGGATCGCGGCTTGCTCTCACGAAAGCGTTATAGATATTAATCCTAAGGGTTCCCTGTGCTGGTTATCCCTAGCCGCTTTTGCACTGATTGAGTTTTACAGAGGCACCGAGGAGCTTCGTTGTAAAATATTGAAAACCTCCCAGCGGAGCACCAATATAGAGGGTGGTTCCATTGCTTACACGCTGGCTCGGTTTCTCGCCTACACCGCATAACGTTGATTCCCAGTTAGGAAGGCATGCCCCTTGGCTGGTGGCGGGCGCCATTATTTCATAGGCCACGGACGGTGTTCTAATAGGACAAGAGCAAACAATTTGGTTGCTTGCGATCGGTCCGAGACCAGGGAAAGTCGTACCCGTTGTGTTGGTGAAGCAAATACCGCCGTCACATTGTGCATAGGATCCCGTAGAACGGACGGGGCAGGTATAAATAGCAAGCGACGGGTGTTTGCCGGGGCCGCTGAGTAGGCCATCCGGCGGGCTATAGGTGCTAACCTTAAAGGTTCCCGACATGGCGCCCTGATTGGCAACGGTTTGGATATCACCAGCCGGCTGATTGGTCGCAGGCCGCTTCAAATAAACGAAATGCAAGGGTGCGCCATACACGCCGTAGTAACAATTCTGTCGGCAATTTGTCGTACTCGAAACGCGGAGGAGGAACCACCGGCCCATGCTGAAGGTGTTTTGCGCGCGCTCCATGCACGTGGCGGTCTCGGCCCTGTCGCAACGATTTGCGGCCCGGTTCGGCGACGGTGCCGCGGCAGCGCCGGAGATCGTGTTTGCGCCGATGGGTGCGCTGCAAGCGCGGCTTGCGGACGGCGAGACCGCGGATGTTTTGATCCTCGCCACGCCGGCGATCGCCGCGCTTGAGCTGGCCGGCGTGGTCACCGCGGCAACGCGCGCCGAGGTCGCGCACGCCCCGATCGGGATCGCGGCCCGCGCCGGTGCGCCCTTGCCCGATGTCGCAACACCCGAAAGCTTCGTTGCGGCATTGACGGCCGCCCGCACGATCGCGCTCAGCGATCCCGCGGTCGGCGGCTCCGCCGGAATCTATTTGCGCGATCTGTTCGAACGGCTCGGCATTGCCGACATGATCGGCGCCAAGACGGTGCGACAGGCCAGCGGGGTGGCGGCCGCCGACGCGGTCGGCCGTGGCGAAGCGGACCTCGCGCTGACGTTCATTCCGGAATTGCTGCAGGGCAAGGGCGTCCGCATTCTCGGGTCCCTGCCGGCGCCCTATGGTCACGCCACGTCTTATGCGGCGGCAGTGTCGGCGGGTTCCGGCCATCCCGATGCGGGACGCGCGTTCATCGCGGCGCTGACGGCGGCGGACGCACGCGACGTTTGGACGGCGGCGGGTTTCGAAGCCGGTCCGTAGCGTCGGCGATGGAAACTGGGACCGCGCGCGTCCCGCCCGCCCGCGGTGCTCCGTGGCAAAAGCAAGGAGCCGAACGCCCGCGGTCGCCAATTAAAACAAAGACGCGGACGGGACGCCCGCGCTCCATCACGGCATCGGGATGTCCTGCACCTTCTTCGGCACGTCGTAGCCGCGCTGCACCGCCGGCCGGTTGGCGATGGCCACGTACCAGCGTTTGACGTTCGGAAACTGGTTCAGATCCATGGTCTGCCACTCGAAGCGCGAAATCCACGGCCAGATCGCGATGTCGGCGATCGAATACTCGTCGGCGACGAATTCGTGGTCGGCGAGCCGGCGGTCGAGCACGCCGTAGAGGCGCTGCGCTTCCTTGAGGTAGCGCTCCTCCGCATAGGGCGCCTTGCCCTTGTTGTACTTGACGAAGTGGTGGACCTGGCCGAGCATCGGGCCGGGGCCGCCCATCTGCCACATCAGCCACTCGATCACCCGGTAGCGCTTCAGCTTGTCGGTCGGCAACAGCTTGCCGGCCTTTTCAGCGAAATAGAGCAGGATGGCACCCGACTCCATCAGGCTGAACCCATTGTCGCGATCGACAATTGCCGGAATCCGGTTGTTCGGGCTGATTTTCAGGAATTCGGGCCGGAACTGCTCGTCCTTGCCGATATCGACGGCGTGCGCCTCATAGGGGAGCCCCAGTTCCTCCAGCGCAATGGAAGCCTTGCGGCCGTTGGGCGTGGTCCAGGTGTAAAGGTCGATCACGGCAGGTGCTCCACTTCGACGGTTTTTGACACGTTCAAATCAGCTGCGTTAGTCCGGAACACGGCAGCGCGTGATGGTCCTTGCATCACGCATTTTCGATTTCCCCGCGCAGCAACTCGAGCTCCAGCCATCGCTCTTCCGCGGCCGAGAGCTCCGCCTGCGCGGCTGTCAGCGCCGCGGAGGTTTTGTCGAAGGCGGCGCGGTCGCGCGCATAGAGCATGGGGTCGGCGATCATTGTCTGCAGCCGCCCGATCTCGGCCTCGAGCTTGGCGATCTTGCCCGGCAGCGTTTCCAGCGCGTGCTTTTCGTTGAAGTTCAGCTTGCGCCGCGCCGGCTCGGCGGCTGGGCGAGATTGCGGCGGCTTGTCGGCGCCGGCGGGCTTGGCCGCCCCCCTCCCCTCCCCTTTCGGCTTGCGCACATCGGCGCCGCGCTGCGCCAGCATGTCGGTGTAGCCGCCGGCATATTCCTGCCACTTGCCGTTGCCTTCGGGGACGATCACGCAGTCCACGGCGCGATCCAGAAAGTCGCGGTCGTGGCTGATCAGCAGGACGGTGCCGGCATAGTCGCCGATCATCTCCTCCAGCACGTCGAGGGTTTCGAGATCGAGATCGTTGGTCGGTTCGTCCAGCACCAGCACGTTCGACGGTTTTGCCAGTGCGCGGGCCAGCATCAGCCGCCCGCGCTCGCCGCCCGAGAGCACGCGCAGCGGCGTGCGCGCCTGTTCGGGCGCGAACAGAAAATCCCGCATGTAGCTCGACACATGCCGGGACTGCCCGCCGATGATGAGTGTATCGCCGCGTCCGCCGGTGAGCGCTTCGGCCACCGTCCAGTCCGGATTAAGGCTTTCGCGGCGCTGGTCGAGCGTCGCCATCTGCAGATTGGCGCCGAGCTTCACCGTGCCGGCATCGGGCGCGAGCGCGCCGGTGAGCAGGCCGACCAGCGTGGTCTTGCCGCTGCCATTGGGGCCGACGATGCCGATCCGGTCGCCGCGCTCGATGCGGGTGGAAAATTCTGTCACGACGGGCCCCGCACCGTAGGATTTCGACACGCCCTTGGCTTCGATCACCAGCGTGCCGGAGCGATCCGCCGCCGTCGCCGCCATCGCGACCTTGCCGGCGGCCCGCCGGGCGTCGCGCCGCTGCTGGCGGAGCGCCTGGAGACCGGCGACGCGGCGGACATTGCGCTTGCGCCGGGCGGTGACGCCGTAGCGCATCCAATGTTCCTCCGCCTCGATCTTGCGGTCGAGTTTTTGCCGGTCGCGCTCCTCCTCGGCCAAAACCTCGTCGCGCCAGTTTTCGAAGGCCGCAAAGCCGCGATCGAGGTGGCGCGCCTTGCCGCGGTCGATCCACACGGTGGTGCGCGACAGGTTGGTGAGAAAGCGGCGGTCATGGCTGATGATGACGAGGGCGGCCTGGCGGCCGTCGAGTTCGCGCTCCAGCCATTCGATCGCCGGCAGATCCAGATGGTTGGTCGGCTCGTCGAGCAGCAGGATATCGGGCGACGGCGCCAGCACCCGGGCAAGCGCGGCGCGGCGCGCTTCGCCGCCCGAAAGCGCTTGTGGATTTTCATCGCCGCGCAAGCCGAGCTGCTCCAACAGATAGCGCGCGGCATGGGTGTCGTCGCTGGGGCCGAGCCCCGCCGCCACGTAATCCGCCGTGGTGGCGAAGCCGGAGAAGTCCGGCTCCTGCGGCAGATAGCGCAAGGTCGCGTCGGGCTTGCGGAACACCGTGCCGCTGTCCGGTTCGACCAGGCCGGCGGCAATTCGCAGCAGCGTGGATTTGCCCGAGCCGTTGCGGCCGACCAGGCACACCCGCTCGCCGGCCGACACCACGAGATCGGCACCTTCGAAGAGCGGCGTGCCGCCGAAGGTCAGCGCGATAGCGCTGAGTTGAATGAGCGGTGCCGCCATGATTAGCGCGCCTCGGCGGCGCGGCGCAGCCGGCGAATGGTCTGGTCGAGCGCGGAAAGGAATGCCGAACGGTCGCGCGGCGAAAACGCCGGCGGCCCGCCGCCGATGTGGCCGGTCTCGCGCAGGTCGGCCATCAGGTTGCGCATCGCGAGGCTCATGCCGATCGAGGCATCCGTGAAGGCACGGCCATTGGCGGCAAGCACCTTGGCGCCGGCCTTGACGCAGCGGCTCGCCAGCGGAATGTCGTTGGTCACCACCACGGCGCCCGCGTCGGCGCGTTCCGCGATCCAGTCGTCGGCCGCGTCGCTGCTCGACCCGACCGTGACCCGCTCGATCAGCGAATCGCGCGGCACCTGGATCGGGCTGTTGGCCACGACGTAGACCCGTACGCCGTGCCGCTCGGCGACCCGGTAGACCTCGCCCTTCACCGGGCAGGCATCGGCGTCGACAAGGATTTTGATCGGGAGCGATTCGTTCATGGCGCTCATCTATACTGCCGCGCCGCAAACAAGAAGGGGCAAGGCGGACCAAGGTCGGAACAAGGTCGGAACAAGAAGGACCGCGGCGATGGACAGTCGAGTCGCGATCCGAACGCGCGGGGACATTAGCCGCATCCTCCTGGCCGAGCGCGGGGTAGATCCGTGCGAGCGGTTGCAATGGCGTGCACCACCAGTCCGGCGCAATCGAGACCACCGGTCAAGAAGAATTTAGTTTAGGGTGAGCGGCGCGGACATTCGATGGCGATGATGAACATGGACTGGTTTGAGCGATTGACCGGGTTTCGCGAAGCCGGCTACGCCGAAACGCGTGCGAAGCTTGAAGTCGAAGGGCGTCAATTACGTTCGCTCGTCAACGGGAGACGTTACGGCATCGGAGAACTCGAACTGGTATCGTTGCAAGCTCTGCGGGAAAGAGCAAAATCGGCGCTTTCCTCGCCAGGACGTGTCAAGGTAAGCTTGTTTGGCGGCGATGTGCGCCGGATGCATCAGTTGCCACAATATTCAGGCGCGCTTTTTCAGGTGGCTTCGCAGTTTAATCTGTTGGAAATGACTTCTTATCACGTAACGCCGGAGCATGGCGTTACCCGATATCAAGACGACCTTACTCAAGGCCCCGCTTGCGCGATCGCCGCAGGCGCCGCAACGATTTATCGAAATTACTTCGCCCCCATAAATGGTCGCAGCGGCCAGACGCGCGACCGTCAATTCGACGGATTGGCGGATCTTGGCGAAGCTTTAAGCAAGGCCGTTGGGCAGCGAGTGGAAGAATTGTGGGACATGCAAAACGGCTACGCACTGTGCACGCGCAGAGGTCTCGACTTAATCGGCGGCCTGCTGCGGGCGCTGGCGCCTGAACGGATCGATGAACTCCGTGGCAAACTTTGCATTGGTATACATAGTGATGTCGAGGTGACGGACGCCAGCGATCAACTACGGCCACGCGTGTCGCAAGCATTCTGCTCGGCGCTTCCGGTCGCTTACAGCGCCGTGCCAGCGTCTCATTGGGAATGGTTTGCACGATTGATCCTGGAAGCCGCGTACGAGGCTACATTGTGGGCCGGCGTCCTCAACGCTCAGCGCACCGGATCGAATATCGTTCTTCTCACCAGCCTTGGCGGAGGTGCGTTCGGCAACGAAGAGCGCTGGATTTACGGCGCAATGCGACGCGCTTTACAAACGGTGGTGGATATTGACCTCGACGTCCTGCTGGTGAGTTACCGAGCACCTTCGTCGAAAATGGCAAATTTGGAAGCAGAGTTCAGCGGACGCTCGTTCTGATGGCGCCCCCTACAGACAAGAAGGGCCGCCCTGGGGCAGCCCTTCCATTGTCGAGCCGTGGTCCGGCTAACGGACCGTGACGCGTGTTGTCACGCGGCCTGGACCTCGGGAAACGCCAAGGCAAGGATCCAGCTCACGGTTACCGGGGCACACGGCGATAGACAATGAGACACTGGATCACCTCCTTTCAGTTGGTTGACGACGAATCGAAGCTTAGCCGAAAATACTTAACTTTGTAAGACATCGCCACGCCGTTCCGGCCGTTCCGGTCACGGCGTCCCCGCTCGCCGGCCGGGTGGTAGAGGCCGGCCGGCGAGCGGGGGCTGGAGAGGGCGATGCGTCGGCTGTCCATCCGCCGGATCCGTCGCACCATCGGTAGCATGGCGCGGCTGGCATTGCGGCCACGCGCCGCTATACTGCGGCGCATGTCATTCTCACGCTCGCCGTTCGAACCCGAAGCCACACCGGTGCGCCGGCGCCGCTTCCGTGCCATTCCGGTGCGGGTGTTGGTGCCGAACGTCATCACGCTGCTCGCGCTCTGCGCCGGGCTTACCGCCATCCGTCTCGCCGCCGAAGGGACGATCGAATGGGCGGTGTATGCGATCGTCTGGGCCGCCGTGCTGGACGGCATCGACGGCCGTGTCGCCCGGCTGCTGCGCGGGACCTCGCGCTTCGGCGCCGAACTCGACAGCTTGGCGGATTTCGTCAATTTCGGCGTAGCGCCCGGCGTGGTGCTGTATTTCTGGGGCCTGCACGAGGTCAAATCCGCCGGGTGGATCGCCGCCATGGCGTTCGCGATCGCGGCGGGGCTGCGGCTGGCGCGTTTCAACGTCATGCTGGACGATCCCAACCGGCCGGCCTGGCAGAGCAATTTCTTCGTCGGAATTCCGGCACCGGCGGGTGCCATCACGGTGCTGCTGCCGTTCTACGTCCACGCCCTCGGTCTGCCCCGGCTCGCCTTCATCACGGCTCCGGTCACGCTCGTCTATACGCTCGCCATCGCGCTGCTGATGGTATCTCGGCTCCCCGTCTATTCGGGTAAGGGACTTGGCACCCGCGTTCCGCCCGATCTGGTGCTTCTTGTGTTCATGGGTGTGGTGCTCTTCTTTGCGCTGCTGATCGCCTATCCGTGGGTGGTACTGACGATCGGCACGCTGGCCTATCTGGCCAGCCTGCCGTTCGGCCGGATGTCGTACCATCGTTATGCCGCGCGCGACGCCCAGCCGCCCGCAGGGCCGGCGGACGGCGACCACAGACCCGTCGAGGTCGCGGCATCGGACCACGACGCCGTGGTGCCATTCGACCGCGCCGGCGACCGCCCAGCCCGCCGCTGAATTCCGGAACCAGCCGATGCCGCGCGCACAGCGAATCCTTGCCCATGACGAGCCAAGGGGCGAAATCGCCGACACCCTGCTGTTGGCGTTCGACGATCGCCGCCGGCAGCATGGTTTCGTGTTCGGCGGCAAGGGCACCTGCGTCGAGTTCGATTTTCCGGCGCCGCCATGCCTGCACACCGACGATCTGCTGGTCCTCGACGACGGCCGGCTCGTCGAAGTGGTTGCCGACAGCGAGCCGCTGATGGAGGTGCGCGCCCAGGATTTTGCCGCCGTGGCGCGCCTGCTCGCTGGCGCTCGGCAATGGGCATGCGCCGGTGCAGGTGCTGGCCAACCGCATCCGGGTGCAGAAGCGGCCACACACGGAGGCACTCATCGCCGATCACGGGCTCAAGGCGACCGAGGTGACGGCACCGTTCGAGCCGGATCATGGCGCGCACGGGCATGATCACGGCCACCATGACCATCACCATCATGGGCACGATCACGGCCACCCTCATGGGGCGCACGCGCATGACCACGGCCATGATCATGTGGGTCACGCGCATAGCCAGCGAAAGTAGCGCAACATCATCGGGCGGCCGTCGTATCGGCACCGGCCGGGTTTGGAGATGGCATCCTCGGCCGCAAAGCATTGCCGGGCCTTTGGCCGTGCCGGGAAATCATCGCCTCTTTTGGATACCTTAGACCGGATTCCGGTCAGATCAGAACACTTATCAGAAGTTATGGCCGGGCTTGTCCCGGCCATCACGTCGTCCTTCTCGAGCCGCCGCAAGAAAGACGTGGATGCCCGCGACAAGCGCGGGCATGACGCCGAGAGTGTGATTCGACCTGATCGAAATGCGGTCTAAGGTCCGATCGAAATCCGATCTCATAATCAAGCGTCAGTATCCATAAACGACCAAAGCCCCGCTGCCGGGTGATGCGGGGCTTTGGCTTTGTGGGGAACCAGCATGAGGCTCCGGTTCGCCAGCCCCAAATCTATTGCGGCGCACAATCGGTGCGCAAGGTAAAAAAATGGGCAATCGTGCTGTTTGTGGTGGCAAGCCGCGCGCAAAAGCATCAACCAGCCGCATTCATCGCGGATGTCTACAAACCAGTCCGCCGAAGCCCGGCCTCAGGTGGGTGGATCGACCCGTTCGGCCGCCGGCGCCGAACCGGAAGCAAACGGCGCCCGTTCCCTTGGCGTGCAGCCCGCAACCGGCTCGAAATTCCCGGTGGCAGGGTCGCGGATCAGGAGACCGCCCGTTGCGATCCCGAAATAGGCGCCGTGCAACGCCAGTTTGCCACGCTCGACCAGAATGCGGACGCAGGGGAACGTCATCAAATTCTGCAGGCTGAGGGCGACCGAGGCAAATTCGAGCCGGCGCAGGTATTTATCTCCGTCCTGCCGGCATTCCGCTCCGAGGCTTTTGGCCGCCGGCGCAATCTGCGACATCCAGCGGCCGATGAAATCGCCCGGCGACAGCGGTGCTTGTTCGTCCGCGAAAGCACGGATCCCGCCGCACAAGGCATGGCCGAGCACGACGATATGCTTGACCCGCAAGGCTTGTACGGCGAATTCCAGCGCTGCGCTGGTGCCGTGCTGGCTTTCCCGATCGGGGTTCGGTTTGTACGCCGGTACCAAGTTGGCGACGTTGCGGACCACCAGCAATTCGCCTGGAGCGGCGTCGAAAATGAGTTCCGGCGAGACCCGGGAGTCCACACATCCGACGACCATGATCTCCGGCCGCTGCCCGGTCTCGGCGAGCCTCTCATAGCGCGCCCGTTCGGCGACGAAGCGGCCGTTGATAAAGGCACTGTATCCTTGCGTTAACCGTTCCGGAAACATCACGCGACCCCGGTGTCGATCCATAGCTTGCGCCAAGCCGTCGCGCGTAATCCTATTGCAGTGCACAATGGGCGCGCAAGGTGAAAGACGGCCTCTTCGCTATTTTTGGGCAGAAGCTCGTCATGTGAGCGGTGCTCCTTGCAGCGCCGTCGGCCTGCGCTTTCCGCCGCCCATCTCCCGGACGCAGGGTGGATGACGGCTATCGAGCACGGGTCGCGCCGCTTACAGGCCCGGACGGAGAAACGGCGATCAACCGAACAGACGTGCAGCTGGGCGGCCGTCAGCGCCCTCCATCGCCGACCTGCGCCCCCCACCCCGCCGCGATTGCCCGTACCAGCGGCTTGAGATGAAAGCTCGACTCCGGCCGCAGCACATCCGTGACGCCGTGGGCGCGCAAGGTCTCCTCCACCACCGGGCCGATGGCGGCGACGCGGACGCGGCGGAGGGCCTCCGTCAGCTGCGGCTCGAGGCCGGCGGTGCGCGCGACGTCGAACAGCCGCTCGACTTGCGGGGAACTGGTGAAGGCGACCATGCCGATGCGGCCGTCGGCGAGCGCCCGGATGGCCTCCACCACCTGGGCGTCCTCGGCTTGGTCGGCGTAGCGATAGGGGGTGATGGGGAAGACCGCCGCGCCGCGCTGGCCCAGGGCGGCGACAAGCGGCAGGGCGCCGTCGCCGGGGTAGAGCTGGACGCCGATGCGGCGGCCGTGCAGGTCTTCGCCCGCAAGCGCGTCGAGCACGCCCTGGGAGGTGGGCGTCGTGGCGGCGACGCCGGGGGCAAGCCCCAGTTCGCGCAGCACCCGCGCGGGCTTCGGCCCGCGGGTGATCAGGCGGATGTGGCCGAGCGCGGCGGTGAAGGCGACACGGCGGCCGGTGCGCTCGGCGATGTCGAGGAGGCGCCGGAGGCCTTCGCCGGTGAGCCAGATCGTGTCGTCGAAGCGGCCGGCGATGAGCGCGTCGATCCACGCTTCGGCCTGGGCCAGGTCGCCGTGCGGGAGTTCGGTCCGTCGGGGCTCATCCATGCCCGCAATGGACACACTCGCGTCCCCCTCCCCGTCTTCGGGGAGGGTCGGGGTGGGGTCTTCTCCAAGGCGTGGCGTTTGGTCGGACGATCCCAACGGGTCAGTGAGGGGAGCCCCACCCGGCCGCGCTTCGCGCGGCCACCCTCCCCGAAGACGGGGAGGGATTTCAACCGCCTCGAATAACTCCTCGCGCGGCTCCCCCTCACTCGGATCGCGCTGGCGCGCGATCCGACCTCTCCCCACCGGGGAGAGGTGAAGGGAGGGCGTCGCCTTGCTGGCAGAGGCGGACTCGGCGTGCGGCGCTTCGAGATCGAGAATTCGCAGCAGCGGGCAACGCCAGGCGGCGGCGCCTTCGGCTTCCAGCATGGCGACGAACAGGTCGAGTTCCCGGCTTTCCGGGACCAGGATCGTAAGGCCGGTGAGGGGGCCGGTCATGTCACGCCGCCGCATGCAGGCGGGGGCTTTCCGCCAGCAGCCGCTTGAGTTCCGGGATGCACGAGCCGCAATTGGTGCCCGCGCCGAGCGCCGCGCCGATCTCGGCGGGCTGGCGAGATTGCCGGCATGGATCGCGTCGCGGATCGCCGCCTCGCCGACGCCGAAGCACGCGCACACGATGGCACCGCCGCGTGGCGTCCCCGCCGTCGCAGCCGGCGAGCAGCGACAGGCGGGCGACCGGCGGCACGGGCCTGCCCAAAAGCTCCGCGGCGCGGTCGGCTTCCGGGAACGCCGCGCCGGGCGCGCCGAAGAAAACACAGGCTTCCAGCCGCCCGTCGATCAGTCCCGCATAGCGAAAGTTCGACATCTTTGGGTCCGAATAGGAGACGAGTTCGGCGCCGTCGGGCACCTGCAGGAGCTGCCGCAGGATGCGCTCCGAACGGATGATCTCGGAAAGCGACGCCCAGCCGGACAGCTCATAGACGAAGCCGGAGGCGACCGGGGTCTTGCACCAATAGACCTCGGCGCCGAGGTCGAGTTTGCCATCGCTCGCGCGCACCATCAAGCCGCGCCAGGACTTCGCTCATGGCTTCGACCCGCACGCGGGTGCCCTTGAGGTCCGGCTGGCCGGAAACGGGATCGCTCAGTGCATGCACCAGCCGCCCCGCGGGGCCGCAGGAGGCGAACCGGTCGGTCCAGTGCATGGGCAGGAACGCCTCGCCCGGCCGCAGCGACGCATCGCATGCCGCGCGCATGACCGCGTGCCCGTCGGCACTGGCGATCCGCACCAGCCCTCCATCCGCAATGCGGCCGCACGCCGCGTCGCCGGGATGCAGCGCCAGCCGCGGCGCGGCGGTGTGGGCCATCAAGTGCGGCACGGCGCCGGTGCGGGTCATGGTGTGCCACTGGTCGCGCACCCGGCCGGTATTGAGCACCAGCGGATAGTTTTTTGATCCTTCGTCCGCCGCGGCGGCGGCGAGCGCCACCATGCGGGCCCGCCCGGACGGGGTGGGGAACGCCCCGTCGGCGAACAGGCGCGCCGTGCCGGCGCCGCCACCCCGCTTCGGGCAGGGCCATTGCACCGGCGCGAATCGCGTCATAAGCCGTCTGGCCGATGCCGGCAAGCGCGCCGATATCGAACACGCGCGCGCCGTCGTTCTCGAATGCCGACAGCGCCGCATGTTCGCGAAAAATATCGGCCGGACCGGCGTAGGCGAAATCGCGCTCCCATCCCATGCGCCGGCGCCACCTGCGCGAACATCCACCAATCCGGCCGGGCGTCGCCGGGCGGGGCGCGGAACGCGCGCTGGCGGGAGATGCAGCGCTCGGAATTGGTGACGGTGCCGTCCTTCTCGGCCCAGGTCGCGGCCGGCAGCACCACATTGGCGAGCGCCGTGGTGTCGGTCGCCCAGGCGTCGGCGACGATGACCAGCGGGCAGCGGCGCAGCGCCTCGCGCACCCGCTCGGCCCGCGGCATGCTGTCGGCCGGATTGGTGGCGGCGATCCACACCGCTTTCACTCGCTCCATCCGCGACCGCCTCGAACAGATCGACCGCCTTGAGGCCCGGCCCGGCCGCCATGCTGGGCGCGTTCCAGAACCGGCGCACGCGATCGACGCCTTCGGCCGTGAAAGGAATGTGCGCGGCCAGCTGGTTGGCGAGCCCGCCGACCTCGCGCCCGCCCATCGCATTGGGCTGCCCGGTGAGCGACAAGGGCCCCATGCCGGGCCGGCCGATGCGCCCGGTCGCCAGATGGCAGTTAAGGATGGCGTTGACCTTGTCGGTCCCGTGGTTCGACTGGTTCACCCCTTGCGAATAGAGCGTCACCACCCGCTCGGTGCGGGCGAACAGGTCGTAGAAGCGCCGCAGGTCGGCGACCGCAAGATCGGTCGCCTGCGCGACCGCGGCGAGCGAGGGGGCGGACCGCCGCGCCGCCGCCAGCGCCTCGTCGAAGCCATCGACATGTGCCGCGATCCAGGCGCGGTCGAGCGCGCCGCTGTCCGCCAAATTCACCAGCAGGCCGTTGAACAGCGCCACGTCGCTGCCGGGCGCGAGCGGCAGATGCAAATCGGCGGTGTCGGCCGTCGCGGTGCGGCGCGGATCGATGGTGACGATCTTGGTGCCGCGCTTCTCGCGCGCCGCCATCAGCCGCTGGTAGAGCACCGGATGGCACCAGGCCATGTTGCTGCCGACCTGGACGACGAGATCGGCGTCCTCCAAATCCTCGTAACAGCCCGGCACGACGTCCTCGCCGAAGGCGCGCACATGGCCGGCGACCGACGACGCCATGCAGAGCCTGGAATTGGTGTCGATATTGCCGGCGCCGATAAAACCCTTCATCAGCTTGTTGGCGACGTAATAGTCCTCGGTGAGGAATTGGCCGGAAACGTAGAATGCGATCGCCTCCGGCCCGTGCGCGGCGCGAATGCGGGAAAACTCCGCGGCGATGAAATCCAGCGCCTGGTCCCAGCCGGCCTCGCGGCCGAACAGCATCGGGGTGAGCAGCCGGCCGGGCAACGCCAGCGTATCCTTCAGCGCCGCGCCCTTGGAGCACAGCCGGCCGAAATTCGCCGGATGGGCTGTATCGCCGCGCGGCACCCCATCCGCGACCGCGATGCCGCAGCCGACGCCGCAATAGGGGCAGGTCGTGCGCACGGTCATGCTGCCGCCTCCACCATGCACGGAATGCCGACATGCACCTCGCCGGCGACGACGCGGACCGGCAGTGAGTCGGTGTGCCCTTCGTCGGGCGCGAGCGCGACGCCGTCGGTGAGACCGATCACAAAATTGTGCAGCGGACAGGCGACGGTGTCGCCGGACACGATGCCCTCCGACAGCGGACCGCGCTTGTGCGGGCATTCGTCGATCAGCGCGAACACGCCATCGTCCGCGGTGCGGAAGACCGCGATCGGCCGGCCCCGGTGACCGAAGCAGAGCCGGCGCGCGCCCTGCCGCGGAATGTTTTCCAGCGGCCCGATATTCTTCCAGGCGAACTCCTTCGAGGCGAGGTCCATGGGCTCACGCCTCCGCCAGCGCCGGCAGGCGGGCGAACTCATGGGCATCGGCGCCCTCGGCGCGCTCCGCCCACGGGTCGTGCTGCACGAATGTTTGGGCATGCAGGAAGCGGGCGTAAAGCTCCTTGCGGCCGGCGGGGTCTTCGACCAGGCGCTTCTTCACATAGGCAAGGCCCGCGCGCACGACCCAGGGGGCGGTGCGTTCGAGATAATGCGCCTCCTCGCGATAGAGCTGGAGGAACGCGCCGGTATATTCCAGCACTTCGTCTTCGGTCGCGACCCGCACCAGGTGATCGGTGACGCGCACTTCGATGCCGCCATTGCCGCCGACCACGATGTCGTAGCCGGCCTCGACGCAGACCACGCCGAGATCCTTGATGGTCGCCTCGGCGCAATTGCGCGGACAGCCGGACACCGCGAGTTTCACCTTGTGCGGCGTCCACGAACCCCAGCACAGTTTTTCCAGCTTCACTCCGAGCCCGGTGGAGTCCTGCGTGCCGAACCGGCACCATTCGGAGCCGACGCAGGTTTTCACCGTGCGCAGCGCCTTGCCGTAGGCATGGCCCGAGACCAGGCCCGCCTTGCCGAGATCGCCCCACACCGCGGGCAAATCCTCCTTCTTGACGCCGAGGAGATCGATGCGCTGTCCGCCCGTCACCTTCACGGTCGGGATGCTGAACTTTTCCGCCACCGACGCGATGGCGTGCAGTTCGGCGGGCGTCGTCAGGCCGCCCCACATGCGCGGCACCACGCTGTAGGTGCCGTCCTTCTGGATATTGGCGTGGACGCGCTCGTTGACGAAGCGCGAGCGCGAATCGTCGCGATATTCGCCCGGCCAGGCGCACAGCAGATAATAATTCAGCGCCGGGCGGCATTTGTGGCAGCCCTCCGGCTTCTTCCAGCCGAATGTCCTGCCGCACCGCGTCCATGGATTTGAGTTTGCGCGCCAAAATGCCCTGGCGGACTTCGTCATGGCCGGCGTCGGTGCATTCGCACATCGTCTTCTTGGCGGCCTTGGCGTCGACGCCGGCCGCGAAGGCAAGCAGCGCCTCAACTTGGCTCGTGCATTGTCCGCACGAGGCGGAGGCCTTGGTATGGGCGCGCACCTGGGCGAGCGAGGCGAGTTTCTTGTCGCAAATGGCACGAACGATGGTGCCCTTGGCGACGCCGTTGCAGCCGCACACCTGGGTATCGTCCGGCATCGCGGTGATATCGGTGGTGGCCGGCTTGCCGGCGACCGCTTCCGCGATGGCGCGGCCGAACACCAGCCGTTCGCGCAAGGCACTCACGTCCTTGTGGTCGCGCATCAGCTGCAGGTACCATGGCCCGTCGGCGACATCGCCGTAGAGCACGGCGCCGACCAGCTTGCCGTCGCGCAGCACGATCTTCTTGTAGACGCCCGCGGGAATCATCGCGCAGCGTGATCTCGTCGTCGGCCGCGTCCGCCGCCGTCAGCGCGCCGGCCGAGAATACGTCGACGCCGGTGATCTTGAGGCTGGTCGACAGCGCGCGCGGCGGCGAACACCGCGGTCTCGTCGCCGGCGAGCTGGGCGGCGCACGACCTTGGCCTGATCCCACAGCGGCGCCACCAGGCCGAACACCTGGCCGCGGTGCTCCACGCATTCGCCGACCGCGAAAATATCCGGGTCGCTGGTGCGCATGTCGTCGAAGACCTTGACGCCGCGATTCACCTCCAGGCCCGCGGCGCGAGCCAGGTCGATGTTAGGCCGGATGCCGATGGCGAGCACCACCAAGTCGGCCGGAATCGTCCGCCCATCCGCGAGCTGCACGCCCTCGGCGTGGTCGGTGCCAAGAATTTCCTCGGTCTGGCCGTCGGTGAAGAAGGCGATGCCGCGGCGGTCGAGATCGCGCTGCAGCAGCTGGCCCGCCGCCGCATCGAGCTGGCGCTCCATCAGCGTCGGCATCAGGTGCACGAGCGCAACCGACATGCCGCTGCTGCTTGAGCCCCCAGGCGGCTTCCAGCCCCAACAGCCCGCCGCCGATCACGACCGCGCGCTTGTGGGTGCGCGCGGCTTCCAGCATCTTGCCGACGTCGGCGATGTCGCGAAACGCGCAGACGCCGGGCAGGCCGAGGCCCGGAATCGGCGGCGCCAGCGGCCGCGAGCCCGTAGCGAGCAGCAGGCGATCATACGGAAGCGTGCGGCCGCTCGCGGCGGTGACGGTCTTCGAGCCGCGATCGATGCGCGCAACGGGATCGCCGGTATAAAGCCGGATGCCGTTGTCGTCGTACCAGTCCTGCGGATTGATGACGATGTCGTCGAGGCTCTTGTCGCCCGCCAGCACGCTGGAGAGCATGATGCGGTTGTAGTTCACATGCGGCTCGGCGCCGAACACGGTGATGCGATAGCGGTGCGCCTCGTCACGGGCCAACAGTTCCTCGACCGTGCGCATGCCGGCCATGCCGTTGCCGATGACGACGAGATGTTTTCGCGGGTCTGCGATCATGTTCATGGCCGGCCCCCTTAAACGCGCACGCCGGCGAGCGCGGCGGCATCCCGCCGCCAGCGCAGCCGCACCCCGGCGATCCCGGCCCAGGCCGCCAAGGCTAGAGCCGCGAACAGCACGAAGCCGACGGCGTAGCTGCCGGTAAACTGCTTGGCGTAGCCGAGGCTGGCGGCGAGGTAGAACCCGCCGACGCCGCCGGTCATGCCGACCAGGCCGCTCATCAGCCCGACATCGCCGCCAAAGCGCTGCGGGACGAGTTGGAACACCGCGCCGTTGCCCATGCCGAGCGCCACCATCCCGATCATCAGCGTGGCGAGGGCGGCTTCGGCCGGCAGCACGCCGCGCGAAACGATGAGCAGCAGGGCCGCGACGAGGGCATAGATGAACGACAGCGTGCGGGTGCCGCCGACGCGGTCGGCCAGCGCCCCGCCGAACGGGCGCGCGAACGAGCCCACGAACACGCAGCCGGCGGTGAAATACCCGGCGGTCACGGCGGAAAGCCCATATTGATCGTGGAAATAGATCGGCAGGAACGACGACAGGCCGACGAAGCCGCCGAAGCTCACGCTGTAGAAGAACATCAGCCACCAGGCGTCGGCCTTGCCCAGCAGGCGGGCATAGTCGGCCATGGTCTTGCGCGGCGGGCTTTTTGGGCTGTCCTTTGCGGCGAGCAGAAAGTAGACGAACACGGCGATAAGCGGCAGCGCGGCCAGGCCGAGCACATTGCGCCAACCGAACGCCACGGCGAGCGCCGGCGCGAACAGCGAGGCGAACACGGTGCCGGAATTGCCGGCGCCGGCAAGCCCGAGCGCGAAGCCCTGATATTGCGGCGGATACCAGTAGGACACCATCGGCAAGGCGATGGCGAAGGATGCCCCGGCGACGCCGAGCACGATGCCGAAGGCCAGCACCTGGGGGAAGCTATTGAGGCCGAGCAGCCAGGCCGCCAGCAAGCCGGCGATGACGACAACCTGCATGAACAGGCCGGCGCGGCGGGCATTCCACTGACCGACCAGGATGCCGTTGACGATGCGCAATGCCGCGCCCGCCAGCACGGGGGTCGCCACCATCAAGCCCTTCTGGCCGGCATTGAGACCGAGGTCCTGGGCGATGAAGACCGCCAGCGGGCCGAGCAGCACCCAGACCGCGAAGCTCAGATCGAAATACAGGAAACAGGCGATGAGGGTCGGCAGATGACCCGCCTTGAGGAAAGCGCTTTTTTCATGGGTGCGGTACTCGCGTTCAGCGCAAAGGCGCTGCCGGACTGTTCCGGATGCGAACCGCCATTAGTTCGCCGGAAAACGTAATGTGCGCGAAGCGTGCCCGCCGTTAGGCAGCTTGGCGGCAGGCCGGGATTGCCGGCTGCCTGGGCTGGTTGGCAGCAAGGGTCGTGCCAAGCGGAAATAGGTTCTATAATGCCAAACTGGCGGGAAAGACGGAATTCTGCCAACGCAGTGCAACATAATTTGCCTTCGCACCTGTTCATTTGATCTAAAATTTGTGCATCGCACAAAAAGATTGCATGTGCGCGACCTTTCAGGAGAATGGAACTATCGTGTCCTACACCGGACTCTGAATTCAAAGGCC
>CAWDKL010000042.1:0-103274 GCA_963802745.1 uncultured Alphaproteobacteria bacterium | reverse complement strand
GCATGGGTGATTGGATCCAGCCTTTTTCGACGGGTGAAGAGCATCGCCGGCGGCGATGCCGTCTCTTTGATGCAAATCCACAAATCAGCAATTGTATTTTCCTATGGTTGGGCAAGTAAACAGATGCGGATCGGCACAATTGCCGCTTTGTGCAATTGCTAAAATCCGTAAATTAACCAATGGCAAGAATGATCCTAATCAACAAACCCACACTTGTGGAAGTAAGCAGTTATGGTAAAACGCAGGTGCGCAACTGAGCAAGCCATGACTTGCATATTTGATCTTTTGGCCAATTGCTCGATTGCCCGTTTGCACAAACTCGTAGAACCTTGAAAATCGTGTTGATAATATTTTTATAAATTGCTAAACAATCGGTTGCGCAATTGCGGTTCCTTGCAATTGTGGATTTGCTCAATTGAAGTATTCGTAATCTCCTGTTCCGGGGTCTCGCATGATTGTTTCGTTTGCATCGTCAAAAGGCGGAGTGGGTAAGTCGACAGCCTGCGCGGCGATTGCAACGCGTCTGGCTGTGCGCGGCGAGCAGGTGCTGGTCATCGACCTTGACCAGAATAAAACGCTGGAACGGTGGGGGCGCAAGGCGAACATTCCGGGTCTGGCAGTTCGGGCGATCGAGCGGGACCACTTTACGGCGGTGTTTCGCGATGCCGTGAACGCTGGCGAGACCGACCATATCCTGATCGATCTGGCGGGCGCACGTGAAGCAACGGCGCTGCGGGCCATCGCACGGTCGGACCTCGTAGTCATTCCGGCGCAAGCGTCGGAACCGGATTTGCGCGAGGCCCTGGTGATCGCCGCCGATGTTCGCGATGTGGCGAAAGAGAAGGGGACTGCGATCCCTTACCGCCTGCTACTGACCAAGATGTCGCCCCTGCGGACACGCGTCACCGATTTCATCTACCAGGAGCTGGCCCGGCACGGGTTGCCGATCTTTCGGACCGTCATGGTCGAACGCGTGGCTTACAAAGAGATGTTCCTGACTGGGACGCCGCCAGCGACGACCGATACCGGCGGGGCAGGGGGCGAGGTTGCGGCACTGGCGCAAGAGATGGAAGCAATCGTCAACCAAGCGCGTGGCCAAGCCATTGTGCAATCCGTGGCGGGGTAGGGCTCATGTCAACCAGCAAAGCCAGCAAGCCCGCGTTCCAGAGCGTCGAGATAGACTTGATCGATCAACGTCTCGATGCGCAGGCAGCCGAAAAGGGAATACCCACATTGGTGGTACCAAAATTGGGGCCGCCGGAGGCCGCGGACGATCTGAATGCGCTGCGAGCAGCAAAAGGTCCGGCGCGAAGAGCGAGCAGGGGAGCAGGGACTCCAGTTCAGTGCACGCCGCGCGGCCGGATGAAGACTTTGAACATCGAGGTGCCAGATTACGCCTGGATCGCCATCAAGATGCGGGCGGCCCAGGACATGGTGTCGGTCCGGCACGTCATCATGTTGGCGCTCCGAGCCGATGGCATCGAGATCAAGGACGCGGACATGATCGAGGATGGACGGCGCCTACGCGGAAACGAAAGTGTTTGAGCAATCGAGCAATTGCCCAAATCTACATTTGCGCGAACGAGCGAGCCGAAGAACTTCACACAACGCCGGCTGCGGCAGGCCCCGGTAATTTTCCGCGAAGGCCGGTTTCAGCCAATCGTCGATGGCGACCTTGCGGCCCTCACGCGACCAGTAGGGCGGATCGGTGAGAATGAAACCGCGCTGCGGCTTGGCTTGGCGCGCATCCGCTGTACGCAGTCGCATTGCCGGTATTTTTCGCCTGGATGGCCTTGCTTAAGCGCATCCAGCAGGTCCCGCCGCAAGCTGCAAGCGCTCGTCGTCGGCGTCGTCGGGCTCGGTGAGGTTCTCACACGCGACGTTGTAGGTGTGGTCTGGCGCGACCGGCACGCTCGCAATCAGGTAGCCAAGGCGATTCACGACATGGAATCGCCGATCAAACTTCCATCAGCCGGCGCAACTCGGCCACGGTTTCGGTCAGACCTTGGCGCTGGAAGGTCGTAATCAACTCGGGCATGCTGGTGGGCGGATTTTTGAGGTCGAGCCGCAGCTCATGCAGGGCAGCGAGAACTTCGTCCGGCTGATCGGCGAGTTGAGCCCCTATGAACGTGTCCGGGTGTTGCGCCTCGATGCCATAGGTTGTGAGGATATTCGTTGGAAAGTCGCGTAGATTGACGGTGACAATGATGCTGGAGCCACCATGGATCGCGGCAGCGAGCACATGGCGGTCATTGGGATCAGGCAGCGTGAGCTGATCGACGATAGGCTCGTAGCCGCGGACAAGAGCATCATCGATGTTCTCATCCATCAAGCGGCGCGTCCGTGCGAGTCGCTCTGGTGTCAGATCGCTCCGGTTGCGCAGCAACGCCGTGATCCATTCTTCGTGCACGCGATCCGACCATCGCGCCAAAAACAAGTCCCGCATGGCGAGATGCATCAGCAGGTCTCGCAGCGGGGCTGAGTAGAGGACGCTCGCATCCAGGAAAGCGGTGACCCGCCGCGTCCTGTTCATTCAAGGGCCGTACAGACCGAGTTCCTGGTCGAGCGCCACAAGTTCCCGCAGCGCCTCGCGCCGTTTGGCGCGGTTATCGGCCTTATAGGTAAGCACGTCCTTGAGCGGCAGCCGGCGCTGATTGCCGACCATGCGCGCCGGCAGCGTGCCTTTCTCGATCATACTGACCAGATAGGGCCGTGAGACATTCAACAGATCAGCGGCTTGTTGCGTGGTGATTTCCGCTTCGAGCGGAACGACCGACACGGCGTGCCCGGCGGCCGTCTCTCTGAGGATGTCCACGAGCAGGCGCACCACGCTCGGCGGCAAATCGAAGGTCGTCAGCTCGCGGCCGGCTTCCGCCACCTGGAGCCGCAAGGCGGTGTCGCCGGCCCCCTCAAGGGCGCGGCTCACCTCGCGGGCCAGAACGGCATCCTGGTCGGAGGGAAATGTCGGCTCACTGGACGTATAAGTCATTATAGCACCTCTATCTCATTTGTCCTAGCATATCATATTCCGGAGTTATCCGCAATACTCAAATTACACGAATTACTCGAAACGATAGGCGATCAGCCGGAGACATGGCGCATCAACAGATGGGGTGAAGACCAGCCGCACAGGCGGGAAGCCGCCGCGGCGGTCCCCGCCTGTGCAACCGGCCATGATGCAGGGCTTACCGGTTCGCGAGTTCGATCAGCACCTCACTATGACACCGGTTTGGCGCGCACCAGCATACCAAGTCCTTATTGCGCAGTTCCGGCAGCGCCGCCATGAGCGCGGGCTGCTGCACGATCCATGCGCGGTACTTGGCGATGACCTCATCGCGCGAGCCGTCGCGGCCGATTACAAAACGGTTACCCCACTTGCTGGGTCGGCCGACATAGACGCGATCCGCGGCCGGCTTGGTGCCGGCCTGCCTGGCGTTGAGAACCTTGGGCATGTGATCACCTCCCCGCGCTCTGGTCATGCGCCGCGGCGGCGCGCTCGATCTCCGCCTGCGCCGCGATGGCCTTGGCGAGCTCCGCTCGCACGGCGTTGCGTTCGCGGCGCGTCAGAGCGCCCCGCGATTTCAGCGATCAATTCCTCGATGTGTTCTGCAAGCGTCATCGTACCCTCCTGTTGTCGTGACGACGGGAGGGCGGCACCGGTGCCGGTCGGGATGGGTCAATGACGCCGAAGGCGCCGCGAAGCGGGGCGCGGGGGAACCGATTTTGTCGAGCGCTTCGTATAAACTGGCGCGCGCTTGCGCGCTCTTTACGCTCGGCAAAATTGGCGGAGGCCGCGTCTCATTGAGCCGTCCCGACCGGCACGGTACGATGGGACGACCGAAAAGACATTCTGCCTCCGGGCTTTGGCGTTAGATAGGTGACGGTGCGGGGGGCAATTGCCGCCACATCCGTCTTACATGAACAAAATACACCAACACGGGATTCGCGTATGGATTGTAAGGTTGATTACTCATTGTAGCAGCATCGTCTTTTGCGTCAGCTCGTTCCTATTCCCATGAAATAAAAGTACGCGCTTTAGGTTCTAGTTTCTCCATTTCCATTTTGCTTTTTTCAAGTTGCTGAATTCGGAATGGTGGTTCCTGGCGTTAATGTGGCTGCCGGCTATCGAACACGACAGCCTTGTTCACGAGGCTTCGCACGGCGTTCGGAATTGCTGATCGTCTTCGGCACAGCTCAATGGCAACATCGCCCTCATCATTTGGGTCAACGGCAGTTAGGCTGATTGTCCCATTGTCCGGCAATATCTCGCACTCGAAGCGGTATCCCTTGCGCACCAATCCGTCAGCCTTGTGTTTGGTGGCAGAGTGGCATCCTAGTTCGACCTTTTCTGTGCGGCCGTTAGGGCGAATGTATTCTGTGAACGTGATAGTGGGCATGTCGAGCCCAGAGATTTTGGGAGGAAAAGCAAGTGATTTTAAGATACTGAGTAGAGGGAGGCAAGTATAATACTTTAGACAGGCAACGGATAATATAGAGCGCGGGCATCGGCGCCGGTTGGGACGGGTCAAGGACGCCAAAGGCGCCGCGGGCAAACCCGTCCGCACTCTGACTCTGCGGCTGCGGGTCGCCGCGGCGCTGGGGCGGCGCATCACGCGCCGCCACCTTTGGCATGCGGTTCAGCACCGAACGTCCACACGGGAATGCCGAGCTTCTTGGCCTTGTCGGCGAGGTTGGCGGAGATGCCGGAGCCCGGGAAGGCGATGACGCCGATCGGCAGGACTTCGAGCATGCGGTCGTTGCGCCGGAACGGGGCGGCCTTGGCGTGGCGGGTCCAGTCGGGCTTGAAGGCGATCTGCGGCACCTTGCGGTTATCGGCCCAGCAGGCGGCGATGCGCTCGGCGCCCTTGGGGCTGCCGCCATGCAGCAGCACCATGTCGGGATGCTTTGCGAACACCTTGTCGAGCCGGTCCCAGATGGCGCGATGGTCGTTGAAGTCGAGCCCGCCGGTGAAGGCCACCTTGGGGCCGGGCGGCAGCAGCGGCTGGGTCTCGGCGCGGCGCTTGGCGGCGAGGAAATCGCGGCTGTCGATCATGGCGGCGGTGAGGGTGCGATGGCTGACCAGCGAGCCGGCGCGCGGACGCCAGGCCGAGCCGGTGTGGCGCTCGAAGCCGTCGGCGGCGTGGTCGCGGAAGCGTTCCATGCTGTCGCGGCGTTCGATCAGGGTCTGGCCCTGGGCGAGGAGGCGCTCCAGTTCGACCGAGCGGATTTCCGAGCCGTCCTGTTCGGCCTGGCTGCGCTTCTGGGCGTCCTCGTTGCGGTCGAGTTCGCGCTGGAGGCGGTCGGCGGCGCGATGGAACAGGTTGACGGTCGACCACAGCAGGTCTTCGAGGTCGGGTTCGAGGCGGGTGTCGCCGAGGGTGGCGACCAGGGCGTCAAAAATGTCGGCGACGGCGCCGCCGATGGCGTCGGGTTCGGGCAGCGGCCGCAGGTCGGGCTCGTCGCCGGATGGACGATAGCCGTAAAGTTCTAGTTCGGTGAGGACGCGGTCGGTCGGGGATGAGGCGTGCGGCGGTTCGAAGTCGGTTGTGTGGATCGTCATGGTGAGGCTCCCTGTGATGGTGGCCGCGCCCATCGCGGCCTTCCTGGGCGATCCTCTTGACGGCGGGCGGGCCGCCTCCGCACCCTCTTGGGCCGAAGCGTAAGCGGAGGACGGCGGGCGGCGGCTATTTTGCTTCGCGATGCAAAGCCGGGCCCCGCTTGTCGCCCGGCGGCGGAAAATAGTCGCCGAACGCCGTTGCGGAGGCGGACCGTTTGCCGTCCGATCGCCCCTTGAAGGCCGGGGCGCGGCTCTCCTCCAACTCGTCGGGGAGCCTCATCCGATCCACGACGGCAGTTGAACCGCTGCCCCCATCCCGGCCTCGCCTCACCCGCTCATGAAGCGGGCTACGTCGTCCGGGGCGAGCTGCGAGAGCAGGGCTGCCCGCAGGCGATCGCTGCCGAGGCGCCGCAGGTCGTCATTGAAGTCGCCATGCGTCGGCGATAGTGCGAGCGGCTCGATCCCGGCCTCCCGTGCGCGTCGGGCCAGCCTGGCCAGCGCGATGTCGCCGGCGGCATCGCGGTCGCGCGCGACGTAGAGGCGCCGCAGCGTCGCCGGAAACAGGATGGCGGCAAGATGATTGGCGGACAGCGCCGCCACCATGGGCAGGGCAGGGAGGATGGTCCGCAGCGACAGCATGGTTTCGATGCCTTCGCCCGCCGCCATGACGTCATGCGGCGACACCGAAGCGGACCGCGTTGCCGAGCAGGTGGCCCATCGCCCGCCGCGGCGTGGCGATAGGGGCTTTGCCGTTGCCGGACGGGATCGAGCCAGGTGCGGTGCGCGCCGGTCATGGTGCCGGCGAGATCGGTGACGGCGGCAATCAGCGCCGGCCAGGTCTCGACAGGTGCGTCGTCATGCGGACGGTAGTAGCAGCCGGGGTGGAAGCGCAGGGCGCCGGTGCCGGGCAACGCCGTGATGCCGCGCCCGCGCAGATAGGCCTCGGCCAGCGTGCCACTGAGCGGCCGCGCCATGGCGAACAGCCGGCGGGCCGCTTCCGGCGATCCGCAGGGAACCGGCGGGCGAGGGGAAGACACCGGCTCCGGCCGCGGCAGGCTGAGGAAGGCGCGCGCCTCGGCGAGCACGTCGCGGAAGCGGTCGAGCCGGCGGTTCAAGGCGATGAGGTCGAGCAGATCGCCATATTCGCCCGATGCCGCATCCTGCCACCGGCCGGCTGCGCCCTTGCCGTGGTCCGGCCCGTGCAGCCGCACGAACAGGCTGCGGCCGGGGGTGTCGGCGACATCGCCGACCAGCCAGTAGCGGCCTTCGCGGCGGCCGTGGGGCAGATAATAGCGGCACACCGCCTCGGCATCGCGCGCGAGCCGGTGCGCCAGGTCAGCAGCGGGAGACATCGGCTCACGCCGCGCCCGGTCCGCCACCCGCACCAGCGGGTAGCGTTCCATCACGGTGGCGAGGATCGCCGGCCCCGAACTGCCCGTGGGCACGAACAGCCGCAGCTTCCAGGCGATGATTTCCGACATCAGGCCCATCGCCTTGAGCCGCTCCACCATCCCCTCGGTGAAGCCGGACAGCTCGATCCGCACCTCGCCCATCACCCGCACGCGGCGCAGCTCCAGCCCATCCGCCAGCTGCACCAGCGTCCTGCCCTCCAGCACGGCCGCGAAAGCGTCGGCCGGGCTGAGGGTGGGAACCTCGTTCTCGGAGGCCTGCGCCACCCAGGCTGGCGACACCAGCCGGCCGATGATGCGCTCGCCCGCATCGGTCTGCAGCCGGTAGACCCGCATCGAGTCGTGCGGCAGCCGCTTCCAGATCGGCAGCAACAGGCCGGTGACGATGTGCAGCGTGCTGTCGGTGAACTCCGGCAGCGCCGCGAGCTCCGCCTCCCAGGCCTGGGTGAACTCGGTCCGGTCGGCTTCGCGCCACTGGGTTTTGGCCAGGTCGGCGATCGGAGATCGCGGGACGCTCCATCGGGCGCATCAGGCGGACGCGGCGCTCGACCGCGCCGTCGTCCAGCATCAAGCCCGTCGTCGGCACCTGCACGGCGGCCCGCCCGGACTGGCGGTTCACCAGCAGCCGCGAACGGGACTCGCTATCCGCCAAGTCCAGCGCCTTGGCCAGCGTGAGTGGCTTGTTGCGCTCGCGCCGCAGGATGGTGAACACCTGCGTCTCGGCGCCGCCCTGCGGATGCGTGTAGATGGTTTTGCGGCCGGTGACGGTCAGGCTTTCGGCCGTCACGGTCTCGACGCCATGATCGTAGCTGCCGGACGCAATCGCGCCCTCGATGCGGGTGCGCAGAAGGTCCTCGAACACCTCGAACAAGGTGTTCTGCAACGCGATGGTCAGCGCCAGCAGCCGGTTGAGGAAGGTCGTGATCGCCGGCAGGTCCTCGCGCAGAGTGCCGTCCTGGTCGGTCAGCCGCAGCCCGGTCGCATCCTCGAACGTTTTGAGCGAGCAACCTTCGACCTTGCCGCTGTAGATCAGCACATAGAGCTGGCGCAGCGCCGCGCAGCCATGGACGGATTCCAGATTGTCGTCGGCGCGGAACAACCCCTGGCCGCCGGTCTGGCGCTGCCCCTTGGTGATCGCCCCAAGGGTATCGAGCCGGCGGGCGATCGTGGACGAGGAACCGCTTCTCGGCCTTGACGTCGGTCGCGATCGGCCGGAACAGCGGCGGCTGCGCCTGGTTGGTGCGGTTGGAACGGCCAAGACCCTGGATGGCGGTATCGGCCTTCCAGCCCGCCTCCAGCAGATAGTGCACCCGCAGCCGCTGGTTCTTCGCCGCGAGGTCGGCATGGTAGCTGCGCCCGGTGCCGCCGGCATCCGAGAACACCAGAATGCGCTTCAAGTCGTCCATGAAGGCCTGCGCCTCGGCCAGATTGGCCGATCCGGCGCGGGCTTCGACCGCAAGGCGGTCGATCCCGTCGGTGCCGCGCTTGCGCACGATGCGGCGCGACCGGCCGGTGACCTCCGCCACCATGTCGGTGCCGAATCGTTGCACGATCTGGTCGAGCGCGCCCTGCACGGGGGCGAGCGAGGCCAGATGCTCGATCATGCGGTCGCGCCGTTCCACCGCCTCGCGGCACTGCACCGGCTGGCCGTCGCAAAGAACCGGCCGCGACGACAGGTTGCCGTCCTCGTCGGTGAACGGCTCGAACAGCTGGGTCGGGAAGCCATGTTCAAGGTAGACGAGTACATACTCCCTCGGAGTAATATCAATTTGAAGATCGCCCCACTCCTCGGCGGGGATTTCCGAAAGGCGCCGCTCCATCAGCGCCTCGCCGGTGGAGACGATCTGGATCACGGCGGCATGGCCGGCTTCAAGATCGCGCTCGACCGCGGCGATCAGCGCCGGGGTCTTCATCGCGGTGATCAGGTGGCTGAAGAAGCGCTGCTTGGCGCTCTCGAACGCCGAGCGCGCCGCCGCCTTGGCCTGGCCGTTGAGCGTGCGGGTCTCGCCGGTGACATTGGCCGCTTTCAGGGCGGCATCGAGATTGTTGTGGATGACCTGGAAGGCGCCCGCATAGGCGTCGTAGATGCGCACCTGCTCGGGGGTGAGCTTTTGCTCGATCAGCTCGTAGGCGATGCCCTCGTAGGACAGCGAGCGGGCCGCATAGAGGCCGAGCGCCTTGAGGTCGCGGGCCAGCACCTCCATGGCGGCAACGCCGCCGGCCTCGATCGCCTCGACGAATTCCGCGCGGGTGGCGAACGGAAAGTCCGCCCCGCCCCACAGACCGAGCCGCTGCGCATAGGCGAGATTGTGCACCGTGGTGGCGCCGGTCGCCGACACGTACAGCACGCGGGCATCGGGCAGGGCATGCTGCAGCCGCAGGCCGGCGCGGCCCTGCTGCGACGGCGCCTGGTCGCCGCGCTCGCTCTTGCCGCCGCCGGCGTTCTGCAGGGCGTGGCTCTCGTCGAACACGATGACGCCGTCGAAGTCTGTGCCCAGCCAATCGACGATCTGCTGCACGCGCGAGGCCTTGGTCTCGCGGGCGTCGGAGCGCAGCGTGGCGTAGGTGGTGAACAGGATGCCGTGGTCGAGCCGGATCGCCGACCCTTGCGGGAACCGCGCCAGCGGGGTGATGAGCAGCCGTTCCTGGCCGAGCGCCGACCAGTCGCGCTGGGCGTCCTCGATCAGCTTGTCGGATTTCGACACCCACACCGCCTTGCGGCGGCCTTTCAGCCAATTGTCGAGCAGGACGCCGGCGACCTGGCGGCCCTTGCCGGCCCCGGTGCCGTCGCCGAGAAACCAGCCGCGGCGGAACCGCACGGCATTCTCCGCGCCATCGGCCGCGGCGGCGACGGCATCGAAGGTCTCGTCCACGGTCCATGAGCCGGCCAGATAGCCGCCATGGGCTTCGCCGGCCTGGATGACGCTTTCCAGCTGGGCGTCGGACAGCAGCCCCTTGGCGATCACCTCGGCGGGCAAATGCGGCCGGTAGCTGGGCTTGGGCGGCGCCACCGACGCCATGGCGGCCGACTGCACCAGCCGGGTCGGATGCGGCGCCGCGCCGGGAATGCGGATCGACTGCAGCGCATAGCCCTCATACAGCGCCTCGGTGATGCGGCCGGCCTCCGCAGGAGCCCAGTCGATCGTCTCGTAGGCGAGTTCGATGCCAGCGGGCGGGACGGCAGGCGGCCGGAAGGGGAGCTGTCCGGACAAAGCCCTGGAGCGCGATCTGTGCGGACGCAGGCCGCGTCGCCATCGGGGCTCGGACCACGGATCCCGTGGGCGGAGCCGCAACCGCAGGCCGCGGCGGAACCAGCCGGGTCACCCAGTCCAGCAACGTTGCAGAGTCCGGCGCCATGCCGAGCGAAGCCGGAAACAGCTTTGGATCATCGGCCGGCACGCGGTCGATGACGGTCAGGCGGGTATCGGTCGTGGTGCCGTGGCGGGCATAGACCCGCCCGTCGACGCCGGCGGTGAACACCACGCGGCCGCGCTCCTGCAGCCGGATGAAGCCATCCCGCCAGGCCGGATTGTGAGGAGACAAGAGTTTCGCCCGTGATGGCGACCAGGCGGCCGCCCTCGGCGAGACGCGCCAGCGCCGAGCCGACATGGCGCAGCGCCGCGTCCGCCACCCGGCCTTCCACATGGGCTGCCGCCGAGAACGGCGGGTTCATCAACACCACGCTCGGCCGCACCGCAGCATCGAGATGGTCGTGGATGTGGGCGGCGTCGTAGCGCGTGACGGAAATGTTTTGGAACAGCTGGCCGAGCAGGCCGGCGCGGGTGGCGGCGAGTTCGTTAAGGACCAAATGACCGCCCGCCAGTTCGGCGAAGATCGCAAGCAAGCCGGTCCCGGCCGAGGGCTCCAGCACCAGATCCGCGAGCGTGATCGCGGCGGCGGCGCTCGCCACCAGGCCGAGCGCGAGCGGGGTGGAGAATTGCTGCAGCGCCTGGCTCTCTTCCGAGCGGCGGGTGTGCGACGGCAGCAAGCGCCGCGACCTTGGCCAGCATCGCGAGCAGGGCGGCCGGGGCATTGGCCCGCGCCCGCATCGCCGGACCGAACTTGCGCAGGAACAGCACCTGCGCGGCCTCGCAAGCCTCGTAGGCGGTCTTCCAGTCCCAAACGCCATCGGTGTCGGAACCGCCAAAGCCCGCCATCATGGCGGCGCGCAGCGTCTTGGCATCGATGGCGCGGCCGCGTTCGAGATCGGGCAACAGCAATCGCGCGGCGGCAACGAGGGCGGAGGAGGTGTCAAGCAACGGTGTCGCGGCCGCGAGCGCGGCCGAGGGGGCGAATAAACTGTTCATGGGGAGATGTCCGGGAGAGCGGGAACGGGAAGAGCCGCCGGGGTGCTCTCTCTAAGGCCCCGTCCGGCTCAAACCCGTCCCGGCCAAACTCTCACTCTGAGCGCTCGCCACGCCGGACCGGTCTTCGTCGCCATCACCGGCTGTCACCTTGCCGTCCGCGAACCCGTCGATTTAAAATTGTTTTGTGCTTTATTTCATAAAAGGTGTATGCAAGAGTTGTAGGGGTTTTCCATTTTCTTTGTGTCATCAATGTCTTTACGTTTGCTGAAATTTACGTTTGCAATGCTGGCCATTTTCATAATGGTGGCATTGGACGCGCATGCCCTGAGCGCGGCGGAGCCGTCATCGTCCGACCCGGCCTTGCCTTTGCATGGGTTGCACATGGGCGACGCTACAGGCGTCGGCGCCGTGCTGCAATTCACGCCGGTGGAAAGCGAACCAATAGCCTGCACGGCGCACATGCGCGGCGCACTGGCGCTCACGCAACGCATGCGTCTTTGCGTTTGCGACGGTGAACGCTGGACATTTGAGGATAACGGCACCGCCTGCGACTGGAACGCCGGACGCGCACACGGCATCGAGGCGCGATGAAGCGGATTTACGCCGCGACATGGCTGTTGGTGCTGGCGCTGTTCGCTGCGGCGTCGGCATGGGCTCAAGCCACCAACCAACTCACCATGAGCGGTGCACCGTCTGGCAGTCAGCCCAGCATCAGCGCGAACGGCGTTGATTCCAATATCAGCATCATCCTGACGACAAAGGGCACGGGCGGCGTCGGCATCGGGACGTCGTCGCCCGCTAATGCGTTGGACGTGAAGGGCGCGGCGGCCTTCGGCACTTATGCGGGAACAGCGTCCGGAGCCAGCAACGGCATTATCGTCAGTGGCAATGTCGGCATCGGGACGACGAGTCCGGCAGCCACGCTCGACGTGACCGGCAACGGGATTCACATTGCGTCTGGTGGTGGAGCAGCGAGCGGCGTGCTGTGGAACAACAGCGGCACCCTGACGTGGAACTCTACCGCCCTCACGGTGGGCGGCAGCGTGACGGCGAGCGGCGCTACGGGGTATGTCCCCTACTTCACCAGCACGACAACTCTCGGCGATTTGGTGATTTTCCAGACAGGCGGCAAAGTCGGGATAGGAACGACAAGCCCGCAGAATCTTCTGGACGTGAACGGCGCAGCGAGCATCGGTTACAACGTCGCCGCCCCCACGAATGGCCTTATCGTCAGCGGCTCGGTCGGGATTGGCGTGGCAAGTCCCGCAGCATTTTTGGACGTTGAGGCTGGTACCGCCGCGAATTATGTTAATGGCTCAGGTATTAACTTGTATGCCCAGAATGGCGGCGGCGTGTGTTGCGGTTCTTCCACCAATGGTGGAAATATTCTTTTGATACCGGGCGCTTATGCTGGTACCGGAAATTCTGGTTCCGTCGGGATTGGCTCCGCAAGTCCCACAGCATTCCTCGATGTTAGACCACTTTCCGGTCAGGTCGAATCACAAGGATTCCCAAAGGCTTGAGTTTCTGCGAGTTTGGCGGCAACTGATTCGCTTTGGGAGGGATCGATGCCGAAACCCTATTCGATCGACTTGCGTGCCCGCGTGATCGAGGCGGTGGCGGGCGGGGCGTCGCGGCGTGAGGCGGCGGAGGATTATGCGGTCGCCCCCAGTACGGTGGTGCTGTGGGCGCAACGCTTTGAGGCGACCGGAAGCGTCGCCGCAAAGCCTTTCGGCGGCAGCGCGTCGCCGCTGGAGGCGCACGCGGACCAGCTTCTGGCGCTGGTTGCCAAGCAGCCGGATTTGACGCTGAACGAGATCGTGGCGGCGAGCGAGGAGCGCGGGATCGCGGCCAGCCGCACCGCGCTGTGGCGGTTCTTCAATCGTCACCAGATCAGCCGCAAGAAGAAGCATCTGCAGGCGGCGGAGCAAAAGCGCGAGGAGTTGGCACGCCAGCGGCAGCGCTGGATCCGCGAGCAGGGCTTTTTGGACCCGGCACGGTTGGTCTTTGTCGACGAGACCTGCACCACCACCGCCATGGTGCGGCTTTATGGCCGCTGCCCGCGCGGCGAACGATTGGTCGGCTATGCGCCGCAAGGGCATTGGAAAACCTTGACCTTCGTGGCCGGACTGCGGGAGAACGCCATGGTGGCGCCGCTCGTGGTCGATGGGCCGATGACGGGAGACATCTTCCTGGCCTATCTCAAACAAAGCCTTGCTCCGACCCTTGCCCCCGGCGATACCGTGCTCATGGACAGCCTTCCGGTTCACAAGGTGGCCGGTGTGAAGGAGGCAATCGAAGCGGCTGGCGCGACGCTGGTTTATCTTCCCACCTATTCGCCCGACCTTAACCCGATCGAACCGGCTTTCAGCAAACTGAAAGCGTATCTACGCAAGGCCGCCGAAGAAACCATTCCGGACCTGATCCATCGGATCGGCTGCGTCGTAACCGAATTCACAGCGCAGGAATGCGCCAACTTCTTCCGCCATGCCGGCTATGTTCGAACCTGACCGGAATCTGGTCTAGAGCCGGTACCGCGGCGAATTATGTTAACCTGGATTATGCATCGGGCATGAGATTTTTGGCGACGACAGTGGCGCAAAGCGAGCAACTCACGTAGCCAATCGGGTGTTGCGTTCGGTAGCCCTGCGTTTCAGCTCTGCGCCACAGCCGCCATGACTGACGAACCGTTCGATCCGCTGCTCCCCTTTGACCTGCCCGCCGTTCGCCGCAAGAAAGTCACGGTCGATTTTGGTGGCGGCAATCAGTCCTCCGATGCCGGCCTGCTGCTGCTGCGGGAGGCGGAGCGCCGGCTTGGGGTATGCCGGCGGCTGGCGGAAGCGATGCCGGATCGCCGCGATCCCGACCGGGTAAGGCACGCGATGCTCGAGATGGTGATGGCGCGGGCCGCTGCGATTGCGTGCGGGCATAAAGATGCGGTCGACCTTGACCGGTTGCGGCACGACCCGCTGATGAAACTTGCGGTCGGCCGCTGTCCGCAGAGTGGTGCGGCACTGGCCTCGCAATCGACCATCAGCCGCCTGGAAAACGCGCCGAGCAAGATCGAAGCGGCACGGCTCACCGCGGCTCTCATCGACCAGTTCGCCGCCACCATGAAGCCGGGCCGGCAGGCGATCCTGGATATCGACGACACGTTCTGCGCCGCGCATGGCGGCCAGCAGCTGGCATTCTGGAACGCCCATCACGACGAGCGCGGCTTCGCCCCGATGCACATCTATGACGCCGGGAGCGGCACGCCGGTGGTGACGTTGCTGCGCCCGGCCCGCACCCCGAAGGGCACGGAGGTGAGGACGGTCATCAAGCACGTAACGAAGCGTCTGCGGGGACATTGGCGCAGGACCCGCATCATCTGGCGCGGCGACGGCCATTACGGCCGCGTCGAGGCCATGGAATGGGCGGAGGATAACGGCGCCGATTACATCTTCGGCCTCGCCGGCAATGCCGCGCTCGACGCCCTGGTGGCAGAGGCCGCTGCCAATCTGCGCTTCCATCACGCCAAGAGCAGCCAGACGAAGCTGCGCAGCTATGCGAGCTTTATGTACCAAGCCGGCAGCTGGAAACGACCGCGCAAAGTGGTGGCGCGGCTGGAATGTTCGCTGCAGCCGATCGCCGGAGAGACCGGCATGCGCCAGGAGGTCGACATCCGCTATGTCGTCACCTCGCTCAAAGGCTCGGCGCAGCACCTTTACGAGACCGTCTACTGCCAGCGCGGGCAGATGGAAAACCTGATCAAGCTGCACAAAGCGCAGTTGGCCTCGGATCGCATGTCGTGTCACAGCGCGACCGCCAATCAGGTACGGCTCGTCCTCCACACCGCCGCGTTCTGGCTGATGCACGGCGTACGCGCCGCGATCCCGCGGACGAGCCCGCTTGCCAGTGCCGAGTTCGCGACGATCCGGGAGCGCCTGATCAAGATCGGGGCGCGCGTGATCGAACACATCGCCCGCATCCGCATCCAGCTGCCGACCAGTTGCCCGGAGGGTGGACTGTTCCGAGCCATCGCGCTCGGCCTCATGCCGGCAGGCCCATGAGCCGCGGGGCCAGGGGCCCCAAAGAACCGCCCGCACGGGCAGATCAATCCCGAACGCGTTGCATCGCGAGTAGCCTTAAACCGATCCCACTGGACGGATCGCACCCGCGCGCCCGCCGGCAAGGCCGCTAAAAAACCGCCGCGTGATGCATGATCCGGGTTAACGGCTCAGGTATAAATTTGTATGCTCAGAATGGCGGCAACGTGTGTTGCGGTTCTTCCAGCAATGGCGGAAGCATTATTTTGATGCCGGGAACCGCTGGTGCCGGCAGTGGTACTGGCGGCGGCGCTACGGCGAGGGCTGGTGAAGTCGGGATTGGCTCGGCAAGTCCCACAGCATTCCTGGATGTTGAGGCCGGTACCGCCTGGACTAATGTTAATGGCTTGGGTATAAATTTGTATGCTCAGAATGGCGGCAGCACGTGTTGCGGTGGTAACACAAATGGTGGAAACATTGTTCTGACGCCGGGCGCTGCTGGTTCTGGTGGTGCCGGAACGGCGGGTAATATCCAATTGAATGGGAATGTCGGCATCGGGACGGCGTCACCTCAGCAAGTGCTGCATATCTATGCGTCATCGGGCGTAACCGCAAGGCTGCAAAGCGGGGCCGCCTATTGCAATCACACCCCCGGCACCAGCTCCGAAACCGTGGCTTGCTCGTCCGATTTACGTCTCAAGAAGGATATCGCCGACAGTGGCAGCGGTCTCGGCTGGCTTGGAGGCATGCGCATCCGCGACTTCACCGTCCGATCCACCGGCGAGCGCCGCACCGGGGTCGTCGCGCAGGAAATGCTGCTCACCCATCCCGACATGGTCCACATGAATGACGACAGCTATTACACTGTTGATGAGCCGAATCCATGGAAGCTGATCAAGGCCATTCAGGAACTTAAAGCCGACAATGACAATCTCCGTGCCGAGTTCAAGGCTTACAAAGCGAGCCATCCATGATGCTTTCGGCCTCCTCTCACTCTGAACCCTCGCCGCGCCGGATCGGCGCCGCGGTTCTGGACGATGCCCTCGCCACCGAACCGGTCTTCGTCGCCATCACGGCGCGCACCTCTGCCGCCAGCGCCGGCGTATCGTCGAGCAGCCGCAGCGGCGCGAAATGATTGCGCCCGCCGGTGTAGTCGCGCCGGCCTTCGCATGTGCGGATCAAGATGCCGTTTTCCGGACCCATGGAGCTCTGCGACACCTGGATGTAAACGGTGTCATGATGCAGGGTGATTTCGCCGCTCACAGCGACGCCGCCGGCGTTGCACCTCAGGTCGAATCCGTCCGGCGGAAAGCCGAGATACTCCGCCAAGTGCCGCAAGCGCAGGCGGGCGGCCGTGTGAAAACGTTGCTTGGCCTCGGGATTGTAGGCGCAACGGGTATACCAATCGGTCATGTTCAATCTCCTTGAAATGAAAAGAGCCCGGCGCGGAGGCGCCAGGCTCTTTGGGGTGGATGGGAATGGAAAACGCGGGACGGTGCTCAGCCGCCCCGCGGGACTGCACTTACTCGGCCGCTTCGGCGAATGGCTGCGGTTCCTCGGGATCCGCCGCGGTCTCGCCGTCGCCGCCGTCGTCGGCCAGGAACGCCGGCAGGTCCTCGCCGTCGCCTTCGGCCGTCTCGGTCTCGACCTGCTGCACATCGGGCGTGCGCAGCGGCTCAGGGACCCAGCGCGTGCCCGCCAGCAACCGCTCGGCTTCCCGCGCCATGTCGGTCTTCTTGAGATGGTCGATCAGCTGCACCGCCGGTTCGCCCTTGGCTTCCCGCACCGCTTCGAGGATGCGCGCCTTCGGCACCCGGCCGAGATAATTCTCGACCGTCGCCGACCAGCCGGCCGCCGCCATGTCGAGGTTCACCGCGCGGGCCAGCGTGTCGGCATGGTCGATGCGCCGCGAACTGCGGTTCCACGGTTCGTACGCGGCGTTGACGCTGAGCGAGGCGCAATGCGCCAGCAGCGCGGCGCGACGGTCGGCATCGAACCCCACCAGCGCGTCCCACAGATCGTCTTCGCGCTTGGGCAACTGCGCGGCCCAGTTCCGGTGACGGGCTTCGATCGCCTGGGCGGAAGCGCTGTCGGCAAGGCCCGGCGCCTGCGCGCTGAAGCTCGCGCTCTTCGCCGAAATCTCCAGGCAGGTGCCGAACGTCATCCGGTAGAAGGCGCCGAGGCACAGCGCGTGCAGCACCGCCGTGAACGCCACGCCGGGATCGTTCGCCAGCGCGTCGCGCAGCGCCAGCGTGCGGTGCGCCGTCAGCTCGATGACCAGCCGCTCCGACAACGGCTTGATGCCATCGTCTTCCTCCGCATCGCCTTGCGGCTCGGAGGTAGCGTCGCCGCCGATGACACTGACGATGATCCGTGGGCCTCTCATGCGGCCCGGCTGCGTCCGGTCCATCGCCGGCGACGGGATCGGTTCCCGCTTCGGCGCCGCCTTCGACCGGCTCGACCGGCGCCTCGTCCTCGCGCCGGACATAGCCGCGCTCGATCCGCAATCCGCCGTCGGCGTCGATGCTGACGAACACGCCGGCGCGGGCGATTTCGGCGGGGTCATAGGTGACCGGCCGTTCGTCGAACGCCGCCAGCGCGGTCTCGATCTCGCCGAGCCGCGCGTCCACCTCGTCCGGCAACTCCACGGCGTCGGCGTATTCCTGCTCCAGGGCGTCATGCTCGGCCCGCAGCGCTTCGCAGGCCGCGCGTTCCTCTTCGGTGAGAGCCACGGTCTCCCCGGTCAGGCGGCGCAGCCCGTGGGTGTGGCCATACGGAAAGTCGAGCGCAACCGCGATCCACTTCCAGCCCTCCGGGCGCAAGGCCTCGGCTCTCGGCTTGCAATTTCTCGTTCGCCAGCCGGTCGAGCAGCGCCGGATCCTGCAACCAGCCGCCATCGTCGTCCTCGAACAGGTCGCGCAGCACGATGCCGCCGGCCGCCTCATAGGCCGCGATGCCGACGAACTGCGCCCGCCGGTCGCCGGCGCGGACCGCGCCTTCGGTCAGCTGGCGGCGGATGAAGTAGGGCGCCTTGTTGTGGCCGAGGGAGCCCCAGACCTGCTCCTGCCGGGCATGGTCGTTGGTCACCGTGAACGCCATCAGCTGCTCCAGCGTCATGCCGTCCTCGGCATAGACATCGAGCAGCTTTTCCGAGACGGCGGCGAGCTTCAGCCGCTGTTTGACGCTGGCCGGGACTGACGAAGAACCGCGCCGCGATCTCCTCCTCGCCCAGCCCCTTGGCGCGCAGCGTCTGGAAGGCGCGGAACTGGTCGAGCGGATGCAGCGCCTCGCGCTGGCTGTTCTCGGCGAGCGAGTCCTCCTCCGCCAGCCCATCGGTGCGCACCACGCACGGCACCGGTTGCGTCTTCGCCATCCGCTTCTGCTTGACCAGCAGTTCCAGCGCCCGGAACCGGCGGCCGCCGGCCGGCACCTCGAACATGCCGGTCTCTTCTCCTTTGGCGTCCAGCACCGGGCGGACGTTGAGGCTCTGCAGCAGCGTGCGGTGGGCAATGTCCTCCGCCAGCGCCTCGATCGAGATGCCGGCCTTGATGCGGCGGACGTTGGACTGGCTCAGCACCAGCTTGTTGAACGGAATGTTGCGGGATGCACTCAGGGTAATCTTCTGAACAGCGGTCGTCATGTCGGTATCCTCCATGACGGGCGGCCAAGAGCCTCTCTCTCGACCTACAACCCGTCACGGAAAACTACCGCCGCCCTCTCACTCTACGGTGCCGCCACGAGCACCGCCGGCTCCGGTTCCGGGTGCGGTGCCCGATCCCAGGGGCTGACCTAGATCACGGGCAGGGGGCTTGCCGCCGTTTCGGAGCCGTCTGACCTGGTGGAACCTCGCGGGATCGCACAGGCGGGGATGCGGACGGGGCGTCAGCCCCCTTCTTCGCAAAAAATGGCGCATCAGCCGGAGCGAAGCGGAGGCAATTCGCCAGCCCCGAGACCGGTTAAAAAGGCAGCCGCAGGAGCGTCAGCATAGCGCCGCCGTCTTCGGCGGGACGCGGGACCGACTGCCTCCGGCGAGGGGTGCCGTATGATGCGTCAGGTATGGAAGCCCTTCAGGGCGGAGACGCCCTTGGCGGCTCCGTGCCCTTGCACGACAGCCCGGCCCCGAAGGGGGACGCCCCGAAATGCGGGATATGTCAGTTAAGTTTCCCGCGTAATGTTTTTACCCGTTGTTTGATAACGAGGTCGATAATACTGATTGCGGACTCGCCTCCTAAGCGTCTCATCAGTGTATCAATGGCTATTTCCAGCATGGCATCAAGTAAGTCTTCATGGTGATGGTCTGGAGTCCCGTTGAGAACTCGTAGCGCGAGGCGATCCTTCCAATCCTCCACACGGAATCGTTTCTTTTCCCGCAAACGTTTGACTTTCGCGTCAAGCTTGGCGTTGATTGCGGTGTTGTCGTATTTCGTTTTTATGTTCATGTAATACCGATATTCCATATTTAATAACGCGTATCGTTCTAACAATCCGACAGTACCGTGACAAGTGACGGCGCTTATGTGCGTAGCTTCGAAATCGTGGGCGCATGGACATTGTCGGTGCGGACAATCAAATGCAATCTCTCGCCAGCCGTTTTCCGGCCGGGGCGCAGCTGCAGTTTGATCGCCTCGCGCGGGTGGTGCGCGGTGAGCTTCGGCTTGCGCCCGAATTCCACCCCTGGCCCGAAGTCGATAGGCGCCGAAGATGTTGCGCAGCTGGTTCCTATTCGAATACCGTGATCGGCGTATTGAGCCGTGCCCTTATCTTCCCCGTCCACCCCCGTGGCCTCCGCGGCCTTTGGGGCCACCTCCACGACCATCACCGCCGATACCGCGAATGGTCTCGGCGTTCCTTGCATGACGGTCCTTGCGCTCGGACGCGACCTTCGCCTGCGCCGACGCATTGCCGCGCTCCGCGGTCGTCAACGGTCGGCCACCTTTGGCGGATTCCTGCTCGGCGCTCTTCCTGTCCTCGGCTTCGCGGACGTGCGCTGGCGGCTCTTGAGAGCGGGGCAGCGCGTTTGGATGTTTCGCATAGAACCTTCTGCGTTCGTCATCGAGAGCGCCGCTTCCCTCGAACGTTTCGAACGGAGGCCCCTTGGGGTCGAGGCCTTTTTCGATATGCGCCCGGAAGGCCAGATCAAGCCGCAAAGCTGGGTCGTTGGCAAGGTGAGCGTCCATGCCCTTAACTTCGGCGGCTATGTAAGCTTCGGTCTTACCGTCGAATTTGTAGGCTGGCGCTGTCGCCTCTGCGCCGTGTTCGGCTCGTGGATCAATACTGTCGTAACGACCGAGAATGCCGTGCAATCGTTCCGGCGTGACAGTGGGTGGTAGCCTGTCGTGCTTGTCTCGCGCTTCAACCCAACTGTTCAGCCGTTCTGCATCGGTCATGGGTTTAACCGATTCAGCCCCTGGATGCGGAAAAATGTCAGGTTCATAAATGAAGGCGAGGTTGTAGCGGAGTTGTTTCCTCTGCTGTCGTGCCTCCTGCGCCGTCGCTACACCTAACCGCGCTTCCTGGCGGCACCGTTCGGCTTCCGGCTTGTTGGTGGCGGCAAGCTGCCGCGCCAGCCAATCGCCTTCAACCGCCACCTGGGACGCGCGATGCATGACGCGTATGACGGATTGTTCCAAGTGGTGCTGGCCATCAATCCATTTTGCCTGCTCTCCTTGATACGCCGGCGCGCAACGCTCCCGCTGCTGCTGTTGTTCTAAAACGCCTTCCTCTCTGTGGTGCAACAGTGTCACGTCACGACGTTGCGCCAATTCGCGGGGACCGGGTGTGATGCCTTCAACGCGCCGCAACGCGTCGTAGCGTTCAAGAATTCGGTTCATGTTGTTCTCGGCGGCATCCATACTGGCCACGTTGTCATGGATGCGCTGCAACGCGCTGTCGTCATGCGGACGCTCTGGAGAATGCGCGGCACCCTCGTTACGGGCCTGTGGTTGAGCCGCAGGCGACGGAGCGGACGGCGTGACGGACAGACTGTTGGCCTGCTGCGCAGGGTTGGGCGCATCCGCCTGCTTCTGCTCATCCTGTCGTTGGACAAGGCGAGCGCCTTGTTGGGCACGATCGATACCAGAAACCAGATTCTGTCGTTGCTGGTGAAGCACCCGGGCGGTGTGGAGGGCGCTGCGGCTCTCGCGCTCATAGATGTCTGCGCCGGGAACGCTCTGATTTCGCAAACGCTGGCCGATCAAGCGGGCCTCCACGCCCACCCGCTCGGCAAGATGCTGGTGATCGAGCAGCGCGCGCTGTTGCGTCTGTTGCGCATCGGTTGTGCCGTGGGCGCGATCCGTCTTCTCCGCGATCAGGGAATGCTTCTTGGCCAGATCGTTGCGTTCGCGAAGCTCGGGAGGCGTGGGCTGAAGATTTCCGGCTTTGCGCACCTCAGCGTAGCGCTCAGACATCTCCTGCAACTGCTGCCTGGACAGAACAGCTGTGGCAGCATCGGGAGCTTGGCTGCGTTGCGCTGCCTCATCCTGGGTCTTCTGCAATTTGCCGTAGTCGCGCTGCGGGCCGTTAGCGCGAACACCCTGCATGGGGTCAAGCGCCGGGGTAGCAGGTTCGGGTTGACGTCCGCTGGTGGGTTCGGGGGCGGCTTGGTCCCGGCCTCTTTGCGCCCGCTCCAGGCGTTGGGCGTCCGCATAGGCGCGCTTCCGTTCGCGATCGTTATAATCACTGATCTGCCGGCCTTCTTCCGAAGGCGGAAGCCCTTGCAAAAATGTCTTCGCAAGACCCAGCCGGTAGTCATGACTGGCCGTCCCATGAGCATCGATGGCGTTATGAACATGAACTTCATACTTCTGACGCTTCTCGTCAGACAGCTGCGCTAATTTCTTAGCAAGCTCTTCCTGGCGGCGCGCTTCCTCTGCTTCGCTGCCGTCGTTGGCCGCGGCCATGTGTCGTCTCTCTGCACCTTACCTCGTGGCAACCAAATAACACATGGTGCCGAAGCCGTGCAGACCGAGCGGAGAAATTTCCTAGGATTTCGACAGGCGCCGGTACTCTTCGACGCTCGGAATTTTGGAGATGAAGATTTGGCTGCGAGCCGTCTCGACGGCGTCGATGACCTCATGAAGTCCGGCTTGGGCGTCCGGGTGCGTCTTGAGATAGGCCTCCTGGGCGATCCGCTCAATTTCAGGGAACTCTTTCAGACGCGCCTCGACGTCTTCGAGCCGGAGATCGATCTTGAGGATGCCAATGTCCTGCATCTCCCATGCCCGAACCGTCCTGCGATCAAGCTTGGTCAGTCGTTCGTCGAGCTTGGCCAGATATTCTTCGATGCGGGCCAGCCGCTGATCAAGTGCCCGATCATCCATTGTAAAAATCCCCCATCGTTTCAATGGCATTTTATTACCATTTTTGCTCGTCAATTGCTACAAAAACAACAAACCCGTCACCGCCCGCAATCCTTTCCCAAACCTTCGCCCTCTCGAAGGGCTGGCAATGTTGCCCAAACAATTGTATCTAGACGGATAGGTTCTAGAATTAGAGTACCGATCTTAGCTCGCCGAGGCCGCGATGTCGCATGTGATGGTTCCGTTCGCCAACGGCAAAGGCGGGGTCGGCAAGACGGCGCTGGCCTGCAGCTATGCGGTCGCGCGGGCGACCCAGGGGGCGGATGTCATTCTCACCGACCTCAATGAGGAGCAGAGGACGGCCGTCGCGTGGTCCCAGGTTCGCGACCATAACGGCATCCTGCCGAAGGTGAGGGTCGAGGCCGCGAGCGCACGGCAGGCGCTGGAAATGGTTGGCCGCTGCGACGTGCTGGTGGTGGATACCCCCGGCTGGACGGACAAGAGCACGCTGGCGCTGGCACGCAAATCGACCTTCATGGTGATTCCGACCGGTCCCAATCCGACCTACGAACTCGCCCCGACCGTGAGGCTGCTGCATGGATTGCGCGCCGAGGGGATTGAGGTCTGGCGGCTCGGCGTGGTGCTGTCGCGTTTCAGTGCCGAAGCGAAGCCGGGGCACGACGAAGAGCAGTTCGCGCGCGCGTATCTGGCCGAAGCCGGCTACGGCGCGCTTGAGGGATGCATTCGCAACGCACCACTGTACAGCGCGGCCCTGGCGGAGGGTTATGGGCTCACTGAAATTTCCGGTGCCGAGCGGCTGCGCGAAGATGCCAGCCGCATGATGGACGCGATTTCGAAGGGCGTGGCCGCGGCCGAGCGGCGGTTCCAGCGGCTGCAGCCAAAGTCCAAAGGTATGGATCGGGATCGCGGAGGACGAGGGCGATGACAGCCAAGAAACTCACCGCGCTGCCGGGTGCTCCGCGCGTGTTGCCGCCACCGGCCCCGGACGACAACGCCAAGCGCGCGCTCAACCGCTATGCCGTCGCGCGCGACGAGGAGGGGCGCATCTCACGCAGCACGGGGCGCGACGTGCAGTTCGCCACGATCGTGACGCCGGATTTTAAGGACTGGATCAAGGCGGAAGCGAAACGGCGTGGCAAGCGCATGTGCGTGCTGCTCGAAGACATGCGCGCGGCTTACGAAAAGGTGCACGGCCGAAAAACCTAACGGGCGCAGCGTCGAATCCCAACAAAAGCGCGGGATCATGCCATGCATAGACTGATCACAGGTGTCTGCCTTGCTGGGGCGCTGCTGCTGACGGCGGCCTCGATCTACATGAACTGGTCGTTCTGGACCGGGCAGGGGGGTGACGCCCCCTCGTCGCAGGTGCTGGGGGCGGTCTCGATCGGGATCGACGTGTTCAAGGCGTCGCTGCCGCTGGTGATTGCGTGGGCCTGGTCGGCGCGCCTGCGGCTCGGCAGCCTCATCGGCATGATGTTCTTCACCGGCTGTCTTGTGTTCTCGCTGTTCAGTGCCATCGGCTTTGCGGCCTCCTCGCGCGGGGCCGTGACCGGAAGCCGGGAAGCGGTTTCGCTGCGTTATCAGGCGGCGGAGCGCGAGCTGCGGGAGATCAAGGAACGGGTGACATCGCTCGGAGCGATCCGTCCGCGCGCCGTGATCGAAGCGGCCATCGCCCGCGCCAAACAGGACCGGTTGTGGTCGAGTTCAAACGAATGCAGGGACGCCACCATCGAGGCGAGCCGCGCCTACTGCCGAGGCGTTGGGGACCTGCGTATCGAGCTTGCGGCGGCAGTCGAAAGCGAGCGCTTGCGGGATCGCGGCGCCGCGCTCAAAGCCGAGGTCGATACCTTCCTTGCTGCGGGAGCGCGCAACGATCAGGATCAGCAAGCCGGGCTTTTGGCACGACTTACCGGGGTTGGGCTCGAACGGGTGCAGACTTCGATCGTGGTGCTGTTCGCGGCGCTGGTCGAATTCGGTTCGGCCTTCGGGTTGTTTCTGGCGCTGCTGCCGATGCGGGGCTTTCCGCGGCTGGCACCAATGGCCCAGGCGAGACCCAACGTCACCAACGTCGAGCACGCGGCGGTGCCGCGTCACATTCACAGGCCGACGCGTTTCGCGCGCGCCGCCGACGGTCAACTGATGATCGAGTGAGACCGGGACGGCAACATGAACATCTTTGCGCACATCGTTGGAAGTGGTGCCAAGAAGGAAGGTGCCCCGATCGCTGCGGCCGAGACGACGGCGGCGGAGTTGGATCATTCCGACGACGTTCGCGCCGTCGAGCATCGGCGCGTGCGCCGCCGCACCGGCCGAACCGAAGTGTATGCCGTCCGCGTGCGGGACAGCTTCAAGGGGGAGATTGTGGGATTGCAGGCGGAGCTCCAGCTTGAGCGGCGGAAGTCGAGCGGAATGGCGCGCAAGGTGACTGAGGGTGAAATCATCGAACTCTTGCTGGAAGCGTACAAGGCAACACGGCGCAATGGTGAGCCCGGCGGCAACGCCGTGCTGCTGACGAAGGATGTCTGGGACGGTGTGCATGAAATCGCGCGACACCTTGCAAGTCCCGCGGCCCAGGTGATCGAGGAACTCGTGGTGCACAAGATCGCCGAGCTTGGCCTGCTGCCACGCAAGCATGCCCCGGCGGAGTAGGCAGAGGGATCGAAGCCTGCAAAGGCCGAGACCCGCTCTTGGCGGGGCTCGGTTCACGAGAGCCCGTACCCCGCGCGGTCGCGCGCGGGGGCTGCCCCGAACCCACCCGATCAGACTGGCGCGGCCGATATTCCTGGCCTGCTGTCGAGCACTTGTTTCGGCGTCGCGGCGAGCCACAATTCCCGACCGTTGGCGAGTTTGGCGGCGGAATGGAAATATTGCACCGGAGCGTTGGGATCGCCTTTGAAAGCGCGCAGCGAAGAGATCGCATCGTGCCTGATGGCCTCGTCGGTATCCCTGATGTAGCCGAGCTGGATGCCGGCGCCGCGGAAGGCTTTGACGAGGTCGGCGACCGGACGGGTATCGAGCCCGCCTTCGCTGCCGACGGCGAGGACCTGCGCCGTGAAGCGATTGTCCCATCCTTGCGCGGAACGCTTGTCCTCGCTGATGGGAAGGACCGCGACGACATTGGCGGCGTCGATCCACAAGCGTTCATTGTCCAGGGCAAATGGTTTTTTCATGCAAACTCCATAGAAAGGGTTGAGGAAAGGCAATTAAAGAAATTGTGTCATTATTGTATGTCGGTCAAGAGCAAATAAGCCAGGTTCCGAAGGGGACGCCCATGATCTCGTGTGGTGAACCGAAAGAATTATGAACTCTCAGATATCGGAAACTGTCATACACACCATGGAATGGCGTTATAATAATAAGCATCGAACATCCATTTTCGAAGTCTGTCTATTATGCCATGCCGGCTGGATTCCCGTTTTGATTGTGCTAGAGTGCGGTCACGGCCTTTTGGAGAGGGCTTTTGATGTGGCATGATCTTTTGACTGACAAGGAAGTGCGAGAGATTGCTTTGCATGCTCTTGTCATCCTGATGAGCATGCTGACCTTTTTTGGTGGGATTGCTGTCGGGCTATTCTATACGTTCAAATCGGCTTATGCCTGGCTGCGGCGCGCGAAAGACGCAAAAGCGCCTGTTTCAGACGAGACTTGAACAATACACGCGATTTAACTGATTCCAGGGTGGGACTTGCCAACTCCGTTTGTGTCGTCATTTCAGGTATCAAAAAGCCGTTTTGGGAACAAAGCGCAGTTTGGCCTTTTCGCTCTCCTGTTCGTCGCGGTCACGCTTTTTCTGCAACACTGCACGGGCGGGTTCGCGGCAGATCGCGGCAATCATGCCGATGAAGCCGCCCACTATGTGTCGTCGATAGCAATCGCCGACTATCTGGCGTCGGGCCTCGGATCGAGGCCTGTTGCCTTCTTTATCAACTACTATGCACATTTTCCGAAAGTCGCGATCGGCCACTGGCCGCCGTTTTTCGAGTTCTTGCAAGCGATCGTCATTCTGCTGTTTGGTGCCAACGCCGTCACCGCGCTGGGTCTCCAGGCGGCCATCGCGGGCGTCACCGCCGCGGTCGCCTCAGCGGTGACGTCACGGTTGTACGGGGTGGTTGCGGGACTGACGGCGGGCTTGGCTGTCCTGCTTTCGCCGGTCTTCCTGGCGATACCCGATGAGGTAATGGCGGATACGCTTGGAGCGCTGACGGTTGCGGCCGCGACGGTGTGCTGGAGTGTCTTTTTCCAAGAGCGCAGCTGGCGCTCATGCTGTCTGTTCGCCGTGATGGCAACCGTGGCGATCCTGACCAAAGGCACAGGCCTTGGTCTGGCGTTGATGCCCTTGATTGGCGCCGCCTTGCGGCGCGATGCGGCGTTTCTTCTGCATCCCAAGACCCTGGCCGCTGCTGCGCTTGTCGCCACGCTCACGGCGCCATGGTACTTGTTAACCTACCGCATGGCTGCGGACGGCTTTGTGTATGTCTGGGGGTGGCACTATACGCGATTGGCCGTTCCGTTCTTCTTGCGTGGCCTGATCGGCGCCGTGGGTCTTCCATGTTCGCTGCTGTACGGTTACGGCGTGGTGCGGTGCTGGACCTCGTCGGCCAAGCCCATTGCCGACATACCCCCGGTCATTTCGGCCTTTGCGGCATCGTCGCTGGCGATGCTGCTGTTTGTGATGGTGGCTCCGGCTGATCTCGATGTGCGCTATCTCATTCCGGCCCTGCCGGGCGTCGTGATCGTGGCGATTGCGGGGTTCTACCGCGCCCTTGAAAGTCTTCCATGGTTGTGTGCGCAAACCCGGATCGCACGCTCCATTCCGGTGCTGGTCTTTCTTGCTTCAACGCTGTTGCTGGCACGGCTGCCCCATCCGGTGTCGCTCCATTCGGACGTGCTGGTTGGCGACATCCTGGCGTCGGGCAAACCGAACATGCTCACCCTCGTGTCGGGCTCCCCGTTGGCAGAGGGCGCGTTCATTGCATCCTTTGCGCAAGCGGACCGCGGCCGGCAGCATTACGTCGTTCGCGCCCAAAAGGCCTTGGCCAAGACCAGCTGGATGGGGGACCAATACACCCTCACGTTTCAGACCCCCGCCGAGGTCGCCGGCTGGATCGATGCGGTGGGCATCGGCTGGATCGTTCTTGATGAGGATTCCCGATACCGGAACTTCCCGCACAATGCGTTGCTGAAGACCGCGATCGATCAGGGGTTGCTGCACGCGACATTGATGGACGTTGTCGATCACGCCGGCGGCCGCATGTCCCTGTACGCATTGCCGCAAGCGGCGAACGTGGCGTCGATCTCCGCCAAGCTTTTGCCGGCGCTTTACCCCGGACATCTCGACAGGAGCAACTGATGAGGTACAAAACGACCATTATCTTTCCAGTCCTCGCATCGGCCGTTCTCGCGCTCTTGGTGACAAGCGGCGCGTTGGCGTCCGCGCCGAAAGGCGTGGACGTTCCGGTGCCGCCGCCGATTGTCGGGAAGCATTATCACCTGAGCAAGAATTGGGATTTCAGGACGAACGTTTTGAGCCTCGATGATCTTCGCAGCGAATTCTACACGCGCTACGCCTCGAATAACGGCACTTTGGATCATCTGGGCAACGAATGGGAACGCTATCGCGACAACGACAATCACCAGATCTCCGGCGGCGCGCTGCATTTGATCGCCCGGGTTCCATCGGGCATTCTGCAAAGCGGTATGGTCGAAAGCGGGATGATCCGCTCGAAGTGGGAAACCAAATACGGCTATTTCGAAGCCCGCATGAAGGTTCCGAAAGGGCGGGGCATGTGGCCCGCCTTCTGGTTCGCAGCCGACAAGACGTGGCCCCCGGAAATCGACATCGTCGAGATTGTCAACAACGGCAAGTGGAGCACGACAACGGAAAGCTTTCATTCGGTACATGGCAATTTTGTCGGTAAAACCACGGGCGTCGCCGGCAAGGGCTACAAGCCTGGCTTCGATTACGCCGACGACTTTCACACCTTTGCGATCGAATGGACGCCGACGATCGTACGGCATTACGTCGATAATCTACTGGTGGTCGAACGGGAATTTCAGTGGCGACAAGACAATGGCGCTGACGGAGATCCTGTGCCCGTCGTGGTCAATTTGGCCGTCGGCGGGACGTGGCCGGGGCCGCCGCAAGATCTTTCGGAATTTCCAGCGTCGCTTGACGTGGCCTATATTCGCGTCTGGCAGAAGTCTGATTGATATGTATGTATAAACCCACACCGCCGGCTTGCACGAGGCCAGCCCCGCAACCCGAAACGCCAAGCCTTCGCCAGCGTCGTGTCAGCCTCAAGGAAGCGCTTGTTGTTGCTGCGTCGGTTATCGGGATAACCTATGGGGGCATCGCCGGCATAGCAATTGTCTACATCCTCTGGCTGCCGCGTCTGCTGATGAAGGGGCCTAAGTTTCCTCCCGCGAAAGCCTTGATCTTTCCCATCCTCATTGGCGGCTATGTGCTGCTGTCGACGGTCTGGTCGGAGCATCCTGAGGGGACGGCGCGCGCATCGATCGAATTTGCATCCATGCTGGTCTGCACCGCGATCATGGCGCGGATCGTATCGGTCAACGCCTTCATCGTGGGAATTGTCGGCGGCGCTTGCGCCATCGTGATGGCGGTCATGTCAACGGGCGGGGGAGGCACCGGTACGGCACTCGTCGGCTTTTTGGGCTCCAAAAATCAGGTCGGATCGATTGCAGAGGTCGGGGCGTACTGCGCGTTGCTGTCGTGGTTCATCTACCGCAACATTCTGCTTCGGCTGCTCGGCTCGCTGGTTCCTCTGACGGTCTGCATGGTCGGTCTGTACCTTAGCCGGTCCGCCACATCCACCGTATCGTTCATCGCGATGCTCGCCGCAAGCCTCGGCATGTCCCTGATCGGCAAGCTGCCTCTGCGGGCGCGTGCGCCGGTGTTATTTTTCGCGGTCATTTGGATCGGCACAGGGGCGGCCGCGGCCGGGGCCTACGATTGGCAAGGCGCCGGGCTGGAGATGGCAGGAAAGGATTCAACCCTGACGGGGCGCACCTTTTTGTGGCGCGAGGGACTGAAGACCGGGATGGACAACCCGATTTTGGGGGTGGGCTATGGTGCTTTTTGGGTGCCGGGGACACCTGAAGCGGAGGTGCTTTGGCAGAAATTCGGTATCACCGAACGCAGGGGGTTCCACTTCCACAACCTCGTGATCAACGAATTTGTCGATCTCGGCGTGGTGGGGGGAACGCTTTGGGTGCTCGCCTATGTGGTGACAGGGCTCAGGGCCATTCGCTATGTGCGTAAGACCGGAAGCAGCATCGAGTCGGTCTTCTATGTCGGCATGATGACGATGTATTTGGTGCGCGCCGTCACGGAAGTGGACACGCCCGCGCCGTTCTCCTTTTCCGGCATGTTCCTTTTCTCTGTCGTCATGCGGGTGGCAATGAGACAGCGCGTGATCACCGAGGCAAAACCCGTCCCGAAAAAGCCGCTTATCCGCTACTCGAACCCCGCTTCCTGACGCGCGCAGCGGGTTGAATGTCGCTTCTGCTTGGTTGCTGTTCTTTCCAGTCCAAAAGCCGCCGTCGGTCCTTGGCAGCGCGTCATGGTGACGATGGCTTGTCCTTGCGCTGGTTGATGATGTGAGAGATTCTCACCAAGTCCCGGTTCGCATCGGGGTGCGTCCGCGCATAGTTGAAGGCCATCCGCTCCACGACGTCGTAATGCACCAGCTGGAATTCAAGGACAGCGATTTTTTCGGTAGCCTTCGCGAGAGCTTTTTCCAGCCGCTCAATGCGATCGTCGGAGGTCATGTCGCTGCCGCTGATGGACGTGGTGCGGCCGACCGGTCAACACAGGATGGAGCTGTGGAATTTTCATGATCAATGTGAGGCATGGGACAAATTCCTTTATCGAGAATATTTGGCTTTATAATACCATATCGACATGAAGGCAATCACGCGTAGTTGCAGAGGGGCCTCAAGCAATTCGGCCACGTCATCATCGCCGGGCCACATGCTGTAGGTCGTCCAGACTGCAACGTCAGGGAAATCTCGACATCTCGTCGGTATACTCTATCCGCAACCGAACGTCGCATCCCGCTCAAACTCCACTCCGGGGGTCAAGGTGTGGCACAAGGTGTGGCAAGAAAAAACGCCGCCGAAGCCAAGTTATTGAGACCATTTGGTCGGAGTGGCAGGATTTGAACCTGCGACCCCCTCGTCCCGAACGAGGTGCTCTATCGGACTGCTTCTGATTTGTACAACTCTTCATTGTATATGGTTGAAGCTGCGCCTTGGTGGCTGTCTGGCTTTGGCTGAGATCCGCGGCGCGTTCGTTGCGAATGGCGGATGCTGAGAAGAAAAAGCGCACCAATTCTAGAATTACGTATTCTACTTAGTTGTTTTCTTGTTTTTTATTGGCTACTTTCCTTCAAGTGCGGCTTTCACCGCGCTCACTATGGCGTTGATCACTCCAACCGGGACTCTTTGGAAGAGCCAAGGTCGAGACAGCATCAGGATAAAATCGCGATGACCTACGTCCAGCTCAAAGATATCGACCGATTCATCGACCGGCATGGCAAGTTGCGAACCTACTATCGTAAGGGGAAAGGCGAACGCGTAGCCCTTCCCGGGGAGCCCGGCAGCCCGGAATTCATTCTCGCTTATGAAACGGCGGCGAGAGGCGGTGGTCGTGCTGATTTGGAGCCTTCAGAAACGAAGGGAGAAGGGTTCCGATCGAGGTTCCTACGGCATGAATGCGACGGTTGCACAAGAAAAGACAGCAACCGGTAACCACACCTTCGAGAGCTGAGACATGAAACGGTCCACTAATGTTTGGGGCGTTTCGTCTCTCCAAACGACGACGTTCGGCCGATCGAGCTGTTGCTAACAAAGGCCATTTAGATGGTAGCTCGCCGAGAAATATTCGCCGCCCTGCCCATAGTGCTCGGCCTCTCTGAGGTCGAGGCGGCAGCAGCGATCGGAATCTCAGCAAGCAAATTTCGTGAGTTGCGTAAATCCAAAAAGATGCCTGCCCCGCGCCGCATTGACAGTCGTTTGGTATATGATGTCGATGAATTACGCGCGGCGTTCAAGTGTCTGCCACACGACGACGCCGATGATGGCGACGGAAACGACACATGGTCAGACGTTTGACCGATCTGCGCTATGTCCACGCTTTCATCGACCGTACCGGTCGAGCGCGATTTTATTTTCGTCGGTTTGGGAAGCGAACACCGCTACCTGGGGTACCGGGATCGCGCGAATTCTTGGAGGCCTATGCTGGTTGCCTCGAAGATCAGAGGCCTTCGCGAGCCCCTCGCACAACTGCAGTAGACGGTACCATGGCAGCGTTGGCTACTCTTTATTATCGATCACCTCAATATCTTAAACTGTCATCCAGCAGTCGCATTAATTACCGCCGCGTCATCGACCAATTCCTTAGTGAGCACGGCCATCGTCGAGTTGACCAGATGCGGAGGGAACATGTTGACACCATCATTGGAAGACTGGCCAACAAACCAGGCGCTGCAATCGTCCTTTTGAAGCGGCTGAGGACACTCTTGCGGTATGCAATGGCGCTCGGCTGGATTGATCGCGACCCAACTGCCGGTGCGCGAGGATTTTCCTCGAAGGAGCTTCATACCTGGACGGAAGAAGAAATCACCCAGTTCGAGGAGCGCTGGCCGAATGGAACCCGCGAACGCCTAGCCTTCGCCTTGTTGCTCTATACAGGGCAACGGGGCAGCGATGTCTATCGAATGACTTGGGCTGACGTCGCGGGCGACGTGATCCGAGTGGCCCAGCAAAAGACAGGCACAAAAATGGTAATTCCGCTTCATCCCAATTTGCAAGCGGAGATGGTGCTCTCCAGACGCCACCACGTTAGCATCCTGACCACGGCATATGGCAAGCAATTCTCCGTTAAAGGCTTCGGCAATTTCATTTCTGAGGCAATCGGAAAAGCTGCATTGCCGTCACGATGCAAGGCACACGGGCTTCGCAAGGCGGCAGCTCGTAGGCTCGCCGAGGCTGGTTGTACTGAAAAGGAGATTGCCGCCATCACCGGCCACAAGACCCTAGCAGAAGTCGAGCGTTACACACGCGCCGCGGACCAAGAGCGCCTCGGTCGCCGGGCGATTGAGAAACAACAGGAGAACGCGAAGGTGGCAAACGCGACCGCCAGTGTGGCAAACAGCAACAAAAAGGCTTGATATTACAATAAGTTACGCCGGAGCTGGCGCTCCCTACGGGAATCGAACCCGTGTTTCAGCCTTGAGAGGGCCGCGTCCTAGACCGCTAGACGAAGGGAGCATCCGCCGAAAATTAGCCGCAATCGCGGACCGGCGCAAGGTGGCGTTCGGCATGGTGCCCAGAAATCGACACGCGACGGAAGACCAGCGCAGGGCGACCGAACGGATGAATTCAGTTCGGCCGCCAGCGAAATTCACGCAAGCCGCCGCATCGCCGCATCCCGCTTCGTTGACGTAAGCCTCAGTCAGACCGTAGATTCGCCCGCACCCACACCGCAAGGAGTTCTCCCATGGGCGTTGCCCGCCACCCGTTGCCGAAGGAACTGGTCGGAGTCCCGATCGAGGAGATCATGAAGCGCTATGTCGGCCGCTTCCGCGACCGCAGGCCGGACTGGGCGGCGTTCGAGGATGCCAAGATCGAAGGCTTCAAGCGCGCCCAGCACCGCTTCATCGGCGCCGGCGGCTCCGGCAAGCATGGCGATCCGAACGTCATTCCGGCGGGCAATTTTACCCTGTCGATCATGTATGTGGAGCCCGGCCAGGGCAACGCCGCCCACACCCACGAAGTCGAGGAATGCTTCTTCGTGCTGCAAGGCTTTCTCGACGTTTTCGTGGAGGACGAAAGCGGCAAACGCATCACCACCCGGCTGGGGCCGTGGGAGTGCATCTCCTGCCCGGCCGGTGTCATCCATGGTTACCAGAACGACAGCCTGGAGCCGGTCTATTTCCAGGTCATGCTGGGCCGCGGCAAGCCGGAAACCATGGGGTATGCGGACGAGGAGCTCTTCAAGCGCCGCGCCGACCATTTGAAGGAAAATGCCGCATAAGGCCCCCTCAGGCGTGGCCGGGTCGGATTCGACGATCCGCGCATGGGCAGTCGCGGGGGCTGGTGCAGCGCGAAGTTTGACTGGGTTTACCGTCGAGGCCGGGCACGCGCGCGCTATGCACGCCACCCGTGAACGCGAGCCCTCTCTTGGTACCGGCTGTTCCGGCGCGTGCCGGCATCATTCCCTCCCAGGCGATGGCCGAGCCCTGCCAAAATGTCCAACTGGACGTACGCGTTCGGCATAACCACATTGCGTTGGCGCAATTTCCGCCGCGATTTTTCCCGGAAAGGTATCCAATGTCCATTCGGCCCGTGAAGCGGATCGTCAAGTCCACCCCCACCATGGAAGGCGCGGGTGTCAAGCTGCACCGCGCCTTCGGGTTCGGTAATACCGGCGACTTCGACCCCTTCCTGCTGTTCGACGATTTCCGCAACGACCAGCCCGACGACTACAAGGCCGGGTTTCCATGGCATCCGCACCGCGGCATCGAGACCATTACGTATGTGCTCGCCGGCACGGTGGACCATGGCGACAGTCTTGGCAATCGGGGCACGCTGGGGGCGGGCGACGTCCAGTGGATGACGGCCGGCAGCGGCATCATGCACCAGGAAATGCCGCACGGCGATACAAGTGGCCGGATGCACGGTTTTCAGCTGTGGGCGAACCTGCCGTCGCGGCTCAAGATGACGTCGCCGCGCTACCAAGATATCCCGGCGGCCGAAATCCCCGAGGTCGTCGATGACGACGGCACGCTAGTGCGCGTGATCACCGGCGACTTCTGGGGCAAGCGCGGACCCGTGGACGGAGTTGCGGCGGAGCCGCGCTATCTCGACGTCTCAGTGCCGGCCGGCCGCCGTAAGACGCTTCCGGTCGAAGCGTCACGTCACGCCTTCGCCTACGTGTTCGAGGGATCCGGCACGTTTTTGGATGCATCGAACCCGTTCGGCGTCCTGACCGAGAAGGATACCGGGAATGGCGAGACGCTGGTGCGTGAGCGCACCGGTAATCGTTCCCTGGTGCTGTTCGACGGCGGCGAGGCCGTGACGGTGGAGGCCGGCGAAGAGGGCATCCGATTCTTGCTGGTCTCCGGCCAACCGATCCAGGAGCCGGTTGCCTGGTATGGGCCGATCGTGATGAACACCAAGGCAGAGCTGCAGCAGGCGATCACGGAACTCAACGCCGGGACGTTCATCAAGCACGGGTGAGGGTGCGGCCGACCCCAGCCGGCAGGTGTTGGCCGGCAGAGTGTCGTAATGCGACATACGCGCCGGTACACGCCCGCCCCACCCTATGATAATTCGAAGGCGCAATGCGGGCGTCCAATCCCGCCCCCGTGACCCATGAGGATCGTCATGAGCCGAGTTCGCGCCGTACTGCGGGCCGTTTTCACCAGCGTTGCGGTCGTGGCGGCCTTGATGCCGGCCCGCGCGCAAAACGCCCCGGCGCCGTCGTGGCCGCAGCGGCAGGTCCGTTTTATAATACCTCTTGGTCCCGGGAGCGGCGTGGACATTACGGCTCGCATCTTCGCCGAGCGGCTGGCGCTACGCTGGGGCAAGCCGGTCGTGATCGAGAACCGTCCGGGCGGCGATGGCATTGTGGCGATCATGGCATTCGTCAGCGCTCACGACGATCACACGCTGCTCTTCTCCCCGGCCTCGACCTTCACCGCGCATCCGTTCCTGCACGACAAGCTGCCCTACGACCAGGCCGACCTATCTCCGGTCGCCCGCGTGGCCAACACGCTGGTTGCAATCGTCGCGCCCGCGTCCCTGAAGGTCGGATCGCTGGCCGAACTGGTGGCGCTCGTTCGCGCGCAGCCCGGCAAACTCAATTGGGCGACCGCGACCGGGATCAGCGATTTCCTGTTCGCGGCGTTTCTCAAGCATGCCAATCTCGACATGTCGAAAGTGCCTTATCGCGACACGGTGCAGCCCGCGACCGACGCCGCCGAAGGCCGCATCCAGATGTATTGGGGTGCGCTCGCGATCGTGCGGCCCCAGATCCAGGCCGGCAAGGTAAAGCTGCTCGCCTTCAGCAACAGCGTGCGGGCACCCGACGAGCCCAACGTGCCGACCGTGGCGGAGGCCGGGTTTCCGGAACTGTTCTTCAACGGCCTGGTGGGACTGTTCGGACCGCGCGACATGGCCGGCGATTTGCGCGAGCGCATTGCGGACGATATCAAGGCGGTCGCCGGCGACGCGTTCATCCAGGCGCGCCTGGCGAGCATCGGACAGCTCGTGAGCCCCGGAGGGCCGGCCGAGTTCGCGGCTGCGATCGAGGAGCAGCGCGCAACCGCCGCGGCGATCGCCAAGGAGATGGGGATCAAGCCGGCGCAGACACCATAGATATCGCGGAGCATCAACTTGCGACCTCCAGACGATATGCGGACCAAGCCCCTTGAGGCCAATCCACGGCCGATCGTTGCCGGCGCGCGGATCGGCCACGTGCACCTGAAGGTTGCCGATCTCGACCGCGCGCTGGCGTTCTACACCGGCGTCTTGGGTTTCGAACTGATGCAGCGCCATGGCAATCAGGTGGCATTCATCTCGGCCGGCGGCTATCACCATCACATCGGCCTCAACACCTGGGAGAGCAAAGGTGGCCCGCCCCCTGCCCCCGGCACCACCGGGCTTTACCATGTCGCGATCGTGTACCCGAGCCGCGCCGATCTCGCCGGAGCTCTGCGGCGACTGATGGCGGCCGGCGTGCCGCTCGACGGCGCCAGCGATCACGGCGTCAGCGAGGCCCTGTACCTGCGCGATCCGGATCAGAATGGCATCGAGCTTTACTGGGACCGGCCGGAAGCTCAATGGCCGCGCACGGCGGACGGCACTATCGCCATGTACACGAAGCGGCTGGATTTGCAGAACCTGTTGGCGGAAGTGGCGGTCGCATAGCCGCCACGCGGGCACGCACGGTTCGAAACCCAGCCATGCGCTTTTTCACCTCCCTTGCATCTTGGCAGGAAGGTCGTGGAACGCTATGAGGTGCGCCGCCCCCTATCGGATCTATGGCCTACCATGCGACCGCGTGACCCACAGAGCTTCCGTCGCAACGGCTTGGCGTCGGTTCACCAATTTGCCTGCGGAGGTCTGCCGTGAAAGAAACTGGCTTACGAAATAGCGCTCATGGTGCCGACAAATTCGGCTTTAAGGACCTTGCGGCCGTCCATTGGAACTTGACCGCGCCATCGCTTTACGAGCACGCGCTCGCGAACCATGAAGCCCAGCTGGTCGAGGGTGGGGCGCTGTGCGCCGAAACCGGCATCCACACCGGCCGCAGCCCCAAAGATAAATTCGTCGTCTGCGACGAGCACACCGAAAAGACCATTTGGTGGGAAAAGAACGGCAAGCTGACACCGGCGCAATTCGATCTCCTGCATCAAGACTTTCTTGATTACGCCCAGGGCCGGCAACTCTATGTCCAGGACCTTTACGGCGGCGCCGACCCGAAATACCGTATCAAAGCCCGTGTATTTACCGAATTGGCCTGGCACTCGCTGTTCATTCGCACCCTGCTGATCCGGCCCGACCGCGGAGAACTAAGCCATTATGTTCCCGATTTCACCATCCTGTGCCTGCCGTCTTTCAAGGCCGATCCGAACCGCCACGGCGTGCGCAGCGAGACCGTGGTGGCGATCAATTTCACCAAGCGCATCATCCTGATCGGCGGCAGCTATTATGCCGGCGAGATGAAGAAATCGGTATTCACGACCCTAAACTATTATCTGCCGGCCGAGAGCGTGATGCCGATGCATTGCTCGGCCAATGTCGGACCGGCGGGCGACGCTGCGGTGTTCTTTGGGCTGTCCGGCACCGGCAAGACGACCCTGTCGGCCGACCCGAACCGCACCCTCATCGGCGACGACGAACATGGCTGGGGTCCGCAGGGCGTGTTCAACTTCGAGGGCGGCTGCTACGCCAAGTGCATCAAGCTGTCGCGCGAAGCCGAGCCGGAAATCTATGCGGCGACGCTGCGGTTCGGCACCATCCTGGAAAACGTTGTATTCGATCCCGAAACCCGCGTTTGCGATTTCGACAATGATAGCAAAACCGAAAACACCCGTTCGGCCTACCCGCTCGATTATATCCCCAATGCCTCGCCCACCGGCCGCGCCGGCATGCCGAAGAACATCGTGTTTTTGACCGCGGATGCCTACGGGGTGATGCCGCCGATCGCGAAACTCACGCCGGCCCAGGCGATGTATCATTTCCTGTCCGGCTACACCGCCAAGGTCGCCGGCACCGAGAAGGGCCTGGTCGGGGTCGAGCCCGAATTCTCCACCTGCTTCGGGGCGCCGTTCCTGCCGCGCCATCCGTCCGTTTACGGCAACCTGCTGCGCGAGTTGATCGGCGCCCACGGGGTCGATTGCTGGTTGGTCAACACCGGCTGGACTGGCGGCAAATACGGCGTCGGCCGCCGCATGCCCATCAAGGTAACGCGCACGCTGCTCACCGCCGCGCTCGACGGCTCGCTGCGCAACGCCAAATTCCGCACCGACCCGTATTTCGGCTTTGCGGTGCCGACCCAGCTCGCCGGTGTCGAGCCGCATTTGCTCTATCCGCACAAGACCTGGCAGAACAAGGCCGAGTTCGACGACACCGCCCGCGGCCTGGTCGCCATGTTCCAGAAGAATTTTGTTCCCTTCGAGAGCCACGTCGATGCCGATGTGCGCGCGGCGGCGCCGGAGGTGCGGATTGCGGCGGAGTGAGCGCTCGCGAGCAATAGATTAGGCCGCAAGCCGCCGGTCGCCGTTGCACCGAGTTCGAGGCCATTGGCGGATGGCGTCTTTGCGGCCGGCGCGCTCCCAGAGAATGCGGATAGACAATGGCTGCCGCAGGTGCCAGCCTCGCCGCATGCAAACGCATGACGCATCGCCGTCCCCGCGCGCCAACGGACGGATCACCACGCTGGCGCTCCTTGCCGCGGCTGCGGCCATCATGGCCGGCCCGGCGAACGCGCAGTCCTATCCGAGCCGCTTGATCAAGATCGTGGTGCCGTTCTCCCCCGGCGGGCCGGTCGATCTGGTGGCGCGGCTGGTGGCGCAGCGCATGGCGCCGCTGCTCGGGCAGAGCGTCGTCATCGAGAACCGGGCCGGCGGTGGCGGCGTCATCGGTGCGAAGGCGGTCGCCGCCGCCGAACCGGATGGCTACACGCTGCTATTCGGCAATATCAGCACGCTCGCGGTGCTTCCGGCGGTGAATCGGAACCGCGACTACGATCCGGCCAAAAGCTTCGTCCCGGTGGCCAAAGTCTCGGACAGCCCGGAACTGCTGGTGATCGACCCGGCCTTGCCGGTGCACCATGTCGGCCAATTGGTAGCGCTCGCCAAGGCGCGCCCGGGCGCGCTCAATTTCGGCTCTTCGGGCTATGGCAGCGCCACGCATCTGAGTGCCGAATGGTTTAAAGCCAAGACCGGTATCGACATCGTGCACGTGCCCTATAAGGGCCTGCCGGAGGCCTTGACGGGGGTCGTTTCCGGCCAAGTGTCGATCGTATTCGGGGCAATTGAGGGGGTGCTGCCGCTGGTGCGGCAGGGCCGGTTGCGCGCGCTGGCGGTGACGGCGGCGCAGCGGTTTGCCCCGGTGCCCGACGTTCCGACCATGATGGAGGAAGGCGTTGACGGTTTCATGGTGACGAGCTTCGAAGGCGTCGTCGCGCCCATCGGTACGCCGCCCGCAATCGTGACGCGGCTCAACGCCGCCATCAACGCCAGCGTCGCCGCCGCCGATATGCAGGCTCGGTTCGCAGAACTGGGCATGGCACCGTCATCCGGCACGCCGCAGGAATTCGCGGCGTTCTTCGCGGCCGAGACCCGCAAATGGGCCGGGATCGTGGCTGCGGCCCACATCGGTGCCGAATAGCCAGGGCTGCACCGCTTTCCCGGAACTCGATATCCCACCGGGATATGCTATAGCGTGGCGATCTTCGGCAAACCGGCGACCAAGCCGGCGTACCCAGCATCGGGCAAGGACACGCCATGCAGCAAAGAGCCGCGAGCGGCCGACCGGACGACGTCCTGAACGGGCACAGCATCATTGCGCAGATCGCGGCAAGCGGGATCGAGTTTGTCATATCGGTTCCGGACATCACCACCAGCGAAGGCCTGCTGCGACCGCTCGCGGAGGGGACCGCGCCACGCCTCGTGCGGGTGTGCAAGGAGGACGAAGGCGTCGCTATCTGCGCCGGGCTTTCATACACCGGCAAACGGGCGCTGCTGCTGATCCAGCAGACCGGCCTGTTGGATTCCATCAATGCGGTGCGCGGCGTCGCGGTGGAATACGGCCTGCCGATCTGCATGATGGTCGGCCTGTTGGAAAAGGAGCCCGGCGTGCCGCCGATGCAGTCGAAACGCTACGGCGTGCGCATCGTCGAACCGATCCTCGACGCCATGGGTATCGCCTACCACGAGATCGAGGGGGAGGCCGACGTGGCCAAGATCGGGCCGGCGATCGACGCCGCCTATGCGCAGAGCCGGCCGGTCGTGCTCCTCATCGGCAGGAGACCGTCATGAACGCACCGGCGATGAAACGCGACGATTGCCTAAAGGTTTTGGCGCGCCACGTGACCGGCACCGACATCGTGCTGCCGGTCTATTCCACCGCCTTCGACTGGATCGACATCCGCCCGCACCCGCTCAATTACCTATCCCACGGTGCGATGGGTCTGGCGTCATCCCATGCACTCGGCCTCGCTTTGGGGCGGCCGGACCGGCGCGTCATCGTGCTCGACGGCGACGGCAGCCTGCTGATGAACCTCGGCACGCTGGTGACGATCGCGGAGGCGGCGCCGCCCAATCTCTACCATTTCGTCTGCGAGAACGGGACCTATGAGGCGAATGGCGGCCACCCGATTCCGGGCCGCGACCGCGTCGATTTCGCCGGATTTGCGCGTGCGGCCGGTTACCGCGCCGTGCACCGGTTTTCCGAATTGAAGAATTTCGAGCAGCAGATCGGCGCACTGCTGTCCGAGTCAGGGCCGGTGTTTGCCGATCTCAAGATTGTATCGAGCGGCCCGCAGGAGCGCGATTATGCGCGCCTGCACGGACCCGCATGTGCGCCAAGCGTTCAGGGACGCGCTGGCGGAGAGGTAATTTGCGGGAGGACAGCATGCGTTTCCATTCGGCGGCTCTCACCGTTGCGGCTCTTGGAGCGACGTTCACGTTCGGCACCTTTGCGCCGCCGGCGCACGCCCAGGCGCCCGACTACCCCACCCGCACCATCACGTTCATCGTCGGCTTCGCACCGGGCGGCGGGATCGACACGTTTGCGCGGGTGGTGGCGCAGGAACTCAACGAGCAGGGCTTTCCGGTCGTGATCGAAAACCGCCCCGGCGCGGCCTCCAACATCGCCGCCAAGGCGGTCGCGGGCGCGGTGCCGGATGGTTATACGCTACTGTTCACAGGCAACAGCTACGCCATCAACCAAACGCTCTACCGCAACGCCGGGTACGCCAACCAGGATCTGCGGCCGGTGGTGTTTGTAGCGATCGACAGCATGGCGCTCGCGGTCAGCGCCGCCAATCCGGCGCGTAGCCTCAGCGAGTTCCTCCAGGCCGGGAAGACGGCGCGCTTCACCTACGGCTTCGGCGGCTCGTCGGCCCGCATCGGCGCCGAATACGTGTTCAAGGTCATGGCCAAGGCGAACGCCACCGGGGTGCCGTTCCAGAGCGGCGCGCCGGCCCTCAACGCGCTACTCGGCAAGCACATCGATATCCTCACCGCGCCGGTCGCCGAGGTACACCCGCAGATCGACCAGGGGGCGGTGCGGGCGCTCGCCGTCACCGGCCCGCGGCGGGCCTCGTCGCTACCCGACGTGCCGACGCTGGACGAACTCGGCCTGCCGGGCCTCGGCATCAACGGCTGGATCGGCATTTTGGCGCCGGCACGGACGCCGGCCGACATTCTCGTGAAGCTGAACGCGGCAGTGAACCGCATCGTCGCCAAGCCGGGCGTGGACAAGCGCCTGCGCGGGCTCGGCTACGAGCCCTATGTGGGCACCTTCGCGGACGCGGGAGAGTTTCTGCAGCGCCAGATCGATACCTGGGGGCGGCTCATCCGCGCCACCGGGATAGCGGCGGAATAGGCGGGGCGGAGATCGTCATTCCGGCCCGCCACCCGTAGCGCCCCGGAATGACATAATGGACGGGCGGGACGCCCGCGCTCCCAGCGCACCATGACGCAATTTCATCTCACGTCATTCCGCTCTAACATGGCGCCCAACATGATCGCTCAAGATCATGCCTTGTCCGATCAGGAGGAACACCCATGCAGATGTCACGACGCGATGTCGTCGGTGCCGGCGCCGCCATTGCGGCCATGCTGACGCCGAAGGTTTCGCTGGGCGATTGGGACCCGAGCCCGCGCTATCCGGATCCGGCCATCACGGTCCTGGATCAGAGCTTCGCCAAGTATCGCGTCGCCCAGGCGACCGTCGAGCGCCTTTACAACGGCGCGCGCTTCGGCGAGGGGCCGGTGTGGTTCGGCGACGCCCGCTGTCTGCTGTGGAGCGACATCCCCAACGACCGCATTCTGCGCTGGGACGAGCAGACCGGCCGCACCTCGGTGTTCCGCCAGCCGTCGAATTATTCCAACGGCAATACCCGCGACCGCCAAGGCCGGCTCATCACTTGCGAGCACGATGCCCGGCGCGTGACCCGCACCGAACATGACGGCACCATTACGGTGCTGATCGACAAGTTCGACGGCAAGCGGCTGAATTCGCCGAACGACGTCGTGGTCAAATCCGACGGCGGCATCTGGTTCACCGATCCGCCGTTCGGCATTTTGGGCAACGTGCTGGGCCACGTGGCGCCGCAGGAACTGCCGACCAACGTCTACCGCATCGATCCGCAAACCGGTCGCGCCGCCGTGGTTGTCGGCGACATCAGGCCGAACGGCCTGTGCTTTACGCCCGACGAGAAGAAGATGTACATCGTCGATGGCAGCGGCGCTGTTACCATGATCCGGGTCTACGATGTCGTCAATGACGGCACCGGACTGGCCGATGGCAAAGTGTTTTACACCGGTCAGCCGGGCGAAGTTGCGGACGGGTTCCGCTGCGATACCGACGGCAATTTGTGGTGCGGCTGGAGCGTCGCCGACGGCAGCGGCGGCGTCGTGGTGTTCAACCCGGAGGGCAAGAAAATCGGCTCGATCGCGCTGCCGGAGCGCTGCGCCAATCTGTGCTTCGGCGGCGCCAAGCGCAACCGCCTGTTCATGGCGGCGAGCCACGCGCTCTATGCGGTTTATGTCGGCGCCCAGGGAGCCATCGGGGGCTGAGCGCATCCTTACGCGGCTGTCCGGATGCATTCCGGGCGCGATTCCACTCAAACATCGATGCCGGCATGGTCGCTCACGATCATGGCTTGGCCCGTCAGGAGAAACACCCATGCAGATGTCACGACGCGACCTCGTCGGCGCTGGAGCCGCGGTGGCCGCCGCCGCGCTGACCCCGAAGGTCACCTTCGGCGGCTGGGAGCCGAGCGAGCGCTATCCGGACCCGGCGATCAAAATCCTCGATCCGAGCTTTGCCAAATACCGGATCTTCAACGCCGGCGTGGAGCGCCTGTTCACCGGTGCGCGGTGGAGCGAAGGGCCGGTATGGATGGGCGACTGGCGCTGCGTGCTGTGGAGCGATATTCCCAACAACCGCATCCTGCGCTGGGACGAGGAGACCGGCCGCACCTCGGTGTTTCGCAAGCCGTCCAATTATTCCAACGGTAATACGCGCGACCGCCAGGGCCGGCTCGTCACCTGCGAGCACGACGCTCGGCGTCTGACGCGCACCGAATATGATGGCACCATCACGGTGCTGATCGACAAGTTCGATGGCAAGCCGCTCAATTCGCCCAACGACGTGGTGGTGAAATCCGACGGCTCGATCTGGTTCACCGACCCGACTCCCGGCATCGCCGGCAACTACGAGGGCCATGTGGCCCAGCAGGAACTGCCCACCAACGTCTACCGCCTCGACCCGCAGACCGGCCGCGCCACCGTGGTGGTCGGCGACATCCGCCCGAACGGCCTGTGCTTCTCCCCCGACGAGCGCAAGATGTACATCGTCGACTTCAGCAACGTTCCGCGCCTGATCCGCGTCTACGACGTGGTGGATAACGGCACCAAGCTGGCCAATTCACGCGCCTTCGTGACCTGCGAGGCGGAGGAGACCCCGGACGGCTTCCGCTGCGACACCGACGGCAATCTGTGGTGCGGCTGGGGCACCGCGCCAAATCTCGACGGCGTCATGGTGTTCAACCCGGAAGGCAAGCGGATCGGCTCGATCGCGCTCCCCGAACGCTCCGCCAACCTGTGCTTCGGCGGGGTCAAGCGCAACCGCCTGTTCATGGCGGCAAGCCACTCGCTGTATTCGCTCTATGTCGGCGCCCAGGGGGCGATCGGGGGGTGAGCTGACCCTTCGATACGCGCAAAAACCAGATGGCCGGGATCATCCCGGCCATCCCGCTTTGATCGCTCGGCTGACGCGAGGCGCATGCACGCGCCAGGCACCCGCATGACGCGGAAGACCGTGATTCGACCTCGACCGAACGCGATCTAGTGGCAAAATCCCGCGAGATCGAAGCAGCTCGGAAATGGCGAGCGTTCCCAGGTAATGCCGTAATTGTTTTGGAACCGGCCCAGCGGATCGCTCGGCGGCAGAGCGTAATCCATGAAATGCTCGGTGCCGGTTTTGGTGGCGGTGCCGGGATCCAGGAACGACCGCTTGCGCACCGTTACCTTGGCGGGCGGACGCGCGTCGGCGACTTGCGCCTTGCGCTTGACTTCGCCAGCACTTTGGGCGGCAGCCGACCCGATCGTGAGGATTGCGGCTGCCGCCACGGCGGCGACCGCGATGATCTTTTGCGTGGACATGAAGGCCTCGGCGTTGTGATCCCGGCAATTGCCATTGGAACTGGTGACACCATTATCCCGGCGCCCCTGCGGGCGATAGCGCAAGAAAGCAACACATTGCGGCAAATCCGCGCGCGAGCAAATTGTCGGCCGACAGCGATCCAAGAGTAACCGTTGTGCTGCCGGGGGTTCGCCGTTAGAAGCGGTGGTCTGCACGCGCTTTTCGCGGTGCACCGGACCAGAAGCGCTGGAGATTCGAGATGGGTTTCAACGTCGCCGTCGTGGGCGCGACCGGCAATGTCGGGCGCGAGATGCTGGAGATCCTCGCCGAGCGGGGATTCCCGGCCGACGAGGTCGTGGCGCTGGCATCACGCAAGAGTATGGGTGTAGAGGTATCTTACGGCGATAAAACCCTGAAGGTCAAAGCGCTCGACCACTTCGATTTTTCCGAAACGGACATCTGCCTGATGTCGGCCGGTTCCACGGTATCAAAGGAGTGGTCGCCGCGGATTGCCGAGAAGGTCGCCGTGGTGATCGACAATTCGTCATGTTGGCGGATGGACCCGGACGTGCCGTTGATCGTGCCGGAGGTCAATGCCGACGCCCTCGTCGGGTTTCGCCGCAAGGGCATCATCGCCAATCCGAACTGTTCGACCGCCCAGCTGGTGGTCGCGCTCAAGCCGCTGCACGATCATGCCAAGATTACGCGGGTGGTCGTCGCGACCTATCAGTCGGTGTCCGGCGCAGGCAAGGAAGCGATGGACGAATTGTTCAGCCAGACCAAGGCTGTGTTCACCGTCGGCGAGGTCGAGACCAAAAAGTTTCCCAAGCGAATTGCTTTCAATCTGATCCCGCAGATCGACGTGTTCATGGAGGACGGCTTCACCAAAGAAGAGTGGAAGATGGTGGTGGAGACCAAGAAAATCCTCGATCCGGCCATCAAGGTCGTCGCCACTTGCGTACGAGTGCCGGTGTTCATCGGCCATTCGGAGGCCGTCAACATCGAGTTCGAGCGGCCGATCTCGGCCGACGAGGCGCGCGCGATCCTGCGCCAGGCGCCCGGCTGCCTCGTCATCGACAAGCATGAGGCCGGCGGCTACGTCACGCCTTACGAGTGCGCCGGCGAGGACGCCACCTATATCAGCCGGGTGCGCGAGGACCCGACGGTCGATAACGGACTGGTGCTGTGGTGCGTATCCGACAATTTGCGCAAAGGCGCCGCTCTCAATGCGATCCAGATCGCCGAGAGTTTGATCAACCGGAAGTTGATCAGCGCCAAGCAAAAGGCCGCGTGATCGGCAGGCTGCACCGCGGCCGCGATTCGCCGTACCGCAGGACCCAAGGAGCCGCCACCGTGGACTTTGTCGCTGCGGACTGGATCGAAGGCATTATCGTCAGCTATGGGTACGCGGCGATTTTCCTGATCGTCATGCTGGAAAGCGCCGGCGTGCCGCTGCCGGGCGAGACCACCCTGGTCGGCGCCGCGATCTTCGCCGGCACGCGCCACACCTTGCAGATCGAGTTTGTCATCGCGGCGGCCGCGGCGGGCGCCATCCTGGGAGATAATATCGGCTTTTGGGTCGGTCGCGAAGTCGGCGACCGCGTCCTGGACAAATGGGGCCATCTGATCGGGCTCGACAAGCGCAAGCGCTTGCTCGGCGAGTATCTGTTCGCACGTCACGGCGGCAAGATCGTCTTCTTCGGCCGGTTCGTCGCGCTCTTGCGCGCCTATGCGGCGCTGCTGGCGGGGGTCAACCATCTGCCGCCGCTGCGATTTTTTATCTTCAACGCGGCCGGTGGGATCATCTGGGCGACTATATTCGGCCTCGGCGGTTATTTTCTCGGCAAGAGCATCCAAAATATCGCCGGTCCGATCGGATGGGCGGCGCTCGCCGGAGCGGTGATCGGCGGCTACGCGCTGTGGAGGTATTATAAGCATCACGAGGAACGCATTCTCACCCAGGCCGAGATGGCGATGGCGAAGGAGCGGGCTGAGCGGGCTATCTAGTTGAGCCAGGTTGCCAAAGCTCAACGCCCCGCTCGCCTGAACGATGAGAATCGCATTCGAGGAAAATGGAACATGTGCGGGCGGGAGGCCCGCGTCCGGCCAAACCGCCGGCGCTACCCAGGCCTGCGAAACGCCAGCAGCGAGCGGCTCGGAAAATCATAAAATCGCCCGGTCTCGGCAAAGCTCGGGACGCACAGGTTGACGATGTTTTCCGCAACCTGTTCAGGCGGTGGCAGCGTCATCGGATCTTCGCCGGGCATCACCTGGGCGCGCATGCGGGTGCGGGTGGGGCCGGGGTTGAAGAGGTTCACCCGCACCGAGGTTCTCGCCGTCTCGGCCGCGTAGGTGCGTGCCACGGCTTCCAGCGCCGCCTTGGAGGCCGAATAGAGTCCCATATAGGCCGGCGTCACGTGGGCTGCGCCAGAAGTGATGAACACCGCGCGGCCGGCGTCGGAACGGCGCAGCAGGCCGTCCATGGCGCAAATGAGCTGCCAGTTCGCCGTGACGTTGACCTTCATCACCGCGTCCCAATCCTTGAGCGTGAGATGGTCGAGCGGCGACGATGGGCCGACAATGGCGGCATTGCCGATAAGCACATCGAGCCGCCCGTGGCGTTCGGAAACCGCAGCGGCCAGCCGCGCGAGCGCGGCGAAATCCGTGATGTCGAGCGGAACCAGCGTGGCGGTACCACCGGCCGCCCGAATGGCGTCGTCGAGTTCCTCCAGGCCGCCTATGGTGCGCGCAAGAGCCACCACATGGGCACCGGCGCGGGCCAGCGCCAACGCTGTGGCGGCGCCGATGCCGCGCGACGCGCCGGTGACGAGGGCGACGCGGCCGGACAGCACGCCGGCGCTCAACTCGCTTCCGCCAACAGCGACAGTTGCCGGGGCAGCGCCGACGCCTCGCCGTTTTGATCGGTCAGCGGGGTCGGATAGTCGCCGGTGAAGCAGTGGTCGGTGAACTGCGGACGCAACGGATCGCGGCGTTCCTCGCCCATTGCGCGGTAGACGCCTTCGACGGACAGAAAGGCGAGCGAATCGGCACCGATGAAGTCGCGCATCTCCTCGACCGTATGCGTCGCGGCGAGCAGTTTTTCCCGCTCGGGCGTGTCGATACCGTAGAAATCGGGGTGGGTGATCGGCGGCGAGGCGATACGGAAATGGACTTCGCGGGCGCCGGCTTCCCGCATCATGCGCACGATCTTCACCGACGTTGTACCGCGCACCAGACTGTCGTCGATCAAGACGATGCGCTTGCCGGCGACGACCGAGCGATTGGCGTTGTGCTTGAGGCGCACGCCCAGTTCGCGCACCGACTGGGTCGGCTGGATGAACGTCCGGCCCACATAGTGATTGCGGATGATGCCCAGTTCATACGGGATGCCGGCCGCCTGGGCGTATCCGATTGCCGCCGGAACGCCTGAATCCGGAACCGGGACCACCACTTCCGCGTGTGCCGGCGACTTGCCGGCGAGTTCGATTCCAAGTTGGCGGCGCACCTGGTAGACACTGCGACCGCCGACCACCGAATCCGGCCGCGCAAAATAGATATACTCGAAAATGCATGGCCGTGGCCGCATCGGCGGGAACGGCTTGAGCGACTGCGTGCCCTCTTCGGAAAACACCACGATCTCGCCATTGTCGACGTCGCGGACATAGCGTGCACCGATGATGTCGAGGGCACAGGTCTCGGAGGTGACGATCGGGCAGCCGTCAAGTTCCCCGATCACCAGCGGGCGGATGCCGATCGGGTCGCGCGCACCGATCAGCTTCTTGTTGGTGAGGGCGGCGAGCGAATAGGAGCCTTCCAGCTGGCGCAACGCCTCGACAAAGCGGTCGATGAAGCGCTTCTGGCCCGATCGCGCCAGCAGATGCAGGATGACTTCCGTATCGGTGGTCGACTGCATGATGGCGCCGGCACGCACCAGTTGGCGGCGCAGCGTCAGCCCATTGGTAAGGTTGCCATTGTGACCGACCGCGAAGCCGCCGGCATCGAGTTCGGAGAACAGCGGCTGCACATTGCGCAGCACCGTTTCTCCGGTGGTCGAATAGCGCACGTGGCCGATCGCCAGCGAGCCTGGCAGGTGGTCGATGATGTCGCGCCGTGAAAATGTATCGCCGACCAGCCCGAGCCGGCGCTCGGAGTGGAAGCGCTGCCCGTCATAGCTGACGATGCCGGCCGCCTCCTGGCCGCGATGCTGAAGCGCGTGCAGCCCGAGCGCCGTGATGGCGGCCGCATCCGGATGGCCGTAGATGCCGAATACGCCGCATTCCTCGCGCAGCCGATCGCCGTCGCCGTCCTGATCCGACGGATGGCCGTCGCGATCCGGGTCCGCGGTAATCTCGAGAGCGGTATCTCGGCCGGTGAGGCTGCCGGCTTGGTGAGGGTCCATCATCGCTCCGCTCGCCTCCATCGGTACCTTGTGCCCGCGCTGCCGGCCTTATAGCCGACCCGACGCCGGCACGTCATGGAATTGTCACGCGAGTCACCTGGTTCCATCGCGTCGTCACATGCCATCAACTCATACTGGTCTTACTCAGCCGCTTCGCTGAGCCGACGCCAGCAGCAGCTGATCTTGGACGACTTCTCCCAGTATAGTTGTGGGCTCTTGCCTCGGCCCTAGCGTCACGCCGGCGGCTCGGAGTTGCGCTGCTTCTTGTATTTCGAGTACCAGGCCTCGAAGTCAGGCGACATCTCGATGAAACGTTCACGCAAGCTCTTGAGAAGAACGAGCGACCGGGCGTCCGCTATCCATTTAGGTTGCGATTTCGGCTGAAACCAGTCGTAGAACGCAAATGCCACCACGACGATGATCAATCCGCGTGCCACCCCGAACAGGAACCCTAGGCTGCGATCGAGCGCGCCGATCCGGCTGTCGAGAATTGTATCGGAAATTTTTACCGTGATGATCGACACCAGGATCAAGGTGCCGATAAACGCACCCCCCGTGGTGACCCCGATCGCCACATAATCATTGTTGAAATAGGCCTTCGCCGCGGGCAGCAGCTTGGCATAGGCGTAGAACGCAGCGCCTGCCGCCGCACCCCATCCGGCGATCGACAGCACCTCCCTGATCAAGCCGCGCACCATGGCGAGCGATCCGGATACGAACATCACGATGATGAGAAAGATATCGAGATAGGTCATCGGGGATCTTTGTTGTGGCCAATCGTTCGGACGGTCCGGATGCAGGCAGCGACTTCGCACGTTGTATAGCGCCGGTCGGCATCGTCGTCACCCACCTTATCGGCGTGGGAGAGACCGAATTCCAAGCACCGAATGCCCAGCGGCGAAGCGACGGGCGTGGCAGCACCGCTGGAAAAGCCGCGGTGAGGACGCTTATCGAGTGTACTGGTCGAAATCCGGTACTTCCCGCCGCCACCTCATGCCTGTCCGGCGGTCTCGAACACCGAAGCTTCCAGCGCCTCGCGGGGGCTTTTGCCGGCCCACAATACGAATTGGAACGCTTGATAGTGCCGCTCACAGGCTTCAAGGGCAATCCCGAGCAAGGCCTCGCATTGCGCATCGGCCGGCGCGCTGCCGCCGGCGAGCACCAAGGCATGGCGGAACATGATGATGCCTTCGCCGCTCCAAACGTCGAAATGTCCAACCCACAATTGTTCGTTAATCAGCGAGGCCAGTTCGATCACCTCGGGGCGGCGGCGCGGCGGGACCTTCAGTTCGAACGCGCAGGCGAGATGCAGCGCTTCGATTCCGGCCATCCAGGTGAACGAGACCTGATAGTGAGTCCATTGTCCGGCGACCAGGATGGTCACTTCATCCTCATTGGCGCGGGAGAACGACCAGCGATGAACGGTTGCGAGTTGTTCGACCACGTTGACCGGATTGCCGTCAGCCTCAAAATCCACAAGTGTCATGTCCCGGACCGCCTGCCGCTCAAGATGTTGCGTTTCAACGCTTTACGCTGTCGCGCAACGACGCGGCCGGCGGTGGCGAGCGGTGCGTCCGTGCAACGGATCGCGGCCGATGGCCCCCAGGAATGATCGGCGGTCCGTTGGGACCGCCTCCATGAAACGCCGCGTGAAGAACCCGACGCACGGACTGTTCCGAGATTCGCGACCATGACGCAATGCCCGCGTGCCGTCCCTCCACAGGGTTAACCGGAAATAGCTGCGACACGTTGACTCGGGGTAGCGCAACTGCTGATGGGCAACGGCGCGGCGGGGTTCCCTGGAAAAGCCCAGCTTGTCGGGCGGAGCCCCAGTTCTCGCCCGCGTCCCTATTGGAGAGAGGTTGCGGAAAACCACGGAAAAAAATAATCCGTATTCGGGGCCGTCCTATCGAAACTCAGAGGGCACGTGCCTCGGCTAAGGTGCGATTTGCGATTCTACTGCCGCTAGACCGGATTTCGATCAGGTCGAATCACACTCTCGGCGCCACGCCCGCGCTTGTCGCGGGGCATCCACGTCTTGCTTCCGACGGCTTTGCAAGGAAGAGGCGGATGGCCGGGACAAGCCTGGACAAGGCCGGCCATGACTCCAGGTGTTCCGATCTGATCGGAATCCGGTCTAAATGTAAATCGTCGCAAATATCAAAGCCAAGCATTCGCACCGGTCCCGAACAATGTCATTCGTCAATCGAACAGGCTAGACACCGATTCTTCGGCCGCCGTGCGGGCGATGGCATCGCCGATCAACGTGGCGATCGATAATACCCGGATGTTGGCGGCGACCCGCACCGCCTCGGTCGGCTGGATCGAATTGGTAATCACCAACTCCTTGAGCCGGGACGCCGTGATCCGGGCCACGGCGCCGCCCGACAACACTCCGTGGGTGATGTAGGCGTAAACCTCCTTGGCGCCATGCTCCAGCAGGGCGTCGGCGGCATTGATCAGGGTACCGCCCGAATCAACGATGTCGTTGACCAGGAGGCAGCTGTGGCCTGCGACCTCGCCGATGACATGCATGACCTCCGATTTGCCGGCCCGTTCGCGCCGTTTGTCGATGATGGCGAGCGGTGCATTAATTCGCTTGGCTAGGCCGCGCGCGCGCACCACACCGCCAACATCGGGCGACACCACCATGAGATTGGCGAGGTCGAGGTGCTCGCGAATGTCGCGCACCATGACGGGGGCCGCATACAGATTGTCCGTCGGGATATCGAAGAAGCCTTGGATTTGCCCGGCGTGAAGATCGAGAGTCAGCACCCGGTCGGCGCCGGCGTTGGTGATCAAGTTGGCGACCAGCTTGGCCGAGATGGGGGTGCGTGAACCGGATTTGCGATCCTGGCGGGCATAGCCGAAATACGGAACGACAGCGGTGATACGGCGCGCCGAGGCACGGCGCAGCGCGTCAATGATGATCAACAGCTCCATCAAGTGGTCGTTGGTCGGATACGACGTGGACTGGATCACGAACACGTCGGCGCCGCGGACGTTCTCCAAAATCTCGACGAAGATTTCCATGTCGGCGAAGCGGCGCACCACGGCTTTCGCCAGCGGAGTCCGCAGGCGCGACCCGATGGCTTCGGCCAGGCGCAGATTGGAGTTGCCGGCGACGAGCTTGATGTCCCCGTTCGCAGCCGCCATTCATGTCTCCCGATCGCCGCCCGTGCTGACCGGCAACGGCACAGCATGTTCAGGACGAGCGGTCAACGGTCGTTGTCAGGAAACCATGACGATCTTGCGAATCGCAACGACGGCCGGTCGGGAAACCGGCCCAGCCGCGAGGCTGATCCGAGGCCGGCCCCGGAAAGCAGCGCTAAATTACCTGGAAGCGACGTCGGAATGCGCATCCGGATTGGCCAGGTAAGCAGCCAACCGCTCCATCCCATCGTGCGCCAGACGGTCGACGACCTGGTCGTCCGCCGCGGCCCATCCATGCTCCGAGGTTGTTCCCGGAACTTCTCCGGATAGACGCACGGCCAGCTGCTGGTCGGCGCTGTAAACGTCCCATAACCACGTGAAAGTGGTTTTCTTCCCCTGGACAACGGCGCCCAAATAGCATTTTACGCGATATTGCGCTGTCGCTTCGCGCGACACCGCGGTGAGCTGGTGCGCATGCACCTGTTGATTCATTTGCGCCTTCAGCTTGTCGAACAAAGCGCCGTCGGGAAGACCCTCGATCGACTCGAACGCCACCGTCGTCCCGCGCAATCCCGCCTGCCCAAAGCCAGGCTGGCCGAAATTCGCCGCGTCGAGCGCTCCGGATGCGGTACACCCGGCAAGGCCGCACCCCGCTATCACGATGACCAAACACGCCCGCCAAGCGGCTCGCATTGCCGCCGCACCGCTCCGATACGCCCCGCGCCACATTCCCCATCCCCGTGTTCGCGGACGCCCGACAAGCCGGACGCGCCGCAGCCCCCAAGCATGGTTAACAAAGTACTAAGAACCCGGACGGAGGGCTAGGGCGATAGCGCGGTACGGCCGCGAGAACCTTGGTTGTGTTGCTACGATGTCACGCAAGCTCGGCCAACGGCCGGGCCGGCACGTCACTCTCGCCCTGTGCTGTATTGGCCCAATAGTCCGTCTACGGCCCCATGGTGCGGCGGCAGATGCTGGAACACCATGTGCGGAAATAGGCTTGGCGTTCCGCCGAGGTACCGCCGGTTCCATTTCCACCACCTGCGTCGAATCAGGATGGTCTTGGCCGGCGGGGTCCGGTGGTGGGGGTTTTCGAAGCTATCCATCCGCGTCGGCAACGGGAACGTCGCCCGACCATCGCTTGGGCAGCTTGCGCTTGACTCGGTTCGGCGTCCGGGTATGTCTCGACCCGCGCGCCTAGCGCACATCGCCGATGCGCTTTCGCCGCGCATTCGTTCCGTGAGGCGTCAAGTCTTCGCCCGCAAACCGCAAGGAGGTCCTCGATGCGCATTGGTCCCGATCGTGCGTGGAGCCCGTGGTATTGGCTACTCCTGGCGCAGTTCATCCCGGCGCTATGGGTGCCGTTTTATAACTCGGTCGAGCCGTCGCTCGCCGGCATACCATTTTTCTATTGGTTCCAGCTGGCCCTGGTTATTATGAGCGCGGCAGTGACCGCTATCGTGTATGTCGTGACCGAGGGAGTTAGTTAGCCTACGCCGGGGGTGGCTTCGCTCGCGAAGGCTGAAGGCGAGAGAGCCACGTCGCATCGCTCCGCATCTGCACGACCTCGCGTGAGCGGGGCATCACAGTAAGCGGCTGGTTATTGGATCCCCAGCCGCAATCCGGTCTCATACCAGCCCTCAAAAACGACTTGCGCACGCGAGCGCAAAGCACATCCACGATAGGAAACGCGCCATGCCGCTGAATTGGGTTGCGCTAACGGTCTTCATCCTGCTGTTCGGGTTCATTACCTGGCTCGGCTTCGCGGCCGCGCATTGGCGCAAGGGCGACCTCGATCAACTGCACGAATGGGGGCTCGGCGGGCGCCGGTTCGGCACGCTGATCACGTGGTTTCTGGTCGGAGGTGACCTTTATACCGCCTACACCTTCATCGCGGTGCCGGCGCTCGCCTTCGGAGCCGGCGCGATCGCCTTCTTCGCGGTGCCTTATACGATTATCATCTATCCGATCCTGTTCATCGTGTTCCCGCGCCTGTGGCACGTATCGCGCCGGCACGGCTACATCACGGCGGCCGATTTCGTCCGCGGCCGGTTCGGCAACCGCTGGCTGGCGCTCGCGATCACGATCACCGGCATCGTGGCGACGATGCCCTACATCGCGCTGCAACTGGTGGGCCTGCAGGTGGTCATCGGCGCCATGGGGGTGACCGGCGAGGGATTTGTCGGCGATCTGCCTCTGATCATCGCGTTCATCATTCTGGCGGCCTTCACGTATTCGAGCGGGCTGCGGGCGCCGGCGGCCATTGCGGTTGTCAAGGATGTGCTGATCTACATCACCGCCTTCGCGGCGATCGTGATCATCCCGATCGAACTCGGCGGATTCGGCAAAATCTTTGCAGCAATTCCGCCCGCGAAGCTCCTGCTTGCGGTGCCGCCCGCGAACTCCACCGGCGCCTATGGGGTTTACGCCACCCTGGCCCTGGGCTCGGCATTCGCGCTGTTCCTCTACCCGCATTCGCTGACGGGCATTCTCAGCGCCAGCAGCGGCGGCGCGGTGCGCCGCAACGCGGCGCTGTTGCCCGCCTATTCGTTCCTGCTCGGCCTGTTGGCGCTGCTCGGCTTCTTTGCCATCGCATCCGGTGTCAACAAGATGCCCGAATATGCCGAGGGTTTCCGGCAATTTAAAAACAACTTCGCGGTGCCGGCGTTGTTCCTGCACCATTTCCCGTCATGGTTTGCCGGCGTCGCCTTCGCAGCCGTGGGCATTGGCGCGCTGGTGCCGGCGGCCATCATGTCGATCGCCGCCGCCAACCTGTTCACCCGCAACATCTATCGCGAGTTCCTCCACGCCAATGCGACCGACAAGCAGGAAGCCCAGATGGCCAAATGGGCGTCGCTGGTGGTGAAGTTCGGGGCGCTGGTGTTCATCATTTCGATCGACACGCAATACGCCATCTTTCTGCAGCTACTCGGCGGTATCTTCATCATCCAGACACTGCCGTCATTGCTGTTCGGGCTGTACACGCGCTGGTTCAACGCATGGGCGCTGCTGGCCGGCTGGGCCATCGGCACCGGCTTGGGAACATGGATGTTCTTCGCCGCCAACAATACGACGACTTGGTCGCTCTCCTTCGCGGGCTGGACGTTCCCCGGGTATACGGCGCTTTACACGCTTGTGCTCAACCTGATCGTGTCGATCGTGCTGACGCCGGTCTTCAACGCACTCGGCAGGACGTCGGCCGACCAAACCGTCGCGGCGGATTATCACGCCTGACCGCGTCGCGGTGCAACGGGGGCAAAAGTTGTCGAGGCCCCTTCGTCATCGCCGGGCTTGTCCCGGCGATTTCATTTAGGAGCATTTATACCAAATTCCGGTCGCATCGAATCGCAGGGTCGTAGGGTGTGCAAAATCGCCCGGGCACGGCGGAGCAACCGGCACGGCTTCGCCGGCGATTTTGCGCACGCAGTCGGCCGCTCACGTCATGATCGCGCGGTGTCGTGATCGCGACGCTAACCAAAGGCCTGCCGCGTGCGCAAAATCGCCATTCTACGCCGTGCCGGCTGCCTGCGTCTCGCGAGGCGATTTTGCACACCCTACATGTTCGGACCTCACCGGAATCCGGTCTAGGAGGGCACGTTCGCCGATTATCGCGATGGCCGGGGCAAGCTCGTCCATGACCCGTGGGACCGCCATGACTTTTGCCCCTATTGTGCCGCGGTCCGTCAGCTGGGCAAACCGGAAATAACTCCGGCTTGATGCCGGCGCGCTTGATCACGCCGGCCCATTTCACCGTTTCGGCGGATGCCCCTCAATTCTTCTCCTTCGCCTGCGGAAAGTACTTTTGCAAATATTTCAGGTCAGGCGGCGCCTGACCTTTCTGGACCGGCATCAGATAGCCATCGCCGTCCGCGAGATAGAGCGAACCGCCGATGGTCACCCAGCGGTTATCCTCGGTGCACGGATATTCCTGGTAATTCGGCTCGTGCTCGCGCCGGTAGAACCGCGAGACCGTCCACGGCCGCGTTAGAGCGTGGTCGTAGGTGGTGATTTCGTTGCGCAGGATGTCGGGGTCCTTGGGATCGAGATAGAGCTTTTCCTTCACCACAGTCTCGTTGTCGGCGTGCAGCGGAATGCCGGTGGATTCGAACAGGCGCGGACCGCGCATGTAGCGGGTCTCGACCTCCAGCGTGTCGTAGACGCCGTCATTGTCCGTATCGAACCACTTGCCGATCGAGTAGCCGGTGAACTGGAAATCGGGTTCCTTGGGCCAATCCCGCCCGTCCGTATAGATGCGCCGGATCGAACTCATCGATTCGAGCAGCATGTGGGTGACCTTCGGCTTGACGATGATTTCCATCGGCTCGTACATGATCATCATGCGCGGCATGCCGACCGGCCCGCAAATGTTCTTGATGTCGAACATCACCCCCGCCCGGCCCTTGGCGAGATTATCCTCGAACACCTTTTGGTATTCCGCCGTCAGCGGCGGCTGCTGGCCGCGCCCGCCCGGCTTGGTCGGGTCCCACACGCCGACCGGACTGCCGCGTTTCCATAAGCCGTCCCAGTCGGGATATTTTTTGGCATCTTCGGCCCGCACGCCGGCGAAAGTTACCAATATCAGGGCGGCCACGGCGCCCGCGCGCGCCAAACTCCGGTAAACCATCCACATCCTCCTCATTGGCGGCATGCCGTGCGGCGATCGAGTACCGCACGGGTCCCTGCCTTGGTGGGGGAAGCTACCGCAATAGCGCCCACATTTGAACCGGCGAAAGACGCCGCGCGACCTACGATCGACGCCACGATTTGGGACCATCGTGTGTTGGCAACCATGACGGCGATCCGGGCTGGACAAGACCGTGCCACTATTGGATTCGTACGCGCGGTGAATATGTCTGCAGCACGGATTAGCAGCGACGCTCAAGCTCGTCTGCTGCCCCGGCGACGCCGCAATAAGGGGTCATTAACCAGTTCGCTATGCAAGAGGGGCCGCGAAACCGACCGTGAACGACGATCAGCCAAAGCGTGGAAACCGGAGCTGGGGCCGCCGTATCAGCGCCTTCTTCCTTGACCTCGACGCGCGTCTCGACTTCGGCCTCTTCCGCGGCGGCGCGATGCTGCGCGAGGCGCTCGAAGGCTTCCGCGACTTCATGGACCGCTTCCATGTCTCCGGTTGGCGGCGCTGGCTGGTGGTGGAACCCTTGTCGGAACTGGCGACCTTGGGCACCGGGGGATTGCTGGTGGCGCTCGCGCTTGCCGTCCCGGCCTTTCGCGAGACCGCTGACGATGATTGGCTGAAGAAATCCGAACTGGCGGTGGTATTTCTGGACCGCTACGGCAACGAAATCGGAAGCCGCGGCATCAAGCACAGCAGCGCGGTGGCGCTCGCTGATTTCCCGGATCATCTGATCAAGGCGGTGCTGGCCACCGAGGACCGCCGGTTCTACGATCATTTCGGCATCGACATCTCGGGCACTTTCCGGGCGATCGTGACCAACGCGCGCGCCGGCGGCGTGGTGCAAGGCGGCTCCTCGCTCACCCAGCAGCTCGCCAAGAATCTGTTTTTGAGCAATCAGCGCACACTCGAACGCAAGGTGAAGGAAGCGTTTCTGGCGCTGTGGCTGGAGACGCGGCTGACCAAGAACGAGATTTTGAAGCTTTATCTCGACCGCGCCTACATGGGGGGCGGCACCTATGGGGTCGATGCGGCGGCGCAATTCTATTTCGGTAAATCGGCGCGCGAGGTGAACCTGGCGGAGGCCGCGATGCTGGCGGGCCTGTTCAAGGCGCCGACCAAATTCGCCCCACACATCAACCTGCCGGCGGCTCGCGGCCGCGCCAACGTGGTGCTGGACAACCTGGTCGACGCCGGATTCATGACCGAGGGTCAGGTGTTCGGCGCCCGCCGCAATCCAGCGAGCCCGGTCGATCGGCGCGACGAAGGCGCTCCAGGATATTACCTTGACTACGCCTTCGAGGAAATGCGCAAGCTCATCGACACGCCGCCATTTCGCTCGATTCCGGACCGCGCCTTCGTGGTGCGCACCGCCCTCGACCTCGGGCTGCAACGCGCCGCCGAGGATGCCATCGAAAACCAGCTCCGCCAGTTCGGGCGCGACTATCACGCCAAGCAGGCCGCTACCGTGGTAGCGGACCTCGACGGAGCGGTGCGTGCGATGGTGGGCGGAACCGACTACAACACCAGCCAGTTCAACCGCGCTACCGACGCCTATCGCCAGCCGGGCTCCTCGTTCAAGCCGTATGTGTACGCCACCGCGCTCATGAACGGCTTCAAGCCGACGTCGGTGGTGGTGGACGGGCCGGTCTGCATCGGCAATTGGTGTCCGCAGAATTATGGCCGCAGCTACTCCGGCTCTGTTACCCTGATACAGGCGATTACGCGGTCGATCAATGTGGTGCCGGTGAAGCTGTCGATTGCGCTCGGCAAGGGCAATGCGCGCGAAGGACGCAAGATGATCGTGGCAACCGCCCGCCGCATGGGTATCAAGGCCCCGCTGCCGGACACGCCGTCGCTGCCGATCGGCGCCGACGAAGTGACGGTGCTGGAGCATACGGTCGCCTATGCGACCTTTCCGAACCGCGGCATGGCGGTGAAACCGCATGCGATACTGGAAGTGCGGTCCGGCCAGGGGGACACCATCTGGCGGTTCGACCGCGAGGAGAGCAACAAACCGGTCGAGGCGATCCCGCCGCAGGTCGCGGCCGACATGGCGTTCATGATGAGCAAGGTGGTGGAAGAAGGCACCGCCAAGCGGGCGATCCTCGACGGCATCAAATCGGCCGGCAAGACCGGGACCACCAATTCCTACCGGGATGCGTGGTTCGTCGGCTATACGGGGAACTTCGTGTGCGGCGTATGGTACGGTAACGACGATTACAGCCCGCTCAACAAAATGACCGGCGGGTCGTTGCCCGCCCAGACCTGGCACGATATCATGGCTTACGCGCATCAAGGCATCGAGCTGAAGCAGATTGCGGGCGTCGGGCCGAATGGTGCGACGGTCGGTCCGCTGCTCGACAAGGACGGCAAGGGCGATGCCCCGGTGCGGCCGGTGATGCTGACCCTGAAGGGCTCGCAATCACTGCAGCGTCTCGAGCGCATGATGGATGACGCGGGCCGCGCCCTGGCGGGGCTAGAACCGTTGCCACCGGCGCCAACCGCGGCTCCGAACCCTGCGCCCGCCGCCGCGCCGGCCGCGGCGGCGCAGCCGCCGCCACAGCGTCCGCGGGCGCGGGGGCGCGCAGACAATGGTGCGCGGCCCGTCGCCACCGCCAATTAGACCAAACCGCAATCGCGGTTGACCGGCGATCCGCGATTGCGAAATATGGCCGTGCAAAAGCCAGGAGACGCCGAGGCGGCAGCCGACGCGTGTTGTGTTTCATAGTCGAGGACGAGCGGATACCACGTGCGGCTGCTGACCGGATTGCTGCTTTCCTTCCTCATCGCGGCGGGTGTCGGACTCGGTTCGACCTGGTATGCGGTGACGAAAAATCTGTCATTCGGCGAACTGACGCTCGGCGCTTGGAGGGGATATCCGCATAACGGCACGGCCGATATCGACCCTTACGCGCGCGCCGCGCTGGTCCGCAACGGCGAGCTTCCGGTCGGCATCGGGGACGGCATCACGTTCACCGCTACAGTGGACGATGACGGGCACCCGCTCGACGGGCGCTGCGACGTGGTGGTGCAGGGCACCACACCGCCGGCCCGCTATTTTACCCTCTCGCTTTATACGCCGACCGGCCGGCTGGTCGCGAACTCCCTCGACCGCCACGGCTTCACCAGTCAGGAATTGGTCCGCGACAGCAATGGCGAGTTCCAAATCTTGATTTCCCCACGCGCGCGCCCCGGCAACTGGCTCCCCACCGGCGGCATCGACCGCTACGTGCTCATGATCCGCTTTTATGACACCTCGCTCGGCATCGCCACGCGCGCCGGCCGCGAAGCCCCGATGCCGTCGGTGCGCGCGACGGGGGATTGCCGATGATCCGGTGGATGTTATGGATTGCCGGAGGGCTGCTGTTGGGCGGTCTCGTGCACGTTGCCACCATCTTGGCGATGCCGCGGACCGCCTCGCGGGACGCCTATGCGCGGCTCGCGCCGCTGACCCAGATCAACGGATTCACGCCGCTGCCGGCCCCCACGCCCGAGGCTTCGATCGTACCGTTCATGGACCCGGCCTTTGCCACCGCGGTGTGCCGTTACGATCTTGGCGGCGGGCCAATCAAGCTGACGGTCCCGGTGAGCCCGGCCTACACGTCGGTGACCTTCTATAGCCGCTATGACGTGGCCTACTACGCAATCAACGACCGGGCGGCCGGACGCCGGGTCATCGAACTCGATCTGATGACGACCAAGCAGCGCGAAGAGATGCCGGATGACGAGGAGGTCACGGCGGCCGACCGGCTGATCGTCGAATCCCCGACCCTCACCGGTCTCATCGTCGCCCGGGCGTTCTCGCCCGAGCCAAGCTTGTTGCCGGCCGCCGCCGCCGCGCTGCAAGGCGCGCGATGCCGGCCGGCGCCGGCGTAATGCGATGATTGTTGTGCGGTGGGGCCGCGCTGCTATGGCAAAATCGACGATCCGGAGTTGAGGATCACCTTGGTATTCACCATGACATTGGGATCGGCACCCGTCGTGGTGCCTGGCTTGATGTAAGCGCGCGCGATGATGCTGACGGGAGCCGTCAATGGTATCAACGACGTGCCGTTGAGATCGATGCAATAAGCAGCCGCATAGGTGCACGTCCTCGAGAGCAGCGAAACGTACAAAAAAGGCAAGTTGGTCTTGAGGCTGGCCGACGCCGAACTATACAGACCCAAACTTTTGAGAACGGCCGCGGCGGAGCCGGTCAGATTTCCGCTGTTGAAGCCGACTGCAACCGGATTGGTCTGGGAGGCGGACGCCACGCCGGTAGAATTGCTCGCATTGTAAATGCCCAGGGATATGTAACTCGCATTGCCGGTCAGGGCATGATTGACCCCCGTTATGATAACATTTTGCGAGCTGGCCAAGTTGCTCAGTTTCAGGAATCGATATGCATCCGTGTCTTGATTGTCTCCGGCACACACGATGCCTGTTGCAATACAGTCGGTGCCGACGACGCCGTACGGCTGCCCCCGCGCACCGACGCGGTCACTCAGCGTCATGTCAACCGCTGTCGCGGCTCCCCCGGACGTTGATGCCAGCCAGCTTTGCAGCAGGCTCGACAATTCGTTCAGCGATGCCTGCAGTCCGGATTCGCTCGACGGCATTTTGGGGGTGTATTCCGGAAAGCCGAAACGCGCCGCCGGAATGAATGGATTCGACACTCTGTAAACCAGAACATTGGTGTTGTAGTTATTCGTCCAATCGGTTCCGAGTTGCGAATTTTCCGGAAGTGCATACCTGATCAATGTGACGAAGTCGTCGGCAGCCGCGCTGAGCCCGATGATGGTATTGGAACCGACCGGTTCGGAAAACATAAACCGCACATCGAGGCCGCTTGCTCGCGCGCCGGCGACCAGCGCGTCTCTCAGGTTCGGATTGGGGGTCGTCACATAGACGACCGTGGCGCCGTTCCAGGCGGCACCGGATTGGTTTTTGACAATCACGTTATTGACGTCGTTGCCCAAACTGCCGAAGATTTCCAATCTGCTCGGGTCCGGCGATACCTGCTGAGCGGGATTTGACCTCGTATAATTACTTTTGTTACGCGTAAACATATAAGTTTGATAGCCGAGATAAGCTGCCTGGGGCGGCAACGTCACCAGCGTCACCAGCGCATCATTGTCGCCGAGGCGATAAAATAAATTGGTCGGCCGACCGGTCGGTCCGGTTCCGCCAAACGGCGTGGCGTAATAAGGATCGACATATGCGCCGCCGACGGGCGGCTGCGGTATAATATACGGGGCAGCAGGGTTATTGCCGAAGCAACTGCCAAATACAGCCTCGAACATCGGGCAATCCGCATTGGTAACAAGGATGGTATTTCCCTGGGTGACACTATAACCCTGTTTCGTCAATCCTCCCAACCAGGCTTGCCATGACGTGGCGGAGACGCCGGGCGAACTCGCATCGCCATAACCAATTGCCGAAAGGGACAGCGCCAGAACCGCAAATACTCTAAAGATACCAGAGGTCATTTTGACATCTCCGAAACGGCATATGCATCATGCGGCATTTTTTCGAACGCCGCGTCGGTCGGTGCGGTTACGCAATTAGGGAGGCCTTGTCAATGACGGCGGCGCGCCGCTACCGCGCCACGACGTAATCTCGCCGCGAGGGCCGTTGGCGGGGCCTTGCCACCCCGCCATACTCGTTCGGCCGAGATCGACGGCCGGATGTTGCTCCCTACGATTCTCCCGAGCACATGCTGCAGGCAAGCTTACGCAAGGCCCTCGGCCTTGAGCGCTTCCTGCACCTTCGGCCGGGCTGCCACGCGATCCATATAGGCCGTGATGTTCGGCCATTTCGACAGATCGATATTGACGCGGGGGGACCATCGCAGCACGGTGAAAAGATAAGCATCCGCGACCGAAAACTTGTCACCCATCAGAAATGTCTTGCCGGCCAGTTCCTTGTCGAGCCAGGCGAAACGCTTGCCGAGATTCTCCCGCGACAGATCCTTGAACGCATCGGGGGTGGTGGCGCGGAAGATCGGGCCGAAGCTCTTGTGCAGTTCCGACGAAACGAAGTTGAGCCACTCCTGGATGCGGTAGCGTTCCATCGTGCCCGCGGCTCCCGCGAGGCCGCCGCCATGGTGATCGGCGACATATTGCACGATCACCGGCCCTTCGGTGAGCTTTTCCCCGTTATCCAGCTCCAGGCAAGGAACCTGTCCCTTGGGGTTGACGGACCAATAATCCTTGCCGGACTTGGTCTTTTTTTCCTGATTGTTGACCTGTTCGAGTTCGAAATCTGCCCCGGTTTCACGCAGAACGATGTGGGGCGATAGCGAGCAGGCACCGGGCGAGAAGTAGAGCTTCATGGGGGACTCCTTTGCATGGAACGGAATGCCAGCCGCATATAGTGGTGCGACGGCAGCGCGGCACCCTCTATCCGATAAACCCCTTTGGAGCGGTACCCAGTCACGCCATCACATAGCGCTTGGCCAGCACCTTGCCCTCTTCGACAGCGGGGCTGGTCGAACGGGCCGACGCCCATCAATCACGCCGCGACGATCGTCTCCAGCATGAAATGCATGAGAAGTTCGCCGAGGCTCGCCTCGTCGATGCGATCGAGTTGGATGGTCCACAGATGGCACCTGCTCCGCCGGCCGGTCCGCCAGATTGGGACGAGCGCCTCGCGGGCGCCCTGGCGCACCGACGCGATGTCAAGCCCCGATGGCGGCGGGCAGCAGCCCCACATTGACGCCGCGCCGCGCCGTCTATTCCTGCCAGACCTCGCGTCTGCTCGGGCAGTCGCAGCAGCGGCAGTGAGCCGTCAGCGTAGCGCGCCTTGATCCAGACGAGCGCCTCGCCGGAACGGCGAAGGGCGTCCGACAGCACCAACTCGGACACCCCCCTCAGGGCCGACGCGCGTCTCCCGGACGCCGTCGATCGATTGCCGCAGCCCCATGGCCGATGGGAACGATCAGCGCACCGGAGATGGAGATGTAGCCAATTCGGCCGCCTTCGGGGCCGATGGCGGCGCCGGTTGCGGCTTGCCGACCATCGTGATCAGCATCTTGGCCTCGAGCAGCCGCTTGGCGACGCGCTTCACGTCCGCCATCGTCACTGCATCCACCAAGCTGTTGCGCTTATCGATGTAATCGATCCCGAGGTTGTCGAGTTGCAGCTGCACCAATTGCTCGGCGATCTTGGTTGAACGTGTCGAAACGCAGCGCGTAGGACCCCATCAAAAACGACTTCGCCTTGGTGAGTTCTTCCTCCGTCGGACCGGTTTCGGCGAGCTTATGAATTTCCGCCTCCATCACGTCCAGCGTCTGCTGGGCGCGATCGGCACGAGTCGCCGTCCCGCTCATGAATAGGGCGGCCGAATCGAGGGGAACGACGGCGCTGTAGACCGAATAGGCCAGCCCGCGCACTTCCCGCACCTCCTTGTAGAGACGCGACGAAAATGCACTGCCGCCAAGAATGTGATTGAGCACGAACGACGCCATGAAATCCGGGTCATGGCGCAATATGCCCACCCCGCCGATCATCAGCACCGATTGCGGCACGTCGAGATCGATCGAGATCCGTTGACCAAGCCCCTGCGGACTGACCGCCGGCACCGGCGCCAGTGTGCTCTTTTCCGGCAGATCGGCGAAGACGCGGTCGATCAGCTTGCCCGCGCTGACGGCGTCGATGTTCCCCACGATGCCGATCTTGAGCTGATCGCGGGCAAACACGTTGTGCATGAAGGTCCGCAGATCGTCTGGCGTGATGGTCGGAATGGATTCCAAGGTGCCGCGCGGCGAGCGACCATAGGGGTGATCTGGAAATGCGGCTGCAAACCAGCGCTTGCTGGCCAGATCGTTCGGGCTCGTGGTCGCGCGGCGCATTTCGGACAGCATCTGTTCGCGGATGCGCTCGACATCGGGCGCGTCAAATCGCGGTGCCGTGATCGCGAGACGCAGCAAGTCGGCCGCTTCGTCCTGGTTCTCGGAGAGCGTGCGCAGCGATCCCGCCGTATAGTCGCGGGTCGCAGTAAAGTTCATCTCGATGGCTTTGGCCTCGAGCCGTTCGTGAAACGCATTCGATTCGATGTCGCCGGCGCCTTCGTCGAGCAGCGCCACCGCCATCGTGGCAACCCCCGGCTTGTCGTGCGGGTCCTGTGTCGAACCGCCCCGGAACGCAAAATCCAGCGCGATAACCGGGACCGCGGGCTCGTGCACCATCCAGGCCACGATGCCACGCGGGCTCACGATGCGTTCCACCGTGGTGGCGTTGGCAGCTACCGGCGCCGCCGCAAGCGCCGCCGCGAGAACGAGCGCGCCTGTGAAGGCGCGTCGCAGACAGAAAGGGACGTGGAGGTTCACGAGCGCTTCTCCTGTTTGCCGGGCAGTTCCTTGACCAGATAACCGGTCACCGAGCGGCGCTTGTCAAGCCACGTCCGTGCCGCTTTCTGCACCGCTTCTGGCGTTACGGCGCGCATGCGCTCCGTGAACGACATGACCTTCGCCACATTCTCGCCGGAGCTTAGCGCCGCACCATACCAACGCGCCATCGTGGACTGGTTGTCCTGGGCGTACACGACTTCCGCCATCAGGCGCATCTTGGCACGGTCGAATTCCGCCGCCGTGACGCCGTGGGCCGCGACTTCGTCGATCACGCCGTCGATCGCGGCCTCGATCGTCGCGAAGCTCACCCCCGGCAACGGCGTTGCGAACACCCCGAACCGGGATTCATCGAGCGCGGTTCCCTGGTAGTAGCTCCCGGCACTGCTGGCGATCGGTTTATCCACCACCAATTCGCGGTACAGCCGGCTCGTCTCGCCGCCGCCCAGCACTTGACCGAGAACGTCGAGGGCTTCGGCTTCACCGGGCGCCGCGGTGTTGGCGGAAGGCACCAGATAACTGCGCTGCATGCTGGGCTGCGCCACCCGGGCATCCGCCATGGTGAGCTGACGAACCGCCACCGGAACCGGCTCCTGCGGTCGTACCCGCGGACCGAGTTCGGCCACGCGGGGCACGGCGCCGTAGGTCGCCTCGGCAAGCGCCTTGACCTCATCGTTGGTGACGTCGCCGGCTATGACCACGGTCGCATTGTTGGGGGTGTAGAAGCGGCGGTAGAACGCGAGCGCGTCGTCGCGCGAAAGCTTCTCGATTTCCTCATGCCACCCGATCACCGGCCGCCCATAGGGATGATTGAGGTAGAGCGCGGCCGAAATCTGTTCGCCGATCCGGGCTTCCGGACTGTTGGCAACCCGCATATTGAACTCTTCGAGCACGACATCGCGCTCGGGCAGCACATTGGCGTCGGTCAGGACCAGGCCGGTCATGCGATCGGCTTCGAATTCCATCACCTTTGGCAGATATTCCTTGGCGACGCGCTGGAAATAGGCCGTATAGTCCTGTGTGGTGAAGGCGTTTTCCTGCCCGCCGATGGTGGCGAGAAATTGCGAAAAACGGCCCTCGGGGTTCTTGGCGGTGCCCTTGAACATCAGATGCTCAAGGAAATGCGCGAGCCCCGATTTGCCGGCCGTCTCGTCCGCGGATCCGACCTTGTACCAGATCATGTGGGTCACGACCGGCGTGCGGTGATCGGGAATCACCACGACTTCCAGTCCATTCGCCAGGGTGAAATTGGTGATGTCCGGGCCCGCAGCGGCGGCGCCATTTCCGGCGGGAACCGCAAGGGCAAGCGCGGCGGCCGCGCAGATCAGCGCCAGCCGCAACCGCGTCGCCCATGGGGGCGACAAAAATTGGGGCGACCAAATATTCCAACGGGCCGGCGAACCACCGGCAAACTTGCCGTCGTCACGCACCTCGATGCCCGACGCTGCACGTCGGTGGCGCCGTATACCCGTTTTGATCATTTTCCGAAGTCTCCGGTTTGGCGATCACCCACGGTCGCCTTGGCATTGGTATCCCGAACGTTAACGCCGTAGGGCTGGGTCGGCGACGGCGAGCGATAGCCGGCCGGCGGATCGGTCAGGGACGCCCGCGCCGGCTCGCGCTTGAATGTCGCGGTTTCGGTCTTTTTCCCGCCGGAAAATGGATTGTCGATGCTCGTTAGGCTCTTGAACAGCCCGCCGACATATCCGAGTTGGCTCGGAGTCAACTCCGGCGAGTGGTCCGGGCCGTCGCCACTCTTGACCGACGGCTTATCGGTCTTGCCGGCCGCGAGCTCCGTCGGCGTGAGGGGATTTCCCGACGCCAGATAATCGTACGGCTTGGCCTCCGCCTGCATCTTCTGTTCCGCCTTGCGCCGCTTGACGTCCGGATCCGACGGCCACGCCGGGTTGTTTTCGGTGAGCGAGCCGGGAGCCGCGGGCGGCGGCAGGTCGCGGGTGGGAGGCAGCACCAGCGGCGCCCGTTCGTGGGCGTCCACGCCGGCCTCCTGACCGTTGCGGAGCCCGATCGCCCGCATGACGTTACGGAAGAACTTTACGTCGGGAAGCAGATTCTCGTCCTGATCATCCGCCGCAAGGACAGCGGCTCCACTGGCGACGACCATCACGACGCCGAATGTTGCAGCCAGGGCGGTGCGGACAAATTTGCGGTTTCGGATCATTGCAGCCATGCGGTTCCCCATCGAGACTGATCACCCACGCGCCGACGGCCACGCCGGCACGGAGGTCCCCCTATTTCGGCAATCGAGGTCACAGCGTTTTCGATCCCTGCCGCCGGTGACATCTTTTGCCCCGGATAGGCTTATTGGTTCACTTCACGGCGCTTTTGCGGCATCCGGCGCGAACAGCGACTCTGCCACCAGGCAGACGACACCGGCCACGATCGCCGCGTCCGCCAAATTAAAGACGTACCACTGGAAATTCCAGGTGCCTGCGGTGAAATGAAACAGGATAAAATCCATCACCGCCCCGTGAACGACGCTGTCGATGGCGTTCCCCACCGCGCCACCGACGATCAGCCCGATCGCCAGTCCCGACAGCCGCGAGCGGGTCCGCATCAGCCACCACACCAGCAGCGCCACGGCAATCACCTTGAAGCCCAGCAGCGCCCACCGCCCCATGGCCCCGCTTTGCGGGAACAGGCCGTAGCTGATGCCGGTATTCCAGGCTAGCACCAGATCGAAAAATGGTATGACCGGAACCCGCACCCGCTCCGCCAAGCCGAAACCATACAGAAGCCACAGCTTCACCGCTTGATCAATCGCAATGGTTGCGACCGCGACGACCAAGCCGAGCCGCCAGGGCGCCCGATGGGGCCGTTTCGCGTCTTGCATCATGACGTTGCCGACGCGTGCGCTGCGTCCCATTCGCGCAGCGCCTGGGCGTCGCGCGGCGTCACGTCCGGATAGTTCGGATCGGCCCCCACATCGGGCTGGATTTTCCATGACCGCGCGCATTTGACGCCCTCGGCCGGGCGGAACTCCACCGCCACGCCCGGGACATCGTCGAGCCGGAATGCCGCCGCAGGCCCCTCGCCTGCCACGACGCTGGCGCCCGACGTGATGGCGATTTCTGCCAGGCCGGTTTCGCCGCGCTCGCCGGCAAGTTCGGCTGGCGACGGCGTGCAGCAACTGCGGGTCGGCGATATAGACTGCGGGCGCGGCTTCCAGGCTCGATCCGATCCGCTTATTGGCGCGCTCGATCTCGAGCGCGCCGGTGACGACGCGGCGTACCCGGCGGATGTCGCCCCAAGCGCGTGCGAGTTCCTCATCCCGCCAAGCGGCAGCGATATCCGGAAAGGTTTCCAGGTGCACTGAGCGGTTGTTGTCCGGATAGCGCGAGCGGAACGCTTCCTCGGCCGTGAAGCACAGCATCGGGGCCAGCCAGATGACGGTGGTACGGAACACCTCGTCGATCACCGTCAGGCAGGCCTTGCGGGTGAGCGAGGAGATCGGATCGCAGTAGAGCGCGTCCTTGCGGATGTCGAAATAGAACGCCGACAGGTTGACGGTCATGAACTGGGTGAGCGCCGCAAAGATGCGCTTGTAGTCGAACTCCGCGTAACTTTTGCGCACGCCCTCATCGAGTTCGGCAAGTCGATGCAGCATGTAGCGCTCGAGCCCCGGCATGTCCGCGTGCGCCACGCGATCCGACTCGCGGAAATGCGCCAGGCTGCCGAGCATCCAGCGGATGGTGTTGCGCAGCTTGCGGTAAGTATCGGCGGTGGTCTTGAGGATTTCCGGCCCGATGCGCAAATCGTCCGCATAGTCGGATGCACAGACCCACATGCGCAGAATATCGGCGCCGGAGGATTTGATCACATCCTGCGGGGCGACCGTGTTGCCGAGCGATTTCGACATTTTGCGGCCGCGCTCGTCGAGCACGAAGCCGTGGGTGAGCACCACATCGAACGGCGCCACCCCGCGGGTGCCGCAGCTTTCCAGCAGCGAGGATTGGAACCAGCCGCGGTGCTGATCGGAGCCCTCCAGATACATCACGGTATCGCCGCCGCCATCATGCTTGCGGCGGATGCCGGCGAGGCCCGGAAAGTGTTTTGGGTCCTCCAGCGTGAAGGCATGGGTGGAGCCGGAATCAAACCACACGTCGAGAATGTCGTCGACCTTTTGCCACGCCTCATTCGCGAGCGACCCCAGGAATCGCTCGCGCGCGCCCTCCGCGTACCAGGCATCGGCGCCCTCTTGCTCGAACGCCGCAGCGATGCGGGCGTTCACGGCGTCGTCCTTGAGGATTTCGGCGCGATCCGTCGCCGGTCTCGCGGGCGAAGACCGCGATCGGCACGCCCCAGGCGCGCTGGCGCGACAGCACCCAGTCGGGCCGGCCCTCGATCATGCCGGTGATGCGGTTCTGCCCCTGCGGCGGCACCCACCGGGTTTCCTTGATGGCGTCTAGCGCGCGGTGGCGCAGGGTGTCGCCCTGCTCCCTCTCCCCGCTCGCGGGGAGAGGGCCGGGGTGAGGGGCAGCCACGTGCTCAGGTGCGTGTGGCTGCCCCTCACCCGGCGCGCCAAGGCGCGCCGACCTCTCCTCGCGAGCGGGGAGAGGTGAATGGGAGGTATCCGCGATTGGCTTATCCATCGCGACGAACCATTGCGGCGTGTTGCGAAAGATCACCGGCTTCTTGGAGCGCCAGGAATGCGGATATTGGTGCTTCAACCGGCCGCGGGCCACCAGCATGCCGGCGTGATCAAGGCCTTGATCACCGCTTCGTTGGCATCGCCCTTGTCGCCCTTGTCGGTGATGACGCGCTTGGGCTTGCCGCCGGTATCGCGCGGACCGAAGCCCGGTGCCTGATCGGTGAAGAAGCCGTCGCCGTCCACCGTGTAGGGGATCGTGGTGTTGATCCGCTTGCGACTCTAAGTTCGCGGGCATTGGCGGTCCAGATCTCGAAGTCCTCGCGGCCGTGACCTGGCGCGGTGTGCACGAAGCCGGTTCCGGCATCGTCGGTGACGTGTTCGCCTTCGAGGAGAGGAACGATGAAACCATAGCTTCGCGCGAGACCTCAGAGCGGTGCGCGCATTTCAGGCCTCTAATAGTCGGCAGGAATATCGGCGACCGCGCTACCCAGTCACTCGCGCCTGCTTAAAAACCTCAGCCGCGAGATTTTCCGCAAGATGAACGAGTCTGTCGCCATTTTTGGCCCAATTATCGCGGGGCAGCATCAGACTACCCTGTAAACTGCCATAGCTGATTTTAGATGAAAAGCTTATTGCACGATTACCAGGCAACGTCCATGGGGTAGTTGTCCAAATAACGACTGACTGCATTTCGGGTAAAGCCAGGTGCGATAAATTGTCGCGGGCTCTGAGTTCTGGTTAGTTGTCCTCATAGCCTAAATGAGCTCTGTACCGAGACGACCGGAAACTTCACCCAAACCGTATCGCTCGTATAATCCTCATACTCCACCTCGGCCTCTGCGAGCGCGGTCTTCTCCACCACGCTCCACATCACCGGCTTCGATCCACGATAAAGCAAACCATTGTCGGCGAATTTCATGATTTCGCGAGCGATCTGCGCCTCCGCGGCGAAACTCATCGTGGTGTAGGGATGCGCCCAGTCGCCGGTCACGCCGAGGCGCTTGAACTCCTCGCGCTGCACGTCAATCCAGCGCGCCGCATAGGCGCGGCATTCGCGCCGGAACGCGATCATGGCGGCGGGGTCGGACAGGTCCGGCTTGGCCTTGCCCTTGGAGCGGTAATTCTCCTCCTCGATCTTCCACTCGATCGGCAGGCCGTGGCAGTCCCACCCCGGCACGTAGTTGGAATCGCTGCCCAGCATCTGCTGCGAGCGCGTCACCACGTCCTTGAGGATCTTGTTGAGCGCGTGCCCGATGTGGATGTTGCCGTTGGCATAGGGCGGCCCGTCGTGGAGCACGAATTTCGGCCGCCCGCGCGCGGCCTCGCGCAGGCGCTCGTAAAGCCCGATGCGCTCCCAGAAGGCAAGAATTTCGGGTTCCTTCTGCGGCAGCCCGGCGCGCATGGGGAAATCGGTTTTCGGCAGAAACAGCGTCTCGCTGTAGTCGCGTGCGGATGTTCGGACATGATGGCTCGATGTGACGGCTGGAATGGGCGGCTCAACTTTATGTTGAGGATGGCTAAAACACGGCGTCCCCGGTCTTCCGCAACCTGCCGGTCAAGCGGAAGCCGGGCCGATAATCCGCCGGTCGGCCGGCCCGAAGCGGTAAATCGCATGGATCGCGTGCCATCATGCAACGTTCATTATCACGCCGGTGAGCGCGGGGAAAGAGCGGCTCTGCCCTGCGAACGAGCCCGTATCCTCGGCACGACGCAGCGAGGGGCGCATCTCCCTCTCCCCATCGTTCTTCACGATGGGGAGAGGGTCGGGGTGAGGGGCAGATACCGGCACCGACGGGGCGACCGATCTGTTCCGTAGTGGCGGCGCAGTAAGGCCCTTACGCGCCTCCGCCCCTCACCCTAGCCCTCTCCCCATGGCGTGAAGAACACCATGGGGAGAGGGGACGCGCGCATCACGCCGACGTGCCGGCAAACAAGCTCTTCCGCAAGATGGCGTGGATGCCCCAGTTGCCGTCCACCACCTGGGTGACGCCGAAATCGACCGCGACCGACATCAGCGAGATCGCCTCGTCCTCGGTCAAGCCCTTGGTGTTCATCAGAAACGCCCGCATCTTGCGGAAGGCGTCCTTGAGCGCGAGGTCGATCGAGGATTTCTCATAAATGTCGGACTGCGCTTTGGGTCCGAGTTCCTCCAGATAATTGGCGAAGCTGAAGCCGTGCAATACCCATTCGTCCTGGGTTTCCAAGAGCGGCGAGTTGAGCGTCGCGAGCGATCCGGTGAGCGCGTTCTGCTTGTGCAGGATGAGCTGGAAGGTGCCGGTCAGCGAGCACTCGATGGCGGTGCCGCACAGTTCCGAATCGCCCTGGGAGGCATGCGAATCGCCGACCGAGAACAGCGCGCCCGCAACCGCGACCGGATAGTACATCGTGGCGCCCTTGCCGATGCGCCAGTTGTCCATGTTGCCGCCGAAATAGCCGGGCGGGATCGAATCCACGACATCCGCCTCCTTCGGGGCCACGCCCATGACGCCGAAATGCGGGCGGATCGGAATGCGGATGTTCTTCAGCACGCCGTGATTTTCCTGCACGGTCGCATGGTTCACCGGTACGCCCGGATAGTCGATGGTCTTGTGCACCACGCCGAACGGATCGGTCTGCGGCGTCCAGCGGAAATTATACACCGCCTTGGCCCAGTTCTGCTGTCCGGTGGCGTCGATCTCGTAGATCGTGCAGACTTCGCGCGGCTTCGGCTCGGTCAGCAAATCCTTGTAGTGGAAGCCCCACCAGGCGGCAGCATTGCTGCCGAATGCTTTGCCCGCATAGGCCGGATTGGCGCAGGGCCGCGGCTTCACGTCGATGATGCGGACTTCCAGAATATCGCCCGGCTCGGCGCCGCGGACATAGACCGGCCCGGTGCAGATATGCACGCCAAAGCCTTCGCCGGAGCCGCGGCCGAGCAGCTTGCCGTTGACCGGCCCGGCGCCGCGGCGATCGACGCCTTTCTTCTCCTTGGTCCACAGAAACACGCTTTCGGCGCCCGGATCGCCCTTGATCATGCGCTCGGCGTCGTCATTGGCGTGGTGGGTCAGCGCTTCGATCGTCACATAGTCGCCGGAGTTGACTTCAAGCCGCGGCTTGAGCAGCTTGCTGAAATAGCCCCAGTGCACGGTGTCGGCGGTCGCCGGCAGATAGTGGTAGGCGGTGCGGCCCAGCCGGGCCGGGCTTTGCGCCGACGCCGGCGACACCAGCGTGCCGCCCGCCGCCAAGGCCGCCGCGCCGCCGCCCGCCGCAAAGGCGCTTTTGAGGAAACCGCGCCGCTCGGCGTCGAGATCGTCGAGCAATTTACGCCGATGCAGCTCGAATTGTGGGCAATTGTGATCGTCGCCTGCGCACATGGTGCTCTCCTCAACGGTGTTCGAATGCATCTCGCGATCGCGGAACTTGGCAAGACCCGGTGGCCGCGGGCTGAGGCACGCTTGCATCGTCCGCGGCGCCGCGCTCGGAGCGGCACCGCATCGAAGCAATCCGCGGGCCAGCGCGTCTGCCGCGGGAAATCGGATTTCGGCAGAAACAGCTTTGCGCCGTGGTCGCATGGGGACGCGGACCTGACGGCTCGATGTGACGGCTTGGATTGCCGGCTCAACATTTAGTTGAGGATGGCTAATGCTCGGCGTCCCGATCTTCCGCTAACCTACCGGCAAGCGGAGACCGGGCCGATAATCCGCCGATCGGCCGGCCCGAAGCGGTATACGCGTGATCGCGTTTGCCCCTGCCTTGCCGCCGCGAGCCTATCGGGCCGGACGCGTTCGCGTATACTGCACGGCACCGATCGGGGCCGAGACCCCGCGTGGAGGACCCATTATGCCCGCCCATTACCACCCGTCGCACCATCATCCGCGCCGTCCACCGCTCGGCGTAGCCGCGCTGCTTGCCGCCGCACTCGCGGCACCGGCCATCGCGGCCGATGTCACGCCGGATCGCCTCGTCAATGCCGACAAGGAGCGCGGCAATTGGCTGATGAACCACCGCACCTATGACGCGCAGCGCTTTTCGCCGCTCGACCAGATCAACCGAGCCAACGTCAAGGGGCTGAAACTCGCCTATGCGGTGGCACTCGGCGGCACCGCAGTGAACGAGAATCTCGAGGCGACGCCGCTCGCCGAGGACGGCTTTCTCTACGTCACCGACCAGTGGGGCGTGCTCTACAAGATCGACGCCCGCTCCGGCGAGGTCGGCCGCATCCTGTGGCGCATGGATCCGGGCCAGGAGAAGATCGGCGCCGCCAATCGCGGGGCCGCGCTGTGGGGCGGTTTCGTCATCACCATGGCGAACTACCCGCCGCGCATGATCGCCACGGACAAAAATACCGGCAAGGTCGTTTGGGAGACCAATCTCGGCGACGGCCAGCCCGGCATCATTTTCTCGGCCGCACCGCTTGCCGTGAAGGATAAGATCGTGATCGGCGCCTCGGGCGGCGACGGCGGCGTGCGCGACTACATCGTCGCGGTCGATGCCGCGACCGGTAAGCTCGCCTGGCGCAAATACGTAATCCCGGCACCGGGCGAACCGGGCTCGGAAACCTGGAAGGACAAGAACAATGCCTGGCGGACCGGCGGCGGTGCCATGTGGGTCACAGGCTCCTACGATCCCGCCACCGACCAGGTGATTTGGGGGACCGGCAATCCGGTGCCGTGGTCGGACCCGTACTACCGGCCCGGCGACAACCTTTTCACCAACAGCGTGATCTCCTGGGACCCCGACTCCGGCCGCATGAACTGGTACCACCAGTACACGCCCGGCGACATGTGGGACTATGACGAGGAGGGTACCCACATCCTCATCGACGGCGAGATCGCCGGCCAGATGCGCAAGATCGTGACCCACACGGCGCGCAACGGGTTCCTGTATTCGTTCGAGCGCGCCAACGGACAGACGCTGCTGGCAAAACCCTATGTGGATGTCGTCAATTGGACCGCCGGCATCGACCAGAAGACCGGCAAGCCGGTCGACTACGATCCCAACCGCGACGTCCAGGTCTATTCCGGCCGGCAGAATTTCACGTTACAGGACCCCACGCGAAAACTGTGCCCGTCGATGTCCGGCGGCAACAATTTCTGGCCGCCGTCCTACAGCGCCCGCACCAGGCTGATCTACATCCCGTCGATGACCTCGTGCAACGAGGTGACGCTCGACCAGGAATCGATCAAGCGCGGCACTTTCTTCAGCCAGACCTTCCGCTCCATCGAGCGCAACGAGTCGGACCTCATCGCGGTCGATCCGTTCACCGGCGCGATCAAGAAGAAGGTGCATTCCATCTACCCGAACAACAGCGGCGCGGTGGCGACCGCCGGCGGCCTCGTGTTCACCGGCTTCACCGACGGCACGCTCGCCGCCTATGACGACACCTCGCTCGAACAGTTATGGAAGATCAATGTCGGCACCGGCTTCTCGGCCCCGCCGATGACGTTCGAAGCCGGCGGCAAGCAATATGTGGCGATCCTCACGGGCTTGAGCCGGGTGTCGAAGACGCGCCACGTGTTCACCCCGGAACTGCGCGAGATGCGGTTCCAGACGATGATGTTTGTGTTCGGGTTGTGAGGGGACCACAGTACGGCGTCTGGCCAGCCGCTACCGCAACTGGCCTAGATGCAATGCCTGTGATAATGCAAATTAGCGCTTAACCTTTGGACGTGCCTCGATGCCTGTAGCAATCCCTTTGTTGCCATTTACTACGTGGGCGCCGGCTATTGATCTGACCCGCATTCCCTCGGAAGAACACGAGATTGTCAATCACATAACGATGCTTCTGTCATCGTTGGCGGGCTTCGAGCGCAAAGTCACACTTGCGGTTCTTCTTTTTGAGTGGACGCGCTCGGCAGAGTGGCAGCAATCACAAATAACCGGGTTCATACACGACCAGATGATTGACACGACATCCGGTTGGAGAGTAATGGCAGCCCGAGATGGTGCTATAAGCATCTTTCATTTTGGAAAGACAATTCAAGCACTCCACAAAAATCTGAAGCTCGCTCCAACGCTCGATTCACAATTAAATCATATGATACTTAAAGAGGGGAGCCAAGAATTTCGAACTTCGTTCCCAGGGTATGAAGCAATTAGGCATGTCATCGCGCATGTGGCGGAATTCTCTAGTACAAAGGAACAGAAATCCGCCCATTCTATCGTCGGACCTCAGAAACTACAGTTCGGAGGCGTCGCGATCGAAATTAAGGACGAAGGTGCAATCAATCAGTTCTCAGATAATCTCTATGACAACAGCTACGTTGTTACTTGCAATGGGAAAGTGCACAGCTATGAAGTAAGTGCTGCCACAATCATTAAACTGCAGAATATAAAAATGAAAATTTACTCTTCCTTTGAAAAAGCAACTATAGTAAAACCTCGCGCGTGAAGATCCTTTATCATTTCGCGAGCTACTAAAAAAAGATCAAAACCTCCATCTATTATGCAATCATCCCCCTCTTTTGGGGCGCCGGAAACGCATGCGGTAGGGGTCGCCTCCTGGAGGGCTTCGTATAACGACCAAGCGATTGCAGTCTTCATCGCGTCAAGAGTTGCAGAAGGAGGACTATCGCCGTTGGTCGGATAATCGCTAGTTCTAGCATGCGGCGGGATACGGTCCGAAACTGTGCTAGGGTCGGAATTGAGGGGCCAGGCTGACATGATCGATGCTTCCCTTGGGTGGTTCCCTTCAGCAAAACGTCTTATGCATATCATAAAAGTCCTATTCCGACAAGATAAAAATCGCACGTCGGGTCCCATTGCGACAGCCGGGCGTCACTTGGGCACTGTCGCTCGCGGGTGACGCCGCTACCGTACGAGCGTAGACTAAGACTAAGTAAAAAAATAGCGAGTTCGTTCCGCTCTCTTAATCCTCCATACGAGCCCAGTTGGTGCGTCAGCACCGGCTTCTGGGCCCGTCGAGGACTTTGCGGGCGGGAAGTAATATGTCGAGATCCCATCGTCTTCGGGATCGCTGGGCCAATCGCCAGTCCAGATTACATCGTGACCATGTGCCGCCAGCACGGTCCCTACGCCCGGCCACACGCAGGTATCGAGCAGCAGCTTCACGTCAGGTCGATAGCAGGTTCGACGCGTTCTCGCGCCACCAGCCTGCGCGCAAAAACCAGGCAGGCTTGGATGTCCTCAGGTTCGAGATACGGGTAGGCGTCGGCAATAGCCGCAGCGCTATCGCCGGCTGCCAGCATGCCGAGGATGTGCTCAACCGCTAAGCGCCGACCGCAAATGATGGGCTTTCCGCCGAATATATCCGGATTGACCGTGATTCGTGCCAACAGATCAGCTTCCGCCATGACGATGATCTCGGTTAGAGTTATCAGAGTTGCGATCGCTTGCATGCCTTGCCGATGATGGGCGATGATGAATAGTTTGTCTACGGTTACGCTACGGGCGAATTGCACGTCGCCTCGCATCGCGGTGTTCGGCCGCTTTCGAGCCGATCCACTTCATTCCGATGCCGAATGTAGATAAGCCATGCGCGATGGACGTGACGGGCGACGGCGCCGTGCGCGTTGGGGCTGCCATCAATCCGCATTTTCCACAAAGATCGCCGGCCCCGTGAACAGGAACGAACGCATCCCATGAAAATCCCGGTCCTAATCGTGGGCGGCGGCCCGGTCGGGCTTGCCATGGCGGGCGACCTTGGCTGGCGCGGCATCTCGTGCGTGCTGGTGGAGAAGACCGACGGCGGCATCGCCCAGCCGCGCATGGACATGGTCGGGGTGCGCACCATGGAATTCTGCCGCCGCTGGGGCATCGTGCCGTGGGTCGAGGCGGCCGGCTACAACCGCGACTATCCGCAGGATAATGCCTGGGTCACGAGCCTCGTCGGAGGCTATGAACTGGGGCGCGAACCGTTCCCCTCGCCGCGCGACGAACAGCCGCCGCCCGAAAGTCCACAGAAGCGCGAGCGCTGTCCGCAGAATTTTTTTGACCCCGTGCTGGCGCGCTTCGCCGGCAGCTTCCCGCAGGTGATACTGCGTTACCGCACCGAGCTGTTGGATTTCACCGAGCATGCCGATGGGGTCACGGCGCGCGTCATCGATCATGCGACCGGGATGATGCAAACCATCGCGGCGGATTATTTGGTCGCCTGCGACGGCGCCGGCGGCACGATCCGCGAGCGGCTCGGCATCGCGCTTACCGGCAATCCGGTGCTGACGTATACGACCAACGTGATCTTCCGCCGCACCGGCTTGGAGCAGTTGCACACGCTGCGCCCCGCCTACCGGTTCATCTTCATCGGCCCCGAGGGCACTTTCGCCACCATGGTGGCGATCGACGGAAGCGATCACTGGCGCTTCTCCCTCGTCGGCAGCCGCGAGTACCGCAAATACAGCGAGGCCGATTTGCGCGCCGCGATTGCGCGCGCGGTCGGCTGCAATTTCGATTGCGAGATCGTGTCGATGCTGCCGTGGACGCGCCGCGAACTGCTCGCCGAGCGCTACGGCACAGCGCGGGTGTTTTTAGTCGGCGACAGCGCGCATCAGCTGTCGCCCACGGGCGGCTTCGGCATGAATACCGGCATCCAGGAGGCGATCGACCTTGCCTGGAAGCTGGAAGCGCGCCTGCGCGGCTGGGGCGGCGACAACCTGCTCGCCTCCTACGAGGCCGAGCGGCGCCCGGTGGCGGCACGCAATATCCGCGAAGCCGGCGGCAACCTCGCCCGCATGCTATCGCCACGCGATCACCTGCCGCCGCGGGAAATTTTTCACCCCGGATCGGCCGGCGACGCGGCGCGGCGCAGTTTTGGGGCGAAATTCACCGAGACCATGCGGCGCGAATGGTTCACGCTCGGTATCCACCTCGGCTATCGCTACGAAGGTTCGCCGATCTGCATCCCCGACGGCACGCCGGAACCGCCGGACGAACCCGCGACCTACGTGCCGACCGCCCGGCCCGGCCACCGCGCGCCCCATGCCTGGCTCGCACCCGGACAATCGACCCTCGATCTGTTCGGCCACGGTTTCGTGCTGCTACGGTTCGGCGCCGTGCCGGTCGAACGCGTCCGCCCTCGCAGAGGCCGCTGCCGCCCGCGGCGTGCCGCTTCACGTGCAGGATATCCGCGACGAAGCGATCCGCTATGAACGCCGCCTCGTGCTGGTGCGCCCCGACGGCCATGTAGCGTGGCGCGGCGACGCACTGCCGGACGGCGCGGATGCGGTCATCGACCGGGTGCGCGGAGCCGCGGCATAGGCACTGAAACTCGGTGTCAGGCGGCCGCCGCGTCGGTCAGGGCGTCCACGATTGAATCCACCACGTCCTCCACCAGCACCGGATCATCGCCCTCGCCGGTGACGCGGATCACCGGTTCGGTCCCCGACGGTCGCACGATCAGCCGGCCGTGCCCATTGAGGCGCTCGGTGGCGGATGCGATGGCGGAGCGAACCCGCGGCTCCTCGTGCGGCTTGCCGGTGCGATAGCGGACGTTGCGGGTCACCTGCGGGAGCGGATCGAAGCGCCGGCAGACGGCCGAAACCGGCTGCCCGGAATTTTTTACCACCGCCAGTACCTGCAGGGCCGCGACGAACCCGTCCCCGGTGGTGGTGAAATCCGACAGGATGATGTGCCCGGACGGCTCCCCGCCGACGTTAAAGCCTTGCTCGCGCATGCGTTCGAGCACGTAGCGGTCGCCGACTTGTGCCCGCAACATGGTGATGCCCTGGGCGGCCAGGTGACGCTCCAGGCCGTAATTGGCCATAATCGTGGTAACCACCCCCCCTTTCGCCAGCCGCCCGTCCTTGTGCCAGCTCTCGGCGATGACGGCGAGCAACTGGTCGCCATCGACCAGGTGGCCGCGCTCGTCCACGATCACCACGCGATCGGCGTCGCCGTCGAGCGCGATGCCGATATCGGCGCGCAATTCCAGCACCTTGCGGCGCAGGCTGTCCGCCGCGGTCGAACCGCAATCCTTGTTGATGTTGAAACCGTCCGGCTCGACCCCGATCGAGATGACCTCGGTGCCGAGTTCCCACAATGCCGCCGGCGCGACCCGATAGGCCGCCCCGTTGGCGCAATCGACCACGACCCGCAGCCCCTCGAGCGACAGATTGCGCGGCAAGGTGCGCTTGGCGAATTCGATATAGCGGTCATGCACGCCGTCGATGCGCTTGGCGCGGCCGAGTGCGTGGGACTTGGCCAGTTTCTTGGCGAGATCGCTGTCGATCAGCCGCTCGATGTCATGCTCGACCTCGTCGGACAGCTTGTAGCCGTCCGGCCCGAACAGCTTGATGCCGTTGTCGTCATAAAGATTGTGGGAGGCCGAGATCATGACCCCGAGGTCGGCGCGCATCGAGCGCGTCAGCATCGCGACCGCCGGCGTCGGCATGGGCCCAAGCAGCAGCACGTCCATCCCGACCGAGGTAAAGCCCGCCACGAGTGCGGTTTCGATCATGTAGCCGGACAGCCGGGTATCCTTGCCGATCACCACGCGGTGCCGGTGGTCGCCGCGACGAAACGCGAGGCCTGCCGCCTGGCCGACCCGCAGCGCCAGGTCCGCCGTGATGAGACCGTTGGCGCGCCCGCAAATCCCATCGGTGCCGAAATATTTTCGTGCCATCAAACAACCTCTGCTGCGATCGCCATCGGATGGGCTTTGCTTACCCAAACGCGAGACGTTAAGGCAACGCCATAAAAATTACCGTTCGCTTAAAACACGGGCCTCTGGCGCGCTCCGTACTCCGCGACCGCCGGGGAGGGATTTCTCATCCCAGAAGCTTGCGCTCACGGCTTATCATCGGGGCCACCGAACACGATCACATGCAATTTTCGTGGGCCGTGGGCGCCGAGAATGAGGGTTTGCTCGATATCGGCGGAGCGCGATGGGCCGGTGATCATATTGACGGCGCGCGGCAACGCCCCGGTGCCGAAGCGCTCGCGCAGGCGCCCCATCACGGTCTCGAAATCGGAGGCGATGTCGGCGGTGCCGACCACCACGACATGGACATCGGGGAGAAAATTGAGCGTGGTCGGGTTATCGACCCCGGAGGTGAGAACCAGCGTGCCGGTTTCGGCTACGCCCGCAAAGGCGTGCGACAGCGCCGCAATATCGCTGCCGTCGGAAGCGCCGAGGCGCATGCTCAAAGTTCCGGCCCGGTCCCAGGGGACCTTGGCCAGCAGCGGATCGTCGCCGCGGCGGATCACCAGCGGCAAATTGTGCCGGCGCAGGAAGGTCGCGACGGCGGCCGGAATATCTTCCGGTGTTGCGACGCGCTCGACCGTTGCGGCGGCGGCGGTCGCCATGCGGATGAACAGATCAAGCCGTTCGGCCGCCGGCAATTGCCCGCGCTTCGGCACGATGCCGGCCGGGTGAGCCGCTAGGCGCGCCTCCATGGCGAACCGGCGCGGCGCCTCCGTGCCGGTAACCCCGAGCGCGCGGCGGACGGTGGCCAGGATGAGATCGCGTGATGTCATCGCGGAAGCCTCGGCGGCTGTTCGGAAGCGCCGACGTCCCGCCCGCGCTCCGCCTGGCGGTGCTTCCATTGCGCCTGGAAGGTGGCACCCTGCGGCGCCGGGAAGTCACGGTAGCGGGTCCAGCCGGAAGCGAGCGGCAACCAAGCAAAGCGTCCGCGGGTGCGCCCGAGGCGCGCCAGCAAACGGGCCGCCATGGCGGTGGAAAACCGATAGAGCCATGGCCGCCTCGCGAAGAATCCCCAGAAGGCGAGGCCGGCGCGGGCGGTGACGGGGGACAGATGCCGCTCGAATTCGCGCTCGCGCCAGGAGCGCATCATCCCGGGTAACGGAATACGCACCGGGCACACTGCCTCGCAGCGCCCGCAGAACGTCGAGGCGTTGGGCAGGTTCCCGGCCTTGTCGATTCCGATCAAGCTCGGCGTCAGCACCGCTCCCATGGGGCCCGGATAAACCCATCCATAGGCGTGGCCGCCGACCGCATGATAGACCGGGCAATAATTCATGCAGGCGCCGCAGCGGATGCAGCGCAGCATGTCGCGAAAGGCGCCGGCCAGCATCGCGGAGCGGCCGTTATCGAGCAGCACCACGTGGAATTCGCCCGGCCCGTCGGGATCGCCGGGGCGGCGCGGCCCGCAACTGAGCGTCGTATAGACCGACATTTCCTGCCCCGTAGCCGAACGTGCCAGCACCCGCAGCAGCTGGGATAGATCTTCCAGCGTCGGCACCAGCTTCTCGATCGAGGCCAGCACGATATGGGCCTTGGGCAGGGTCTGGGTGAGGTCGCCATTACCCTCATTGGTGACGATGACCGCGCCGCCGGTCTCGGCGACCAGGAAATTGGCGCCGGTGATGCCGACATCCGCCGCCAGGAACTTTTCCCGCAGCACCGCGCGGGCTTCCGCCAACAGGGACTCCGGTTCGACAAGGTTGCGGTCGTGGGGCAGATGGGTGTGGACGCGCCGAAAGTCCTGCTCGACCTGCGCCTTGGTGAGATGCACGGCCGGCGCAATGATGTGCGAGGGCAATTCATGGCGCAGCTGGATGATGTATTCGCCGAGGTCGGTCTCCACGGGCGTAATGCTGTGTTGCGAGAGGAAATCGTTCAGGCCGATTTCCTCGGCCACCATCGACTTGCCCTTGGTAACCGTGCGGGCCTTTAGCTTGCGGCAGATATCGAGAATCAGGTCCTGCGCGTCGGCCGCGGTGACGGCGTAATGCACCTGCCCGCCCTGCTCGATCACCCGGCGCTCGAAAAGTTCGAGATAGAGATCGAGATGGGCGAGCGTATGATCCTTGATGGCGCGGGCGCTGTCGCGCAGCGCCTCGAACTCGGGCAGCTTGTCCGCCACCTCGCGCCGCCGGGCAATGAAATTCACCTCAACGAATTTCAGCGCCTTTTGCAAGTCCGCATCGGCGAGCGCGGCCTTGGCATTGGCGCGGAATTTCGGCGAGGTTGACGGCGCCCCGGCTTCCGTCATGGTCGAACCTCCGCGGGCTTTTCCGGCGGCGGGGGCGGCGAGGAGGAGGAGGCGGTTTGGGCACCCCGATCGCAGGTTCGTCCGTCATGCCGGCGAGCACTTCGGCGACGTGCCGGGCCTCGATGGGGGTGTGGTCGCGTTGCAGCTTGCCGGCCATATTCATCAGGCAGCCGAGATCGCCGGCCAGCACCAAATTGGCGCCGGTCGCCGCGATCGCAGTGGCCTTTTTGGCGACGATGGCATTGGAAATGTCGGGATATTTCACGCAAAAGGTTCCACCGAAGCCGCAGCAGACGTCGGCATCGCGCATTTCCGTAACCTTCAGCCCCGCCACGGTGGCGAGCAGACGGCGCGGCTGGTCGCGCACGCCAAGTTCGCGCAAGCCGGAGCAGGAGTCGTGATAGGTCGCGGTGGCGTCACAGCGCGCCGTCACCGACGCCATACCGCGCACATCGACCAGGAACGATAGCAGCTCAAAAGTCTTGGCGGCAAACGCATCGGCACGCGGCTGCCAATTGGGATCGCCGGCAAACAGTTCCGGATAGTGCGCCCGCAGCATGCCGGCGCAGGAACCGGACGGGGCCACGACGTAGTCATACGGGGTAAACGCCGTGATCACCTGCATGGCAATCTCGCGCGACGCCGCGCGGTCGCCCGAATTGAAGGCGGGCTGCCCGCAGCAGCTTTGCGCCGGCACCTCCACCGAACAGCCGGCGTCTTCCAGCAGCTTCGCTGCCGCGAAGCCGATGGACGGACGGATCAGGTCGACGAGGCAGGTGACGAACAGTCCGACGCGGACCGGCTCAGCGACCATTGATTCGCTTTCCAGGTTCACAGGGAGATTTAAAGCGGATTCAATTCAGGCCCAACCACCCTCTCGGCGTCACGCCCGCGCTTGTCGCGGACATCCACGTGTTGCTTGCGACGGCTCTGCAAGTAAGGTGTGGATGGCCGGAACAGGCCCGGCCATAACTCCCCAAGATGCTTCGGCGTGAACGCAATCCGACCGGCGTCCGCCTCACATCGGCGGGGTGATGCCATCCTTGCCGACATTGATGCCGGCAGCTTCAAGACTGCCGTCCGGCAGCTTGGTGACGCCATTGATGAACACCTTGGCACCCGGCTTCAGGTCGGACTTGTCGGCGTTGACGAACTGGACGATGACCGCGTTGTTCGGCACCGAGATTTTCTTCTCGCCCTCCTTGTACTTCATGGTCAGCATCGGCCCGTCAACGGCAGTAACCAGCTGCTCCACATTGGCGTTGGTCATGGTGCTGTTGGGAACCAGATCCCACGGCCGGTGACCTTCGCCGGCGCCGCGCCGCGCCTCCGGGAAGATGTGCACTTCGATCGCCTTCTGGGTGCCGTCGGGCTGCGGCATCGCGGTAATGCCGATGAAGGAGTTCTGTTTGATGTCGGCGAGCGCCGCCTTGGCGACGCCTGTCACCTGGGCGCCGTCCTTGAGCTTGACCGTGAGGTTGGCACCTTCGCGGCTCTTCACCGTCAGCGTGTTGCCGTCCACCTTTTCGATGGTGCCGCGGACGCGCGTGACGTTCTGCGCTGAAGCCGTGGCCACGGTGAGCATCAATGCCACACCGGCGGCGCCGAAGGCGCGGAATTTCAAATTCGTCATCCTTTCCTCCACTTTATACCGTTTCCGTACCGTCCGGGCTGCGGCACGCGCACAGCATCCCAGATAGCCCGGGCCATTGTGGGCGGGAGTGCGACGGCGGCGTGACCATAAAGCATTCTTCGGCCGGATCAAAACCGCTGGCCGGTCCTCACGATCGGCGCTAGACCTCCGGATGGCCGCAAGGAGCATCAGCCGTGTCGCGCCGCCGGAGAGCTCGCGCGAAATCGAAGTGCCGATCCGGAAGCACGGGCATAAACTTCAACGCAGACAGGACCTCATGGCCGTTACCGACGCGACACCCGCCCCGATCGACGTGCTGAGCACCCTCGCGCTGCGCGGGGTGCTGGAGGAGATCGCGGACCAATTCCGCGCTCGCACCGGACTGACCTATGCCGCCACCTACCGATCCACCAACATGGCGCTGCAACTGATCGGCGATGGGATGACCGCCGACATGGCGATCGTCACCCACGAGGCGCTGGAGCGGCTGGTCCGGGACGGCATTATCGTCCCCGGTAGCACGGCCGACCTCGCGCAATCCGGCGTCGGAATTGCGGTTCCGGCCGGGGCACCGCGGCCCGACATCGCGACGGTGGCGGCGTTCCGGCAAACCCTGCTGGACGCGCGTTCGATCGCGTTCTCAAGGCTCGGCGCCAGCGGCATTCATTTCGCCGACGTGATCGCGCAACTCGGCATCGCGGACGAGGTCCGCCGCAAGGCCAAGATCACCGACTCTTACGTGGGCGAATTGGCGGCGCGGGGCGAAGCCGAACTGGCCGTGCAGCAGATCAGCGAATTGATGCCCATCGCCGGCATCGATATCGTCGGCCCGCTGCCGGGCGATCTGCAGAAGATATCGATGTTTGCCGCCGGTGTTTTCCGCGCCGCCAAACAGCCCGTTGCGGCCGCCAAGCTGATCGCCCATCTTGCCGACCCGGCACTGGCACCGGTGTCTGATCCGCAAGGGCCTCGCCCCGGTGCCGCAGCGCACCGCATAGAGCGGTATCAGCCCATTTGCGCATGCGAATGGCGTTGCAGCCCGCGGGGGTACCGGAATCACGGCTGTGGTGACCTCGCCCTCCGCACCGTGTTCGCGCTTGCGCCCTGACCCACTGGCGCTATTTTTCCGCCATGAGCGAATTCGAATCCTGCGCCAGACCTGGACCCGTCCGACCCTTATGCCCGCGCCGCGCAGACCTTTCCGCGGCTCAGCGCCGCGATGGCCGAAACGGTCGCGAGGTATGGCACGGAGGAACAACTCGAGTCCGGCGTAATGGTGTTCGAGCGCGGCCAGCGGAGCGTCGATTTTTTTCTGGTGTTGGAAGGGACCATCGAGATATTCGAGACCGGCGCCCGCGGTCACCAGAACATTCTTACCATCCACCACGCCCGACAATTTACGGGAGAGATGAATCTCTTCAACGATCGCCAGATCTTGGTGTCCGGTTGCAGCCGGGGGCCGACGCGGGTGATCCGAATCAAACGTGCCGATTTCCGCCGTCTCATCGCCAACGAGCCGGACATCGGCGAAATCATCATGCGCGCCTTCATCCTGCGCCGGGTCGGATTTATTCGTCACGCTTGGGGCGCCGTGGAATTGATCGGTCCCGGTCACCGCGCCGATACGCTGCGCATCCAGCGCTTCATGACCCGGAACGGCTATCCGCACCGGCTGCTTGATACGGAGTCCGACCCGGATGCCGGCAGGTTTCTCGACGGCTTCGGACTGACCGCCGAGCAGCTTCCGGTCCTGCTGCTGCCGGGTGACGTCGTGCTGCGCAACCCGACCGAGGCGGAATTGGCGAACGCGCTCGGCCTCATCGAGGCGCTCGACCCCGCCATGGTTTACGACGTGGCCGTGGTCGGTGCCGGCCCGGCGGGGCTCGCCGCCGCGGTCTACGCCGCCTCCGAGGGTCTTTCCACGATCGTGCTGGAAAGCACGGCACCCGGCGGACAGGCGGGGACATCATCGAAGATCGAGAACTATTTGGGATTTCCGACCGGCATCTCGGGACAGGCGCTTGCGGGCCGCGCGCAAAGCCAGGCGCAGAAGTTTGGCGCCCGTCTCGCCGTCGCCCGCACCGTCGAAGCGCTCGATTGCAGTCGGCATCCCTACCGCCTGACGCTGACCGGGGGCGAAAGCATTTCCGCATCGGCCGTCGTCGTCGCCACCGGTGCGCGCTATCGCAAGCTCGATCTGGAAAATTATGCGACTTACGAAGGTCAGGGCATCCACTATGCGGCGACCGCCATGGAGGCAAGGCTCTGCACGAATGAGGAGGTCGTCGTGGTGGGCGGAGGCAACTCCGCCGGACAGGCCGCCGTGTTCCTGGCGCGAACGGCGCGTCACGTCCACATTCTGGTGCGCGGCGCAAGCCTCGCCGCAACCATGTCGGACTACCTGGTGCAGCGGATCGAAACCTCTCCCCAGGTCACGGTTCACCCCTTTGCTGAGATCTCGGCGCTTGCGGGAGATCACGCCCTGCGGCGCGTGACCTGGACGAACCGCCAGACCGGCGAAGCGGAAACGCGAACGATCGGCAACGTTTTCGTGATGATCGGCGCCGAACCCAACACGGAATGGCTCGGCGGCTGCCTGCCGCTCGATGCAAGAGGCTTTGTAGTGACCGGCCGCGACGACGCCGCAAAGGCACTCGCATCGCCCTATGCGACCACGAGGCCCGGAATCTTTGCGGTGGGCGATGTCCGGTCCGGTTCGGTCAAGCGCGTCGCGTCTGGCGTCGGCGAGGGCTCGGTCGTGGTACAGGCCATCCATCAGTTCCTCCACCCCAGTGTCGCATAGGGTGCCCATGACCGATAGCTGTTCACATCTCAACACCATCAGGGTCGTTCGCCCCAGCGCCCGCGGCTGCGAGGAATGTCTCAAAACCGGCAGCCCGTGGGTGCACCTGCGGGTTTGCCGGACTTGCGGTCATGTCGGATGCTGCGACCAGTCGCCCGGGCGGCATGCCACGAAGCACTTCCATGCCACCCAGCATCCGATCATCGAGGGCTACGATCCGCCCGAGGGGTGGGGTTGGTGCTACGTCGATGAAGTGTTTTTCGACCTTGGAACGGATACGACCCCGCAGGACAAGCCGATCCCGCGATTTGTCTGACAGGGGCCGGGAGTGCCTTACGACCCACGCGATGCGGAACCGGCCGGACCGCAATCTTTTCTTTGGGCAATCGCTACTTTAATGTGGTGTCAGTTGCCTCGGGCAGCCTTCGATTGTCGGTAGGGAGAAGCTGATGAAAGTCGCTCACGTGGTTTGTGCGATCGCGCTCGGAACGGCACTGCTGCTTAATCCGGCGAACGCCGCGATATTCGATGACGCGAAATATCCCGACCTGAAGGGGCAGTGGGATCGCGTCGGGATCCCAAGCTGGGCGCCGGCGGGAAAGCCGCCGCTCACGCCGGAATATCAGGCGGTGTTCGAGGCCAACCGGGCCGACATGCAGAACGGAGGCGCCGGCGGCGTGGTCTCGCAGTATTGCTTTCCGCAAGGCATGCCGATGATGATGAATATCTACGATCCGATGGAGATCGTGGTCACGCCCGCCATCACCTACATCCTGATCAGCCATGTCAACGACTCCTACCGCCGCATCTACACCGACGGCCGCGATTGGCCGAACGAGGATGAATACGTCCCGACTTACACCGGCTACTCCATCGGCAAATGGGTGGACGAGGACGGCGACGGCAAGTTCGATGTGCTCGATGTCGAGACTCGCCACCTGTTGAGCGACCGCGTCTTCGACGCCAGCGGCGTGCCGTTTCACAAGGACGGCCAGACCGTCATCAAGGAACGGTTCTATCTCGACAAGGCTGACAGCAACATCCTGCACTATGACATCACCGTGCAGGACAATGCGTTGACGCGGCCGTGGTCGATCACCAAGACGGTCAAACGCGTGCAAAAACCCCACCCGCTGTGGCGCACGGCCGTCTGCGCGGAAGGCAATACGCGCGTCAAGATCGAAACCGAAGACTATTTCTTGAGCGCGGACGGCAAACTCATGCCGACCCGCAAGGACCAGCCGCCGCCGGATCTGCGATATTTCAATCGCAAGGGGCAGTAAACCCTGCGAGTGTACTGATTTTATCCCTCCCCGAAAACGAGGAGGGATAAAATCCCGCTTTACCGGTTGCGGGCAATCGCGGCAATTATTGTTGAGCGGTCCTCGGGTTCAGGGAGTCTGGTTATATCTCCAGCCATAGGCGCGAACGACTGGAATTCTGTTGCCACTCAACGGGCCCTGACGCCACCTTCTCCTTAGTTAGGACGAAAGGAAAGGGTGCACCACCTGCAGAGGGTTTGTTTGCACCCCCTGCCCGGCCCGAACGCCGGCACCGGAAAACAGTCCGGCCACGGGTGGGCGCCCAAAATCGCGCCGTGATGACAAATCGAGCAGTTGACCGATAGCGACCGCACGCAAGCTGACGCATGTTGTCCAAAATCATCGGCGTGATTGTTGGGGTCGAAGCGTCGAGGGTAGCGCTTCACAACACGCTCCGAGCCCGCGTCGGCACCGTGCGAACATGACGAGGGTAAAACTGGGGTCGAGCGCTACCCCGGCCCCGATTTCCCGATGCCGGCGGGTGGCTCGATGTGAGCGACAGATATCACCCAAGCACTCGGCGACGCCCGGCGGGAGGGCCGCGCTTGGCGTTGCCGGTGTCCGCGCCATGGTGGCCGATCACTTGTAATTCGCGGTGGTGACGGTGGTCGCGTGCACGCCGTCCCGTGGGGTGGCTGCGATCGGACACGCCTCGTTGATCGCCTGCGTCGGCGCTGTGACCACTGCAATCAGCTCGCATCGGCATCCCCTGAAAGAGAATAACCCATGGCCACAAAACCACCGTTTAGCGTCGGGCCGGACAACGTACAGCTGCCCTTCCATTCGGACGCTGAATCGGAACATGCAGGGGCAGCTCCTACGGCGGTTCCGGTGGGACAGGAAGCGGGACCGCCGCCCAGCCCATTCGCTGATCTTGATGCTCTCCGGATGGACCAGAATTTCGAAGAGCTGTCCGGCGTCGAACGTCTGATCACCACGGTCCCGGTCGGGAAGCCGACCAAGCGGGAATTCGTGAGAGTACATCCGGGAGAAAATTACCGCATGAATTGCGGCATTATCGAACTCCAAGAAGAGGGCGGTGACTTTATTTCGTATCCCCCGCGATAGGTGCTGCCCTGCCAGGGGAATTCGCCTTGATGACTTTGTACACCGCCGTCACTCGGCAAGGGACGGTGCGCCTGTGGCCGGTGCCGCTACCCTCTCCGATGGTCGCGTGAACTCTTGGCATGAAGGGCAGCGCCTCGCGGCCGCACGCGCGATGACCCGACGGGTACGCCTTGTGGCCAATCTGGAATCAAAAGGCTACGACCTTACCCTGGGGGCGCCAACCCTACCCGCGCCCGTTTACCCCAAACTGAGCTTCAACGAACTCTTGAAGATAGCTCTCCGCGACAAGTTTGTGGACCGCGCAGACCTTCCCTTGAAGAGGCCGCCAAGGCGCGCGCCAGCATCGTCGCCAAGGCGTAGCGCTCACAGGCCGCCAACGACAAGGACGCTGCCAAAAAGACCCCCGACGGACTGCCCGTGCACAGCCTGCGCACGCTCTTCGCCGACCTGGCGACCTTCGCCCGCCTCGACGTCACCATGGCGTCCGACACAAACCACGTCTTCACTCTCTACACGCGGCCCACGCCCTTGCAGAGCCGCGCCTTCGATCTGCTCGGAATAAACCCCGAGCGTACCCAGTAGCGCCACCCATCTCGCAACGAATACGCTGCGAGATCAGGGGGTTATGTTCCGCGACATCTGGAAGTTCAGACTAAAATGTCCGCTCCATTGCAGATTTTCGGATGCTGGCAATGACGTGACACCCCGCGCAGGGCTGCCCGGCATCCGAAAGACGCCAAGGCAAGAAATCATCACCGGTCATCTCACATCGTGCGCAAGTCGAGTGCCAGCGCGATCCACACGCAGCCGTACAAAATCAGATCAATCCCGACGAAAAGGCCGATCACCCAAAGTCCAGAGGCGGGCCATTAAATCAGAACGAGTATGCCTAGTGCAAACGTGATGAGCCCGTCCAGCATCTGCCAACCCCAGCCCGGCAGAGTAATAACCAACGAGCCGACCAGTTGAAACAGTCCACCAATCATAAAGAACATGGCCATAAAGATGGTGATGACCTCGGCGGTGACCACCGGTCGCATGACGAACAGGAGGCCGGCCAGCCCGAAGAGGATTGCAGCCAGCACGTGGTGAAACAAGCCCGCCCACTGCCCAACCATAACGGCCTGGGCGATTTCGATACCGGACGCGATCACCAGAAGCCATCCGAACAACAACATCGATGCGACGGTGGCAGTGACGGCCCGCGCAACGGCGGCGACGCCTAGCACGAACAACGCGATACCGAACGCAAGGAACCATCCCCAGAGCTCAACAAGTTCGTGTGGAAGCTGCACAGCAAGCGCTTGAACGTTGACCATCTTCATATCTCCTTTGCGTCGCGCCGGCGTCAGGGCGCACTGGGATATTGAACACGCAATCACTTCACCCATCGGGCCGGGTTCCCAGAACAGGGCTCACGGATCGGGCCATGCCACCGTAGAAGCTGTGCATCGTCATGAGCGAAACGATGTTTCGAGCGGGATCATTGGGGATTTGCGCGCCGAAGAACCGATTGCGAACATGGCATTTGCACATCCAGCTATAGTGAAGCGCATCCGAGGATGCTGTTGCACTACCCCTGCCTAGCCGTCATGAATGAAGGTCATGCAAAGCCATGAATGCCTTATAGAGGACGCGCGGATCGAACTCGCCCTTGTAGACGGCCGGCGGTTCGCGCCCGACGCCGAGCAGCGCGTGGACGGCGGCCTGCGCCGAGCGGATTGAATATTCGACGGTGAACACCACGTCCTCCGGCAATTCGCAAAATTGGCCAATGAACGCGAGATTGACTGTTCCTTCGGGCACGACCTGCGGCCGGTCCCCCGGTTCGCGCCTGAGGAACTGGCTGGTGATAAATGGCATCATGCAGGGAATGCAGATGGATGCCTCCAATATCTCCGGGGCGTTCGCCTCGACGCGTAAATGACCGAGCACCTCCATCATGATCTCCCGCCCCGTGCAGGCCGACATCGGTTTTGTGACGAAGTTGCCGGGTTTGTCCACGAATAAGCCATAGCCCCAGAACACGCTGACATTCGTAGGCTGGCCGATGAAATGCGGCTGATGCGGGATGACGATCGAGGCCAGCCAGTTCGATTGTGGAAACGTCATCAATCCACCCTCTCCCGGGACATTGCCGGTGAAGTCCCGAACAATATGCAAGAAGGTCGGATCATGTAGGGTCGTGGTGAACGATATCCATTTGGACTCGTCGATATGATCGGCGAAGACAGCAGGACGTCCGAACTCTGGGCGGCCTGAAGCGATCTTCTCCCAGAGCGTCCACGCGCCGCCGTCTGCCTTGCCGTTGAGCACGGGAGCCGAGTCCATGCTGCCGAAGCTCGACGCTTCGGTCATCGATCCGAGCGTCACCAGCACGTAGTCATCGGTGCCGATCGTGATCGCGCCCGCTTGGCCGTCCCGCTCAAAGAGGAGGCGTTCCACGATGTTTTCGTCGCCGCGATACCGAAACGCGAGATCGGTGACTTTGGTGTTCAATTCGAACGTCACGCCACGCTCGTCGAGCCACCGATGCAGCGGGCGGACCAGGGAGTCGTACTGGTTGTAGACGGTGCGCATAATGCCTTCCAGCCGGTTGAAGCCGGAAACCAAATGGGCAAACCGCACCAGATAACGTTTGAATTCGACGGCGCTGTGCCACGGTTGAAACGCGAAGGTGGTGCACCACATGAACCAGAAGTCGGTTTGGAAAAATGCCGGATCGAACTGATCCGCAATGCTGGTCCTGCCCAGCATGGCCTCAGGCTCGAGCACGAGACGCTCGATGGTCAGGATCTGCTTTTCCCTGAGGCCAAATTGGGGTGCGGTTCGCCGGTGACCGTCGCGAACGAGGCGCGATTGGGACGACGTCTTCATCGTCTCGTTCCAATCGAAAATCTCCCGTGTGACCGTCCGGCTCCCGTCTAGTGTGGGGATCGAGGAAAATAGCCCGTATGTGCAGAGATATTTGCTTTCGAGCATGCGGCCGCCGCGCAGCACATAGCCGTGCTCGGGAGAACCAGCCCCGTCGAGGCTGCCGCCGAGTTTGTCAAGTTCCTCGAAGATCGTGATGTTGCGGCCGAGAATATCGCCATCGCGAATCATGAAGGCGGCCGCGGCCATCGACGCGATACCGCCGCCGACGAGATAGACCTTAGTCGCACTGCGATCGACGCGGTTGGGCCGCGTGACGGAGGGATCGGAATCGCGATCTGTATGTATCATTGGAGCGCCTTACTGCATCACCGCCGTACGTCCACGTGTACTTTAACCTATTGCCGCCGGTCGCCACTGAGCTGCAGCAGGAGCGTGAACAAATTCAGGAAGTCGAGATAGAGGGCTAGCGCACCCATGATGGCTTTCTTTCCCGCGATGACGGCGTCATCGCTCTCCAGATAGATCTCCTTAACGCGCTGTGTATCGTAGGCGGTCAGTCCGACGAACACAATGACCCCGATCACCGAAATGGTGAGTTGAAGCGCTGACGATGCGAGAAACAGGTTTACCAGCCCGGCGATGACGATACCGATCAGACCCATCAACAAAAACGAGCCGAAACGGGAAAGATCGGTGCTTGTCGTATAGCCATACAGGCTCATGGCGAGGAAGGTTGCCGCCGTGATAAAAAAGGTGCGAGCGATACTCGTACCAGTGTACACTAAGAATATCCCGGCGAGCGACAAACCGACCAGGCCGGCATAGGCGCAGAACGCGGTCCGAGCCGCCCCCAGGCTCGTCCTCTCGACGCGGAAGCTCAATAGTATCACCAACGCCAGCGGCGCCAGCACGACGATCCAAAACAGCACCGGCGTCTTGACAAGCGACGCATACAGCCCCGACTCGGCCGCGACGTAGGCGACAAGGCCAGTGAGGGCGAGCCCCCAACCCATGTAATTGTAAACGCTAAGCAGAAATTGCCGCAGGCCGATATCGATCCCGGCCTGCGAAAGCTTTGTGCTCAGGGGCTCGACTAGACGAGATGCCGGATTGTTTGTCATCAACGTTATTCCTTAGGCTGGGTTTCCGCTTGGGCCGGACTTCCGCAATTCTTTCACCGATCAGACGGGACCGGTGCCGCTTTGCGCAGCCGCACGAATGGCGTCGGTCGGGGGCTGCCGGTTCAACCGCAGCAATGGTCATCTTGTTGACCTTTCCGTCGCAATCAAACGCCATGTACACAACGATCGGCAGGGACAGGGATTCGGTGTTTTCTTTGGTAGAGCGAAGGGCTAAACGACCGAGCAGAACAACATCGCGTCCGCAGACGATTTCGGTGGTTACCGTGAGCCCGCTTCTAAGGTCATCATAAATTGTTCTGAGTACACGCTTGGCATCTTCACGGCCGTTGACCTGTAGACTACCGCCAATGGCCGCGAGGCCACCGATCTGGCTGATGCCTGCCGCGCCCAGTCCCAGCGACAGAACCACTTCATCCGCGAGAATCTCATTCCATGTCATCCAGTTCCAATTGCGAAGTATCATTTGAGCCATCTCTCGCGCACGGCACTAGATCAGTCGTGCCGACCGGCGGCGCGTCCGAGCATTCGGTCAGCAGGACACCTCAAGGCTGGCGAGTTCCCGACGCCAGGGCTCGATCTTGCGGCGGTAGAAGGCCTCCGAGGTGATCAGCACCTTGGCGTCGCCGATGGTCATCCGCGCCTTGATCGGTTGCGGCCCGAAGGCCGAGAACAACGGCGAGAATACGCTGCCATTCTTCAACGTGCCGAGCGCGGCGAGGTAGAGTTCCGGCACGCGCCCGAGCAAGGAGAAAACGCGATCGCCTTTGCCGACCCGGCGCTGCGCCAGGACGTTGGCGAACCGGTTCACTGCGGCGCCGAGTGCCGCGTAGGTGACGTCGCGGACGCGGTCGTCGCGCCCGATCCAGCGCAATGCGAGCTTTTCGCCCCGGCCGTCGGCGAGATGGCGGTCGATCGTAAGATGCGCGATGTTGAGGCTGCCGCCTGGCGTTTCATCGAGAAGCCGGCGCGCCTGCGCCCAGGAAAACGCTGCGCAAAATTCTTCATCATTTGCAAGATTTGCGCCAGCGCGGTCCTCAGGACGTTTTCGGATTCAATTCCATTCCATGCGGAGCTTTCGGAAACTGAGGTCAATAAAAACCAAAATATAGTCCACTTCAGCATATGCGCATTGACATGAGTCAACGACAATTGCCGATGAAAATGGGGCTTATGCCCAGCTTTTTCCTGGCTCTTTCTGGAGGGCGTGACCTGGCATGTCGTAAGGAGTCCCCGGGCCCCGCACCCCCACTTCTATGCTTACGGGTGCACCTGGCGCTTGACTGAGGCACCTTCGCTTCGCGCAATTTTCGCCGCAACTGCTGAGCTGAGGCAATGATGTCCGAACCTCCATTGGCGAAAAGTCATGACCAAAGGTCAAGAAATGAGGGCGAGATGACGATCGGATGTTCTAAACGAGGTTTCGATGCCGCGGCGCTCAAGAAACAGTTTCCGGGTTTGGCTGACCCGCAACTCCATTACCTTGACAACGCCGCGACGGCCCAAATGCCGGAGGCTGTGCTCAGCGTGCTGCGTCGTTTCGAAGTTGAAGCGCGCGCAAATGTGCACGAGGGCCTCCATGCGCGTGCACGCGCCGCGACCGATGCCTATAATCAGGCGCGGGAACACGTCGCACGCTTCCTGGGAGCCAATTCGGTTCAAGAGGTTGTTTTCACTTACGGGACGACGTCGTCGATCAACTTGTTGGCTCATTGCTTCGGGCAGCTGCTGACACCCGGCGACGAGATCCTGCTCTCCGTGCTTGAGCACCACAGCAACCTCGTGCCGTGGCAGAGGCTCGCCGCACAACGGGGCCTTGTGCTGCGGTTCCTGCCGGCGACTTCGGAGGGGCGGCTCGATGTCAATGCGCTCGACACGCAACTCACCGGCCGATGCCGGCTTGTCGCGCTAACGCATTGTTCGAATGTGACGGGTGCGGTGACGGACGTTGCCAAGGTTGTGGCCGCGGCACGTTCGGTTGGAGCGAAGATCCTGCTTGATGGCGCGCAGCGTGCTCCGCACGGCCCGCTGGACCTGTGTACGCTCGGAGTCGATTTCTACGCCTTCTCCGGCCATAAAACCTATGGACCTACCGGAATTGGCGTACTTTGGGGCCGGCGCGAACTCCTTGAGGCGATGCCTCCCTACATGACCGGCGGACAGATGATCGAAGAAGTCACGCTGACGAACGCGACGTTCAGATCACCGCCGCGACGGTTCGAGGCAGGGACACCGCCTATCGGGGCGGCAATTGGGCTCGGTCGCGCATTGGAGTGGATGCAAGCGCTCGATTGGCATGCCATTCGGGCACACGAGCTGTACCTGACCCGTCGCCTGCTCGACGGACTGGCGGCGATCCCAGGCGTTCGTGTATTAGGCCCCCTTGATACGCATGATCGCCGCGGCGTTGTCTCATTTTCTATCAATGGATTTTCCGCTGAGCATGTCTGTCGCTTTTTAGATAACAGGGGCGTCGCGCTTCGCGGTGGACATCATTGTGCCCAACCACTGTTACGTGAATTTGGCTTCAAGGATGTGGCCCGGGCCAGCTTGGCGCCCTACAGCGTCGAAGACGATGTAGGTGCACTGCTCGATGGCGTCGAAGAACTTAGGCGTAACGGGCTCCAAAGTCTCATTCTGCACCGCGGCGTAACGTTCTGAAACGGAAAGGCTAGACTCGGATCACGAGGTCTCCCAACTCGATATTAGGCAAATCAATTCCGGCCACGCCGGACAGTGCGCCGGATTGCACGAGATCGGCTGCGGCGGCGATGTCCGGGGCAAGATAACGGTCGTGCTCCATCCCTGGCACCCGTTCACGGAGGCGCGCCCGCACGCGCTCGAGCGGTGCGCTGGATGTTATCGGAGCGTGGAAATCGCAGCCTTGCGCTGCGGCCAGCAGTTCGATCGCAACGACGTGGGCGGCGTTCTCCGCCATGGGTGCAAGCCGGTGCGCGCCGTGAGCCGCCATCGACACGTGATCCTCCTGGTTGGCAGAGGTCGGGATCGAATCCACGCTCGCCGGATGGGCGCGCTGCTTGTTCTCGGAGGCCAGTGCCGCCGCTGTCACCTGCGCCACCATGAACCCTGAATTGATGCCCGGCTGTGGCGTAAGAAAGGCTGGCAGCCCTGAGAACGCGGGATCAATCAGCATGGCGATACGCCGCTCGGCAAGCGAGGCGATCTCACAGACCGCGATCGCCAGCATGTCGGCGGCAAATGCCACCGGCTCGGCGTGAAAATTGCCGCCGGAGAGCGCCTGTTGGCTGTCTGCGAAGATCAACGGATTGTCGGAAACGCCGTTCGCTTCCGTCGCGAGGGTTGTGGCTGCCTGCCGCAGCAAATCCAATACGGCACCCAGCACCTGCGGCTGGCAGCGCAGGCAGTACGGGTCCTGCACGCGTTCATCGTTTAAGCGGTGCGAGGCGCGGATCGAACTGCCGGCCATCAGGACGCGCAACGCAGCGGCAACGTCGATTTGCCCGCGGTGGCCCCGCAAGACATGGATGCGCGCATCGAATGGCATGTCGGAGCCCCTGGCAGCGTCGGTCGATAGCGCGCCGGTGATCAGCGCAGCCTGGAACACACGTTCAATCGTAAACAGGCTTGTTAACGCCTCCGCCGTCGAGAACTGGGTGCCGTTGAGCAGCGCGAGGCCCTCTTTCGGGCCAAGCACGATGGGCGCGAGACCGGCGCGCGCGAGGGCAGCATCAGCCGGCATCCGTTCGCCGGCAAGCCACACCTCGCCGATGCCCAGCATGGCCGCCGTCATATGTGCGAGCGGGGCGAGATCGCCGGACGCTCCGGCCGAGCCTTGGTGCGGGATCACCGGGATTACCTCGCGCGCCAGCTGGGCTTCGAGCATGTTACAGGTTCGCAACTGCACCCCGGAGAAGCCGCGGCCGAGACTCGCAAGCTTCAAAGCCATCATGAGCCGCACGGTCTCCGGTCGCATCGGCGCTCCGACCCCGCGGCCGCATGCGAAAGCACCATGTTGCGCTGCAGCGCGGCGAGCGCGTTTGGCGCAATGTGCACATTGGCGAGCTTCCCTAGACCGGTGTTAATCCCATAGACCGGCTTGCCCCGAGCGATGATGGCGTCGACCGCCTGCGCACTGGCCTCAATCGCCGGTATCGCGGCCGCATCGAGCCGGACGGCAGCGCCAGCCGTCACGGTGCGCCAATCGGCCAACGTCACATGTCCCGGCGTGAGCGTGATCGCAGGGATCATCTGCGTCATCAATCCTGTCGCGGGCATGTCTCCGCCCTGAGAGTCCGTCTGGAGACTTTATCAAGGATTGCAAAGCCTACGCAGCATAAGCCTCATAAGCCGAAACGACGCGAGTTTGAGGAATTGCCACCATGTGCCTCTTGGCGGCAGCGGCAAAGGCCTCAAGTTGTCCACTGCGCACCTGCGGCAGCGTTATGGTCGGACTCTCAAACATGATGTCAATCTGGCCAGCGACCAAGTCTTGCACCGCCGGCCCGCCGCCGGTGAACCTTGTCTAATTTTCTTTGCCTTCGATGCGCGTGCCCACGACACCGCGGCTCGCAGCGCGAGGACTCAAGACTGAAAGTCAACGGAAGCAGGCTTGCCAACCCCCACTTTCAAACGTCAATCTATCACACCAAGCCGCGACCGGGTAATAGTCTCCCATTATGCGCTGCCTTGGGCCCGGCAGCAGTAATCTTTGCCCGGGGCGGAACATAAGGTAAAGTAAAATCGATGACGGCATCTTTATGTACGCAGTTCCCAGGGCAGCCTTGGACGACCCACTGGATCGCATAGGGGAACGGCACTTCAGCGGTTGTATAATTAGTGTCGTTTCGCGTCACCGGCACCATATTACGCATAAATACCAGCTTAGGGTACTGCTCGTCGCCCCATGGCAGCCAGTTAACATTGGGTTGTAGCCAGTTGGGAATAAGCAGGTCATCCGAGATCACAATTGTATAGTAGCCACCTTGAACAACTGCCGCCTGATCGTCCATGCACCGAACAACCGAAACGGGCAACGCAAAGTCATTGTTGCAAATCGACCAATACCGCATATTAACGCCATCTGCCGCCCCGGATGGATTCGGCAAGCCATCGTATGTGTCTGGAAAACTCGGAGCCTTGCCGTGTATTACGATAATACGGCCAGACTGATACGGTCCCGGCTGCATGACGATATATTTGTTGTCCGGGTTCGGCAGCAGCACAATCGGCGATTCCTTCGGCGGCGCAAACCAAAGTCTATCCCCTGCCACGTTATAGTAATCACCCGGCGTATAGATGTCAAAACCCGGCGACTGTTCAAACAATAACTGATACAATTAGCTAAGATCGTTTAGCTTGTTGACAGACTTATCGTAGTAGTAATGCGTCGTCGGATCCAGCTGGTCCGGCGCGTCCATCGTCAACGGGCAAGCTTGTAAGGACTGAAACCCGGCACTACCGGAAGAAGAGAGCGATATTTTGGGCAGCGGCTGCCCGCCCATCAGGGCTTGGCCGCTTAGGGTTTTATCGGCGCTTGGCACGTATATTCGCAGCGCGACATAAGCTAAGGTGCTTTGGGCAACATTACCGATCGAGTTGTAGTTCAGGCATTTCGATTCTGCACCGCTACGTGCAACGCAGAGAGTATAAGAACTGACACTGCCAGCATTAGGAATAATTATGGAATCATACTTGTGACCCGCGACGGAGAGCGGTGCGTTGTTGCTCCCACCATTATAAACGACGAACGAAAAATAGCGGGCATTCGGATAAGACCCCTCAATTTTCATCGAGTTCATATTTAGAAGTATCGAAGGGCATAACCCAATATCTAGCTTGGTCGTCCGGCCCTAGAAAATTCCCGGACCCTTCGGGCGAAAACTCGATTGGCCATGCGCAATTCGAAAACGCCGGAGAAACTTGTGCGCCAGCGACAGCGGGCACCATAGCAAGGAGACCCGAGAGAAGCCATTTGTTTAACATTTTCGTTGCACTCCTCGCTCTGCACTGATCTCCACCCAAAAATCGTCGATACTTGCAAACTTGGACCCAAAGCGCATTGCCATCTGCGTAAAAGCTCGCTTGGCATCACTGACTTGCCCCACGGACGTTGATGATTTCGTTGCACCATTGGTAAATTGCCATTGACTCACGGCGCGCTCCATTCTTTAAGTCCGCCAATTTTCTAAGCGTCCCCCGCGCGGACGCATTGAGCCAGATCAAATCACGATCGCGTGGCATTTCGTGGCCGATGAAGAGCGTCCGTTGCCGCTGCGGCCAGACACGGCGCGCCGACCGCCGCGATCCGGTGCTCGGCGGCCTTGGGTGTCAGCTTACTCGGGCACCGCGTGATGCGGCGCTGCCTTTTTCGCGGCGGCCCCTGCCTCTATTGTTCTCCGCGCCCACGTCCGCCGGTCGGTCGAGCCGCTACTCCGCTCACTCTGCCGGTAAGGCAGGCGTCCATGAACTGCTTAAAGGGTGAAGGTCCCACCTCCGACGATCGGCGTTCGTTCACGGTGATGCCTGTCTGTAGAGCCAAGGTATCACACCTGGCCCAATTCCCGGAGGCCAACGGTCGCAGCTCTTCGGGCTCCAGTTGTCGATTTGCATTGACATCAAGACGATCGAAGACCTCCCCCATGTATTGCAGGAACTCATCTCCCGACACGACACCGTTCTGGTCCCTGTCCATCAGGCGCACCAACGCTCGATCGCCTTGTTGATCAGTTGACGACGAAGCGGTAGCTGTCCTTTGAGACCCGCGCGGTCTTGCCAATCGTGGCCGTCAGCTCGACGATCGCATCGCAGACCGGATCGGTCGTTTGGAGCGCCCGGATGATCTCCACGAGCTTCATCACGGGCACCGGATTGAAGAAGCGCATGCCGATGACGCGGCCGGGCAGCTTTGAGGCGGACGCGATCCGGGTGATGGAAATTGAGGATGTGCTGGTCGCGAAAATTGTCTCCAGGCTGCAAATCTCATCCAGCTTCCGGAAGACCTGGTCTTCACGTCGTAATTCTCAACGATCGCCTCCACCACCAGCTGACACTCCGCGACGCAATCAGGCGCGTGACAGCCGCAGGAATATTCTCTGTACGGGCAGCCGATCAATGCGACCCTCAGTTGAACAAGATCGATGACTTTTTCCCGCTAAGCCTCCGGTTATGCCGGAGCGAATAGAGGCAGTTGTAAGGCTTCGGGATCGAGTAACGGGTAAAAGCGAGTCACCACGATCTCCTTGGGGGAACCGCGAGGCCCTCAAGGAGATCGCAATGTCACAAAGTCACAACCACCTGAACCATGCGACGTGGGAGTGCAAGTACCATGTCGTGTGCACGCCAAAGTACCGCAAGAAAGTGCTGTTTGGGCAAATTCGGCAGCACCTGGGAACCGTATTCCACGAACTCGCCCGGCGCAAGGAATGCCAGATTGAGGAAGGGCACCTGATGCCGGATGTAATTACTCACCCCGGGCCGCGGTGCTCGTTCGTCACTTTGCGGAAGATCACCGAGGGCCGCAGCGCCCACTCGCTCTCATTGTTGGTCGCCTCGACATCGCGGCGGGTCAGGAACACCAGCAGCTTGTCGCGCGCCGTCACCGCCATGGCGGCCCGCAGGTGACTGCCTTCGACATCGGTCGGCTTGAGGTCGAGCAGGCGATCCAGTTCGCGGGTCAGGCGGCGGCGATGCGCCGCGATGGTGCTGTCGGCGAGATCGGGCCGCCGCCGCCCGACCGCGCAGGCATCCTTCAAGAACGCCTTGAACTGCGGTGCGAAGATGGTGTCGCCGTGATCGATCGCATACTGCGCATCACGGATCAGATGGGCGAGGCAAAACTGGTGCGCTTCGGCATGGGTGCACTGCGCCGGCAGGCGATCCGACAGCCACACCTTCGGCCGCGCGCCGGCGAGAAACTCCGTCGGCACGCACTTGCCGCGGGTCGGCGCGATCACATGATAGACGGCGGTGGCGCAGCCGAAGGTCCATTGCCAGTGCGTCTTGCCCTTCACGCGCGCGCGGGTCTCGTCGCTGGCGATCACTTCGCTGGCGCGGACGGTGGCGGCGATCTGTTCTGCGGCCGCGCCGAACGGCTTGCCCATGCGGGCCAGCATGTTGGAGATCGCGCCCTCGGAGATGGTCAGGACGAACAGGCCTTCGCAGATTTCGGTCAGTCGCTTGAAACCGACCATCTGGCAGCCGTGCAGGTAGGCGACCGCAGCCGTAATGCCGGGGCCGAACGGCGAGCCCTCGGGCATGTCGGCCGGCGCCGTGGCGGTGACGCGCGCCTTGCAGCAAGGACACGTGGCACGGAACAGATTGATCCGCGTCGTGATCGGCTTGATCGGCGGCAGATCGACATGGTCGAAGGCCCGCGCGAGTTCCTGGCCTGCCTGTGCGAGTACGGCACCGCACGCACAGCGGCCGGCATAGATGTCGCGGGTCGCGTCCGGGTTTTCTGCAAGCGCTCGCGCCGCACCCGGATGGCCTTTGCGGGGTTTCTTCACCTGCGGCGGCTCCGCGACGTTCCCCTTCTGGCCGCGCGAGGGCGGCAGCGAAGAGTTATCCGGCGTCTTCGGCGGCTTGCCGAGCTTGGCCTCGAGTTCCGCGTTCCGGGCCAGCAGCGTCTCGTTCTGCGCGACCAACTCCGCGACGCGCGCCGTCAGCTCGCTGTTCTGCCGCAGCAGCTCCAGCACCAGCACCTTCACGTCGTCAGGCAGCGAATCGATCATTTCCGGCGGCATGCGAGCTTGAATCAACTCGCATGCACAAACTCAACGCCCTAAACGCGAGTCAAAATGTCGCACAGGGGTGAGTAGTTACGTAGGCATGCCATAAGAGGTAGTTTTTAAAATGAATGATGTTTATTATTATGACGCGGTTACGTGGTGTGTTTGGCAGTTCCCGATACCGAGATTTCAGAATTCTTTCGGTTCATCACACGAGATCATGGGCGTCCCCCTTCGGGGCCGGGCTGTCGTGCAAGAGCACGGAGCCGCAAGGGCGTCTCCGCCCTGACGGGCTTCCATCCCATGACGCAAGAGGTTCGGCACCCCTCGCCGGAGGCAGTCGGTCCCGCGTCCCGCCGAAGACGGCGGCGCTATGCTGACGCTCCTGCGGCTGCCTTTTTAACCGGTCTCGGGGCTGGCGAATGGCCTCCGCTGCGCTCCGGCTGATGCGCCATTTTTTGCGAAGAAGGGGGCTGCCGCCCCGTCCGCATCCCCGCCTGTGCGATCCCGCGAGGTTCCACCAGGTCAGACGGTCCGAAACGGGGGCAAGCCCCCTGCCCGTGAGGTCCTCGGGTCAGCCCCTTGGGTCGGGCACCACACCCGGAACCGGAGCCGGCGGTGCTTGGGGCAGCACCGTAGAGTGAAAGGGCGGCTGGTAGTGGGCGGCGGGTTGTAGGTCGGAGAGAGGCTCTGGCCGGCCCGCCATAGGAGGATACCCCCATGAAGAACGCCCGCCCAAGATCACGCTCAGCCGGTCGGAAGATATTCCGTTCCACAAGCTCGTCCTGTCGCAATCCAATGTCCGGCGCATCAAGGCCGGGATTTCGGTTGAGGACTTGGCCGAAGACATCGCCCGCCGCGGCCTGCTGCAGAGCATCTGCGTGCGTCCCGTGCGCGAGGCGGACGGCACCGAAACCGGCCTGTTCGAAATTCCCGCCGGTGGCCGGCGCTATCGCGCGCTGGAGTTGCTGGTTAAACAGAAGCGCATGGCGAAAACGCAACCGGTGCCGTGCGTCGTGATCCGGGGAGATGCCGTTTCTGCCGAGGAGGATTCTCTCGCCGAGAACGTGCAGCGGGTGGCGCTGCACCCGCTCGATCAGTTCCGCGCGTTCCAGACGTCGCGGGCGCAGGGCATCGGCGAAGAGGAGATCGCCGCCCGGTTCTTTGTCAGCCCCCCTGTGG
>CAWDKL010000041.1:0-23170 GCA_963802745.1 uncultured Alphaproteobacteria bacterium | reverse complement strand
TATCGCATCGCGTTGCGCGTCACAACGTTGGGCTCGGCGTGGCCGGCATTCCGCACCTCGCCGATGATCGCGGCCTCCGCATAACCGCGACGCGTAATTCGAGACACGCAGCCCCCTGCGCGATCGGGCCGATTCCAGGCCAGCAACCCGCCCGCGGTCTGTGGATCGAACAGCACGCGTGTGCCGCCGCGCCGGGATCGGCGCGTAAAATCCCGGCCAGTGCGAGATTCTCCGGCAGCAGCGTCGAGGCGTGACCCGCCTCCGCCAGTCCCGCGCCCGGCGTAGAAAGGGATAGAGGCGAGGTCGAGTTCGGCCGCGGCGCCGCTTGCCAAAAGCATCGCCGAGATGGCCGGCGAGGGCCGAGCCGCTCGCATCCGTCATCGCGGTGGCGCTGTGTGCGCCAAATCTGCGCCGCTGCGCGCCCGATTGGCGCATGCCGGCGATCGCTGCGCAATCGCGGGGGCTTTGGCGTCGCCGCGCATGGCGGCGAACAGGATGCCGGTTCCGATCGGCTTGGTGAGGACGAGCGCATCGCCGGGGCGCAACCCGCCCTTGTGCAGGATGCGGCCGGGGGCGATCTCGCCGTAGACCGAGAAGCCGAGCGCGGTTTGGGCCCTTCGGCGGAATGCCGCCCGCCGCGTCACCCCTCGCGGTCGAGGCAAGCGCGTGCGCCGGAGAGCATTTCGGAACAGCGTCTCCTCGGTCCTGCCGCCGGGCCGGGCGACACCATCGCGATGGCGAGCGCGTGCAGCGGCGTGCCGCCCATGGCGAAATGTCGTTGAGCGCGTGGTTCGCTGCGATCTCGCCGAACACATAGGCGTCGTCGATGATGCTGCGGAACAGGCCCACCGTGGCGACGACGTGAGCTCCGCCCGCCGGGCGCGCACAACGGCGGCATCGTCCGGCGTCGCGAGGCCGACCGTCACGCCGCCGTCGGGCGGTTCCGTGCCAGCCGCGCCAACGCCCGGCGCAACGGGCCGGCCCCGACCTTGGCGGCGCAGCCCCCGAGCGCATTTCATCTCGGCTTGAGGCTGCCGGGAGCCCACGGGCGGCCTTCATGCGGATGCGGGCCGATCGCGATACATGTCCATCCAGCGGCGATCGATAAAATCCTTGACCCGCCACAGCCAGGCGCCCTCGGCCTTGAAGGCGCCACGCGACGCCACGGCGTAACGGTCGCCGGTGGAAATCAACGCTAAATGCCGGCGCTGCGGGTGCCAGGGCCGTAGCGGCCGGCCGGCGGCGCGGCGGGCGAGATTTGCCGCCAGCGGGGGCCCTGCCCGCACCGCATAGACGCCGGCCTTTTCCCGCGGCGTCGCGATGAGGCCGGCGCAGTCGCCGGCCGCGAACACATTTGCATCGTTCGCAACCTGCAAGGTCGCCGTCACGGCGAGGAAGCCGCCGGCATCGCGCGCGAGGCCGGTTTGCGCGAACCAGGCGGGCGGCGCCGCATGGGTTGCCAGCAGCACCGCATCGGCGGGAATTTCGCGGCCGTCGCGGCACATGATCTTGCCCTCGGTGAGCGCCGTTACGCTGCAATAGGCGTGGACCGCGACACCCGCCGCAGCCAGGTGCTTGGCGAAGGCCGCGCGCACGCGTGCATGATGGGTGGCCAGAAGCGCATCGGCCGTCACCAGCGCGAAGCTGAAACTCGGATCCCGGCCGTCACGGGCCGCATCGGCACACAGCCGCGCGCGCAGCGACAGCAGCAATTCGACCCCCCGGCGCCGCCTCCGACAACGGCGATGCGGCGCACATCCCCGGCCCTGCATCGTGCCCGCAGGTCCTCGAGTTTTGCCAGGAACCCACCGATCGGCTTCACCGCGATGCCGTGCTTTGCAGCACCGGCGATCGCCGCGAGGTCGGGCGTAATGCCGACATCGATCGCGAGAATATCATAGGCGATAGCCGGACGCCCGGCGAGCAACACGCGCTTCTCGACCCGATCGAGCCCGATCGCCTCGGCATGGATCAGCCGCGCCCCCGTGAGGGCAGTCAGGCGCACAAGATCGATATGCGCTTCATCCGGCGTATAGATGCCGGCGATGACGCCGGGCAGCATGCCGGAATAGGGCGTTTCCAAGTCGCGGGTCACCAGCGACACCCGCACCCCCGGCAACGGCCGTGCTGCGAAGGCCTTGAGCACATGCACATGGGCATGGCCGCCGCCGATGAGCACGATATCGGTGGTGACGGGAATGTTGCGGTTCACGGAGAATCCTCGGTGGGGGCAGGGCGGACCAGCCGCCGCCGGTCGCCGTCGCGCTTCGTCACGCCGATCCGGTCGAGATATTCCAACACCTGGATGGTGAGGTTGCGCCCGATGCCGCTGATGCGATTGAAATCCGCGGCCATGAAGGCGCCATCGGGGGATTCCGCGGCAAGATGGCCGGCCATCTGCTCCAGTTCTTCGAGGGCTTCCGGCAGGTAGAACCGATTGGACGCCACGCGGTGAACCCAGCCGAGCTGCTCGGCGCGGGCGAGGTGGGCTTCGATGGCCTCCAGGGCGAGGCCCGTCAGTTCGGCGAGTTCGCGCACCCGCGGCGGGCGCACGCCGCCGTTCGCGAGCGCGGGTTCCACGCGCTTCCACAAGCTGAGCTCCGCCGGAGTGGGCTGCACCCGGTGCGCCGTTAGATGCAGGATGGTGCCTTTGCGCGCCAGCGTGCCGGCCTCGCGCAGGCTTGCGAGGGCGTGACGCAGCACCGGTTTCATAACCGCAGGGCGTAGGGCGGCGCCGATGGCGTCGTCATTGAGTCCGAGCTGATCGGGATGTCGGCCATGGTGCGCGGCGAGCGCAGCGACGATCTCCCCGCACAGAGCTTGCCAATGGTCGGACCGAATCACAATGCACGTGTCGCCGTCCCGGCATGACATGACGCGGTCGGCCGCAAGCAATCCTCGAGTCTCGGCCGCGGTCAGGTTCCAGGCCCGCGCGAAGGCCGCGAAATCGAAGCCGCGCCGCGAGATTTCCAGCATGCCGGCAAAGGCCGCGGTTGAACCAGGCGCGTTGAGCGCGCCGAGGCGGGCGAGCCGCGCCGCCACGTTCTGCCGTGCCGGCGGCAGCGGATCGAGCACCCATCCGCCGCCGATCGTCTGTTGCGCCGATTGATCGCGCAGGATGAATTTTTGCCCCGCCCACGCCGCGATCGGCCGGTCGAGATGCAGCGCCGCCAGGGCCGTCTCGCCGGGCTCGACACGCTTGCGGTCGATCAGGCCGATCCGGCCGGTGAGGTTTTCGGCGCCGACATGCAGATGTGCCGGGGTCCAATGGCGCAGCGGCCGCTGGCCGGCGAGCAGCCGCAGATGCACATCGATGCGCTGCGTCGCCAGGTTCGGCCCGGCGACGATCCAGTCGCCGCGCCGTACTTCGTCGAGCGCGATCCCGGCGAGGTGGACGGCGCAGCGGTCGCCGGCCCGCACCGAGGAAACCTCCGCGTCGTGGATGCGTAAACCCCGCAGGCGCGCCGCGTGACCGGCAGGTGCGATCGTCACGGTTTCCCCCACTTGCGCGGTGCCGGCATGAACCGAGCCGGTCGCCACCACGCCGACGCCATGCAGCACGAAGGCGCGGTCGATCGCCATGCGGAACCGGCCGGCCGGAGGCGCGGCCATGTGCGCCTGCGCGGCCGCGGTCAAATGCTCGCTCAGAGCGGCGATGCCCTCGCCGGTGCGCACCGAAGTGCGGATCAGCCGCGATGCCGCGATGCCGGCCGCGGCGATCAGGGCGCGGATTTCACCCTCCACCTCGTCGCAGCGCCCCGCCGCCACCAGGTCGATCTTGGTGATCGCCACCGTCGCCGAGGCAACCCCGAGCAGGCCGAGAATATCGACGTGCTCCACGGTCTGCGGCATCACGCCGTCGTCGGCCGCCACCACGATCAGGGCATGGTCCACATTGCCGACCCCGGCGAGCATATTGTGGACGAAGCGCTGATGCCCCGGCACATCGACGAAGCCAAGAAGCTTGCCGTCCGGCAGCCGCAGATACGCAAAGCCGATATCGATGGTGAGGCCGCGCGCCTTCTCCTCCGGCAGCCGGTCGGTATCGACGCCGGTCAGCGCGCGCACCAGCGCGGTCTTGCCGTGGTCCACATGTCCGGCCGTCGCGATGATCATGGTGGGCTTTGGGTGTCGGGCCGAGAGCCGGATCCGGGCGCTCATCGCCTGACCGGCGCGGCCACGAAGGACACCGGCCGTCATAGATCGACCTTGCCCATGTTCTTTTGGGCGGCTGAATACCAGATCGGCGCCGACCAGCGGTGAACGGCGTAACGCGGCCAATATCCCGCCCTGTTCCGGGAGCTCGTCGGCCATCGTCCGACTGACCGCCGCACGAATTCTCGGCGGCTTCCGGACCGTCCCCGGCGAGACGTTTGCAAAGAGCGGATGAGATCGCGGTCCGCGTTACGCGCAACGATCTCCACACGCGCCATGCCGCGCCGCCGGAGGCGGCTGCGATAAGTCCTCACTGCTCGTTGTTGCGCCGTTTCGCCCACGGGCTGCTCCTGGATATGCTCGAACCAATATCCACAAGCCGTCCTTGGAACAACGCACGATCTCGAACGACGCCGGCACCTTCACAGCACCCCATCTTTGCCCACGGCGCTCGCGGCGCTATGATGCACCCCGTGAAGCGGCTGTCCCACACATCGAAACAAGGAGCAAGCCGGCATGCCTACCGAAAATCTCGACCCTGAGCGAAAAAGTACCAAGGACGACTGGGAAGGCAATAATGCTGCGTTCAGTTGCCGCGCTTGCGGATCGGTCTTTATCGTGAGCGCGCAACTTCATAGGAAAGGAAGGCAGTGTCCAGAGTGCTGCAAATCCACCGGGCACGTTACGGGCGGTAAATTAAAAAACGGACACGCTTGGATTGAGTGGTGAATGGCAATGTAGTGGACGGCCCGCATTGCACGGCTGTGCGTTCAAACAGTCGTACATTGAGGCCAGTTAGCGTAACGACCTCTCCGATCAAAGTATCGCTTCAAAGCCTTTGCGGCGCATCAGCGAGAGAAGCTTCAAGGTCAAGCCGCGCGGACGCTTGGCGCCGCGTTCAATGTTGCTGACGTAATCGGTGGTTACGTTCAGCGCGAGGGCAAAAACCGACTGGCTGACGCCCGCCTTTTCGCGCAATGCCACGATATCGTTGGGGGTGAGCTCGTTAACCGCGGTCAGGTATGTGAGGTCAAACTCGCGCATCGTCCGTTTGTTGACAAGACCCAGGCGGTGCATTCCGCGTACCGTCTCATGCATCGCCTCGGCGATGTCGCTGCGATATTTATATTAGCTTTCGTCACCGAACTTAATCTCCCACAATTCACTGTTGTCCATCATGATTTTTGCTGACAGACCGTGTCGGTGCACAGGGACGTGAACCGCTGGACCCCATCCGCAGGTAGCCAGAAATGGGCGAGGGCAACGTGGCGCTCCACTTTGCCGCAACCCAATCCTTGGCCGGCGGCCTTCGCGCCGCTATGATGCACGCCATGAACCAAGCGGCCATTCCCCACACCGAAACAACCAGCAAGCCGGCCGGCGCATCCCCGGCCTTCATCGCCGTGATCAAGCGCGACTGTCCGACCTGCGAGCTGGTCATGCCGGTGCTGCGGCAGATCGAGCAGGCGATGGCGGCGCAAGGCGGCACGCTCGAAGTCCATGTTCAGGACGACCCAAGCTTCGCGGCGGGTTTTGCCCACGCCCAAGACGATACCGAACTCGCCACCTCGTTCCGCTACGCCATCGAAACCGTGCCGACCCTGATCCGCCTGCGCGACGGGCGCGAGGATGCTCGCGTGGTCGGTTGGAGCGTCGCGGAGTGGCGGGCCATCACCGGCATCGCCGGCGCTCGGCGAAAGCCTGCCGGCACACCGGCCTGGCTGCGGGTCGAAGACCATGGAGCCCGGCATGAAGGCGCGGCTCACGGTGAAGTATGGCAACACCGGGCTGGCCTCGCGCCGGATCGAAGTACCAAAACTGTCCGATCCGGTCGAGACCTGCTACGATCGCGGCTGGAGCGACGGCCTGCCGGTGGTGCCGCCGACCGAGGAGCGGGTGCTGGAGATGCTCGACGGCACGCCGCGTTCGCCCGGCGAAATCATCGGCAACGTGCCGCCGAACTTCGTCCCCTGCACGGTCGAGAAGGTCGCCATCAACGCCGTCATGGCCGGCTGCCGGCCGGAATACATGCCGGTGGTGCTCGCTGCCGTGGAGGCCGCCCTGATGCCGGCCTTCGGGCTGCACGGTGTACTCGCCACCACAAATGCCTGCGGGCCGGTGGTGATGGTGAATGGCCCGATCGCACGCGCCATCGGGATGAATTCCAAAGGCAACGTATTCGGCCAGGGCAACCGCGCCAATGCGGCGATCGGCCGGACCTTGCAGCTCGTGGTGCGCAATGTCGGCGGCGGCCGGCCCGGCGAGATCGACCGCTCGGTGTTCGGCAATCCGGGGAAATATTCTTTTTGTTTTGCCGAAGATGAAGACGATCCGCGCTGGGAATCCTATGCGGTTTCGCTCGGGTATTCGCCGAAGCAATCCACCGTCACGGTGTTTCCCGGCGACGGCATCACCCAGACCACCGATCATACCTCGCGCGCGCCTGAGGATTTGTGCAAATCCTATGCGGGGTGCCTGCGGGCGATTTACCATACCGGCCACGTCATCGGAGTGCAGGCGTTTCTGGTGGTCGGCCAGGAGCACGCCAACGTCTTTTATGAGGCCGGCTGGTCGAAAGCGCGGGTGAAAGAGGAGTTGCTCCGGCTGCTGATGATCCCGGTGCGCGAACTGGCGCCGGGGCGCGCTGCCCTGTCGCAGCTGACGGAGGCGGAAAAGGCCAACCCGGACAACCTGATCCCGAAATTCAAGAACGGCACTTTCAACATTATTCGGGCCGGCGGAAGTGCGGGGAAATATTCCGCCATCATCAATTCGATCGGCGGCAGGGGTAGTATCGAGCCGGTGACGAGGGCGATTGTTTGAAGCGTGCAGGACGTTGCCGCGGGCGGCCTTCGCAGAACGGCGGATTCGTCCAAGCCAAACGGCATTTTTCTACGCCGCATTTTTGCTGCTCGGTAGGATCAGCACCTCCGCGGAAATACCGAGTTGCTGGTGCAGCCGTCGGATCATCGCGATCGACAATCCGCGTTTTCCATTGAGGACGTCGGCGATGCGGGTCCGCGTACCGATGATCTCCTCCAAGTCCCGCCGGGTCAGCCCCTGCTGTTCCATGCGGAATTTGATGGCCTCGATCGGATCTGATCCATCGGATCGTGCTCGCTCTTGTAGACTTGTGATCCTTGTGTCGCTGCAAATGGCGCAACCGCGTTTCCGGGCTCACCGGCTCATTGACATCGCCGCGCGCTAAACCCCCGCAAACGGCCGGCGAAACAAACAGCGCCCTACTGCCGCACCAAATTCACCGGCTCGCGGCCTTCCGGGACGCGTTGCCAGTTGGCGGGGTCGTCGGCCTCGAAGCGCCAGACGCGGCCGGCCTTGGATTTCAGCACCAGAGCGCCCCGCTCCATATACCAGGATGCCGGGCCGAAGGCGGTCACGAACGTCTCGCAGCCGGGATTCATGCGCAGTGCGAAGGCATCGCCCCCGGCGGATTTGTCGGTGAGCGTGAGGGTGCACACCGCCTTGCCGGAGCCGCGCACCACGCTCCAGTCTCCGGCCATTTGGTCAAGCGTCACGCCCGTGGAGGCGGCCGCGGCCGCGGCCTCGTTTTGCAGAAAGAACACGCCCTCGCCCGGGCGCTGGGCTTCGAATATTCCGCCTTCGACTTCGGAGAATTCCAGGATGATCTTGCCTTTGCGGTCGATCAGGCGGACGAGATCGAGCCCGCCGATCGACCAGCCGGCGAGATCCTTCAATTCGGGCAACTGCGCCGCGCAGCCCTTGTCGGGTTCGAGCCGAAACAGCGGCCCGGTCGGCTCCGGCCGGAACGTCAAAACGCAGGCACGATCGTGCTCGGCATTGGACATCTCCCACTTTCCGATCATGGATTTGAAGGTTTCGCTGGTGGGGGTGGACGGCTGGACAGGGGCCGGCGCGGCGGCCTTCTGCTGGGCCGCAGCCGGGGCCGAGGGTTTCTGCTGGGCGGCAGCGGCCGGTGCCACGCCAGCGAGGACGAGCAGAGCACTGAGCAGGCGCGGATAAAAGCGCATCGGAAAGTCTCCATGCGGATCGCGGCGGCATGCGTTGCGAACCGGAACGTGACCAGAACCATGGTCCCGGCGCGGAGCATACCTCGACACTTTGTACCAGTTTCGGCGGTAAATGTGCCGAAATTATTGTAGCGCTCGCCAGGGTGGTGGAGCCCGGCAGAACGCGGTTCTCCGCGGCGACTCCTGCTTATACCGCCTCTCGGGACTTTGCGCCGATCGCGCTCGGCACCGCTTTCCTTCCCGCAAGGCCGTCTTCGGGAAGACGGAAGGTGCCGGTGGGGCCGACCTTTGACCTGCGCGATGACCGGCAGCGCATGGCCGGTGCGATGCTTTTTCGATGTCCATCGCCCATGATCCCGCACCACCACCCCGGAGGCAGGTCGAAGATGGGCGGCACACGGACTGTCGGAGCGGAAGCCATGGTGAAAAATAGCGCGGTATGACTGCAAGATCAGCGGTTGATGGCGATCCAATGAGCAAACTCTGGCTTGATATTTTTTCGGATATAGTCCAAAATTTACACGTTGTGAATTGGATGGCTTCCCAGGTTGCAGCGGTCGCCGGCGACGGCTGACGACACTAAACGCTGCGCGTCGCAAAATGTTCCCGTGACGACGCGCGCCGAGGATGCAAGAAGGCGAGGCGTGTGATGCATCAATCGACCAAATGGATCATTCGTGCTTGCGGAGCTTTGATGCTCGCAGGGCAGATCGGCGTCGTGGCGGCCCAAAGCCCGCCATCGGGTACCGGTCCCTCCATCACAATCACGCCGCCGGCCGCAACCCCAGGTGTCCGCGGGCCGCTTCCGGCGCCGGTCGGGCATCGTCAGCCGAGGGCATCGGATATCCCGCAAGACCAGGCCAGAAGCGAAGCGCGCGGCGATGCGGGATTTCGGGATCTCGACGCCAAACTGCGCATTTGCAAGGGCTGCTGAGCGGGTTTGCGGAAGCAGATCGCCCCGTCAATTGAAACCGGCGCGGTCTGCGGGCCGACGCCCGTTACCGATCGATATAGCGCCTCGCGCAGCCGGCAGGGAAACCGCAGCCTCGGCGCGGAGTGGGGCAGCTAGACCGATATTGTCTCAGCGCCCTGCCTGCGCTTGTCGCGGGTATCTCACGTCTCCTTCCAGCGGTTCCGGCATAAAGACGTACATGGCCGGGACAAGCCCGGCCATGACTCCACGTGTTCCGACGGTGACCGAAATTCGGTCTAGGGTAGCGAAGGATATTACGTCGTCGGCTTTTTCACCCAGCGGCGGAAGTTCAACGTATTCGTATAGCCGCCATAAACATTGCCGCCGTCATCCACCGCCACTGCTTCGAGCCCATTGACTTCGACGGACTCCAGGATGAACGCCACCACCTTGCCGTCCTTGACGCTGCCGATCCGGATGCCGGACCGGTAGGGCGGATTGCGCTCGTCGGGCGAATTGTCGGCGACGTAGAGCATGTCGTTCTTGTCGATCCACAGGCCGCTCGGGCTGCCGAACTGCTTCCACTGCAACAGATAATTGCCGTCCTGATCGAATACCTGGATGCGGTTGTTGGAGCGGTCGGCGACGAACAGCCGGCCGGCGGAATCCATCGCCAGGCGGTGCGGGACGTTGAATTCACCGGGACCGGTGCCCTTCTTGCCCCATTCCTTGATGTATTTGCCGTCCTTGGTGAATTTCACGATGCGGTTGTTGGTGTCGCCGCCATGGCCGTCGGCGACGAAGATGTCGCCATTGGGCGCGACGTACACGTCGGAGGGGGCGTTGAAGGTATCGTGGGTGGCGCCGGCGACGCCGGGCTTGCCAAGCGTCATCAGGAGCTTGCCGTCCTGATTGAACTTCATGACGGTGTGGCCTTTGCCGTTGTTCATGGCGCGGCCGTCCGTGACCCAAATATTGTTGTCCGGGTCAACGTGAAGGCCGTGCGGATAGTTGAACAGGCCGCCGCCAAAGCTTTTCACCATCTTGCCGGTCGAATCGAATTTCATGATCGGATCGACGGTCGATTTCGAGCAATCGGTGGCGTTTTCGCAGCGGTCGAACACCCAGATGCTCTTGCCGTCACGATCGGTGGCGACGCCGACGGCGGCGCCCCAGGTGCGGCCCTTGGGAAGCTTTGCCCAGCCGAAATCGAATTTGTAGGGATTGGGTGCGTCATTGGCGCCGTAGCTGGACTGCGAAAAGCCCTTCGGCGCCGACAGCGCCAGCGCCGCGACGGTGACGACGCCCAGCGCATAGGTCATCGCTTTGACATGCCGCATGATGGTTCCTCCTGATGGTCGATCGGCTATTGTGGTTCAATCTCAATCGGCAGGGGGCCGATCAGGTCCTGTCTCGCGGCGAGCTTAACGCAAGCGTGCGCCGAAACATAGTCACCCCCGCGCTCCGCCAGCGTTGCGATCCCGCCAAGGGGAAGAGAGATTTTTCGCAGTTCCCACGAGTCAGGTCCGTGCATAGATCAAGAAATTATGCAACGTGCGGAAAGCCCGGTACCGCAAGGGCTTTACGATGAAGGCGCAGTCGGTTGGTTGATAGGCACACTAAGACAATCAAAACGGGTAAACCGCGCAGTACCTTGGCACGCTGCCGCCAAGCCCCGCCGAGCGTCATCTCAGCTCTGGGACAGCATTGACGCCATAATTACCCTCCGGCAAACGGATCGGCATCTTTCTTACGCCTGGCAATGACGTGATAAAGCACTATTGCACTAAAGGTCGCCGTCGCGATGCCCCCGAACACAATTTCACCAAAGGGTGTGGTAAATTGCACCTTTAAATCTCCTGCCCCCATCACAACGGAAATTCCCACGACCAGCAAATTTCTCGATTGGGTAAAATCGACCTTATTGTCTACCCAAATTCGGCCGGCCGTCGCCGTAATCAAGCCGAACAAAACCAATGACAAGCCTCCGATGATGGGAATCGGAATCGTTTTTATAGCCTCGCCGAACTTTGGCGATAGCCCGAGACAGACAGCAAATATTCCCGCGACGAGAACCGTAAAAGACGAATAGTTTTTCGTTATGCTCATAACACCGATGTTTTCCGCGTAGGTAGTGACTCCGGTGCCTCCCGCAAAACCGGAAAGAAGGGTGGATAGGCCGTCCGCCATAAAAGCCCGACCAAGATAGGGATCGAGATTGCGCCCCGTCATCGCACCGATTGCGCGAACATGGCCTAAATTCTCCGCCACCAATACGATGGCGGTCGGCGCTATGAGGATAATCGCCGTGCCTTGAAACACCGGCGCAGAGAACCGCGGCACTCCAATCCAGGCCGCGCCAGCCACACCCGAGAAATCGATCGCTTGACCCCAAGACATGATGTTGCATGCGAAAAAATAAAGCAGATAAGATAATCCACCACCAATCAAAATCGGGATTCGAGCCAAAAAACCGGGACCATGTACGGCCGACAGTACGATTATAGTTACTGTAGCGAGTCCAAATATTGTATTCAAAGCACCGCCCCTCAAGTCGCCGACAGCGATACTCGCGAGATTTCAGGCCGATGATCGCCACAATGGCTCCGGTAACTTCGGGTGGCATCAGCCGTTCCAGCCAACGGTAGCCGAAAATTGCTACAACCGCACCGACCGCAAAATAAATCGCACCCGCTACAATGATGCCTCCTAACGCTATCGAGATATTTGGATTAGCCCCCGATCCAGAATACCCGGTGGCAGCGATCACCGCAGAAATGAATGCAAAACTCGACCCGAGGTAGCTTGGAATCGCGCCGCCGACGAACAGAAAAAACAGTATCGTTGCCAAACCGGAAAACAAAACACAAACATTTGGATCGAACCCCATAAGCAGAGGAGCCAGCACGGTTGCTCCAAACATAGCAACAACATGCTGTGCGCCGCCCAACATATTGCGTAGCGGCGGCAGCGTATCTTCCGGATAGATGATTCCAGGGATTTTTTTTGAAAAAGGCAGCACCTCGGTGTCGCGCTTGCCAACTGAAGTGATCATGCATATCCCCTCATAAGGAGCGCAAGACTTTTACACTTTGTAAAGAAGTCGTCAAGGAACTCCCTACCCATAATTTCCGAGCAAATTATCGGGGTCAGTGGGATGAGGCTGAGGTGGGGCCGATCAGCGGATTGGAGCGGGTCGGTCGGCCTCTTACCGGCCTTCTGTGTGTCTCCTGCACGGACGGCGAGTTGTCGGTCGGCGGCACAGCGCTGGGGAGTCAGCGCATCGCGCGCCCGGCCATGGGGCCGTAACGGTGCCCAAGGAGCCGACCGCGATCGCTTTCGCAGCGCAGCGGTTTGAGGGGCGGGTGGTTCTTCCCGAATCCGCGGAGGCCGGTGGGCGCATCACATCGCCTGACTGCCACCGTCCGCGGCGTCAGACGCTGGCGGCTGCGAAGCGATCTCGCCGGTGCTAGCAGGACCGTCGGCCGGCACTGAGCTTGCGGCCTCGCCGCCGGCCCCGGCGGCCTGCGGGCTCGATCGATCCGTGCTCATGCGCACGACGCGTTCCGCTATCTCCTCGATCCGGGCGCGCAGGAGCGCGTTCTCGGCCAGGTGTCGATCCTCGGCTTCCTTGGCGCTCGCAGCCGCGGCTTCTTGCTCTTCGATCCGACGTTGCGCGGCCTCACCGGCCTCCGCTTCCAATTGGTCGATCCGCGATCTGGATCGCTCCAGCTCCGTTTGCAGAACCGTAAGCTCGGTCTCCCGGGCGTCCGCCGTGCGCCGTTGAAAGGCGATCTCGGCGGCGGCGGCGGCCAGTTCGGCTTCCTTGTCGGCCAAGGCGCGCGTGGCTGCCTCGAAGGCGGTGACCTGTTCGGCATGCTGCTGCCGGCTTTCCCGCAGCTGGTCGGTGAGGCTACCGATCTGGGCGTCGCGCTCTTGCACCACCGTGGCCTGCTGGGCGAGTTCCGACTTCAAGCGATTGATCGCCTCGGCCTTGCGGGCGACGTCGCCTTGCTGCGTGGCGGACTGCGTATCGAGCTGCGCGATCTTCATTTCGAGCCGCCGCGTCTGCATGGCAAAATCGGCGCGCTGCAGGTCGCGCTCGGCCTGGATCTCCGCAATCGAGATCGGGAGGGCGTCTTCCAGGCGCCGCTGCGTCAACCGCACCGCGCGATGGTGCACGAACGAGACCAAAATCAGTGCAAGCACACCCGCAAGGAAAAATCCCCCGGCGAAATACATCATCGATTCGATCATAGCAGACTCGCTTCGAGGCCGACGCTCCGGTGGTTTCCGGCCGCGCGGCGCGACATCGGGTGCCGCGGGCCGGGATCGGACACGGCACAGTGCTCGGGGTGGGCAACCGCCGGGATTCTCGCGCCGTGCCCGGGGGAATCGCGCTACGCGGTGGGCAGGCTCCGGCGGGACGGTGCCTTCGACCACCCTTATGCCAGGAAGCGATTCGACGACGCCGGACCCGTCTAGAACCGATACGGTTGACTTAACACGCGGACGCGCGCGTCCCTCTCCCGTTGTTTACGATGGGGAGAGGGTTAGGGGCAGTGCCCGCCAAACGTCGGGGACACCGCTGTATTCAGTGCTGCGACGAGAGACAAGGTCGCGCCGTCGGAGCGCGGCGCTGCCCCTCACCCTGACCCTCTCCCCACGGCGTGAAGAACGCCGCGGGGAGAGGGGACGCGCACCCCCCCGGGATTAAGTGAACGATAGTGCGTCTGGAACCGTCTAGAACGGATTCCAGGTCGAGACCGGCGTGAATTTCAAGTATCCGACATTGGCTCCCAGCCGCAACCCAACCCCGGAGCGGATCGGCACCAGCACGATATTGTTGGCCGTGAGCGCCGTCATCCCGAAACCGCCGATGAAATAGGCCGAACCATCGACCCCGCCAAAGCGCTGATAGATCGCCTGCGTGGCGGGCAGGTTATAAACCAGCATCATGGTCCGGGCGCCATCGCCGCCGAAATCCCATCCGACCGTCGGCCCTTGCCAAAACACCTTTAGGTCGCCGGCATTCTTTGTATAGAGCATGCCCTCGCCATAGCGCAGCCCGCCGAAGAAGGCGCCGCCGGCTTCCTCGCCCAGCACATATCCATTCGGCTGGCCCCATTGGCCCACTGCGTTCTCGATGACCGAGGCCAATCCGCGCGACACGGTCCCGAAGAATTGATGTCCGGCATTGATCAGTTCACCCGGTGCAAAGGTTTGCGGCGAATTGGGCGGAGCCGGCGGAGCCGGCTGGGCAAGCGTTGGGCGCAGGCCAGCCGCAGCCAAGCATGCCAAGGCAACCAAGACGACGAAGACAAATCTTCGCGAAACAGCGCACATACACCCCCTCCATGCTGCCGGCGGATGACCGGCCCACCTGGCCTGCGAACGGTTTCATCTCTCACGGTCGCTAAGGCTGCGGGCCGAAAACCGGCGCGGCAAATACTCTGATCACACAATGGTGAAGCAAAACTATGTCCGCAGCGCGGCGGCGCCGACCGACAGGCAACATGCCGCCCCGATGGCTGAATGCGGCCGCGAGCGAACCCGCGCCCGCTCTGCCACGGCGTGAAGAACGCTGCGGAAGAGGGCACGTGCAGCCCCAGGCCGGTGAACGGAATTGTCCCTAACTCCCCGCAACGCCGCGCGTCCCGCCCCACGCCACGAAGGCCGGGATTCGAAAACCGCGCGAAGCGCCGCCATACATCAGCGCGGTGCCGTCCGGCGCCGTCACGGCGCCGCCGGCCGCCGTCACCAGCGCATGGCCCGCGGCCACGTCCCACTCGCAGGTGGTGGCAAGGCGCGGATAAAGATCGGCTTCGCCTTCGGCGATCCGGCAAAATTTCAGGGCCGAACCGCAGGCAACGCGCCGAACGACTCCCAGCCGGTCGAGCAGCGCGACCGTGGCGGCGTCGAGATGCGAGCGGCTCACCGTGGCCACCAGGCCCTCCGGAGGCACGGCGCGCACGTGGATCGGCTGCGGCGAGTCTAGCGAAGCCGTCTCGTCGGTCGCGAGGGCGAGGCGCTCGGCGCCGCGTCCTGTCGCGCCCCGATAGACGAGGCCCATGGCCGGCACCGCCAGGATTCCGGCAATCGGCTCGCCGGCCTGCACGATTGCGAGGTTGATGGTATATTCACTCGATCCGGCGACGTATTCCCGGGTGCCGTCGAGCGGATCGACCAGCACGAACATGTCCCCGAGCGCGGTGGGTAGACTTTCCATCTCTTCAGCGACGACCGCCACGCCGGGCATCATGCGGGCCAAGGCTTCGAGCAAGATGGTCTGTGCGATCTCGTCAGCCGCGGTCACCGGGGACCCATCCGGTTTGATGCGGACGCCAGGGCTCGCCTGGTTGCACGCATTGATTGCCATCGCGGCCGCGGTTACGGCGGTCGTGAGCTGGTGCATCAACCCCTCGTCCACGATCGAGAGGCCGGAAATCTGATGTGCCAAATCCGTGTCCTGATCTGTTCGTGCCATCACGCATAGCAGACCTGGACGCTGGCGAGGAGAGAGCCGAAGTGTTTAGATGCGCACCCGAGGAAACCCAGATCCGAGGTTTCGCGGCTCCTCAAGAGCGACAGGACGCCCGCAACTTTCCCCTTGCGGTGACGTTTCGCTTCGTGCGAAGGCGCCCGCCTGCGGTTAACCGTTCATGCAAAGCTGACAGTCAACACTTGATTCCCGTCTCACCTGAGGACCGCTATCACATGTCGGAACCTATTACCCTCGACGCCCTCGATCTCGCTGCGCTGCTATGCTCGCGCGTCTGTCACGATCTCATCAGCCCGGCCGGGGCGATCGTCAACGGATTGGAGGTTTGGGAGGAGTCGACGGACGACGAGACGCGGGCATTTGCGCTGGACCTGATCAAGAAAAGCGCCAGGACCGCGTCGGCGCGGTTGCAGTTCTGCCGGATCGCTTTCGGGGCTGCCGGCTCGGCGGGCGCCGAACTCGACCTCGGCGAGGCCGAGAAAGTCGCGCGCATGTTCATCGAGGACGAGAAGGTCAAAGTGGCGTGGAACCTGCCGCGCGCCCTGTTGCCGAAAAATCGCGTCAAGCTGCTGCTCAATATGGTGCTCGTTGCCGCGCAGACGATCCCGCGGGGCGGCATCTTGGTTGTGGAGGGCGACGGTCCCGCACCGGCGATGACCTTCAAGATCACATCGCGCGGTCTCAATGCCCGCATCCCCCAGGCGACGCCGCGCCTGCTCGCCGGTACTCCCGAAAGCGGCCATGTGGACGCCCACGGCATTCAGCCATATTATACGGGCGTGCTGGCCCGGACCTGCGGACTTGCCGTGGCGATGGAGCCCGAGGGCGATGCTATCCTGGTCACTGCCCGGCCGGCATCGAAGTCTGCTGGTCCTGCGGGAGCATGAAGTCGCGATAGGCCCGCTTGCGGCGGGCGATTGAGCCCCTCTGCGGTCATTCCTCCTTGTACCCATAGTGGAGGGCGTTGCCGCTCGCGCCGTAGTATTTATAGGGTAGGAACTTGCCCGTCATGGTGATCTTGACGCGGTCACCGCGCGGGTCGGGCTCGCGTTGGATCTCCATGTCGAAATCGATCGCCGACATGATTCCGTCTCCGAACTCCTCCTCGATCAGTGCCTTCCAGGCCGGGCCATTCACCATCACGAGTTCGTAGAACCGGTAGATGAGCGGATCGGTCGGCGGCATCGGCGTGCCGCGATGCGGCACCTCGTTCAACATCGCTTGTTCCGCCGTGCTCAGCCCGAACAGTTCGGCGGCCTTCGCGGCCTGCGGCTTGGTCAGCTTCATCTGGCCGAGCAGCGCGCCGGTGATCAGGATCGGCGATGCGCCGCCGATTTCGTGGCAGATGTGCTTCCAGGTCCACCCCCGCCCGCGCTTGATGTCGAGAATTTTTTCGGTGAGATCGGCACGGGTCACGGGCGGCTCCTTGCGCTGGTTCTGGCGATTTCGGTGCGTTGGGATGCATTGTCGGCAACTGGAGGCAATTATGATTCCACCCCAGATACGCGGCCTAACGAAAGTTGGGCGCTGGGAGGCAACGCCCACGCTGTGCCGTGGGTAAGTACGGCATGGCGGCGGGCTATGGGGTTGCTATGGGGTAAACAAGGGCTTGGCTGGCCGCCCTTGCTGGGGCAAACTGCTGGGCCGCCAGCGACGCGAAGCCAATGTCCAAGCCGGAGTTTTGCCGATGCCTACCGGGTCGAACGCCGTGGTTTCGAGCCTGATCGCCTTCATCGTTGCCGCCACGCTTGCCGGCCCGGTTCGGGCGCAGGAGCGGGCCGCGGTCCCAAACTTTTCCCCGGACAGCCGCACCGGTTGGATCGCTGGCGATCCCGACGGCGTCAACCCGGTCGGACAGGAGTTCTTGCCGCCGCCGTCGGGGCCGGGACCGATCGTCTTCGACCCGGCACACCCCTATTTCGATACGCGCGCCTCCCGGCGGGCAAACCGGCAACCGACGCTGCGCGTCGCCGATCTCACCAACCCGATCCTGCAGCCGTGGACCCGGGAAGCGCTGCGCAAGGTCAATGAACGGGCTTTGACCGCGACCGTGATGTTCACCCCCAAGGAGCGCTGCTGGCCGATCGGCGTTCCGGGCTTCCTGCTCTATCCGGTGACGCCGGTGTATTTCCTCCAAACCCCACAGCAGGTCGTGATGATCTGGGAGGAAGATCATATGGCACGCCACGTCTACTTGACCGATAAACATTCACCGAACGTCAAGCCGTCCTGGTTCGGCGAGTCCATCGGCCATTATGAGAACGGCGATACGCTGGTGGTGGACACGATCGGACTCAACACCCGGACTTTCATCGACTCGTTCCGCACCCCGCACACAGAACAGCTGCATGTGGTCGAGCGGTTTCGCATCGTCGACGGCGGCAAGGGCTTGGAAGTGAACGTCCACGTCGAAGACCCCGGCGCCTTTACGACGCCGTGGAACGCGATCCAGGTTTACCGGCGCGCCCAGCAAGGTCCGATGCACGAGGCGGTCTGCGCGGAAAACAACGCGGATTTTTTCAATTACGATGTCGAGCCGATCCCGACGGCCGGCCAACCGGATTTTTAGCAAACCAGACGCCCAAAAGAGGCGCCTCGCGGAATTTGGTTTACGTGGGCCGTCGAGTGGGCGACGGCGCGCGTTCGAAATATCCGACGGCGCGCTTGGTCCGTTTTCCCTCCAGCCCGAACATGGCGCCCTGCGGGTCCGCGCATCGGACCATCCAGCTGCCGCCGGGCAATTCTAGCGGGCCTTCGACGATCCGCCCGCCACCCGCCTTCACGCGCTCGGCGGCCGCGTCGATGTCGCCGGTGTTGAAATAATAAAGCCAGAATGGAGCCGGGACCGATATTGGTTTGGTAAACATACCACCGATCGGCTGCGCTCCGGCGGAAAACAGTTGATACGCGTTTCCCGGACCGATGTCGGCATCCACTTTCTGCCAGTCGAAAACGTCGTGGTAGAATGCAAATGCCGTCTCCACATCGGCGGCGAGCAACTCATGCCAGCCGACGCGCCCCAGTTCCCCCGGCTTGGCGGGGTGATGCCGGGCAGGCGTCAGCCATTTGATCAGCGCCAGCGTTGCCAGTTGCGCATCGGTGACCACCGCGAAGCGGCTGTAGTCGGGAATATCCGTCGGCGGAAACGGTACGGTGCCACCAAGACGCATGATGCGATCGGCGGTGGCGTCCACGTCGTTGACACCCACATACCCGATCCACATCGGATTTGCACCCGTTTGCTTCGCCTCTTCCGGCAGGCTCATGAGGCCCGCCGCCGACGCCCCACCGGTGGTGAACAAGGTGTAGGGCAGCCCGGGCACCGATAGGTCCTGCGCGCCCCAGCCCATGACTTTGGCGTAGAAGGCCCTGGCGGCCGCCATGTCGGTCGTCATCAGCTCATACCAGACGAAACGGCCATCATAATCGACCATGCCTGGTTTCTCCATTCGAGCTTGCGAACCGTCGCTAACCGCATCAAGGCGCTAAGGCGATTTTCCCGCAAAAGTTGCGCGGCTAAGCGCTTTCGGCCTGGATAACGGCGGGGCAGAGCAAATACAAGTACGGATGGCTCCTCCCCGCCCCTCCCATTGGGCCCCCGCAAGAGGGGGCGGGGAGCGTATCGCGTCGGTTATGTGTCGCCGAACATCATGCGGCGATGACGCCCGCGGGCGATCCAGGCTACAAACGCCCCGCGCCCAATCCGGCGGATCGATCGCGGCACCAGCCGACCTCCTACTCGCTAGCCTAATGGTCAAAATACCTATGTCAGTGGAGAACGCCGCACGGCCGGCAACACCGCCGGCCGCGGATCAATCCGCGCGGCAAAGCGCCGTCATCGCCCTGCTGGTCGCCGGCGCGCTGTTCATGGAACAGCTCGACGGCACCGTGATCGCGACCGCGCTGCCGCAGATCGCGCAATCGTTCGGCGTGGCGGCGGTCGATCTCAATATCGGCATGTCGGCCTATCTGCTGACCGTCGCGGTATTCATTCCGGCGAGCGGCTGGGTCGCGGACCGGTTCGGCGCCCGCATGGTGTTTGCCTGCGCGATCGTCGCGTTCACGCTGGCCTCGGTGGTCTGCGCGGCGAGCGGCACGCTATGGGAGTTCACGGTCGCGCGCGTGCTGCAGGGCGCCGGCGGCGCCATGATGGTGCCGGTCGGGCGTCTGATCGTGCTGCGTAATACCGAAAAACAGCATCTGGTCCGCATGATCGCCTACCTGACCTGGCCGGCGCTCACCGCGCCGGTGATCGGGCCGCCGCTCGGCGGGCTGATCACCACCTACAGTTCATGGCCGTGGATTTTCCTGCTCAACGTGCCGCTGGGGCTGATCGGGCTGGCGCTTGCCCAAATCCTCATTCCGAACACGCGCGGCGAGCGCCGCGGCGCGTTCGATTGGCTGGGCTTTGCGCTCACCGGGTTCGCAAGCTTCAGCCTGATGTACGCGCTCGAAGCGATCGGGCGCCGCAACACCGATTGGCGCCTCGCCGTCCCGCTGCTGGTGCTGAGCGTGGCGGCCGGACTTTACGCCGTCCGCCACGCCCGCCGCCGCGCCCACCCGCTCCTCGATCTCACGCCGTTCGGGGTACCGAGCTTCGCCATCACGGTGTCGGGCAGCGTTGCGGTGCGCGCCGCCATCACGGCGGCACCATTCCTGCTGCCGCTGATGTTCCAATTGGCGTTCGGGCTGAGCCCGCTCGAACTCCGGGCTATTGCTGCTGGCCGTGTTCGCCGGCAATCTCGGCATGAAGCCCGCGACCAACGCGGTACTCGGCCGGTTCGGCTTCCGCCGCACTTTGATCTGGAACGGCGTTTTGGCGATGGTCACGATCTTCGCCTGCGGGTTGTTGACCGCCGCGACGCCGACCTTGGTCATCGTGGCGGTGCTGTTCGTGAGCGGCCTGTCGCGGTCGATGGAATTCACCACCATCAACGCGCTGAGCTTTTGCGATCTCGATCAGGCCCGCATGAGCGGCGCCAACACGCTGTTCAGCATGCTGCAGCAGATGGGCAATGCGCTCGGCGTCGCCGGCGGCGCCATCATGCTGCGCGCGGGTGCCACCCTGACGCATCCGGGCGAACCGGGCGCCACGGCAAGCGACTTCCACTTCGCCTTCTGGGCGCTCGGCCTGATCGGCCTCGCCGGCATCTGGCACTTCCGCCGCCTCGCGCCCGACGTGGGCGCGGTGCTGCGGGCGAAAAAGGGTTAAGCCGGGCCGATGGGAAAGCCAGCTGGCGGGCGCATCTCGCGCGTCCCCTCTCGCACGGTGCCGGGGATGCGCGCGTCCCCTCTCCCCGCGCAAAGAGGCGGTGGGGAGAGGAGCGTGCGTTTTCTCTCGGCGCGGTGCTGGGGATGCGAGCGTCCCCTCTCCCCACGGCGTTCTTCACGCCGTGGGGAGAGGGTTAGGGTGAGGGGCAGCGGCGCGCGAGGCCTGGCGACACCGTGAACATTCGCTACCTGCGGAGACGATCGGTCGTACCGCCGGTGCAAGAACCTGCCCCTCACCCCAACCCTCTCCCCATCGCAAAGAGCGATGGGGAGAGGGAGATGCGCGTGCCCCGTCTGTGCCACGAGCGCCGCCGCTGGGAGTAGAGCATGGGAGTATTCGGAAGATGTGGCCGGCGCCGCGGCGGAGCGTTGAAAGGCCGGAGGTTGTTGATTTGTGCGGCATAGCGGGTTTCCTCGACGCGAACCGGACGGCCACGGCCGAAGCGGCGGAGACCGCCGCGCGGGCCATGGCCGACGCGGTGGCGCACCGCGGGCCGGATGATTCCGGCATCTTCGTCGATCCCGCCGCCGGCATCGGGCTTGGGCATCGGCGGCTGTCGATCATCGATCTGTCGTCGCTCGGGCATCAGCCGATGCATTCCGCGGACGGACGCTATGTCATCTCCTACAACGGCGAGGTCTATAATTTCGCCGAGCTGCGCGACGAACTCGCGGGGCTTGGCCACCGGTTTCGCGGCGGCTCGGATACCGAGGTGATGCTGGCGGCATTCCGGGAATTTGGGCCGGAGCGCGCGGTGACGCGGTTCGTCGGCATGTTCGCCATCGCGCTGTGGGATCGTGCCGAGGCGACGCTGCGGCTGATTCGCGATCGGCTCGGCGTCAAGCCGCTGTACTGGTGCCGGCGCGGCGGCGTGCTGCTGTTCGGCTCCGAACTCAAGGCGCTGATGGCACACCCTTCTTGGCGCGGCGAGATCGATCGCGAGGCCGTCGCGGCATTCATGCGCTACAGCTACGTGCCCGGCACCGCGACGATTTTTCGCGATGTGCACAAGCTCGCGCCCGGCACCATCCTCACCGTGCAGGCCGGCGCGGAGCCGCGCATCGCGCCCTATTGGCGGCTGCGCGGCGCGATCGCCCCGCGTTCGTTCGTGGACGAAGGCGAAGCCGCGGCGGAACTGGAAAATATCCTCCGAGACAGCGTGCGGGCGCGGATGGTGGCGGACGTGCCGCTCGGGGCGTTCCTGTCCGGGGGAGTCAATTCCTCCACCGTGGTGGCGCTGATGCAGGCGCAATCGGCGCGCAAGGTGAAGACCTTCTCGATCGGCTTCCACGAGAGCGGCTACGACGAGGCCCGCTACGCCAAGGCGGTGGCAGGCCATCTCGGCACCGACCACACCGAGCTTTACGTCACGCCGCAGCAGGCCATGGATGCGATCCCAAACCTGCCGAACTGGTTCGACGAGCCGTTCGCGGATTCCCTCGCAGATTCCGACGTTTCTGGTTTCCGCAATGACGCGTCGCCACGTGACCGTGGCGCTGTCCGGCGACGGCGGCGACGAACTGTTCGCCGGCTATCCACGCTACCGTATCGTCGATCAGGTCTGGCGGAGGTTCGGTTGGGTGCCGGGCGACGCTCGCCGGCTGGCCGGCAAGGGGCTTGCGGCGCTGCCCGAACCGTTGCTCGATCGGATTGCCGCGCTGCTGCCGAGGCGCTCCCGCCCGCTCAATGCCGGGCGCAAGGCGCGCCGCCTGGGCGCGCTGCTGGCGCTGCCGGCAGACGACGCCTTGTTCCTGGAGCTCTCCGCGATCTGGCCGGAGGCAGCGGCCCTGGTGCCGGGCTCAACCGGTGCACTGCACTTGCAGGCCGAGCCGGACCTCGCAGGCCTGCTGCCGGACCCGGTCGCCCGCATGCAATATTACGATACTATGAACTATCTGCCCGGCGACATTTTGACCAAGGTCGATCGCTGTTCGATGGCGGTCGCCCTTGAGGCGCGCGAGCCACTGCTCGATCACCGCCTGGTGGAATTCGCCTGGAGCCTGCCGCGCCACCTCCTCTACGACGGCCGGCAGACCAAGCGGCTGTTACGACAGGTGCTCTACCGCTACGTTCCGCCTGCGCTGATCGAGCGGCCCAAGATGGGCTTTTCGATTCCGCTCGGCGCTTGGCTGCGCGACGGCCTGCGCGACTGGGCCGCCGAGCTGCTGGCGCCGTCACGGATCGCCGCCGACGGCATTCTGGCCGCCGGCGAAGTGCAGCGGCTATGGGACGAACACCAGGCCGGCCGGGCAACCCACGAAAACGTACTGTGGAACGTGCTGATGTTCCAGGCCTGGAAAGCGCACTACCGGATTTGA
>CAWDKL010000040.1:0-79095 GCA_963802745.1 uncultured Alphaproteobacteria bacterium | reverse complement strand
ATCTAGCGAGCGAGCAGAGCGATCGGATGGTTTACGAGACCTGGAACGCGGACCGCGCGCGCGAAATCATTGCGCAACATTGCGCGCTTGAAGGGCCGATGCTGCCCATCCTGCACGCCTTGCAGGAGGCGTTCGGCTATATCGATGCGTCGGCCGAACCGCTGATCGCCGACGCGCTGAACGTCTCCCGCGCCGAGGTACACGGGGTCGTAACCTTCTATCACGACTTTCGCCGCGAACCGGCGGGCCGCCACGTGGTCAAGCTGTGCCGCGCCGAGGCCTGCCAGGCGGCCGGCGGCGATGGCCTGGCCGCGCGGGCAGTGGCGCGGCTCGGCATGCCTATGGGCACCACGTCACCCGACGGCGGCGTGACGCTGGAGGCGGTCTACTGCCTCGGACTGTGCGCGACCGCGCCGTCGGGGATGATCGATGGACGCGTGGTCGGGCGGCTCGATGCGCCCCGCCTCGACGCACTGTTGGCGGAGGTGCGCCGATGACCGTGCGGATTTTCGTCCCAGGCGACGCCGGCGCGCGCGCGGTGGGCGCAGACGATGTGATCGCCGCCTTGCGGACCGTTGCGGCCGCCCGAAACATGTCATTGGAGACCATCCGCAACGGTTCGCGGGGGCTGTATTGGCTCGAACCGCTGGTCGAGGTCGCAACGCCCGCGGGCCGCGTGGGCTACGGTCCGGTGACGGCGGCCGATGCCGGTACATTGCTGGATGCCATACTTTCCGACAATGGGGCGCATCCGCTCCGGCTCGGCGTCGTCGACGACCTGTCCTGGCTCAAGCGCCAGACCCGGCTGACCTTCGCCCGCTGCGGGATCATCGATCCGCTTTCGGTCGAGGATTATCGCGCCCATGGCGGCCTCAAGGGCCTTGAGCGCGCACTGGCGCTAGGCCCCGAAGCCATCGTGGAAGAGGTCACGCAATCGGGCCTACGGGGCCGCGGCGGCGCCGGCTTTCCGACCGGCATCAAATGGCGCACCGTCGCGCAAACCGCCGCTCAGCAAAAATACATCGTCTGCAACGCCGACGAGGGTGACAGCGGCACCTTCGCGGACCGCATGATCATGGAGGGCGACCCGTTCGTCCTCATAGAAGGCATGGCGATCGCCGGCATCGCGGTCGGGGCGACCAAGGGTTACGTCTACATCCGCTCGGAATACCCGCACGCGATCGACGTGATGACACAGGCGATCGATATTGCCCGCCGCTCCGGCATCCTGGGCGCTGCCGTGGCCGGCTCTGTCCATGCCTTCGACATGGAGGTGCGGGCCGGCGCCGGCGCCTATGTGTGCGGCGAGGAGACCTCGCTCCTGGAGAGCCTCGAGGGCCGCCGCGGCATCGTGCGGGCGAAGCCGCCGCTGCCGGCGCACAAGGGCCTGTTCGCCCGCCCGACGGTGATCAACAACGTCCTGTCGCTCGCCACCGTGCCGTTTGTCTTGGCGGAAGGCGCGGCGCGCTATCGCGGCTTCGGCATGGGCCGCTCCCGCGGCACCATGCCGATCCAGCTCGCCGGGAACGTCCGCCACGGCGGGCTGTTCGAGACCGCGTTCGGGATCACGCTCGGCGAACTGGTAGATGACATCGGCGGCGGTACGGCAAGCGGACGCCCGGTCCGCGCCGTTCAGGTCGGCGGACCGCTGGGGGCCTATTTTCCGCGCGCGCTGTTCGACACGCCGTTCGACTACGAGGCGTTCGCGGCGCGCGACGGGCTGATCGGCCACGGCGGCATCGTGGTGTTCGACGACACCGTGGACATGGCCCGCCAGGCGCGGTTTGCGATGGAATTCTGCGCCATCGAATCCTGCGGCAAATGCACACCCTGCCGCATCGGCTCGACCCGCGGGGTAGAGACGCTCGACCGCATCCTCGCGGGCGACCGCGGCGCGGAGAACCTCGCCGTCCTGGAAGACCTCTGTCACACCATGAAGTTCGGTTCGCTGTGCGCGCTCGGCGGCTTCACTCCCTATCCGGTGATGAGCGCGCTCACCCACTTTCCGGAAGATTTCGGCGCACGGCCGCCGCGGCTCCAGGCCGCGGAATGAAGGAGATCGCCATGTCGCTCGTCCATGAGATCGACTACGGCACGCCGCGTTCCAAGGCGGAACGCAGCGTCACTTTGACCATCGACGGGCTGTCGGTGACGGTGCCGGAAGGCACCTCGATCATGCGCGCGGCCATGGAAATGGGAACCGCCATCCCAAAACTGTGTGCCACCGACATGATGGAGGCGTTCGGCTCCTGCCGGCTTTGCCTCGTGGAGATCGACGGCCGCGCCGGCACCCCGGCATCATGCACGACGCCGGTTGCGGCCGGTATGGTGGTGCGCACCCAGACCGAACGGTTGAAGCGGCTGCGCAAGGGCGTGATGGAACTCTACATCTCCGACCACCCGCTCGACTGCCTGACCTGCGCCGCCAATGGCGATTGCGAACTGCAGGACATGGCCGGCGCGGTGGGCTTGCGCGATGTGCGCTACGGCTACAGCGGTGACAAGCACCCCAACCCCGGCAAGGACGAGTTGAACCCGTATTTCACCTACGATCCGTCGAAATGCATCGTGTGTTCGCGCTGTGTTCGCGCCTGCGAGGAAGTGCAGGGAACTTTTGCACTCACCATCGCGGGGCGCGGCTTCGATTCCGTCGTCTCGCCCGGCATGGAAGAGGCGTTCCTCGCCTCCGAATGCGTCTCCTGCGGCGCCTGCGTGCAGGCCTGTCCGACCGCGACACTGACGGAAAAATCCGTCATCGACATCGGCCAGCCGGAGCACTCCGTGGTCACCACCTGCGCGTATTGCGGCGTCGGCTGTTCCTTCAAGGCGGAGATGCGCGGCGAGGAAGTCGTGCGCATGGTGCCGTTTAAGGACGGCAAGGCCAACCGCGGCCATTCCTGCGTCAAGGGCCGTTTCGCCTGGGGTTATGCCACCCACCGCGAACGCATCCTCAAGCCGATGATCCGCGACAAGATCACCGACCCCTGGCGCGAAGTGTCGTGGGACGAGGCGATCGGCCGCGTGGCGTCGGAATTCCGGCGCATCCAGGACACCTATGGGCGCCGGTCGATCGGCGGCATCACCTCGTCGCGCTGCACCAATGAGGAAACCTTTTTGGTGCAAAAGCTGATCCGTGGGGGCTTCGGCAACAACAATGTCGATACCTGTGCACGGGTGTGCCATTCGCCGACCGGCTATGGCCTGAGCACGACCTTCGGAACCTCCGCCGGCACCCAGGACTTCGACTCTGTCGAGCAATCCGACGTGGTGGTGCTGATCGGCGCCAACCCGACCGACGCGCATCCGGTGTTCGCCTCGCGCATGAAAAAGCGGCTGCGCCAGGGGGCGAAACTGATCGTGGTCGACCCGCGCCGCATCGACCTCGTGCGCACGCCGCATGTGGAGGCCGCGCACCATCTGCCGCTGCTGCCCGGCACCAACGTGGCGGTGCTCACCGCGCTTGCCCATGTGATCGTGACCGAAGGGCTCGTCAACGAAGCCTTCGTGCGCGAACGCTGCGACGCGGATGAGTTCCAGGATTGGGCGGATTTCGTCGCCCAGCCGCACAACAGCCCGGAAGCGGTGGCGAAAATCTCCGGCGTGCCGGCGCAGACCATCCGCGCCGCCGCGCGGCTCTACGCCACCGGCGGCAATGCCGCAATTTATTACGGCCTCGGCGTCACCGAGCACAGCCAGGGCTCCACCACCGTGATGGCGATCGCCAACCTCGCCATGGCGACCGGCAATATCGGGCGCCCCGGTGTCGGCGTAAACCCGCTGCGCGGCCAGAACAACGTGCAGGGTGCCTGCGACATGGGCTCGTTCCCGCACGAACTGTCGGGCTATCGCCACATCTCCGGCGACGCCACCCGCGCGATGTTCGAATCGCTATGGGGCGTACACCTCGACAAGGAGCCGGGCCTGCGCATCCCCAACATGCTGGACGCCGCGGTGGATGGCTCGTTCAAGGGCATCTACATCCAGGGCGAGGACATTTTGCAGTCCGATCCCGACACCAAGCATGTCTCGGCGGGGCTTGCCGCCATGGAATGCGTGGTGGTGCAGGACCTGTTCCTGAACGAGACCGCGAACTACGCCCATGTGTTCCTGCCCGGCTCCACGTTTTTGGAAAAGGACGGCACCTTCACCAATGCAGAGCGTCGCATCCAGCGCGTGCGCAAGGTGATGGCGCCGAAATCCGGGCTTGCCGATTGGGAGATCACGCTCGCCATCGCCAAGGCCATGGGCTTTGCGATGCATTACGATCACCCTTCCGAAATCATGGACGAGATCGCGCGCCTCACCCCGACCTTCACCGGCGTGTCCTACGACAAGATCGAGGAACTCGGCTCGGTGCAGTGGCCGTGCAACGACAAAACGCCGGACGGCACCCCGGTCATGCATATCGGCGGCTTCGTGCGCGGCAAGGGCAAGTTCGTCATCACGGAATATGTGGCGACCGATGAACGCACCGGCCCGAGGTTCCCGCTGCTGCTGACCACCGGGCGAATCCTGAGCCAATACAATGTCGGCGCCCAGACCCGGCGCACCGCCAACTCGGTGTGGCACGACGAGGACCGCCTTGAAATCCACCCGCACGATGCCGAGCAGCGCGGCATCCGCGACGGCGACTGGGTGAAGCTTGCGAGCCGCTCCGGCGAGACCACGCTACGCGCACTGATCAGCGAGCGGGTGGCGCCGGGCGTCATCTACACCACGTTCCATCACCCGGAAACCCAGGCCAATGTCATCACCACCGACTACTCGGACTGGGCCACCAATTGCCCCGAATACAAGGTCACGGCGGTCCAGGTCACCCCGTCGAACGGCCCAACCGATTGGCAGGAGCAGTATGATGCACTTGCACGCAACAGCCGCCGCATCGCCCCGGTGGTCGAGGCCGCGGAGTAGCGGCGTGGCACTGGCCGCCGATCGCGTCGCCCGCACCGCCTGGCGCACCGGCGGGTTTTCCGACGGCGACCGCGCCATCCCGGAAGAAACCGCGGTCGCGTTCACCTATAACGGCACATCCTATGCGGTGATGATGGCGACACCGCGGGATCTCGAGGATTTTGCCCGCGGGTTCAGCCTGACCGAGGGCATCGTTGCGGCTCTCGACGAGATCGAGAGCTTACAGATCATCGAAAGCCACGCGGGCATCGAATTGCGCATGTGGCTCGCCGAACCGCGCGGTGCGGCGTTCGGCGAACGCCGCCGGCACATGGCGGGCCCCACCGGCTGCGGGCTGTGCGGCATCGAATTGCTCGAAGAGGCCGGCCGGCCGCCGCCGGCCGTTCCGGCCGGCCGGCGGTTCACGCCGCGCGAGATCATGCGGGCGGTCGAAGCGGTGGCGCCGCTGCAGGCGCTCAACCGGGAGACACGCGCCGTGCATGGCGCCGCGTTCTGGGAACCTTCGCAGGGGCTTGCGGCCTTGCGCGAAGACGTGGGCCGCCACAATGCGCTCGACAAGCTCGGCGGCGCACTCGCGCGCGAGCGGATCGATGCCGGCGACGGCCTCATCGTGCTCACCAGCCGGGTATCGGTCGAGATGGTGCAGAAGACCGCGTATCTCGGCGCCCCTGTCATCGTCGCCATCTCGGCGCCGACCGCGCTCGCGGTGCGCACCGCGCATGCCGCCGGCATCACGCTGGTGGCTATCGCGCGCGGCGATGGCTTTGAGATTTTCACCCACCCGCACCGGATCGCCGGGGAAGCAGCCGTGAGGGAAGCGGGGAACGATCGTTCAGCCGCAATGGGAGCGGCTGCCAGGGACACCGTTGCAAGGGACGCCATCGCTCATGTCGCCTGACAAACTCGTCTACATGGCCAACCAGATCGGCAAGTTTTTTGTCAGCCAAGGAGCCGATAAGGCAGCGGCCGACAAGGCGGCCGGCGCCATTGCGGAGCATCTCGCCAAATTCTGGGACCCGCGCATGCGCGCCACCATCATCGCCCATCTCGATGCCGGCGGCGCCGGGCTCGATCCATGCGCCCGCGCGGCGGTGGAGCGGCTGCGGGGGGCGGAGATCGGAATGGCAGCGCCGCGTTCGTAGGGGAGCCTCCGGCAACTCGGCGCGACACTGCTTTTTACGGCGCGTCCGCGAGCAGTTTCTCGATCGCGCGTGTTTTTACCAGGATGGCTCCGATATCGTATCCTGCGGCGATCCTTTGTCCTGATGATTGGGCGTCGCATTTCTAGACCTTGCGCGGAAACGTGGTCGGCGTGCCGAGGCTCTGGGCAATGCCGCATCTGGAATTGCCGAGCGGCTTCTGGTCAAGAGCCCGGTACCGCATCTCGCTCTCGTGGAGGTGCCAGCGTTCATCAACGCGGTAGCTGTCAGGATGCACTTGCCGGCATATGCTCTTGACAGCATAATCGATCTGGCATTTGATAGTGACATGGAATGGGATGTTAGATTCGATCCGACCTTCGCAGCGGAGGCGAGAGAATTTGATCCGGCCGTCCAAGTTGAAATTGCGGCATTGGCCGGGTTGCTTCGTCGCTTCGGACCGCTGCTTCGACGTCCGCATTGCGACACCCTGAAAGGATCGCGGTTCGCAAACATGAAAGAGCTGCGGTTGAGTTTGTCCGGCGGTGAATGGCGCGTGGCCTTTGCGTTCGATCCAGCAAGACGTGCGATCCTGCTGGTCGGCGGCAGCAAATCCGGGGTGAACGAAAGGCGGTTCTACCGGGATCTGATCCGCGTAGCGGATGCCCGGTTCGCGGCACATCTCAAGGAATGGTTGACGCAGGACGGAGGCAGGACGTGACGGTGTCACTGGAAGATTTCATCAAGGATTTTACGCCCGAGCAGCGGGCGAAGGTCGCGGCACGCACGGCCGAACTCATCGAGGAAGAGCTGACGCTGCGCGACCTGCGCCGGGCGCAGCAGCTGACCCAGGAACGCATGGCCGAACTGATGGGCGTCGAACAGGAAAACGTGTCGCGCCTGGAGCGCCGCGCCGACCTGCTGCTGTCCACGTTAAGCAGCTACGTCGCTGCCATGGGCGGCAAGCTGCGGCTCGTCGCGGAATTTCCGAACCGCCGTCCGGTCACGATCGCGCTTGGGGATCTCGCCGAACCGGCCTCGGCCAAAATCGCGCCGGCAAGGCCGAGGGGCAAACGAGGGCCGGCGGGCGTATCCGTGGCGGAGTGAGCCTCGTGGGCGGTTCGCGGCGCGGGCGCGGGGCGCGAAATTTTGTATTGCGATTTGTTCTTATTTCATGACGATGCTTGGTCTGTCGAACGTGCCGGCGGACGACTCGACCAATGTCGGATTGTCGGCAATATAGTAGGATTGCCGGGACCCGCATGGATGCGATCACGCCAAAGCGCCGCCGCCCGCGGCAGACCCCCAAGGGCCGCCAGATCGACCCGCGCGCTGCCGAGGAGATCGCCACGCTGCTGGGCGCGCGTCCGCGCCGGCGCGATCTGCTGATCGAATTTTTGCACCTGATCCAGGATCGCTACGGCCATATCTCGGCGCCGCATCTGGCGGCGCTGGCGGCCGAGATGAAGCTGGCGCAAGCGGAAGTCTATGAGGTCGCGACGTTTTATGCGCATTTCGACGTGGTTAAGGACGGCCCAGTGCCTCCGGCCGTCACGGTGCGGGTTTGCGACAGCCTGTCCTGCGCCATGGCGGGCGCCGAAAAACTTCTCAGCCAACTGCCCGGAAAGCTCGGCGCCGGTGTTCGCGTGCTGCGGGCGCCGTGCATGGGCGCGTGCGATCACGCTCCCGTTGCCGCCGTTGGTCACGTGCAGGTGAAGGGCGCGTCCGCCGACACCGTCGCCGCGGCGGTCGCCGCGGGCGCCCACGCCCATGCGCATCGGGGAGCTAAGGATTTTGCGGCCTACCAGGCCGAGGGCGGCTATGCGCTGCTGCGGGCCTGTCTGTCCGGCGCGCGCACGCGCGACGACCTCATCAAGATCGTGAGCGACGCGGGTTTGCGCGGCCTCGGCGGCGCCGGCTTCCCCACCGGGCGCAAATGGTCGCTGGTGCGGGCCGAACCGGCCCCGCGGCTGATGGCCGTCAATGCCGACGAAGGCGAGCCCGGCACCTTCAAGGACCGCTACTATCTGGAGCGCGATCCGCACCGCTTCATCGAGGGCATGCTGATCGCCGCCTGGGTGGTGGAGGCCGCGCAAGCCTATATCTACCTGCGCGACGAATATCCGGAAGTCCGCCTGCTGCTGGAGGAGGAACTCGCCAAGGTCGAAGCCGCCGGGCTGACCAAGTTCACACAGCTGGAACTGCGCCGCGGCGCCGGCGCCTATATTTGCGGCGAAGAATCCGCGATGATCGAGTTGATCGAGGGCAAACGCGGCCTGCCGCGCCACCGCCCGCCCTATGTGGCGCAGGTCGGCCTGTTCGGGCGCCCGACGCTGGAGCAGAACGTCGAGACCCTGTTCTGGATCCGCGACATCGTGGAGAAGGGGCCGGCGTGGTTTACCTCGTTCGGCCGGCGCGACCGCAAGGGCTTGCGCAGTTTTTCGGTCTCCGGCCGGGTCAAGAATCCGGGCGTCAAGCTGGCGCCCGCCGGCATCAGCGTGCGCGAACTGATCGACGAATACAGCGGCGGCATGGCGGACGGCCACACCTTCAAGGCGTATCTGCCGGGCGGCGCGTCCGGTGGCATCCTGCCGGCCCACATGGGCGACCTGCCGCTCGATTTCGGCACGCTGGAGCAATACGGCTGCTTTGTCGGGTCGCACGCCGTTGTGATATTATCGCAAGCCGACGATATCAAAGCGGTCGCCCTCAACCTGATGAAGTTCTTCGAGGATGAAAGCTGCGGCCAGTGCACGCCGTGCCGGGTGGGCACCGAAAAGGCCGCGAAGCTGATGGCGTCCGGTCCGTGGAACGATGCGCTGCTCAGTGAGTTGTCAACCGCCATGCGGGATGCGTCGATCTGCGGATTGGGGCAAGCAGCGCCCAACCCGCTGCTGTGCGTGCTGAAGTATTTCCCCGAGGCGCTGAAGCAGCCGCTGGGAGGCTGGTAACAACACAATGTTATCACCGGCCAATGCGAGCAAAAAATACCGCAAAATCTACGGCTGGAACGTCTGCACCGTACCTGGTGGCTAACGGGCCGCCCGGTCAAGCCGGTGCGATGACAGACCCCAGGGTCAGTTAGGGCGGATAAAATGACGCGCCAACACGAGTTTATGACCGGCCAACCTTAACGCCATGTTGTTGTGACGCCCGTTCCATGCGCCTCCGATGCCGATAGACATGAATAAATCCTATCAACCAGGCGCCGCCCGCGATGATGAAGGGGAGATAGAACAAGACAAAAGATCGAAGGTCCATGTCAGCCTATTCCTGTAAGCTTTCGAGCACCCACTGTGCCGCATTATGTATGGCCACGCCGGCCGCAAACCAGATGAAAATCGAGAAAATAAACGCTCGGTCGCCAAGTCGTAGCACAAACGGCGAGGTTCCGTACATGATGGCGCCGTAAGGCCCCAAAACGCCGACAACGAAGCACCCGGTGGATACGCGATCCAGTGCGCTCGCCAGCAGCTTGGTCTTCTCGTTTTCGACAAGGTGTGGCATCGGCGGCTCGCGGCGGCGCAACAGTGGCAAGCAGTGGCATTCTTGGCCTTGCACGGGGCCATCAATGCTCATAATCGTAGCTGCCAACTGCGCCGTCAAGATGATGCCGATCCGCGTGGGCGCGGCGCGCGAAGAGCGCGCCTTTGCCCACCCTACGGGTGCTGTGAAGGGATGACGCGATGAGCAAGTTCGAGCCCGTACCGCCGACCGTCAAATTCACCCTCGACGGCCGCGAGGTCGAGTGCGGCACCGGCGAGACTATTTGGCAGGTGGCCAGCCGTCACGGCACCGAGATCCCTCATTTGTGCTATTCGCCCGAGCCCGGATACCGCCCGGATGGCAATTGCCGGGCCTGCATGGTGGAAATCGAGGGCGAGCGGGTGCTGGCGGCCAGCTGCATTCGCAAGCCGGCGAACGGCATGAAGGTGACGACCGGGTCGGATCGCGCCAAAACAGCACGCCGGATGGTGTTCGACCTGCTGGTCTCCGATCAGCCGGATCGCGCCACGGTTGCGCACGATCCGGATTCGAAGTTCTGGTCGTGGGCTGACCGCATGGACGTGGCGGTAGGTCGCTTCCCGAAGCGTGCCCAGCCGGGTCCCGACCGCAGCCATACCGCCATGGCGGTCAATCTCGATGCCTGCATCCAGTGCAATCTCTGCGTGCGAGCCTGCCGCGAAGTCCAGGTCAACGACGTGATCGGGATGGCGGGCCGCGGCCACGCCGAAAAGATCGTGTTCGACTTCGACGATCCGATGGGGGCCAGCACCTGCGTGGCCTGCGGCGAATGCGTGCAGGCCTGCCCGACCGGTGCGCTGATGCCGGCGACGCTGGTGGACGAAAACAACGTCCGCAGCGCCTATGCGGATCGCGAGGTCAATTCCGTGTGCCCCTATTGCGGGGTCGGCTGCCAGCTCACCTATCACATCAAGGACGACAAGCTGCTCTATGTGACCGGCCGGGACGGTCCCGCCAACCAGAACCGGCTGTGCGTCAAGGGGCGGTTCGGCTTCGACTATGTGGACAATCCCGAGCGCCTGACGCAGCCGATGATCCGCCGCGACGGGGTGCCGAAGCACGCCGGCGAGCGCATCGATCCGCGCAATCCCTGGACGCACTTCCGCCCCGCCACCTGGGACGAGGCGCTCGATCGTGCGGCGTCGGGCCTGAAGACAATTCGCGATCGCGACGGCAACCGGGCGCTCGCCGGCTTCGGCTCCGCCAAGGGCTCCAACGAGGAAGCCTATCTGTTCCAAAAACTGGTGCGCACGGGGTTCGGCTCCAACAATGTCGACCACTGCACCCGGCTGTGCCACGCCTCCTCGGTGGCGGCGCTGCTCGAAGGGGTCGGTTCGGCCGCCGTGACCGCCACCTTCAACGAATGCAAGAATTCCGACGTCATCATCGTGATCGGCGCCAACCCGACGGAAAACCATCCCGTCGCCGCAACGTTCTTCAAGCAGGCGGCCAAGCGCGGCGCCAAGCTGATCGTGATGGACCCGCGCGGCCAGGCACTCAAGCGCCATGCCGCCCACATGCTGCAGTTCCGCAACGGCACCGACGTGGCGATGCTCAACGCCATGCTTAACGTGATCGTGACCGAAGAGCTTTACGACCGGCAATATGTGCAAACCTTCACGGAAGGCTTTCCGCAGCTGGCCGAGCACGTCAAGGCGTTTACGCCCGAGCAGATGGCGCCGATCTGCGGCATCGACGCCGACACGCTGCGCACCGTAGCGCGCACCTATGCGCGGGCTGAGTCCGCCATCATCTTCTGGGGCATGGGGGTGTCGCAGCACACCCACGGCACCGACAATGCGCGCTGCCTGATCGCGCTGTCGCTGATTTGCGGCCAAGTCGGCCGCCCCGGCACCGGGCTGCATCCGTTGCGTGGCCAGAACAACGTGCAGGGCGCCTCCGACGCCGGCCTCATCCCGATGTTCTTTCCAGACTATGCGTCGGTGGAGAACCCCAACATCCGGGCTAAGTTCGAGACCGCCTGGGGCACCACGCTCGATCCCAAAAAGGGCCTGACCGTGGTCGAGATCATGGATGCGGTCCACCGCGACGAGATCAAGGGCATGTACATCATGGGCGAGAACCCGGCGATGTCCGACCCCGATCTCAACCATGCGCGGCAGGCGCTCGCGCATCTCGAACATCTCGTGGTGCAGGACCTTTTTCTCACCGAAACGGCGGCTTATGCGGACGTGGTGCTGCCCGCCTCCGCCTGGCCGGAAAAGGAAGGCACCGTCACCAACACCAACCGCCAGGTGCAGATGGGCCGCCAGGCGCTGCCGCTGCCGGGCAACGCCAAACTCGACTGGTGGATCATCCAGGAACTCGCGCGGCGCATCGGACTCGACTGGAACTACCAGCACCCGGGGGAAATCTTCACCGAGATGGCATCCCTGATGCCGGCGCTCGCCAACATTTCCTGGGACCGCGTTGCCCGCGAGGATGCCGTCACCTATCCGACCGATGCGCCTGATCAGCCCGGCCACGACGTGGTGTTCGACAAGGGTTTCCCGCGACCCGGTGGTTTCGCCAAGCTGGTGGCGGCGAAATTGACGCCACCCGACGAGGTGCCGGACGCCGAGTTCCCGATGGTGCTCACCACCGGCCGCCAGCTCGAACATTGGCACACCGGCGCCATGACCCGCCGCGCCACCGTGCTGGATGCGCTGGAGCCGGCGCCCGTCGCCTCGCTGTCGCGCGGCGAGATCGCCCGCTTGGGGCTCGCGCCGGGGGACGCCGTGCGGGTCACCACCCGCCGCGGCACGGTGGAACTCGCCGCCCGCCAGGACGACGCGATCCCCGACGGCGTGGTGTTCATCCCGTTCGCCTACGTGGAAGCCGCCGCGAATCTGCTCACCAACCCGGCGCTCGATCCGTTCGGGAAAATCCCGGAGTTCAAGTACTGCGCGGCGCGGGTGGAGCGGGCGGAGGTGCGGGAGGCCGCGGAGTAGGTCGAGAGGCCTCAGCCGACACTGTGCCACGGGTCATGCGGCAGTTCGGCGCTCCGAGACATGGAGGAACAGGGCATCCCGATCTTCGGCGGCATCGGGGTGCGGCGGGTGCAGGACATACCGCTTGAGCGCGGGACCTGCGAAAGATTGGGACGTGGTGATGCTCGACACGCTGAAAGCTTCGCACGATCTGCGCAAGGCCGGATTCGACGAACAGCAGGCCGAGGCCCACATCGCCGTCGTTCGCGAGGCAAATGCGTTCGACGTGTCGGATCTTGCGACGAAAAAAGATCTGGCCGTCGCCAAGTCCGATCTGTTGCGGGGCATCGCGGAGTCCAACACCGACACGCTCAAATGGGTGATCGGCATGATCATGGGATCGACTTTGATCAACGTCGCCACCATGATCGCGCTGGTCAAACTCTTGGGACATTGACGAAAATCGCAGCCCTGTTTCCGCCGCGGAGCTGATTGGTGTAGCGTTTTTGCTCGGCGTTGCCGGGGCGGACCCTGGAAACGACGCGGGACCGTCACCGCCTTGCGGGTGGACGAGCGGTCCACACCGGGAGGATCACCGATGAAGATTTGGCATAAGCACATCGTTCTGTTCTTGGCCCTCATGGCGGCTGCGGCCGGTGCGGCTTCGGCGCAAATGGCGGCGCCCGCGGGCACGGCGGATTTCGCCACCCTCGAAGCGGTGCAAAATGCCGCAAACAGCAAGAACGGCCCGCGCACGGTGCCGGGGCGCGTCATTCCGGTTCCCCGCACGGTGAGCCCGCAATTGCAGGCCGCGATCGCCGGCGCCTACCGCCTTCCCAATTGGGACGCCGACCCCAAGAGCGCAGCGGAGTGGAAGGCGCTGATCTCCCGGCTGGCGGATGCCGGCGCGCCGGCCCGCAAGGCCGCGCGGGACAAACTCGGCGTGACCATGGAGCCTACTGTTATCGGCGGCGTCAACGCCTTCATCCTCACGCCAAAGGAAATCAAGCCGGAAAACCGCAACCGCCTGCTCTTCAACGTGCACGGCGGCGGCTATGTCTACGGTCCGGGCGAGGCCGGCACCGGCGAGGCCGCGCTGATGGCCGGCATCGGCGGCTTCAAGGTGATTGCGATCGACTACCGGATGCCGCCGGACCATCCCTATCCGGCCGCGATGGACGACGCCATGGCGGCGTGGAAGGCGGTGGTCGCCACGCAAAACCCGCGCAACATGGCGATCTTCGGCACCTCGACGGGCGGCGGCATGACGCTCGCCATGATTCTGCGTGCCAAGGCGGAAAACCTGCCGCTGCCGGCGGCGATCGCGCCCGGCACCCCGTGGGCGGACCTGACCGAGACCGGCGACACCTACAAAACCAACGAATGGCTCGATAACGTGCTCGTCAGCTACAACGGCTATCTGGGCCGCGCCGCCAAACTCTATGCCAATGGGCACGACCTCAAGGACCCGCAACTCTCCCCGATCTACGGGGATTTCCACGGCTTCCCGCCGGCAATCCTCACCAGCGGCACGCGCGACCTGTTTCTGAGCCTCACCGTGCTGAGCCACCGCAAACTGCGGCAGGCGGGCGTCGAAGCCGATCTGCAGGTGTTCGAGGGCATGTCGCACGCCCAGTATAATTTCGACCCCGACGCGCCGGAGACGAAGGAAGTGTTCACGGAGATCGCCCGGTTCTTCGACAAGCATCTGGGGAAGTAGCCGCGGCGGAGCGAGATGCGCGGCAAACGGCTGCGAAGCTGAGCTTGACCGGACTTCGACCGGATCGAACCATGCCCGCGCTTGTCGCGGGCATCGACGTCTTGCTTGCGACCGTTCTGCAAGCAAAACGTGGATGGCCGGGACTTCGCCCGGCCATGACTCCCTTATTGTGCCGACATCATCGAAATCCGGCCTGGCGGTGAACTTGCGGCGCTCATCGCGGCCGATCACAAAGCGACCATAAAGCTACCCCACGTCTGCGTCGGGCGCGCCGGGTTCACCGGCGCGCTGGACTTTGACGCCGTCGGCAAGGGGTAGAACAAATGCGCTGTTTGATTGCGATCGTGATGGTGCTCTCCGCAAGCATTGGCGCCATGGCGCAGACCGGCCGCGCCATATCGAGCCAGGAAACCATGCAGATCGACGAGCAGCCGGGTTATGTGCCGAGCCCGGAACAGGAACGGCTGCCCGCCGTCTATCAGCGCCAGATGGTATTTTTCCGTTCGACCGAAGCACCGGGCACCATCATCGTCCACACCGCCGAGCGGTTCCTCTACGTGGTGCAGGGAAACAATCGCGCCATCCGCTACGGCATCGGAGTCGGGCGCGACGGCTTTCAGTGGAGCGGTCTGTTGAAGGTCACCCGCAAGGCGGAGTGGCCGGATTGGACGCCGCCGCCGGAAATGATCCAGCGGCAGCCCTATTTGCCGCGGTTCATGGCGGGCGGCCCCGGCAACCCCCTGGGAGCCCGGGCGCTCTATCTTGGAAATACGGTCTACCGCATCCACGGCACCAACCAGCCGCAGACCATCGGGCAATCGATCTCGTCGGGATGCTTCCGGCTCGTTAACGGCGAGATCATCGATCTCTACGAGCGCATTCCGGTTGGCACCAAGGTGATTGTGAAACAGGCGCCGGACGTATGACCGGTGTCGCTGCTGCCGTGGTGACATTGCTTCCGAGCGCCATACGAGGGGAATATCAAGCCATGAATCTCTTGAAGCTGTCGGCATGCGTCGCGCCGGTTGTCGGACTGATCGTCATGGCCGCCCCGGCGGCGGCGCAGACGCTGGCCTCGGTGCGCGAGCGCGGGGCCGTCAATTGCGGCGTCAGCGAAGGCCTTTATGGCTTTTCCGCCCGCGACGGTGCCGGCAAGTGGTCCGGCCTCGATGTCGATTTTTGCCGCGCGCTTGCGGCGGCGATTTTCGATGACGCCGAAAAGGTGCGCTATACGCCGCTCGACGTCAACGACCGGTTCGCCGCCCTGCAATCCGGCCGCATCGATGTGCTGGCGCGCAATTCGACCTGGACCATGTCGCGGGAAACCGGGCTGAAATTGATCTTTCCGGTCGTCACCTATTACGACGGCCAGGGATTTTTGATCCGCAAGTCCCGCAATGCGGATTCGGCGCTGGAACTCGACGGTGTCAAGGTTTGCGTCCAACCAGGAACCACCACGGAACAGAATTTGATCGATTATTTTGCGAACAACAACATGAAGTTGGAAAAGGTGGAGGCTGCCACCGCTGCCGATGCCGTGAAAACCTATGATGCCGGCCGCTGCGACGTTTTTACGAGCGATGTATCACAACTTCATGCCGAACGGCTCAATCTGGCCAATCCGGACGACCACATCATCCTGCCGGACGTGATTTCAAAGGAACCGCTGAGCCCGGCGGTGCGCCAGGGCGACGAGACCTGGGCGATGATCGTCAAATGGACGCAGTTCGCCATGCTCAATGCCGAGGAACTCGGCGTCAGTTCCAAAACCCTCGCCGCCGCGCTCAAATCGGGCAAGCCCGCCATCCGGCGCCTCGTCGGCACCGAGGGCGACATGGGCGAACAGCTCGGTCTGGCCAAGGACTGGGCTGCGCGCATCGTCAGGCACGTCGGCAATTATGGCGAAGTGTTCGAGCGCAATGTCGGGGTCGGTTCCCGGCTCGGCATTCCGCGCGGCATCAACCACCTCTGGAACGACGGCGGCATCCAATACGCACCGCCCCTGCAATAACGCGATGCCGCGCCCGCCGCTCAGGCGCGGTCGGCCGCTATCGGAATGGGATGCGCGGACACCCATCCAAACCGCGCCGAGATCCCGATGGCAGGGCGGCGGGGGCTTCCTATCTGTGCTACAATGTGGCGATCGCGCCGCCGGAGGACCACCATGGCCCAACTGCACAGAATCAAACCGCTGGAAAGCCCCGATCCGATCTGGACGCGCATTCGCAGCGAGGCCGAAGCCGTGGTGCGGCAGGAACCGGAGCTTACCTCGTTCGTCCACGGTGCGCTACTCGCGCACGACTCCCTCGCCAGCGCCGTGGCCCAGCGCGTCAGCGATCGGCTCGATCACCCGGTGATGCCCGGAACCGTCATTTGGCAGGCTTTCATGGATGCCCTGACGGACGCTCCCGGTATCGCCGATGCATTCCGGGCCGACATCATCGCGACCTATGACCGCGATCCGGCAACGACGCGCTTCATCGAGCCGGTCCTTTATTTCAAAGGCTTTCACGCGATCGAGACGCATCGCCTCGCCCATTGGCTGTGGACGCGGCACCGCAAGGATTTTGCGCTGTACCTACAAAGCCGCTCCTCGGCGGTATTTCAGACCGACATTCATCCGGCTGCCCGGATCGGACGCGGTATCTTCCTCGACCATGCCACCGGCCTCGTGGTCGGCGAGACCGCGGTCATCGATGACGATGTCTCGATTTTGCACGGCGTGACCCTTGGCGGCACCGGCAACGAGAACGGCGATCGCCACCCGAAGATCCGCAAGGGCGTCCTGATCGGCGCCGGGGCGAAGATTCTCGGCAACATTGAGGTCGGCCATTGCGCCCGCATCGCCGCCGGCTCGGTTGTGATCAAGCCCGTACCCCACAACGTCACCGTAGCCGGCGTTCCGGCCAAGGTGATCGGCGAAGCCGGCTGCTCGGAACCCTCACGCACCATGGATCAGATGCTGCACCACATCGGCATTTGACCTGATTTTTGGCGCGCCTTGGCGCAGGAAATCCCAACCGGGCAGGCGATGGCCGCCGTGGTGCAGCCGAGATCGGCCGGCCGAATGTCGATGCGCCGCAATGTCATTTGGGCGACCCAGGTGACGGTTCGGATATGGCCGGAATTTGCAGCCGTCACCGGCTTGCGGGTGCATAGAAGCTATAGAAGCTATAGAAGCTTAGAGGCTCTTGCCTTCGGTTTCCGATTCTTATAATCGTACCGCGCTCACAAACCTGTGCAGAGGAAAAGTCATGGATGTACAAGAAGTCCGGAAGGTCGAAGGTTACTTAAGACGCCTGTTCGGCAACACCAAATTGCAGGTGAAGCCGCGGCCGAAAAAAGATGATTCCGCAGAAGTCTATCTCGGTGATGAATTTATCGGCGTGATCTTCGTTGACGATGAGGACGACGAACGATCCTATAATTTCCAAATGGCTATTCTCGCGACCGATCTAGAATAGTGCGCGGGCGCTCAGCCGGGATATTTGGTAAGTCGCGGCCTGCGGTCGATTCATTGACCGACAGGCGACTGCCCGCGTGTTTTTCTCAGCGGAAGCGATGCCCGGCGCGGTCAGCCCCATAGCGCCGATGTGGCCGGATGTACGATGCTGCCATCGTAATGGAGGCCGTAGGGGCGATCCCGCGCCAGCAGCAGCGGACCATCGAGGTCGATCACTCCGGCATGCTCGGCGACCAGCAGCGCTGGCGCCATCGCCAGCGACGTCGCCACCATGCAGCCGACCATGAGGTCGAAGCCGAGCGCCTGGGCCTCAGCCGCAACCGCCAGCGCTTCGGTGAGCCCGCCGGTCTTGTCGAGCTTGATATTGATGGCGTCGTACTTGCCGACCAAAGCCTTGAGCATGGTGCGGTCATGCGCGCTCTCGTCCGCACAGACCCGCACCGGTCGCGCGATTGCGGCGAGCGCCGCATCTTGCCCCGCCGGCAGCGGCTGCTCGATCAACGTCACGCCGGTGGCCGCGCAAGCGGCGAAATTCGCCGCAAGATTTTCCGTACACCAGCCTTCGTTGGCGTTGACGATCAATTCGGCGTGCGGCGCGGCCGCGCGAATCGCGGCGATCCGTGCCGCGTCGCCGTCACCGCCGAGCTTGACCTTCAGGAGCGGGCGCCGCGCGGCGGCGGCTGCCGCCGCCATCTGGTCGGCCGGACCGAACGAAATCGTGTAGGCAGTCAGGCGCGGGCGCGGTGCCGCCAACCCGAGCAGCTCATGCGCCGGAAGCTTGGCGCGTTTGGCCTCGATATCGATAAAGGCGCAGTCGAGCGCATTGCGTGCCGCCCCGGCCGGAAGGGCGCGTTGGAGCGCCGCACGGTCGAGACCGTTTCGAATGTCGTCCGCCAATCCGGAGATTGCCGCCGTGACCCCCGCCACGGTCTCCCCGTAGCGCAGATAAGGCGTACACTCGCCGCGCCCGACGAAATGACCGTCCGTCAGCTCGGCCACGATGACTTCGGCTTCGGTTTTCGAGCCACGGCTGATGCTGAATATACCGGCGATTGGCCACCGCTCGCTATATACCGAGAGCGTGTTTGCCATCCAACGCAATCCCGAATTCAGGCCGCCTCGTCCTGACACAAGGCGGCCTTCCACACACCTCCGGAAGGTTATTCAAACCGGCCGCCGCCCGGCCACGGCATCATGAGGGATACCGGCCGACAGCGCATCCAACGATTTGATCGTCGGACGGAGGTTGCGATCCTTCGATGCGGGTCACCCGTTCGCTTGACACCGCACCTGAGCTTACCGGCGTGGAGCTGACGCTATTCTCGCCACGCGCCGGGGCCGCGCCCTCGCAGATCGGGCGTGAAATCACCTCTGAAGGCCGGACGTTTGAGCCCACTGACCGCGTGGACGCCTGACTTAAAGGAACTACCGGCGGCGAATCGACGCGGCCGCGCTGCGACGCCCCGCCCTGCATTTCAGCAGGATTACCCCCACTGGACCGGTCGACCGGGGCGGCCGTCATCGCGGGCTGTTCGTCCCGATGGGCTCGCTTGGCCGTCGGCGGTTCGGACCCGGTCGTCACCGTATCCATGGCGCGACCATGCCTGGCGACAATACGATTGAGCTCGGCGAGCGCTTCCATCTGATCGACGATCACCCGGCGCATCTGCGCCGTGCTCGCGGCAGCCTCTTCCGGCAGTTCGAGAACGCCGCGCCGCATCTCCTGGCGCGTCTTGTCGAGCTCGTTCTGCATATCCAGTGACATCTGCTTCATGGCTTGCATGACGTCGGTGAAGCGATCGGTGGCCTGCTGCAGCAACTGATGTGCCTCGCTGGAGTTTTTTTGGAACAGTTTTTTACTCTCGGACGACACCTGATCGAAGACGATCTGCAGCGATTCCAGCGTTTGCGCACTCTGCTGCTCCGTGGTCGAACGGATGGCGGCATGCTGTTCCGCGACGGCGCGTGCACCCTCCGCGGTGGCATCCACCAACAGGCGCGCCACATCCCGTGCCCGATCCTCGGCCGCATGCAGCGCTTGGTAGAGCAGCGAGGTGAACCGCTTCAGCCGTCCGTCGAGTTCTTCGGTGCGTTCATCGACAATCGAAACGAGGCCTTCGATCGCTTGCTTACGTTCGGCGACCGAGCTCGCCACGTTGAGATTGCTCTTCTCGATCGTGTTCACCACATCGGCAAGTTCCTTGCCGTGGCGATCAAACTGCAATGCGAGGCCTCCGAGATCACCGAGGACCTTCGATGTCATCCCGTAGAATTCGCTGATGTGATGGTCCATCTTGCCGGTGGTTGTATCGGCACTCGCAAGCAGATTTCCGACAGTCGCCACAAACTCCGCCACGCGCGTCGACAACACCTGCTCGAGCGAGGCGAGACTGTTCTGGGTACCGCCGAGGACCTCACGCAGCAGCCCGTTCGCCTCGCGCAGCCGATCCAGCAGTGACGTAGTTTCGGAGCGCAGCAGCCCGCGAGTCTCATGGATCTCCGCCACCGCGGAGGTCGCCGCCTGCTTTGATTGCTCGATCGCGGTCTTGCTCGACAGCTGCAAGTCTTTAAGCGTCTGCGCCACCGTGATGGTAGCCTGTGAGACGGCGTTCCTGGTGGAATCCTGAACATCTTTCAATGTTCGGTTGACGATGCCGCTGGCGCTGGCGCTGGCATCGTAGATGATCCGAGAAAATTCGCTCGAATTATCCATCATCGATTGCGTAAAGCCGAACGCCTTGACATCGATCGCCTTGGCTGCCGTCTCCGCGGCCCGCTCGAGTTCCGCCGAGAACTCCTCGCCCCTAGAGGCGATGGCCTGGATAAGGATCCCACTCTTTTCATCGAGCAGATGCGACAGTTCGGTCGAATTTTGACGCATCGCATGCGTGATCTCATCGGCCTTCCCGACGAAGTTTCGGGCCACCTCGTCGGATATCCCCGTCAGCGTCATTTGTACTTCGGCGGCGTTCTTCTGGAGCACCGCACCGGTGTTGCTCGACAACGCACTCAGTGTGCGTTCGACGTCGGAGGCGGTGGAATGGACCGAGGCCACAGTCGTCGTGGTCAGATCACTGATCTGCCGGCTGGCATCGGAAGTCGTGATCGTGATGGTCTCGGTCAGCGCCGCAGCGCGCGTTTGCAGGAGGTCCGCCGCTATGCGGCTCTTGCCCTCGATCTCATTCGCCGCCAGCCCGGCGCGGTCGGCCAGAAAATCCGCCGCCGCTTTGGTGCGCGACTCGATTTCCTGTGCAACACCGCTGGTCCGCTCCATCAGCAGAGCGGTCGCCTCGCTGGTGCGGTTGCCGATGTTCTGCGCGGCGGTCTGCACCTTAAGCGCGGCCGCGTCCGTGACCGCGGTGGTCCGTGCCTCCATGTGTTCCGTGGCACTGGCAAGTCGCGCGGCGGAGAACTCGGCGGCCGCGTGGCTGCGCGTCTCGATCGCTTCGGTCGCCTTGCCCACCGTCGCGGCGGCGTGCTCGACCGCCGCGATGGTCCGCGTCTCGATATCGTGGGCTGCGCGGCCGATCATCGTGGTCGCGAGTTCCGCAACCGAATTGGTGCGGCTTTCCACGTGCTGGGTCAAATGTTCGATACGCGCGGCGGCCGATTCGGCCGCTGTGTGGGTGCGCGTCTCGATTCCTTGAGTGGCCTCGGCGACGCGGCTCACCAGCAACTCGCTCACGCTCGCCGCCCGCGTCTCGATTTCGTTCGCAACCGCACCGATGCGATCCGAAAGATGCGCAGCGGCCTGCTCCGCGGAGGTCCGGACTTCTTGGGCAACGGTGCCCATCCGGCCGGAGATCAATTCGGCCGCCGTCATCGTTCGCGTTTCGATATCGCGCGAAGCCGTGCCCAAGCGGTCGGCAACCAACGCGCTCGCGCCGGCCGAGCGGGCTTCAATGTCGCGAACGGCCGTTTCGGTACGATCCGCGAGCGATTCGGTCGCGCCGACAATCCGCGTTTCGATGTCGCGGGCCATCGCCTCGGCGCGTCCAAGCAGTACGTCCGTGGCTTCGGAGGTATTGGTCACAAGGTCTTGAGAGACAATCGCGAAACGGTCAGCCAGGAACTGGGTTGCGTTGGTTGTCCGTGTTTCGACATCGCGGGCCGCGATTTCGACGCGGCCGGCAAGTGTTGCGGTCGCATCGACGATTCGGGATTGAATATCCTGAGCCAGGGCGTCGGCACGGCCCAGCAGCGATTCGGCCGCCCCGACCGACACCGTGCCGATGCGCTCGACGAGGAACTCGGTTGCACGCGTGGTCCGCGTTTCGACCTCGCGGGCGGCGGTTTCGGCCCGATCCGCGAGCATGTCCGTGGCGGCGGCCATCCGGGATGCGATGTCGTGTGCCAATTCGTCGGCACGACCAAGCAGCGATTCGGACGCCCCCACGGTTCGCATCTCGATGTCGTGGGTGACTTCGGACGCCTGGCTGAGCAGCGTCTCGCTGCAGGCCGTCGTCTGCGCGGTGATGTCGCGCGCGACATCATTCATCCGCACGAGCAATGCCTCGGTCGCCCCGGTCGCCCGCCCCAGCAATCCCTCCGCCGCGCCGGTGGTGCGCAACTCGATGGTCTGGGCTATTTCCGTCGCGCGACCGAACAGAACCTCCGCCGCACCTGTGGTCCGCATCTCGATGTCGCGCGTGATCTCGGAAGCGCGACCGAACAACGTCTCGGCTGCGCGCTCCGTCCGCGATTTGATCGTTTGCGTAATATTGTCTGCGTGACCAAGCAGCGCTTCGGTGGCTTCGGCAGTCCTGACTTGGACATTTTGGGTCGCTTCGGTCGCCCGGTCGAGCAGCGCCGCGGTAGTGGCGTTGGTTCGCGCTTCGATATCCTGAACGAATTGGGTCGCCCGATCGAGCAGGATCGTGGTGACGCTGGTCGTTCGCGCCTCGATATCCTCGGTGATTTCCGCGGCCCGCCCGAACAGCGCATCGCTGACGCTCGTCGTCCGCGTCTCGATGTCATGGGTGAATTCGGTGGAGCAACTCCGCAACGCGGCGGCCGCCGCCGTCGCGGAAGTCTCGATGTCGCGGGCAGCGCCCGTCGCCCGGCCGAGCAGCATATCGGCGGCGGTGGTGGTTCGGGTCTCGATCGTTTGTACGATTTCGGCGGCGTGGACCAGCAAGGCCTCGGTGGCCCCCGTAGTGCGTGTCTCGATGTTGCGCGCGATATCCGCCGCGTGGCCGAGCAGCGCCTCGGTTGCACCGGTGGTGTGAGTTTCGACATCGTGCCGAACGGCGGCGGCATGTCCAACAAGTGTCTCGGCCGCGGCCGTCGTACGCGTCTCGATGTCCTGGGCGAATTCAGCGGCGCGGCCGAACAAAGCCTCGGCCACCGCGGCGGTGCGCATCTCGACTTCCTGGGCAACACCCACCGCATGACCGTGCAGTGTTTCGGTGGCCTCCGCAGTCCGCGTCTCGATGTCACGGCCGACTTGTGAGGCCCGATCGAACAGCGCTTCGACTGCCGTCGAGGTCCGCATTTCGATCTCTTGGGTAACCTCCGCAGCGCGTCCGAGCAGCGCGGTCGTGGCCTCGTTGGTCCGCGACTCGACGTTCTGCACCGCCTCGCCCAATCGGTTCGCCAGAGCCGCGGCGGCGGTCTTCGTTCGCGCTTCGACGTCTCCGGTCACCTCGGCGACGCGATCGAGAAGCGCCGCGGTTATGCTCGCCGTGTGCCCTTCGACATGCTCGGTGACTTCGGTCACGCGCCCCAGCAAGGCGGTGGTTGCGGCGGTGGCTCGAGCTTCGACGTCGCGGGTAGCGGCGTCGGCATGGCGTGCGAATGCGTCCGTCGCGGCGTTCGTGCGGGTTTCGAAGTCATCTGTCGCGGCTGCGGTATGGTTGACCAGCATGGTCGCCACCGTCGCGGCCCGCGCTTCGAGGTCGCGCACGACGGTTTCGGTCCGGTCAACCAACGCTCCGGTTGCGTTGTTGGCGCGCGCCTCGAGTTCGCGTGCTGCGGTGTTGACGCGGACGGTCAACAACTGCTCGAACCGGCCGATCCGGTCCTCGATCGTGTCGGCAACTTCGGTTGCGCGCGCGGCCAGCACCGAATTTGCGTGACTTATTTTTGCCGAGAGTGCGCCGGTCAATTCATCGCCGCGCGCCGTAATGGTATGGGCCATTTCGCCGATCCGGCCCTCGATCGCCCGCACGATGTCGTCACCCCCATTCGTCATCGCATCGGCCACTTCGACCGCGTGACTCTGCAGCCGCTCATGGACGCTTCGGGTGCGGCTTTCCAACATTTCATCAAAGACCGCGAACTGCTGGTCGAGCGAGGTCACGGTTTCAGCCGTCTTCATCGAAACCCGCGCTTCGAAGCCGTTGATGTATTCGTTCATCATCGCCTGAAGATCGGCGGTCCGCTGGCTCAGATTTTGCGCAACCTCGCCACCGCGCGTTTTCACGACGTTGTCGAAATCGGTGACCTGGCGGCCGATCGCTTCGCTCAACGACAGCGCATCGCCGGCAGTGCGCTCGGCCAGAGCTTGGCCCTCGCGCTTGAATATCTCCTCGAAGATGTGCAGCCGCTCCGCCAGCATAGTGCGGACAACGTCGCTGCGGGACTCGATCGTGGACGCCAAGGTTTCGGCGTGGTTGGCAAAACTCTCTGCCGCATCGCTGCTGCGCGACAGGATCGTCTCGGTGATCTTCTGGCCGGCCTCGTCCAGCTTCGACACCACATCACCGCTATGCAGGCCGAGATCGCGAACGATCGACTTGCCGGTGGTTTTGAGGGTGTTGTTAACCTCGTCGGCGCGCAACGAAATCGTATCCGACAACCGTCCCGTGATGTCGATCAACGTTCGCGAAACCGTGTCGGAGCGCTCCGAGAATGCCGACGTGAATTCGCGCGTGCGATTCTCGACGGTATCCAATACAGCAGAACTCTTCCGCGAGAAGCTATCCACCACGTCGTCGAGGCGTGAAACCATCGACTGCTCAAGTTCCGCGGTAAATCTGGAAATCTCGTCGTTCAGAAAGTCGGACTTCACGCTCAAGCTTGATGCAATCCGGTCGCTCGCCAAGCCGACCGCCCGGCTCGTCTCATCACTGGTACGCTCGAATCTATCGAGGAGTTCGGCACCGCGCGCGCCGAGTTGTTCGATCAGCGCGTCGCCCGCGGTCTCAAGCGAATGCGTGATCTGACTCCCCTTCTCCCCGAGAGAGCGGGTAATAAGTTGCCAGGCATGGTTGACGCGTTCCGTAAGGACTTCGCTAAGCGTGTCGATGCCATTGGAGAGATCGACGTGAACGCCAGCAAGCACGGTACGGACTTGCTCGGCCTCTCCGACCATACCTTCGCGCTGACGGGCAAGACCATCGACCATAGTGCGGATACGCACTTCATTATCGCTGTAGGCGCGTTCCAGCGCCGCAACCTCGCTGTTGACGAGGGCCTGTAGCTCGGCGGCCCGCGCCAACGCGCGTTCAATGCCGTCACCCATCGCGGCAACTTCGCGGCGCACGGCCCGCCCGACCGTCACGATGGAATTATGCGCCGACGACCCCGGCTCGTCGAGGCGCAGGGCGGCTTTGGCCATGGCATTGGTGATGGTGCGCATCTCATTGAGACGCGCCATCATGGCGGCGAGCGTAAATATCAGCAAGATCGGAGCGCCGAAGGCGCCGAGCAGCGTGATGCCGGCCACCACCCAGTTGGTGTCGTCGGCCAACAGGCGGAGTTGATCGCCGAAGACAAAGGCGAGGGCGCCGACCGTAAGGGTCCACAACACCGCGAACACCCCGGCGAGAAGGAAAGGGGTGCGCGCCGGCTGCCGTTGCAACGATCGCAGGATTTCGCCGACCGCCTCACGATCGTCGTTCGCAGCTTGCACGGCGCCGTGGTCGTCGCGGTCCGACACGTCAGGTCGCGTATCCCAGAATTGATCGGGACGAACGGACGGACCCGTCGGTTCCACCGGCGAGCCCAGCACCGGCGAGCCAAGGACTGGCGAGCCCAGGACTGGCGGGCCTAGGACGGGTGAACCCAGCACCGGTGCGCCTTTGGCAACCGCAGCCGAGCCAGTCGACGGCACATCGAGGTCGCGGAGATTGAGCGCGTCCTGGATCGCCGAAAGCGCAACCTCGGTTGGGTCTTTGCTCCGCTTCGAATTGCTCGCCATGGTTCGGTCGCCTCACTTAAATACGCTGTTCAGACCTGCGTGAGTTCCGGCCAAACCGCCCCCCACGCACAGATGCGTGATCGTCCCTACATGTCTAAGGTGGAAACCGTCCCCGCACCCACCCATCCTCGACCATGTTAACCGCCTTTCGATCCTGATCAAAGAGAATCGTAACATCTTTTTAACCTTTTTGAACGCGCTAACGTAAATTATGGTTAACGGCCGCACATTCGGCGCAATTTTGCCACGTTGGCGCCGCTTTGCCATCGTGGCGCCGCACTTTGTCGTGCGGCGGAAAATCCTCATAGCGCCGATGCTGTGCCCGCAGGCGCCGGTCAAGTTGCTGTGGAGAGATAACACGCAACCCTATTGCGGCAACATGGCGACCGATCCGACCATCGTACGTACGGCCGTCCGCGCCGCAGAGCAAGCCCGGCGTGTTTACCCTTTGTGGCGCCGGTCGAATGTGCATCCTGGAAGGAAGCTAAGCGCGCCGCTATGGCGCATCGCGCGGCGAGCGGATATGAGGGGCGTGCCCGGGCGGTCCGGGTTCGACCTTTGTTCCAGATGGGGGCCCGTTCGGGCAGTTCGGCTTGCATGGTCAGCATCACCTTCATCGACAAATCCGGTAAAGCCCGCACTGTCAACGCGGTACCGGGATCGACCGTCATGGAGACGGCGATCAAGCATGGCGTGCCGGGTATCGAAGCCGAATGCGGCGGCGCTTGCGCGTGTGCGACTTGCCATGTTTACGTGGATGAAGCTTGGCGCGAGAAGACCGGGCCGCCATCTCCGATGGAGGAGGACATGCTCGATTTCGGCTTCGACATTCGGGCCAATTCGCGCTTGTCGTGCCAGATCAAGGTGACGGAAGCGCTCGACGGTCTTGTGGTGCGCACTCCGGAACGGCAAGCCTGACGCTCCAATCCGCTGCGATGGATTGCGGACAAGCGTTGCGGGGGCACGGCCGGCGACGCTGCGGTTAGCGTTGTATCCATGACGCAGCTTTGCGCGATTGCGCATGGTGGCCGGTCGGTTAACAATGGGCTTGTCTCCGAGACGGGCAAGAATCATCGGCAAATCGAAGCCTCGCGGACGCGGCAATACCGGCGAATAGGTCGCCGGTATTGACCTCCAGGGCCGCGTTGCGATGCTTTCTGGCGCAATGGGGCAGGCCACGCCTGGCCGGGTGCAAGGGGGGTAGCCCTTGAAAGCCCGCGAGCTGAGGCCATTCCCGCTACCCGCGGCGTCGCGCCGGGAGTGGCTCCTCTGGTGCTTATGTGGTGCTCATGCCCGCCGACGATTTTGCCGGCGAGCGGCACGAGTGGGTGATTGCGGCGGCGAAATTGCCTATATGGTGACGGCTTGACGGACGCTCTCGATCCGTCGGCGGACCGGGCAACACAGTCGATCATGAGCGAGCATTTGCGATCTCCCCATACGATGAAACGCGAGTTTACCGCCGGCCGTGCGGATCTCTCGCGCACGATCTTGCATCTGTGGCCCTATATTTGGCCGTCGGACCGGCCCGACCTCAAGCGCAACGTGATGTGGTCCCTGGTCCTGCTGCTGCTGGCCAAGGTCGCCACCATGGCAGTGCCGTTTACCTTCAAGTTCGCGACCGATGCGCTCGCCCACGAACCGGATGCGACCGGCCATTCGTGGATCGCCTGGGCGCTCGGGGCGCCGCTGCTGATGACGGCAGCTTATGGGGCGACCCGCATCCTGATGGCGGGTTTTACTCAGGTCCGCGACGGGTTGTTCGCCAAGGTGTCGATGCATGCGGTCCGCAGGCTCGCGATCCTCACCTTCAAGCACATGCACGAACTGTCCCTGCGCTTTCATCTCGAACGCAAGACCGGCGGCCTGACCCGGGTGCTCGAGCGCGGCCGCAACGCCATCGAGACGATCGTGCGCATGGTGATCCTGCAGCTGGTCCCGACCATCGTGGAGGTCGCGATGATTGCCGCGGTGCTGCTCTATCAGTTCGATTGGCGCTATGTGGTGGTGATCCTGATCACGGTCGCGTTCTATATGTGGTATACTTATATTGCAACGGAATGGCGGATCGGCATCCGCCGCAAGATGAACGAGAGCGACACCGACGCCAACACCAAGGCGATCGATTCACTGCTCAACTACGAAACCGTCAAATATTTCAGCGCCGAGGCGCGCGAGACCGCGCGTTACGATCGCTCGATGGCGCGCTATGAGGCGGCAAGCGTTGACGCCTACGTGTCGCTCGCGGTGCTCAATGCCGGACAGGCGGCGATTTTTACCTTGGGTCTGACGATCACCATGGCGTTGTGCGTCCAGGGCATCCGGCACGGCACCCAGACCATCGGCTCCTTCGTCATGATCAACGCCATGATGATCCAGCTTTACCAGCCGCTGAACTTCATGGGCATGGTTTATCGCGAGATCAAGCAGGCGGTGATCGACATCGAGGCGATGTTCACGCTGCTCGGCCGTGATCCCGAGATCAAGGACGCGCCGGGCGTCAAGCCGTTGCGGGTCACGAAGGGGACGATCCAGTTCGAGAATGTGGGGTTCGCCTACGAGGCCGGACGGCAGATTCTCAAAGGCGTGAGCTTCACGGTTCCGGCCGGGCGGACGGTTGCGATCGTCGGCCCGTCAGGCGCGGGAAAATCCACCATCTCGCGGCTCTTGTTCCGGTTCTACGATGTCGGCAGCGGCCGCATCACCATCGACGGCCAGGATATCCGCGAGGTGCAGCAAACCTCGCTGCGCGACGCGCTCGGCATGGTGCCGCAGGACACCGTGCTGTTCAACGACACGGTGCGCTACAATATCCGCTACGGCCGCTGGAATGCGACCGATGCCGAGGTCGAGGCCGCGGCCGCGCATGCCCAGATCGACGCGTTCATCCGCTCGACCCCGAAGGGTTACGATACCGAGGTCGGCGAGCGCGGGCTCAAGCTCTCAGGCGGCGAGAAGCAGCGCGTCGCCATCGCGCGCACCATTCTCAAGGCGCCGCCGATCCTGGTGCTCGACGAAGCCACGTCGGCGCTCGACAGCCACACCGAGCGCGACATCCAGGATGCCCTCGACCAGGTGTCGCGCAACCGGACCACTCTGGTCATCGCGCACCGGCTTTCCACCATCGTGGCGGCCGACGAGATTATCGTGCTCGACAAGGGCGTGATCGCCGAGCGTGGCACCCATGCGCAGTTGCTGGCCGCGCGCGGCCTATATGCCAGCATGTGGAACCGCCAGCGCGAGGCGGAAGCCGCACGCGAGAAGCTGGCCTTGGTGGGGGAGGATGCAGACGTTGCGGCTCTCCTGCCGCCCGATGCCGGCAAGCTCGGCGCGGCGCAGCCGGCGATCGTTGACGCCGCCGAGTGATCCGGGCGACGAGGTTCGGGTTTTGCGTTTCATCGGTAACCACCGTGGTACGATCATGTCCATTCTGGCTTCCATTCGTTCGCAGATCGTCCCGGTGAATTCCGAGGGCTATCCGTTCATCGCGGGGCTTGGCCTGGCGAGCCTGATCCTGATGTGGATTTGGTCGCCGCTCGGCTGGCTCGCGGTGCTGGCAACCCTATGGTGCGTCTATTTCTTCCGCGACCCGAAGCGGGTGACGCCGCTGCGCGACGGGCTGGTGATCGCGCCCGCCGACGGCCGGGTGCTGCGGGTCGTCAATGCGGTGCCGCCGCCGGAGCTGGCGCTCGGCGAGCGGGCGCTGCCGCGCATCTCGATCTTCATGAGCGTGTTCGACTGTCACGTAAACCGCAGCCCGGTTTCGGGGCGCGTCGAGCGCATGGCTTACCGGCCGGGAGTATTCCTCAATGCCGATCTCGACAAGGCGAGCGAGGACAATGAGCGCAATTGCCTGGTGATCACCACCCGCGACGGCACCAAGATCGGCGTGGTGCAGATCGCCGGTCTCGTGGCGCGCCGCATCGTGCCGTTCGTGAAGCAGGGCGCCAATGTCGGCGCCGGCCAGCGTATCGGGATGATCCGGTTCGGCTCGCGCCTCGATATTTATCTCCCCGATCGCATCCGTCCGCTGGCCTCCGAGGGCCAGACCGCGATTGCGGGCGAGACCATCATCGCCGACCTGCGCGACGACGACCCGGAACGCAGTTTCCGGGTCGGGTAGACTTTCGGCGAGCGCCTTGAGGATCATCTGCCGGTAAAAAAATCAAGGTCCGGCCTAACGAAGCCGGTGCAACGGAGGAGAACGAAGTGACATCCACGATCTCACGCCCGATGACCTTGATGGCGGTCGCTTTGGCGGCCACCGTCATGGCCGCGCCCGCGCTTGCTCAGCAGGCCGGTGGGAGCGCGAACTCCCACCTTGTCGCCGCCAAGGCCGCGGCAGGAAATGACCACGTCGCGCTCTTCGACGCGATTTGCCGGCCGCCGCCGGGACCGCCGCAGGCGGCGGGCGGGCCACGGCCGGTTCCAGAGCGCTCGACCTGGCACTACGATCCCGTCAAGGTATTCGACAATCTGTACTACATCGGTGAAAAGGAATTTTCCGCCTGGGCGGTCGTCACCTCCGCGGGCATCATTGTCATCGATACCATCTGGGCCCATTCGGTGGAGGATGAGATCGTCAATGGCCTGAAGACGCTCGGCTTCGATCCGGCCAACATCAAATACGCCATCGTGAGCCACGCCCATATCGACCATATCGGCGGCGCCAAATATCTGCAGGACAAATACGGCACGAAGATCGTGATGTCCGCAGCCGACTGGGATTTTGCCGAAGCCAGCACGCGCCTGCCCGCGGCCATCAAGCCCAAGCGCGACGTGGTGGCGGCGGACGGACAGCAACTGACGCTCGGCGACACCACGCTGACCATGTATCTGACGCCCGGCCACACGCCGGGAACGATCTCCATGCTGATCCCGGTCAAGGATCGCGGTCAGCCGCATCTCGTCGCCACCTGGGGCGGCACGGCGTTCAATTTCGAACTGACGCCGGCGAATTTTCAAGTCTATATCAATTCGGCGGTGCGCTATCACGATATCGTCGCCAAGTCCGGCGCCGATATTCTGCTCTCCAATCACACCGTGTTCGACGGCTCGCATACCAAACTGCCGGCCGTGGCGGTCCGCAAGCCGGGTGATCCGAATCCCTACGTGGTCGGCAACGACGCGGTGCAGCGCTATGTCAAGGTAGCGGAAGAATGCGCGCGGGCGAATTTGGCGCGGCTGAATTAACCATCACGGTCCAAACAGCGGCGCGCGCCGCCGGTCCGGCGCTCCATCTCCGGCCATCCGGTCCGGGGGTGGCCTCATCGGCGGTTTGAAGTGGCTCGGCTTCGATCCGGCAGCGGTGCTATTCAACGGTGAGGTGCGACGATAAACGCGCCGGCTCTGCATTGATCGTGGAGACATGCGGGTGTAAAAAAGGCTTGTGGGTTTCACGGCGTGCCCGTGAAACGTGAGGGTGAGAAACCACCCCCAACGTCAATCCGTGGAGGCTGCGTCGGCCTCTCCGGATGGGGGTTTGGGTACAAGACACCGCAATCGGCGCGCTTCGCACGGTGAGGCCGCAAGCTACTCAGGCTCCGACATGGTCAGCTATATACCGGTTCTGACGACGTTGCTTTCGGCTTTCTTCTTGAGCCGCATCGTACCGCATTATATGGCCAAGCGGTCGCCATACTTGTTGTGGTGGACGCTCGGCGTCCTCACGTTCGGCATGGGCACACTCACGGAAAGCATCAATGCAATTTTCGGCTGGAGCCCGCTAAATACCAAAATTTGGTATATCGTCGGCGCGCTGCTCGGCGGATATCCGCTGGCCCAGGGCAGCATTTACTTGCTGATGAACAAGCGCTTCGCCGATATCTCGGCCATCGTGTGCTCGACGGTCATCATCGTTGCGGCGATTTGCGTGCTGGCCGCGCCGATCGCAATTCCCGAAGGTTTCGACCACCGCCTCACGGGGCGCGTATTTGCCTGGCAATGGGTTAGGGCTTTTTCTCCCTTGCTCAATCTTTACGCCTTCGTGTTTCTGTGCGGCGGTGCCATTTACTCCGCCATAAAATATTTCGGCGCGGAGCGGGGAAAGTCGCGTTTTCTCGGCAATATTTTGATTGCCATTGGGGCGCTGCTTCCCGGCGTCGGCGGGACGTTTACGCGTTTCGGCTACGTAGAGATGTTGTATATCACGGAATTTATCGGACTTTCGTTGATCTATTTCGGCTACGATATGATGCGTAAGGATCGCTCCGCATCCCTGCATGCCAATCAGCAAGCGTTGGGAGCGGTAACGCCGGGTTGACGGCCGTGCGACTTGAAGAGGCCGTAACGCCCGTTGCCGGCGGACCGCCGATCTGCGGGAGGCGTGGCGCGAGCCGATTTCGGTGGACATAATCCGGTCCAGACACACCTGGGCGAAAGCTTGGCTTTGCGACAGGAAAACCACATATCCGTAGCTTGCAACGTGAACGAAGCCTATCCCCAGACGGGGCAACCGGACATGAAGCCCATGGCGAGATCGCAATCCCCGCTGCCGATTTTCCTATCACTCGTTATCCCGTTCGCCGCCACGGTGGCCGCGTTAGCGCAACCCGCCGCGCCGGACACCGGCCTGCCGACGCAACCGGCGGATGCAAGCCCACATGAACTGCGCGTGCTTGGCGGGCACACGGACTATTCGCTGGTCAAGCCGACCAAGGCGTCGCCGCAGGAATTGCCGACCTGGCGCATTCCCAATGTCCCGTCATCGGCCGAGGCTTATTACGCGCCCGACAACTATCACGTCATCGCACAGACGCAGGACCCGGACGCGCATGCACCCGCCGCAGCGGCGCACCGGCGCGCTGACCTGGATCTTTTCCGACGACGGCAAGACCAAATGGCGCGTCAACGATCGCGGCCAGGACCTCTGCTCGTATTTCTTTCCCGACGGCAAGCACGTGATTTTCACGTCAACCCGCGACCACATGGATTTTCCGCTCGGAAACGTGTCGGATGAGCGCAACTACCCGCAGGGTACCGAGCTCTACATTGCGGATGTGGATGGGGGAAATCGCCAGCGCCTGACCAGTAACGCCAGCTACGAAGCCGAGGTGTCGATCTCGCCCGACGGGAAGAAGATCGCGTTCACCCGGCAAATCGACGGCGCGCTCGACCTCTACGTGATGAACGCCGACGGCACCGGCGAGAAGAAGCTCACCGATACGCCCGACTGGCAGGAGGGCGCGCCGTTCTTCCTGCCCGATTCCAAAACCATCACCACCCGCGCCTGGAGCCGCGCCACCTATGGCAAGATTCGCCCGACCCCGATGACGATCTTTACCATCGATACCGAGACCGGCGAGCGCATCCAGCGCACCCACGACGACTGGATGAACTGGGCACCCTATCCGGCGCCGGATGGCCGGCACTATGTGTTCGTGCGTCCGCTGCTCGACAATCCGATGAACTGGGAGATTTTTCTCGGCGATCTGGAAGGCGGCGAACCGGTCCGGCTGACGTTCAACGACAGCTTCGACGGCTTTCCATCGATCTCGCCGGACGGCACCAAGATGCTGTTTGCCCGATCCGAAGGGCCGGGATTCATGGCCGGGCTTTACACCTACGTAATGGATATCTCCTCGCTGAACATCGGCCCCAAGCACTGACGCGATGCGATCGAACGCCCCTCATGAGCGGACGTGATGCCATGCGAAAAATCCTTGCGACGATGATGCGCGTTTCCGTTGCGGCCGCCTTTTGCGCGATCGTGGCTCCCGCCGCGCCGGCGGAGCGGCCGGCGAACCCGGTGATCCATCACGATCTTGCCGTGACACTCGACCCGGCAAGCCACCGCCTCAAGGTGCGCGATCGTATCCGCATTCCCGGCGGGCTGGTGACCGCGCCGCTCACGCTGTCGTTGAACGCCGATCTTAAGGTCAACGCAACGCCCGGGCTGACGCTGGTCCCGACCCGGTCGCGTGTGTCGGAATCCGGCGCCGGCATCGACCGCGACGATCGCGATGCGGCGGCCGGCGTGCCGGTCAACGTCTATCGTGTCGAGGGCGCTACGCCCGGCCAGGAACTGACCGGCGAACTCGATTATGAGGGTGTCGTCAACTATACGGTCGGGGCAACGGGTAGCGAATATGCCCGTGCGTTTCGCGAATCGCCCGGATTGATCGAAGCCCGCGGCGCGTATCTCGCCGGTTCGACCCATTGGGTGCCGCAGGCCGGGGATGCGCTCGTTACCTACACGCTTGCGGTCGATCTGCCGGCAGGGTGGAAATCGGTCAGCCAAGGCGAACGCACGTCCGCAGCGGCCCCCGCCCTGCCGTCCACCGCAAGCGGGGGAGGGTTTTCGGAACGGTGGTCGGTGACGACGCCGACCGAAGAGGTGCATCTCATCGCCGCACCCTTTACGGAATATTCCAAGGACGCCGGCTCGGTGAAAGCCTACGCGTTCCTGCGCAAACCCGATCCGGCGCTGGCGGAGCGTTATCTCGACGCCACGGCGCAATATCTGGATATGTATCGCAATCTTTTGGGCCCTTACCCGTATTCCAAATTCGCCCTTGTGGAGAATTTTTGGGAAACCGGCTACGGCATGCCGTCTTTTACGCTGTTGGGCGAGCAGATCATCCGGTTTCCGTTCATCCTGACATCCTCCTATCCGCACGAACTGTTGCACAATTGGTGGGGCAACGGCGTTTTCGTCGCTTCGACAGGCGGAAACTGGTGCGAGGGTCTGACCGCCTATCTCGCCGATCAACTGTTCGCCGAGCAGCGCGGGCAGGGGGCCGAGCACCGTCGCGCCATCCTGCAACGGGTCACGAATTTCGTCACGCCGGAGAACGACTTCCCCGTCTCGCGGTTCGTGAGCCGCCATAATGCCGTCACCGAGGCGATCGGCTACGGCAAGACCGCGATGATGTGGAACATGCTGCGCGACAAGCTTGGTGACGCGCAGTTCGTCGCGGCGCTGCAGGCGTTCTACCGCGACAACCGGTTTCGCGAGGCGTCCTTCGACGATATCGAAAAGAGCTTCGAGGCGGTTTCGGGACGCGACCTGCGGGAGTTCTTCGATCAATGGGTCAAGGATACCGGAACGCCGGAACTGCGGCTCGATCGCGCGGTGGGCGACGGCAACCGCATCGACCTGTCGTTATCGCAGGTGCAATCCGGGCGCCGGTTTGCGCTGGATGTTCCGGTGGTGATCGCGACCGATCAGGGCGTTGAGACCAAAACCGTTGCGATGCCGTCCGACCGGGCGCGCGTCGACGTGAGTTTCGACCTCAAGGGGCGCCCGCAGCGCGTCGAGGTCGATCCGCAGTTCGCGGTCTATCGCCGGCTTAGCCCGTTCGAAACACCTCCCGCGCTGTCGAAGGCTTTTGGTGCCAAAAAGACGCTGATCGTGATGAGCGCCGACAGCGCACCCCTCTATGCGGGTCTTGCGAAAGCCTGGAGGGAGGAGGGCCAGGGTGTCGAGACGGTGCTGGATAGCCAGATCGATGCCCTGCCGGCGGATCGCGCCGTGTGGGTGTTCGGTGCGGGCAATAAATTCGCGCCCGTCGTGGCGCAAGGGCTCAAGGCCTATGGGGCGTCGCTCGACGCCGGCGGACTGCGCACCGCCAATGCGTCGTATGAAGCCGCGGGACGCAGCCTGGTCGCCGGCGTGCGCCATCCCGATAACCCCGATGCGGTGATCTTCTATGTCGCGGCGCCGAGCGTGGCTGCAGCCGATGCGCTGGCGCGCAAACTGCCCCATTACGGCAAATATTCCTGGCTGGTGTTTGCCGGCGACGAGGCCACCAATGAAGCGACCGGCGAGTGGCCGGTCGGCGACACCCCGCTTGGCCGCAACCTGACGCCGCAGGCGCAGCCGATCAAACTGGCGCCCCGACCGGCGCTGGCCGAGCTCAAGCCGCAGTTCGACACCAAGCGCATGCGCGCCGACATCGAATGGCTGGCGGATCCCGCGCGTGAAGGGCGCGGTGCCGGCAGCCGCGGCCTTGATGCCGCCGCGACCTACATCGCAGAGCGCTTCCAGCGCCTCGGCCTCGCGCCGCTGACACCCGGCGCCCAAGGCGACGACCGCTATTTCCAGTCCTTCACCATGACGGGCGAAGCCGGAGCGCAAGTGCCGGCCAAGAACGTGATCGGCGTGCTGCCCGGCACCAATCCGGCATTGACCGGTCAGGCGCTGGTCGTGTCGGCGCACTACGATCACTTAGGCTTCGGCTGGCCGGATGCCCGCGCCGGCGCCAAGGGGCAACTGCACCCCGGCGCCGACGACAACGCTTCCGGCGTCGCCGTGATGCTGGAACTGGCGCGGCTCATGGCCGATGCCAAGCCCGACCGCAGCATCATCTTCGCGGCCTTCGCCGGCGAGGAGGCGGGGCTCCTGGGCTCGCGTCATTATGTGCGCATGGCAGGAGCGCCCGGTGCGCCCTATGCGCTGTCGGGGCACATCGCGGACTTGAACCTCGACACCGTCGGGCATCTTGCCGACGGCAAGGTCACGATCTTCGGCGCCGGATCCGCGCGCGAACTGCCGTTCATTTTCATGGGTGCGGGCGCAGTGACGGGCGTGCCGGTGCAGACGGTCACCCAGGACGTCAATGCATCCGACCACGCGGCGTTCGTCGAAGCCGGGGTTCCGGCCGTGCAGCTGTTTGCCTCCAGCGGCGGCAACTACCACCGGCCGTCGGACACCCCCGACAAGATCGACGATGCCGGCTTGGGCAAGGTCGCGGCTGTCCTGAAGGAAGCCGTCGATTATCTCGCGGCACGACCCGAGCCGCTGCATTTTTCCGGCGCCGCCGTTGCGGCCGCCCCGCCGCGCGGCCCGGCAGCCGGGTCTCCTGGGCTCGGCGCCGCCGCCCGCGACCCGCCGGGTCGCCACCGGCATCGTGCCCGACATGACCCACCTGGGCGAAGGCGTGCGCGTCGGCAGCGTGCAGCCGGGTTCCGGCGCCGAGACCGCCGGGATCAAGCCGGGCGACCGGCTTCTGGCGCTGGGGGGTGTCAAGACCTCGGATCTGCGCGCCTTGGCGAATGCGCTCAGGGACTTGAGCCCAGGGCAAGTTGTGGCTGTGGAATTTGCCCGCGACACGGCGATTCTGAGCGGTACGTTGCGGCTGGGTGAACGTTAGGTGAGTATCTCGGAAACCACCGCCAAGTACGTGCTGGAAACCATGCGGCCGCGGTTCGAGGCCGAGGGGTTCGATGTGTTCCTGCAGCCGTCGCCGGCAATCTTGCCGGTATTCATGCGGGGCTATCGGCCGGATGCCATTGCCGTCGGTCCGCACAAAAAGATCGCGATCGAGGTCGTTCGACCGCTCGAAAATGCTGAAAAAATTGCGCGGCTGCAGCAGCTGATCGATCAGCATCGGGATTGGGAGCTGCAGGTCGTCCGCGTACCGCCTTCGTCCCAAGCGATCGATGTCTCCTCGCACGCTTCGATCCAGCAGGCTGTCGCACGCGCCGCCGCACTGAAACGGGGCGGCCATGTGGTGCCGGCCTTGATCATGGCGTGGGCGGCGCTCGAAGCGATCGCACGCGCCTTGCTGCCCGACAAATTCGCCCGCCCTCAGACACCTGACAGGCTTGTCGAGCTTCTCGCCCACGAGGGGTATCTCGCACCGGATGATGCCGACATTGCGTGGCCCTTGATCGCATCGCGTCACATGCTGATCCACGGCGCTCTCGATGCGACGGTTGACGAAGCGGCTCTCGATCGGTTCATTGCCATCATTGGGCGGCTGGCGGACATGGTTCCTCCTGTCGATCGGCGCTGATCGCGGTCTTCGGCGGTCGCCCCCACGCCTCAACGAAGTCCGGACAAAACACCTCCGCGACCAGTTTCCCGGTGCCCAACGACACCGGGCCGGCGGTTTCCCCAATGAGGCCCAGAACTCGCCGCCGTCTGCAGCGGGCACAAAAGCTAGGCAACGGAGAGTCGCTAGGCTTTTGAAGCCCTTCAATGACCAACTTGTAGAGCAGATCGATTGCAGTGGGCAGCGCTGGTCAGCTTTCCCGCAAAAAGCTAACTTACTTCCCGCCTCGGGCCGGCTCGATAAGGCGGCCAGGCGCCGCTCGGGAGGAAAACCATGGACGCTGCGACGAAGACCCGATTGGAGGTCGTCCCGCTCACCCGCCACATCGGCGCGGAAATCCGCGGCATCGATTTGCGCGATACGCTTGACGCCGACACGATCCGGGCCATCCATCAGGCGTGGCTCGATCACATCGTGCTGGTGTTCCGCGGCCAGAGCTTTGACCAGGAGGATTTGATCCGGGCGACCGCGTTCTTCGGCGAGATCGGACCGCTGTCGCGGCCGGCGAAATTCTTCCCCAAGGGTTATGCAAAACTGTTGCCCAACATCATGCTGATCTCCAACATCCGGGAGAACGGCGAAGTCATCGGGGCGCTGCCGGACGGGGAGATGCATTTCCACCACGACATGATCCATGGCGAGGTGCCGCATAACGGCACGCTCTTGTATTCGGTGGAAATTCCGAGCTATGGCGGCGATACGCTGTTCGCCAGCGGCTATGCGGCCTACGACACCCTGGATCCCGCCATCCGCGAGCGCCTCGAAGGCCGCAAAGCGCTGCATCACTACAATTACGGAACCACGATTCGGGGCGATACCAGCAAGGGCGTCGAGGCGTTCGGCGAGGCGGTGCATCCGGTGTTCCGCACCCATGACGAGACTGGCCGCAAGGCGGTGTATGTGGATCGCCTGATGACGATGAAGATCGTCGATATGCCGCAGGCCGAGAGCGACGCGCTGCTCGCCGCCGTGTTCGACCATGCGGAGCGCCCGGAATTCGTCTACCGGCACGTCTGGAGGGTCGGCGACCTCCTGGTTTGGGACAACCGCTGTTCGTCGCACGCGCGCGACGATTTCCCCGCCGACCAGCGCCGGCTGATGTGGCGGACCACCGTCAAGGGCACGCAGCGGCCGTATTGAGCGCGATCGACGCCGTTGGGGTTGGCAGCTACGGTCATAGCGGAAATTTTAAGCGCCATGGCGAGCGCGGGAGCGCTATTGGATCGGCCACGCACCGCTTGCCGATCTTCGCTGGCCTCGATGGCCGGCAGCGCGGTGCCGGACCGAGACAGGATATAGCGATGCTGATCGATGGCGAATCCAGACGCAGCGTCTGGTTGCAAGATGACGGCTGGTCGGTCGGCATCATCGACCAGACCGCGTTGCCGCATGCTTTGCGAACCGTGCGCCTCGCGACACTCGTGGATGCCGCGCATGCCATTTCCACGATGCAAACGCGGGGTGCGCCGTTGATCGGAGCCGTCGCGGCGTACGGCATGTGTCTGGCTTTGCGGGTAAATTCCTCCGACGCCGCGATGGACCACGCCTATGCGGTGCTGCTGGCGACGCGGCCGACCGCCGTCAATCTGAAATGGGCCCTCGACGAGATCGTCGCCGCGGTGCGCAATCAGCCCTATGAGGCGCGTGTCGCCGCTGCCTATGCCCGCGCCGCGGCGATCTGCCGGGACGACATCGCCGGCAACGCGGCGATCGGGCGCCACGGCCTTGCGCTGATCGAGAGCATCGCGGCCGGCAAGCCGGCTGGGGACCCGGTCAACGTGCTGACCCATTGCAACGCCGGCTGGCTCGCGACCGTCGATTGGGGCACGGCGCTGGCGCCGGTCTACAAGGCACACCTGAAAGGGCTGCCGATCCATGTCTGGGTCGATGAGACCCGTCCGCGCAACCAGGGCGCAGCGCTCACGGCCTGGGAATTGTGGCACCAGGGCGTGCCCCACGCCGTCATCGCCGACAACACGGGCGGTCACCTGATGCAGCACGGGCTTGTCGACCTCGTCATCGTGGGGGCCGACCGCGTGACCGCGCAAGGCGATGTCTGCAACAAGATCGGGACCTATCTGAAGGCGCTGGCGGCGCGGGACAATGGCGTGCCGTTTTATGCCGCCGTGCCGTCCTCGACCATCGACTTCGCCCTGAGTGACGGCGTCGCGGAGATTCCGATCGAACAGCGCGGGCCGGAGGAGGTCGCGACCATCACGGGCCGCACCGCGGACGGACGCATCGAAACCGTGACGGTGGTGCCGGACGGATCACCGGTTGCGAACTACGCCTTCGACGTGACGCCGGCGCGGCTTGTCACGGGGCTCATTACCGAGCGCGGTGTCAGCGCGGCGAGTCGCGAAGCGCTCGCCGCAATGTTTGCGGACCGTGCGAGGCAATAAAACGATCCAAATGCGATCGCCATGCAGGTATCTTCGTCGATGGAAACGGTAATGTCTTTCATTTTGACACGATATCACCAATCCAGACCGCCGAACGATGAAGGGGGGCAGGGAATTCACGAATCGTTGAAGCATAAAGATCTGTGGTCACTCCGCCGAGGACCACGATGACAGTTTCCGTTTGCGCCGCATACCGGACACGCTCCTCTTGTGTTCCGCAATCGCCAGCGCGCGACGGGCCCAACGGGCCAGTTCGTCCGGGTCGTCATAGAAGCGCTCTGGCAGCCGCCAGAACGTTTGCGACGGGCGTCGCAAACGGCCCGGACTCTTGGCAAGGGGATAAACGAACGGCGTGCTGCCTTCGCGTTCGAAATCCGCAATGCTGGCCGCATCCACGCGAAGATAAATCGTCGCGTCGAAGACGAGCCCGAACATGAGGCCTTCGGCATAGATCCCGGCGCCGCCGAACATGCGCTTCAGCGTCACGGGGCGGAATTGCGAAAACAGGTCGCGGATTGCGTCGGCATCCATGCGACGGCCCGCCACGTGCAAAGCAATCGGTGCGGATAGTCATAAATCCCGGCGGCACGGGAGCCAAGCTCTCGTATCTTGCCGCACTGCGAAATCGGATGCATATGCGTTCGCACGCGCAGAGGAGAGCCACCCATGCAAAGCCGCTTCGTGAAGGCCGACGCCGAGGCCATGGTGGCGACCTACGCCGCCAAAGGGGTGCCGCGCGACCTGGCGCTGCGGGTCTACACGACGCGTCTCCTCGGCGGCGACCCGCGCCTCGTGCTGCATGGCGGCGGCAACACCTCGGTCAAGACGCGCGCCTCCGATCTGATGGGCCGGGTAGTGGATGTCCTTTGCGTCAAAGGCTCGGGTGCCGACATGGCCGTCATCGAGCCGGCCGGCTTGCCGGCGGTGCGATTGGCCGAGTTGCGCATGCTGCGTGAGCGCGACGCGCTGTCCGATGAGGAGATGGTGCGGGTGCAGCGCGCCAACTTGCTCGACCCGATGGCGCCCAATCCTTCCGTCGAGACGCTGCTGCACGCCTTCGTCCCGCACAAATTCGTGGACCACACCCATTCCACCGCGGTGCTCAGCCTCATCGATCAGCCGGACGGCGAGGCGCGGGCGACGGAGCTTTACGATGGCCGGATGGGGGTGGTGCCATACATCATGCCGGGCTTCGCGCTGGCGAAGAAGGCCGCCGAGGTTTACGAGGCCAACCCTGCCGCCCATGGGCTGGTGCTTCACAAGCACGGCATCTTCACCTTCGGGGAAAGCGCCGAAGAGGCCTATGAGCGCATGATCGAGATGGTGTCGCTGGCCGAAGCGCGGTTGCGGCAGGGGCGCCGGGCGGTGTTCGCCACCGCGCAATTGCCGCAGCAATTGATGCCGCGTGCCGAGGTGGCGCCGATCATCCGCGGCGCCTGTGCCCTGAAGGTGCCGTCCGGGGCGCACCGGCGGCTGATCATGGAGTTTCGCACCGGCGAGGCCATCCTGAACTTCGTCAATGGCGCGGAGGTCGCGCGCTATGCCACGGCCGGCGTGGTCACGCCCGACCACACCATCCGCACCAAGAACTGGCCGCTGGTGGTTCCGGCGCCCCAGGGCGGTGGGGCGGACGCAGCCGCACAGTTCGCTGCCTCCGTCGCAACGGCGGCCGCGGCCTTCATGGACCATTACCGGCTCTATTTCGAACGCAACAACGCGCGCTGCGGCGGTGTCAAAAAAATACTGGATCCGCTGCCGCGCGTCGTGCTGGTGCCGGGGCTCGGCCTGTTCGGCCTCGGCCGCTCGAAGAAAGATGCCCGCATCGCCGCCGATCTCGCCGAGGCCGCGGTCGAGACCATCACGGACGCCGAAGCTTCCGGGCGGTTCGAATCGATTTCCGAGGCCGACATGTTCGATTGCGAATACTGGTCGCTCGAACAGGCAAAACTGGGGAGCGCCAAGGAGCTTCCGCTCGCCGGCCAGATCGCCGCCATCACGGGCGGCGCCGGCGCCATCGGCACCGCGACCGCCAAGGCCTTCGCGGCCGCCGGGGCCGAAATCGCGCTGCTCGATCGCGACGAAGCGGCGGCACAGGCCGCCGCCAAGGCGGTGGGCGGCGCGGCGCTCGCGGTGCACTGCGACGTGACCGACGCCGCATCGGTGCAGGCAGCCTTTGCGCGGGTGGCGGAGACGTTCGGCGGCGTCGATATCGTGGTGTCGAACGCCGGGGCCGCCTGGCAGGGGCGCATCGGCGATGTCGATGAAGCGATCCTGCGCGAGAGCTTCGAACTCAATTTCTACGGCCATCAGCGCGTCGCCCAAGCGGCGGTGAAAATCATGCGGGCGCAAGGCACCGGCGGCTGCCTGTTGTTCAACGCCTCCAAGCAGACGGTGAACCCAGGGGCGAATTTCGGGCCCTATGGGCTACCCAAGGCCGCGACCCTGTTCCTGGCACGCCAATATGCGCTCGACCACGGCGCCGACGGCATCCGCGCCAATGCGGTCAATGCCGACCGCATCCGCTCGGGTCTGCTCACCGAAGCGATGATCGCCCAGCGCGCCAAGGCCCGCGGCCTGTCGGAGACCGACTATATGAGCGGCAACCTGCTCGGGCGCGAGGTGACGGCCGAGGATGTGGCGCAGGCGTTCCTGGCCCAGGCCCTGGCTTTGAAGACGACCGCCGACGTGACCACCGTGGATGGCGGCAACATCGCGGCGGCGCTACGGTGACGGTCGCGAAGGGTCGGCGAAAGTGGGTCCAATGTGCCGCCGCTCAGCGTGAGCATGGGTGAGCCGGACCGCGCCGCGGGCCGCGAAGCGCAGGACGCCGCCCTGTTCCGGCTCATGAGCTGGATGTCGCCGGCCTATCCGGTCGGCGCCTTTGCGTATTCGGGCGGCATCGAATGGGCCGTGGAGGCGGGCGACATCCGCGATGCCGATAGCTTGCGGGACTGGCTTGCCGCGATCATCCGGCACGGCAGCGTCGCGAGCGACGCCGTGCTGTTCTGCCACGCCCATCGCGCCGTGGCGGGCGGCGACGATGCCGCGCTCGCCGAAGTGGCGGAACTTGCCGCCGCACTCACCTCCGGCCAAGGAACGGTTTTTGGAAACCACCGCGCAGGGCGAGGCCTTTCTGAAGATTACGCACGCGGCGTGGCCCACGGCCGCGCTCGACCGGCTCGCCGCCGTCTGGGAGGGGCCGCGCGCCTATCCGGTGGTGGTGGCGGTGGCGTGCGCCGGGCACGGCATTGTACTGGGTCCCGCGCTGGCGGCCTTCCTGCACGGCCTGGTGTCGAACCTGATCTCCGCCGGCGTGCGGCTCATTCCGCTCGGCCAGACCGACGGCCAGCGCGTGCTGGCCGCGCTGGAAGCCGCGATCGCCGCGGCGGCGGAATCAGCCTCCAAAACCGCGCTCGATGATATCATGATGGCAACGCCGCGGGCGGACATCGCCGGCATGCGCCACGAAACCCAATATACGAGGCTGTTCCGCTCATGACCGCATCGCACTCCCACGGGCCGCTGCGGGTCGGCGTCGGCGGCCCTGTCGGATCGGGAAAAACCTCGCTGATGGATGCGCTGTGCAAGCGTTTTCGCGACCGCTACGACATCGCCGCCATTACCAACGACATCTACACCAAATGGGACGCCGAATATCTGACCCGTTCCGGCGCCCTGCCGCCGGAGCGCATCGCCGGGGTCGAGACCGGCGGCTGCCCGCACACCGCGATCCGCGAGGATGCCTCCATGAATCTTGCCGCGGTCGCGCAAATGCGGGCGAAATTTCCCGCCCTCGACCTCATCCTGATCGAATCCGGCGGCGACAATCTCGCCGCGACCTTCTCGCCCGAACTCGCCGACCTCACGATCTATGTCATCGATGTGGCCGCCGGCGACAAAATCCCCTCCAAGGGCGGCCCCGGCATCACCCGCTCCGACCTCCTGGTCATCAACAAGACCGATCTCGCCCCCCATGTGGGCGCCTCGCTCGCCGTCATGGAGCGCGACGCCAAGCGCATGCGCGGCGCGCGGCCGTTCATATTCGCCAATGTGCGGGCGGGCGAGGGGGTCGATGCGGTGGTCGCGTTCATTGAGGAGCGGGGCGGGTTGGGAGGGATGGCTTAGCATAAGGCCTCCGATGAGACCGTCTGCTATGACGAAACGGCAGGAGGTGATGGTCGTCTAACCTTGGCCATCGTCGCCACCTCCTGACCCAACCTGATGCCGTCGGATGCCTGGTCCTTGGGAAAGCACCTGCGGGGCAAATCTCGGCGGCGACAGGTGTGCAGACGATTGTCCTTGCATGTCTGATTTTAACACATTACATGTAGATCGCGTCTCAGAAAGACACGGAAATGAACGTCAACACAATAGTCTCCTCCGGTCTCTGCAGTCGCGTCGTTCCCTACCGCAGCTGTTGAAGCCTGCTTGCTTGGCGAACTGATCGAGGCGGTTAAGGAGGAAGCCTCGATCAGGGGGATTTCCTTACCCACGATGCCGGCGCAGATTGCGAAGGCTCCTATGCCAATCGATTCGCTTGTGGCTGTTGCAATTCTTTGTGCCGTTGAACCGATGATCGGCTGTCAGCTCCCGCACAACGTCGTACGTGCCGGAGGTTACGTCTCGGTGGAAAACGCCATGGACACCTGCTTCCACGCATCGAGAAAGAATGGATCAAGAGGAACGGAGCGAAGCCATGACGGATATCGCTGTCCAACATGAAAGCGATGATGAAGAGCGTCGTCGTCTGGGTGACCGGCTGAAAGAAGCCCGCAAGTATCTCGGCTTGAAGCAAGAAGAGGTGGCGACGTATCTGAAGATCCCGCGCACCGCACTGACCGACATAGAGGGTGGGCACCGCCGCGTCGAGGCGATCGAGCTTACGCGTCTTGCTAAACTCTATCGTCAGCCGGTCGCTTATTTCACCGGTGAAGATCAGGCGTCCGCAAGTCTGCCAATTGACGTGGCGCATCTGGCGCGGCAAGCAGCCGACCTATCGCAGCAGGATCGTGAAGAACTTGGCCGGTTTGCCGAGTACCTGCGCGCCCGGGCGCGCGCACCGGGGGTGACCCGTGGCGGCTGATTATCCCAGCGCCGTGCGTTCGGGAACGATGGCGGCAGCGCGACTGCACCAAAGATTGGATTTACGCCACCACATTGAAGTGCGCGGCGGAAATGTCGATATATTCGGCGCGATCCAGATGCTTGACCTCCCGCTGCTACTCCGTCCCCTCCAAGGTTTGCTCGGCGCATATCTGAACGAACCCTGCCTGGCATTCTCGTTACCACTCAGCGGCCGATGAGCATCCAGCGATTTACCGCCGCGCATGAGCTTGGACATTTCTCCCTGCATCACCGCCCGAGCCTTGATGACGAAACTATCCTGCGCCGAATGCCGATGGCCGAGCCACCCACTGGCGACTTCCAGGAGGTGGAAGCAGATGCTTTCGCCGTCATGTTCATGATGCCGCGCTGGCTCATCGCCTGGCACGCCGAGCGCCAGCGCTGGAAGACCGAGAATTTTCGACGCCCAAACGTCGTTTACCAGCTCTCATTAGGTTACCTACACCCCTTACATCAACGGCCTGGCACACTTTCGATTGCTTTAATTGCTACGCGCCTAAATCCGCGTTGTTACTCGTGCAGCAGTTCGTATATCTTCAATTCTCACACCAGTCCTTGCGAGTAGTGCTCGCATATCATTAAACACAGCCGCTTTGCCATCCGGATCTGAGATGGTTAGAATCGCGGTAAAGGGTACACCTTCATCGGGAATGCCTTCTCCAGATCGCGTAAGGTAGCTGACAAACATTCGCCAGTTCGACGACTTGCCGGCCCCCTGCGGTATTGTTCGGGCATACTGTTTTACGGGGCTCCACTTTAGCCCATGTTCGATCCGCTCGGCCTCAATCGCCGGCGCGTCCGCCCTTCCCGGCAGATAAACTGGTTCGAGTTGTCCCTTCCAGCCAGATTTTCCCGCCTTATCAAAGGTTTCTTGCTGGAGCGAAGCGTCGATGTTAATTCGAACAAATTCTGAACCAAATCGCGCATCCAGCGGAGGCGTCGATACAAGTGTTAGTTTTGCCGCGCCTCTACATTTTCCGCCCGCATTGACAAGCGATGGTGGCCACGCAAATCCGAAGGAAATCTGCTGATCCCGCTTAAGGCGGGAAGCAAAAACGCCTCCTCGGCAGAATCTGTGGGTGGAATCCGGCAGCTGCGGAGATCACCGACGTACTCCAGCCACTCTTTGCCGTCGAACGCTTGGTGGCGAACAAGGCTGGGTGGCAAGCTCCGTCAAGGCCCTCCAGCCGCCGAAGGCGGGGGCCGAAGGCCAGCCTTGACGGGGCTTGCCACCCAGCCATACTCGGTTCACCGAGAGCGACGGCTGGATGCACCTGCGGATGCATCCGCCGTACAGCCGCGTACGGACGGCTGCTCGAAGCGCGATCCGAACCTCGATTATTTCGAGGCCGAATGGCAGTTCCTTGGCATCATACCCGAAGCCGTCGTGACGGGATTGATGCAAACACCAGAAAGCCTTCCAGTTACGGCATTTCTTTCGCTTTCGAAGCTTCATGGAGCGCGTGCCGGCTGACGTTCGGAGCCCCGACGCACCCACAGATTCTCCCGAGGACCCGCAAAAACAAGCGTGATCTGATGGTCACCTCCCTCAAGGATGTCACTTGCAGACGGCGGCATTCCGAAACCGGCTAGATCACGTGCTATGCTCGATAGCGCCTTCGTGGCGAGGACTGCCGGCATCTGTGCATGGTGTATCAGCAAGCCGATCAGCGTTTCGCGGGAAACTTCGCCTTCAATGCTCTGGTCGAGAACCGCAGCCGTTTTCGCTACGAGTGGAGCCGCATAGCTCGTGCCACATCCATCGCAGGTCGAGCCATCTGGTTTGACCGAAAAAAGGCCGTGACCAATTGGCGTCTGAGGCGAGCCAGAGCCTCCAAAATGTGCAAGATCTGGCTTCACGCCCGCGCGCAGGCCTGGGCCACGGCGTGAATAACGTGCAGGAGCGTATGAGACTCCGTTTTGCATACCCGGAGGATTTAATGCTGCGACAGAGACGTTACGTACACTTTCTGCTGGCATCAGAAGCCCGTCGTTACGAGCGGAGGCAAGCGCGACCAGCGCCTGTGTTTCATCCTGCGGCCACTCCTGGCGCTGGCCTTGAGACGTTGTGTTGCCGGCGGAGATAAAAAATACAGCGCTGTTGGCCTCAGCGATTGCGTCGAGACGCGCTGCATATGGGCCGTATCGGTCAGGGGTTGCCGGGTGTTGAATGTTGAGGCTCAGATTAAATATGCGTGTACCATGCCGGGCTCTTGCATCAACCACGGCGTTATCAATTTCATCGAAAAAATCTGAAAGCCCGTTTGGGAAATACGCTGGGAAGGCCTTCGGCCGTCCTTCATCAGGAAAAATTGCAATATCTACTATCTCCGCACCATCGGGCTCAGGACAGATATCTGATCCATTTATGGTATTACCCCCTACCGCCAATCCTCCGATGAACGTGCCGTGGTCAGAATTTGTATCGCTTCGGTCAGAAGATCCCAACGTTCGACGATCCAATCAGAGAGCGCGGGGCCGATGCCACCGTCTATAACGCCCAACCTCGGATAAGTTTTAGCAGTATTTCGAATTGGAATAGCCACCGTTCCAGGATGTACACGCGTCCTGCCAGCGGATGATTGCGCCGAATGGGTTTTCCAAACGATCGTGCGCGTAAGGATCGGTGGAAGCTCAATGCGCCGAACGAGTGGATGCTGATCCAGAAACGTTAGTAGCCGACGATGACGATTAGAATCGTCGTCAAAAGGAGCAAGAGGCCGCTCGCGCCTTCGGTCTGCCGTTGGAGCCTGGAGCATCAAGACTGGAGGTTGGATCGACCGCCCAACACGAACGCTAAGTTGAGGCTGTTCTGGCTCGTGTGTCTTTACGCGCTGGACTTCGAGACCTTGGCCAAGATTAAGCAAACCCTCAAGGAATGTGGAATATAGCCGTTGGTGTCCTTGATCCACCGCATCCCACTGACTTCGCGGTGGGGGCACCTGAAATAATTCAACGTGATAGCCACTGCCAGTCATAGGGTTCGAAAGCCAATTTATTGCGTCTTCTACCGAAAATTTCCGGCGGTCCGTCGGACCATAGAGCTCAATGCGTTCGATGGCGCCCGCTTCGCTGCGCACCGCCGATGGGTGCGGGATCATTTTACCGGTATTTTTATCGCGCTTAAGGTTTGTACTGTTTTCGGCGTCGGCGATATCCTGGGCTATAATGCGCAGAATTCGCGGGCGGGCTTCAAAGTACATCTCACCGAGATCTCCACCTCCCACAAGTCGAGTGCGTTCCGGCTTGAACAGCGTGTCGGGCGATGACTTTTTGCCCAAGCAGACCTTCTCAGGATAACTTTAATAACCCCTACGTCACCCTGGACTTGGGCATCAATAGCCGTCGCAAGGTTCCTGAGCTTAATTCGTTAGTAAGTCCTTATGCATCCGAAACGCATCATCGCTCTGGGCGAAAAAGTCCTTTTTAGGCCCTCCCCCACTGACCTCTCGGGCTTGCTCGAAGTTCTCCTGGTTAAGGATAATCTGAATTGGGCTAGCCATGGCTCATTGCCTGCTCAATCGGAGCCGTCTCTTCCTGGATGCTTTTGCTAATCTGTTGACTCACGGTTCAACTTATCCTTACCAGCAATTCCACCAATTTCTTCGTAAGTTAAGCACAGCGCGGTATCTCGATTCATTGCCTTGAAGAGTACGCCCGTATCAGCAACCAATAGTTCACGACGCTTTGGATCTATACGAGCACTGTTGAGTGTTGCGAACTGCCGCAGCGTGTCGAGCAGTTGTCGAGGTTCTCCTGCACGGACGGCTGTTGATTTCTTATAGGTTCGTACCAGCGATTCGAATTTCGGCCCCAGTTGCGCCTTCGGTGAACCAAGCGATGAGGCGCAGGTGCGGGTCCGGTGCGGCGACGGGCGGCATGAAAGCCCTGGCGATTTCGACGCGGACTGCGAAATCAGGTCGAGGTATCTCCAATTGAACCTCAAAGCGTCGCCAGACAGCTGGATCAAGAAGGCGAGGGTGATTAGTAATGCCAATCGTGATACCAAGTTGGTGGCGCAAATCGAGGTTCTGCAAGAGTGCATTCACAACTCGTTTTATCTCGCCAACTTCGTGGGGGTCATCGCGAAGCTTGGCGACGGCGTCGAACTCGTCAAGGAGCAGAAGGCAGCGATATCGGTTGGCAAACGCGAACAAGCTACCAATGTTGCGTGCGGTTGTTCCAAGAAATGACGAGACCAAGCCATCAATTTTTGCAACCACTACGGGTAGGTCTAGTTGAGCTGCGATCCATAACGCTAGACGAAGTTCTTCCCCGTCCCGGGACCCCATAAATTAGACAAGTCCGGGCAGGTTCGACGCCAACGTCGGCGAGGGCTTGTAGGTTAATCCACTCGTCCATTACCGAGGCGATAGCCGATGAAACTACTTCATTGAAGAGCGGCGGATTGGGATGGGTTTCGAGCGGGAAGATCACCCCCGCCAATGGGGCCGCCGTTTCTCGGTCAACGGGCAACTGCGTATTTCGAGTCAGAAGTTCGCCTGGAACTTGGGCGCGCGATTGAGCGATCCGACTTGGAGTGAGTTCAACCGTGCGATCCGCTGCAGTAAGCAGTCCGGTTAATGTGCCTGCGGCCCTGCCGTCCCCGTCCTTGCTCAAGGCGTCCCGGAGTCGCTCGATTTGCTTCCGCACGGCCGGGGATGGCTGGCCTAGGGCCGCTCGGCAAAGCGCCTGTATGATAGGAAAATGATCCATGGCCAGTCCTGTTGCGCCTTGTCTTCACAAGGTGCACATAGCGCTTAAGATGTTGCGAGTCAAGCTTCATCTGATGTATCGGGAGGCTAATCCGTTGCGCCGGAATGGCGAAGGAGGATTGTGACGCTCTGTCCTTGCCTGCCCCTATCCCCCCGTCCCCCCCACCGTAATCCGCTCCATCCGCAGCGTCGGCTGGCCGACGCCCACCGGGACGCCCTGGCCGTTCTTGCCGCAGGTGCCGATGCCAGGGTCGAGGGCCATGTCGTTGCCCACCATGGTGATGCGGTTGAGGTCGGTCGGGCCGTTGCCGATCAGCATGGCGCCCTTCACGGGGGCGGCGACCTTGCCGTTCTCGATCCGGTAGGCCTCGGTGCATTGGAACACGTATTTGCCGGAGGTGATGTTGACCTGGCCGCCGCCAAAACTCACCGCATAGATGCCGTTCTTCACGGAGGCCAGGATTTCCGCCGGGTCGCGGCCGCCCGAAAGCATGTAGGTGTTGGTCATGCGCGGCATCGGCACGTGGCCAAAGCTTTCGCGCCGGCCGTTGCCGGTCGGGCGCATGTTCATGAGGCGGGCGTTCTGGCGGTCCTGCATGTAGCCGACCAAAATGCCGTCCTCGATCAGCACGGTGCGGTTGGTCGGCGTGCCCTCGTCGTCGATCGACAGCGAACCGCGCCGCGAGGCCATGGTGCCGTCGTCCACCACGGTGACGCCGCGCGCCGCCACCTGCTGGCCCATCAGGCCGGCGAAGGCGGAGGTCTTCTTGCGGTTGAAATCGCCCTCGAGCCCGTGGCCAACCGCCTCGTGCAGCATCACGCCGGGCCAGCCGGGGCCGAGCACCACGTCCATTTCGCCGGCCGGGGCCGGCACCGATTCGAGATTGACCAGCGCCTGGCGCACCGCGTCATCCACGGCGTGCCGCCACATGCCCTCGGCGACGAAGCGCTCATAGCTCTCGCGTCCGCCATAGCCGTGGCTGCCGGTTTCCTGGCGGTCGCCTTGGCCTGAGACGATCGATACGTTGAGCCGCACCAGCGGGCGCACGTCGCGAAAAATTTCGCCGTCAGGGCGCAGGATTTCGATCACCTGCCAGGTGGCGGCGACGCTCGCCGTCACCTGCCGCACCCGTTCATCCTTGGCGCGCGCATAGGCGTCGATGTCCTGCAACAGTTTCACCTTGGCCTCGAAGGGCAGGCTCACGAGCGGATTGTCGTCGGTATAAAGCCGCGCATTGCTGCGCGCCGGGCCGGCCGCAACGTGCCCCGCATAACCGCCCTTGACGGCGCGCACCGATTCCGCGGCGCGGCGGATCGCCTCCTCGGATACATCTGAGGCATGCGCATAGCCGACGGCCTCGTCCTTGACGGCGCGCAGGCCAAACCCTTGCGAGGTGTCGTAGGTCGCCTGCTTGAGGCGGCCATTATCGAAGCCCAGCACCTCGGATTGGCGGTATTCCAGATAGAGTTCGCCGTCGTCGGCGCCATCGAGCCCATGCGCCAGGATGCCGGCAAGCCGGGTGCGGTCGAGGCCGGCGCGCTCGATCAGCGAGGCGGGGCTGGAAACAGGGGCAGCAGCAGGCGACGTCATCGGGCGGTTCCCTCGTTGCGGCGAACGAAACCCAACATAGGCCTTGCGGCCGCAATGCGCGAGGGGACGGCGGCGGTAGGAGGCGGTAAGCTGTCCATGCTGCCCGCAGGAGGCTTGCTTGGGGGCGATGCAGTGCTATTGCAGTCGTTGCAGAGGCCGGCGGCATAGGAAACGCGGCGCTTTTAGTGCTTCGAAAGCTGGCATACCCCCCGAGAGCGGGGTGAAGGGCGACCGCTCAATCGACGATACACTTCAGTGATGTGGCGTTTTATCCTCCCCGTCTTCGGGGAGGGTGGACGCGCGAAGCGCGGCCGGGTGGGGTCTCTTGCCCTCTATCGGATGGCTCACAATCCCGTAGCCCCCACTCAGCCTCGTAGCCCCACCCGGCGCGCAAGAGCGCGCCACCCTCCCCGAAGACGGGGAGGGATAAAATTCCGCATTCACCGGTTGTGCGCCGCCGCAACAACTATTTTTCGGTATTTCATTGCCGCCGTCATCGTCGCGAGGGCTTGCGCGGGGCCGGCGAATGCGGCCGCGCCGCCGTGTCGCCGACGTCCGCCAGCAACCCGCGGCCGATCGCCGCGACGATGAAGGCGACCTGCTCGCGCAGGGTTTCCGGCGGAACCGTCAGCAGCTTCTCCTCCAGCCCCAGCATCACCATGCCGTGGACGGCCGAGAACAGCGAGCGTGCCACCAGCGCCCGCCGCTCGTCGGTGAGCAGCGGCTGCAGCTCACCCAGCGGCTGCTCGATGTATCCGAACAGCCGTCCCTGCTCCGCGATATAGTGATCGGGCATGGGTTTTCCCTGCGGCATCCGGTGCTCGAACAGCGCGCGCCAGCGCAACCGATGGTCGGAAGCGAAGGCCAGATAGGCGGTCCCCAGCCGCACCAGCCGATCGACCGGGGCGGCTCCCTGCGACCACTCCAATCGTCTCCTCGGCGGCGGCAAGTTCGCGCTCGAGCGCGGCGAGCGTGCGGGCGTTCACTGCGAGGATCAGGTCGTCGAGATCGGCCACCACGTTGTAGATGGCGCCGACCGCACAGCCGGCCTTATCGGCCAGCGCACGCGCCTTCAGGCCGCCGAGGCCTTGGGTCTCGATCGTGCGTTCGGCGGCGGCAATCAGCGCGTCTCTCAGCCGTTGCCGGCGTTCGGCGGTCGTCGTCATCGGTGCGTTCACGATTTTGTGTGAACGACGTTCAATATCGCAATTGAACATCGTTCAAAACTTTGGTTACATGAACATCGTTCATAACGAAGGGGGGAGTCCGGTTCAATCATGTTCGCGCTGGCCCGCGGCCCTGCCGCGGCGGCCGGAGAAGAGGTAGCCGCCATCCGGCCGCCCCGCAGCCCGTCGGACACGGAAAAGCCGCGCAAGCATCCAGGATGCCGTCGCGGACGATGACATCCGGATGCGCGCTGATTTTCATGCCAACAGCGCGTTGTTCGCTGTGTCCTTGTTTCGCAACTCCCTTGGGCCGCGCGCACGCCATGCCATCAACCCAATCGAAAGCGCACACCATGTCGAACCACCTCATGATGTCCCGGCGCTTCGCGCCGCTGTTCTGGTGCCAGTTCTTCTCGGCGTTCAACGATAATTTCCTCAAAAGCGCGCTCGGGTTCCTCATTGTCTTTCATCTCGGCAGCGAGGGCGCGGCCTCGCTCAACACGCTGGCGATGGCGATTTTCATGGCGCCGTTCTTCATGCTGTCCGGGCTCGGCGGGCAGCTTGCCGACCGCTTCGACAAGGCCGTCGTGGCGCGCCGGCTCAAATTCGCCGAGATTTTTGTCGTCGGTATCGCGATCGCGGGCTTCGCGGCGCATGCGGTGGCGGTGCTGTTCGTCGCGCTGGCGCTGTTCGGCGTGATCTCGGCGCTGTTCGGCCCGATCAAATACGGCATCCTGCCCGATCATCTCGCCCGCGCGGAACTCCCCACCGGCAACGCGTTGATCGAGGCTGCCACGTTCGCGGCGATCATGGGCGGCGCCATCCTGGCGAGCTATGTGGCACGCGACGGCGGCAATCCGGCGGTCTTCGGCGTCCTGATCATGACCTTTGCGCTGCTGTGCTGGGGCGCGAGCCGGATGATCCCGCCCACCGGCGAGGGCGCGCCCGACTTGATCGTGCAGTGGAATATTGCGCGCTCGACCGCCGACATGCTCAAACATATTTGGGCGGATTCCCGGCTGTGGTGGGCCGGCATTGTCACCAGCTGGTTCTGGGTGGTCGGCGCCGTCGTGCTGTCGCTGCTGCTGCCGCTGGTGAAGACCGGGTTCAACGGCACCGAGGACGTGGGTACCTTATTCCTGGCGATCTTCACGGTCGCGATCGCGGCGGGCTCCGGGCTCGCCGCCTGGCTGGCGGCCGGGCGGATCATCCTGCTGCCGACCGCGGTCGGCGCGGTTCTGCTCGGCCTGTTCGCGCTCGACCTCGGCTGGGCGATGCACACGCTGGTGCCGGCCGCAAGCCCGATCGGTGTCCGCGCGGTGCTGGCTAACCCGCAGGGCTTGCGCATTGCGATCGACCTCGCCGGTCTCGCCATCTCCGGTGGCCTGTTCATCGTGCCGTCATTTGCCGCGCTGCAGGCCTGGGCCGGCCCCGACCACCGCGCCCGCGTGGTCGCGGCGTGCAACGTGCTCAATGCCGGCTTTATGGCGGCCGGTACGGTGGTGGTCGGGCTGTTGCAGAACGAAGCGCTGTTCGGGGCCTATGCGCCGAGCCTTTCGACGCTGTTCCTCGGTATCGGCGCCGCGAGCCTGGTGGCGGCGATCGTGGTCGCCCGCACCATGCCGTCTAACGCCGTGCGCGACCTGCTGTCGATCATCTTCCGCGCGTTCTATCGTCTCGAGGTGAAGGGCCTGGACAATATCGAAATGGCCGGAACGCCGGTCATCATCGCGCTCAACCATGTGAGCTTTCTCGATGCCGCATTGGCGGCGACGCTGATGCATAAACCGCCGGTGTTCGCCATCGACCGCAGCATCGCGCAGCGCTGGTGGGTGAAGCCGTTCCTGCGTTTTGCCAACGCGGTGCCGCTCGACCCGCTCAAGCCGATGATGATCCGCTCGCTCGTCAAGATGGTCGAGGCCGGCCATCCGCTGGTGATCTTCCCCGAGGGACGCATCACCGTCACCGGCAGCTTGATGAAAGTGTATGACGGCGCCGGCCTGATCGCCGATAAATCGCAGGCCGCGGTGGTGCCGATCCGCATCGCCGGCCTGGAGCGCACGCCCTTTAGCCTGTTGTCGCGCGAGCAGGCGCCGCGGCGCTGGTTTCCCAAGGTGACCGCGACCGTGCTGGAACCTGTCAAGCTCGCGATCGATCCGGCGCTGAAAGGCAAGGCCCGCCGCCGCGCGGCCGGCAGCGCACTTTACGGGATCATGTCGGATCTGGTGTTCCGCACCACCGCGACTGACCGCACCGTGGTCGAAGCGATCATCGGCGCCGCCAAAATCCACGGCGGCGACCACATCGCGGTGGAAGATCCGGTGAGCGGCGCGCTCAGCTACAAGAATCTGCTGCGCGGCGCCGCGGTGCTTGGCCGCAAGCTCATGCCGTACGCGGCGCAAGGCAAGGCGATCGGCGTGATGCTGCCCAACAGCAACGCGGTCGCGGTGACCGTGGTCGGGCTGATGTCGGCCGGGCGGGTGCCGGCGATGATCAATTTTACCGCAGGCGCCGCCAATATCCTGACGGCCTGCCGGGCCGCCGATCTCCGCACGATCGTCACCTCACGCACCTTTGTCGAGAAAGGCCAGCTCGGACCGCTGATCGACCAGCTCGCCGGCGCGGTCGGCATCGTCTATCTGGAGGACGTGCGCAAAACCGTTGGCCTCGCCGACAAGCTGCGCGGCTTGCTTGCCGCCGGCAAGCCGCTGGTCAAGCGCGATCCCGACGATCCGGCCGCGATCCTGTTCACCTCCGGATCGGAGGGCGTGCCTAAGGGAGTCGTGCTGTCGCACCGGAACATGCTGGCGAACGCCGCGCAGGCGGCGGCCCGCATCGATTTCGGCCGCACCGACAAGGTTTTCAATGTGCTTCCGGTGTTTCACTCCTTCGGGCTGACCGTCGGGCTGATCCTGCCGCTGGTGTTCGGCGTGCGCATCTATCTCTATCCCTCGCCATTGCACTTCCGGACGGTGCCCGAACTGGTCTACGGCGTGAATGCCACCATCATGTTCGGCACCGACACCTTTCTGGCGGGCTATGCCCGGATGGCCAACGACTATGATTTCCGCTCGCTGCGCTACATCCTGGCCGGCGCGGAGCCGATCAAGGAATTGACGCGCCGCACCTATCTGGAGAAATTCGGCCTGCGCATTCTTGAGGGCTACGGCGTCACCGAGACCGCGCCGGTGCTGGCCATCAACACGCCGATGTTCAACAAATTCGGCACGGTCGGCCGGCTGATGCCGGGTGTCGAGGGGCGGCTCGAACCGGTGCCCGGCGTCGCCGAGGGCGGGCGTCTGTTCGTGCGCGGTCCCAACGTGATGCTGGGCTACGTGCGGGCGGAGAATCCCGGCGTGATCGAACGGCCGCCGGAGGGCTGGCACGACACCGGCGACATCGTCACCATCGATGCGCAAGGCTTCGTCACCATCAAGGGACGCGCCAAGCGCTTTGCCAAGATCGGCGGCGAGATGATCTCGCTCGCCGCGGTCGAAATGCTGGCGGCCGAGCTGTGGCCGGACGCGCTGTCGGCCGCCGCCACCGTGCCGGATGCGCGCAAGGGCGAGCGCCTGATCCTGTACACCCAGGCCCCTGCCGCCAGGCGCGCCGCCTTCCAGGCCTTCGCCAAGTCGAAGGGGGCCTCCGACTTGATGATCCCGAGCGACATATTTGTGCTGGAGCAAATCCCGCTGCTCGGCACCGGCAAGGTGGACAATGTCGCCGTGACCAAACTAGCGCGGGAATACTTTTCCGAAAAGGTGGCCGCGGCGTCGTGAGAAGCGCGTAGGGCCGGCGTAGGGCGCAATAAGCGAAGCGCATTGCGCCGCGCACATGCGAAGGCGAAAGCCGGTTGATGCTACCGCCGTTGCCGCCGGTACGCCGGCGAGAACCGGTGTCGTTGGCGACCGATCCTGGGGGGCGCTCCCGTCGAAGGCCCTTGCCTTTGGCCGCCGTTTCGGCCTTGGCATGTTGACGCTATCGCATTTTTACGATAATTATCCTTTATAACCTGGACCGTGGAGACCTTGAATGAGGCTGTCGATACGGAGATCGAGGCGCTGCCGAACGACATGCGGGCGCGGCTCGTGCGGCTGGCCCACGTGATCGAGCAGGCAGGGTTCGAGGCTTTGCCGCCCGGTAGCGTCAAACACCTCGACGAGAAATTGTGGGAACTTCGTGTCAGTGGTCGCGACGGGATTGCCCGTGCCATTTACCTCACGGTCGTGGGTCGTCGGGTTGTGATCCTGCATGTGTTCGTTAAGAAATCGCAAAAAACTCCGCCGCGCGAACTTGAACTGGCCCGACGACGGGCCAAGGAGGTAAAATGAGCAAAATCGGAGATCTTCACAAAAAGTGGATGAAGGATCCCGCCTATGCCCAGGAATACGAGACCTTGGAGGACGAATTTGCGCTGTCGCTGGCGGTAGCAAAGGCACGCCGCAGCGCCGGCCTCAGTCAAGCTGAATTGGCGCAACGAATGCAGACGACCCAAAGCACGGTCGCCCGCCTGGAGAGCGGACGCGGCATGCCGTCAACCCGTACGCTCGACCGCTTTGCCAAAGCCACCGGCCATCGTCTCAAGATTAGTTTTACACCTGTCGCCGCCAAATCAGGCGCCTCGTAGCTTGTCGTTATAAACGTGGCGCTTCGCTCCGGCTCGGTAAGTCGATACACACCGCACGGCAAACCGTTGCACCGGAGCGATGCCTCCGCCAATCGCATCCGCCGTGTCCGTCGCGCCGATCAGGACAAAAATTCCCGGATCCGCTTGCCGCGCTGCATCCGATAGAACGGCACCGGCAGGTCGTGGGTGAAGCCATTGGCGGTCCTGATCTTGAGCTCCTCCAGGACCGCCATGGTGATCCCCGGCATATCGAGCTTCATACTGTCGTCGATTCCGAGCCACACCAGTTCGACGAGCTCGGTATCGGGACCGACCACGCCGTCGATCCGCGCCGCGATGGCGCCGGCATCGACGGCGAAGAACCGCGTATCGAAGCGGCGCGGCCGTCCCGGCGGCGTGATGGCGCGGGCGATGAAATGCACCGCGGCAAGATCGGGCAGCACATTGGTGGCGGCGAATGCTGCCCAATGGGCGTCGGGGGGCGATGCCGGGTCGTCCGTCTTGGTGCCCAGCGCGAGCCCGGTTTCCTCGAAGGTTTCGCGAATGGCGGCCAGCGGAAACCCCCGCGATTTCTCGGCGCTTGGATAGCGCACCTCGCGCATCAGCCGCGCCTCGACGCGCGGGTCGAGCGGCGTGGCGGCACGCATGCGGCGGTCTTCGCGTTCGACCCTGCCGCCCGGGAAGACGTATTTCCCGGGCATGAATTTGTGGCCGTGATGGCGCCGGCCGAGCAGCACTTTTGGCGTACTACCGGCACGGTCGATCACCAGCATGGTGGCGGCATCGCGAATTTTGACGCCGGGCAGGTTCTGGCGGGTATCGCCGACGGAGAGAAACTCGGCGAGGCGTTCATGCGGATCCGCGGTCATGCAAACCTAAACGTTTCGATGTCCTGCGCTAACAATCGCCCCTTCGGGGCGATGCCAGTGATCCGGCCTCGCCGCCACGGGTACATTAACCCGGGGATGCGCGCGTTCCCTCTCCCCATCGTTCTTGACGATGGGGAGAGGGTTAGGGTGCATTCGCTGCCGCAGAGACGATCGGTCGCCTCGCCAGAGCGCGGCCCTGCCCCTCACCCTAACCCTCTCCCCACGGCGTGAAGAACGCCGCGGGGAGAGGGGACGCACGCATCCCCGGGCTAAGTGAACGGTATTGGGGTTAAGGCCTCAGTGCTTCATGTTCGGCATGTTGGGCATATTAGGCATGTTGGGCATATCGTGCTGCATATCGTGGGCCGGCGCTGCCGGGGAGGCGGAGCGGGCACCGACGGATTCTACGGCGAACTCGACATCGACCGATCCCGCCTTTTCGAACTTGAGCGACGCCTTGAACGGCTTGCCCATTTCGACCGGCTGCTTGAGCCCCGTCATCATAATGTGGAACGAATCCGGCTTGAGCTCGACGGTTTCGCCGGGCTTGATTTCCAGGCCGCCGGTGACCGGGCGCATCCGCATGACGCCCTTGGTCATGGTCATTTCGTGGACCTCGAACTTTCCGGCTACCGGCGTCGAGCCGCCGACCAGCCGGTCCGGCTCGGTGCCGGTATTTTTGATCGTCAGGTAGCCCGCCGCAACCTTGGCGCCCTTAGGAACCGCGCGCGACCAAGGTTGCGTGATTTCAAGCGAACCGACCTTGTAGTCTTCGGCGGCGGACGGCAGGGCGGACGCGAGCACGAAGGTACTCGCAAGGATGATGGCGAATTTGTTCATGGGTATGGCCTTTGAATTGGTTTGCGACCAGCAGTCCGGCCGGTCGATGAGCGGGGGGATGACGGCGTGAGGATAACGAAGGGCAATTCACCCGGCCGGAGGTGCGCGCGACGGCGGCAGCCGTCGCTTCGCATCCGCGAAGGTCATGACAGTGGGCTCGCGAAAGATGCCCGACATCCAGCCGGATGGGGTCGGCGCGACGACCGCATCGGGTCGGGGAGCGCCGGCTGCAGTGTCGGCGCAGAAGGGAGAGCACCCCGCGCAAACCGCGTCGGGCGGAATTGCGTCACGCGGTAACAGCGGCAAAAGTCGTGGCGACCCATTCGTCATCGCCGGGCTTGTCCCGGCGATTTCGTATTGGAGGGCACGCTGCGCCGATTTTCGGGATGGCCGGGACGAGCCCGGCCAAGACCCATCACGCTCGGGGCCGGATCGGAAGGACGCGCATATCTGCGGTGCGTCCCCGGCGCCGCTCCATAGGACGATCGACCCGGCCAACACAGGTTGCAGGGCAATCGCGTAGGCAGCAATCAGGGCGATGAGGCGGCGCGCGATCTTGGTCACGACGCCAATCTATCGCCCCGGCGCCATGGCGTCCATGCGATGTATCGCCGTGACCGGAGCGCAACCGAAACGGCTCGATAGGTCCAAATCAGCCGCGGGCTTTCTCCCCGCCCAACCACCGCCCCAGCAAATAATCGAGCGAAAACGTACCCGGCCCGCGGCAGAGCAGAACCAGCAGCATGGCAGCCCACTGAATGTGGGTCGGCCATGCCTGCGGATAGACGAAAATCTCGATGACGGCGGTCATACCGAGCAGCACGAGCGCGGCCGGCCGCGTCAGCAGCCCCAGCACGAGCAGCACCGGCGTCGTTACTTCGATCGCCAGCGCCATGTTGGCGGCGATCTCGGGCGGCAGCAGCGGTACCTTATACTCCTCGGTGAACAGCTCGATCGTTGTGTCCCAGTTGGCGAGTTTGGTCTGGGCGGAATTCCAGAACACCACGGCGGCACCGAGCCGCAACGGCAGCGCCAACAGGCTGTAGGGGACGGCGTCGAGCCAGCCGATGACCCGGCGGATCGGTTCAAACTTTGGCGACGGTAGCGATTTGGTAGGTGCCGTGGTGGTCATCGCGGGGCCTCGGTCGGTGCAAGGACGGGCACCGTACCATCGGGCTCCGCCAGAACGAAATCGACGAACCGGCCGGCCGCTAGATGGTCGGCCAGCAAAGCGGCGGGATCGGCGATCGGTACGGAATTAGTTTCGGTGGGGTCCGGGAGGTCGTGAGCTGTCGCATCCGCCACAGCCGCGCTTTCCGTATCCTGGACCTCCGGGCCGGTTGTTTCCGGAGCCTCGGCGAACACCGCCGCAAGCGGGCGGCCTTCCGACAGCGCCTGCGCGAACCGCCACGCACGCGCATCGAGCCGATGCACCTGCACACCGTCCGGACCGCGCTCCACCAGCAGATGCACCGGGCCGGCCGCAAGATCGACGGCCGCTAGCGCGGCGTCATCGCTCGCCAGCACGCCGCGCCAGATCGCATCGACCGGATAAGCACAGCGCAGCAGCGATAGTGCGGGATGCGGCATGAAGCAAACGCGCAGCTGATCCTCGGGCGCGAGCGATCCCAGCCGCTCCAACACCAGCGGGGCGGCGTCGGCCGCGTGGATCGCCCGGTTGACCGCCCATTCCAGCCGCGCCACGTCGGCGAGATAGACGAGCGCCGCGGCCGGTGCGAAGCAACCGAGGAATGCCGGAAAATCTTCGCCATAAAGGTCCAGATAGGCCGCGCGTGGCGGCTGCTGGGCGATAAAGACCGCGGCGGCCCCCTCGAAGAATTCCGCACCCACCAGCCGTTCGACCGCCGGAAAGGACAGGCGCAGCGCTTTGGTGACGCCGGTGACGAAGGTGTTGCGATAGATGTTCAGCCGGGCGGGGTCCAAGCCCGCGGCGAGCATCGCGGCGGCGGCGCCGTCGTCGCGCTCGACCAAACTCGCCCGCATGGCCTGCTGCAGTTCCAGCAGCGTTGGCTCGGGCCGAGCCGGCTCACGCTGCGGCGGCATCGCGCGCCTCGCATGCGGCCAGCACCGCGCCGGCATGGTGCGCTTCGCCGACCAGCACATCGAGCGGCGGCACGTCGGTATCCCATTCGATCAGGGTCGGGACCGGACCGAACCGCGCAATGGCCTCGCGGTAGAGCGCCCACACCTCGGGAATGACGCGCGAGCCGTGATCGTCGATCCGCACCGTGCTGCCATCGGGCAGCGAGCGGACACTGTGGCCGGCGAGATGAATTTCCCCGATCGCCTCCGCCGGCAGCCCGGCGAGATAGGCCGAGGTATCCCAGCCGTGATTATGGGCGCTCACATAAATGTTATTGACATCGCACAGGATACCGCAGCCGGTCCGCTGCGCCACTGCGGCCATGAATTCCCATTCCGGAATGATCGAGTGAGCAAAGCGCAAATAGGTGGATGGGTTTTCGACCAAGATCCGGCGCTTGAGGTGGCTTTGCACCTGATCGACGTGGCGGCACACCACGGCGAGCGATTCCTCGGTCATCGGCAGCGGCAGCAGATCGGCCAAATAGGTGCCGCCGACCACGCTCCAGGCAATATGCTCGGACATCAAAGCGGGTTCGACGCGCGCGGCGACCTGCCGGATGCGTTCGATGTGCGCCGCGTCCAAGCCCTCGGCGCTGCCGAGCGACAGGCCGACGCCGTGCAGCGCGATGGGGAAATCGCGCCGGATGGCATCGAGATAACGCAGCGGCGTCCCGCCGCCCATGTAGTTCTCGGTGTGGACTTCCATCCACGCCACGGCGGGCGGCGCCTCCAGCACCGCCTCATGATGCTGAAAGCGCAGCCCGATTCCGGCTTGCGCCGGAATCGGGAGGGCCGGATGGACGGCCGGGGGGTGCATCGGTTGCCCGCTTAGGCCGGGGTAAGCTTGCCGCCCTGGATCTTGGCGCAATCGCCGCCCGGCAGCAGCACGAACGACTTCGGATCGCGCGCCATCGTCGCCTGGCCGGCGCAGGAGTGCGCGCCCTCGGCGCAGTCGTTCTTGGCGGCGGCGTTAATGCCGTAGCACTTTTGCAGCTTGTTGGCGGCCGCGCGTGCCATGTTGTCCTTGACGACCTGCGGCATACCGGCGGCGCCCTGGGCGCGGACGGCAGGGGCCTGGGCGGCGAGCGCGAGCCCGATAGCTGTGGAGAGCACGGAAGCGGCGATCACGGGATGTTTCATCGGCAAAACCTCTGATTGGATGGCCAAGTGGGGGCCTTGGTTAGGGGTCTCGAAGCGAGAACTCTTGGAGGTTCGACGCCGCTGCCGAAAGGTTACGCATCGGTGGAGAAATTTGCCTCCTCGGGAGCATCGGTGCGTGGATCCGGCGCCTGGGGAGATCCGCCGTGGTAGCAAAACGCCGGCGTGCTGCGGGCGCCCATTGGTGTCGAATGCGTGGTGGCGAACACAACGGCTGGGTGGCAAGCCCCTGTTCCGGCTACCGCCAAAGGCGGGGCCGTAGGCCAGCCTCGGCGAGGCTTGCGACCCGGCGATACCCGGTCCATCGAGGTCGGCAGCCGGATGCCTCAGGGTACGCTATCTTCCATACCGCCGCTTGACACAGGGCCGCTCCCGGCATGACCCGGTCCCCGATCATTCCGAAGTCGAATGGCTCTTTGGCATCACGCCCAAGGCCCCATGACAAGGCCGATACGAACGTAGGCGCGCCTTCTCGATCCCGCGTCCCTCATCGCCTTGCAATTTGGTCGGCACGAAGCAGTCGCTATGTAACGAACTTTTCCAGAGCTTGGCGCCACCGCGCCAATTTTTGTTCGTACCGCATGCCTGCATGAGCAGGGCTGGTCGATGGAAGAACCGTAAGGGACAGATTTGGATTTGATAAATCTGGCTTTACGTGACGTAAAAACAGAGTTTCCGCTTGTTGTCCGTTGAAGCACACTATTTCGATGCGGGGATGCGCTTGGAAGAAAGACGGAAAATCATTGGGTATTGGAGACTTGATCGCGGTATCTAGGCTTCCTTCGCGTTGCGCCGCCGCGCAAACATCCCACAAAGCGATCCCGTTTCTCAAAAGACAATCAAGTCTTTCTCGGTAGGGAATGTCCGGATGAGCTCCGGTCAGCTCTCCCATAATCTTCCAGAAGCAGTTTTGCGTTTTGGCATAGTATTGCTGTTGCTTGAGAACTCGGTGCCGGGCAAAGTTCCTAAAATCAAGACACGCGCATCGTGGCGCGCAACCGGCTTGAATCCTACGCTTTTTGTCCTGTCTGGGATCATCGTCGCATCTTCCCGATAATGCACTTCCCGGTTCCGCGACCGGCAGGCAGCTCTAACCAACTCCCTGCGATCGAACCGCGGGAGCGCGGCTGCGGCGCCCACGAAGGGCAAACGTATCATCACCTTGCGGCCGTACCTCACCTCGCGTTACAACGCCACGCGAAAATCCGGATAGGGGAGGCGGGGGCTATGAGTCCCATCGATAGCGGTCGTGGGTGCTTCATCGCCCTAGCATGCGAACTGGCGATGGTGGTGGCTGCGTCTGCCGCCCCCGACATTTCCGGCACCTATTGGGCGACGCGCTATAGCCCAAAAATCGCGGTGCTGGGCGGCGGCGAGCCCCCGCTCAACGAGGCCGGCAAGGCCGCCTATGCGGCGAACCAGGCGGGCTTGAAGGACGGCTCGATCGTCGACAAGGCGCGGCGCGTCTGCCTGCCGGACGGGGTGCCGCGGGTGCTCGCCACGCCCTATCCGTTCGAGATTTTTCAGGTGCCGGCCGACCAGGTGACGTTCGTCTATGAGATGAACCACCAGGTGCGGGTGATCCTGATGGACCGGCCGTTGCCGACGCCGAAAGCGCTGGAGGTGGAGCCGCGCTACAACGGCCATGCGGTCGGCCATTGGGAGGGCGACACGCTGGTGGTGGAAGCGGCCGGCTTCAACGACAACACCTTTCTGGACGCCACCGGCCTGCCGCACAGCGACGCCATGCGCACCGTCGAGCGCATCCGCCGCACGGACAAGGAACTCGAGGATATCATCACCATTCACGATCCGGAGATGTATACGCGGGATTGGCAGGCGCGCTTCGTCTATGCGGTGCGCGACGACGTGAGGGTCGAGGAATGGGCCTGCAACGACACGCACCGCGATTTGTCGGGCGTGAGCGGCGTCCGGCCACGGTGATGTGCATACCTAACCATGTTCCGGTCGTATTGAATCAGCGTCTCGGCGTCATGCCCGCGCTTGTCGCGGGCATCCACGTCTTCCTTGCGGCGGTTCTAGAACAAAGACGTGGATGGCCGGGACTTCGCCCGGCCATGACTCCCAGGTGTTCAGATGTGACCGGAATCCGGTCTAAATGAGCGTCGAGGCGACAGGGACGATGCCGATGAACGAACTTCTCTCGCTGCAGATTCGCCCTCTCGCAGGTGCGCTGCTGATCGCCGCGCTGTGCGGGGCCGCCGCGGTTTCACCCGCGCGGGCCGCCGAGGCCGGCGCAACCGGGGCGCCGCCGGGGCTGAACCTCACGGGCATCGCCTGGGCCGGCTTCATCGCGCCGAAAGCGCCCGACTACGCGGTTGCGCGCCTGTTCAACGATTTCGGCAATCCGCCGACGGGCCTCGGGCCGGTATCGGACGGGCCGGCGCATCCTTACGTCAACAACGAAGTGGCGCGCGAAATGAAGCGCGCGCCGACCTACCGGGTGGCGGATCTCGACAACCCCGCCGGCCGCAATCTGATGCCGTGGGTGCAGGAAGCGCTGCGCAAGCAGAATGCCCTCGTGCTGGCCGGCAAGAACGGCGAATCGCGCGAAGCCCGGTGCTGGGAAACCGGGGTGCCGGCGTTCCACCTCAACCCCAACATCCTGCACGTCATCCAGACCCCGAAAGAGGTGGTGCTGTTCCTCACCGGGCGCATCCGCCACATCTGGCTTAACGTGCCGCATTCGGCCGATCCGAAGCCGGCCTGGTATGGCGAGTCGGTCGGCCATTACGAGGGCGACACCCTGGTGGTCGATACCATCGGCTTCAACGGCAAGACATTTGTCGATTCCTACCGCACGCCGCACACCGACAAGCTGCACGTGGTCGAGCGCTTCCGCCTGATCGACGGCGGCAACACGCTGGAGGTTGCCTTCACGGTCGAGGACCCCGGCGCGTTCTACAAGCCCTGGTCGGGTACCCGCAACCGCCACCGCTTGGTCAACCCAAGCCTGCGGCCGGTGGAGTTCGATTGCTCGGCCGCCAACGACGATTATTTCAACATCGGGCTCGAACCGGTGCCGACGGCGGAGAAGACCGAGTTTTGACGCGCCGCGCCGGAGCAGATCCGATGAAGGTGTCGCCTCGGAGCGCGGGCGTCCCGCCCGCCTTTCGGGACACCGCCCCAGGAGCGGGCCTGATGATGTGCCGCGTGGCCGCGGCCGGGCCGATGTGCCGCGACCCTGCAGCGATTTTGCCCACCCTACAATCGGAGCTCGCGTGGCAAGCCCAGCACGGCGTGCGCCCCCGCGAGCGCCTCCACCACGTCGCAGCCGACATAAATGAAAGCCCCGATGCCGGCTGCGCGCAGCGCGGCCTCGCGCTCGCCCGGCCGGCCGGCGAGATACACCTGTTTGGCGCCGGCCGCGCGCAGCATGCGGGCGGCCTCGGTGGCATCGCTCGCATAGATTTCGTCCGATCCGCACAGGCACGCCAACGCGGCGCCGCTGGCCGCAAAGGCCTCCGCATCGCCGCGAGGTCGGTGAAGCGCGCGGTGTCGGTTGCGCCGGGTTCGGTCGGCGACGCCAGCGCAAACCCGTCATTGGTCACCGCCGCGATGCCGCCGGCCTCGAAGCAATTTTTTGCGTAGGTCGCCCGCGCGGTGAAATCGGCCAGGCGGCCGAGATTGGCCAGGAATACGGTGGGGCGTGTCCCCGTTTCCGCCAGCGCGCGATCGGCCGCCTCGCGCAGCGCCTCGAACGGTTCGGCAAGGCGGCGGCAGGGGAGCGGGGTGATGGGGCCTGCCCCCCCACCGCGGCCCTCCGCCGCATGGGGGAATAGCGCCAGCACGGCGGCGGCAGGTTCGGCGACATCCGGAAATTCGCTGGTGCCGGTCAGGGCGTCGCGGCGGGTGGCCACGGCCCGCTCGCGCGCCGCCCGAACGGCGGCGACCTTGGCTTGGATGAGGCCCCGCTCCAGCGCCGCGACCACGCCGCCGGCCTGCTCGATCTCCCGGAACAGGTCCCATGCAGCGGTGCACAACTCAGCCGTCAGCGCTTCGAAGCCGCCGGCGCCCGCGGCCGGGTCGGCGACCTTGGCGAGGTGGGATTCCTCCAGCAGGATGAGCTGGGTGTTGCGGGCGATCCGCCGGGCGGTGCCGTCCGGTAAGCCGATGGCGGCGGTATGCGGCAGCACCGTGATGCTGTCGGCGCCGCCGAGGCCGGCCGAAACCGTCGCCATAGTGGTGCGCAAAATATTTACGAAGGGATCGCGCCGCGTCAGCATGCGCCACGCGGTCTCGGCCGCGATGAACACCGGCGCCGGGCCGAGGCCGCAGGCCTCCTCGACGCGTGCCCAAAGCTTGCGCAGCGCGCGGAATTTCGCCGTGGTGAGGAACTGGTCGGCATCGGCGGACAGGCGGAAATAAACCATGCGGCGCGCCTCGGCGAGCGCCATGCCGCCGGCTTCGAGCGCGCGCAGATAGGCGAGCGCCGTCGCCAGCACGTAGGCCAGCTCCAAAACTTCCGATCCGCCGGCATCGTGGATGACGCGTCCGTCCGCGACCGCGAACGGGCCGGCATACCCCGCAACCGCCAGCTCCCGAACGGTCGATGCGAACGCAGCCGCCTGGCCGGGCCAGGCCGGCGCCTCAGGTGCGCCGCGCGCCAGCGCCCCGATGGGATCGAAGCCGAACCGCATGGCAAGGCTTTGGGCAGCGAGCCCGCGCCGCCGCACCACGTCCGTGACGCCGCGCGCCACCTCCGCCATGGACAGCCCCGAATCGAGGTCGAGCGCGATCCCGGCGTCGAGATAGACGCCGTCGAGTACGGGCGCGATCGCACCAGCACCGTCGAGCGCGAAGCCGCGCGCCCCCGCCGCACCTTCAAATACCAGCGTCAGCCCGTCCGCACCGTTTTGCAGGTCGTGCAGCGCCTGGGCATTCGCGGCTGACGGGTCCGGCAACTCGATGCGCTGGAGGATCTGCCACGGCGTTCCGGCGACTCGGCCGAAGCAGGGTCGCGCCGCGCCGTCGCGCGCATAAAGCGGCGCGATGGCGATGCCGTCATAGGTCTTGGCGACGAGGCGCCTGTCGAAGGATGCGCCCTTGAGCACGCCTTCCACCAGCGCGAGCCATTGCGCGCGGCTGGCCGGAGCAAATTCCGCAAAAGCCGGAACTTCCGCCTCAGCAGTGTTGTCGTTCATTTCACCACGATCGGCACGCCTGGATGGGCCACGCGCACGTTGAAAACTCCGGCACGTTTACGATAACGAATCGGATCGCGGCGGCAAGGCGGAATTTGTTGTGACAAGCCTGGAAATTGCCGCGGAGTGGTCCGACACTCTCACAATTTCCAATTCCGTAACGAATCACCACTACGGTCCGCACGCGCCGCTAACACGTCCGGCCGGACCGTGTGGTGCGCCCCGAACGTGGCCAATGGGGGGCGTGAGGTTGACCAAGACCGTCCTGATCGTGGAGGACAACGAGCTTAATATGAAGCTGTTCCACGACCTGTTGGAGGCGCACGGTTATCATACCGTGGGCACTCGCAATGGCGCCGAGGCGATGACGCTCGCCCGCACGCATCGTCCCGACTTGATTCTCATGGACATCCAGCTTCCCGAGACCTCGGGCCTCGAAGTCACCAAATGGATCAAGAACGATCCCGCGCTGCGTCATATCCCGGTGATCGCCGTCACGGCATTCGCCATGAAGGGCGACGAGGAACGGATTCGCCAGGGTGGCTGCGAAGCTTACCTGTCGAAACCGATTTCCGTGGCGAAGTTCCTGGAAACGATCCGCCGCTTCCTCAATACCACGGACGACCCGCGGCCTTGAAATCCATGCATCGACAACAGCGACGCCGGCCTCGCCCGATCTGCGCCCAACTTACGCAACAGCAACGCCGGGCTTCAGCAACGGTCATTCGTTTCTGAGCGTTGCGAAAGGCGGATGACCTCCAACGCCGCTTGGTCTTAATCGTTTGCCAATGCCCGCGGGGCCGCAGCGCCGGGGGGCGGCACGGAACTGGACAGTTCCAGCCGGGGATTGCGGCGCGTGAAGTCGCAATAGGCGAAACTCAGGCCCATGAGCGAGCCGCGGAAACTTCGCGAGTCGATCTGATTGACCGCAAAGCAGGGCTGGAACGGCATGCCATGAAGCGAGGCGCAAATCGAGTCGGACTGAACCCGAATGGTTCCGGGCGGCAAGGTCACGAACCGCACCGGCCCCGCGCCGCGTATCTGGATGGTGCCGGTCACCGCGCCGTCGGCGCTGATCAGCCCCGCCCCCTTGCTGCCATCAAAGCAGGTATAGCTAAAATGCTTTCCCGCAATGAAGCGTTTGGCCTCTTCCGGGCGAAGCTCGCCCGCAAGCGCCGATGTTGCAACCCCAACCCCCGCCATGATCGCAATGCCGCGCAGCATCACCAGCTCCGTTTTCGCGAACCGCCCCGCACCGATTACTACATCGAAATCGGCTCCACGACCCCGAGGATGCCTAGATATGGTAAACGGAATCTTAATGCCGTTTACCAAATCTTGACCACCGTTCGCCCGCGGACCCCACCTTCGACAATCTTTTTGCCCACCGCGATCACGCCCGCAAGATCAATTTCTTGCGTCATCTGGGCCAATTTGCGCCGATCGAGCTCCATTGCGAGGTGTTTCCAGGCCAGTTGTCGTTGTGCCACAGGCGCCATCACGGACTCGATGCCGAAAAGACACACACCCCGTAAAATGAACGGAGCGACCGTTGTCGGCAGGTCCATCCCGCCCGCTAGACCACACGCCGCCACCACTCCGCCATAACGGGTCGCCGCCAGGACATTCGCCAGCGTCGTCGAACCGACCGAATCGATGCCGCCGGCCCAGCGCTCCTTGGCGAGCGGCCGCACCGGTCCGGTCAATTCGGCGCGGTCGATCACCTCCGCGGCGCCGAGGGCCTTGAGGTAGTCGGCCTCCGCCGGCCGGCCGGTGGACGCCGTCACCGCGTAGCCCCGCCCGGCGAGCAGCGCGACCGCGACCGAACCGACCCCGCCGGCCGCACCGGTCACCACGACCGGACCGCTCGGCCGGGGTGACGCCGCCCCGTTCCAGCGCCATGACGCACAGCATCGCGGTGTAGCCGGCGGTCCCGATCGCCATGGCGTCGCGGCCCGTAAGCCCGTCCGGCAGCGCCACCAGCCAATCGCCCTTCACCCGCGCCTTTTCGGCATACATGCCGAGATGGGTTTCTCCGCAGCCCCACCCGTTGACCAGCACCCGGTCGCCCGGCTTCCAGGCCGGATGCGACGAGGCTTCCACCACCGCCGCCGCATCGACGCCCGCGATCATCGGGAACCGCCGCACCACCGGCGCCTTGCCGGTGACGGCGAGCCCATCCTTGTAATTCACCGTCAACCATTCCGGGCGCAGCGTCACGTCGCCCTCCATCAGGTCGCGCTCGTCGAAATCGGTAAGCGCGGCGGCGGTGCCGGCGTCCTGCTTGGTGATGACGATGGCCTTGAATGTGGGCATGGGGGGCTCTCCTTTTCGGTCGCGGCGCTGACTTGCCGGTGTTTAAGCGCGATCGCTGAGCGGCCACAAGGCGCGCGAGCGCGGCGGCGCGAACGCGATGCACCAAGCGGCACCGACATGCCGGTTGACCGCAAGCGAAGGAACAAACTCCAATAGTCTGCGTTGTTTGGTCAGCACGACGAAAGACTTTGCGCAAATACGTTTTTTAGCGGGTTGCGCCGCATGTTGGCAGTCACTCTGATCCTCGCACCGCAGATCCGATTTTCCTCCGCGATGAGGCTACGAAGATATGCGCGGTCGTCGATTGGCTATGGCGACTGCGCCGGTCGTGGATGCCAGCAAGGCGGCTGACGCAATGCCGAAAGCGCCATCCAATCCGTGAAGGCATGTGCGGAATAAAACGACACCCCCTACGCGGGCTTTTCGGATCAAGCCTTTCGCGCGTCCGTTCAGTCTCGACTATCGACCAAAAGGAGAAAGCGATGCTTCGTCAGATAACTCTTGGGACGGCCCTTGTTGCCGCTTTGCTGGTGCCAATCGGCGCGTTTGCTGGTCATAGCGGCGGAGGAGGACACGGCGGCGGTGGTGGCGCACACGGCGGTGGTGGACACGCCGGCGGTGGGTTCGCCGGCTTTAGCGGCGGCGGCGGGCATGCCGCCTTCAGCGGCGGCACTGCACATTTCGGCGATGGCGGTGGTCAACGCGCCAGCTTTGGTGGCGGGGGCACAAACTTCGGTGGCGCCCGCGTCGGCGGACACGTCATGGCTGGACGTGCAGCCGGTGCACACTTTGCGGGTGGACACGGCCGTCATTTCTGGCACGGCCGATGGTGGAATTACGGTATCGGCCCGTGCTGGATATGGTCGGACGATTACGGCGAGTACCTGTGGCAGTGCGGCTGAAATCTTTCGCGATTTTGTCCGCCGGCGCGCGCCGGCGGCCAAGTCCCTTGTCATGCGAACTAACTAATCCGGACCCGTGCGGGATTCTTGACACCGCGTCGGTCATTCAGACGACGCGCACTCGGCACCTCAATTCTCAAGAGTGGCATCACCGTCATCTCCACTCCGCGGGCGGCCCGCCGAGGCCCGCTAGGGCACGCTCGCCCGCCATTGCGCGTCGATAGCGCCGCACTGCGCGATGGTCGCGGATGAGGCGCGCCACATTGGCGTCGATCAGGCCGGCGCGGTGCAACGCCTGCAGATCGCGCCAGAATGCGCCCCACAGTCCGAGCCTGAGGTCGGCGACCAATACCTTGGACGCCAGATAAGCACCGATCTTGCGGTAGCGGCCGGCAATTTCGGGCCGCTCGCGCGCATAGGCCACGAGCCCGGCCCCGGCTTTCGCCCACTGGTTGGAGAGGTTGTCGTCGCCCCAATATTTTTCCCACAACGGTGCGGGCAGCAGCCGCGCGCCACCGCGCCGGGCGAGCCGGATCAGAAATTCCCGGTCCTCGGCAAGCCGAAGCCGCTCGCAGAAGCCGCCGGCCGCCAGCGCCGCGTCCCGCCGCACCGTGATGCTGGTCGCTTCGACCGGAATGAGGTCGCACAGCAGCGCCCACGCAAATGCCGGCGCGGCGAGCGTCACGGCCGGAATGAGCGCTTCGCGCGTTTCCTTGCGATCATGCCGGATCGCCGAACTCAGGGTGCACACGAGCCCGGCATCCGCCGCGAAGGCTGCAATTGGTGCCGCGAGCCGCCCTGGACGATAGGCATCGTCGCTGTCGAGAAATGCCACCAGGGGTGCCCGCGCCGCCTGGAGGCCGCGGTTGCGGGCGGCGCTGGGGCCGCCATTGCGGTCCGCCACGACGACCCGGATGCGCGGGTCGTTGAGCGTTGCCAGATAGGCCGCGGTTCCGTCCCGCGAGGCATCGTCGACCACGATCAATTCAAATTGTGCGTCCTGCTGCGCCAGCACGCTTGCGATCGCCCGCGGCAGGCTGTGCAGGCGATTGTAGGTTGCGAGGACGACGGAGATACCCAGTTGGCCGTCCAGGGCTTGGCCTCGGGCCATGGGCTAGGAACCCTGACGGATGCGATGCTCCACGGTCTCACCAACTGAACATGAATTGCCCATTGAAACCGACATGCAAGGCGCCGTATCCGAGTATATCCATGCCGACCAATACATCGACATCATCGTTTTGCTCCGCATGGATTTCGAGGCCTTCCAACGGTCCGAATACATGCATGCCGCCCGATATCGTCCCCGGTGCACCCGGTATGGTGCTGATCGATAAACCCACATTAAACAAAAACACATTCGTTTCCTTGACTTCGGAAGCGGAGACGAGCTGGCGTCGCGCCCGCGGTACCAATCCAACCGCGGCGGCAACGCGCTGCGAAACACACGTGACCTGAGCGCCGGTGTCGAAGAGAGCTTTGAAAACCGTCGCGGCCGGATTGGGGCGTTTTGATGTTTTATATCCTTCCGCACTGCCGCGTGGTGGAAACGGCGTGATCGTCACGCCGTAATAAATCCCATCGCGTGGGTCAAAACTACCCGCCAAGCACGGCACGTGAGCGTAATCCGAGGTTTATCGGCTTGTCGGTAATTTTTTGAATCGACCACTGCCCGTCACCGAACAATTTTTCCGCCGTCGTGACCGCGTCCGGCATGGTGTCGTAGATTGCAACCACGCTACCATCTTTCATCAAAGCATACTTGTCCGCATCCTTAAGCAGGCCGGGAAGCAGCTTCTTGAAGGCATCATAATTGAGCTTGACCTGCTCGTCTTGCGTCACGGGCTTGCTCCACGCCGATTACACCGCGCACTCTGCGCACTGATCCAAGGCAACACCAACGAACATGATAATCGACACCACCGTTTCGAACAATGCGGTAAGCCGAAACACATACGTTCATCGACGGTGTCCGGCGGCGCAACGCGTCACTCCGGCACCAGCTCGTAGGTCTGCTGGTCGCTCGGCAGGTCGCGCAATGCCGCCCCGACGCGATCCGGCGGGAAATCGGCCGGGAACGGCCGGACATAGCGGCCGCGGCATAACAAGGTCAGCTTGTCGCCGGCAAACGGGAATGGATCGAGGCTGTAGACCCGATCGTTCTTCTTGCGCAGCCTCACCGCCGTGTCGGCCTCGCGGTTGAGCGGCACGTGGATATAGGTTTCCTCGCCCCGCTCGCCGGCATGCCGCAGCTGGAAGTAGAGCGCCAGCGTGTCGAAGAACTGCAGCTGCTTATAGTTTTGAAACAGGTGGTGCTCTTCGATCCATGGACGAGTTTGCGGGCTTGCGAGGAGAACCGACTTCAGCTCCGCCTGCCGGATTTGCTCGTGGGCCAGCATGGCATCGACCAAGGGCTGGTGCGCATCGTGCGATGCAAATCCGGCTCCGGGTTTGTTGCGGGCGCTGACGATAAAATTGCTCAGCCCGTAGCGCCCATTGTAAAGCCCGCAGCTGTGCATGCTGGACAACAGGCCGCAATAGGGATGATGCGCCGCGTTGAAATCCGGAGACCCCCGGCTCGTCTTGATCGCCTCGGTCAGCGGCGTACGCGCCATGATGTAGGGTACGTGCGTATTGGGGTCGATGCCGGGATTGGCGTCGTAGGCATCCCAGCCACGATCGTGGTTGGCGACCATGTACACGACCTCGGCAAACGGCGCCGGCTGTTCGAACGCATCATTGCCGAAGGCGCGGGCCATCTGCCCGCACATGTCCGTGTGTTCCGTCATGGTGAGGACGAAATGCGGTTCGCCTTGCGGTGCGGTCTGGCTGATCATGCGGGCCTCGCGTGGTCTTGTCGTGCATCGTTCTTGAAGCTCGGATCATATGGTCCGTCATTCCGAGGCTCGGCTGCAAGTCGAAAGCCCGGAATCCATAACCCCGGTCGGTGGTTATGGGTTCCGGGCTCGCCGTGCCGCTCTTGGGTCTAACCGAGATCGGCACGATGAGGTGCCTGCATCGGCCACAGCCGATGTAGGCCGGCGCCGCGGAATGACGACCCGAGGTTTCGGCCCAGGGAGGAGGCGCCCGGACTGATAACTTTCAACGAATTGATGCGGTGGTCACGCGCGGGCTTGCCCGTGCCCAGGCGGCGGCCTGGGGCACCCGACTTTTCCGGCCCGTCATTCGGATGCTATGTTATGCGGGCGGCCGGCAAGCGCGGCAACGGCGCAGCTCAAACGATATTCGTCCACCGCTGTCGCTGTCATGCGCGCCGCTCGGATCACCAAACAACCTCCACAATCGATCCGGCAGATGCGAAGTTATGCGGGCGGACTTCGACGTCGCGTGCCGCTGCGACGGCACCACAGGCGGATCATGGTCCAATGTCTCGGCCGCTCTAACGCACGCGCACCCGCCTGCGACCAAAAGTCCTGGTTGAGCGCGGATGATGGATGTTGCGATGCATCTCCGGTTCGGCACCATCGCGTGCCTGCTGCGCCGCCTGGCGGCGGCCTTGGTGCTGGCCGGACTTGGGGGCCTCACCTGCGCCTCCGCGCAACAGCAGCTGATGCTGCCGCCTCCGCCGGCGGCGGACGAAACCGCGGCCCCGGCCGCGCCGCCTGCGGTCGCGGACGAACTCGACGCCGTGAAGACGGCGATCGACGACATCGACAAGAATTTCGGCGCCGCCGCGGGCGAGGATGCGCTGGTCGAGCTCAAGCGCCGGCTCGCGCCGTTGCACGACCAATTGCGCGATCGGATCGGCCAGCTCGAACCGCGGCTCAAGCAAATCGAACAGCGCGCGGCTCAGCTTGGTTTCCCGCCCGAAAAGCCGGGCTCGGAAGAGGCGGTCGTCGCCCAGGAGCGGACGCGTCTTACCGCCGAACGCGGCGAAATCGAGGGCGCGCTCGCCCAATCCAAGGTGCTTGCCGACCGCGCCACCGATCTCGACGAGCGCATCAATCAGCGCCGCCGCGAGCTGTTTGCCGGCCAGCTGTTCGCGCGCGGCCCGAGCCTATTCGCTGCCGGATTCTGGCGCGACCTGGCGCAATCCGGTCGGGCCGAGTTCGCGCGTTGGGTCAGCCTGCAATCCTTGTGGAAGTTCTACGCGCGCGCCAACGCCACAGCGGCGAGCATGGCCGCGGTTTTGGCCATCCTGGGCGCCCTGACGGCCGCGGCATGGTTGGCGACGCGATGGCTGCGACGGCTCACCGCCGCACCGCCAAGGCGTCCTCTCGCCAAGGCGCTGGCGGCGATGGCGGTGCTGATCGCGAGCACGGTCACGTTGCCCGCAGTCATCGCCGCCGCCGTGCTGACCTTGCGGAATTTCGGGCTGATGCCCGCAACGGTGGTTGACATCGGTTTCGGTCTTGCGGTGGCCGCCGCAGCGGCCGGTTTCGGGCGCGGCGTCGCGCTGGCGCTGTTCGCGCCTCGCCAACCGGAGCGCCGGCTTATCGCCTTTGCGGATGACGAGGCCGAAACCTACGCCGCGCATCTGACCTGGGCGGCGCGCGTTTCGGCGTGGCGCTGTTCGTCAACGGGCTGCATCAGGCGCTTGGCTCGCCGGTTGCGCCGATCATCGTCACCGGCGAACTCCTGGCGGTCGCGATTCTGGCGATCGTCGTCCACCTGTTATGGCGCATCTCGCACGCCGCGTTCCGCGACGCGGCAACGAGCAGACGCACGGCTTGGTTGCGCGTCATTCTGGGGCTGATCGCGCTTGCCATCACGGGTGCACTCGCTTTCGGCTACGAGAGCCTCGCCGTGTTCATCGCCAGCCGTTTACTGGCGGCCCTGGTGCTCGGCGGCGCCGTCGCGGTGGTGATGGCGTTCGTCGACACGCTGCTGGCCGAAACGCTGACAGCGGATTCGCTATCCGGACGGAGGATCGCGGCGGCATTCGGACTGTCGCCGCGCGGCCTCGACCTCATCGCCACGGTGGCATCGGCGCTGCAGCGCGTCGTGCTGATCGGGCTGGCGATGCTGGCGGTCCTGAGCTTCGGCGGCATCTTCGTCGAGGACTTTTTCAGCGCGTTCCGCCAAGCCGGCTGGGATTTCGCGATCGGCGACGCCAGCCTGTCGCTCGCGACGATCCTGTCCGCCTTAGCGCTGCTGCTGTTCGGCGGGCTCGCCATCCGGATGGTGCAGCGCTGGCTCGCCACCAAATTCCTGCCGCGCACGGGCCTCGACGCCGGGCTGCAGAACTCGATTTTGTCGTTGTTCGGCTATGGGGCGCTGATCGCCTTGGGGGCGCTGGCGTTGGGGGCGCTCGGCATCGATCTGCAGAAGATCGCCCTGATCGCCGGGGCGCTGTCGGTCGGCATCGGTTTCGGCCTGCAGGCGGTGGTGGCGAATTTCATCTCCGGCATCATCCTGTTGGCGGAGCGCTCGGTGCGGGTCGGCGATTGGGTGGTCGTCAGGAACGAGGAAGGCTGGGTGCGCCGGATCAGCATCCGCGCCACCGAGATTGAGACCTTCGACCGCGCCAGCGTCATCATTCCCAACCAGGAATTCATCACCAGCGCGGTCAAAAACTGGACCCACGGCAGCACGGTCGGCCGCATCGTCGTCAAGGTGCGGGTCGGCTATGACAGCGACGCCGCCAAGGTGCGGGACATCCTGCTTGGCTGCGCCAACCGGCATCCCCAGGTGCTGCAGCGGACCTCGCCCGCGGTATACCTAACCGGCTTCGGCGATATCGGGCTCGATTTCGAGCTGCGCTGCCTGATCGGCAATATCGAGCAGTCCCCGTCGGTACGCGACGATCTCAATATGGAAATTCTCCGGCGGTTCCGCGACGCGCGGATCAGAATTCCGTCGCCCGTGCATGTGGCCCAGGTTCCGGGCCTGCCGGCGGAGGCACCGGAGAATTCGGGATGCCGCCTCCTGATCTCGGCTTGCCACGGCCAGGAAGTCCCGAAGCGCCGGCGCGCCGCCACCACGCCAAGCCGACCTCGCGAGCAGGGCTTTGGCGCGAGCCTTACCCCGCCATCGCCGGAGCAATGACCGCCCGGCATTCTCCGAAACCGATGCGGGCGAAGCCGTCCCGCTCGCAATGGGCGCGGAAGACAACCTCGTCGCCATCCTCCAGGAACGCGCGCTTTTCGCCGTTGGGCAGGGTCAACGGCTCGCGCGCACCCTTGGAAAGTTCCAGGAGGCTCGCCCAGCTGTCGGGCTCCGGGCCCGAGACCGTGCCGGACCCCATCAGGTCACCGATCTCAAGGTTGCAGCCGCTGCTGGTGTGATGGGCGACCATCTGGGCGACCGTCCAATAGAGCGTCGCGGACGAGGCGCGGCTCAGCCGGAACGGCGCGGCGCCGGCCGCCCGCATGGCCGGGGTCAAAATCGAGGCCTCCATCGCGACATCAAGTCCGCCTGCGGCGTGGTCTGACGGGTCCGACAGATATGGCAGCGGCGCGGGATCGTCCGCCGGCCGCGCAAAGGCTGCGGTGCGGAACGGCGCCAGCGCCGCCGCCGTGACCACGAATGGCGAGACCGTGGTGGCGAAATTTTTGGCCAGGAACGGGCCGAGCGGCTGCGATTCCCAGGCCTGGATATCGCGCGCCGACCAGTCATTGAGCAGGCAGAAGCCAAAGATATGCGCGCCGGCCTCTCTGACCGGCACCGGGGTGCCGAGCCGCGACGGTTGGCCGATATAGAAGCCGAGCTCGAGTTCGTAGTCGAGGCTGCGGGACGGGCGGTACAGCGGCACGGTTTCGTCGCCGCGCTTGGTCTGGCCCCACGGCCGCCGCACCGGCTCACCGCTCAAGCCGATCGAGGAAGCCCGCCCATGATAGGCGACCGGAACGTATTTATAGTTCGGCAACAGCGGATTGTCGGGGCGGAACATCCGCCCGGTATTGGTGGCGTGGAAGATCGAGGCGAAGAAATCGGTGAAATTGCCGATCTTCACCGGCAACGAGAATTCCGCCGCCGCGATCGGGGTCAAATGGTGGGCGACACGCTCCTGCGCGTTGACATCGGTGCTGCTCAAGAGCTTCGACAGTCCGGCCCGCAGCGCCGCCCAGGCGGCCGGACCGAGCGCGATGAGATCGTTGAGATGCGCGACCCCGCAGGCGGCGGCAGCGTGCCCGGCCGCGCCGTCGAGCAGGTCGGAAGCCGCAGCGATATCGAGTATCTGGTCCCCGATGGCCACCCCGATATGCGGTCCGCCGGTGGCGCTGCGGCGCCGGAACGCCGCATAAGGGAGGTTCTGGATCGGGAAATCGCAGCCCGGCACATTGGCGGAGGCGATGAAGCTTTTCAGGGCGGGATCATGGGTGGGGTCGATGGTCATGGGCGGAGCCTGTTGGAGGATTTGCGCATGTGCACCGTATACGGGATCAGGCACCATCCGGCACGTGATCTAGACCAGCGTTTCCAAAGTTCGAAACATATGCCGATAAAAGCCAGTGTAGCGGATCACTAAGCGGTGCGCGGCCTTTGGAAGCCTCGGGATAGCGGCTGATATGATCGGAATTATGGAGTTGGTTGTCTAGTCTAGGTTGACGAAACTAGAGTCGCCGGCCTAATTGGAATATTGAACCAAGGAGCCCAAGCTGATGGCACGCCGTTCACGACCCAAAAAAGTAGCGTCGTGCTCACCACCGTCAAGGACGCTTCGCGCCTGCTTCGGCGGCGGAAAACATTGCAGGCGAAATCGATACCCCGAGCATGTCTAGCGTGCCGAAGCAAAAAATTAGTTTGGGCTCCGCGAACCGCACAAAGTGCTAACCGCCGTCGCCACGGCCTTGCTAATAATGCCTTGTCGGTCCGGTGAACTCAGCGCCAATTCGTCATCGCGGTTTACAATAATCCCTGCTTCCAGCAGCACTGCAGGCGCTTCGCTATGTTTTAATACAAACAATTGGTCATATCGATAGACACCGGCGTCCGGATCGATGATTTCTCGACTTTCGCCCGGAATGTCCGCTCGGCATGATGGCTACTGTAGTGCATGCCGAGCTTTGTCAGTTCCGCCCCCAAAAGTTTCGCAAAAGCAAACTCTCAAGGAAGTGCCGGTTGTCATGAGAGACAAAGAGGGAGTATCCGGAGAACCTGTCGCGATACGGGCGCCTCACGGACTGATAGGTCCAGATGGTATGATAGGCGTCCTGAACATCATCGTGATGGATGGACAGCAATAGGTCAGCTCCGAAAGCGTTGGCGAGCGCTGTGCGCTTGATGAGCTGATCTCGGCCGGCACCATGCGCTGTGATAAGAGTGGTTCGCCTAAAGTCACTTTCAATTAGCGCTTTCTCGATACGCTTGGCGAGGTCTAGGTTAAACCGAAACTCTTTCGCACCACGCGCGCTGGTCGCACCGGGAGCCTCCGGTGTGTGCCCCACATCAAGCGCGATCTTGAAATTTTCGGATTGCAGCCGACTATGCGAGGAGCTCCCGGATCGCCGTTCGACGCAATCGGATTCGCCGCAAGCACGCGCGAATTCGTCACCGCACCGCCTTCCGGTGCACCGAGCGCCCGTGTCACTATAATCACCGC
>CAWDKL010000039.1:0-7451 GCA_963802745.1 uncultured Alphaproteobacteria bacterium | reverse complement strand
CCCTGCGGTTGCTACCCATTGTCGGGCTTCGGCCGCATCGGCCGGTCATAACCAAGGCTTAGGGGGGCGCCCATGCAGCGACATTGGACCAGACGGCGCGTACTGCGATCGGCGCTAGCGATCGGCGCCGCGGCCACCGTGGCGGCCCCCCACGTCCTGCGCGCCGCCGAGCGGCCAAAGCGGACCATCATCGTGATGTGCGACGGCTTCGGCCTCGACTATTTCGAGGAAAGCCCGATGCCGACGCTGAAGGCCTGGGCCGCGGGCGGCGTGTTCGCGCGCGCCAAAGGCATGATGCCGTCGGTGACCAATTGCAACAATGCCTCGATCTGCTGCGGCGCCTGGCCCTCCGCGCATGGCGTGATCGGCAATTCCTATCTCGATCCCGCCACCGGCACCGAGGCCTATATGGAGGACGCGAGCCTCGTGCTGGCGCCGACCATTTTCGAGCGGGCGGTCAAAAGCGGCGTCCGCTCGGCGCTGCTGAGCTCCAAGAAAAAGACCGTGGAATTGCTCTATCGCGGCACCGAGATCGCGCTCACCGCCGAGGTCCCGGATGGCGATTGGGAACGCCGCCTCGGCAAGGCGCCGCCGATCTACTCGCGCGAGATCAACTACTGGCTGTTCGCGGCAGCGCTCGATATTCTACGCAACCGGCCCGAGATCGGCCTTCTCTACATTCATCCGACCGACTACCCGATGCACATGTGGCCGCCGCAGGCGCCTGAGTCGCAGGAGCACCTGGCGCGGCTGGATGCGCTCTTGGCCGAGATGGCGGCGGCGGCGCCCGATGCGGCGATCCTGCTTACCGCCGATCACGCGATGAATTTCAAATCGCGCAGCTGGGATCTGGAGAAGGCACTGGCCGAACGCGGCGCACCGGTGCGCATCGCCATCTCGGCCGAGCGCGACAAATATGTCCGCCACCATCAAGGCATGGGCGGAACCGCCTGGATTCACCTCAACGCGCCCCAGGATGAGGCGCGCGTCGGCGCGATCCTCACCGGGCTTACCGGCATCGAACGCGTGCTGACGCGCGCGCAAGCGGCACAAGAATTCAACCTGATGGCCAGCCGCATCGGGGATCTTGTCGTGCTCGGCGATCGCGACACCGTATTCGGCAGTCTCGATGCCGCGACGGAAACGCTGCCCAAGGATTTCCGCACCCATGGCTCGCTGCACGAAACCGATATCCCGGTGATCGTCCACAACGCCCCCGGGGCGCCGCCCGCGGGCTACTTCCAGCACAATCTGGATCTCGCGCGCTGGCTGTATCCGGCGTGACAGGCCAAGCCATGAGCAAAAGACGCACCAATGAGCTCGTCGGTAACGACAATCCACGCGAGGTGTGGCCGCCTCTTTCCAATCGTAGCTAGAGGGGGCCAATGAGTAACGCTTGCGACAAATTACGCTCTGATATTGATCGCAATAAGTCTCGCTCCCATTGGGCAGCATGGCTCATTATAATCGGATTGGCCATGGAGGCTGCTTTCGCTTTAAATTTTCCCGCCGGAAGATCAATAATAGAAAACTGGTCCCCGGTTATAACGAATGCTTTGATTGCCTTAGGCGTGTACGGTGAAATCCATTTCAGCGGGAAAGCTTCTAGGGCGCAGAAAGCGCTACAATCCCTTTCTGACGAAAGGGTCGCCGAATCGGAATCGCGCGCAGCTGAGGCTAACCAAAAGACTGCGGAACTGCAAATCGCTTTAGAGAAGGAACGACAAAGACGGCTTGGTCGCACCATCACCAAAGACCAGTTTGATATTTTTCAGACCCTACGCGGCAAGGTCAGTAAAGTATATGTCATCTGCGACAGAGACCCGGAAGCTCTGTATTTTTCTGGCCAAATTACCACCGCTTTAAAACACGCTGGCATAGAACTCGTGATGCTCCCCGCAAGGACAGGAGACGTAGGAACCGGCCTCCTGATAATGTTAGGGTCGGCTTGGCCTGGAAAGGCAACCGAACATCCGTTAGTTGATGCGTTTTTGAGGGCCGGTCTATATGGCGGTGTTGTAAACTTTAACGAGGGGCCTCCGGCGCTTCCGCCTGGCGGGCCGCTGCTGTTGATCGGCCAAAAGATGGTCGAATTGGAAAATCCGTATTTTCCTCTGCCGCACCACGTATCGAAAGATACGGAGCTGTATTGAAGGCATTTTTCTGTCGATCGCGCCCTCAATCCCCGCGGCCGATACGCTCCAAAGGCGGGGCGACCGGCCTAAATCCCGTCCCCGACCCAACGCTTAAGCAGGTGACGCGCGTACCCCTCTTCCCACGGCGTCCTTCACGCCGCCGTGAGGATAGGGATAGGGCGGGCAGGGGGCCAGCGATGACCGACCCCCGGTTACATCACGAGCGTGGGTCGGTCGCGTTCTCTGCTGCGGTGCGGATGTGCTCGGGCCGCACGCCGATCCCGATCAGGCGTGCCGGAATCCGCTGCAGCACCGGGAACCAGCCGAGAATCTTGAGGGCGAACGGCGGCTTCAGCGGTTTGGACCCGCCCAGCACGCGCCGGATGATGTGGTTTTGGATGAACAGCTGCAGGCGCTGCGTCATTTGCGTCGGCCACATCCGGCGCGCCTGGATGCGGGCCAGGTCCTGGCGCGTGACGGTGCCGGCCAGCAGCGGTCCGATCAAAATGTTGGCGGCCGCAACGGCGTCCTGCACCGCCAGATTGATACCGACGCCGCCGATCGGCGACATCGCGTGCGCCGCATCGCCGATACAGATCAGGCCCTCGCGGTGCCACACCGGCAGGCGGTCGACCGACACGGTGAGCAGTTTGACGTCGTCCCAGCCCCGCAACTCGGCGACCCGATCCTGCAGCCAGGGCGACAAGCGCAGCACCATGGCCCGGAATTCCGAAATATCCCGCGCCATCATCGCGTCCGCGGATCCTTTGGGGATCACGAAGGCGCACTGCCAATAATCGCCGCGGTCCAGCATGATGAAGATGCGGCCCGCATCGGCATGGCCGAAAGCCTCGGAGCGATCGCCGGGGAGACGCGGGAGCCGCATCCACAGCACGTCCATCGGGGCGCCGAGATCGTCCACCTTGAAGCCGGCCCGCTCGCGCACGGTCGAGTGGCGTCCGTCGGTGCCGACGACGAGATCCGCGCGGATTTCGTGTGCCCCCGCGTCGCTCTGCGCCGTGACGCCGAGGACCCGGCCCCCGTCTTCGACGAGCCCGGTCGCTTGCGTCTTCATCATGAGCCGAAAGCCCGGGTAGCGGCGGCCGTGGGCGGCCATAAAGTTGAGAAAATCCCACTGCGGCATGAAGGCGATGTACTTGCACACCGTCGGCAAATGGCTGAAATCCGCGATCCGGATCGCGGTATCTCCGATCTGGGCACTGAGATGCGCCACGTCGTGGTGCGGCAAAGTGAGGAATTCGTCGAGCAGCCCCAACTCGTGCATGAGTTCCAAGGTCGAGGGATGAATGGTATCGCCGCGAAAATCGCGCAGGAAATCGGCGTGCTTTTCCAGCACGATCACATCGACGCCCGCCCGCGCCAGCAGAAACCCCAGCATCATCCCGGCCGGCCCACCGCCGACAATGCAGCAACGCGTCGTGAGGGTTTCCGTCGCCATCGCGTATATCCGTTCCGCCGTACCAAAGTACCGTCGCGGCCAAATTGCGGCCTTGGGTCATTTTACGCCGACAAGGGCATATGGCGTCAGACGGGGCCCGTCAGCAGTCAAGGGAGGGTGCACCGCGACGGCGCGCTTTCTTCTCCGTCTCCCCGCTTGCGGGGAGAGGGTCGGGGTGAGGGGCAGTCCGAAGCACGGCGTGGAGACTTACACCCAGGGCAATGCGCGCCCCGGCCCCTCACCCGGCGCGCTGGCGCGCGCCGACCTCTCCCCGCAAGCGGGGAGAGGTGAAGGGAACCGACCGCCACTAATCGAGCCTATCCAATCCGGTGTCGCGGTAAATTTCCGCCACCGGCAAGGCAATGCCGAGTGGGCGTAGTTCAATCACGTCGTCAATCGAGCATAACCGCCGTTCGGCAAAATCCTCGTCGCGCGCAAAGACGACGACTTCCACGGCATCCTGGGCGATCACGATGTAATGCGTGAGGGATGGCAGGCGGGTGTATGCCGTCCGTTTCCAGCGCAGGTCTCGCCCCTTGGTTGACGGCGAGGGCACTTCGAACGCGACGATCACGCTGCTGGTGTCGCGTTCCCGCGGATCGAGCGCGCGGTGATGCGCCGGAATGACCAGGACATCTGGCTCCGGCCGATCGACATCGGATACGCGAACACCCAATTCCGGAAGCACTGCCCAGGCGGCTTTCATCTCGCGCTCCCGCGTTCCGAGCGCCAGCACCAGGTTCCGGACAATCCATTGATGCAGGGGGCCCGGCGCCGCGCTCAAGGTCGGCTCGCCGTCGATCAGCTCCCATTTTTCCTCGTCCGGCCGACTATCCGCGAAGGCATAAAATTCCTCCACGGTCATCGGGCCGGTACTGATGACGGGGACGCCCAACGTCGCGCTCCGTGCTTCTGGACCAAATTCCGGTCATGTCGCAGCGCCGTAGGGTGCGCAACATCGCCCCACCGGAACGGAGTGGATACACTCGACCCGCCGCGATTTTGCCTACGCGGAAAACGTGGGAGCGGAACCGCGTGGGCAAAATCGCCGGAGACGTCGGCGCGAGACCTTGCGCGGAGCCACGCGATTTTGCCCACCCTACGGCGCGCCTTATTCTCCGGCTCCCCGGTCGCGCTCCTTAACTCTTCACCAGCACCGGACCGTTGCCGAGCGGGCGTTCACCTTCGCCCATGATGCCGAGCCGGCGCGCCACCTCGGTGTAGGCTTCCAAGAGGCCGCCGAGGTCGCGGCGGAAGCGGTCCTTGTCGAGCTTCTCGTTGGATTTGATATCCCACAGCCGGCACGAATCGGGCGAGATCTCGTCGGCGACGACGATCCGCATCATCTCGTTTTCCCATAGGCGGCCGCATTCCATCTTGAAATCGACCAAGCGGATACCGACGCCGAGGAACAGGCCGGAGAGGAAATCGTTGACCCTTATGGCGAGCGCCATCACGTCGTCGATCTCCTGCGGAGTGGCCCAGCCGAATGCCGTGATGTGTTCCTCAGACACCATCGGATCGCCGAGCGGGTCGTTCTTGTAGTAGAATTCGATGATCGAACGCGGCAGCTGGGTGCCCTCTTCGATGCCGAGCCGCTGCGACAGCGATCCGGCGGCGACGTTGCGCACCACGATTTCGAGCGGAATGATTTCCACTTCGCGAATCAGCTGCTCGCGCATGTTGAGCCGACGAATGAAGTGCGTGGGTACTCCGATGTCGTTGAGATGCTGGAACACATATTCGGAAATACGGTTGTTCAACACCCCCTTGCCTTCGATGACCTGATGCTTCTTGGCGTTGAAGGCCGTGGCATCATCCTTGAAGTGCTGAATGAGCGTGCCCGGCTCGGGTCCTTCATACAGAACCTTCGCCTTGCCTTCGTAGATACGGCGACGTCGGCTCATGGGAGTGTACCGTGGCTTGAGGAAATCCATGGTTTGCCGTGGCTCCTATTCGTGTTCGAGCTCCGCGGCGGCGGAACATTCTTGTGCGGCGCGACTTAAAGAACCTAGCTCGAACCCCGCGCCAGCCCTCCGCAGCCTCAAGCTAGCGCAAGCTACCGCGGAGCACAATTGACATTACCTGACCGCCGTATTCCCGCAACCGCCAACTTGCGCAGGCGATCGCCCGACCTTGACGGCCACCCGCCATTATGTAAGGCGACGCGCAGTGGATTTCGATGTCCGCGGCAGCAAGGGGCATGTCATGACGACCTTCGACAAGCGTGAGGAGGTTTTCGAGAACAAGTTCGCACACGATGAGGAACTGCGGTTCAAGGCGCATGCGCGGCGCAACAAGCTCGTGGGTCTGTGGGCCGCCGGCAAGCTCGGTCTGGCCGGCGAGGCGGCCGAGGCCTACGCGAAGGCCGTCGTCACGGCCGATCTCGATGCCCCCGGAAGCGACGGCGTGTTCGCCAAGGTGCGGGCGGATTTCGATGCCAAGAGCGTCGCCCAGTCGGACCATCAGATCCGCCGCACCATGGAGGAAGCCATGGCCCAAGCCGTAGCCGACATCCAGGCCGGGCATTAGACCGGATTCCGGTCATGCCGGAACACCCGCGTGGCCGGGATAGTCCGGGCCATGGACGTCCCAGAACCATCGTAGGGAGGATTTTGATACCTTCAGCAAGCACCGGCGTGATGCCGAAACGATGCTTCGGCACGCTCGAACTTGGTTTGGTCGGTTGAGCCCCGCCAGAAATCTGCTTTTACGCGAGATGCCTGGCGCCGGATCGTCCGTGCTCTCGGCGACCGGAAAAAAACCCCACGCATGGGCTTTGAGTAGCACCTCGCGGGTGATTTTGGTGGGGTGGTGTCGCGGCTGGCCATGGGAACAGTCGTAGTTACGATGGCACCATGACATCGCCGGCAAAGGGGCGTGCCGCTTCGGCCAATCCTCGATCGATGGCCTCCAGACTTCCTGCCCGCTCATTTGTCCTATCGGCTTGCCGGGTCGCTCGATTTGTGAAGGCATCGGTACCGGTTGAAATTGCTGTTGCGCCGCTTGACGCGCCGCCCGTTCCAGAGCGCGATCGATGGTGTCGAGTATCTCGCGCGACGTTATGCGTTCCATGGTTTCGCTCCTTCGATGATCGCCCACCGCGCGGTGTCGCGAACGACAAAGCCGGTCTGCGCTCGGCGATCGGCACGCGCACTCCAGGGCGCGCGCCAACGATTTGGCGATGTCTTCAACTGACTACGTTCGATCACTGCCATCACAGCAACCTCTGCCAGCTGTCGGGAGGATTGATTTTCATTCGTCGGGTCTTCGCGCGGCGTGACGGAATTGCATGACAATAAGATCGTCCCCGACAACACGGTAATCGATGAAGTACGGATAGGGCGCCAACCCAAAGCGTCGCACACCGGTGCGGCTCGTTGCATGTCCAGCGTGGGGATGAAGTTGAAGCAGCGTCACCACGGCGAGAAGGCGTTCGCGAACGCGCGCCGCGCCCTGTGGCGACCTCTTGGCGACATAATCAAGCGCCTTGTCGATCTGTCGGGCCGCGCGCTTGGTGTAGCGCAGCCTCACAGACCGTGCTTCGCCCAGATGGCGCGCACCTCTTCGTCGGTCGCAAACTCGCCCCGCGCGATTTCCTCGTCGGCCGCGGCAAGATCGGCCTCTTCCTCGGGCGTCAGCTGAATTACCGGTTCATCGTCACCGGCAAATTGCAAAAGGAAGCGCGCGACGGCATCCTGTGCTTCAGGGGGCAGAGCGCGGACGGTTTCAACAGCGTGTTCAAGCAGCTTGGTCATGCGCTTCCGTAACACGAATCGCCGCTGTGGGACAGGTAGGTCCACATTCAATTTCAGCTGCGCCGGGTAGCCGGATGAAGGACAGCCTTCCGTCCCGCA
>CAWDKL010000038.1:0-81791 GCA_963802745.1 uncultured Alphaproteobacteria bacterium | reverse complement strand
CGCTACGCCGCCCGCCGTTCCGGCTTGCGGTCCAGGGGCGCGAACAGCGCCGAGATGTCGGCTTCGGTCAAATCGAGCGGGGTCTTGGCGCCGCCGGCGAACAGCGCTTCGGCGAGCGCGGCCTTGCGGGCTTTCAACAGTTCGATCGCGGTCTCGATGCCTTCCTCGACGATCAGCTTGTAGACGAACACCGGCTTGTCCTGGCCGATGCGGTGGGCGCGGTCGGTGGCCTGGTTCTCGACCGCCGGGTTCCACCAAGGGTCGTAGTGGATGACCGTATCGGCGGCGGTGAGGTTCAGGCCGGTGCCGCCGGCCTTCAGGCTCACCAGGAACAGCGGCACCTTGCCGGCCTGGAATTGCGCGCACCGGCGTCGCCCGGTCCGTGGTGTCGCCGGTCAACATCACATACGGAATCTTGAGCTTCTCCAGTTCCGCCTCGATCAGCGCCAGCATGCTGGTGAATTGCGAGAACAGCAGGATACGCCGCCCCTCGGCGACCAGTTCCGGGATCATCTCCATCAGCCGCTCGAGCTTGGCCGAGCCGGTGATGCCGCGGGCCTGCGGCAGCCGCAGCAGGCGCGGATCGCAGCAGATTTGGCGCAGCTTCAGCAGAGCGTCGAGAAACACGATGTGGCTTTTGGCCAGCCCCTTGCGGGCGATCTCGTCGCGCACCTTGGCCTGCATCAAGGCGCGCACGGTCTCGTAGAGATCGCGCTGGGCGCCTTCGAGGCGAACCCGCTCGATGATCTCGGTCTTCGGCGGCAGTTCGGTGGCGACCTCCTCCTTGGTCCGCCGCAGCATGAACGGCTTCAGGCGCCTGGACAAAAACGTCTGCGCCTTGGCATCGCCATGCTTCTCGATCGGAATCCGGAAGGTGCGGCGGAACGTGGTCTCGTCGCCCAGCAGGCCGGGGGCCAGAAACGCGAACAGCGACCACACCTCGCCGAGATTGTTCTCGAGCGGCGTACCGGTCAGCGCCAACCGATGGCGGGCCTTGATGCCGTGCACGAGCTTCGAGACCCCGGCTTTGGGGTTCTTGATCGCCTGCGCTTCATCAAGGATCGCAACGTGAAAGTCCTGCGCCAGCAGCACCTTGTGGTCGCGCGTCAGCAGCGGATAGGTGGAGAGCACCAAGTCGCTCTTGGGGATGGCGTCGAACGATTCCCGCCGGTCGAGGCCGCGCAGCGGCAGCACCTTGAGCTCCGGCGCGAACCGGGCCGCCTCGTCCTGCCAGTTGGGCAGCACGCTGGTCGGACACAGGATCAGCGCGGGGCGGTCGAGCCGTCCTGCCGCCTTCTCGTGCGACAGGAAGGCCAGCGCCTGCACGGTCTTGCCGAGCCCCATATCGTCCGCCAGCACGCCGCCGAAACCGGAATCGCGGAGAAAATCCAGCCATGCGAGACCGTCGTCCTGATACGGGCGAAGCTTGGCGAGGAACGAGGCCGGTGCCGCCACCGGCACCAGGCCGCGGCCATTGCGCAGGCGATCGCCGAGTTGGATCAAGCGCTGGGCGTTTTCCGCCCAGGCGATCTCCACACCGGTTTGGCCGGCGAAAGCCGCCAGCGCGCCGGCCTCGGCGCGGTGCAGCTTGAGCTTGCCGTCGCTCGTGCGGTCCTGCCGCGGGCCGACCAGTTCGAGGAGCGCCTTCAGCATCGGCACCAGGCGTTCCGCCGGCAGCGTCAGCAGGCGGCCGTCGGGCAGCCGGTGATAGAATTTGTGCTTGGCGCAGAGTTCGGCAAACCGCCGGTCGGGTTCCGGCGAAACCGCTGTCTCCAACAGTTGTGCCGGGACTTGTGCCACCAGGGCGGCGAGATGCGGCACCAGGTCGATGCGATTGCCTTCGAACTCAATACCGAGTTCGAACGAGAACCAATCGATCCCCGAACCCTCGTCGATATCCGCCCACCACTCGACCTCGCCTTCGGCCATGCGATACGGATAGTCGTCCGCGAAGGTGATGCACCAGCCTTCCTGGACCAGCCGGGGAACCGCATTCAGCGAAAAATCGATGTACCGCGCCGGGTTTTCGATATCCTTGATCGAATCGCTGCCGGAGCGAATCCCGCCATTCGCGATAAAGAAATCCTTGGCGTGCTCGGACGGCACGTCGAACGGCATTTTGGCAACGGGCACCACGGCGAATTTGCCGAGACGCTGCGCCGCCTGCGCCTCGGCCGCCATGTCGCGGGGAATCAGAATGAGCCGGTCGCCCTCAAGCTGCTCGATAAATTGTTGACTGGATCCCGGAACGATTGTTCTACCTGCGTAGTCGAACGACAGGCGCGCCAGCGGTACGGGGCACGACTTTTCATTTCGCGCTTCCGCGGCGTACCAATAATAAAGCGGCCTCTCCTTGGCCGTCGACATGATCAGCGTCAGGTGCGGGACAGGCGGAATTTTGCGCGTTTCGATGTTGTCGGGCGCTTCCGGCAGCGGCAGCGCGTGGGTGTCGGTTGCCGGGACCGGCGGCGTCGAGGCGCGGGTGGCGGTGGCATCCGCGGCCCGGGCCCGAAAACGCTGGCGCATCGCGTCCTTGACCAATGCCGCTTCGGACACCGTCACCTCCGGTGACCGGGCGATCTCCAAGGCCAGCTGCGGGGTCAGGTCCGTTTTTATGGCGCCGACGTGTCCCCTGGCGACATCGACATATTGCGGCGGACGCAGCGGCAGCACGCAGTCGAACCGGTCCGCTTCGTTCAGCGGGACAAAATTCAGCTTCTGTTCCCCGCGTTCGGTTTTAATCCACCGCGGCTCGGCCGGGACGGCGGGGCCCGCGCGCAACTGCGGACCCTCTGGATTCCCATACCGCAATCGACCGGAATCCAGCAGCGCCAGCAGAACCGCCTGGCTGGTGGCATTGCCGGTGAGGGCGATGTCGGCCGCGTCGCTTCGGTTCAGCCGCTTGAGCGCGGCCAGATCGCGCAAAATGTCGTAATCCGCATCGGTCACAAAGCGGGCGCAATGCTCCCTCGGCCGTTCGGCGTTGTCGGGATTATACGACTTCGGGTCTGCGATACTGCCATCCTTGCGCAGGCGAACATTGACGGGGCGAATGTGCGCCAGGCGCGGAGCGCTTCCGACGGCCTCGTTCTCGTGGTTGAGAACGTAAAGGAGACGGTGCTGGTTCGTGGTGACGGCTTCGGGGTTACCGGTTTGCCCCGCCGCAGCGGCCAACCGGTCCAGCCAAGCCGATACGCCATGCGAGAGCTTGACGGTCGCCGCGCCGATGGAGGGCGCCGCTACCGCGGTTCCGGCACTTGGAACAGGTGTACGCAAGGCCGCAAGCAATTCCGGGACTGCTTTCTCCCGGCGTTCCAGCACCTGCGGGCGGGATTCACCTTCGGCCAGGCAATGCAGCAGGACAGCCGCGATGTGCTTGCAGTTGAAGCCGACCGGACAGGTGCAATCGCCCTCGATCTGGACGGACTTGCCGTATGTCATGATCGCGATGTTTTGTTCGTACAGCCGCGATTTGGTGCCGGTCACCGTGCTGTATACATCGGTACCGTCGTCCGACATCTCGACGTTGACCACGCCGTTATCCGCCAGGACGAAAGCGCCCTTGTGAACCTCTTCCGACCCGAGTTGAGCCACAAGGTCTTCATAGGTAAATCGCAAATTCATGATGGGTCCGCTGGTGAGCAGGAACGTGCGATTAGCCAGACGATCACGCGATCAACAGAACTCATCCTTGCACGCGTCGGTCGCAGGCGCACATCGCGCGATCATGAATCCGGCGAATCATCCGACAAAGCTATGATTGAATGGTACGCCCCGCAATTACCAAACGCGGCAATTCGACCATCGCGTTGTGCACAACTGCGTTGTGCGCGCAAAATCGCCGCGCAAGTCCATATGACATGCCGGAAATTAATTGAATTGGAGGGTCGTCATCCCCCGCGGAAAGCGGGGCAGCCGGTAACTCCGCGTCACGGGCCGTGCCAATGGAACTCGGGGGCTACCGGATCGCCCGCATTCGCGGGCGTTCACCCCCGATCGGAGCGTTTATTTCCCAGCGAGTTCTTAGTTCTTCGGCGGTAGCGGAACGCCGGACAATGGACGGAATTCGACCTGTTGCGCCTGCCGCAGCATCTCGATTTCGACGTTCGAGAGGCCTGTCTCGGGGCGATTGGGACCGTTCATCTGGTCGAGCTTGGCGTCCATCTTGTTGGAATCGTCGCTTTCCATGTCGTTCGCGGTCCCCTCTTGGGGATTGCCGGCCATGATTTCATCCTTGGCCTTGTTGGAGCGATCCGCCAATGGCGGCGAATATTTCAGCTTGTACGACCGCGGAATCCCGCTCGGAACATTGTTCTCGTCGAGTTCCTCCACCCAAAGGTAGATAGCACCGGGATCGCTGACTTTCGGATCCGGCTCGACCACGCGCGTCCACAACAGTTGGAAGCGGTGAGGAAGCTGTCCGCCGCCGGGCCAGCCCAGCAAGCTCTTGGTCGCGAAGAACGATTCGATGAAGAAAAAAGAGGTCACCACGATGACGACCGCCTTGATCCACCACGCAAAACGGGAGGTCAAGCCCATACAGAGGAGCAGCACCGCCATGACCACGTAGGCGATCGAGATGGCAAGAACGACGGCGTCCATTGGCGTTTCGCTAACCTGTGATTGCGTGATTGGTTATTTGCCGCCAGCGGACGTGCGCCGCACGCTACGGGTCAATTGGATGAGCGACTTTTTCCGGTGGTTGACATCCAGCACGTTGCCGTTGTCGGCGATCTTGAACCGCGCTGCCGTCTCTTCCTGGTTCATGTGGCTCATCATGAGCGTGTCGTAATAGATAACTTCGACGGTCGGATTTACCTTCTCGATCTTGACCGAAACCGGCACCGGCGCGGTCGTCGTCGCGAGGTAGTAATTCACGTTGACGGTATATTCGCCGGCGACGATGCCGCGAATGCTGACGGTCTCCTGCCGGATCGGACTTTGGACCTTGCGTCCGTTCACCGTGATCGAATTGTTGAGGCCACCGCGGTCATCGCGGTCAAGCACCATGAAACCGGCCTCCCGCTCATGATACCAAACGATATTGCCGAGCGGATCCTCGACATAAAGATCCATATCGTCGGGATGGCTGTCGGGCCAACCCAAGGTAATGATGAACTCCGCCTTGGTGTCGATCTTGCCCTGCAGCGACTCGGGGTTCATCGCCAGCAGCGCGATGAAGAACAGAAACGCCACGACCTGCAGCGCCTTGAACAACATGACGCTGAAGGGATCGAACGGCTTGTCGTCGGGATAGTTACCGAACCCGTCCATGCTGCCCTCGCTCAAGCACGGAAACCACGAACACCTCGGTCAGGTTGGTGGCTAAGCCGAACAGCCGCTGTGTCGCCTTATCAAGCATATAGTACTGCGTCTGTACGAGGATCGACCCGATCAGTCCGGTCAAGGTGGTGTACATCGCCACCGCCATGCCGTCGCTCATCAGGCCCATGGAGCTTTTCACCGATGCCCGGTCCGCCGCATCCAGACCGGCGATCGGCGCCAGCATCATGATGAATCCCACGATCGTGCCGAGCAAGCCCAGCTTCATCAGCGCATCGCCCGCATAGGCGCCGAGCTGGTTCGGCCCACGCAAGGCATCCGCCAGACTGCGCAGCAAAAGCGTCTGATCGAGCCGGTGCTCGTCGCCCTGCAGATCGGATTTTAGGATGAGGTTGCGAATATGCGTCGTCACCGCGCCTTTCGGCAGCTTCGTGCCCTCGGATGTAATGACGTCCGCGCCGTCGACCTTAAGCTGCGGGGCGCCGCCCTTGCTCACCAGGGCGAGCACCCGATGGGCACTGTCGGTCTCGCGCGAGATCGTGCTCGTCCGCAAAAAGCAGTGGATCGAGCTCAGCACGTACAGCACCGCGATGACCATCGAGATGTAGGTCTTGTCGCCACGGATCATCATGCTGACCAGCCCGAAGTGCCAGGCCAGCACGAACGCGAACACGGTGATGCCCGTGAATATCAGCCAACGCAGCAGCGGCAGGTGGTCGGCTGGGAACTCACTTTTGAGCGGGTGCGCGGAGAATTCACTGTTGAGAGCTTGTATTGCCATCCCGGGGAACTTCTTCTTTTTTGGCACCGAACGGTGAGGAACCAGAGGCCCGATAGTGACGCCGGCGCGAGCCCTGATAAGCTGTTACCCCAGCAATGGCAGTCGTGTCGATAACTTTGTTGGACGGTTGCGCGCTACTCACGTGCTGTCCACGTCATTCGCGAACACGATGCGCCCGCATCGAGCGGCGATGGGCGAAACCAATGATCGTCATGTCAGCGTTCCCTGCAGGGCACGCGCGCCCCAGCGGCTGATACCACCGGGTCTTAGAGGCGTCTTCCGCCGGCCACGGCAAAACGCTAGTCTGGTGCGCAAAGCCACGGAGGAAACCATGCTGAAAACCGCACTTGCCGTTCTAGCCCTGACGATCACCGTCGCCACTACGCTTGCCGCCGAACGCCCGATGCGGTTCTGGAATCTCACGCGCCGTACCATTTCGGAATTCCAGTTGGCCCCTGCCGGCACCGCGAAATGGGGGGAAAACCAATGCAAAAACGATAAGGACGGCACCGTCGATTCCGATGAGCGTTTGCGCATCACCGGCATCGAACCCGGACACTACGACGCCAGGCTCAAGGACGTGTCGGGGCGGGTATGCTTCGCGCGCAACCTCGACATCAAGGCCGGCGACATTTTTTCACTCGAAGAGCGCGATCTGGCTGATTGTAGCCAGTAGAAGTTTGCTGCAGCGTTGCGCGTTTTTGCAGCAGCCGCGGGCGTTTGGCACATGTTGACCCTCTCGTATTCCTGTGCCTAGGCTCAACCAAAAATGCGCGGCCGATCTCGGCCGCGCCGTTTTCTACCAACGCAAGGCCACAGGGAGGAACTTCGACATGACACCAACGAGGGTGACCTATACATGCATCGGCGCATTGCTGATGGCGACGGCACTGACGCCCGCCGGCGCCGCCGATATGACGGATGCGCGCGCGCTCAACCCGCAGCGCGAGCCGCAGAACTGGATCCTGCACCACGGCAACTACCAGGGCCATCGCTATTCGTTGCTCAAGGAGATCAACACCGACACGGTGAAGAACCTCAAGCCGGCCTTCACGGTGGCGCTCAGCGGGTTCCAGAGCGGCGGGCGCTACGCCCACGGCAATCTTGAGGCGACGCCGCTCGTCGAGGACGGCATCATGTATGTGCCGGACGGCTGGGGCTCGGTCTATGCGATCGACGTCAAGGCCGGCAAGAGGGGCGTCATCAAGTGGAAGATGGACCCCGGCACCGACCGCGCCTGGGCCGGTGATGTCGCCTGCTGCGGCGTCAACAATCGCGGCGTCGCGTTGTGGAAGGACAGGGTGATTTCCATCGCGCTCGACGGGCGCATGTTCTCCATCAACAAGGAGACCGGCGAAGTCGTGTGGGAGCGCAAGATCGCCGATCCGGCGATCGGCGAGACGCTCACCATCGCGCCGCTGATCGTCCACGATCTCGCCATCGTCGGCACCGCCGGGGGCGAATTCGGCATCCGCGGCTTCATCGAGGCGACCGACCTCAATACCGGCAAGGCCGCCTGGCGCACCTATACGATCCCCGGCACCGGCGAACCCGGCAACGAGACCTGGAAGGACGGCAAGGACCGCTGGAAGCACGGCGGAGCCTCGGTGTGGGAGACCGCGACCTACGATCCGGAGAGCAACACCTTCTATCAGGGTATCGGCAATGCCGGCCCGGATTGGGACACCGAATTCCGTCCCGGCGACAACAAGTGGGCCGCCAGCGTGCTGGCCATGAACCCGAGCAACGGCCAGATCAAGTGGGGCTATCAATATACCCCGAACGATCCTTACGATTACGACGAAATCTCCGAGCACCCGATCATCAACGCCAAGGTCAATGGCGAAGACCGCAAGCTGGTCGTGCATGCGGCCCGCAACGGCTTCTTCTATGCGCTCGATCGCATCAACGGCTCGTTCATCGCCGGCAAGCAGTATGTGGACGAGTTAAACTGGACACCGGGCCTCGACCCGAAGACCGGCAAGCCGGTCAACTACAATCCGGCCGGCGGCGTGCAGATTTATAACCAAGGCAGCCACGGCAACCGCGCCAACCCGCTGAGCAACCGCCTGTGCCCGTCGATCCAGGGCGGCAAGAACTGGCAGCCGACCGCCTTCAATCCGGAACTCGGGCTGCTTTACATCCCGACGATCGAAGGCTGCGCGCTCGCCCGCACCGTCGAGCAGAAGGACATGGAGGACCAGGGCGGCGCCTCAAAATTCCGCGACCGCTTCACCGGCGGCGGCGCCGAATGGCCGGAGCGTCTCCATGGCGCCCTGAAGGCCGTCGATCCCGTCACCGGCGACATCAAGGCATCGGCCAAGCTGGAGTACCCGAACTTTGCCGGCGCGCTGGCGACCGCCGGCAATTTGATCTTCCTCGGCCATCTCGACGGCACCTTCTCGGCCTATGACGCCAAAACCCTGAAGGAGCTGTGGAGCTTCAATACCGGCACCGGCATCGGCGCCCCGCCGATCAGCTATGCGGTGAACGGCAAGCAGTATATCGCGGTGCTGGTGGGCTCCCGCCAGCCGACCAACATCATGCAGAACATGCCGGAGCTGAAGAACACGTCGACGGCGTCCATGCTGTACGTGTTTAGCTTGTAACGGCGCGGGTTCGGCCTGTTGCCCGGAAGGCAAGGCTTGGTTCGCGCCTTGCCTTCCGGAAATGAATATAGAAAGAGCGCGGGACGGCATCATGATGAGTTTGAGCAAGGTGCAGTCGCAAGTTGCTTGAAGCATGCGACCACGTCAGCATTGAGCCAAAGCGTCAGTTTCTGCTTGATGGGCCGGTGGAACAAGCCCGCGTTTGGCACTGGACCAGTCCAGAACCTTCTGTGTGTCGGAGGTGTCGATCGCTTTCACACCGGGCGGCAAGCAAGTCCAATTCCGATCGCTGCTTGGTCAAAAGCTCACGGCAAGCGAATGCCCTTCGATCTCGCCCATGCGTCGAGCGGGAGCATCAATGCTGCGATGTTCCGATCGGGGTGAGTCGAGACCGACCGGATAAAGCCGCGGTCCGCCGCCACGACGGCGCTGGCACCGACCGCGATGGCAAACGCCAAGTAGAGCGTGTCGTAGGAAGAATGGTTGATCGCGATGCCGATATCCAGCGCCACTTCGTGAAGCCCCATTCCGGCGGTCGGCGTCGGTTTGATTTGGGCGCTGAGCAGTGCCAATCCCTGTCGGGCTTCCTGCGGCGTGAACAGCTTTCGCCGCACCTGGAGCCACAGCACGTTGGTCGCCTCGTTGAGCCAAAAGTCGGGGACAAGCAAATCGGGTTCGAGCCGAACCAATGCCTCGGCCAAAGAGCTGTCGCACTCCTTGACCACCCATTTCAGCCCGACCGACGCATCGACGACGAGCGTCACGATCAGTCGCTCTCACGCCGTCCTGTGAGCGCAGTCATCCGGTTCGAGCGTGAATCTCCAAGAAGCTCGGCCACGGAAGGAGATCCGCGTCCGGCGGTCCGGCTTCGGAACTCGGCCAGACGATCGGCGATGCTCTGACGTTGTTGCGCTTGTTGGTCGCTGTCCCCAACAAGGGCGGTTCGGAGGATCTCCCGGTGCTCCGCTTCCGCAGAGCGCCCATGCTCGGCTGCCCGGATGCGCAGTCTGCGCACCAGATCATCATCCATATCTCGAACGATGAGCGTCGCCACGGCGAGCCTCTATGTTGTCACAACATTTCGGAGACAGCATAGCCGATGCTGGGCACTTTGCGAAGACCAAGCTCGAGATACCCGCCCGGAACGTTTTTCGTCATCGCTCGCGCCGGGCCGATTGGTTCAACCTCCCAGTGCGGCCACTCGGTCGCACCGCGCTGGACGTACGATCATTTGACCTGACGCGGTACCGCAGACTACGGTATCCACCACGCTTCGACCGCCTTCGGTTGCCGACTGCCATTGCAAAACATCCGGCCGTCCAAGCCGGTGCACCAGGGAGAACCCCATGAATGCCAAATCCTTTGCCGGCGCGCTCGCCGGTTCATTGCTGCTTGCGACCGCGCTGACACCCGCCGGCGCCGCCGACATGACGGACGCCCGTGCGCTCAATCCGCAGCGCGAGCCGCAGAACTGGATTCTGCACCACGGCAATTACCAGGGCCACCGCTATTCGCTGCTCAAGGAGATCAACACCGACACGGTGAAAAATCTCAAGCCGGCCTTCACGGTGGCGCTGAGCGGGTTCCAGAGCGGCGGGCGTTACGCGTTCGGCAATCTCGAAGCGACGCCGATCGTCGAGGACGGCATCATGTACGTGCCGGACGGCTGGGGATCGGTCTATGCCATCGACCTCAGCGCCGGCAAGAAGGGCGTCATCAAGTGGAAGATGGACCCCGGCACCGACCGCGCCTGGGCCGGTGATGTGGCCTGCTGCGGCGTCAACAATCGCGGCGTCGCCCTGTGGAAGGACAAGGTGATTTCGATCGCGCTCGATGGGCGCATGTTCGCGATCGACAAGGCGACCGGCGAGGTGGTGTGGGAGCGCAAGATCGCCGATCCGGCGATCGCCGAGGTCATCACCATGGCGCCGCTGGTCATCCGCGACCTGGCGATCGTCGGTACGGCCGGCGGCGAGTTCGGCATCCGCGGCTTCATCGAGGCTACCGACCTCAACACCGGCAAGGCCGCCTGGCGGACCTACACGATTCCCGGCACCGGCGAACCCGGCAACGAGACCTGGAAGGACGGCAAGGATCATTGGAAGCACGGCGGCGCTTCCGTGTGGGAGACCGCGACCTACGATCCGGAGAGCGATACGATCTACCAGGGCATCGGCAATGCGGGTCCGGACTGGGATGCCGAATACCGGCCCGGCGACAATAAATGGGCCGCGAGCGTATTGGCGATCGATCCCAAAAACGGCCAGATCAAATGGGGCTATCAATATACCCCGAACGACCCTTACGATTTCGACGAAATCTCCGAGCATCCGATCATCAATGCCAAGGTCAACGGCGAGGATCGCAAGCTCGTGGTGCACGCGGCGCGCAATGGGTTCTTCTACGCGCTCGACCGCACCAACGGGTCCTTCGTGGCCGGCAAGCAGTATGTCGATGAATTGAACTGGACGCCGGGCCTCGACCCCAAGACCGGCAAGCCGGTCAATTACGATCCCGCAGCCGGTTTCCAGGTGTACAATCCGGGCAGCCATGGCAGCCGCGCCCAGCCGCAGGGCAACAAGCTATGCCCCTCGCATTTCGGCGGCAAGAACTGGGAGCCCACCGCCTATAATCCCGACCTCGGCCTGCTCTACATCCCCTCCATCGAAGGCTGCAACTACGTCGATACGGTCGCGCAGAAGGACATGGAGGACCAGGGCGGTTCGTCGAAGGTGCGCGAACGCTTCACCGGCGGCGCCCCGCGTACGCCCGATCGGCTCTACGGCAGCCTGAAGGCGGTCGATCCTGCCACCGGCGAGATCAAGGGGGCCCTGAAGCTCACGTATCCGAATTATTCGGGAGCGCTCGCGACCGCCGGCAGCCTCGTCTTCCTCGGGCATCTGGACGGCACCTTCTCGGCCTATGACGCCAAGACGCTGCGTGAGCTTTGGAACTTCAACACCGGCACCGGCATCAATGCGCCGCCGATCACCTATTCGGTGAACGGCAAGCAATACGTGGCCGTACTGGTGGGCTCCAAGCAGCCGGCCAACGTCATTCCGCTGGCGCCGGAACTGAAGAACACGTCCACGGCCTCGATGCTGTTCGTGTTCAGCCTGTAAAGACCTAGACCGGATTCCGGTCACGTCCGAACACCTGGGAGTCATGGCCGGGCGAAGTCCCGGCCATCCACGTCTTTATCCTAGAACGGCCGCAACAAAGACGTGGATGCCCGCGACAAGCGCGGGCATGACGCCGAGAGTGTGATTCGACCTGATCGAAATCCGGTCTAAGCCGGGCCAACGCGCGTTCTTGCCGTCGTGCCCATGTGGATCGCGGAGCGCGGAACGTCCTTGCGTTCCGCTTTCGCGGCAAAACGGCGCGTCATTCCGGGCTCTCAGCTTTCAGCCGAGGGCCGGAATGACGGATAACCAAAGTTTGGAAATCGACTCATCGCCTGTGCGAGCGCGCGACACAGTACGTTGGCAGTTCCGGAATGACGGGATGCCCCGCTGGTCGAGGCATCCCGGAGTGGTCCGAGCTTATTGCGGCTTCACGAACAGGCCGACGAGGCCGGCGGCGCCCTTGGCGTGGCCGGCGAGCTTGGCCTGCAGTTCCGGCAAGGTCAGTCCGGGCGGCAATTCCTTCGGGTCGAGATCGGTGGCGATCACCATATAGGTGTAGTGGTGCGGCGTTCCGGGCGGGGTGCAGGGGCCGGAGAAGAAGCCGACACCCTGGGTGCTCTTGCCGCCGACATATTTTGGCGATTCCTTGCTGACTTCGCCTTCCGCAAACGACGTCACATTGGCCGGAATGCCGTAGGCCACCCAATGGAACACACCGAGGCCGCCGCGGCCTTCCGGGTCCACCATGGTGAACGCGAAGCTCTTGGTGCCGTCCGGAACGCCCTTCCACGACAGCTCCGGCGACACATTGTCGCCGACGCAATTCGGGTTTTGCGGGTTCTTGTTGGCAACCTTCTTGGGCATCATGGTGCCGTCTTTGAAGGTCGTGGACGAGAGCGAGAACGGGTCGGCCGCATTGGCGACGCCGCCGGCGCCGATTGCCGCCAGCATCAAGCCGCCGGCCGCTGCCACACTGACGATATGACGATTCATAACCATGAGAATTTCCTTCCGAGGGATGCTCGCCGCACGGCGACCGTGTGATCCGGGTGCTTGGTACGAGGAGACGGGAACAGGTCCCGGATTTCGACGATACCCACGGCTCAGGGGAGCATGGGCTTCGCGGGTGCCGCGCGCGATGCGTGAGCCATGCCCTCGCGGGGCATGCGGCGCGTTCATACTGCATCGCACCGGGGAGATCAATCATGCCGCCGACCGATCCGGCGTCTGCATGGCGCGATCGGAGAGCGGACGGACGGCTGGGCGGACGCCGGATCGGTCGTTTGTCGTCTATCGCTCGCATCCAAAAGGAGCATCTTCCTTTGCAAAGCGGCTGAATTCAGCGACGGGATTGTGCTTCGTCCGGCAATAGGGCACGATCGCGTCGGAGCGACTTGCGGCAGCTCGATCGCAAAAGGGGCTGTATCAGGCCGCGAGACCGGACAGTGGGGCCACCGAACACCCGATTTTCTGTTGCCGGTATGAACTTCGGCACGCGAACTTAAGGCACGGAACAGGGAAAACGACGGGGCTGCGATACCCACTCGCCGGGACGCAACGAACCGGACTGCAACGAACCAGTCTGGTGTTCAATTCGTTCGGACCAACGGGAGGAAATCGATGTCACTTGCGATCAAACGCTGCCTCATCAGCGCGGCGCTGCTGTGCGCACTCGGCTCCGCCGGGCAGGCGCAAAACACTCCGGCGACCCGCGGGGTTGCGAACTTCGTCCCCGTCACCGACCAGATGCTGCGCAATCCGAGCCCGAATGACTGGCTGATGCTGCGCGGCAATTACCAGGGCTGGGGCTACAGCCAGCTGGAACAGATCAACAAAGGCAACGTCAAGAACCTGCAGCTGGTGTGGGCGCGCGTGATGGAGCCCGGCATCAACGAATCCACGCCCATCGTGCATAACGGCGTGATGTATCTCGGCAATTCCAACGACGTGGTGCAGGCGATCGACGCCACCAATGGCGACCTGTTATGGGAATACCGTCATCCGCTGCCGGAGGCCGCGGCGTTCCACGGCATGCTGGGCCAGCGCAAGCGCAGCGTCGCGCTCTATGGCGACAACGTCTATTTCGTGACCTGGGACAATTATGTCGTCGCCCTCGATGCCCGCACCGGCAAGGTTGCGTGGCAGACCAACCGCGGCGGCGATCTGTTCGTCAGCAATTCCACCGGCCCGATCGTGGTGGGCGGCATGGTGATCGCAGGCTCGACCTGCCAGTACGCCGGCTTCGGCTGCTACGTGACGGCCCACGACACCAAGACCGGCGAGGAGCTTTGGCGCAATTCGCTGATCCCGCGCCCGGGCCAGCCCGGCGACGAGACCTGGGCCGGCTCTCCCTATGAATCGCGCTGGATGACCGGGGTGTGGGGACAGATCACCTACGATCCGGAACTCGACATGGTGTATTATGGATCGTCGGGCGTCGGCCCGGCTTCCGAAACCCAGCGCAACATGCCGGGCGCCACCATGGCGGGCACCGATACCCGCTTCGCGGTGCGGCCCAAGACCGGCGAAGTCGTCTGGAAACACCAGGTGCTGCCGCGCGACAACTGGGACCAGGAATGCACCTTCGAGATGATGGTGATCAACACCAACGTCAATCCGGACCCGAGCGCCGCCGGCATGATGGCGGTCAATCCGGACGCCCGCCGCGGCCCGCGCAAAACCCTGACCGGCGTACCCTGCAAGACCGGCATTGCCTGGAGTTTCGACGCCGCCACCGGGGAGTTCCTGTGGGCCAAGCAGACCAACGAGCAGAATCTGGTCGAAAAGATCGACAACAAGGGCCTCGTCACCGTCAACGAGAACGTGGTGCTCAAGGAAGTCGGCAAGACCTATCACATGTGCCCGACCTTCACGGGCGGCCGCGATTGGCCGAGCGGCGCTTACAATCCCAAGGCCAACGTGATGTTCATGCCGTTGCAGAACCTCTGCTACGACACCACCCCGCGGGCCGACCGCGATGCCGCGCCGGAGTTCGTCTACAACGTCAACAATGTCGCGAAACTCGCCACCGGGAAGGACAAGGCCGGCCGGGTCGATGCCATCTCGGTCGAAACCGGCAAGACGATCTGGAGCTATGAGACCCGGGTATCGAACTTCTCCCCGGTTCTCGCCACGGCGGGCGGGGTGCTGTTCAACGGCGGGATGGACCGCTATCTGCGCGCCCACGACATCGATACCGGCACGGTGCTGTGGCAAACCCGCCTGGCGTCGCAGGCGCTGGGCTTCACCGTGACCTACTCGGTGAACGGCCGGCAGTATGTCGCGATCGCGGCCGGCGGCGGCTCCAACGTGGCGGCGCTACGCGTCACGCCCGAGGCGGATGCGGCGTCGGGCGGCAACGCGGTGTATGTGTTCGCGCTGCCGCAGTAGGGGCGTCGTCGCCAGCAAGCAGGCCCGGTTGCGATTCAGGTCGAAAAATACACGCTTAGCGTCATGCCCTGCGCCTGCCGCGGGCATCACCGTCTTTCTTGCAGGCGGCTCCAGAAGGAAGACGTGGATGGCCGGGACAAGCCTGGACAAGCCCGGCCATGACTCCCACCGTGCTCGACGGGACCGCAATGCGGTGTCGTTTAACACCGTCATTCTGCGGCGCCACAATGTGGCGACGTGCGACGAGGAAGCGGATCATGCGCCAAACCTCAGGCGCGGACATGGCATCCAGCGCCGCACGGCAGAATCCTTGCCTGCGCGCTGATCGCGGCCGCGGTGCTGTTCGCGGACGCCAAAGTCGCGTTTGCTCAGTTCGAAGACATGCCGCCGCGAGATGTGTATCGCGAGCGGGGCCGCAGCCGCGGCGGCGACAAGATCGCGCTCTGCTTTAACGGAGCCGCCATGATGGCGCCGTTCGAATCCGCGCTCGCGCATGAAATCGCGGCCCGGTTGCTGCTGACCCCGGCGGTCATCGACATCAAGACATGGCATCCGACGCAGCCGTTCGACTACCGGCTGCCGCTGGCATTCGAAGAGATTTTCATCGAATTGGCCGAGCGTTGCGACGGCATCATGGGATTTCCGCTGACGACCGGCTATCCGGCGTGGCTGATGGTGACGCGGCCCTATATGAGCACCCGCACCGTGCTGGCCGTGACCTCGCCCGACTACCACAAACTGGCGGATATTCCGGTGAACCGGCCGATCGGAACCCGGATGCTGGGCGGCGTCGATAACCAGCTGATCCTCTATCTGCAGTCGCTGCCGGAAAAGAGCCGGTGGGCGCGCGCGCCCTATATCAACAACAAGATGCTGCTCGACCGCCTGCATCGACCGCACCGTCGCGGGGGCCTTCGTGTGGGAGCCGGCGCTCTATCGCGCCACCAACGGCGCCCCGAAGCGGCCGGCATTCACGTGATACCCCCACCCTTCGATCTGCTCGAGACCGAATTCGGCGTCGGCATGCGGTCTGTTAACAGCTATCTTTCGACGACGGTCGGCCAGGCGATCGATTCGCTGCGCGCCGACGGCACGATTGAAGCGCTGCTGTTCGAGCATTTGCTGGCGCCCAAGCCGGCCAAGGCGGTGAAAAAGTGAAGGCGCGGCGCCGGGGCGGACGCCGATCTCCCTCTCCCCATCGTTCTTCACGATGGGGAGAGGGTCTGGGTGAGGGGCAGGAGCACGCACGGACGGCTGGACTGATCGCCGCTCACGTGGCGGCGAATGCGATGGTGCCCCAGAGCCCTCACGTGCATCTGCCCCTCACCCTAACCCTCTCCCCACGGCGTGAAGAACGCCGCGGGGAGAGGGGACGCGCGTTGCCGCGGCGCCGAGGCGGACGCTCTTCTCCCTCTCCCCATCGTTCTTCACGATGGGGAGAGGGCCGGGGTGAGGGGCAGAAGCACGCACGGACGGCCCGGCCGATCGCCGCCCACGCGGCGGCGCCTACGATGGTGCCCCAGCGCCCTCACGTGCTCCTGCCCCTCACCCTAACCCTCTCCCCACGGCGTGAAGAACGCCGCGGGGAGAGGGGACGCGCGTTGCCGCGGCGCCGGGATGGACGCCCTTCTCCCTCTCCCCATCGTTCTTCACGATGGGGAGAGGGTCGGGGTGAGGGGCAGGAGCACGCACGGACGGCCGGACCGATCGCCGCTCACGCGGCGGCGAATGCGATGGCGCCCCAAAGCCCTCACGTGCATCTGCCCCTCACCCTAACCCTCTCCCCACGGCGTGAAGAACGCCGCGGGGAGAGGGGACGCGCGTTGCTGCCGTGCCGAGGCGGACGCCCTCCTCCCTCTCCCCATCGTTCTTCACGGTGGGGAGAGGGCCGGGGTGACGGGCAGAAGCACGCACGGACGGCCGGACCGATCGCCGCTCACGCGGCGGCGCCTACGATGGCGCCCCAGAGCCCTCACGTGTCCCTGCCCCTCACCCTAACCCTCTCCCCACGGCGCGAAGAACGCCGCGGGGAGAGGGGACGCGCGTTGCCGCCGCGCCGAGGCGGACGCCCTTCTCCCTCTCCCCATCGTTCTTCACGATGGGGAGAGGGCCGGGGTGAGGGGCAGGAGCACGCACGGACGGCCCGACCGATCGCCGCTCACGCGGCGGCGCGTGCGATCGTGCCCCAGCGCCCTCACGTGCTCCTGCCCCTCACCCTAACCCTCTCCCCACGGCGTGAAGAACGCCGCGGGGAGAGGGGACGCGCGTTGCCGCGGCGCCGTGCTGCGTGCGTCCTCGGCGGGGTCGCCTGCGCATGATCGGCGACGGTTCTACCGCGGATGTCCTGGCGACGACGAGCACCGCGCTCCCGGCGTTGCGTGCATCGCTCGGCCGCCTGCGGCGGCGCTGGCGCTGGCGTGCCATGCTGGTCGGTGTGGCCTGGAGTATCGCGGGGGCGCTTGCGGTGTTGTGTGGTCTCGAAGCGCTGGCGATCGTCTCCGGCGCAATAGGGTCGCCATCCGGTTTCGCCGGCGTCACGGCCTTGCCGCTGCGGTCCGCCCTGGCGCTCACCGCCGCCGCGTTCGGCCTGGCGCTGACCGTTGCGGCCGTGGTCGCTTTCATCGTCACGCCGGATACCGCGGCGCTGGCGCGCGCGGCCGAACAGGAATTGGCGCTGCGGGAACGTTTCAGCACCGCATTGGAAGTGGATGCCGGCCAGCGGTCCGGTGGGGCCCCCGGTCCGGTTCGCGCCGCGTTGCTGGGCGATGCCGAGCGGTGCGCCGCTGCCATCGATCCGCGGCGGATCGTGAAGCTGACCCTGCCGCGGGGGGTCAGGTGGGCCGTGCCGGTGTTGGCCGGTGTGGCTGGGCTTCTGCAATGGCTGCCGCCCGATGCGCTTGGTCTGGTTTCGTCCCATGGTTTCGGCACCGCTGCCGAATTGGTGGCAGCAACGCGGCCGGAGGCCCTGGATCCCGCGACCGCCGCGAATCTGCGCCGCATTGCCGAACTTCTCACAAAGGACGCGGACGCGCGTTCCGATCCGTACCTGCGTAGCGTTGCCCGCACTCTCGAGCGGCTAAGCGCCGAGGTCGATCGCGCGGTCCCGGACCGCCGCGCGCTGGCGCAGGAACTCGACCGGCTGCTGCTCCACACCCAGCAGGCCTATGGGCAAGGGGCCAATGCGGGCAACCGCCAGTCCGATCGCGCCGGCGCGCTCCCGGAAGCAGCGCGCTTGCTGCGGCAGGCGCGCGACGAGCTTAACGGTCAGCGCCAGGCCGCTGCCGCCGCGCCGCCCGAGCCTGCCGCCAAGGCTGAGGCAGCGGCCACCACGAGGGAGCAAACCGACCGGCGGCCGCGGGCGCCGGCCCGCGAAACGCCGGGCGGCCGGCTCACCGAACCATCCGGGCAACTGCGGCAAGCGGCAGCCGCCGATGCCCTCAAAGATCTCGACGCCTACGATCTCGCCGACGTGGATCCGCGCCTGCGGGCGGAACGGGCCTTCGCGGACGAACAGCGCCGGCAACGCGCGGCCGCCGCGGCCGCGGCCGGCGCCGCCGCGGATGCCGGGAAAGGCGACGGCGACCGCGCCGGCGACGGAACCCGTCCCCTGGGGCACGGCGATGCGGCGGCGGTGGAACTCACGCCGGGTGCCGACATGCTGCTGCCGGAAGCGGCCAATGACGGCCGCCGCATCCGCATCGAGTTGACGCCGGAAACCCAGCTCTCCGGCGTGGCTGCCCCTTCGGCAGATGCCGGCGGCGCTTGGCACCGCATTCCCGAACAGCCGGTCGAACGCCCCGCCCTCGACGCGGAAAACCGCAAGGTGGTCGGACGCTATTTCGCGCGCCCAGCCGAAGGCGCCCGTCCATGACCATGGCCGCCAGCCTGATCGCGCCGGCCTGGCTGCTGCTTTCCGCCCTCGGGTTTGTGGTGCTGATCCTGCATGTGCGGCGGCGGCGCACCATCGAGGTTCCCAGCATCCAGCTGTGGCGCCATCTGGATGGCGGCGCCGCGACCCGGCAGCATCTGCGGCTGCCGTCGCCCAGTGTGTTGCTGATGCTTCAGCTGCTGTTCGTATTCCTGACAGCGCTGGCCCTGACGCGGCCGTGGCTCGGCACCGCACCCCGTATCGGGCACGATATTCTGGTGCTCGACCTTTCCGACGGTATCGCAGGTGCCGACGGGGTGCCCAACCGGTTCGATGCGGCGGTCACCGGAATCACCGCCGCAGCAGCCGAAGTCGGAGGTCGCGTGTCGCTGATCGCCGCCGGTCCGCGGCCGCAGCTGATCGCGGCCCGCCTGATTCCGCCCGACCGCAATTTGCGCGATTTCGCCAGCCTGCCGCTCGTCGAGGGAGCTGCGGACTGGACCGAAGTGACTCGCCTGGTCTCCGCCGTACGGAATGGAGGGCGAGCCGACGCGCGTGGTGATCCTCGGCAATGGCGCAAGCCTGGGGGCCACGCACCTCGGCGAGACGTTTCCGGGTTTAACGCTCGAACAGCGGGCGGTACCCGCCGGCGCCCAGCCCCGCGCGCGGCTCGATGCCGAGCTGCGGGCGATCGATGCGAAGGCCGGCAAATGGCGCGCGGAGGGGCGCATCACGTTTGCTCCCGGGATGGCGGATGCCGTCACGGTGACGGCGCTCGTGCAGCCCGAAGGCGGCGCCGGGTTTCTGGAATGGGGCTCGGGTCGAGGTGAAGCCGACGGCTTCGGGCGCCCCGGCGTCCGGCGGGCCGGTTGTGACACCGTTTGCGCTCGATCTCGACCTGCGGTCACCGAGCGCCGTCGTGCTGCGCCTTACCGATGCTGTCGGTGCGCTCGGCCGTTCCCGGCAGTTCGTGGTCCGGCCGCAGCCACGCGTGCTCAAGGTGCTGCAGCTCGGTCCCGTCAGCGAGCCGCTGACGCGGGCGCTGCGGGCCGCCGCCGAGGTTGAACTATTCGCCGCCGATGCGCTGCCGGCCGACGCCGCGGCATTCGATCTGGTGGTGGTGAACGGCATCGAAGTTGCCCGTAGGCCGGCAACCAATGTGCTGTGGCTGGGCGCGGGACATGCCGCCGGCGAGGCCGGTGGCGCCGCGCGCGCGCCGCCGCAGACCGGCGGCTGGCAAGCGGACCATCCGCTGTCCGGTTCGGTCGCCTGGGCGGGAATCCGGATCGGTCGCGCCTACGGATTTTCGCCGCTGCGCGGCGGCACCGCCATCCTGGAGGCGGGCGGCGTCCCCCTAGTGGAGGCACGGACCACGCTGACCGGGCGAGAAGTGCGCATTGCGTTCGATCTCGATGCCTCGAACTGGCCGGAGCAGCCGGGCTTTCCGGTGTTCGTGGCCAATCTGTTGCACTGGATCGCCCCCGATCTCGGCCGCACCATCGAGCCAGCCTGCGTGGTCGGGACGAGTTGCGCGGCTCGACCCGCGCCTCCTCGGCGCCGAGGTGATGCAGGTCGATCCGGAGGTTAGCGCAGCCGGTTCGGGCTCACCGGCTACCGTGCCCGCAACCGCGTTGGCGTTGCCGGCGGTCCCGCGCAATTCCGGCGTGCTGCCGACAGGCTTCGACGCGCAATTCATGCCCGCCGCGGCCGGACTCTACCGGCTGACGCGCGGGGACCTGACCCGGTTTGTCGCGGTGAACGATCCCCGCGGCGACGGCGGCGCCATGCCGGCAAGCGGCGCCGCATCGTCCGGCGCCTTGACGCGATTGCCGCCATCTCCGGCCGCCTGGTGGTGGCTGTTGCTGGCAGCATCTTGGGTCCTTGCTGCCGAGGGCTGGCTCGCCGGGCGTGGGCCGGAACGGTTCCTGCAGCCGGCTTCGCTGTCGCGCGCCAATCCACTGGCGTTGCGGCGGCGGAGTTTGCTCGCGACGCGGCTCGCCACTATGATTTTCCTAGGATTGGCGCTGGCCGGCGTGCCGCTGCTGGTGCCGGACCACAGCCGCAACGTCGTCGTGGTCGCCGGGCTCGATCTCCCGTCAGCGGACGGCAAGCCCACCGGATCGGCCCGGATCGCCGCGGCTGCGGCGCGGGATCGCGCGAGTGGCCGCGATACTCGTCTCGGCACGGTAGCGATTGATGCGTCCAGCCATGTGGCCGCTGATTTGGATGGTTCGCCGCGCGGGAGCTTCGCGACAGGCGCGTCGCCGGCACCGACCGCCGCTGATCTGGAGCATGCCCTGGCGGTCGCGGCCGCGATGCTGCCGGCCGATGCGCCGGGGCGGATCGTCGTCGCCTTCGACGGCAACGAAATCGCGTGGCAACGCCGCCAAATTACTTCCCGCGATCACGGCGCGCAGCATCAAGGTCGATGTGCTGCCGGTGCCGCTACTGTCTGGAGGCGAAGTGCTGGTGGAGCAAGTCGCGGCGCCGCCGCGCATCTCCGCAGGCAATTCGTTCCCGCTGCAGGCGATGATCTACGCCGCTTCCCCCACCGCCGCGACGGTGCAAATCCTCAAGGACGGCGATGTCGTCGTCGAGCGGCCGGTCGAACTGCCGCGCGGGCGCACCCGGATCGAAACCATCATCCCGGCCGCGACCGCCGGCCGGGTGCGCTATGAGGTGGCCGTCAGCGCCCCCGGCGACGTGTTTCCGCAGAACAATCGCAACGGCATCGTGGTCGATATCGCGCCGGCCGCCCAGGTGCTGATCGTGGCCGCGCAACCGGCCTGGGCGGAGATCTTCGCCAGGGCGCTCGCGGTCCACGACATTAAATCGCGGATCATGGAACCGCGGCGCGCGCCGTTCTACCTCAAGGATTGGCTCGCCTATTCGGCGATCGCCTTGATGAACGTGCCGGCGATCGACCTGACCACGGGGCAGCAGGAGCTGATCGAGAAGGCGGTCGCCGAGCATGGCCGCGGCCTGTTGCTGCTCGGCGGCGAAAACAGCTTTGGCCCCGGTGGCTATTACGAGACGCCGCTCGAGCGCGTATCGCCGCTGTCGAGCCGGGTGCCGCGCGATGCGCCGAAGGTGGCGCTCGTCTTCGTGCTCGACCGCTCGGGCAGCATGCAGCGCGACGAAGGCGGTGCCACCCGCCTCGACATCGCCAAGCAGGCGACGCTGAGCGCGATCCGCCTGCTGCACCCCGAAAGCTTGATCTCGATCGTGGTGTTCGATTCCGAGGCGCGGGTGCTGCTGCCGCTGCGCCCGGCCAAGGATTCGGCCGCAGTCACGCAAGCGCTGCGCGAATTGGAGCCGGGCGGCGGCACGGCGATCTACCCCGGTCTGGTGGAGGCGCTGCACCAGCTCGACGGCGTCGAGGCGATGGCGAAGCACATCGTCGTGATGTCGGACGGCCTCACCCAGCCCGGCGACTTTCCCGGCATCGTCAAGGCGATGGGCGATCAGGGCATCACGGTGTCGTCGGTCGCGATCGGGGAAAGCGCCGATCCGGCGCAGCTCCAAGCAATCGCCCGCATGGGCAAGGGCGCCTTTCACGCCACGCAGGACTTTAAGGCACTGCCCAGCATCCTGTCCCAGGAGGCGCTGCTGTTGTCCGGCAAGCCGGTGGAGGAACGCGCGGCCACGCCCATCTGGGTGAAGCGCAACGCGGACTTCTTGGCCGGGATGCCGGACAATCTGCCGCCGCTCGGGGGTTATGTGCTCACCACCGCGAAACCGCAGGCCGACCTCCATCTCGCCGTCGCCGACGAAAAGCAGCAACAGGTTCCGCTGCTGGCGTCCTGGCGGTTCGGTAACGGCCGCGTCGTCGCGCTGACCACGCAAAGTGCCGGCGCCTGGAGCACGCAATGGCAGGCGATGGCGGAATATCCGCTGCTGTGGGCGCAAATCCTGCGCCATATCACCGCCGACCCGGGCAATGGGCTATCGGCTCAGGTCACGCGGCATGGGGATGAGGTCGATGTCGCGGTCTACGCCGTCACCCCGGAGGGGACACCGCGTCCGGGACTCAAACTTGCGGCATCGGTTGCGGGACCCGGCGGACCGGGCGCGGAAACCGGCGCCGCGACGCCGCTAACGCTCGGCGAAACGTCGCCGGGCCAATATCATGGGCGATGGACGCTGGAGCAGCCGGGCGAATTCGTCGTGCGCGCGACCGCCGAACAGACCACCGCGGAGGCGCCGCTGCTGGTTGCCTATCCGGCGCTCTATGCCTTGACGCGGGCCGATCCGGCGCGCCTGGAGGCGCTGGCCACCGTGACGGGTGGGCGCGTTCTGAGCTCCGCGGACGAGATTTTCGCAGGCGCCGAACCGCGCCGTTGGGTGGCGCGCGACCTGTGGCAGGTTTGGGCGCTGAGCGCCTTGGCGCTGTTCATGGCCGACCTGATCCTGCGCTACGGCTCCGGCCTCATGGGCATCGGAACGCGCGGGCGGCTGCGGCCACGCCAACCCGGTTAGCGCTTCTTGTTGTAGTAATGGACGTCCAAGGTTCTCCCAGACGCCGTGGACGCGGTAGGGGTCACTGGACGTAAACGCATCGATGACGGCGCGGTTGTCGGCTTCGAGCACGAATAGGCTGCCGACCGGGGTTTCCCCGTCCTGGGCCACCAGGGTTCCGGCGGTCGTGACCGAGACGCCATAGGTGCCGGCCTGATCGAGATGAATGCGGTGGTCGCGATAGTGTTTCGCCCGGGTCGCGAGCGCCTCGGGCCGGTCTACCGCATGAATGACGAAATGCACCCTTGCCTCCTCTCGGTTTCGCCCTCGTGCCCGGCTGCGGACACACAGCTTCGCTCCCGGCGTGCCACGCGCCTTCGCCCACCCTACGTTGCAGACGCAGCGGGAGACCAGGCACCGGCAAGCACCGCCTCAAAAATCAGGCTTGTCGGCGTGCGGCAGGGGTACCACGTCGTAGCCGAAATAGCCGGTATTGTTCTCGGCGCACACCATTTCGGCCATCGGGGCATCCTCGGTGCGGCGATAGCGCTGGATGGCGTTCCAGGGCATGTTGAATGCGCCGGGGTCCTCCACGTGCACATTGATCTCGATGGTGCGGCCGCCGTCGATCAGCTTGAAGCGCTCGATGACGTGCATCTGCGTGGTGTGCGGCGTGCGATAATTATCCACGAAGGTCTGGTCGTTCTGCGCGATGGTGTTGACCACCAGGGTGTCGCCGCCCTCGTAATGACCGACCGATTCGCCATACCACGACGGCTTCGGATCCGCCGAATGCGGCTGATTCAGATAAACATGGCGCACTTGGGCATCCTGCTGCCAGATCATCAGCACCTTGTCGGGCGTCTGGATGAACCGCACCGGATTGGCCGGAAACAGCAGGAAGCTCGGCACCCCGGACGGATAGCACCGCGAATTTGCCGTGAACGGGATTTTGCCGGCGATCACCTCATCATTCGCCTTGCGCATCTGCGCGATGGCCCACGGCTTGAGGATCGGGTTGGTGAGGTCGGCGACCCGATAGGTCGGCTGCCGCCTGAGGCGTGTGGCTTCCGCATTGGTGAGATACGGATAGGCCGGGTCGTTGGTCACCGGCCCCGGTCCGCTCGGCGGCTGCACGAAGTCCACCCCAAAACCCTTGCCGGATGCGACCCATCCGGTATTCGGAGTGGAGGCGAAATTCGGGATCGCTTCCGGCTCTGCCGCGAGGACTGCACCGGGCACCGAGACAACGGCCAAGGCTGCATAGACGAGCCCCTGCCGGAGCTTGGGCCCACGCGATCGCTTCGATCGACCGACGATCGCAATCGACATGCTGTTCTTGCGCACCGCAACGCTCCTGATCTCGATATCGTCGAACCAAGTTTGACGTGCTTCGCCCCCGGAGTCCACAGTGCCTGCCCCGACGCCCCCAAGCGTGACGCCGTGCTCGCCGCCGTCAAGGCGTGGCCTGGCAACGGCTGAGATCGCCGAACCCACAGAGCGACGGCCATCCTTGACCGCGGCTGTGCGCGGCGTCACTTCGGATGGGCAGGTCGGGAAGAAGAAACGGTGCTGCGGTCGAACCAAGAAACTGACCAGCGCAGAAAGCAGACAACGCGCGCGCTATGAAAACCGGACAACTTGAAAAGCTACTGACACAGTGCCTGCCTTGATAGGCGCACACTTGGCCTGACGGATCGAGGGCGGCGTTGCGCTGTCCGGCTGCCTGGTCGCAACGGCAGGCAGCTCTATCGGCTGACGCCTACACATAATTCCGTTGCCGACGATAGGCTCATTCTTTCAGGCTTGACGCCGGGGCGAACTTATGAGATTATTTTCCAATGTGAGAAGGCGCGCCCGCCGCGGACCTCCGACGAGACTATATTCCGGTCGTATCGAATCGCAGGATCGCAGGGTGGGCAAAGGCGCCCGGCACGGCCGAGAGCGATCACGGTACTCGCGCCGTGCCTGCCGGCGGCGCTGAAGGTGGGCACGGCGCATCGAGCGCATATTTGTCGGCCCGCACGGCGATTAAGCGCGCGGGTTGATAACCGTTCGGCCAACCCTCGGATGGTAATTCAGAATTCGGCTGTGCTTGAAAGTTCTTTCAGGCTTGACGGTGGGGCGAATTTCTGAGATTATTTTTTAGCGTCAAGAGTTGCGATCGAACGGGCCGTGACATTTGGTTTCGAGATAAAGTGCTTGCTTAAAGTATAAAAGCTGAGACTCAATCCGGCTCATTTCCTGAGCCAGAACAAAACGCCTGAACCGCAGATAACCACCATCCAGCTTCGCGAGCCGTCGCCGTCGGTTCCGGAGGCAGCGTGGACGCGCGCTCATTCTCTGGAATGAGCAGGTTCCAGCACACACCCGCCTTCGCATGCGCCGACCCTGGTGATGGCACGCGACCGGCGCCGCCGGCCTGCCGTGCGGTTTCTCCGCGCGGCGTTTGCCGGCGGCGCCGCAGCTTCCGGGACCAGCATCCGAGCGACTGATACCCGACGCAAACTCACATAGCACCGAGGAGAAACCAATGACGCAGACCGCGGCGATGCGGCTTCTCAATGTCGCCACCACGACCGGCGACGGCCCCGTATTCAATCTCGAATTTCCGCAGCTGGCAGCCGCCGTCCAGGCGGAAATCGCCGGGGCGCCAACCCAAGCGGTGATCAACGTGATGGCCCTGCTCGACGGCGGCACCTGGGACACGCTTTGCGTGCTCGACATCAGCCAGGGTTATGTGAGCGGCGAAATCCAGCCGATTTCGTTCCCGGCGCCGATCCGCCAGATCAAGGGCAATATCGGCGCGCTGGCGGGCGGTGCCAATCCATCCGTGTCGCTGTATTTCTCCGCGCGAGGATAACAAAGAGCTGACCGGCCTAAGCGCATAACTTTGTGTCAGCGGCGGCAGGGCCGCCGCTGTGTGACGATCGCTTTGCCTTCAATCTCTTCCATTCCAGCCTCTTTTTGAATTGGAGCCCGCTATGGCGACCATCGTGCCAACCTTTTCCAAAATCCGCGGGCCGTCCGGTGGCATCGATGCGGTGGTGGCCAATTGGACGCCGCTCGCCAACTCCGGGGATATCGGCCAAGCGGTACAGCGCGTGGATGTTTCCGACCGGTCCGTGCAGATCACCGGCACCTTCGCGGGCGCCACCATCGTGTTCGAAGGCTCCAACGACGGTGTCAACTATTTTACCCTGTCGAATCCGGCGGGAACCGCGCTGTCATTCACGGCCGCCGGGTTCATGCAGGTCAATCAGCCCTCGGCCTGGATGCGCCCGCATGTCACCGCCGGCAGCGGCGCCAGCCTCACGGTGACGCTGGCCGCCCGCCGGACCCTGCGGTAGCGGCAAAACGATTTGGACGCGTGCAGTTGCGAGCGACCACCATGCCGGCACTCAAGAACAAGCGGCAGGAACATTTTGCGCAGGCAATGGCGCAGGGGGCCGATCCGGCGGAAGCATATGCGGGCGCGGGATATGATGTGGCCGCTTGCTCTGCCGAAACCGGGGCGATGCGGCTCCTCAAAACCGCAGCGGTGGCGGCGCGCATCGCCGAACTCGGGATGACGCCTGCTCCCGCCTACGCTGGCGACTCCGGCGCCGTTGCCGAGACGACGGGCACCTCCGATACGTCCGATGCTGCGCCCACAGTGCCAAGCGTTGCAAGCGCGCTCCGGGAGCTCGAGGAGGCGCGCAAGGTCGCCATCGCCAAGGGACAAGCGGCCGCCGCGATCTCGGCCATCATGGCCAAGGCGAAGCTCGCCGGGCTGCTCGCCGAAAGGCCGGATAGCGCGCCGCCACAGCCGACGGCGTTCGATGGAAACTACACGGAAGCGGCCCGCCGCATCGCCTTCCTGCTCCGCCTTGCGGAAGAGGAACGGGAGTCGTTTGAGCCGGTGGATGAGTTGCATTGACCGATAAGCACACAGAAATTGTCGGCCGGCTCAAACGCATCGATCCGGATGAGCGGGACGAAGCGGTGACGATCGGCCGAACCGAAACCGCGGGTCATCTATGGACGCCGAATACCGGCCCGCAATCCGCAGCCTATTTTTCGCAAGCCGACGAACTATTCTATGGCGGCCAAGCCGGCGGAGGTAAAACAGATCTAGGTCTCGGGCTCGCCCTGACCGCGCACAAGCGCGCTTTGATTTTGCGCCGGGTCAACAAGGATGCGCTAAAATTGGTGGAGCGGGTCGCGGAAATTCTTGGCCACCGCACCGGCTATAACGGGCAATTGCAGCGGTGGAAGCTTCCCGGCGTTCCGCCGGGGATCGACCGGATGATCGCGTTTTCCGGCTGCGAGCATGAGGAAGACAAGCAGCGCTTCAAGGGCGACCCGTACGACTTCATGTATTTCGACGAGGGCACCGATTTTCTCGAAAGCCAGTATCGCTTCATCATCGGCTGGAATTGTTCGGCCGATGCCGGCCGGCGCTGCCGGGTGGTGGTGGGCTCCAATCCGCCGACCACCGCCGAGGGCCTGTGGGTGATCCGCCACTGGGCGCCATGGCTCGATCCCGTGCACCCGCGCCCGGCGGTACCCGGCGAACTGCGCTGGTTCACCACCGCGGCAGACGGCGAGGATATTGAAGTGGAGGGCCGCGGGCCGCATCTCGGTCAACGGCGAGCCGATCCTGGCGCGATCGCGCACCTACATTCCGGCGCGGCTCGCCGACAATCCGGATCTGAGCCGCACCGGTTATGCGGCGGTGCTGGCCGGCTTGCCGGAGGAATTGCGCCGCGCCTACCGGGACGGCAATTTTGCCGCCGGGCTTAAGGACCATGATTTCCAGGTGATCCCAACCGCCTGGATCGAGGCGGCCCAGCGGCGCTGGCGCCCCGACGGCTGGCGCGGCGTTGCCATGACGGCCATCGGCCTCGATGTCGCCCAAGGCGGCGCCGACTTCACCGTGCTGGCGGCGCGCCATGGCGGCTGGTACGCGCCGCTGGTGCGCAAGCCCGGTCATGAGACCCGCGACGGCAGCGCGGTCGCCGCCGCTGTGGTGGCAGTGCGCCGCGACCGCTGCCCGGTGGTGGTCGATGTCGACGGCGGCTGGGGCGGCGACACCGTGGCGCGCCTCAAGGATAACGGGATCGCGGTCGTGGGCTTTCGGGGTGTCAGCACGTCGTCGGCGCGGACGCGGGACGGCCAGCTGAAATTTTTCAACAAACGCGCCGAAGCGTGGTGGCGGATGCGCGAGGAACTCGACCCCGGCCAGCACGGCGGCTCCATCCTGGCGCTGCCGCCCGACGCTTCCATCAAGGCCGACCTCGCGGCGCCGCGCTGGGAACTTACGCCCCGCGGCATCAAACTCGAGGAGAAGGCCGAAATTCGCAAGCGGCTCGGACGCTCGCCCGACGATGGCGACGCCATCGTGATGGGCCTTTCCGAAGGCGCGCGTGCCGCCGCTTCCGAACTGCGGCGCGGCGCGCCGGGCGAGCGGCCCGAGCGCGCCAATGTGGGGTATCCGCATTTGAAGGACAGCGGCTGGCGGTAAGGAATGCCGAGAAATAAGCAAACCATATCTCCGACCTCATCGTGAGGAGCATCGCGCAACGATGCGTCTCGAAGGATGGCAGTGCCGTACATCCATCCTTCGAGACGCGCGCTTTCCTTCAACAACCGCTCAGGAGCGCGCTGCTCAGGATGAGGCTGAGAGTCGCCGACTTGAAGCGTTCAGCCCGACCGGCAGCTTTCGCTTCTATCAGCATCGAGAGAGACCGATGGACCCGTGGCGTCGTGATCAAGTGCGCGGTTCGACGGCTCACGCACCGTGGCCGCTTGAAGAACTGGTGCGTGCCCAAAGGATGGCCTGCGACGGGCACGATATCGACGCCATCGCGACGGCGCTCTCCCGCTCGAGCGACGAGGTGCGCCGCAAGCTCGATCCCGCCCCGGCCACACCGCGCCCGGCGTGCGCCGGCGTGGCGTATGGGCACCTCAAACGCCGGTAATTGCGGCCGACGGCTGATGGCATCGTGCGCGTGGGCAGCAAACGCGGCGAGATCTCGCTTCAGGAAAGCAGAGGATCGTCATGACCAAACCGAAACATGATCGGCTGATCACAGCATTGATCGCAAAATTGCCGCCGGACGCCGAGCGTTGGCCGCGCGGCGATCGGATCGCCTGGCTACGGATGATGGCGATGGCGTTCGATGTCGTGTACGGCCCCTGCGGGTCGGTGCCGATCGGTGACGTTGTCGCGCCCGATGCCGGCGCGGCCCACGGATTCCGTGACGTCGCGCGCTCCGCGTCTCCACCGGCACCCGCGGAGCCGTACGAGGTTCCGCGCCGCTTCTATGTTGACCGCGACGGATTTGCCATGGTCGACGGCAAGCCGCTCGCCATGGACGAATTGCCGCCGGCCGCGATCCTCTGGGACGAGCGCGGCGGTGTCGAATGCGGGGACCTTGCCGCAATTCTCTGGCGCGACATCGGCTCCACGCGCCGCAGTTTGCCGCCGGGCGTCACGCTCAAGCCGGTCGCACCGGCGGGCGACAGCTGAGGCCGCGTGGATGCGCCCTGCACCCGCTGCTTCCTTTGCAGCGGGCCATGACGGTTTGAAACCGGCCCACACTCGCAGCAGCCTCGGGAGAAACCATGAGCTCCTTGTTCAAAGCGCCGACCGTGAACATTCCCCCACCGCCTGCACCTTTGCCGCCGCCGCCGATGCCCGATCCCTACAATCCGGCTGCGCTGGACGCCGCGAAGGCGCAAGCTGCGGCACGTGCGGGACGCACATCAACGATTCTGACGACGGCCGCCAATCGGGGCGCGCAGCCGGGCGCCGCCGTCGGCGCCGGCGTTCCTTACAGCGGAAATACTTTGGGCTGACGCACGATACTGCTTTCGCTTCGCCGCATTTCGCTTCGACAGGGATGATTGCCGCATGAAGACCCGTGTTCAGGAACTATTGCAGATCGGCGATCAGCTCTACACGAAACGCTTTCCCCTGCTCACCCTGTGGCAGAGCTTTGCCGAAAATTTTTACCCAATCCGCGCCGACATGACCCGCGTGCGCTATATCTCGGAGGAGTTCGCCTCCTATCTGATGACGGGGCGGCCGGTGCTGGCGCATCGGGAACTCGCCAATGCGCTGTCCTCGATCCTGCGGCCACGCGGGATGCAATGGTTCCAGCCGAAGACCGCGATCGACGCCATCAACGAGGATCAAGCCTGCAAGCGCTGGCTGGAAAACGCCGGCACCGTCATGCGCCGGGCGATGTATGACCGCGCCTCGCAATTCACCCGCGCCACCAAGGAAGGCGACGCGGATTATATCCTGTTCGGCCAGTGCGTCATCGAGCCCAGGGTCAACGCCCAGCGCACCGGGCTGCTCTATCGCACCTGGCATTTGCGCGATTGCGTCTGGGCGGAAAACGCGGAACTCGCGATCGATCAATTCCATCGCAAGTGGAAACTGGATGCCCGCGCATTGTGCCGGCTTTATCCGGACACGGTCGCGCCGGAGGTTAAGATTAGGGCCGAAAAGGATCCGTTCACGGATATCAATTGCCGCGTCGTCGTGCTGCCGGCCGACGAATACGACTGTTGCGGCAGAGGCACCGATGACGGAATTTCGGGGCCAGAGTCCGCTGACGGCGGCAGCGCCGATCGCGATCGGCGCGGACCCCATGATTTCATTCAAATCGTGATCGACGAGGATCACCAGACCATATTGGAAGAAACCCCTCGCCCCGATCTCGGCTATGTCATCCCGCGCTGGATCACCATCGGGGGATTTTCCCAATATGCGTATTCGCCGACCGCCATCGTGGCGCTGCCCGACGCCCGCATGCTGCAGCAGATGACGCTGACGCTCATCGAGATCGGGCAGAAGATCGTCGATCCGCCGATGATCGCGGTCGGCGATGCCATCCAGGGCGGCACCAATCTTTATGCTGGCGCCATCAACTGGGTCGATCCCGACTACGATGAGCGCACCGGCGAAGTGCTGCGGCCCATCACCCTCAATGGGGAGGGGCTGCAATGGGGCACCGAATATGTCGATAAGATCGAACGCGTCATCAACGAAGCATTTTTTCTCAACGTGCTGAACCTGCCGGAATTCGACGGCAAGGCGATGACGGCCTACGAAGTCTCCGAGCGGATGAAGGAATATATCCGCCGGGCCACGCCGCTGTTCGAGCCGATGGACCTCGAATATAACGGGCGCATCTGCCAGGCGACCTTCGATATGCTCGATCGCCTGGGCGCGTTCGGCTCGATCTGGGACCGGCCGGCGCCGCTGCGCGGCCAAAAGATCGAGTTCAAATTCGCCAATCCGCTGGTGCAGGCGGAAGCCGAGGCCAAGACGGTGAGTTTCACCAAATTAGCCCAGCTGCTCGGCGCCGCGCTGCAATTCGATCCATCGATCCGCGCCGACGTCAATTTCGACAAGGCCTTCCGCGGTGCCTATGAGGGCACCGGCGCGCCGGCCGATTGGCTCGAGGATCAGCGCAAGGCCGATGCCATCAAGGCTCAGGCGCGCGCGCAACAAGCGGCTGCACAACAGGCGGCTGACCTCGGCCATGTGGGCGACCAGGCCGGCAAGGTCGCCGCCGCCGTCAAAGGGGTGGGCGAGGCGAGCGCGTCGTTGCGCGATGCCGGCCTGACCTGATCGCCGGAACCGTCGGCTGCATTTTCGCGGCGCCCGAAACGTCACGACAATTCGACCGAACTTGCGAACACGGGCGACCTTCGCCGGGTAGGCGCCGGCGGTCGCTTCCACCATCGTCACGATTGCGAAATCGCGAAAGTCCATACGATGCAATATTTCCCGTTCGATCCCTGGCGCCGGCACACGGCGCCGCTGTTCGATCCGTTGACCACAACGACGGCAGCGCTCGCCACGATCGGCGGCGGCAGCGCCGCAAGCGGGGGCGCCATGGCGCTCGGCGGCATCGGCACCGGCATCTCGGCGGCCAATACCATCGCCGGCGGCAATTATGCCGCGCAGGCGGGCCAGATGAAGCAGGCGGAAGCCGATTTCGAAGCCAATCAGGATGTCGCCAATGCGGCCGGAGACATCGCGGCGGCGCAACGCCATGCGCTCGACGCCGCTCAGAATGCGAACCTGCTTGCGTTCATCGGCGGTCGCGACGGCGGCGGCCAATGGCGTCAATGCGGGCGCCGGCAGCGCCTTGACCAATCAGGCGCAGATCGCGGCCCGCGGGCATTACCAAGCCGGGTTGGATTTGTGGTCCGGCCAGAACCAGGCGACCGGCGCGCTGAATCAGGCCGCGGCCAAGCGCTACACCGGCGACATGGATCTCATCGGCGGCGAGGAGGCGCAACGCGCCGCATCACTCAACGCGCTTTCGACCATCGCGGGCGGCGGCGCGTCGTTCCTGCGGATGTATGGCGGCAAGACGGCTTTCTGACCTTGGTTTGACGAAGCGCGCTGGCCACGGGCGCCCATAGCCGCACCGCCCATCGCCGCGCGGGGCACCACGATATCCCGCAATTCCGATTGAGCGAAGGCAGGCACCGTCATGCCAAGACTTCCGACTCCTGAAGATCTCGGCGGGCTGCCGCAACTTACGGGCTGCGCGGCCGATCGCGAGCTATGATGTGTCCCCGTATGCGCGCGGCCGTCAGCAGATCGCCGAAGCCGGCGCCCGTGCCGGCCAAGCGGTCGAGGATGTCGGCCAGTCCGCCCTTCGTCTGGCGCGTCAGCAGGCGCAGACCGAGGCCGTCAATGCCAACGCCTTCATCCATGCTCGCCTCATCGAAGCCCGCGCGCGCTACCGGCACGACGCCGACTTCGGCACGCTTGCCGCAACGCTGGGCCGAGGAGAGCGGCAAGATCCTTGATGAAGGCCTGGCGCAGATTTCGGATGCAGGTTTGCGGGAGCATGTGCGCGGCAATCTTTCCGTGCCGCTGGCGCAGGAGAGCGCCGCGATCGCCGATCAGGCGTTCCGGGGTGCGGCCGCCGCGCACGACGCCAGCCGCGCCAAGTATCTGAACAATCTGGTCGACCACGTCAGCCTCGATCCCCATGACGCCCTCATCGGCGGCGGCATTGATGCCCTGCATTCCGCCATCGATGACGCGGTCACGCGCGGCTTCATCACCCCCGAGCGCGCGCAGGCCGAAAAGCAAAGCGCCGCACTGCGCCTGTGCGAAGGCGAGTATGCCCGGATGGCGCGGGTCGCGCCGGATCGCGCCATCCGGGAACTCCAGGCCGAGGCGCCCGGTCATCCGCTTCTCTCGCAGCTAGCGCAGCCCACCAAGGATGCTCTGGTCAGGCAAGCGCTCGATCGCAAAGAAAACAATCGCCGCGACAGCGAACAAGCGCTCCTGAGCCAAAACCGCGAGATTCAACGCCAATCGGATAGCGCCGAAAACGAGATCGTATCCGACTTGGTCGGCCCGAACCCAACCCTCAACAGCACCGTCATTGCGGATGACAGCAGACTGACGCCCGCAGCCAAGGCCTACATGCTGGCCCTCGCGGACCGTACGGGGAAACCCGACCCGGATGCCGATACATCGAACCCGACCGCGCTCGCGCTCATCAACCGTCTTCGCCTTAACGATGCCGACCCCTACAAGATCACGACGCTCCACCCGATCTACGAAGCCTATGCTCAGCAACAGCTCAGTCGCGACGATTTCAATCTTCTTCGCAACGAGTTTCGCAACGGCGCTCCAAAGGAATTTCCGACGCTTTTAGCCCATAAGACCGCCTTCTTCAAGGCAGTGATGCCATTAATCGATCAATCGGATCCCCTCACCGGAGACATCGACCACGTCGGCAGATCAAAATTGTACATGCTGGAGCGAGATGTCGCGCAAAAAATCGAGCGTTTGCGAAATGAAGCAAAAGACCCCACTGAACTATTCGATCCATCGAGGCCCGATTATATCGGAAAACCTGAATTGTTGCAGCGCTATTTGAGCACGACGCGCGAACGCGTCGAAGATCATGCACGGCGGCTTTCCCTGCCGGCACAGACAAGCGAGCCTACCGCTGCGACGCCGATTTCGCCTCGCCAGCCCGGCGAAACCCCGGAAGCCTATCTCGAACGCACGATCCCGGTCCCTCGTAAGGACCACCAGGACGCTCATCCGACGGGTGATTGATCATGCCGACGAAAATCGAATTGTTGCGGCAGGCCGGTTTCTCCACCGAACAGATTGTTGACTGGGCATACAAGGAGCGGCTTCGCATGCGCGCTGAGGGCCTCAACGATGCCGACATCGATCGCGACTTCGGGGTGACTCGGCCGGCCGATCCCGACCAGGCTCCGTTTTTGCAGCGCCTGAAGAACGGACTCGTCCTTCAGCACATGCTCGATGCCGCGAAGGATCATTGGAACCAAAGCATGGGCGAGCATCCATTGGATTCTGCCGTAGACAATTGGGGCTTTTTAAGCCGCTTGGGACCGGCGGGGCAAATGGCAACCACGGCGGCGACGGAACTGGAATTGGCGTCGAAGGGCGTATCCGGCGTTGTCGGTGGGCTCGGGGCGGCGGTCGGCCAGGGTCTCGAAGAAGCTCTCGGCCCGGGCAATCGACCCAAGGGCACCGCGGCCCGCGACGCCGCCCTCATGGCCGAAATGGTGCCGATGTTCTCCGCGGCGACAGCCCCGGCGCGCGCCGCATCGATCGCCGGCGCCCTGCGGACTCTCGGCAGCAGGGTGGGTGCGTTTCCGAAATCGACGGAATTTCAAACCGCCGCAGCAAGCATTATGGGAAATTCCAAGGCCCCCGAAATCGAGCAGCAATTATTGCAGCTGTGGCGGGAGTTCGGCGTCCACCCATTGGATGTCGCCGGCGAAGTGTCCCGAAATCCGACCATCGCCGAGGCTATCAAGTCGAATTACCCGGGTCTTGCATCACGAGCGGCGGCCGGCGAGGGGCGGGGCCCTACGTTACCGGCAGCGCCTGCGGCAAGGGGCGAGGCCCCGCAGGCTCCGGACCCGCGGACTACCGGATCGGAAATGCCGACCGCGTCGCCGGCCAGCCGCGAGGCCGACGGGAAACTTGATTCGAGAGTAGCATACCTCGGTCAACCCGAGAACCAAAGAGCGGGCGTGGGCGGTCCCGCAGGTCACTCTGCTGAAGGTGAGGCCGCCAAAACCGTACAAAACAGCGCCGACAACGGAATGGTGGACCTCATAGATCCGCCGCTGCTGGAGCAAAGGCCGTTCAATCTGGACTACCCGGTGAGACCTCAGACCGACGGGTCGTTGCAACTCGCCAAGGATATTGAAGGGCGCGAATTGCACGCCCGATTCATCGCCGGACGTCGGACTTGGGGAGGACCGGACGAGGGGCTCACCCCGAAAGATGTGAATCAAATCCTGCGTGAGCTGGCAATTCGGGTGAAGACAATGGATCTTGAGCAAGGAGTACTCGGAAGATATGTCAAATTTGGTGCCGATTTGGATGATGCGCCTCGACATGTGCATCTCAGCCCTCGATTGACACCCCGTGAGCGGGATCTAACGAAGCTGCATGAACTTGGGCACGCTTTGGACGACTTTCTTGGATGGGCGTCGTCGAAACTGGAACCGAATTCCAAGGTCATGGATCAACTCCGGATGGTTTACGGTCGTATCAGAACCGGTCCGACCGGCGAATGGTTCACGCGACAGCCGGAACGATATTATTACACGCCCGAACAGGTACCGAAAGAGCTTATGGCGGAAGGGCTTCGTGCCTACATAAGAAATCCAAATTTCATGAAACGGATCGCACCGGATGCGGCGCGGATGATTCGGGCGCTCGTGAACGAGCATCCGGTTCTCAGCAAGGTCATCCAGTTCAACTCCCTCGCCGGCGCCGGGATTTTGGCAACGCGACCGCACGATGACGATGATGCCCCAGGTCCTTGGCAATGACCGCAGGGACGTTCGATCCGCGGGATCCGCGATAGCCGGTTTTGGGGAGCTTTCTGCGGCTGTTGAAATCCTGGAGCTCAAATGAAACCGCGCGGCAAATTCCAGCCTGATCGACCCTGGCAGCTTCCGCATATCGAAGACCACGACATTTTTGCGCTGCAAGCCGTCGCCAAGGGGATCGGCAGCGAGGCGCAGCAGCGACGGGCCTATGATTATATCGTGCGTGTACTCTGCGAGACCGATCGCATGACGTTCTGGCCGGGCGCGGAAGACGGCAGGCGCGCCACCGATTTCGCCGAAGGGAAGCGTTGGGTCGGACTGCAGCTGAGGCGCATTGAAAAGTTACGCCCCGACCATCGTGCCGATATCTCGTCCGGCGAATGACGCGTCGTTGGGGACTGCGATCGTCCGTAATCAATTTGGGGCCGGCGTATATCCACGACGGGCATGCCCAAACCCGGCACGAACATCATATCGGCTGATGGCGCGACCATGCGCCATGCTCGATGCCGCAGGCCACGGAGGAATGCAGGAATTCGAAGAACGAGCCACCAGAGACGGGGATTTAATTAATCCCCGCAACAGAGGATATCCTATGCCAGCATTGACCCAAGACAACGTCCTGCTTTGGCTTCATGGCCGCCGCCTCGGGCTGGTCGGCGACGGCAGTTTCAGCGCCTCGACCGGAGTGCTCGTCGATGGCCAGCTGGTCGGCTCCAAGCGCGGGCCGGTGGTGTCGCAGCTTGCGGCCGGCAACAACGGCGTCGGCAGCGTCGGGTTTTCGGCGGCGGTCGATGGCGACAGCGTGTTGCTTGCCCTCGATCTGACGACGCCGGCCAACGTGACGTCGAGCTTCGAGAGCGTCATCTCGGTCGCGGGGCAGATTCATCAGACCTCAAGCGCGAATTTGAGCGGGAAAAATATCTTATTCCAGATCGCCCCGGCGTCCTGATGTGAGGGAAACAGGGATGCACCGCTATCGTGAATTCGGGGTCGAGAGCGAAGAGGACGAGCAAATCCGGCGAGCCTTTCGTGACGGCTTCAAGGGCGCCGGCTTATCGTTCACGCAATTTCTCGATGCGTTGGGATGGTATCGCGACCACGCGCGATCCATGGCGGACGGAGCCGGGCTGGACGAGGCGTTTTCGCGGTTCGCCGCCGACCGCAACTGGACGGCGGAGCACCGCGACGGGGTCGTCGCGCTGTATCGGAAAATACGCGACGACGGCGTGGCAGCCGCGACGCAAACGCCGTCTCCCGACCAAGATCGGGCGGCGTTGGCACGCGCTGACCAACTGCTGCGCACCGATCCGGCGCGTTATTGGGGCGATGGCGAATTGCAGGACGCGGTGTTCGAGGCACGCGAGCGGCAAGGCGATCCCCCGCCGGCGAATGGCGTGGAGCGGGCCGGCAATCGGTCAAGCCAAGATCGCCAGCGGGTTACCGAGATCGAAGGTCTGCTCCGCGACCCCACCGGCGATGGGCAGCGGCGCTATTGGAGCGACGCAAGATTGCGTGCCGACTATGGCGAAGCGCTAACGCGCCTGCAGGGCGGCACGGACCCTGGAGCCGATCCTGCGCCGGATCACGGGCTCCTTAGCGGCAGTCCCACGGGCGGAGACGCAGTCCCCGAATAGGTACGGGCTCCCCGGCAATCGCAAGGCGTGCCAACTCAAGCCAATTCCAAGATCATGCGGACAATTCGCCGCGCAGAATTCCGTCCCTCGTCATCATGTTGCACAGAGGAAATCCGAATGGTTCAGCCAGCACAGCGAACGCGATCGAATGCACATTCCGAACCCCGGATCCCGCCTTCCATGGAAGAACGGTCCGGAACCGAACCCGCGACCTCGCCGATCCGGCTGGCGCTGCCGATCCCGCAAAGCGCCATGCAGGATGCCGCCTATGCGCGCAATTGGTGGCGCGTCGTGATCGACGGGGAGCGCACGCCCTATGAGCACGTGCTTCACGATGTGGCGGTGTGGGCGCCGAACGAGGCCAAGCTACGGACCGGCGACATGGTGGAAGTTTTGGACGAACAATCGACCCTGTTCGCCTTGCTCTACCTTGTCGAGCACATACCGGGGAAACATATCCGCTTCGCCGAGCTGATCAAAGCGCCGCTTGGCGGCGTCGCGGTCGGTTCGATCGAGCGGCGCGGGCATCACTACGCCCAGTGGCGCGGCCCGGCCAAACGCTGGTGTATCATCGGGCCGAGCGGCGTCGTGGTTCGCGACGGCATCCTGACCAAGGACGAGGCGGAACGGGACGTGACGACGCGGAACATGCCGTCCAGCATGGCCTTCATGAACCACCCGCGCATGTGACCTCCGCGGCGCTTGCCGCCGCGACTCTTTGCCGGTCGGCGAGACCGGCCGGCCTACCGGAATGGCATCAGACGAGGTGATCCATGCTGCGCAGTCGCTTTGCGCCGACGCCAAATTACGTGCTGGCGCCCGAAGACCAAGGCGGGACGATTGGGAGCATTGCGGTTGACCAGCGGCGCGACGTGGCGCGGGAAAATCGTGAGACCGAGGCACCGACCGAAGGCGCCCCGACTGCGACGTCGCGAAGCGAAGCCGTCGGAGCGGGCGAAGTACGAAACGGCGCTGCCCTTCCGGAACAAAACGATTCCAACGCCGCTGACGGGCGTGCCATCCAGAGCGCCCAGGAGAGTTGGCGCCAGGATTTGGCCGGTGCCGACAAGTCGGTCCGCAAGATGCTCGACCGGTTCGACAGCCCGGCGGCGCTCGCCAAGGCGTACAAGGAACTCACCGCAAAACTTTCCTCCGGCGAGCTGCGGTCCATGAGGCCGCCGCCCGACAACGCCGCGCCGGAGCAAGTCGCCGCCTGGCGCGCCGAGCGGGGGCTGCCGGAAAGCGCGGCCGACTACGTCAACGGTTTGCAGCTTGACGACGGGACTGTCGCCGCAGAGCCGGCAAAAGCGATGCTCGTCTCGTTTGCCGAACTGGCTTCGAACGGCCATTGGACCGCACAGCAATACAACCAAGCGGTCCGCTGGTATTTTGCCATGCAGAATCAGCGCATGGCGGAGCTGCAGCACGCCGATGCACGGTTCAAATCCGAGGCGTCCGCCGACCTTGCGCGTGAGTGGGGTCACGATTATGCGGTTAACCGCAGCGCGATCGCGCAGTTTTTGGACAGAAGTTTCGCGGCGAATTTCCGCGATGCGATGCTGGCGGCACGTCTCCCCGACGGACGCGCCCTTGCCAACCACCCCGAATTCAACAAGGCGATTCTTGAAATCGCCAAGCTCACCGATCCGAGCGGGAAGATGTTGCCCAATGCGTCGGGAAGGGCGCTCTCCAATGTGGAGAGCCGCATCCATGAGATCGAAAAGCGCTATATGCGCGCGGCCCACGGATCCGATGCCTGGAAGACCTATTGGACCGGCGAGGCAGGCTCGCGGATGCAGCAGGAATATCGCGGCCTTTTGGCCTCGCGCGAGCAGGCGCGGCGAGGCCGCGCGGAGTAGACGGGCTTCCCATCTTCCAAGGCGGGCGCAAGGACGCCCACCGTAGCAGATTAGGCGTGAGCCGAAGGCCCAACCGTTCTGAGATCTGGGCCAAACCGAACACCAGAGCAATTCACGAGCGCGCGCGGATAACCCGCCCATGTGCCGGAACGGTTGCCGCCGGACTGGCGGCAGGTTCGGCGCGGCGATCCGAGCGGCTCGCATTCCACCCGCCGCCCAAAGCCCCGCGAGGGCCGTTGCGGCGCCATCGGCGATTTTAAGCGATCAGGCGTCAGTGCCAAGAGGGCGGAAATGCCTTCGCGAACGCCGACCTCGGATCGCCGCCCGCCGGACGGCCAACCCGATCATGCCCCTCGCGGACAACCCAACGGAGGCTCACCCAAACGCCAATCATGAAGGACTGGATCAATGGCCAATTCGGCATTCCAAATCCAGTATCGCCAGGAGTTTATCGCTCAGTTCGAGCAGGGCCAGTCATGGCTGCGTAACGTGTGCACGACTGAGGCGGTGATCAAAGGCAACCAGGCAATGTTCCTGGTCGCCGGCTCCGGCGGTGCGACCGCGGTCACGCGCGGTCTCAACGGCAATATTCCGCCCCGCGTCGATAGTCTCTCGCAAATCCCCGCCACGCTGGTGGAGTGGCACGACAAGCCGCAGCGCACCGAGTTCAACATCTTCGCCTCCCAGGGCGACGGCCGCCGCATCATGCAAATGTCGACGGTCAAGGTGATGAACCGCAAGATCGACCAAGACATTTTGGGCATGCTGTCCGGTGCGTCGAGCAATCTCGGTTCCGCGCAGGCGATGACGCTGGCGCTGGCAACGCGCGCGCTGGCGCATCTCGACCTGCAAGACGTCGATACGACCGAGGAAGACAATATGTTCTTCGTCGGTTCGCCCGCCATGCGGGCCTATCTGATGCAGATTCCGGAGTTCCAGAAGGCCGATTATGTCGAGATCAAGCCTCTCGTCGGGCCGGTTCGCCGGTTCCGCCGTTGGGCGGGCTTCAACTGGATTTTCCATCCGCATCTTCCCAACGTCGGTACCAATAACGAGCAATGTTTTGCGTTTCACCGCTCCGCCGTCGGTCACGCGGTGAATACCGGCGAAATGGATGTTCGTGCCGGCTATAACGAGGAAAATGCCTATTATTGGGCGCGCTCCTCGATCTTTATGGGGTCCGCACTGTTGCAAAGCGCCGGCGTTGTCGTGGTCAATCACGACGGCTCGAAATACACCTGATAGGAGAAAGCGATGCCTTATACGACGAATACTCTCTCCTATCTCGCCGGCGGCCCGGTCGAGGGCGCGTGGAAATTGTGGGAATACACCACGACCGATGCGATCTCCACGGTTCTGGGATCGGGTTACGTGGCAGACGCGACCATCAAGGCCATGGCGGTCGGCGACTTCGTGATCGTCGTCAACCAAACCAACCCGCAAGGCTATATCCTGCAGGTCCAGTCGGTCACGGCGGCGAGCGGAAATATTCCCGGCGCCGCAACGCTCGTCGTTCCGGCGGGCGTCAACGCGCCGAACCCGGCGTTCCCCCGGAATTTGATCGATGGTGGGGATTTCACCACCAATCCGTGGCAGCGGGGCACGAGCTTTACCGGCATCAACAACGCCACATCGCCGGTGGTCTACACGGCCGATCGCTGGTTCGCTTACAGCAACAATGCCAGCGCCTCTATTTCGGTGTCGCAGGTCACCGGAATAACGGCCGTTCGCGGGGTTCTCTCAGGCCCTGCAGATCGGCCGCGCGCCCGCTAACGCTATCACGACTCCTTTCAGCCTCGGTCAAGTGATCGAGAACTCCGGAACTCGATCCGCGCCCAAGGCCAGCAGGTCACGCTGTCGTTTTGGGCGGTAGCCGGCGCCAACTGGTCTCCGGCCAGCGGTGCGCTGAACGTACTGATCGCCACCGGCACCGGCACGAACCAGTCCGCCGGCAGCCTGTTGGCCGGAACGTGGACCAACTATTCCTCGCTGGTGGTGACACCGCAGCAGGGAGCGAGCGGGGCCGCGGCAAACGTAGCGCAGCCGATCACGACCACCTGGACACGCTACGCGTTCAATGCAACGATTCCGTCGAATACCTCGCAGATCGGCATTCTGATCAGCGCCACGCCGGTCGGTACCGCAGGGTCCGCCGATTACGTGCAGCTCATGGGGGTCCAGCTCGAACTGGGGCCGCAGGCAACGCCGTTCGAGCACCGGGATGTCGAAATGGAACTGGCCATTTGCCAGCGCTATTTCTTCAACATTCCGGAACCCGCGTCAGGTGTCGTCGTGGGAGCCGGCATGATCGCGGCGGCCAATGCGGAGATCATCTTCATTCCGCTGCCGGTGCAAATGTATAAGGCACCGGCCGTTACGGTCTCCGCCGGATCGTTCAAGTTCAACATCGCCGGCACGGCCACGGCGGTGGCGGGCTTTGCGCCTGGTTCGACCCATACGGCAAACTACATCAGCGTGGTCGGTACGACCACCGGCACCTCCGGTCAAGGCACTTTGCTTCAAGGTGGGGGCGGCGCCGGATACGTCCAAGCGAGTGCGGATTTCTGATTCCGCGTGACCTGAGACGATTGAACAGCGCCGCGGCCGTCCCGAGACTATGCCGCGGCGCATTTTGCCTGCCTCGACGCTCATCCGGATAGGTCCCTTCTGCCGGCTGGCAACGAGGGAGATTGCGGTTCGTTTGCAGCGACCGACGTTTCATCAAGGCATTGGGATAATTCATGACCACCCAACTCTTTATTTACAACGAGGCGCTTGGCCATCTGGGCGAGCGCCAACTCGCCAGTCTAACAGAGCCGCGGGAGCCGCGGCGCGTGCTCGAATTCCTATTGGAGCGACGTGGTCGGATTCTGCCTGTCGCAGGGCCTGTGGAAATTCGCCAAGCGCACGGTCCAGATCGACAATGATGCGTCGGTGACGCCGCAGTTCGGCTTCAACTATTGTTTCGCTATTCCGGCGGATTGGGTCAGAACAATTCTCGTTTCCACATCGCCGAATATGGATCCGCCGCTTCTTCAATACAGTGACGAAGCGGGATTTTGGTACGCGAATCTGACGCCGATTTACGTATCCTATGTTTCGAATGATCCAACCTACGGCATGAACCTCGGCGGATGGCCGGAACATTTCGTCGATTATGTGTCGTTACGCCTCGCCCGCCAGGCCTGCCTGCGCGTTACCAACGATAAGGAACTGAAGGCGGGTCTGCAGAAGGAGGAGGATCGCTCCCGCCGGATCGCCAAGGCCGAAGAGGCCATGGATGAACCGCCCGGATTACCGCCGGTGCCATTTTGGGCACGGGCGCGGCGCGGCGCGTTTGGCCCCGGCGGACTGTGGCTCGGCGGCGGGACCGGCGGCAGCGTGATCACCGGCCCGCAGGGTGACGACTGATGCGTACCAATGCACCGCTCTATTCGCTGAACGCCGGCGAAGTTTCCAAAATCGCGCTGGCACGCGTCGATGTGGCGAAGCTGCGGATGGCCGCGGCCTGCCAGGTCAATTGGCTACCCTATGTGGTCGGGCCGATGACGCTGCGGCCAGGGCTTTATTACGTCGCCGAGGTCCTTGGCGATGCGCCGGCGCGGCTGGTCCGCTTCGTTTTCTCCAAGCTCGACACCGCGCTGATCGAGCTGACAGCCAACCAGATGCGCGTCTGGATCAATGAAACGCTGGTCAACCGCGCGACCGTGCCGACCGCGATCGCGGACCCCTGGTTCCTGGGGCTGGGAGCGTGGTCAACGTCGAACACCACGTCGGGCGCCACGGCGACCGTCGCCGGAGGGGTGTGCACGCTCACCTGCCAGCCGGCCGGCGGGCTGGCGCAGATTCAGCAGACCGTGGCGGTACCGTCGTCCGCTTTTGGTATCGAACATGCGATTCGGGTCACGATCACGCAAGGGCCGGTCGTATTCCGGGCCGGTTCCGTGATTGGAGGTGCCGATCTGATCGCTCAGACCACCTTGGACACCGGGACGCATTCGCTCGCATTCACCCCCGGCACACCAACCCTGTGCGTCCAAATCGAATCCACGGATGCTTGGTCCAAGACACTAACATCTTGTGCGATTGAGCCGCCGGGGCCGCTGGTCCTGCCGACGCCCTGGGCCGCAAGTGACCTGCCCAATATTCGCTATGACCAATCCGGCGACATCATCTTCATCGGTTGCTATGGCCAACAGCAGTACAAGATCGAGCGGCGTGCGGCGCATAGCTGGTCTACGGGGCTGTTCCATGCCAATGACGGCCCGTTCCAAGACTCGCCTGGCATTCAGGCAAATTTTACGCCCGGCGCTTACTATGGCAACACCACGCTCACGTCGGACCGCCCGTGGTTTCAGCCCGGTCATGTGGGCTGCCTGTTCCGGCTGTTCTCCAATGGTCAATTCAACCAAACCATTCTGGGCAACCAGAATGCGTTTACGCCCGCGGTGCGGGTAACTGGAGTTGGGGGTACGCGGGATTACACCTGGACGACCTCCGGTACTTGGACCGGCACACTGACGTTTCAGCGTAGTTACAACTCAGCGACATCCGGGTTTATCGATGTCGCGACAGCGACTTCCAACGGTTCGCCGACATTTTCCTCTTCGACCGGCGGCACCGGCGGCAGCCCGGACCTCGACAACGTCATCTGCTGGGAGCGCGTCGGGTTCAAAGGCGGTAATTACACCAGCGGCAATGTGATCGTGTCATCGAGCTATGCCGGCGGCGGCGGTTATGGTATCTGCCGTGTGACGGGCTATAATTCGCCGACCTCGGTGAGTGTCGCGGTGATCGAACCCTTTTCGTCCCTGCAGGCAACCACGGACTGGGTCGAGGGCGATTGGTCGACCTTCCAGGGCTGGCCGACGTCGGTGTGCTTTCATGAGGGCCGGCTATGTTGGTTCGGCGGCGACCAAATGTGGGCATCGGCCTCGGATGATTATACGAGCTATGCCGACATCAACCTGGACGGCAGTTCTACCGGCGACGGCGGCGCCATTAACGTCACGCTGGGTTCGGGGCCGGTCGATACGATTTCCTGGGGGCTTTCGCTCACGCGGCTGATGCTTGGCCGCGAACAATCGATCATGTCGGCACGGTCGTCGAACTTCGATCAGCCGATCACCCCATCACAAATCGTGATCCGGGATTGTTCGGACCAAGGTGCACAACGGCTGCCCGCCATCAAAGCCGGCAAGCGCGGCATCTTCGTGCAGCAGAGCGGCCGCAGAATTTACGAGCTGTTCTTCAATGCCCAGGAAATGGATTATGACGAGCGCGACCTGACAAGGCTTAATCTCGATATCGGCGCGCAGGGTTTTGTCGATATCGACAAGGCGACGCAACCGGACAAGATCGTCCTGCTGCCGCGCGGCGACGGACAATGCGCTGCGCTCCTTTACGACGTGAAGGACGAGGTCGAGGCGTGGTGGCGCATCCAGACGCTTGGGGTGATCGAGAACGTCGCCGTGTTGCCGCAGAACGCGCCGGAGGATCTCGTTTATCTCGTGGTCCGCCGCGTCATCAATGGGGTGACGCGGCGCTTCATCGAACGGCTAGCCGCCAGGTCCAATTGCATCGGCGGCGCCATCAACCAACAGCTCGATTGCCACGTGGTCTACCAAGGATCGCCAACGTCCACGATCACGCTGCCGCAGCTTGCGAACACTTTGGTTTCGGTCTGGGCCGACGGTGCTGCGATCGGCAGCGGGGTGACCGACGGTTTCGGTAATCTCGCCATGCCGGATGGCAAGACCCATGCAAACATCGTGGCCGGGCTGGCGGGCGTGGTCACCGCCAATACGGCGACATCGGCCACGGCAACGCTTGCGGTCGGCACCCAATATAATGGTTATCCGGCTGAGATATTCGCCGACATCGGGGCGACCGGCGAGCCGGTGCATATCGGTGCCGCCATCGTCGCGAACGGCGCCATCACGCTCCCCAACGGACAGACCGCACGAACCATCATCGCCTGTCTCGGCTATGTGGCCCCGTTCATGTCCGCCAAGCTGGCCTACGCGGCGCAGTTGGGATCGGCGCTGACCCAGCGCAAACGCATCGATCACGTCGGATTGGTACTCTACGACGCCAATTACCAGGGCATCCAGTTCGGGCAACGGTTCGACGTCCTCGACAATCTTCCGCTCTACGAAGCCGGCGCCGCCACCCCATCCGGAACGACATGGAGCGAGTATGACGAGCCTATGATCGAAGTGCCGGGCAGCTGGCAGACCGATGCGCGGCTGTGCCTCTTGGGGCAGGCTCCGAATCCCTGCACGGTCGGCGGCGTGGTGGTCGGGCTGACGACGAACGAGAAGACGTGAGTAGGTCGCGACTCATCTTCGTGCCCGCTTGGGCCGGCCCCCAGACCAGCCATTTTGTCTTGCGGCCGGTGCGAAAGCCCCCTCTTTGCGGGAAGGCCGATGGCCGATGAGAAGAGTGATACTGCGGCCGACCGTGCTTTCCGACTTGCCCCACGCAATCGGCGAGCCCCTGCCGTATCGTATTCGCGCCATCACCGCGCTGGTCGAAGGCCGTGTCATCGGCCTCGGGGGAGTTCGCGTTTCCGCCTCGCGGGCCTGCTATTGCGTTCGTTCAGCTTGTGCCGGCACGGTCGCATTCGCCACGCGCTGATAACGACACGCCGCAGGCGGTCCCGGAGGCAAGGCATTATCCGGTCGCATTCCACCGCGCCGGTCTGATGGTCATGACGATGATACGGGCTTGGGGAATTCAGGAGGTCATCGCCACAGCGGATGCCGGCAGCGCTGTCGCGGTGCGGTGGCTGAAGCGGCTAGGGTTCGAGCCGACGGATAGCCAACCCATTGACGGCAAGGTCCTGTTCATGTGGCGGCGTGATGATAATCTGAGTTGAAGGCAAGGTGTGTTCGGCTATCAAAGGAACGGCCGGTCGCTGCGGTCAGAAAGCAGTATCCGGTCGAAGCCAGAGCGGATATAAACGGTCATCACGATTTGGCGGTCGATCGGCACACTTCGGGTAAGATGAGGAAGATTGCGACGTGAGTAGACCGGCCGACCTCCCGGACTTTCGTAATCCGCCATTGAATGAGGTGGCGATCGGAGTCCAGTTCGACCCGCCTCGGGGCTATTCCCAAATCCGCGCCGGAGAGGTCTGGGCGCTGTTTAAGTCAGAATTTCCTCTGGTAGAAGAGCACCCTCCACTGCCTCCGGCGTTCGAGACCTTTGGCCTGCCATTAGTGCAACAGATGAGATTGGGCTTCGTGACGGGTGCTGCACACGATCGCTTCTGGTTCCTTACCAAGCCCAAAGACGAATTGATCCAGTTCCAGCAGGATAGGCTGCTGCACAACTGGCGGAAGATCGGGGATGAGGCCAATGAGTACCCCAGATTCGAGCGAATGATCGAAAAGTTCAAGGCCGAGTTGATCCGTCTGGAACAGTACGTTGGACAGCTGTCTCCGCAGGCGCTTGCCATCAACCAGTGCGAGCTGACCTACATCAATCTCATTCCGTGTGCTGCCGATGCAAGCTGCCAACCGGGGCAGTGGCTCAAAATTCTGAACTTTGGAACATCAGATGCAGAAGATTTTACCGTTGTCTTCCGACGTGTTATTCACGATAGAACTGGTGCGCCTCTTGGACGTCTCGTCTGCGAGGCTACGGTGGCACTGGTCTCTGGTCGGCGGATGATACAGCTGGCGCTGGCCGCTCGCGGTGCTCCGGTCCATTCTGACATTCCGGCTGCTTTGGATTTCTTGGTCCGAGGTCGCGAAATTGTGGTACGCACTTTTGCTGAGATAACGACTGATTCGGCGCATCTAGCATGGCAGCGGTTCCAATGACAGAAGTCCGTACGGTCGCGGATAGCGCGGCCTTTTCGCCTGTCACAACGGTTGTACCGCTTGACCGAAGTCTCTCCCGGCTTCCCGTCCTTGAGCCTTATGGCCGGTGGCGGCAAGCCGTTCTGGCACGCTTCAACGAATTGGTGCGACTGCCCGAGGGATGGGATGGCTATGTCGGCAGGCCAGTCAGCTTTGCGCACGCGAATTTCGCCCTGCGGATCCTTGAGGCAGTTTGCACGGACGGTACGCCACACCCGCAGATTGTTCCCGGGTGTTCTGGGGACCTTCAGCTTGAGTGGCACACCTCAAATGAGGATATTGAACTGCACGTCAGGGCGCCAAATGACGTCGTCGCGTGGCATCTAGACGCCCTAACGGGGTCAGGCGGCGAAGAGGTGGTCTTAACCAACAACTTCATCGTTGTTGCCAATTGGCTCAAAAATCTTGCGGTGGAGCCCGCTGGTGCCGACGCAGCCGCCGCGTGATGCGAATGGGCAAGTGCAGCCTCATGACCATCCTGAAATTCTTGAAAGTCACAAAGTTATCCGCCGCATATCAGAGAAACAGATTGTGATTGACGGAAAAGGCTCGAGGCGTATCTCGTCGATGGCCTTCAAGCCCTCGTCTGGTACGAATGGCGGCATGTCCGTCGACATTGAGAACTTCATCATTGCCAAGGATCGAGATCCTCGCCAGTTCGTGACGACACCCACTTGGATGGGATCGGTCTGGTTTAATGTTGGGCTACTGCGCAATGAGGCGCTTTTGGTAGGATACAGTCCCGTCCCTGAAAATGATTGCCACGGGGAAGTGTGGGGCGCAAAAACTCGTGCTCAGTGGTGCCGACTTCAACAATTAGCATCTTGGTACGTTGAAATCGATGGCGTAAAAATCGCGCCCGAGGCATGACATTACAGTTTCGAATATAGGGTACGGTCCCTTCGATGGATAGTACCTATTCCTTCTCGGAATTCCGCTTTTATGAAGCATAAGCACGACCGGCTGCGGATTACTGCGGCCGGTAGTTTTTTGTGATCGCAAGGATTTTGGGGAACCTCGAAAGCATTTTGTAGCCAGTAGGACGTCAGTCCGCGCGGCTGTCAACATTGCCTTTTCGCGTTAGCCAAAGCGTGGACCAAGCAAAAGTCTCGTACCTCGTATCCCATATCGCTGAACACGACACGTGGAAGGAGAACCCCACCATGGCCATTCTCGACATCCGCGGCGCCATCGTGGGTCAGACTGCGGCGGCGATCAAGGCGCCGTGCGTGGTCGCCACCACGGGGGCGAACATAACGCTGTCCGGGGTGCAAACCGTCGACGGCGTGACGGTCGGCAACAATAACGAGCGCGTCCTCGTCAAGGATCAGACCAACCAGACCCAGAATGGCATTTATCAGGCCGCGACCGGAAACTGGATTCTCACCACCGATTTCTCGGGAGCGCCGCCGTCCGTTGCTTACGGCACATTGGTCCTGGTTGCGTCCGGACAGATCAACCAGGGCGTCCTGTTCGAGCAAATCTGCACCGACAATCCGATCAACATCGGCACGTCGCTGATCCAGTTCACGCCGCTGGCGAACAATACCGCGCAGAGCGCGACATCGGGTTCGTCAGCCACCATCGGGACCGGCGCCATGGCGTTCACGGTGCAAGCCGGGAAGGCCTTCGCGGCCAACCAGTGGGTGATCATCTATGAGACCACGAATCCTGCCAACGCCATGCTGGCGCAGGTCACGACTTACAGCGGGACGTCGCTCGCGGTGAATGTAACTGCGATCGGCGGCGCCGGCACCTACGCGGCTTGGTCGATCGTGCTCACCAACTCCCCGGCCGCTGCCGGCATCCAGCCGCCGGTCGGATCCGGAAATGTGACGGGACCGGGTTCTTCGACGGCAGGCCACGTGGCGACGTTCGCGGACGCCTCCGGCAAGGTGTTGACGGACGGCGGCGCGCTGATCGGTGCAGCCAACACCATCAAAGCGTCGATGCTGGCAGCTTCCGCGGTTGCACTCGGCTTCAACATGCTTAATGGGCAGATCGTGGCAACGGCAGCGGCCGGCGCGCTGACGCTGAGCATCCAGACATTTGCCGGCGCGACACCCTCTGCGACCGATCCGGTGTGGTTCATATTCCGCTCCGCCACGGCGGCGAGCGGGGCGGTATCGTTGGTCGAGGTCACCTCGGCGCTGGCGGTTACCGTCCCGGCGAACTCCACGCTGGGCTTTTCGACCAACACACCCGGCCGCGTCTGGCTGGTCGCCGTGAACAGCGCCGGCACGGTGTCGCTCGGCGTCGTCAACTGCCTGTCGGGGACCTCCATATTTCCATTGGCCGGATGGGACATCGCCAGCTTCACGGCCTTCGGCGCCGGAGCCAACAACGCGCAAATCCTCTACGCAGCCTCCTCGATCGCAAGCGTGCCTTATAGTGTGCTCGGTTATGTGGCGTGGGAAGCCCCCGTTACGATGACGGCCGGTACCTGGGTTGCGCCGAGCCGCCTAGAAACTTACCGGCCCGGCTTGCCGCTGCCCGGACAGGTGATCCAGCAGCAATACGCCATCAACAGCACGACGACGACGATCAACGGCTCGAATATCCAGACCGCCACCAGCGTGTCGATCACGCCGTCATCGTCGGTGAACCTCATATCCGTGAGTGCGGATTTTAATTATCAAACGAGTGGTGCTACTGGGCTAAATGCCCGCCTGAGTAGAGGAACTGGCCCAACATATTTCGGAACTCAATATACCCAAAACGTCTCGGCGTCGCTTGGTTTCAATGGTCATGTGTCAGGTTTTGATAATCCTGGAACAGTGACATCCATAACGTATTACGTGTTTGGAACCCAGATTACCGGATCGGGAACGTACAATAATTATGGCAACAGTGCCATAGCTGCAATAGAGATCATGGTATGATGGTTTTTGAGCTTGGAGCAGATATTGCGCTTCCAAGTGTGAGATACCCTCGGTAATTCAAGTGCAATCCGTCCGTCGTCATTCCCTAACATATCCTTTGATTCAACATTATGTGTCCAATGACAATTCACGCGACTTTTGCAAAGAATGCGTATATCGTTATTAATTTTCTCAATCTTTGGTAACGATATTTTTTGACGAAAATCGTTAATAAGAACCGTCATGTCTACCGGCAATATACCAATCAAGTACACAGCGATGCCATCGCTGACTGTTTCGATCATCAACTTGTAATTGCCAACAATTTCATCATCTAATCCATACATAAAATCATTAACTCCCCCCTCTATGAATACATGTTGCACGTTTTTATCCAAAACTTTCGCGAGGCGTTGAGCAATCATGCGGGAAGTTTCACCGCTGACACCTAGATTCTGTGCGTCGGAAATTGGATACGGCAAGAGGTGTTGGAATGGAAGCATTTGTTGTACGATGCTATCACCGATGATGACAGTATGTGTTGGCGTGAATAAATCTAGTCTGCTCGGAAGGCAGCCAAGAATAAGCAAGGCAATAAATGCAGCTACGCTATAACGTTGCATTCCCTGCACACCACCTTCGAACAGCTGAGGAATCAGGCCGGACGACCCACAAGCCCCCATTACTCCTTCTGCAGGGCCGCACGGTAGAGCGCCTGGGCATCCTCCCGGAACGCGCGGCGTGATGCGTCGCGGAAATAAAACATATGGCCCCCGCCGTAGACCGTCAGCTTGAGCCGGTCCGCCGAGCCATAGATCGGCAACTGGTCGAGAATGAGTTTGCTGCCGAAATAGGGCGTCACGAGGTCACTCGCGCCGTGGGCTACCAGCGCCATGAGGTCGCGATCGGCGGCAAGTTCGTTGCGCAGGTCGTCAACCACCTCGGGGCCGGCGCGGCCGCGGCCCCAGGTCCACTGGCCGTTGACCTCGCCGTTGAGCAGCCGATAAGGCATCTCCACGCGCCATTTCAGCTCTCCCTGGTAAAGCTGCGTCATGGCCCCGGTCAGCGGCGGGCCGATGGCATCGAGCACCGGATCGGACCAGCGGCCCTGTGCGGATGCGGGCGACGGATCATAGGCCGTAATGGTCGGATCATAGGCGCTCGCCACCGTGCCCCGGATGCGGTTGAGTTCGCGCTGGAAGGTGTTGGTGTCGATCCGTCCAGCGAGCCTTCGCACCTCGGCTGGGTCGAGGCCCGTATAGGCGGCAATCCGCGGCGTCATCCGCTCGATCGCCGCGGCATCGCGTTCGCCGAGCATGAGTTCGCGCAGATAGTCGCCCGACGCATAGGCCTCGACCTCGCGCAACCGGTCGCGGTCGAACGGCCCCGTGCTTTCGAACACCGTCGCCGCCATGGACGGCAGCCGTTGCACCCAGGCGAGCGGGTTGTGACGGCGCAGGCTGAAATTGGCAAAATCCAGCACCGGGGAGATCATGATCAACCCGCGCACGCCGACGCCTTGGCTGCCGCCGAGTGCACGCGCCACCTTCGGCACCCGGAACCCGCCATAGCTTTCGCCGACCAGAAATTTGACCGAACCCTGCCGGCCATTGCGCTCGATCCATTTGCGGATCGTGACCGCGAGCGCGTTGGCGTCGCCGTTGAACCGAAAGAAACTGGCGGCGCACAGTGTCCCCGCCTGCCACGATGTGGCTATAGCCCGTCAAGACCGGATCGATAAAGACCAAGTCGGTGAAGTCGAGCCAGGTCTCCGCATTGTTGACCACCGTGGGCGTCGCCGAAGCCGATACGTTGTCGAGGGGAACCCGCCACGGACCGACGGCGCCGAGATCAAGGTAAGCGGACGCCGCGCCGGGGCCGCCGTTGAACAGGAAGGTGACCGGGCGGCCGGCGTCGCCAAGCACATAGGAGACGAAGGCGATTTCCGCCTGGGTATTGCCGGTTTCGGCGTCGTTGAGCGGAATCGATCCGGCAGTCGCCTTGAACCGCAGAGTCCGGTCCGGCAATTCCACCACGTGTTCGGTGGTCGAATCGGCCGGCAGCCGCATTGCATTGTCATTGGCTGGCCGTGCCGGACGCGCAGCCTCGCCGGCCGGAGCAGCCTGTGCCGCCGGGCGGCCTTGCTGGGCCAGCACCGGGGTCGGCAGCCATACCGGCGTCGGTGCCGCCAAGAGGGCGAGGACGAGGGCGGCGATACGCCATTTGGAAAGGTCGGCCGGATGAACTCGATGAACATGTCCTCGATCACCACTGGTGGACTTGCATATCCGAAGCGTGGCCGCGGACGCGCACAGTCATTTCGCCGCAGGCTCGCTCCGCGGGCGCAAAGTTACGTTACCGTACTTGCACCGGCGGTCCCCGGCCAGCCCGGCTTTTGGCGGGTCGAATATCCTCGCTCCGGCATCGTGCCCGCGCCCGTCACGGGCATCGACGTCTACCTCATGGTCCGGGACGGACCCAGCCATCACTTCAGACAAATGATCTAACAATCTGGTCTAGGCGTACTGCAACCCGTCAAGCAGGTGTCTTTTTGGCCGGCGTTTTCTTGGCGGCGGGGGGTGGCGCGGGCTCGTTCGCGCGTTCGATCGAAACAAGGCGGCCGCCGACGAACTGGTAAATGCCGGATTGCTCGCCCGCCGAGTAGGTGAGCACGACGCTGCGCTGCCTGCCGGCGCCGGGGTTGAGTTCGACGGATTGCGGCCGACCAAACAACCGTACGACTTCGCATTCGGTCATTTCGAGTTTGGCCGCCCGTGGCGCCGTCGAACTCGCCTCTGTTGCGCCCCCCGAGCACCCCCCCTGTCCATCGACCAGGTCGGCAGGGCCGACAGGCACGCTCAGCGAAGACACCGGGCCGGCAAAAACGGCCGTTGGCGTCGGAAGATAGGCGTTTCGTTCCGGCAAGTGAAAGCCTGACGGATCAGGTGCCATGTTCTGGATCGCGCCGCATGCGCCCAGGCCAACAGCCACTCCGGTTATCAGCGTCCCGCGCAACAGCGCGAACCCACGCCTCGTTCGATTCGGCACAGCATTCATCGCAAGCACCCCCCACACCACCTAAATCCGGTCGCCGATGAATCCACCCTTGGTGCACCTTCACATTACGTCATCATCATGACGCCACCGATAAAAAACGCATCATGCCCGTCGCTGCCACCGTCCGTCTTCGTCGGATTGCCAATAGGTTACCACGAATCCATGAGATTTCGCGAACTGCCAGCGGCTCCGTGCTTCGGCGACAGCTTCCGGATCTGCCCCGTCGAACAGCAGGACAACGCGATCATAGGGAGTCGCATCCTCCGGCAGCGGCGCGTGGTCGATCAGGAAACGAACGGTGGCATTGTTTGGATTGTGGTTCGCGACAGTCAACAACACCGGCTGGTCGGCCGCCGTGGGCTCCCGCGATGTGCCATGGGGCAGAAAGCTGTCCTCCCGAAAGGTCCAAAGGTGCGCGTCGAGAGCGTCCACGCGCTCCTCGGACGATGATTGAACGATCACACGCCAGCCGCGCTCATAGGATTTTTCCAACAAAACCGGGAGCACGGCTTCCACCGGCTGAGTTTGTAAGTGGTAAAATAAGAATTCCGTCATAGATCTGCCTTACGTCCCGCAGGATGGGTTCAACGGCGCCGGTTCATCCATGACGAACCGCAAAATCTCCCCACCACCCGCATTCCGTCGCTTCGGGCTGCGCCGCAGCGACGGCGTGCGAGATCGGCCGCTTAGACCTTTTCGATATCACTTTCCTTGGCCACGCGCTCGCATGGTTCGCGCACACTCTTGATGCGATACTGCGGCTCGCCGTCGCCATTGGGAAGTTGGCGAACGACCTTGAAGTCGCCCCCCGGCGCGGATCTCGAGGCCAGACCGCGGCAGAGGCGTACGGTTTGTCCCGGACGGAATTTGTGAGTCATGCCTTCTCCGATCAGGGCCGGCCGACAGGCGCGCACGGTCCACAGCGCACTTGCACCAGCGAGCTTGTGTCCGCGCGTTGACCGCGGCACCATGAGCTTAGCGCATACGGGCGCTACATTGACAGCGAACACGATTCTGGTGGCAGATTTGCCCAGGCCGATACGCGGTCCACGACGTCAGAGGTTGAACCGTTTCCGGGCGAGCTGGCAGGCGTGATCGCCAACCTCACAATCTCTGCACACACGAGGCCTTGCTGCGTATACGGAGCAAGAGGTCGATACGCCGACCTCCCCGACCAAAGCGGCGCATCGCTCTCCCTCGCATTTCATGCGCCCACCGGCCTCATCGACGAACATAAGCGGAATGCGTTCGAGGTCGGCCTCCGTCTCCAATGAAAATCGCGGCCATTCCGCCGAAAAGGAGCAGCAGGCGCCACATGCTTGACAAATGGCGCCCGAGTTATCCGGAGAATCAACCACAGTCATAAAACCGCGGCCCGCACGCTACGCGTCCTCAAGGGCCCATGGTCCAAAAATGGCACCGGCTGTGCCGATTCCGCAATCCGTACCCTGGGGGACGGCCCCGCCATATTGGGCTACGCGGCCTGAATGCTGCTGACCGCGATCTTGCCGGTGCGCCGATCTTCCTGGGTGTCGAACGAAACCTTCTGACCCTCGCTAAGACTGCGCATACCGGCGCGTTCCAGCGCAGTGGCGTGAACAAACACGTCCTTGCCGCCGCCGTCGGGCTGGATGAAGCCGAAGCCCTTCTGATCGTTATAGAATTTTACAGTTCCGGTAGTCATCGCATTGCCTTTTTGCTGGCGCAGACAGATTTGGTCCAGCCCGCATATTACGCGACCTGAAACCGGCTGGTCGATGTTTGGAAGGGTCTGAACGTGCGCCAGCGTCTGCGAAGGCGATACGGCCTGATGCTCCGGCCAAATGTCGATGCTTTAACGTAGCTTGAAATTAGGGCTTTAGCAAGGACGCGCCGTAAAAATAGTGTCTTGAACGAATTGTGCGAGCCTAAGTTTATCAAGCTAATGAGCCGATCCGCCACGGCAGGGAGCTGCAATTTTCCGATACGCACACGTAGCTTGGAAGATTCCCGCCGTTGGATCCGCAGGAATTGCGCCTGCGGCATGGCGCCGTTCGAGAACTTCCGGATCGGGATCGAAACGGCGGCATCAAGACCGGGATTATGGGGTGCCCGTAGGCCATGCAGCGATTTACTGTGGCAGCACTCCAATCATTGGGTTCTTGCGCGGAAGCAACGTCCAACCCGAGAGCCGCATGATGCGTCACCCGTAAAATGAAACCGACTCCAGCGCCCGGAGGCGCCGAGCGCCCCTCATGCCGGCCTCATATCACCTCCGCACATCTGGGAACTCCCGGCGATCTTGAATTATCTTTCAGTTGGTTATTTTCTTTGCTTGAACCGGCTTCGATACAAAATAGATGATGAATTACCATGTTCAAAATAAATATTATACGACTTACTGGAATACAATTAATGATAAATGCTTTTTCGCCTGCCGTGGAATAGCATGACGGCTTCCGCAAACCCTGAGGCCATCGCGGAAGCCAAGCAATGCGCCGGCAAGGAGATCGGGTCGAAGCCGGGATGATCTTCCGGGCCGGACGTGGTTACGCTGAGCGATACGGAGGATCTCGCGGCCCCGGTGGTTGTCAGATAGGGCCTTGAGTAGGCAAACCCAGCACGGCTAACGACGCTCCGCTCAGCGCTAAGAGTTCAGCGCGCTTTACCCACTTACATACCTTGGAACCACCATCTTGACGATTTTCCTTGAAGATCCGACACAAGCTCGCCGCATTTTCACAAGATTGCGGAAGAATCCGGAATCGGCTATACGGCTGGCATGAACATGATCGTACTCAAAAATCCTCTCCGCGCACTGGCGGTGTACCTCGACCCTTGCGCTTGTCGTCGCGGTGTCGCCCTTGGCTCGCGCCGCCGAGCAACAGACGCTTGAGATAGCGTCCAAGAGCGGCGTGCATGTCTTTTCGGTGGAGGCGGCGGTGACCGATGAGGAACGCGCGCGCGGGCTCATGTTCCGGCGGTCGGTGCCGGAATCCTACGGCATGCTGTTCGATTTCAAGCGCGACCAGGAAGTATCGATGTGGATGCGTAATACTTACGTATCCCTAGATATGATTTTCATCCAGGGCGATGGTCGGATCCGTCGCATCGCGGAAAATACCGAGACCGAATTGGACCGGATCATCCCGTCAGGCGGACCGGTGCGTGCGGTTTTGGAGGTGGTGGCCGGCACGGCGAAAAAATTCGGGATTCAACCCGGCGATCGTGTGTCATCACCACTTTTGCGGCCACTGAATTGCTGAAGACCCCCGTGTGGTGCGGCTGCACGCGTTCGGAAGGCGGCACGGGTTGTGGGTAATCTGCGGGAGGCGGCGGTAGCTTGGGTAGACCGGACTGCGGTCTTCGGTTGGTGAGGTGTAAACCTACATGTCCGGTCTATACGCCTCTAGACTTGCTTACTCACGAATGACTTGGATGGCGGCGACAATTGCGAATTTTGGATTTTATTACATCGAAATTCGCACATGATTTTCAGTTTCTTTTGTGATATATTTTTAGTATTACGAGATGAGTAGCGATCGCTGCTCCGGCGGGGTATAGCGCAGCCTGGTAGCGCGGGAGTTTTGGGTACTCCAGGTCGCAGGTTCAAATCCTGCTGCCCCGACCAACGAAAACCTTTGCTAAGTATGTTACCAACGGGTTAGGGCGGCGATCGCGACGCCGCGCGATAACAATGTGAGCGGCCCGACCGCGTGCGCAAAATCGCCGGCGAAGCCGTGCCGGTTTCTCCGCTGTGCCCGCGCGATTTTGCACACCCTACGCCCCTGCGATTCGATGCGACCGGAATTTGTTATGATGCGCGGCCCAGCGCTGTGCCGCTATTGAGCCCGTCCCCATCCCCATCCCCATGCCGAGGCGCAAGTCGTCGGCGTCGCGGAATTGCTCCAGCGTTTGTGTGGAGGTCACTCGACGTTGGCGCCGAATGGTCGTGGTGCCGACGGTCGGGCCTCAGGGTTCTTTGATATTCTTGGGGAGTACTACGCAAAGATCCGTGGCGCCGGATGGCTGGAGATTTTCCACGACGGCGCCGGCCGCGCGCACCCGACCTCGAAAACGACGGGTCCGGCCAGGAAAAAGGATTTCAAAAGCCGTCGAAGGAGTGCCCCGCCTTCGCAGCCGAGTTCGCGGCCGTCACCTTGCGGGTGCTGCGCGGTCATCACGGCACGGTCAACCGGCACGCCGTACAAATCAACCCCGAACTCGACGATATGTTTTCGAAGGCCGAGGCGCTGATCGAGGCCGAGCCGACACTATTCGCCGCCGCGCTGGCGGATACTCGAGAGAAAATCGCATGACTCAATACTACTGGGACGGAAGCGCTCCCCTCAGCGAACGCCAGGCCTGGCAACGGACATTTTGGGGCATAGCCTTGCTGGTCGGGGTGACAATTCTAGCGATAGTATTCGCCTTAGGATAGGGCATTTGCGGACTTATTCGTTTGTCTTCCGCCGACGCCCTGATGGAGTCATTCGTCTACATTATATCGATGCACACGACGGCTGCGGTGGATGGCCATCCATGAGGTGGCGTAATCCAACGCGATCTGCACCATAGGCAGACACTTTAAATCCTGTATCGAGGCGAAGTGTTTGCTTATCATGCGAGGTATCTCGCGCAACCTCAGCGAAAGGGAAAACCATGGCAGGTCTCAATTTCTCACAGTTATTCGCGACCTTGACGACCCCGGCCGCACAGCAGGCCGTAGCGGCCGCGTTCGGCGTCGCTTCGGCGCAAATCGGGGCGACCAGCGCCGCACAGGCGCAAGTGAGGGGATACACCACGGCGGTCAAGCTTGCGGCGATCCGCAAGAATGCCGATGCCGTCATTGCCCAGGCGACGGCGCTCGAAACGCTGCCGAACGTCCCGATCACGATCGCATCGCTGGCGGGGGATATCGTGACCTCGGCGAAGGCCGTTCCGCCGGATTTCGCAAGCGTGGTGGCAGCCGTCGGCGAAATCGATTCCCTCAACACAGCGGCGTCGGCATCGTCGTCGCTCGCCGGCCAACTCGCGGCTGCGGCGTCGCATCTTTCGGCGACGGCCGCGACGGGGGTGTAATCACAAGGCGTTGGATAGGCCGCCACAGCGGGTGCGGCGGATGTAAGACCGCCGCACCTCTGGAACGGCAAGCAGATATGGTTTGCGCTCGTACCGTCCGAACGCTGGCGGTGCGACGCCGAAAGCGCTGATGCCTGCCCTCGGTGGAAAAGCAAAGCTATTGCCATAGGTGGGCATGAAAGCGGCGGCCGGCGGTTTTGTGACGTGCGTGCGAGCAGACCGATTGGCCGGCGACTGATTGGAAACTCCCGCAATAGGAGGTATTGTGCATGAATTGGGAAACGACGTTCAAAAACCCGCGGACCACCTGGGCGGGTCTTTTTACCGCCCTTGGTGCGATCGCGGATGCGGGCACGCAGTTGGTAACTGGGCATGTTGATCCAGAACGTCTGTGGCTTGATATAGGTGTGATCGCCGGGGGCCTCGGCCTCGTGGCGGCCAAGGACGGCGAAACGCGCAGCACCGCGCAAGAGGTGGGCCGGGCAGGCGCGGAAGCGCATGGTCAATGAAATCCGGTGCTGAAGATCAGTGACGTGCGTGCCGCCGTCATCGATCACATCGCTCGTCCGCGCTTGACGGAGGCCGCGCGGCTCATCGGAGCCTATTCGGCAATGACGTGGGTGCTTGGCGCGCTCCGCGTCTATGCACCGGCGGGACTCGCGATAGGTTCTTGCGCAGAGAGCAAGACGGTCCGCGGGAGGTGACTTAGCTAGCGTCTGGCAGCCCGCCGACAAGAACTGCGCAACAGACCCTGCAAGAAAAGATAGCGGCTTAAGCCACTTCGCCAAGTCCACGCCTTACTAAAGCAACTGCCGGGCGGTTGACGGCTGCCCGGCTCTAATGGAGCTATGGGGACGGACAGTCATGACGGAAAAACTCGGCGAAGCGGTCAACAAATGGTGGCCGGTGCTGCTGGCGACGATGCTTACCGTCTGCGGGATCGCGTCCATGTGGGGGGTGTCCACCGCACAAATATCATCGCTCGCTGCCGGACAAGCCCGCATCGAAAGCAAGCTCGAAGCAATTACCCAAGACCTCGCTTCGGCCAAAACCGCGGCCGCCGTTGCGGCGATGGAAATCTCGGAATTCCGCGAGCGGCTGCGCGCCGCGGAACAGCGACGGGGGCCGTAGCGAGCGCATTGTCGAAATGACTGGTGACTTCACTACCCGATCGACTGGACGCGTGCGTGCCGCTTCGGCTCCGATCGGTGCGAGCCTTGTCATCCTGCTGGCGACGGGACTTGCAGTCTTTCTGACAACTCGGCTGCGCGATCAAATGGCCCGTGGCATATCGCAATCCTGCTCGCAGACGTTCCCTCTTTGTGGCATTCAGCCTGATGCCGCCGGAGGCTAGCGCTGTAGGGGCGACGTGCCTTCAGTCGGCGGTTCGGCGATGGTGGTAGCGTCCGGCATGTTCCGAGCGCGTCACTAAGCTCGGCAGGCGAGGCTGCTCCGACAAGCAAGCGGTCTATCTACCTCGGCGCGGCATCCTGAGCAGCACGGCGGCGGTAAAGCCCGCGCAGCGTTCCGGACTCCCACGCGATGTCCGCGATGCGCCACTCCTTGCCCGAGCGGAGCAATTCGAGCGTGACCCGTTCCGGTTTACCGGCATTGGTGAACGTAACATTGGCCGTCGTCTTGACGGCATCGGTTGCCTTCACCTCAATGACGACTTCCGCTATGTCCCAATCCTGGTGGCCGACAAACGGATCCGCGTCGAGCACCGGTGGCTCGCCGTGTCGCGTGGCGGACGCCCGATCCTCAAGAATGAGCGAAGCGAGCCCGACCGTGAAATAGCCTCGCATTGATTTCGCGTTCGTGAGCGCAACGCCTTTTCCGGTGCCGGATGATTTACCAAGGTACGCTCGGTAAATCGTATTGAGGAAGGTCTTCGCGGTCGTGTCCCCGGCAGACGCCGGCAACACCGGGTAAGAAAAGGCTACTGACGCTGCGGCAAGGATCACCGCGCGCAGCCAGAAATTCGAATTCAGTACTCACGGTCTTCATAGCAGCTGCCCTGCCCCATCTCAAAAGCGTGCGACCGCCTTAAAACATCACCGAAATCTGACACCGCAACACGTTCTCAACGGCCGGCGGACGGGCTCGCATGAGTGTTGGTGTCAACCACGGGCGCACCGGTTCAATGCTTACGATCAACTTATGTTTCAGTATTTGCGATGTGGCCCAAGAGTCACACTTGCGCCGAAAATTGTGTGCCGCAAGCATGGACCGTATCCTAGGAGCCCGGAATTGGCAATGCTGACCGCCGAATAACGATGCTTAGGAGCTTAGTCCATGCGCGTCGCGCTCGCTGCTGTCCTAGTCATGGTGTCATTTGCCGCCGATGCCGATCCGGGTCCCGGCCTGACCGGAAACGACACCGGCGGTATCATTCAGTGGACTCCGTGGATCGCGCATCATTATCGCGAGATGGCGGCCGACCATTGTGCCCGCTGGCACCGGTACGCTCGTATTACCAGCGTCCACCCATGGTACGGCGATTATGTGGGGTTCGTTTGCATCTACGACCGGCACTATGACCCGCGTAAATCTTGGCTCGATCCGTAGCATCGGCGAACGCCGACGCCGGCCGCAGTTCGGTTTCAAAGCCTTGGAGGCGGCCGCGGCGCGGTGATCGGTCCGCAATTGCGCCGTCCCGAGGACATGCATTCGTCCGCAAGGCGGGCTTCCTGCAACGCATCCGCAAGCCAGAGCCCGGCTCCGATTACGAGCAGGATGAAGCCCACGATCACCAAGTTGACGAGCCGGCGCTCGCTATCGGTCTCGGGTGGCTCGCCGGCCGGTTGACGGCCGGCCCGATCACCTTTCGGGCGCGAATTTGCTGCGGGTTTCAAATGCCCGATACCTCTTTCACCTTGGCGATGAGCTGTTTGAGCGCGAACGGTTTTGCGAGAAAACCATAGGTTTCGCCGTCCGGGAGGTGCTTCTCGAACGCATCCTCCGCATAGCCGGACACGAAGATGATCTTCACATCGGGATCGCGCCCACGCAGCTTCGTCAACAGCGTCGGGCCGTCCATTTCGGGCATGACAACGTCTGAAATTACCAGGTCTATTTTACCGTCGTGGGCGTCGAATGTTTGCAACGCCTCCACGCCGTTGGCGGCCTGCAGGACCGTATAGCCACGCGACTTGAGACCGCGGGCGTTGAGGCCCCGCAGGCCCTCCTCGTCCTCGACCAGAAGGACCGTCCCCTGCCCGGTATCATCGGCGGTTCGTGCCATGGCCTGGGAAGGCGCTGTTTTACCCTCCGCGATACGCGCGGTTGGCTCGGCAGGCGGAATATGGCGTGGCAGAAATATCCGGAATGCCGTTCCGTGTCCCACCATCAATTCCGGATAGATGAAACCGCCGGTTTGTTTGACAATGCCATACACTGTAGACAGACCCAGCCCGGTGCCCTTGCCGACCTCCTTGGTGGAAAAGAACGGTTCGAAGATGCGATCGATGATATCGGGCGGAATACCGGTACCGGTATCTTTGACTTCGATCAGCACGTAGTCGCCCTCAGGCATATCCTTGAGGGCCAATTGCCGGATTTCGGCGGCCGTGACGTTCGCGGTCCGCAAACTCAGCTTGCCTCCCTCCGGCATGGCATCGCGGGCGTTGACCGCCAGATTGACGATCACCTGCTCCAATTGCGACTGATCGGCCTTGATGGCCCACAGGTCGCGGCCATGCGCCAGATCGAGCGTGACCCGTTCGCCGATGAGCCGGCCCAGCATGACGGACAATTCCGACAGCGTTTCGCCGAGATCGAGCACCTGTGGATGCAGGGTCTGCTTGCGGGAGAACGCCAGCAGGTGGCGCACCAGCGAAGCGGCCCGGTTGGCATCCTGCTTGATCTGCATGATGTCCCGAAAGGACGGATCGGACGGCTTGTGAGCCGTCAAAAGAAAATCGGTGGCCATCATGATGGACGACAGCACATTGTTGAAATCGTGGGCGATGCCACCCGCCAGCTTGCCGACCAATTCCATTTTTTGCGCCTGGTCGAACTGCCGCTGCAGCACCCGCTGTTCGGTGGTCTCGATGGCATAAACGATCGCCGCCTCGGCATCGCGTTCGGCCTCCGCGATCGGAGTGACGTAAAATCGGACCCATCGTTCGGTGCCGCCCGCCAGCGCCGCATCGATTGGTGCGATTTCGCGGCGTCCGCCGGCGGCCTGGGCGAGCGCCTCGTCAAGCGCGGCGCGGTCGCCCTCGGCAACCACGCCGCGGATCGCGCGGGTTTGTTCCGATGCCTCCGGCAACTCGGTCGCGGTCCGAAACAGGTGCGTGAACAGCGCATTGTTGCGCGCGATGCGCCCGTTACGATCGACCGTCGCGATCGCCATCGGGGTATTATTGAAAAACCGCATGAAACGCGCGTCCGCGCCGAATGAGTTGCCACCCTCATGGGCGGCGCGGCAGTCCGGCGACAGCGGCGGGGAATCCACCGCGGTCTGATGTTCATGGGCAGCACCGATGTCGGTCACTTTCCACACGGAAAGCGTCGGCGAGCGGCCATGGAGAACCTTTGGCGCCAGCGGGCGTGCCTCCAGACGCAAGCGCCGCAGCGGCGCGCCGTGCGGCCCGGCAATCCGCACCTCTTCCTGCCAAGACTTCCCGTCCGCGATGCCGCGATGCAGCCGATAAACCGCCTCCGCTAGCTGGCCGTGGCTACTCCGATCGCCCTGGAACGACGCAGCGTGCGGTCCCACCGTCCCCGTCAAGCGCCGGTACGCCGCATTGGCGTAGAGTACGCGCCCGGACGCGTTGACGACGGCGATACCTGCGTCGGCGGTTTCAAGCAGCCAGACGGGGATCGTATCGAGGGCCTCCTCACGAACCGTGAATCGCAGAACTCCGGCCGACAGGGCCAACAGGGCGAACAGGCCCGCGACTCCCAGACCGGAGAGCAGATAGGTCAGGTAGCCTTCGGTCTGGAAGCGGCCGAACTGTGTGAGGCCGATGGCCGCGGCGACAAGGCCCGCCCCGATCATCACGACTGCGATGCCGCCGCCCCGGCCCTCGCCGTGCCGCCCGATCGGAACGCTCAAACCTCGCGTGGCCATGGCCCCAACCTCCCCGAAGCTATCCGCCGGCTCCGCGCGCCAAGCTACCGGCGCGCGTTTGCGTCTTCCTTAAAGCCATAAACCAGTCGGCATTCTTGCAACATCCTACAAAGGCACCGGCAATGTGTCAGGCATTGCTTGAAGCCAAGGATGCAAAATCGTGAGCGGTCGGGTGCGCACCTCAGGAAATGCGGAAAACGCGCGCCCGACGCGCGGGAGGCGCCGACGCACCGGCCAGTCGCCATTTTTACGAACGGCCTCCACCGCAAAACGTAGGCAAGCTGATGATTCGAACTAAAATTGCGGTCATTATTCGGCAGCATGGAGACGTTGCAGCAAACCTCCTGAGCGTCATCGATCGTGATGAGTGCCTCATAGCCCGCATCGCTTACGCGGCGGGTTGTGGTCACGATTGTGGATCGAGACGCTGATACCGAGGAAATAGGCGATTTTTGGCATAGGAACCGTCGTATTGCGCGGGCGGCGCCTACAGCATCGCCCCCGGGCTCTTCTTATACTTTTTCACGATTGCATCGGCGCTCATGTAGGCAAGCGCTTCGATGGTCAGCGTCGGATTGAACCCGCTCATCGATGGAAACGTGGACGACCCGATGATGAACAAGTTGGGAATGTCCCAGCTCTGGCCGTATTTGTTGACCACCGAAGTGTTGGCGTCGTTGCCCATGCGGGTTCCGCCCTCGTGATGAGCGCCCGGCATGCCGGGCGATAAGGGCCCGCGCCAAACCGTGTTTCCGCCCATGGCCCGGCCGATCTCTTCCATCTTCTTCATCATGAACTCGACCGCGGCGGTCTCGTTCGGGCGCCGCCAGTCGTAGGTGAGGCGTGGCGCCGGCAGGCCCCATTGGTCGCGCACCGTCGGATCGAGATCGATCGTATGATCGGCGTAGGGGAGGTTCTCGGTCTGCGCCACCATCACGGCGAAACGGGAGAAATACTTTGCCACATAATCCCGATAGGCGGCGCCCCAACGCGGCACGCCCGGCGGCGGCGCGGTGGTGGTGAAGCTGATCGGGCCGCCTTCGAGATTGGGGGTGCCGACCGAAATCTGCGAACCGCGGATGAAGCCCAAACCGCCGTGGTCGAAATTGTCGGCGTTGAAGTCGTTCGACTGTATATTTCTGCGCGCTCGGCCCCATGTACGTGTTGACGTGGCGGTCGTCGAAGCCGACGAACACGTTCGGCATGATGTGCGTCATCAGGTGCTTGCCGACCTGCCCGCTGGAATTGGCAAGCCCATTGGGGAAGCGGTCGGTTTTCGACAGCAGCAACAGGCGGGTATTGTCGTAGATGAAGGTGCCGAGGATGACGATCTCAGCCTCGATGGTGTTGTCCGAGCCGTCAGGCCCGTAATAGGACACGCCGGTGACGCGGTTGCCGGAACTATTGATGCGGTAGCACATCGCCCCGGTCTTGAGCGTCAGGTTGCCGGTCGCGTCCGCCTCGGGCAGTTTGGTGACCAGGATGCTTGATTTTGCCCCGATATAGCAGCCGAAGGCCTGGCAATAGGTGCAGTAAGTGCAGGCCGGGCGGCCTTTATAGGGCTGCGACAGGATGGCATGCGGCGTCGAAAATGGGTGATGGCCGAGTTTCCTGGCGCCGTCCTCGAACAGGATGCTGGGCTGGTCCTTGGTGAGCGGCGGCAGCGGATAGTCGCGCATGCGCGGCGCCTCGAACGGATTGCCGCCGTCGATCTTGCGTCCCTGCAGATTACCGGCCTTGCCGGCGACGCCGAGGTCATACTCGATCTTGTCGTAGATAGGGCTCGAGTTCCGCATAGTCCAGCGGCCAGTCCGCGAGCGAGGAGTCCGGCGGAATCCCGGAGAGCCCATAGCGTTCGATGGTATTCGACCGGGCGCGGAAATCGTCTTCATGGAGGCGCCACGACACCGCACCGTAATGCACGGTGCCGCCACCGGCCTGCATGCCGTAGTCCTGCTGCGGCAGCCGGAACGCGGGCGTATTGGTGTTCGGGCGCCACGTCACCGGCTGCAGCTTGGGATTCGGACGCAAATCCTTGCGCTGGAAATAGCGCAATTCGTCGAGCTGAAAATCCGCCGTCTTGAGGCGCGGACCGCGTTCAAGCCCGATGACCTTGAGCCCCGCCTTGCCGAGTTCCGCCGCCATGACGCCACCCACGGCGCCCATGCCGACGATGACCACATCCGTCTTTTCGGTTGCCATGGTATCATCCCCTCGAGTGGGCCTGGAGGCCGGTGATCGGTGCGCGGGTGAAAGGCTTCGTGCTGCCCATATCGGCCTGGGTGTAGAACAGCTGCGCGCCGGGGAAGCCGACCAGCTTCCAACCGGCGAAATCCTTATTGCCGCCATAGGCCGGATCGGCGAACATCCCCTCCATGGTGTGGGTACGCAACGTGTTGAAGAAGGCCTGCGCGGTGGGAAATGTGAACTCCGACGCCTTGCCTTGCTCCAGCGCGCCGATCACTTCGTCTTGCTGCGCGGGGGCGAGCCGCGCGAAGGCTTGGTTGTACGTCTTGCGGCAATAGGCTTCGAGCTGGGCGAGGCCGCGGCGGTAGAAATCCTGCTGGTCCTGGTAGGCGCCGGCGAGAGCGAGGTCGAGATAGTTGAGCACATCGGCGTCGCGCGCACCGGGCTTACCGGGCGCACCCGGCATCAACCGTTCGGCGAACGCCGCGATGGTGGCGCCCTGGTCGTCATTGAAGAAAACCCCGTGGCCGTCGAACGCCTCAGCCGCATGCGCGGCCCCGTGCGCCTCCGTGGCGGCCGGCTGCTGCGCCCTGGCGGTTCTGACGGGTTTTGCATAGGCGGTTTGCACCAAATTGGTGCCGGCAGCAGCCCCGGCTCCGACCGCGCCGACAATAAAAGCACGGCGACCTTCATCATGCTCGCTCATGTGATCTGCTCCTCCGCCGATGACGGATGACGCCGGTGTTTCCGGCTTCAACGATCTGCCGCCGCATTGCGCGGGCGAGGTAACACCAGCCGGCGACACCGAGTCTATCGCTCTTCGCTACCGGCAACTGATGGCACGCACGGACATAGCTGCCACCAATCCTATACATCAACGATTATTGCGGCGAAAGATTGCGCCGACTGCGATGGACGGACAAGGGCCGATCGGAATGATGCCGCGGCCGTCAGCCAAGGATCGGAGCAACGCGGAAACCTTTTGCTCCTTTAGCTTTGCGCGACGCGACAATGCCTGTCGCGATATGAGGTCGCGCGCCGTTCGTCGCCGCAAAGATTCGCACGGCCAGTTGATCCAAATACCCGCGGCGGGTCACGATGGCTTGCAAGCCGGGCGCTTTTGACGGTATGTCCGCGAATGTTCGCACCCCAGCGGGGTCGGCTTGTCAACATGGTGGAGGTTCGAACTTTGGGCACGCATATATCGCTGACCGCATCGGATGGTTTCAAGCTCGGCGCCTATCGGGCCGATCCGGCAGGCAAGCCGAAAGGCGGCCTGGTGGTCATCCAGGAAATTTTCGGCGTCAACCATCACATCCGCAGCGTTTGCGACCGGTTCGCAGCGCAAGGCTATGCGGCGGTGGCACCGGCGGTGTTCGACCGCATGGCACCAAATTTCGAATGCGGCTACACGCCGGCGGAGGTCGAGAACGCGCGCGGCTTCATTGCGAAGATCGACTGGGCCGCGATGATGCGCGACACCGCGGCGGCCATCGATGCCGTGAAGGGCGCCGGCAAGGTCGGAATCGTCGGCTACTGTCTGGGCGGCAGCGTTGCCTATCTTGCCGCCTGCGACCTCGACGGGCTCGCCTGCGCGATCGGCTATTATGGGGGCGCCATCGCGCGCAACGCCGATAAGAAGCCGAAGGTTCCGACGCTGCTGCATTTCGGCGATCAGGACCACTCGATACCGCTCTCCGATGTGGAAATCATCAAGCAGAAACGGCCGGACGTGGAGGTCCATATTTACCACGCCGGGCACGGCTTTTCATGCGATGAGCGCGGCAGTTACGACGAAGCGGCCCACACCGAGGCGCTCCAACGCACACTCGCCTGGCTTGCCCGCAACGTCGGGTGAAGGCGGAACGCGTCAGCCCCGGCGGAACGCGATCGTCCTCGCTCCGGAGGTCGCACGCATTCCGGACTGGATTTGGTAAAGCCGGGCTGGGTACAATCGACATAAGCAGCCATGTAACCCCATATAGCCAGCCCGGATTGAAGCATAAGCCAAAACCCAGGCGTTCGATTCGTGAGCTACGGGCTCCAACGGCGCTATTTGACCTCGACCAGTTCGATCGCTTCCCGGCTCGGCCCCTCGATCATGGCGGCGCGGGTGTCGCCGAGCCGATGGATCGGCTCCAGGAGGACGACCCCCTCGCGCTGCAATTTGGCAATCCAGGCGTCGAGATCGGCGACGCTCAGCGCGATGTGGTCGTAGAGGTGGCCGCGTGACGGCGCGAGCGGCTTGTCGCCCTGGCGCATATACCAGGTCAGTGCGACGTCGCCGACCGCGACGGCCGCCTGCGGGGTGCGGAACATGCCCTCCTGCTCAAGCGCCGGCCAGGTGCGATCGGGGCCGCGTGTAACCGCGCAATTGGCCGGCGTGCGCGGCGGCTCGCCGCTGCGGCCCGGCACCATCGTGGCGCCGAGATGGTCACGATACCACAACTGGGCGCAGAACGGCTGCTCCTGATACATATGGACATGGTTGAACCGTTCGGCCGGAAAATTGCCCTGATATTCGATCAGCGTGTTGTCCGGCCCGCGCATATAGGCGAAACCGGCGCCACCGGCGGGCTTGGTACCTTCCGCGCGCGCCGTCGCAATCTGCGATTTCGTGAGGCCCAGCACGCCGCCGGTGCCCGGCCAGGTGTCGCTGCTCACCAGAACGGACCCGCCCTCGTCGGTGGTGAACAGCGGCGCCAGCACAACCTCGGCCCGGCCCTTGTAGGTCGCGAGATTCTTGCGCACATCGACCACATGCCAGCCGAAATGCCAGAACGCGGTCTGCGGCAGCACCGGCGCCAAGGTCGCGACCTTATCGAACAGCACCATGACGTTGTTGGGCGATTTGAGCGCCGCGATGCCGTTCCACGCCGCCGCCGACGTGCTGGGAAATTCCTTGGCGAAATACGCGACGGCGGCGCCGGGATCGGCCGAATTGATATGCAGATGGTGAAAACCGGGGGGCGGCAGAGTCTGCCCGGCGGCTGGAAATTGCGTCGCGAACACCGCGACCGTTGCGGCGATCACGGCCCGGACCGGCCGTTGGCTTGCTGTTTCCCGGCGCATGCGCATGTCAATTCCCTTGTCTCGTGAACCTTCGTCGAGGTTCGATCGCAACTGCATACAGATTAACATAACGCCCGCGAGCGTTGTTGTCGCGGCGCCTGCGCGGCCGGTCGCGGCCCGCGATACCCGACCTACGCGCCGTCGAAATTCATGGTCTCGCAAAGCCGATCCGTGCTTGCCGCGGCGTCGAATTTCCAGAGCACGGCGAGCGCCGCCTCGACTTGTTCGGGCGGCAATTTGCGCCCTGCAAGGTTGCGGAACTTGACCTCGACTTCACCATCGGACATCGGGGCCTCGTGATGGCCGCGCGGATAGTCGATGCCCGCCTTGCGGGTGGTACCGTCGCGCAGGCGGAATTCCACCCGGCAGCGCAATTTGTCCGGATAGTCGCGATCGCAATCCGGGTCGCGGCGAATCGTGATTTTATCCGCGAGCGCAAGGATGTTCGGATCGGCCAGGCGCTCCGGTGCAAAGATCGCATCGCTGAAGGCGCCATCCACCAGCGCCGCCGCCACGGTGTAGGGCATGCTGTGGTCGGCGGTGTCGCGCGTTGACGGGCGCCATTTCTCGACGCCCGAACCGATCTCCCGATAGGCGAATTCGTACGTGCCGATCGCGATCGCCGTGATGTCGTCGGGGCGGATGTCGTGTGCAAGCGACAGGGCCGCCATAACCGGCCCCTGCGAATGATATTCCGTGACGTAGAATTTCATGTCGGCGCGCGGCAGCGCGAAATCTCCACCTTCGTTTGGGAAAGCTCCGAGATCGAACGGCCCAAACAGGTCGCGTAACCCCATGGCGCCCTCGATGGCGAGCGCCGGCCCGGTCATGCCGGCGCAAGCAAGCTCTGCCGCGAACAGGCCGTTTTTGGCCGCATGCGCCTCGGCGCAGCCCTTCCACATTGCGAGTGCGCCGCGCCGCGTCACCGCCAGGGGGAGATTGGCCGTGATTGCGATAGCCAGCGCGTTGGCGAAGGCGGTGCGGCTAAGGCCCATCACCTTGGCGGCACCCGCGGCTGCCGCCACCGTAGAGTAGAACGGGTGGTCGAATCCCTTGCGCAGGATCCGGCAGGCCTGCCACAGGCGGTAGTGCACATCGTAGCCGACCGCGATGGCGGCGATCAGGGCGCGGCCATCCGCACCCACCATCTCCCCGGCGGCCAGCACCGGCGCGATCACGCCGCTCGGATGGCCGCCGCCGCCCGGATAGCAGTCGTTGCCGTCGAGGCAGCGCATCGCGACGCCATTGGCGAAGCAAGCGAGCTCCGGCAGCGCGCGGCGGGGCGTGCCGAGAATGGCGGCACCGCCCGGTGTGCCCCCGCCAGTTTCGCCCTGGAATGCGAGCGCGCGGGCGATGCGGCTCGGCGGTTCGTCGAAGGACGCGATCGTGCATCCGAACGTATCGATCAGGCGGCGTTTGCAGTCGTGTACGACCGCGGCAGGCAGCCGCGCGAAGTCCGTCGCCAGCGCATAGTCGACCATGCGTCCAATGCTGGTGTCCATGGCTTCGCCGGTCATTCGATCGCCTCATCGATTACCATGCCGAGCGCCGCGATCTGGGCGCGCAAGTCCGGCTCCGCCAGCGCCGCCAAGAATGCCTGCACGGCGGGCCGGTCGCAGCTGCCGTCAACGATGAGAAAATCATAATGTTCGGGTGCAATCGGCGCAAAGCCTAATCCGTAAAGCCGCGCCACGGTCGCGATCGCAATGCCCCAATCGGCACGGCCTTGGGCAACCGCCGCCGCCACGGCGTTGTGAGATTTCGGCTGGTTGGCGTATCCGGCCGGTCGGCGCCCTTCCAGCAGGCGGTCGATCAGGATGCGGGTGCCGGCCCCGGCATTGCGGTTCACCATTAGACAGCCGGGGTCGTCCAGCGCGACCAGCAGCGTCTGCTGGGCGGTCTTGCCGGCGAAGCGTGCGTCGTCCGCTCGAAACACGAAGCCCTGCATGCGCCGCCAGCCCGGCCGCAGCGACAGGCCCGGCCGGACCAGATGGCGGTTGTAGGTGCCGCTCGTCGGATCGAGGAGGTGGACCGGCGCGATGTCGCATTCGCCACGCGCGGCCGCGATCACGCCGCCCTGGCTTCCGACTGCGACGGCGCGGGTGGAAAACCCCTGCGCCGCCAGCCGGCCGATCACGGCGTCGAGCGCCACGCAATGGCTGCCCATGATGACGAGGTCCGGCGCCTTGGCGGCGGCGCCGATCAACGTCACCGCGGCCACGGTGCCGGCATCGAGGCCGGCCGACAGCGCATCGACACTGAGGAAACCGTCGGCCTGGGAAAACGAGGTCACCGCGCCCGAGCCCTTCTGGATCGGGAAGGCCAACGAGCCATGGCGGCCGGGGACCAGCGCCACCAGCACGAACTCCTGACGGCCCAGTTCGGATGCGATCCGCACCGGCACGGTCGCGGTCACGGTTAGCGCCGCCTCCTCCGGCAGTCCGGCGCGGGCGCGGATGACCGGCGCCACGAAGGCGTGGAAGGTGAAGATCGCCGAGGTCGGAAAGCCCGGCAGCACGACGATCGGCTTGCCGTCGCATACCGCCAGGCACAGCGGCTTGCCGGGCTTGAGCGCGACGCCATGCACCAGAACGCCGGGCGGGCCGAGCCGCGACAATATTCGATAGGACAGGTCGCCGGCGCCCTTCGAGGTGCCGCCCGAGAGCACCACCATGTCGCATTCGCCGAGTGCGCGCCGCACCGCGGCTTCGAGCGTCGCCTCGTGGTCCGGAAAGGCGCCGTAGCGGATGGCGACGCCCCCGGCCTCGGTGACGGCGGCGGCCACGATGGCGCCGTTGCTGTCATAGACGCCGGCCGGCGGCAGCGGCATGCCGGGCGGCACCAGTTCGTCGCCGGTGGAGAGCACGGCGACCTGGGGCTGCCGCACCACCGGCACCGCGGCGATCCCGCAGGCCGCCAGCATGCCGATCTCGCGTGAGCCGATGCGCTGACCGCGCCGGAGCACGGTTTCGCCCCGCGCCATGTCGGAGCCCGCGAAGCCAGCAAACTGCCCCGGCGCGGCGGCGCGCCTGACCGCGATGGCCGGCCCTTGCGGGGTCTCGATCAATTCGGTGTGCTCGATCATCACCACCGCATCGGCGCCGCGCGGCATGGCGCCGCCGGTTGCAATCGCACTGGCGGTTCCAAGGCCTACGTCGAGCGCGGGCGGATGCCCGCAGGCGATCACTTCGGCATTGAGCAGCAGGCGGCGGGGTGCCCGCTCGCCGGCCCCCGCGGTATCGGCGGCTCGCACCGCGAAACCGTTGAACGCCGGACCGGTCGAAGGCCGGCACATCGGTCGGTGCGGCCACATCGACCGCCAGCACGCGCCCGAGCGCGTCCGCGAGCGTGACAGTCTCGGCGGCAAGCGGGGACAGGTCGATCGCAGCCGCGAAACGCCGCTTGGCTTCGGCGGGAGCGATGACGTCGAGAAACTGCTCCTGGCGCGCTGCTTGACGAACCGCCGCCAACAGCGCGGCGCTGGCGTGCGGTGCATCGCGGTCCGCTTTCATCGCGGCCGGCTCATCGCTGGAGCCGGGTGTGTGCGCGGGGTGAAGCCTAAGTCCACCGGTATCGGAGCGATGAGCAGCATAGGGTGGGCAAAATCGCCCTGCACTGCGCAAAGTCTGGCGTCGACGCTTCCGGCGATTTTGCCCACCCTACCTGCAATTCGACATGACCGAAACATGGTCTAGGGCAACGGTCTCACGATGACGCGACTACCGGCCGGAAGTCCCTCGCTCTCGGCCGGGATCACAATCCAGCCATCCGCATGGGATAGCGTCGCCAGCGGCAAATATTTCGAGGCCAGCGGTTCGACCCCTCCGGAGACGCGCCGCACGAGCACGAGTTCGGTCAGCCCCACCGTCGAGGTCACTTTGACAGTCAAGGTGTTTTTACCCGACGGTCCATTCTCGGTACCACCGCGCAGCCGTGCCAGCATGACGCGGCCGATCAGCAGCCAGACGGCGGCGGCGGCATCCAGGCGACCCGGAACCAGCAGCACCGGGCGGGAATTCGCGATCCCGAATGCGGCGGTCTCGCCCGGCGATATCGCAATGCCGTGGGCTTCGACCGTTCCGGTTCGCGCCAACGCATGCACGGACTCGTCGCTCGATCCCATCCCGGTGCCGCCGACCAGCATCACCCCGTCGGCACCGCCCAACGTAATCAGCGGCCCGATATCGGAACCCGGCCGCGCTACCACCGGCTCGCAGCCTTCGCCCGCGACCACATAGGCGAGCCAATCCGAAATGGCGTCGGCGATGTCGTTGCGGCCGCGCCCCACGCGCGCGATCCGAACGCGGGGCCGTCTTCCCCACACGGTCGTGACACCCAGAGCCTGCATGGCGGCCACATCGATGGCGCGCAGCCGTTCGCCGCTCTGGCGCAGCAATTCGCCCTTTCCGGCATCGGCTCCCGGCAACAAGACACCCTCGCCGGGCGTCATGGCCGCGTGCACTTCGCCCTGGCCTTCCCGCCATGTCACCGATCCGAAGGGGGCGACCGCGTCGCTATCCGGCGGCAAGGCGCGGCCGAAGGCGACTTCGCGCGGGTCCAGCAGAACGGTCGGCGCGTAGGCGCCGGCATCCGATGTCGCCTCCGCATAGACGGCAAAACCATCCACCAGGGCCAGCGGCGTTGCCGGGTGCGGATCCGCTATGACGACATCTTCCGCCAATGTGGACCCCAGTGCGCCGGCAGTGCGCATGTCACGCGGCCGCGCCGGTTCGACGCTTTCATCGATCCGTCGTAATACGTGCTCCAGCGGCGTCAAGCGGACGATCCGCTGGCGATTTTCCATTGCGTTCACCATGCCTCTTATGTGGCGGCGCCGGTGTGCGGCGGTCAAGCCGGGCCGATAGGCAACTTGACGCACCCTATCCGATCGATGGACAAACGCAAGCCGACCGCGTCGCGTGAGGAACCCAAGGTATCCATGCCCCCCGCCCCCGAACATGGCACAGCGCTTCCCGCCGGCGACGGCGGGGTTGCTTCGCAGGCCGGTGAAACAGCGATCGATTTGCGCGGCCTCAAATGTCCACTACCCGCACTGCGCACCCGCAAGGCGCTGTCGCGCCTGCCGGCCGGTGCCATACTGATCGTGGAATGCACCGATCCCCTGGCCGAAATCGACATCCCCCACCTAGCGAGCGAGACCGGAGACGAACTGCAAGGCAAGGCAAAGTGCGGCGACGTTCTGGTATTCCGCATTCGTAAACGGGGATAATTCAAGCGGTTGGCCGCAAGTGCACCCATAGCACCACCGTACTGGCGGCGACCCACAATCCTCCGCCGCTTCGCGCTGCGGCGACGCATCGGCCTCAACCGCCTCGATCGGATGGAGTTATGGGCTAATTTCCCTAATTGCCGCTGCTCGCCAGGACCGCCTCCCGTCACCGCAGCCCCGGCATTTCCGCGATCGCCTGGCCGTCCTTGCGCGGGTCGGAGGCGCCGTAATTCACGCCCGCCCCGTCGTCCCGCATCACCGCCTGGCCGCCGCCGACGGCGCCGGAAAAATCGCCGACATTCTGCAACCGGTGGCCCAGCTTGGCCAAGCCGGCCAGTACCGTCGCCGGTACCCGCGCCTCGATATAAAGGTCGCAGCCGGCAAAGCTCGCCTTGGAGAAGCGCGCCGCCTCCATGGCGGCCTGGATGTTCATCCCGTGGTCCACGATGTTGGAAACATATTGCGCGTGCGCCTGGGCTTGGTTGAACCCGCCCATGATGCCGAAGGCGATGCGGATGTCGCCCTTGGTCATCATCGCCGGAATGATGGTGTGCAACGGCCGCTTACGCGCCGCCAGCACGTTGGGGTGATCGGGTTCGAGCGTAAATAGTGCGCCGCGATTGTGCAGCACGAAGCCGCCGCCCTCGACCACGATGCCGGAGCCCCAATCGGAAAAATTGCTCTGGATCAGCGACACCATGTTGCCGTCGCGGTCGACCGTCGATAGGTAGGTGGTGTCGGAGCCCGCATAGGGCGGCGTACCGGGGCCGACATTGCAATTGGCCTTGCCCTGGTCGATCAGCGCCGCGCGGCTTTTGCCATAGGCCGCCGAGATCATGCCCTTGGTCGGGACCTCGGCAAAGCGCGGATCGGCCACATAGGCGAGCATGTCCGCATAGGCGAGCTTCTTGGCCTCGATCATGGCGTGCAGGGTGGCAACCGAATTGTGCCCCCATCGGCCGAGCGGATAGCCGCTCACGATGTTGAGCATCATCAGCGCCGCGATGCCCTGCTCGTTGGGCGGCATTTCATAGACCGTCCAGCCGCGGTAATCCGTCGAAATCGGCTCGACCCATTCAGGCGCGAATTCCGCGAGGTCGTCCGCCGCAAGCGTGCCGCCGAACTTCGCCGAGGTGTCGAGAATGCGCCGCGCCACAGGTCCCTTATAGAAGGCGTCACGCCCGTCGCGGGCGATATCTTCCAGCGCGCGGGCAAGGTCGCGATTGCGAAAAATCTCCCCGACCTCGGGGGCGCGCCCGCTGGGCAAAAATACCCGCGCGGCCTCCGGGTTGCGTTGCAGATAGCCGGCGGTGGCGTCCCATTCGTCGGCGAAAATTTCCGTGACCGGAAAGCCGGCCTTCGCCACCGCGATCGCCGGCGCCAGCACATCGGAAAAGCTCTTGCGGCCGAACCGCGACAGCAGCGCATCCCAGCCGGCAACCGCGCCCGGAACCGTGACCGAATGGATGCCGCTCGTCGGCATCCACTGCAGCCCCTTGCTCTTGAGAAATTCCGGCGTCAGTCCCTTCGGCGCCCATCCGGAGGCGTTGAGACCGTAAATCTTCTTGGTTTTGGCGTCATAGACCATCGCGAACAGGTCGCCGCCGATGCCGTCCATCATCGGGGCGGTCAAGCCCCATGGCCGCATTGGCCGCGACGGCGGCGTCGATGGCATTGCCGCCGGCTTCCAGGATGGCGGTGCCGGCGCGCGCCGCGATCGGCTGCTCCGCCGCCACGATCCCGTATTGCGAGATCACCATGGACCGCGCCTGGGTGCGCTCCTGGGCCGCGAGCGGGGTGGCGAGGATCGCGGCCACGGCAGCGGCGAGGGTTGCGGCGATCGATACAGATGCTCTCCATCCACGCATGCGGCTTCTCCCCGGTGGCGGCGATTCTTCGGACATGCCGCAGTTGCGATGGCTTACAGCAAATTGCCGTCGGATTGAACCGTCGCCGCCGGGCCTGTCCCGGCGACCTCGATATGGAGAGCACCGAGCTTGATGATCGAGGTGGCCGGGACGGAGCCCGGCCACGCCGCTGGACGCACGTTGTGGCTCAACGTGACGTGGAAGCTGGCACGATATTCGTCGACGGTCTTGATGACACCACGAGGAAACCGAACCTTGGCCTCGTCGCGATCACCCGTTGGTGTGGTCGTGGATGTCCTGAAGAAGCCTACCGGCTCCTGAAACAGCTTCGGCCAACTGAGCATCGTTTTCGATCGGCACGTGTCCCTCGCCTTCTGTGCAGAAAAACAACCTCGCCGTCAGCAAGCATAGCCCGGATTGCGGGACGGAAGGCTGTCCTTCATCCGGCTACCCGGCGCAGCTGAAATTGAATGTGGACCTACCTGTCCCACAGCGGCGATTCGTGTTACGGAAGCGCATGACCAAGCTGCTTGAACACGCTGTTGAAACCGTCCGCGCTCTGCCCCCTGAAGCACAGGATGCCGTCGCGCGCTTCCTTTTGCAATTTGCCGGTGACGATGAACCGGTAATTCAGCTGACGCCCGAGGAAGAGGCCGATCTTGCCGCGGCCGACGAGGAAATCGCGCGGGGCGAGTTTGCGACCGACGAAGAGGTGCGCGCCATCTGGGCGAAGCACGGTCTGTGAGGCTGCGCTACACCAAGCGCGCGGCCCGACAGATCGACAAGGCGCTTGATTATGTCGCCAAGAGGTCGCCACAGGGCGCGGCGCGCGTTCGCGAACGCCTTCTCGCCGTGGTGACGCTGCTTCAACTTCATCCCCACGCTGGACATGCAACGAGCCGCACCGGTGTGCGACGCTTTGGGTTGGCACCCTATCCGTACTTCATCGATTACCGTGTTGTCGGCGACGATCTTATTGTCATGCGATTCCGTCACGCCGCGCGAAGACCCGACGAATGAAAATCAATCCTCCCGACAGCTGGCAGAGGTTGCTGTGAACACAGTGATCGAACGCATGCCAATTGAAGACATCGCCGAATCCTTGGCGCGCGCCTTGGAGTGCGCGTGCCGATCGCCGAGCGCAGACCGGCTTTGTCGTTCGCGACACCGCGCGGTGGGCGATCATCGAAGGAGCGAAACCATGGAACGCATGACGTCGCGCGAGATTTTTGACACCATCGATCGCGCTCTGGAACGGGCGGCGCGTCAAGCGGCGCAACAGCAATTTCAACCGGTACCGATGCCTTCACAAATCGAGCGACCCGGCAAGCCGATAGGACAAATGAGCGGGCAGGAAGTTCTGGAGGCCATCGATCGAGGATTGGCCGAAGCGGCACGCCCCTTTGCTAGCGATATCATGGTGCCCTCGTAAGCACGACCGCTGCCATGGCCAGCCGCGACACCACCCCACCAAAATCACCCGCGAGGTGCTACTCAAAGCCCAAGCGTGGAGGCCATTTTTCCGATCGCCCAGAGCACCGACGATCCGGCGCCAGGCATCTCGCGCAAAAGCAGATTGCCGGCGGGGCTCAACCGACCAGACCAAGTTCGAGCGTGCCGAAGCATCGTTTCGGCATCACGCCGGTGCTTGCTGAAGGTATCAAATCCCCCCAACGATGGTTCTGGGACGTCGATGGCCCGGACTATCCCGGCCACGCGGGTGTTCCGGCATGACCGGAATCCGGTCTAATGCCCGGCCTGGATGTCGGCTACGGCTTGGGCCATGGCTTCCTCCATGGTGCGGCGGATCTGATGGTCCGACTGGGCGACGCCCTTGGCATCGAAATCCGCCCGTACCTTGGCGAACACGCCGTCGCTTCCGGGGGCATCGAGATCGGCCGTGACGACGGCCTTCCCGTAGGCCTCGGCCGCCTCGCCGGCCAGACCGAGCTTGTCGGCCGCCCACAGACCCACGAGCTTGTTGCGCCGCGCATGCGCTTTGAACCGCAGTTCCTCATCGTGTGCGAACTTGTTCTCGAAAACCTCCTCACGCTTGTCGAAGGTCGTCATGACATGCCCCTTGCTGCCGCGGACATCGAAATCCACTGCGCGTCGCCTTACATAATGGCGGGTGGCCGTCAAGGTCGGGCGATCGCCTGCGCAAGTTGGCGGTTGCGGGAATACGGCGGTCAGGTAATGTCAATTGTGCTCCGCGGTAGCTTGCGCTAGCTTGAGGCTGCGGAGGGCTGGCGCGGGGTTCGAGCTAGGTTCTTTGAGTCGCGCCGCACAAGAATGTTCCGCCGCCGCGGAGCTCGAACACGAATAGGAGCCACGGCAACCATGGATTTCCTCAAGCCACGGTACACTCCCATGAGCCGACGTCGCCGTATCTACGAAGGCAAGGCGAAGGTTCTGTATGAAGGACCCGAGCCGGGCACGCTCATTCAGCACTTCAAGGATGATGCCACGGCCTTCAACGCCAAGAAGCATCAGGTCATCGAAGGCAAGGGGGTGTTGAACAACCGTATTTCCGAATATGTGTTCCAGCATCTCAACGACATCGGGGTACCCACGCACTTTATTCGTCGGCTCAACATGCGCGAGCAGCTGATTCGCGAAGTGGAAATCATTCCGCTCGAAATCGTGGTGCGCAACGTCGCCGCCGGATCGTTGTCGCAGCGGCTCGGCATCGAAGAGGGCACCCAGCTGCCGCGTTCGATCATCGAATTCTACTACAAGAACGACCCGCTCGGCGATCCGATGGTGTCTGAGGAACATATCACGGCATTCGGCTGGGCCACCCCGCAGGAGATCGACGACGTGATGGCGCTCGCCATAAGGGTCAACGATTTCCTCTCCGGCCTGTTCCTCGGCGTCGGTATCCGCTTGGTCGATTTCAAGATGGAATGCGGCCGCCTGTGGGAAAACGAGATGATGCGGATCGTCGTCGCCGACGAGATATCGCCCAATTCGTGCCGGCTGTGGGATATCAAATCCAACGAGAAGCTCGACAAGGACCGCTTCCGCCGCGACCTCGGCGGCCTCTTGGAAGCCTACACCGAGGTGGCCCGCCGGCTCGGTATCATGGGCGAAGGTGAACGCCCGCTCGGGAACGGTCCGGTGCTGGTGAAGAGTTAAGGAGCGCGACCGGGGAGCCGAAGAATAAGGCGCGCCGTAGGGTGGGCAAAATCGCGTGGCTCCGCGCAAGGTCTCGCGCCGACGTCTCCGGCGATTTTGCCCACGCGGTTCCGCTCCCACGTTTTCCGCGTAGGCAAAATCGCGGCGGGTCGAGTGTATCCACTCCGTTCCGGTGGGGCGATGTTGCGCACCCTACGGCGCTGCGACATGACCGGAATTTGGTCCAGAAGCACGGAGCGCGACCTTGGGCGTCCCCGTCATCAGTACCGGCCCGATGACCGTGGAGGAATTTTATGCCTTCGCGGATAGTCGGCCGGACGAGGAAAAATGGGAGCTGATCGACGGCGAGCCGACCTTGAGCGCGGCGCCGGGCCCCCTGCATCAATGGATTGTCCGGAACCTGGTGCTGGCGCTCGGAACGCGGGAGCGCGAGATGAAAGCCGCCTGGGCAGTGCTTCCGGGATTGGGTGTTCGCGTATCCGATGTCGATCGGCCGGAGCCAGATGTCCTGGTCATTCCGGCGCATCACCGCGCGCTCGATCCGCGGGAACGCGACACCAGCAGCGTGATCGTCGCGTTCGAAGTGCCCTCGCCGTCAACCAAGGGTCGAGATCTGCGCTGGAAACGGACGGCATACACCCGCCTGCCATCCCTCACGCATTACATCGTGATCGCCCAGGATGCCGTGGAAGTCGTCGTCTCTGCCCGCGACGCGGATTTTGCCGAACGGCGGTTATGCTCGATTGACGACGTGATTGAACTACGCCCACTCGGCATTGCCTTGCCGGTGGCGGAAATTTACCGCGACACCGGATTGGATAGGCTCGATTAGTGGCGGCGGGTTCCCCTTCAACTCTTTCCGCTTGCGGGGAGAGTTCGGCGCGCGCCAGCGCGCGGGGTGAGGGGCCGGGCGCGCATTGCCCTGGGTGTAAGTCTCCACGCCGTGCTTCGGACTGCCCCTCACCCCGACCCACTCCCCGCAAGCGGGGAGAGGGAGAAGAAAGCGCGCCGTCGCGGTGCACCCTCCCTTGACTGCTGACGGGCCCCGTCTGGCGCCATATGCCCTTGTCGGCGTAAAATGACCCAAGGCCGCAATTTGGCCGCGGCGGTACTTTGATACGGCGGAACGGATATACCCGATGGCGACGGAAACCCTCACGACGCGTTGCTGCATTGTCGGCGGTGGGCCGGCCGGGTTGATGCTGGGGTTTCTGCTGGCGCGGGCGGGCGTCGATGTGATCGTGCTGGAAAAGCACGCCGATTTCCTGCGCGATTTTCGCGGCGATACCATTCATCCCTCGACCTTGGAACTCATGCACGAGTTGGGGCTGCTCGACGAATTTCTCACTTTGCCGCACCACGACGTGGCGCATCTCAGTGCCCAGATCGGAGATACCGCGATCCGGATCGCGGATTTCAGCCATTTGCCAACGGTGTGCAAGTACATCGCCTTCATGCCGCAGTGGGATTTTCTCAATTTTATGGCCGCCCACGGCCGCCGCTACCCGGGCTTTCGGCTCATGATGAAGACGCAAGCGACCGGGCTCGTCGAAGACGGGGGCCGGATCGTCGGCGTCACGGCGCAGAGCGACGCGGGGGCATACGAAATCCGCGCGGATCTCGTCGTCGGCACCGACGGACGCCACTCGACCGTGCGCGAGCGGGCCGGCTTCAAGGTGGACGATCTCGGTGCCCCGATGGACGTGCTGTGGATGCGGCTGCCGCGGCTTCCCGGCGATCGGTCCGAGGCTTTCGGCCACGCCGATGCGGGCCGCATCTTTATCATGCTGGACCGCGGCGATTATTGGCAGTGCGCTTTCGTGATCCCCAAAGGATCCGCGGACGCGATGATGCGGCGGGACATTTCGGAATTTCGCGCCATGGTGCTGCGCTTGTCGCCCTGGCTGCAGGATCGGGTCGCCGAGTTGCGGAGCTGGGACGACGTCAAGCTGCTCACCGTGTCGGTCGACCGCCTGCCGGTGTGGCACCGCGAGGGCCTGATCTGTATCGGCGATGCGGCGCACGCGATGTCGCCGATCGGCGGCGTCGGTATCAATCTGGCGGTGCAGGACGCCGTGGCGGCCGCCAACATTTTGGTCGGACCGCTGCTGGCCGGCACCGTCACGCGCCAGGACCTGGCCCGCATCCAGGCCCGCCGGATGTGGGCGACGCAAATGACGCAGCGCCTCCAGCTGTTCATCCAAAACCGCATCATCCGGCGCGTGCTGGGCGGGTCCAAACCGCTGAAGCCGCCGTTCGCCCTCAAGATTCTCGGTTGGTTCCCGGTGCTGCAGCGGATTCCGGCACGTCTGATCGGGATCGGCGTGCGGCCCGAGCACATTCGCACCGCGGAGAACGCGACCGACCCACGCTCGTGATGTAACCGGGTCTGGTCATCGCTGTCCCCCTGCCATCCCCTGCCCCTCACTCCTCTCCCTCTCCCCACGGCGGCGTGAAGGACGCAGCGGGGAGAGGGAGTGCACGCGTCACCTGCTTATTAA
>CAWDKL010000037.1:0-60577 GCA_963802745.1 uncultured Alphaproteobacteria bacterium | reverse complement strand
AGGCCCCGCTTACCTTACCGGGGATGCTCTCGACGGTAGTGCAGTGCGACCAGTCTAGAGGTGCCATATCGCTGCATCCTTAAGTTCCAAACCTTCACGTGGGTCGTGGCCACCGCGTGACCGTCAAAACCGATTTTGACGGTCAGACAGGCGATCCGCAATAAGAACCCTGTTGGACAAGGATTCGGAGTTCCGGCGAGCCAGGGCGAGGCTTGGCAAGAAAAGCAGTCCGCCGGAGCAGCCTCACTTCCCCTTCAGCTCCGCATACATTTCCGTGATGAACCGGGTGGCGCTTGCATCGGTGCCGCCGGCGGTTTTGGCGTCGTAGGGCGCCGTGACTTTCGCGGCCAGCACGTCCTGCAGGGTTTTGCCCTGGGCGATCAGTCCCTGCACCTTCTGCTGCACGGCGAGGACCATGTCGCGATACGGGATCATGTCGTCGCGCTTGATCAAGGTGCCGTGGCCCGGCACGATGACGGTGTTGGCATCGGCGGACTTCATCGTGGCGTCGAGCCCCTCCAGCATGCCCTTGAGCGAGCCGCCGTTGGCGATATCGATGAACGGGTAGCCGTAGTTGCGATAAAAATCTCCGATGAACAGCACGTTCGCCTTCTCGAACTTGATGTTGGTGTCGCCGCCGGTATGCGCCGCCCGGATCGGGATGAAATCGACGATTTCGCCGTTCATGTGGATCTTGATCGGCTCGCCCATCCCGTAGGTGATGACCGGAAAGCCGGCCGGATCGGCCACCGGGTTGGTGGCGGCATTGGGCAGCTTCGAGAGCGCCACCATGCCGTCGCGCAGTTCCTCGCGGGCAAAGATCACGGCACCCTGCTTGGCGAAAAATGCGTTGCCGGCGGTGTGGTCGCGGTGGATGTGGGTGTTGACGAGCGCGCGGATCGGGCCGTTGCTGATGCGCCGGATCGCCGCCAGCACCTTGCCGGTGAGCTGCGCATACTGCGAATTGATCATCAAAATGCCGTCCGGCCCGGCCAGCACACCGACCCGCCCGCCGGCCGCGTCCTCATGGGACGGATCGAGCCCGCTCGAGCCGGTCAGCATGTAGAGGTTCGGCCCGAGCTGCTCTGTGAGGATTTCCACCTTGGCGAAATCCATCTCCTGCGCAAGGGCGCTGGTTACCAGCAGTCCCGAACTCAGTCCCGCGATCAGCCATGCGGATTTCATTGCGTTCTCCCTCGTGATGGTTCGCCACCGCCGGCGCTGCCGGGCATCTTCGGAGTATGGAATAGCATTCGCCCGCGCGGCGCGGAAGGCAACTCGCGCCAGCGTCGCAATTGACGCGCATTGGGAAACGACCGACCGCCGGGGGTCTGAAGGATAACACGTGATGCGCTATGCCGTTGTCATCGAACAGGCAGAAGGAAACTACTCGGCCTACGTGCCCGACCTGCCGGGTTGCGTTGCGACCGGGCCGACCGCGACGGCCGTCGCCCACGAAAATCCGCGAAGCCATCCGTTTTCATCTCATCGGATTGCGAGAGGACGGATTGCCGGTGCCTGAACCGACCAGCATCGCTGATTACGTCGAGGCGTGAAGCCGGCGGTACGACAGCTTGGGCAACGCCCGGAATTGATGGTGCTCCCCAAATCTCATCGTAACGAATACGCCACAGCTGAGCGTATCGAAGGATGAGGTCGAAAATGGCCCGACAAGGGAAGCCCGATGCGGCCCGCAAGCCGTGGACTTGTAGCGATGGGTTTTGCCGCGTCAGCATAGCGAATGCGAATGGCTGCCGGCGCTAGGATCCGCCCCGCTTGTCCGCCCCCTTGTCCCCAAGCTCAGCGGTCTCATGATAAAGCCGCCGAATCTGCGCTAAATCGACGGTCGGTTTCGGCATTTCCAGCTTCATGGCTTCGAGCGTATCGGCGACGATTTGCGAGACCGCGAAATTGCGAAACCATTTATGGTTCGACGGTATGACGAACCACGGGGCGTAATCGGTCGAACATTTTGACAGCGCCGCCTCGAACGCCTCGATGTAGTCGTCCCACAGCTTGCGCTCCGCATAATCGCTCTCGCTGATCTTCCACTGCCTGGCAGGATCGTCGAGGCGCTGGCGAAAGCGATCGAGTTGCTCCGCTTTGGAAATGTATAGGAAGAATTTCAGGATGGTGGTGTTTTTATCGCTTACGAGAAGCTTTTCCCACTCGTTGATGAAATCGAAGCGCGGCTTCCAAACCTTTTTGGCAACCAGGCTGTGTACGCGTGCGACGAGAACGTCCTCATAATGCGAACGGTTGAAAATGGCCACGCGCCCGAGTCCCGGTGCGTGCGGATGCACCCGCCAAAGGAAATCGTGGTCGCGCTCTTCCGCCGTCGGCTGCTTGAAGCCCACCACGTTCACGCCCTGCGGATCCAAAGCGCTCATCACGTGCCAGCAGGTTCCATCCTTTCCGGCGCCGTCGATGCCCTGGAGCACGATCAGCAGCGAATGGCTGCGGCTGGCGTACAGCTTGCGCTGCAGCACGGTGATGCGCGCAAGGTTGTCCTGAAGCTCGGCCTTCGCGTCCGCCTCGAACTCATGCTTGCCGTGAAAGCCCGCATCGATATCCGCAAGTCGGACCTTGGAGCCCGGCTCGACCCTCAGCTGCTTGATCAGTTTCACGGGCGGACCTCCAGATGCTGCCGGTCAGGCGGAGAGCGGCGCGTGATGCCGCCGTAGGACGGCATCACGCTGGGCGGTGAAATGCCAGTACAGGAGTTTCAGGGCGTCCAGCAGGACCATCCAGATCAGGCAGTAGATCCACACCCCGAGGATCGCAGCAGGCGGGATAGCCGGAACCCCGATGCCGAGCCAGCAGATCGCCATCGCGGCAATCTGGGTCGCCACGATCGCCCAAAACAGCTTTGCGCTCGGATAGGGCGGCTGGAACAAGGACCGTTTGGTGCGCACCACGAACAACAGCAGGTGACCGCCGACGGCGAGCTGGAGAAACAGCACGGTCTGCAGCTGCGCGAGATCGAGCCTCAGCATGATCCTGGAGCCGCGCATCCGCGACCCAGCGCAGGCCCACAATCAACAGAGCGAAGGTCTCGACGACCGAGACGAGCCCCATGAGCGATGCAAACAGCAGAATTCGCTGCATGTTCCACCGCACCGGCTGCAGCGACGTCGGCACGTTGTCATAGGCGATCGTCATGATCGGAATGTCGTCCAGCAGGGCGAGCACGACGATCATGATGGCCGTGATAGGCTGGAACTGGAACAGCACGATCGCGCCGACGACGAGGATCATGATATCGAGCGTCATGGCGACACGATAGTAGATGTAGCTTTCGATGCGTTCGAAAATCTGGCGCGCCACGCCGATGGCGTTGATGATGGTCAACAGTCCCGGTGCCGTCAGAATCAGCGCGGCGGCGCTGCGCGCCGCATCGGTGGCGCCGCTGACCGCGATGCCGCAATCGGCCTGTTTGAGGGCCGGGGCATCATTCACCCCGTCCCCCGTCATGCCGACGATGTGCCCGCGCGTCTGCAGGGCCTTGACGATCTCGTATTTGTGCTCCGGAAAGACGCGGGCAAATCCGTCGGCCCGTTCGACCGCGTCCATGACGGCGGCGCTGAGTGCATTGGGCTTGCCCTCGTCGCCGAACACCGTGCTGGCGACGATCAGGTGGTCGCCGATGCCGAGCTCCGATGCGATCTGGTTGCCGATCGCCACGTCGTCGCCCGTCACCATTTTCACGTTCACGCCGAGCGCCTGTGCCTGCGCGATCGTGGCCTTGGCATCGGGCCGCGGCGGGTCCATCAGCGACACGATGCCGACGATCTCCCAGGTCGCGCCGTCTTCCGATTGCGCTACCCCCAGCGCCCGGTAACCCTTCGCGGCAAGCGCCGCGACGGTGTCGTTATAGCGTTGCAGCAGGTCCGGGGCCGGCGAGGCTAGCGCCGCGATGGCTTGCGGGGCGCCCTTGGCATAGTGGTGGACGCGGCCGCCGGCGTCGGTGACGGTCGCAACGGTGCGCTTGTTGACGGGGTCGAACGGGACGAAGTTCGTCTGCGTCATCCCTTGCATCGCGTCTTGCGCGCCGGCGTCCTTGAGCACCGCGACATCGATGGCGTCCTGGCTGCTCTGCTGGGTCGCCCGCGCCGCGGCGCGCAGCACGTCCTCGGGCTTGGCGTCGGCGAACGCAATGCTGGCCTGCACGCTGAGTGCGTTCATGGTCAGCGTGCCGGTCTTGTCGCTGCAAAGGATATCGACCCCGGCAAGCTCCTCGATCGCCGAAAGCCGCGAGACGATCGCCTTCTGCAGCGACAGCGTATAGGCCCCGATCGCCAACGTGACCGACATCACCGCCGGCAGCGCAACCGGAATCGATGCGATCAGCAGCACCAGAACATATTGCGCGATACTGCCGAAGGCGTCCCACTGCCAATCGTCGGTCAGCACGATCTCGCGATACATTTGAAAGCCGACCAGGACGGCGGCGAGCAGGAACGCGAGCAGCAGCAGGAAATCCCCGACCTGCGTGACCGCGCGTTGCGAATGCGAATCCGCTCCGGCCGATCCGACCAGCCGGGCGGTGCGGCCGAAGAACGTATTGCCGCCCGTCACGGTGACGACCGCCGTCATGGCGCCCTGTTTGGCGATGCTGCCGGAATAGGCCTCGTCGCCGCTTTTCTTGGACACCGGGAGCGATTCGCCGGTCAGCGCGGCCTGGTCGCAGCTCAGATACTCGCCCCTCGACCAGCACGACGTCGGCCGGCACGATCTCGCCCGCCGCGATCCTGACCACGTCGCCCGGGACCAGCCCGGCCGCGTCGATCGTCGTCCAGTTGCCGTCCCGCAAGACGCGCGCGCGGGGCGCCAAGCCCTTCTTGAGGGCCGCAAGCGCATTCGCGGCCTTGTTATCCTGCCAGAACCCGACTGCCGCGTTGTAAAATAGCAGGCCGACGACCACCGCAAAGTCAGGCCAGTCCTGGCGGACCGCGGAGATGACCGCCGCGGCTTCGATCAGAAACGGCAGCGGACCCCAGAAATAAGCCGCGAGCTTGTGCCACGCGCTTTCGGTCCGATCCGCGATCGTGTTCGCTCCGTAGCGCCCGAGCCGTGCTTGCGCCTCGACGGACTGGAGGCCCGCTTTGGACGATTGCAATTCCCGAAAGGTCGATGCGATCCGTTCGGCGGGCGGGACCTGCGCGGATGTGGCGACGGAGCTGCTCATGCTGTGTCGGTCTCCCGCGGACCGAATGACCGAATTGGTGGTCCGCATCGCAGAGTTCTCCCGACCCCCGGTACGATCGCAGGATAGTCGGTTGTCACATGGCTGTCACGTCGGAGGCCGGCACAAGCCGCGCGGAAAACCTACTTCAGCTCCCGCTCGCCGCCGCCTGCGCTTCCACCACCGCGACGGCGGTCATGTTGACGATCCCGCGCGCCGTCACCGATGGCGTGAGAATATGCGCCGGGCGGGCGCCGCCGATCAGGATCGGACCGACCGGCAGCGCGTCGGCCAGCACTTTGATCGACTCGTAGGCGATGTTGGCGGCATCGAGGTTCGGGAAGATCAGCACATTGGCCGCGCCCTTGAGCCGGGAGTGCGGATAGACGCGCTCGCGCAGCACCGGGTCGAGCGCCGAATTGGCGTGCATTTCGCCATCGACCGCGAAATCCACCTGCTTTTCCCAGATCAGTTCGGTGGCACGGCGCATCTTGCGTGCCGAGGCCGAATTGAAGCTGCCGAAATTGGAGTGCGACACCAGCGCGATGTTGGGCTCCAAGCCGAACCGGCGCACATGGGCGGCGGCCAGCACCGCCATTTCGGCGATTTCTTCCGCCGTCGGATCGGCGCGCACCTGGGTATCGGCAAGGAAGAAATGGCCCTTGGCGGTGATGACCAGCGACAGGGCAGAAAAATCCTTAACGCCCGAGGCGCAGCCGAGCACGTCGCGGATGCGATGCAGATGCATCATGTAGCCGCCCTCGACCCCGCAGATGGCGGCGTCGGCATCGCCGGCCCGCACCATGCACATGGCGATGACGGTGGCATTGGTGCGCATCAGGGTGCGGGCGGCGTCCGGGGTCACGCCGCGGCGGCCGGCTGCCTCCACATAGAGATCGACATATTGGCGATAGCGCGGGTCGGCGGCCGGATTGATGAGCACGAAATCGCGCTCGGGCCGGACCGCGAGGCCGAACTTCTTGAGCCGTTCCTCGATCACCGCCGGCCGCCCGATCAGGATCGGCCGCGCCAAGCCTTGTTCCACCACGACCTGGGTGGCGCGCAGCACGCGTTCGTCCTCGCCTTCCGCATAGGCCACGCGTTTGGGGGCGGCTTTCGCCTGGGCGAACAGCGGCTTCATGATGAAGCCGGAGCGGAATACGAATTCGTTGAGGCGTTCGCGATATTGCTCGATGTCGGCGATCGGGCGGGTCGCCACGCCGGATTTCATGGCCGCCTCGGCCAGCGCCGGGGCGATGCGCAAAATGAGCCGCGGATCGAACGGGTTGGGGATGAGCGAACCCGGCCCGAAGGTCGGCGCCTCGCCCCCATAGGCGCGCGCCGCGACCTCGGACGGCGCCTCGCGCGCCAGCGCCGCGATGGCCTCGACGGCGGCGATCTTCATCGCCTCGTTGATCGAGGTGGCGCCGACATCGAGCGCGCCGCGAAAGATGTAGGGGAAACACAGAACATTGTTGACCTGGTTCGGGAAGTCCGAGCGGCCGGTGCAGATCAGCGCGTCGGGCTTGGCCTTCAAGGCCTCGTCCGGCATGATTTCCGGCGTCGGATTGGCCAGCGCCATGATCAAGGGCTTCGGCGCCATGCGGGCCGCCATCTCGGGCTTGAGCACCCCCGCGGCCGAAAGTCCCAAAAAGATGTCGGCGCCGCCGATGACGTCGGCGAGCGTCCGTGCCTGCGTCTTTTGCGCATAAATGCTTTTCCACCGGTCCATGAGCACCGGCCGGCCTTCCCACACCACGCCTTCGATATCGGTGACCCAAATATTCTCGCGCCGGGCGCCGAGCGTGACCAGAAGATTGAGGCAGGCCAGCGCCGCCGCGCCGGCGCCGGAGGTCACGATCTTCACCTGCTCGATGCTTTTGCCCGTGAGCTGGAGCGCGTTCTTGACGGCGGCGGAGACGATGATCGCGGTGCCGTGCTGGTCGTCGTGGAACACCGGAATCTTCATGCGCTGCTGCAGCCGCGCCTCGACCTCGAAACACTCCGGTGCCTTGAAGTCCTCAAGATTGATGCCACCGAAGGTCGGCTCCAGCGCCGCAACCACATCGACGATGCGGTCTACCTCCTTGAGCATCGATTTCGATGTCGAATACGTCGATGCCGGCGAATTTTTTGAACAGGACCGCCTTGCCCTCCATCACCGGCTTGCCGGCGAGCGGGCCGATATTGCCGAGCCCCAGCACCGCGGTGCCGTTGGTGACGACGCCGACAAGATTCGCCCGCGCGGTGAGCGTTGCGGCCTCCGCCGGATCGGCCGCGATCGCCTCGCAGGCGACCGCGACGCCCGGCGTATAGGCGAGCGCCAAATCATGCTGGGTGGCGAGCGGCTTGGTGGCCTGGATGGCGATTTTTCCCGGCTTCGGTGTCCGGTGATAGGCCAGCGCGCTCGCGCGCAAATCGTCCGATATGTTGGTCGCCACGCCAAATCTCCTCCGCCGCGTCCGCCGGCGTTCTATACGCGCACAGTTACGCGCCGGGGAAGGCCAAGCTATGTGCGTCTCTCGCGGCGTGGCGCGAGGTACGGCGCCAGCGATGTGCGCGTCCCCTCTCGCCACGGCGGCCGGCACGGCGTGTCAGGGTCGCACGCGTCCCCTCTCCCCGCGGCGTTCTTCACGCCGTGGGGAGAGGGATAGGGTGAGGGGCAGGGCTCGCGAGGGCCTTGGGAAAATCAGTCCAGCCGGCCGTGCGAGCACCTGCCCCTCACCCCGACCCTCTCCCCATCGTGAAGAACGATGGGGAGAGGGGGCGCGCGTTCGCGGGATGTGCGCGTCCCCTCTCCCCGCGGCGTTCTTCACGCCGTGGGGGAGAGGGTTAGGCCCCGACCCTCTCCCATCGCGAAGAACGATGGGGAGAGGGGCGTGCGGTTGCGGGGGCGCGCCGGCGGCGTTCAAAACAGCGGCGGTATCTGCCCCAGCTTGAGCGGCCCGAGATAGGCCACGCCGTCGTCGAAACGCAACGTGACGATGACGGCGCTTTGGCCCTCCAGTTCGGTGCGCTGGCCGCCGACGGCCAGCGCCGCCAGAGTAACGGCCGAGGCATTCGCTTCCGCGCTGCCGCCGGCCGGCGCATTGCCGGTGCCGGTATTGCCGCCACGCACGAAATTACCGAGGCCGGGCATCAGGCGATTGAGGGCCGGGGCGACGCGGTTGAGGGTATCGGGAGACACGACCTTAGCGACGGCTTGGTCGATGCCGAGCATCGGGACCAGCTTGGCGAAATTCGCCACGGTCCACCGCAGCTCGCCGGCAAGCGTTCCGCGTGCCGTCAGGGTGAGGTTGCCGCTGCCGACGGCGATCATGTCGCCCTGCGCGATGCGGGCATTGGTGATCTCGACTCCGCCGCCGGCTGCCCGAATCTCACGCAGCCACGATCCGAGCGGTTTCGACGCCAGGTCGCTGGTCCCGTTGACGACCGCCACGGCGGACACATCGGTGGATGCGGAGGCCAGCGGCCCGAAAGTCCCGAGGACGGGTACGAGACCCGGGGCCGAAAAACTTTTCAATTCAAGCGCGAGATCGAGGGCCGGATGCCCTGCGGTCGATTTCCCCGACAGCCGGGCATGGACTTCCATGTGGCCCGCCTTGGCAAGCGCGCCGCTGGACGGCACCGAGTTGAGGCTGGGGTTTTCGAGCACCACCGAAAGCCGTTCCGGCGCACCCGGCAAGCCGCGCAAGCTCGCCTGCGCAAGGGTCCAATCGATCGTCGCCATCGGCGAACCGTCGAGCGGCGCGATGGTGAGCGGCCCGCCGAGTTCGCCGATCATAAGGGTCGGGTCCCAGACCTGCGCAACGGCCGCCAGGTTATGCGCGCGGATCGCCAGTCCCGATTTGCGGTCCGCGACCGCAGGCTCGGGGCAGGCGATCTCGATCCGGAACGGATAGCCGCCGAACGCCGGCTTGGCACAGCCGATGACACGGCCAAGCTCGGCTTCGTGCGACTGCCACGCCGTGAACCTGGTCAGGGCCTTCGAGGACGACCAAAACCAAAAGCCGGACCAGAGCGCACCCAAGAGGATGAGGATGACCGTCGGCAGGGCGATCAGCCATCGCCGCGGTGTTTTGGAACCGGTTTGCGTGCTCACGCTAACTCCTCGATCTCGAAACCAACTTGCGCCGCCGCGATCCGGCTGTTAGCCGGAGAGCGCCGGTTGCCATATGACTCAGACGATTCATGCACGTTTGTCACTCCCCAGCCAATGAGGATCTTTGGGTGTTCGGCTATGGGTCGCTGATGTGGCGGCCCGGCTTCACCTACCGCGAACGGGTTCCGGCGCGGCTGGTCGGGCTGCATCGTTCGCTGTGCGTCTATTCTTTCGTGCACCGCGGCACGCCGGAGCGGCCGGGCCTGGTGCTCGGCCTCGATCGCGGCGGCGCCTGCCGCGGCATTGCCTACCGGGTGGCGGCGGAAGATCGGGCCGCTACCATAGTGTATCTGCGCGAACGCGAACAGGCCACCGGAGTATACCTTGAGGCGATGCGGACCGTCACGCTCGCGGACACGCCGCGGCGCGACGTGTCCGCCCTGGTGTTTTTGGTCGATCGCAGCCATCCGCAATATGCCGGGCGCCTCGATATCGAGCGCCAAGTGCATCTGGTACGCCAAGGGCATGGCCGTTCCGGGGCAAACCGGGATTACGTTTTGTCCACCATCGCGGAAATTGAGGCTCAGGGCTGCCGTGACGCCGCCCTGCATTTACTGGCCGCGCGGCTCAAGGGCCACGAGGAGGTCCACCGCCCGTGATCGGCAGGCGTTCGAAATGGGTGCCGCGCGATCGATGTGGCGCCTGATCTGTTGTCAACCAGGCGGTGGCAAGTTCGTCAGCCATCGCGCGATGTGGTCGAGCACACCGTCGTAGACCTCATCCTGTGACACCGGCGCCCGCTTCGCCACCTTGAACGAATGGTCGCCGCCGGCAATGACATGGAGTTCGGCGCGCGACGGCAATCCGCTCAAGATCGGGTGCAACTCTTCCGGGGTTCCGAAGGCATCGCGCGATCCCTGCACGAACAGCATCGGCGCCACGATGGCGGTTAGGTGCTTCGAGCGCAGCTGATCGGGGCGCCCCGGCGGATGCAACGGATAGCCGAGCAACACCAGTCCCGCAATTCCATCGGGGCTTGCCGCCGCGACCTGCGAGGCGATGCGGCCGCCCATCGATTTGCCGCCGATCGCGAGCTTGCACCGCTCCGGATCGGGGTAAAAAGCTCCGGCCCGCGCCGCGCCGATGATCGCCCGGTAGCAGGCTTCCAGCGCATCGTTGCGGTCGGGCAGCCGTTTGCCGTTCTCCGTGTAGGCAAAGTTGAAGGTAATCGTGTCAATTCCGCGCGCCGCGAGCCCGGTCGCGAACCGGACCATGAACGGGCTCGCCTGGCCGGCCCCGGCGCCATGGGCGAGAATGAGTGCGGCGGCGGAGGCGCTTTCCTCGACCGCCCGATAGACCAGCGAAGTTACGGCTTGCGTGGGCGTGACCGGGACGCGGACCTGTTCGGGCTTCCGGGGTTCGTGATGGGCCATTGTGCGGCTCTGTTACGGCCCTGCTTCGTCTTCCTGTTCGAACCAAAGGCCTTTGGTGTGATAGCGCCGAGGAGTGTTGAGGCCATTTGACACCAAGACATCAACGACTTATGTCTTGATGCATGAGAACCACGCTGACGATCGACGACGACGTTGCCGCGACGCTGGAGCGATTGCGCCGCGATCGCAACGCCACCCTCAAAGATATCATCAATGAAGCGCTGCGGCGCGGGTTGAATGACATGACGGCGCGACCGAAGCCGCGCGAGCCATTTCGCACCAAGTCCGCCGATGCGGGCGCGTTTTTGATCCCAAATATCGACAATGTCGCGGAAGTTTTCGCGGCCGTAGAGGGCGATGATTTCAAGTGATTTTGGTCGATGTCAACATTTGGTTGGATCGAGCACGGCCTGACGCTGTGCTCCGCGGACAGCGATTTCCGGCGATTTGCCAAACTGAAATGGCATAATCCGCTTTCCGATAAATCTTGAACCGGCGGCTTTTGACCTGGGGTATCGCCGGCCCGTTGCGGCCGAGAAATCACTCCGCCTTGATGCCGGCGTCCTTCACCACCGCCCGCCAGGTCGCGATGTCGCGCACCAGGAAATCGGCGAGCTGCTCCGGTGTGCCGCCGCGGGTGACGATGCCTTCGCTGGCCGCCAGCGCCGCGACCCGCGGCTCGCGCACGATCTCGTTGATCACGGCGTTGTAGCGCATGACGATCTCGCGCGGCGTTCCGGCGGGCGCCAGCAGGGCGAACCACAGCTCCGCGTCGAGCCCGGCGATGCCCTGCTCGGCGAGCGTCGGCAGTTCCGGGGCGGTGGGCACGCGATCCTTGCTGGCGACACCGAGAATTTTTAGCGCCCCCGTCCGCGCCAGCGGTCCCGCGACACTCAGCGACAGGAACCCGCCGGTGACATGGCCGCCGACGATATCCTGCGTCGCGCCGGCGGAGCCGCGATAGGGCACATGCCGGATATCGATATGCGCGATCTGCTTGAGCAGCTCCATGGCGAGATGGTGCGGACCGCCGACGCCGGGGGACCCATAATTCAACGCGCCGGGACGCGATCTGACATAAGCGATGAACTCCTGCGCATTCGTTGCCGCCACGGAGGGATTGACGCAGAGCACCAGCGCGCCGGCGCCGACGCCGACGATCGGCGCGAAGCTCTTGACCGGATCATACGGCACGCCGGCGAACAGGCTGATATTGATGGTGAACGGATTGCTGGTCATCAACAGCGTGTGGCCGTCCGGCGCCGCCCGCGCCACCAGCTGGGTGCCGATATTGCCGGTGGCGCCCGGCTTGTCGTCGATCACCACCGGCTGCTTCCACCGCTTCTGCAACTCGTCGCCGATCGTGCGCGCGATCACGTCCGGTCCGGTGCCGGCCGAGTACGGAACCACGATGGTGATCGGGCGGTTCGACAGGCCCTGCGCCGCGACCGGAGCCGGCATGGTTGCATTCAGCATGATGGCGACGCCCAACATCGCCGTCTGCGCGCAGAATTCCCGCAACTTCATGGTTCGTCCCTCGCTTTGGCCGCAGCGGACCGTTCCCGGTCAAACCGCAAATATCGTACAAGACGAGGGGTGAACGCCAGCACCCCGTCACGCGGCAAACGATGAGAACCCACATGGAAGACCCGATCGGCCAACGGTCGATGCCTGGCCAGGCTCCCGCTGCCGCGTCCGCGGACCCCGCGCCGGTCGGCTGGCGCGACCTGCGGGAATGGCTCGCGCTGATCGAGGCCGACGGCCGGCTCATGCGCATCGGCAAGCCGGTCGATCCCGACGAGGAACTGGCGGCGATCACCGTCATGGCGACGCGGCGCGAGGACTCCCCTGCGCTGCTGTTCGAGAACTTCGCCGGCAACCGCGGCGGCGCCCGCGTGCTCGCCAACATGCTCGGCGCCAGCAAGGAGCGCTACGCGCTCGCGGTCGGCATCGACCCGACACTGTCGACCGCCGACATGATCGCCGCGACGCGGCGCATCATGCGCCGCCGCATTGCGCCGGTGCACGTGCCGGCCACGACGGCACCGGTCAACGCGAGCATTTGGCGCGGCGACGAGATCGACCTCACCGCATTTCCGGCGCCGAAATTCTGGCCCGGCGACGGCGGCCGCTATATCGGCACCGGCGACATCACCTTGACGGCAAACCCCGATACTGGGCGCATCAATGTCGGCGTCTATCGCCAAATGCTGCTGGGACCCCGGCGCATCGGGCTCTACTGCTCGCCCGGCAAGCACGGACTGATCGACCGCGAAGCTTGGTGGGCGCGCGGCGAACCGTGCGAGGTGGTCGCCGCCTACGGCATCGACCCGGTGCTGTTCATGCTGGGCGCGCAGGCCTTCGGCGCCAACGAGTCCGAACTCGACGTAGCGGGTGGAATCATGGGCCGCCCGGTCGAACTCACCGACGCCGACTATGTCCGCCTGCCGATTCCGGCGCACGCCGAACTGGTGATCGAGGGCGTGCTGCACCCCGGCGAAGTCGAACCGGAGGGGCCTCTGGGCGAGTTCACCGGCTATTACGGGCGCGAACGGTCGCCGCAGCCGGTCATCGACGTGAAGGCCGTCCACATGCGCCGGTCGCCGATCCTCACCGCCGCCCTGATGGCCAAATATCCCTCCTGCGAAATCGGCGCCTATTACGCCATCATGCGCTCCGCCCGCATTCTTGACGACCTCGAACGCATCGGTGTGCCGGGGGTGGTTGCGGCCTATGCGCATCCGGCCGCAGCGTCGGGCTGGGGCATGGTTGTCGTCGCGATCCGCCAGCACTATGCCGGCCACGCTGCGCAGGTGCTGGCACTGGCGGCGCAATGTCCCGCCGCGGCCTATTATACGAAATGGGTGATCGTCGTGGACGAGGACGTCGATCCGACCGATTTCAACGAGGTGCTTTGGGCGCTGAGCACCCGCTGCCATCCGGCCGAGGATATCGACCTCTTACGCAGCACCTGGTCGACCGGCCTCGATCCGAGCCGATACATCGCGGAAGATCGCCCCTACGGCTCTAAGGCGCTCATCAATGCCTGCAAGCCGCACCGCCACCTCAAGCAGTTCCCGCCGTCAACGCTGTTGCGCCGCGCGACCTATGAGCGTGTCGCGGCGCGTTGGAGCGAGCTTGGGTTCACCGGCGCGCCTCCGAAGCTCACCGTGTTTCATCCGGAGCAGGATAAATCACTGAGGTGACATTGCATCGAGATGCCGAATCGCATCTCAGACCGGATTCCGGTCAGATCGTGGCACTTGGAGTCATGGCGGGGCTTGTCGAGGCTTGTTGCGGGGATGACGCCGAGAGTGTCATTCGACCTGATCGAAAGGCAGTGAATGCCGGTCCGAGGTCGTGGACATTTGCTTCCAAAAAATCGGTAGTTCCACTACCCTTTAGCGATGCGACCACGCCTGACGCACATCACGCTCCGAGGCTTTAAGACGATCCGTGACCTCACGGACTTCGAGCCGGGCCGTCTGACCTTGCTGATCGGTCCCAACGGCGCCGGCAAGAGCAATTTCATCTCTTTCTTCCGTTTGCTGTCGTGGGCGCTGGTACCGCCCGGCCAGTTACAACTCTACATTGCAGAACAGGGGGGTGCGAGTGCCCTGCTGCACCAGGGTGCGAACGTCACTCAGCAGATAGAGGCGGTATTGACGCTTGCGACCAAATCCGGCCGCAACGAGTATGGTTTTCGAATATTTCATGCGGCAGGTGACACGCTGATTTTCGCCGAGGAGTGGTTTAGGTTCCGTCGCCCCGGCCAGGATCGCCCCGCTCCGGGACTCGGAGCGGGGCACCGCGAGCCAAGGTTGATCGAAAAGGCGGCACAGAATAATCCAACGGCGACGATGATTCTCAATATGTTACGGCGAATCATCGTCCATCAATTTCACAATACGTCACCGACGGCTCGAATCCGTGCTAAGTGGGATGTGTCCGACAACCGATGGCTGAAGGAAGACGGCGCCAATCTCGCCCCATTTTTGTATAGGCTACAGAACGAGCAACCTGAATATTACGTAAGGATCGTGGATACGATCCGGTTGGTACTGCCTTTCTTCGCCACATTCGAACTCTATCCGGAATTCGATCGCGTGCTTCTTCGTTGGCGTGAGATCGGCAGCGACCATGTCTTCAACGTATCGCAAGCCTCCGACGGCATGTTGCGGATCATGGCTCTCGTAGCCCTGCTCCAGCAACCGGAGTCGGATCTTCCCGACGTGCTCATTCTCGATGAACCGGAGCTCGGGTTGCACCCTTACGCAATCGAGGTGCTGGCAAGCCTGATCCAGAGTGCTTCCCGGCATGTGCAGGTCGTGGTTGCGACACAGTCGGTTACCTTGATCGACCGATTTGAGCCGGACGATATCGTTGTCGTGAACCGGTCGGCAAATGAAACACTGTTCAAACGGTTGAGTGCCGCAGAACTGACGGACTGGCTGGAAGCCTATACGTTGTCGGAGCTGTGGGAAAAGAACGTGATCGGCGGGAGACCGTCGCATTGATCCGCCTGCATGCCCTGGTCGAGGGGCAAACGGAGGAGACCTTCGTAAACGAAGTGCTGTCTCCCGAGCTCGGCACCAAAGGCGTTTTCTGCGACGCGCGCCGTATCACCACTGGGCGTAAGCACGGCCGCGTTTTCCGCGGCGGACTGGTGAGTTACGAACACCTTGCACGCGACCTTTCGCTATGGATGAAAGAGGATCAAAATTCGGAATCATGGTTCACAACAATGATCGACTTCTACCGTCTGCCGCAGGATTTTCCTGGGCAATCGACGGACGCGCCAAACCTGCCGAAGCTCGCGCGGGTCTCCCAGCTTGAGGCAGCCCTGCAGAACGATATGATTCAGCGGCTCAAAGCGCTCCCAATATCTCGCCGCTTCGTTCCATACATTCAGGTTCACGAGTTCGAAGCGATTTTGTTTTCCGATCCGACCGCCTTCCTGCAGGCATTTCCAGGTAATGAGATATTAGTGAATAGGTTAGCTTCCATTCGGTCGCAATTCGGCACGCCGGAGGACATAAATGATGGCGCCGAAACAAGCCCATCGCGGCGTATCATGTCGATGGCGCCGGACTACCAAAAGCCAGTGGCCGGAGTCCGCATCGCGCAACGGATCGGACTCGCCGCAATCCGCCGCGAATGCCGGCATTTCGACGACTGGCTGACCCGGCTCATCGCTCTGGGTGAGGCGGAATGACCTGAGGATCACGGCACAGCAAGACCACGTGATCGAAGACCGAATTGTGTTCCTCCAAAACCGAATCCATTGATTTCACGTCGCACTACCGGACGGGCGGGTTCGCTGCATCCAGGCTCAGCTCCGCAGCCCCGGCGCCTCGCGGCCGGTGCGCGCGACATACTCCGTGTAGCCGCCGCCGTATTGGTGAATGCCGTCGGGCGTGAGTTCCAGCAGCCGGTTGGACAGCGCGGCGAGGAAGTGGCGGTCGTGGGAGACGAACAGCATGGTGCCCTCATACTGCGACAGCGCCGTGATCAGCATCTCCTTGGTAGCCATGTCGAGATGGTTCGTGGGCTCGTCCAGCACCAAAAAATTCGGCGGGTCGTAGAGCATTTTTGCCATGACCAGGCGCGCCTTCTCGCCGCCCGACAGCACCCGGCACCGCTTCTCCACGTCGTCGCCGGAAAATCCGAAGCAGCCGGCGAGCGTGCGCAGCGACCCCTGCCCGGCTTCCGGAAACGCGTCCTCCAGCCACTGGAAAATGGTCTGGTCGCCGTCCAGCAAATCCATGGCGTGCTGCGCAAAATAGCCCATCTTCACGCTGCCGCCGAGCGCCACCGTGCCGTCGTCCGGTGGCGTCGCTCCCGCCACCAGCTTCAAGAGCGTCGACTTGCCGACGCCGTTGATCCCCATGACGCACCAGCGCTCCCGGCGGCGCACCGTGAAATCCAAGCCCTCGTAGATGCGCCGGCTGCCATAGCGTTTGTGCACACGTTTTAGGCTCACCACGTCCTCGCCGGAGCGCGGGGCGGGGAGGAATTCGAACGCCACCGTCTGGCGGCATTTCGGCGGCTGCACCCGGTCGATCTTCTCCAGCTTCTTGACCCGGCTCTGCACCTGCGCGGCATGCGAGGCGCGGGCCTTGAAGCGCTCGATGAATTTTATCTCCTTGGCGAGCATCGCCTGCTGGCGCTCGAACTGGGCCTGCTGCTGTTTCTCGTTCAGTGCCCGCTGCTGCTCATAAAATTCGTAGTTGCCGGAATAGGCCGTCAGGGTGCCGCCGTCGATCTCCACCACCTTGGTGACGATGCGGTTCATGAACTCGCGGTCGTGCGAGGTCATCATCAGCGCACCCTCATAGCCCTTTAGGAATTCCTCCAGCCAGATGAGGCTTTCGAGGTCCAGGTGATTGCTCGGCTCGTCCAGCAGCATGGCGTCGGGGCGCATCAGCAGGATGCGCCCGAGCGCCACCCGCATCTTCCAGCCGCCCGACAGCGCACCGACATCGCCGTCCATCATCTCTTGGCTGAATCCCAACCCGTCGAGCACCGCGCGGGCGCGCCCCTCCAGGGCATAGCCGTCCAGTTCCTCGAACCGCGCCTGTACCTCGCCATAGCGCGCGATGATGTCATCCATGTCGTCCGCCCGGTCCGGATCCCCCATGGCGGCTTCGAGTTCCCTCAGCTCAGTCGCCACCGCGCTGACCGGGCCGGCGCCGTCCATCACCTCGGCGACCGCGCTGCGGCCGGCCATCTCGCCCACGTCCTGGCTAAAGTACCCGATGGTCACGCCGCGATCGACCGCCACCTGGCCCTCGTCGGGCTGGTCCTGGCCGGTGATCATCCGGAACAGCGTTGACTTGCCGGCCCCGTTGGGGCCGACGAGCCCCACCTTCTCGCCCTTTTGGAGCGCCGCGGAGGCCTCGATGAACAGGATCTGGCGGCCGTTCTGCTTGCCGATATTGTCGAGACGAATCATGCGCCGTGGGTCCTTGGACGATGTTGCGGCGCACATATGCCATACGGGGCCCCGGCAGTAGAGTGCTTTGATCGGCCGCTGCGTGGCTTTTATGCGCTTCCCACGCATGGGGCTCCCTTGGGCCTCCCCTGGGCCTTCGGCGGACCTTCCGGCGCTGCTCAGATCGGCGCGCCGCCTTCCCGTCCCCGCTTCCCCTCCATTCCTTTGGAGAGTCAGACGCGTCATTCCTTCGGAGCCGTCATGCCCACGGCATGAACAGCGCGCACAGCGCAAGTCACCCCGAAGGGGGCGAAGCGCAGCGGAGCACCGCGCGGCGTCGCGCGGTTGACTGGAGCGAGCACGCTGTTACCCTCGATGGGGACGACGCGCAACACCTTGCGCTACCGCGCGCGCGGCGCCCCGGGGTAATTTCCGGGTTTGAGGACGGCCGGGCGCATGATGTCGATCTGGTCGATGGCCACTGAATGACGGCGGCTGAGGAGTCATGGACATGAAGAATCCGCCGCATCCTGGCGAACTGGTCGGCGACAATCTGGAGGCGCTCGGCGTGTCGGTAACCGACGCCGCCAAGGCGCTCGGCATCTCGCGGCAGCAACTCCACAACGTGATCGCCGGCCGCTACGCTATTTCGCCGGAAATGGCGGTACGGCTTGAAAAAGCGCTTGGCAGCACCGCCGACACATGGCTCGGGATGCAAATGAATTATGATCTGGCGCAAATTCAGGCCAAGGCCTCGTCGCTCAAAGTCACGCGGCTGGCTCCGGTGTGAACACGATTAACATGTTGTCAACTCAACGGGTCAACCTATTGACATGTCTTCGGATTCGACTCTAGCCCTGATTCGAGATAGGAGTCACTACGTCTCGGCGGAGGTCGGTGCCGTGTGACGCCTAGATAGCTTTCATATTCGCAATCGGGGGAATGATCGATGTCGGCTCTGATCGAGAGAATACGGACAGACCTAGAAACCGATTCGTATTATAATCAGAACTTCTCCAACGAAGGCCAACGGTTCCTCGCTTGGTATCTGCGAAACTGCTATCTCCGCACGCAAGTCCAAGCTAGGGACGACATTACGGACGGAGCGAACGACAAAGAGTTCGACGCCGTGATCGTGGATGATGAAAAGCGGCAAATCATTATCATCCAAAGCAAGTTCTACGTGGGTTCTGTGGATCATCAACCACTTCAGGAAGTCCTCGCCACATGGCTACAGATTTAAAATCTCCCTGCTCTTCAGGCAAGCTGCAACGGCAAGCTTCAGATCAAGCTCGAGGCGGTTTCGGCTGCATTGGAAGACGGCTACGAGGTCGTCTTTGAACTTGTCACAACCGGACAGCTAACTGTCGATGCGAAAAAAGACCTTGCGGCCTTCCAAGCGACGATTGCCGACTTTGAACACCCTGAGGCAAGCCTGACTCTCGTTGATTCGGATGTCATCCAGACAAAATGGACTGAGGCAGCAGGCAAAGACCTGCCAAAAATCACACACACGGTCACCCTCGAACCGGGGCGCTACCTTGCCGTCGATGTCGCGAATTTCAAGACCGTGGTTGCGGCAGTTCGGTTGGCGGATTGCCTGAAATTTCCAGGAATCGCAGATGGCAAACTCTTTCGCCCAAATGTTCGTCAATCCCTTGGCCTAACGAATAAGGTTAACAAGGGCATGAAGCAGACTCTAAATGGCGATAACCCGCAGTATTTCTTTTTCTACCACAACGGTCTTACAGCACTATGCGAGAGGCTAACCCTCGATCCGGCAACTAATCAACTCAAGCTAGATGGCCTTGGTGTCGTGAACGGATGTCAGTCTCTGACGACAATTCTGTCATGTTCGGAGCGTGTGAAGGCGCTCCCTGACGCTCGCGTGCTGGTGCGCTTTTACGAAATTCCGCAGCGCGATCTAGCTGACAAGATCAGCATCTACACAAACTCTCAGAGTGCGGTGAAGCCCCGCGACCTTCGCAGCAATGACAAACGTGTGCTCGCGCTCAAGAAGGCCTATGAAAGCGCCTATCCAACTGGATATATGATTACGAAGCGCGGTGAAGAACGACCTGCCGACCGAAACGAAGCACTCACGGTTGACATTGCGATGTTGGCGAAGTGTCTGATGGCTTGGCATTGCCAACGACCGAACATCGCCTATAACGAGAACAAGCTTTTCGACAAACATTTTGAGCAACTGTTCAAGGCCGACTATCTGCCAGCGGACATCGCGGGTCTGTCCTTTTGGTCGCGGAGAATCGAGGATAGGTGGAATGATGGCTTACCCTTGAATGAGGTTCTGTTGGCATCACCGAGCTATTCAAAGTTCCATCTGTTTTATACAGTTCAGCTTTTCTTTTCGGCGGCAAGCAACCAGATTGACAAGGTGCCAGCCCCGTCCGCGACTGTTGGCTTTCCCGATCCCGACGCACTAATTGGATTTGCTGCAAACTGCTACAACTCGGCACTCGCGGCTGGCATGGCCGAATATCAGGAGAAGGGTAGGATTTTCAGCCCGCAGAACTGGCTCAAGGCTAAAGACAGTCTGCTAAAGCTTAGCGCATCGGTGAACATGTTTATGGGTTTCATGACGGGGATGCCGGGCGGCTCCCAGATGCGGCAGGCATTGGTGCTACCGGCGAACCGATTTAGCCTACGTTGGGTTGCAGATTAGTGCTTGGGTGGATTGGTCTTTGGGGAATATTTGTAGTCCTTCAATCGCTTGCGTGCTTTAGCTAACTCTTCCTCTGTAAAGAGGACATGCCATCGCGGTTCTTCGGTCACCATCGCCTCAACCGTGAGGTCAAGACGACCCTTTAAGTGAAGCTCGGTGTAGCCATCAGACGGCTTCGGCGTATTGATGAGATACTTCGCAGTGTCCAAACCACCTCGGTCGTTTAGCATCCCGAGAAAAATCGTGGCGTTATATTTGGCTTCTGCCTTTGCTCGGCGGTATATGGTGAACATTGCTTGATCGAATTGCTTCAGTAGGTCTGGCATTTTTATATCCTAAGTCTGCTGACAACAGCGCCCACGGGGAACATTGTAGCTGCGGGCAATCGAGGGCAGCGTTTCGCCGTCCTTGTCCCGCCGCCGGATCGCCTCGCGCTGCTGGTGCGGGATAAACTTCGGCTTGCGCCCGAACTTGACGACGGCACTCATAGCGCGAATTTCGCCTCGATCGCTGCAAGCAAGGCTTCCGCGCGAGCGACCGCCCAGGCCGCATCGGTGCGGCTGACGTGATCTCCGCTGTAGTCGGCAATCTGCCGGAGTCTCTGGACGGCGTTGAAGTCTTCGCCATGTTCGGGGGCAAGGTGGTTGCCGAGGACAAGATGCTGTCCGAACTTGGCGACAAGGCCGTTGTGCGTCTTGATCGGAGCCTTGATCTCTTCGACGCCGAGGGCGAACAGTGCTGCGTGGGCGGCATCGAACATCGCGTAATAGGCGCGATTGCAAGCGTCGTCGGTATGATCCGCCTCCAACAGCAACCGTGCAGAGTCCAAGGCGCTTTCCGCCTTCCGCATGTAAATTGTTGGCGAAAGCTCCGTCGTCACAGGCGAATGCCCTCGCGCAGAATCGTTTTGATGAGGGCGGGATTGCTGAACGTTTCAGGCCTCGCCAGCTCGTCCGCCCACAAGGGCATGGCTTCGACCATCACGCCGGTTTCCATCATGACGTGAAAGGCAATGCCCGCCATGTCTTTGACGGCGGCTGACCTGTCGCCACGCTCGCCATCGAGGATGATCGCAATGTCGGCGTCGCTGTCGGGACTGTGGGTCTGACGGGCGCGACTGCCGTAGACGATGGCTTCACGCACCGGATAGCGTCCCTCTAAATGACGCATGAAGACGCGCACTGCGTGTTCGGTTTCATGATCGAGCGACGGCTTGACCGGCAGCGGCCCACCACCGCCTCGTCGGCCAGCGGCTTGGCCAAAGCTTCGGTTTCTTGGGACAGATTCATCATAAATGGTAGCTTAACACAGAGCAGCCCAAATTCATAGCTCTCGAAATCGGTCGCAGCGCTGACATTGTGGTTGCGGGCAATCGAGCGCAGCGTTTCGCCGTCCTTTGTCCCGCAGCCGGATCACGCCGGCTGAGGCATGGGAAACTTGGCAACGTTGATCCGGCCGGCGTTCTGTTTCGCGTGAAAAAGATCGTAACTGAGCTGCATCCGCATCCAGGTTTCTGCCGTGCTCCACCCGGCCTTTTCGAGCCGGATCGCCATCTCGGCCGAGATGCCGTTATGGCCGTTCAGCAGTTCCGACAATGAGCCGCGCGATACGCCAAGCCACTTGGCGGCGGCTGTTACAGTCAGGCCGAGCGGCTCCAAACAGTCCTCCCGAAGAATTTCCCCAGGGTGCGGTGGATTGTGCATCTCCATGATCTTTCCTTCCTGGCATCAATGGTAATCAACGAGATCGACGTTAGTCGCGTCATCGCCGTCGAATTCGAAGACCAGACGCCAGTTTCCCGACACCCATACCGCCCATTGTCCTTCGCGCTCGCCATGCAGGGCATGCAGCCGGTACCCCGGCAAGTTCATGCCTTGCGGCTCGCGGCTGTCGTTCAGCACCTTCAACATGCGTCGCAGCTTGGCCGCGAATTCGGGGTTGACGCCGCGTGCGCTCCCCGTGGTGAACAGCCGTTCAAGCGCTTTGTGGCGGAACCGTTTTATCACAAAGCAAAGTGTAGGCTGTCTCCATACGGGTTGCAAATGAAAGCGGCGCAATAGCATTGCGTATTCGGGCATCACGCGTTGGATTGCTGCGCCGGATGCGCGGTGCCCCTTGGGTGCCACTCACTCAAGGCGCAGGGCTGATTTCGATCCTGTCGGTCATGGCGTAGGGGTCGATGTCAAGGTGCAACATGGCGATTTTGGGCGTCGGCACCCGGCGGCGGTCAACCATGCGCATCTCCAAAAACCCACAGGCTTCAAGCTTGCCGAGCGTCCGCAGCAAATTCGGCTCGGCGCGATTGGTGAGCCGCGCCAGTTCGGCGACCGATTGCGGCTTGGCGTCCCGAATCGTGCGCAGCAAGCTGCGATTGTCCGGCGTCAACAGCCGAAGCAGCGCCTCGGTCGATTCCACGCTCGGCAACGCCGCGTCGGCCGGTGCCGCGGTCTCGCCGCGGGCAACCTTGCGCATCTCGGTTTCAAGCTCGGTCAAGCGTTGTATTTTCATGGCTCGTCCTTTCGTTGTCTCTCGCCGGTTCCCACCACGGCGTCGCTGATGCCGCGCTCGTCCAGCACCCGCCGCACCTCGGCGAAAAAATCCGCAAGCAATCGGTCGGCGGTCGTAAAAACGTAGGGCCTGCCCGCATCGTCGCCGGTGCGATGCCAATGGTCGTGCGCGTCACCGGCGCGGCGGAACCGTGAACCCCGCGGCGGCACGCCGTGGGCATTGTCGAAACCGACCAGCCTCGTTCCGTCGGGATCGTGCAAGGTGAAGGCGTAGCGCAAGCCATGGGGACGCTCCGGCGTCGGCTCCACGCGGCCGATCTCGAATTCGGCCAGTAGCCTTTTTCGAGATGGTGCACGCGTCCATCGAACGCCAACAGAAATTCGAGCGTGTGTTCGTCTATGGCACACCTTCATGCTATCCTCTCAGGATAAGATACCGCAGACGGCGGCGGTAGTTCAAGCCCTCATTTTTGAACAGCACAAAAATCATAGCTCTCGAAATCGTCGCAGCGCTGACATTGTCGTTGCGGGCAATCAAGGGCAGCGCTTCGCCGTCCTTGTCCCGTCGACGGATCGCCTCGCGACCTAATAGTCCATCGCGCGGACGGACATGATCGCATTTTGGGATGTCCGGCCGGGAACGGTGGTGTTAACGATGGACCATGAACACGAACATCGACCGCGCGCTGTTGGAAGCCTATAGCCGGGGCGAAATCAGCCGCCGCGACATCGCCGACCGGCTCGATCGCGAGGTCGGCTTCGGGGATCTGCTCGGCGCCTTGCACGCGCATGGACTGCCGCTGCCACGCCCGCCCTCGCACCCGGAATCGGAAGGCGTGCAGCTCATTCGCCGCCTAGCCGAACGGGCACCCCGTGTCCGATGAAGAACTCCATGCCAAGCTGATCGTACCCGACACGGGGCCGTTGATCACGCTCGCCGTCGCCGACAGCCTTGACTATCTGCTCTACCCCGGTGTGCCGGTGTATGTGCCGGACGCGGTTCTCTATGAGGCCACAGTCAAGAGCGACGCCCTTGGCGCCCAGAGCATCGCCGAATGGGTACAGCGCCACAGCGAACAGGTGTATCCGCTGATGACGCAGGCATTCGCGGATCATCTTGCCGCGATGGACGCGGGATTGAAGGCGCCGCGCGATCTCGGTGAGCGCGCCGCGATCGAAGCCATCCGCCATACCCTGGTCTTGGCAAAACACGAACGCGCCGTCTTCGTCACCGAAGATGACCGGTTGCTGACCGGTACCTATGTGGTTTTGAGCACCGATCGCGACCGTGTGATTTCAATCACCACCTGGGATTTTCTGGAGGGACTGGAAAGAGCGCAACGGATCAATTCGGCGGAGGACGTCTACCGGCGCGCGGAGGATGCCGGCCGTCTGGCAAGCCGCCGTGCCGCGCTTGCGGCCCACCACGAACGGGCGGTAGCCGCCGTCAAAGCATTGCTGCATGGGCAACGGGGCCAAGCGCACGAGGAGCCGAAGAGCAGGTGACGGCACCGATACGACGCACGGACTTAAGGCTATCGACTCACGTTCCCACCGTCCCGCCATATTGCGCGTCGGTGACATGCTCCAGCCACGTCACGTGGACGCCGTCGAGCCCCTCCTGCATGGCGATGTGCACCATGGCGCTGGCGGGGCTTGCGCCGTGCCAGTGCTTTTCGCCCGGTGGAATCCATACCGTATCGCCGGGCCGGATTTCCCGGATCGGACCGCCCCAGGTCTGCACCCGGCCGAGCCCGGACACGACGTGAAGGGTCTGGCCGAGCGGATGGGTATGCCAGGCGGTGCGGGCACCGGGCTCGAAGCTGACCTTCGCGGCGCGGATGCGCGCCGGTGCGGGGGCCTCGATGATCGGGTCCTGCCACACCGTGCCGGTGAACCAGTCCGCGGGCATTTTGCGCGACGGCACCGAGCCGCACGGTTTGATGTCCATGATGATGCTTCCTTTATAGTCCGTTATAGGTCGCCAGTGATCGCCCGGCTGGGCCGGGCGATCAAGTCAGTGTGCCGGTGATACCGAACCGCATGTAGGGTGGGCAAAATCGCCCTGCCTCGGCTGAGCGGGTTGCGCCCCAGCCGCCGGCGATTTTGCCCACGCGGACCATATGGAGAGACACGACCGCGTGGGCAAAATCGCCGGAAGCGTCAAGGCGGAACCTGGCGTGGAGCAAGGCGATTTTGCCCACCCTACGCCGGTCGGCGCTCGGCATCAGCGGCATGAATTGCGGACATCCTCAACTCAGCGCGGATCGGCGATGCGCCCCTGGAACAGGATGGCGCCGGAGCTGTCCTCCACCAGGTAGAACAGGAACGGATGATCGACCCGGAAAGCCACCGGCGCGGGTGTCGCGACCGGCGCCGCCAAGGCACGCATCGTAACGGCGGTCGCGGCGGCGGCCTCGGTGCTCTCCTCCGCGACCTCGATGACGGCGCGGTGGATGATCGCGCCGATGGACAGGCGGCGCTCCGAGGCCGGAACGCCGGTCATGCCGGAGAAATCCGCCGCGAGTGGATCGAATGCCTTGCGCATGCCGGCCCGGCGGAGCGGCGGCACCAGATCGGCCTTGAACGCGGCCTTGAAGCGCGGCAGCGTCAGGGCGACCGGCTTTCTCGCCTGGCCGTCGCGCAGCGCCGCGAACAGCTCCGCCAGTTCGTTGGCGCCGAGCCGGCGCGCCACCGCGCCCGCCCCCTCGACGTCGTCCGGCAGCACGATGACGAGCGCCAGTTCGGGAATTTCATAATTGAGCCGCACCGCCCGGTAGCCGCCGCGCGACACCAGCGAGAAGTTTCCGGTCTGGTTCATCAGCGGAACCGTGGCTTCGGACGATCGCGTCAGGTGGAACGCCTCGTCCTTGCTGAGTTTGGGATCGAACACCGCAGCCCAGCGCGCCTTGAAATACACCGCGTTGAGCAGCACGGCGGCGAAATCCGGATCGACCGCATCAAGAATTTTATCGATCTTGCCTTCGGTCTTGCGCGCTACCCAGCCGTTGATGTCATCGAGGCTTGCGTTCTTAAACACCTCCGCCGCGTAGCGGCTGCGCAGCGTCGCCACATAGGAATCCGCAATCGCGTCCCCTTGGCCGAGCAGCATCAGGGCATTGGCGGCCAGCAGCCGCGCCGACGGCGCCGCGGCGGCGGGGCCGCTGCAGCGGTCGCCGGTGAGCTGCAGGCCGAACTGGCATTGCTTCATCTCGCCCAGCGGGCGCATCTCACAAGTGCGGCCGTTCAGCGTCGCCCGCGGCGGACACGATAGCGGCGCCGCGCTGTGATCATAGCCGTTGAGGATCGCGAGCATTTCCGCGTTGGCGGTGTCGAGCGCGTCGTTGTTCATGCGCAGCGCCATCGCCCGCATCATCTCGGACGCGGTGTCGCCTCGCGCCCCGGTCAGCGCCATCGCTAAAGCGGTGCCGATCGAAAAGGGCGAAAATACCACATTGCCCGGTGCGGCCGAAAGTTGCCCGAACAATTGCTGGCCGGTCGCGTTGTAGGCGCGTGCCAACAGCGTCACCCGCGCCTCCACCGCGATATTGAGCTGCGCCGCGGCCGGGTTTGCTGCCAAACCGCTCAGGATCGCCAGGACGGCCATCCCGGCACGCTTGCCCAGCAGGCCGGAAATCTTGCCTCGGATCGTCATAGGTCGCCCTCTGTTATCCCTCCCCGTCTTCGGGGAGGGTGGACGCGCGAAGCGCGGCCGGGTGGGGTCTTTGCGCGCCGCGTCAATAAAACCCCGGCGTGGCGCCGCCGTCCACCGCGATCGCGGTGCCCTGAATATAGCGCGCCGGCTCCGAACACAGAAATAGCGTCAGCGCCGCGATATCGTCGGGGTGCCCGAGCCGCGTCAGCCCGTCTTTGGTGTAGGCCTCGCGGCGCAAGTCCTCGACGCTGCGGCCGCTGGCGGCGGCGCGCTGCTCCAAAAGCTGCCGGATGCGATCGGTGTCGGTGGCGCCCGGATGGATGACATTGACATTGATGCCGTCGCGCTTGCCGAGTTGCGACAGGCCCTTGGAAAAATTCGCCATCGCGGCGTTGACGGAGCCGCCGATCAAAAACTCCGCACCCGGCGTGCGCGCCGCGCCGCCGACGATGTTGACCACGTGGCCCTTGGCCGCCTTGAGCAACGGCCAAAACAGTCGCGTCATCCGCACGCAGCCGAACAGTTTTAACGCATAGCCGTCGAGCCAGGCGTCGTCCGGCAGATCGAGGAAATTGCCGGCCCTTGTGGCTCCGGCGCTGTTGATCAAAATATCGCAGCGTCCGAACCGCTCCTGCACCGCCGCGAAAACTTGGTTGCACCCTTCGAGCTGGCGCAGGTCGGCCGCGACCGTCACCGGTTCCGGCGCGGGGGGTGCGTCCGCGGCCGCACTGCCAGCCCGAGTCGCCACGATCATCTGCGCGGCGGCGGCGAGATTCGCGGCTGAAGAAGCCGCCAGCACGGTCTGCGCCCCTTCGCGAGCGAACGCCGCCGCGATGGCGCGCCCGATGCCGCGACTGCCGCCGGTGACGACAACCACCTTGCCGCTGAATTCCGCCATGAACTGCTCCTTCTCGACCTCATCCGTACGCCCTCTTGCCAGGGCGTACTATTCAAGTCCCTCCACCGGCACGTCTATGCACTGAAATTCGCGGCGGACGTAACGCTTCACTTCACCTTGCCGCGATGCACCCCCTCACCTCTCCTGAAACGCGGCGGGAATTTCGTAGGGTGTGCAAAGGCGCCGGCACCGGCCTATTGGCGTTGTCAAATGGTCTCGCGCGCCTTTGCACACCGGCAGCGCCGATGGTGCGCAAAGGCGCGAGACGCCGATGCATACCAATGCGGCCTGAGCCCCGCGCCTTTGCACACCCTACGGGGACTCTCGGTTTCATCCATCAAGGTGTGCGAAGCTCATGGGAACTCTCCCCGGTGAGACGAGGTGCGGACGCGTTGTCGTCCAACATGGTCCAGGACGCCGCGTTTCCTGTTATACGATCGCATCCAAGGCGTAGAGCAATCCAGGAGGAGAAGATGCGTCGGTTCTCGATCGTGATGGCGGCCACGGGTCTGCTGTGGGCGGGCGTGCCTGATGCCGGGGCGCAGGCTGCCGAGATCGCGGTGCTGGCGGCGGCGGCCGTCGAGGAGCCGTTCGAGGCGGTGGTGCATGCCTTCGAGCACGATACCGGCCAGAAGGTTGCCACTACGTTCGGTTCGGTCGGCGCGGTGCAGGGCAAGCTCAAGGCCGGCGCCCCCGCGGATATCGTGGTGGTGACGACGGCACTCGCCGCGGCGGCCGAGAAGGACGGGACCGCGCGCGCCGGCAGCCGCGCCATCGTGGGGCGCGCGGTGATCGGGGTCGCGGTGCGCGAGGGCGCGCCGGCGCCGGATATTTCCACCGCCGACGCGTTCAAGAAGGCGCTGCTGGCCGCCAAATCCGTCTCCTACACGGATCCATCCGGCGGCGGCACCGCGGCCGTGTTCGTCGCCGGACTGATGGATCGGCTGGGACTGACGGACGCCATCAAGGCGAAGGCCCTGAAATTCAAAACCGGGCGAGAAGTCACCGCGGCCGTCGCCAAGGGCGACGCCGAGATCGGCATCGGTTTCACCAGCGAACTGCTGACTGCCAAGGGTTTGAAGGTGGTAGGCGCGCTGCCGAAGGAGATCGAATTCGTCAACGAATATTCCGCCTATGTGCCGGCGGCGAGCCGCAATGCGGAAGCAGCCCAGGCGTTCCTCGCCTATCTGGCACGGCCGGCCTCCCGCGACATCTTCAAGGCGGCCGGCGTCGGGATGTGATAGAGCCCGCTCGTCGAACGGGCGGCACATCGTCGTCGCCGGGCTCGTCCCGCGACCTCGATAATGAGAGCACTACTGAGGTGGCCGGGGCGGAGCCCGGCCACGACCACGTACCTGCGCCGGATTGAACGCAATCGGCTGTAGATGATTGAGGGACGACAGGCAGAGCGATGACAGGCTGGAAACTCGTAACCTATGCGGGCACCGAAGGTCCGCGAGCCGGCGTGGTCGTCGGCGAACAGGTGTTCGATGCCGCCCGGCTTACCGGTCACCCCGCGGACCAGACCGTGCTCGGCATCCTGGCCGACTGGCCGGCGGCCCAGGCCCGCATCGGCAAGGCAGCAGGGGCGCCCGCCGTCGCAGGTCAGCCGCTCGCCGCCATCAAGCTGCTGGCGCCGATCCTGTGGCCGTCGGCGATCTATTGCGCGGGGGCAAACTATGCCGACCACGCGGCCGAGATGGCCCGCGCCAACAGCCGTGCTATCGAGCCCGACCCGCACACGCTGGGCCTCAAGCCCTGGCACTTCATCAAGGCGGGCCGCAGCACCGTTGCCGGCCCGGACGAAACGGTGCGCATCACCGGGCTCTCCAAGACCATGGACTGGGAGATCGAGCTTGCGGCGGTGATCGGCCGCGCCGCCAAGGACGTTTCGCTCGATAAGGCGCTCGATTACGTGGCCGGCTACACCATCGCCAACGACCTTTCCGCGCGCGACATGGGGCGGCGCCCGCATGTGGCCGATACGGCACCGTTCAAGTTCGACTGGGTCGCGCACAAAAATTTCGACGGCTCCTGCCCGCTCGGGCCTTGGATCGTGCCGAGCGCGGATATTCCGGATCCGCAGCAGCTTGGCCTCAAGCTGTGGGTCAATGATGTGCTCAAGCAGGATTCCAACACCAGCCAAATGATTTTCACGCTCGCGGAACAGATCGCGCATCTGTCCTCGCGCATCACGCTGCAACCCGGCGACGTGATCTTGACCGGCACGCCGGCCGGAGTTGGCGCGGCGCGGCCGGAATTTCTTAAGGCCGGCGATGTGGCGAAGCTCTGGATCGAACACATCGGCACGCTCACCAACCGCATGGCTTAAACCGGCTTGAGCCCAATAGCGCTCACTTAATCCGGGGATGCGCGCGTCCCCGCTCCCTGCGGCGGCCTTCACGCCGTTCGATTCAGGAGGGGAATTCGCTCATCCCCTTATTGAATTAAATGAACGGCTTCCAGGGAGCGGCGCGCGCTCCATCAGCTTGCGACGTTCGCGCGCGCACGCACAAATTCGCGGCACCTGCCTCGCGGCAATGCACACATCGCAGCCAAATTCTCCCGATCGCGCCCCGCAGCGGCGCGCCCCACCCCGGGGCAGGGCCAGCCGACGCATATGGCTTTGAGCGGCGGCGCGTCGATCTTTATGCTCTCACTATACCGTTGGTTGCCCGCCGCACTCGAATTCTTATGCCTTGGAGGCCATTTTCGCTGCAGTGCAAAGCGATGCAGCCGCCGGCCATGCCCCCAGAGCGACCCATTTGGCGGCTAGAAGCTGTTGCACGGTGGGAGCCAGCAAAATGGCACGAGGATTGCTTGACGGTCACTGGATGTTCTGCACAGCGAGTATTCGGGGTAGGGGCTTTAAGGATGCATCATGAAATGATCCGCAACGCGGACCGGCAGGCGGTGACATCGCCAACCGTCAAAACCGTCCGCGCAGGTAGCGCTTGGTTCATCGGCGCAGTTGTGGGTGCGACTCTGTCTTTCGTCGGCATGCCGCAAGCGAAGAGCAGCGACTTCAGCACCCGGCCCGCGACCGAGCGAACCCGTTTTACCAATGCCGAGATTGCGGACGGCTTCTTCAAGATCGCGTTCGGAGCCGAATTCGGCGTTGCCGGAAAGTCGGACAGGGTGCGAAAATTCGACGGCCCGGTACGTGTCTTCCTGGATAATCGCGCCAATGCCAACCGCCGCGCGGACCTCGCGGGCGTGATCGCCGATATCCGCAGCCATGTCCGCAACCTTGACATCGCCATGACGGAGGACCGTGCTGCTGCGAATGTGGTTGTTACCTTGGTCCGCGACCGCAACGAACTCCGTCGCACGATGCGGGCATTTTACGGCAAAGAACGCGCCGGCGAGATCGACCGCCGGCTGACGCCGCAGTGCCTGTCGGGCTTCAGCGAAGACGCCGAGCATCGCATTCGCCGCTCGGAAGTGCTGCTGACCGCGGACGGCGGCGATTTAGGCTTCTTTGACTGTGCTTATGAGGAGTTGCTGCAGGCACTCGGTCCGATCAATGACGATCGGTCAGTGCCGTGGACCATGTTCAACGACGACGTACAGATGGGCTTTTTCGACGTTTACGACCAATATATTCTTAACATCCTATACGACCCACAGGTGCGTATCGGCATGACGCGAGAGGAAGTCAAAGCGCTATTACCGGAGATTCTACCCGCGGTTCAGGCCTGGGTTTCCGAGAAAAATTCGGTCCGCAGTGCGGAAGTGCGGATAGGCGCGAATTGAACATTTGCTGCACAATGGCAGATGAGTTCACAATAGCAAAAGAGCCGCCGTTCGCGGTGAAACGGGGGCTCTGTTCAGGACAACGATAACAGCGCTTAAATTGGGATCGCCTCACCGGCCCTTCGGCGGATGATTGACGCCAATATGCAGCACCGACGACGATGAAAAGTTGTTGATCTCACCGGTCGGGCTTTGAACCGATTGATTGACGGTATTTTGGGGCAAGCTACCGTTCTGCGCCACCCCAGTGGTGACGTGGTGAACGACTCGCTTTTGATGCCCATTCATCCCGGTTTGCCCGGCGTTTGCTGCGAACGCCGCGACAGTCACCAGCGCGACCGACACGGTCGCCGTGAGCGGACCCTTGCGCATCTCTTCCTCCGGACTTAGCCTCCGTCCGAGAACGACCCTCGGACTATTGGAATTTTATATAGACCGTGCACTGTCAGCGCGCAAGCTGTCATTTCAGTGTGCAGCTTACGACTAAAGTTTAGGCTTTCCATAGCTAGACATGGAGCGCGCGGCACGGCATTTGACGGACGATGCGGTAATTTGGTAACCTTACCACGCCCATTGTCGGCAGAAAGGATGCCGTTTGCGGTATTTTATGACTTCTTCTTTTCGAGCCAGCCGATGACCAGGGAAGTCTTGTCACGACCGCGTCTCGTTTGAGCTTCTTGCCCTTGGCTCTTTCGCCATCGCCATTGATCTCCCCATACGCATGATCCAGTGCACGCGCCCGGAGTCACACTTACCCACCGGCTTTTTGACTTCCCCACAGGCGGTGCAGTTGACCGCAATAGTTAGTCGCGCCTTAACCTGACGGCTTCTATGCTGGCGGTCGGTCGTGCCTGGCCAGCGCTGTCGGCCAAATCGGTCTGCTAACTAGCGCAATCCGGTTGGCTTCCGCGGTGTGTCGTGAGGTAATAAAGTGTCCATGAACGGCGTGCTTTTCCCTTCGGTGGCTCACGTCGTTGACGGACGTTCTCCTTTCGTGCGGCTGGCCGAACTGATTGCCGATATCAAACCCGGAAAGCCGGTGATCGATCTTGGCGTCGGTGAACCGAAGCACGGCGTGCCGCCCTTTGTGGCGTCGGTGCTGGCGGCGCATATCGCTGACTTCGGCCGCTATCCGCGCAATGAAGGAATCCCGCAATTCCGCCGCGCCGCCGCCGAGTGGGCCGCGCGTCGTTACCAGCTTGCCCGCGTACCCGACCCGGATCGGGAGGTCCTGGTCCTCAATGGCTCGCGCGAAGGTTTGTTTCTCGGCGCGCTCGCCGCGAGGGGTCACGTCGCCGGGCGCAGCGGCCGGCCCGCCATTCTGATTCCCAATCCGTTCTACGCGGCCTATGCGGCCGGCGCGATCGCGGCGGGTTGCGAGGCCGTCTACCTGCCGGCGACGCGCCAGACCGGCTTCCTGCCCGCTCTCGATGCGCTCGACGCGGAGCTGCTGTCACGCACCGTGGCGATGTTCCTGGCCTCGCCGTCCAATCCGCAGGGCGCGGTCGCCGACTTGGCCTACCTGCGGCGCGCGACCGCCCTGGCTAGGCAGCACGGCTTTCTGCTGTTCTGCGACGAGTGCTACTCGGAAATCTATACCCGGGCGGCACCACCCGGTGTGCTCCAGGCCGCCGGAGACCGGTTCGAAAACGTGCTGCTGTTCCAGTCGCTGTCCAAGCGCTCCAACCTGCCGGGATTGCGGGTCGGATTCGTCATGGGGGATCGCCGCTTCATCGCAAAATTTCTCGAACTGCGCGCCGTGGCGGCACCGCAGGTTCCGATCCCGATGCAGGAAGTCGCAATCGCCGCCTATGCGGACGAAACCCATGTCGACGCCAATCGCGAGCTTTACCGGCAGAAGTTCGATTTGGCGGACCAGATCATCGGCGATCGCTACGGCTACCGACGGCCGGCCGGCGGGTTCTTCTTGTGGCTTGACGTGGGGGCGCTGGGCGGCAGCGAGGTCGCGACGGTGAATTTATGGCGGGACGCAGGCGTCCGGGTCTTGCCCGGCCGCTACGCGGCACGTGACCAGCCCGACGGCAGCAATCCGGGCGCCGATTATATCCGCGTCGCCATGGTGCACGACAAGGAGACCACGGCGCAGGCGCTGCACCGCATTGTTGCCGTACTTGGATAATTATGGTGAGGTATTAAGCATGCGGCACGTCACGCGTAATCCGGTTCGCGAGAAGATGCCCTAAGGAGCCTCGCAGGTGGCGATGTTGACGGCCGAACGCAGCTACCATAGCGGATCGCTCCTGACGGACGACGTGCGCACCGCAATCGAGCGGCGCCTGCGCGAGCTTGGCGGGCTCGTGCTGGTGGTCGCCGTGGCCATCGCGGCCCTATCGCTGGCCACCTGGTCGATCAAGGATCCGAGCTTCAGCTACGCCACCAATGCGCCGATCCGCAACTTGCTGGGTCCGCCGGGCGCGATTGCGGCCGACCTCGCCATGCAGCTGTTCGGCCTCGCAACGATCGCGCTGCTGCTGCCGCCGGGAATGTGGGGCTGGCGGCTTCTCACCCATCGCGTGCTCGATCGGCTCGGCATGCGCGCGGCGGCTTGGCTCGCGGGCGTTGCCTTGGCGGCGGTATTTGCGTCATGTCTGACGCGCACGGCCCAATGGCCGTTGCCGACCGGCATCGGCGGCGTGGTCGGGGACGCCGTGCTGCGCGTGATCACCGGTATCACCGGCGGTCCTCTGCATGGGATGGGGCAATCCATCGCGCAGGCGTTTTTTGGCGCCCTGGCGTTCGTCGCCGTCGCGATCGCCGGCGGCTTCTGGCTCCATTGGTCCGAGGACGACCGGCCGGGTTCCTGGGTGGCGGAGGTAGACGGCCATGCCGGCGCCACCACCACGATGAATCGGGCGGCACTCGGCTTCGCGCACCTGAGGGCCTATGCCGAATACGTGGTCGCCAATCTGGTGACAACGGCCGCCGCCCGGTTTCGCAGGCCGGTACCGCATGACCGGCCTACCGTCGAGCCACGCATGATGGGGACCGCTGGAGCCGATCATGCGTCCGCGCAAGCCCGTGATGCGGACGCCGGCGACGGTGGATCGCAAGCCGTGGCGGCAAAGAAAGTGACGTTGCGCAAGCCTACAGCACCGGCATCGCCGGCGCCCGCCAAATTGTCCGAAGGTTATGAACCGCCGGCCCTCAATCTGCTCGCGGCGCCGAAGGCGTCGGAGCGCGCCGCCCCTCCGATGGAGGCTATCCGGGAAAACGCCACCGCTCTCGAACATGTGCTGGGAGATTTCGGCGTGCGCGGCGAAATCATCAACGCCCGCCCGGGCCCGGTGGTGACGCTTTACGAGCTGGAGCCGGCACCGGGCATCAAATCGTCGCGGGTGATCGGCCTGTCGGACGATATCGCCCGCTCGATGAGCGCGCTGTCGGCACGCGTCGCCGTGGTTTCGGGCCGCAACGTGATCGGCATCGAACTGCCCAACCAAACCCGCGAAAAGGTCTATCTGCGCGAGCTCCTGGCGTCTGACGAATATAGCCGCAGTGGTGCCAAGCTGCCGTTGTGCCTAGGCAAGACGATCGGCGGTGAAGCCGTTATCGTCGATCTCGCCCGCATGCCGCATTTGCTCATCGCCGGCACCACCGGCTCCGGCAAATCGGTGGCCATCAACACCATGATCCTGAGCCTGCTGTACCGGCTGCCGCCGGACGAGTGCCGCCTGATCATGGTCGATCCCAAAATGCTCGAACTGTCCGTCTATGACGGCATCCCGCACCTGCTCACACCGGTCGTCACCGATCCCAAGAAGGCCGTGGTGGCGCTGAAATGGGCGGTGCGCGAGATGGAGGATCGCTACAAAAAAATGGCGAAGCTCGGGGTGCGCAACATCGACGGCTACAATACGCGGCTGGAAGAAGCGCGCGTGCGCGGCGAAACGCTGTCGCGGACCGTACATACCGGATACGATCAGGAGAGCGGCGCCGCCGTCTACGAAAAGGAAGAGTTCGAGCAGGAACCGCTGCCCTACCTGGTGGTAATCGTGGACGAGATGGCCGACCTCATGATGGTCGCCGGCAAGGACATCGAAGGGGCGATTCAGCGCCTCGCCCAGATGGCGCGCGCCGCCGGCATCCATGTGGTGCTGGCAACCCAGCGGCCCTCGGTCGATGTCATCACCGGCACCATCAAGGCCAATTTTCCCACGCGGATTTCCTTTCAGGTCACCTCCAAGATCGACAGCCGCACCATTTTGGGCGAGCAGGGTGCGGAGCAGCTGCTCGGCCAGGGCGACATGCTGTATATGGCGGGCGGTGGGCGAATCAGCCGGGTTCACGGCCCCTTCGTCTCCGACGACGAGGTCGAGAAGGTCGTTCGTCATCTGAAAACGCAGGGCCAGCCCCAGTACCTCGATGCCGTGACCGCGGAGGACGATGCCGAGGGCGCCGTGACCGAGGACGTCGCGGTATTCGATGCCACCGGTATGGGGGGAACGGAGGCGTCGGACCTGTACCAGCAAGCCGTCAAGCTCGTCACCCGCGACCGCAAGGCCTCGACCAGCTATGTCCAACGCCGACTTCAGATCGGCTACAACCGTGCCGCGTCCCTCATCGAGCGGATGGAAAACGAAGGTATCGTCGGCCGTCCGAACCATGCCGGCAAACGGGAGATCCTGGTTGGCGGCGACGAAGACGAGCCGGAATGACGGCGACAAAGGGCTAATTCCGGCCGTGAAAACGCCATTTCGGATCGGTAGCAAATCAAGGTAGCCACTTTAGCTTGGCCACAAAGGCAAGAGTACCTACCCGCAGACAACAGCGAACACCCGGAGGTAGATATGGGACGGGCCTGCTTGGCCTTGGTGGTCGGGGCGCTGTTCTTGGCGGTGCCCGCAACGATGGCCGCCCAGGGCATTCCGTTGCCGCAGCCGGCCCCGAAGAACCGGACCCAGGCCGCCCGGGCACTGGCGATGCCCACCGACGCGCTCGGACGCCCGGTACCGATGCGGCCGGGCGAATCGGTCGCCTATGACGGTTCCCAGCGCGCGCTTGTGGATCGGGTGAGCACCTATCTCTCCAGCGTGCAGACCCTCACCGGCGACTTCGTACAGATCGGTCCGGACGGCGGACGGACCGTCGGAAAATTCTATCTGCAGAAGCCTGGGCGCGTGCGCTTCGAATATGATGCCCCAAGCGCGATCGATGTCGTCGCCGACGGCTCGTCGGTCGTGGTACGCGACCGCAGGCTGGCGACTCAGGATCTGTATCCGCTGTCGCAAACGCCGCTGCGCTACCTGTTGGCGGATCAAATCGATCTGACGCGCGACACCACCGTCATCGGGGTGTCGCAGGACAGCAATTTCGTCAGCGTTACCATTGAGGAAAGGCACATCTTGACCGGCACCCATCGGCTCATGCTGATGCTCAATGCCAAGGACATGCAGTTGCGCCAATGGACCGTGACGGATCCGCAAGGCTACGACACGACGGTCGCAATCTACAATGTCGATACCACCCACAAGCCGGATCCGAACCTGTTCAAGATTACCTACCAGCCACTCCAGCGCTTGTTTCAATAAAATCGGAAACGCTTCTGAACCTTCGTCCGACTTGAAGAGCTTCACGAATTGCGGTTTCGCCTCATGCGAGGCCGCTTGCATACGGCATGGGTTCTCTTGTCTCGCGATTGTTCCGCTATCCCGGTCATGAAAATCACCATCACCACGTGGAACATCAATTCGATCTGATTGCGCCTCAATCTGGTGGCGAAGTTCATAAAAATCGAGCGGCCGGATATAATTTGCTTTCAGGAAACCAAATGTCCGGATGACAAATTCCCGCTCAAGCGGTTTGCGCGGCTCGGCTATGCCCATGCGGCGCTTAACGGTCAGAAAGGCTATCACGGCGTCGCGGTGCTGTCGCGCCTGCCGTTCGATTTCGATCGATATCCGCGGCTATTGCGGCAAGACCGACAGCCGCCATGTGGCGGTCCGTCTCGGTGCGGGCGCCGGCCTCACGGATCCCGTGACGGTGCATAATTTTTACGTTCCGGCGGGCGGCGACGAACCGGATCCGGCTGTCAACCCGAAATTCGCCCATAAGCTCGAATTCCTTGACGAAATGCGCGCCGCGAACCTGCGGTCCGGTGCCACCGAGCGCGCGATCCTCGTCGGTGATCTCAACGTAGCGCCGCTCGAGCATGATGTGTGGAGCCACAAGCAGCTATTGCGGGTCGTCGTCGCATACGCCCGTCGAATGCGAGAAACTGCTCGCGTTGCAGAACACAGGTGCCTGGTTCGACGTAATGCGCGCCTTCGTGCCGGAACCCGCCAAGCTTTATACGTGGTGGAGCTATCGCGCCCGCGATTGGGAAGCGGCCGATCGTGGCCGGCGCCTCGACCACATCTGGGTCAGTCCCGCCATCGCGGAGCGGGTGTGCGGCATGCGAATCGCCAAGGAAGCGCGCGGCTGGACGCGGCCGTCCGACCATGTCCCGGTGACGGCCACCCTCGAACTATGACGCCTGTCGGCACGGACGCAATCACTGCGCCGATCTATTGCTTATGGCGCGGCGGGTCGAGCGTGCCGCGCAGTTCGGTGATTTCCTCGGTGGCCTGATTGATGCGCTGGGCCAAACGATCACGCATCAATAGGGCGGCCTCGGGAAAGCCTTCGAGCACGCGGCGGAACAGGCTGCGCGGGATCCGCATCACGGTCGTCGGTTCGGTCGCGGTGGCATCATCCGGACGCGCCGTCTCGGTCAGCAGCGCCAGTTCGCCGAGCAAGACTCCGGGCCCCAAGGTGATCTCCGGAACCGATTTTCGGGGGCCCTTTCGGGTCAGCTTTCACGGCACCTTGCATGATGACGTAACCGGCGTCGGCGGATTCGCCGGCACGGAATAGGATGTCGCCGGCCTGAAGCTGCCGGGTCTCCGCCCCGATCGCGATGATCTGTAACGCCGAAGAGCCAAACGGAGCAAACGTCGCAATCCGTTCGAGAACGGAGATATCGTCTTCGATGCTCATCGCTGCGTCGGCGGTTTCTTCATGGTACCAACTTATACCCACCGGCCTCGGTCACCAGGATTTCCGGGGTCGTGGCATCCTTCTCGATCTTCTGACGCAGACGGTAGATATGGGTTTCCAGCGTGTGAGTGGTCACTCCTGAATTGTATCCCCACACCTCTTGCAAAAGCACCTCGCGTGAAATCGGGCGCTGGCCGGCCCGAAACAGGAAATCGCAGAATCGCAGTTTCCTTTTCGGTGAGCCGAATCTTCGCCCCCTTGGCGGCGACCAGGAGCTTCGAACTCGGCTGGAACGAATAGGGTCCGATGGTGAAGACGGCATCTTCGCTGGCCTCGTGCTGACGCAACTGGGCACGCACGCGGGCAAGCAAGACGGCAAATCGAAACGGCTTCACCACATAGTCGTTGGCACCGGCCTCAAGGCCGAGAATGGTATCGGAGTCGGTGTCGTGGCCGGTCAGCATGATGATCGGCGCCTTGAAGCCATTCTTGCGCAGGATACGCACGGCTTCGCGGCCATCGATATCGGGAAGCCCCACATCCATGATGATCAAGTTGACCGGGTCGGCTTTGGCGGCTTGCACGCCCTTGGCGCCGGTATCGACCGCTATGGCTTCGAATTCCTCATGCAGCGACATCTGCTCCATCAGCGCATCGCGCAGTTCGGCGTCATCGTCGACGATCAGAATTCTGCGCGCGGTCGCCATAAAGAGCCTCGGGGGTGATGCCGGGTAGCTGCGTCCGCAAGTAGATCAATCGTGACAGAAAGCGCAAGCGCCCGTCGCCACTTTGCGCCCTGGCGTCAAGCAGAAAGTCTGATTATCAGCACAATATGCGTCATCTGACATTCCGTAACCTGCATGTGCGCGCCCACCCCGCCGATCGCCGGCGGGGGTTGCTGGCTGCCGGTGGCCTGCATGTACCCGTGGCGCTCGGCCGTGGGGGAATCAAGGCCGACAAGCGGGAGGGGGATGGGGCTACGCCCGCGGGGCGCTTCCGCCTGATTTGGCTGTGGTGGCGCTCGGACCGGCTGGTGCGGCCCAAAACCCTGCTGCCGGTGCGCCCCATCCGGGACGAGGACGGCTGGTGCGAGGGTCCGTCGGACCGGCGCTACAACCGGCCGATCCGGCTGCGGCCGGGCAAGCCCGGCGATCGGTTGCGCCGCGCCGACGGGCTTTACGACCTCCTGATCGAGATCGACCATAATGTACGCCCACGCGTCGCCGGGCGTGGCAGCGCCGTCTTCGTCCATGTGGCGAGACCGCGGCTCGCTCCCACGGCCGGCTGCGTCGCTTTGCCGTCCGCCGCGCTGCTGCGGCTGCTGGCTCGTCTTGGCCCGCAAACCCGCATTACGATTCATTGCTAGCATCGGCGGCGGCGTCATATGATGAAGCCATGATACGCCGTGCCCGGCACAGGGCATCCGTTGGCGGGTGGGAGGTCAAGCCATGAACTACGAAACCATCAGCGTCACGCCCGTCACGCCCCGCATCGGAGCGGAAATCGAGGGTGCGGAACTGGCAAGACCGCTGAGCAATCGCCAGGTCGAGGAATTGCACCAGGCGCTGGCCGACCACCTGGTGCTGTTCTTTCGCGACCAGCCGATGGACGTAGACGCGCAAAAGCGGCTCGGGCGCTATTTCGGCGAACTGCACATTCACCCGAGCACGCCGGGGCCCGCAGGCCACCCGGAGATTTTACCGATCCACGCCGATGCCAATTCGAAACGCATCGCCGGCGAATGGTGGCACTCGGATGTGTCGTGCGACGAGGAACCGCCGCTCGGCAGCATTCTCTACCTTCACACCGTCCCGCCGGTCGGCGGCGACACCCTGTTCGCCAGCCAGTACGCCGCCTACGAGGCGCTGTCACCACGGCTGAAGACGTATCTCGAAGGCCTGACCGCGACCCATGAGGGCGGCCATTACTACCGGCGCATCAATGCGCTGGAAGGGCGCGACGACACCGGCAAAGTTGTACCCGAAAGCCTCGCATCCGATCGTGCGCACCCATCCGGTAACGAAGCGCAAAGCGCTGTTCGTCAACCGGACTTTCACAACCCGCATCGACGGGCTGCCGGACGACGAAGGCCGCGCGATCCTGGATTTTCTGTGCCAGCACGCGACGCGCGAGGAATTTCAGGTGCGCTTCCGCTGGCGCCCGCACTCTGTGGTATTTTGGGACAACCGTAGCGTCCAGCACTTGGCGCTGTGGGACTATTATCCGCAGGTTCGATCGGGCTGGCGCGTGACCATCAAGGGCGACCGGCCGATTTGACGGTGCGGGGGAACGAAGCGAGAGTTGCGACAAAAGCCTAAAAGGCCGGGACAGCTTGCTGTCTCGGCCTTTTAGATAGCGGGAAACAGAAGCGCGCTAACGGCCGCGATAGCCGGTCAGCCTTGCCGCGCTTTGAAACGCCGCTGCGTCTTGTTGATGATGTAGACGCGGCCCTTGCGCCGCACGATGCGGTTATCGCGGTGGCGAGCCCGCAATGATTTCAACGAGTTACGAATTTTCATCAGACCAGCCTCTAAACCACATCGGGCACCGCGGCCGCAGCCGAATTGGGCGCGGAACATAGGGACCCAGGGTAGCGGCGTCAATGGCGATGATCGCCGATATCCGCACGCCGCCACGCCTTTTTCGTAGACGCAACACATAAAGAGTTCTTTATATGTGTATTGCGATTCGCGGCCGACCTTGCTATGGGCTCCCGGCAAGGCTTGTTTCTCCCGATCCAAAGGATCCCCATGCCCGCTCCGTCGAACGCTTCCGCTCCCGCCGCCAAGAGCCATCCCCAGAATATCGCACCGGCCGCGCACGATTATGTGGTGAAGGATATCGGCCTGGCCGAATGGGGCCGCAAGGAAATCGCCATCGCGGAGACCGAAATGCCGGGCCTGATGGCGACGCGCGACGAGTACGGCCCCGAACAGCCGCTGCGCGGAGCCCGCATCGCCGGATCGCTGCACATGACGATCCAGACCGCGGTGCTGATCGAGACCTTGGCGGCGCTCGGCGCCGACGTGCGCTGGGCCTCGTGCAACATCTATTCGACGCAAGACCATGCGGCGGCCGCTATCGCGGCGGCGGGCATTCCGGTGTTCGCCACCAAGGGCGAAAGCCTCGTGGATTACTGGGATTATACCCATCGCATCTTCGAGTGGCAGGATGGCGGCACCGCCAACATGATCCTGGACGATGGGGGTGACGCCACCTTGCTGATCCATCTCGGGCTGCGCGCCGAGCAGGGCGACACCGGCGCGATCAGCAAGCCGACCAATGAGGAAGAGGAAGTTCTCTTTGCGTCCATCCACAAGCGGCTGAAGGACAAGCCCGGCTGGTACCGCAAGCAGGCGGAGGCTATCCGCGGCGTGTCGGAGGAAACCACCACCGGCGTGCACCGGCTCTACGAGATGCAGAAGAAGGGCACGCTCTTGTGGCCCGCCATCAACGTCAATGACAGCGTCACCAAGTCGAAATTCGACAATCTCTATGGCTGCCGCGAATCGCTGGTCAACGGCATCCGCCGCGGCACCGACGTGATGATGGCCGGCAAGGTGGCGATGGTCGCGGGCTTCGGGGATGTCGGAAAAGGCTCGGCGGCGTCGCTGCGCCAGGCCGGCTGCCGGGTGATGGTGTCGGAGATCGACCCGATCTGCGCCCTGCAGGCCGCCATGGAAGGCTACGAAGTCACCACCATGGAAGACGCCGCTGCGCGCGCGGACATTTTCGTCACCGCCACCGGCAATCTCGACGTCATCACGGTGGACCACATGCGCAAGATGAAAGACCGCGCGGTGGTGTGCAACATCGGGCACTTCGACAGCGAAATTCAAGTTGCGGCGCTGAAAAATTTCCGCTGGCACAATGTCAAGCCGCAGGTCGACGAAGTGGAGTTTCCGGACGGCAAGCGCATCATCCTGCTGTCGGAGGGCCGGCTGGTGAACCTCGGCAACGCCATGGGGCACCCGAGCTTCGTGATGTCGGCATCGTTCACCAACCAGACGCTGGCGCAGATCGAGCTGTGGTCCAATCCCGGCAAATACGAGAAGAAGGTCTACACCCTGCCGAAGCGGCTCGACGAGAAGGTGGCGCGGCTGCACCTTGACAAGATCGGCGTGAAACTGACCCGCCTGACGCAGAAGCAATCGACCTATATCGGGGTGGGGATGGAAGGGCCGTTCAAGCCGGATCATTACCGGTATTGAGTTAAGCCATCACATGGCGCTCATAAAAATTGCTGCGCGGAGGTGCGCGTAGACGAGTTGACAGTTGGCCAGACCGGTGCCACCTAGCTGCTTATCAGCATCCCTTAGGGAGCCACCCGCTTCGACGGACCAGGCCAACTGAGCATTACAACCCCGGGGACGCGTCAAGCGTCCCCGTATCCTTTTGAACCTTAGTCATGGCCTCCGGTACGGCAACCTCCAGATTTCGAGTGCGGATATTTGTCGATTTTTGAAACTTCACTCTCGCCATGAAGGACCATGATCCAGGTTCAAAGTGGCGTGGCAAAAGCTTGGCCCGGTTCTGGCCATGGAAGTCGGGACGCTAATCAATCCTGGAGTGCCAGCTAATTACGAAGGATTGCACTACGAGAGGGCGCACGGCGAGGTGACGCCTAAGCTCCACCTCTGGGGTGATGTCGGGGTCGGCGGATTTGGCAAGGAATTAGGGTGCGAGGACTTAGCCATGGAAATTGACGATCCAAAGATCATTGCCCTGCGGGAGAAGGTGACTGCTGCGCAGGAAGAGTTTGATATGGCGGTTATGTTTCACGAGGTTTGGAAGCCAGCGGCATACGACAAGGACCTCCATAGCCGTATGGGGGAATCCTATGCTTCTCAGGCTTTCCTTATCACGCGGACCGCGCTTCGGCGCGAGATGGTGCTCGCGTCGATCCGTCTGTGGGACACGAACAAGCAAGCCATTCGGATGCAGTCCGTGGCGGCCACCCTCCGCGAGAAAGAGGTGATCGATTCCTTAGCTGCAGCCAGGGTGAAGGGCCTTGGTTTGCCTGAAGCAATCGATCAGATGAGGGCGGATCTCGGAAAGCGGGCGGCCGAGGTAATCCTACTGATCAACAAGTACATGGAAGGTGGCTCACACGACGCTGTATTGAAGAAGCTGTCGGCTTTGCGGCATGAACGTCTGGCTCACCGGCAACTAGCCCCGGCCACAGCCACGGGAGCGAACGCCACGGACCTAGAGATCGAGGAATTTTACCAGGATAACTCGAAGCTAATCCACGTGCTCCTCAGTCTTGTCAACGCGATGGCGTATGATCCGGAGGATACCGCCAAGGTCTACCGGCACTATGCCAGCTACTTTTGGGCTGGCGCGCGTGGAGAACAGACCGGAGGCCATCCGAACCGCCGGCCGCGCCCCCCGACTGGATGATGACGCGGAAACCTCCGACTTCTGCTAGACCCCGAGCGGACGCTAAGTCGAAATTTTGGCGAATGGATTGAAGGTCGGCACCCGGAACGACGCAAAGTCCTTCACGTTCCGCGTCACGACGGTCAGGTTGTTGACGACCGCGACCGCCGCCAAGTCTCGTCCGTCAGTTCCCGCCGAATCAAGGGCGCCTCCCCGTCGCGACCTTGACACACCATCAAAAGATGGTAAATTATTCCTTAATGTCAACAGAACCTGTTAGCTGGCTAGACTATCAGGCCCAGGGAGGCCTAGGGAAGAAATGCATGCGCGGCTTTTGCAGGAAAAATCCGCGCGGTATGCCAACAAGGATGGCAAGGCGAGGCGATAATCCGCGTTATCGTGGCGGAATCGCCACGATGATGTAGCGGACCGACGGACCGGCCATTCCCAGGAAGGTGCGGGAGATGTCCGTCTCCACGCGCCGACTTGCCAGCCCGGCCGCCGCGCGCGCATCCAGCGCGTCCATGCACCGACGTTCCTCCGCCGGGCAGTAGAGCAAAATACCGTCCCGGACGATGCGCGCTTCGTCGATCCAGGGCGTCAGCTCGGGGTGCACGATTTCCAGCGCGGAGGGCCGGTCGGGAAAGTAGAACACCGTGCCATAGAGCAGATTGTCGTAGCTGCCGACGAGGCGCAGCGGCCGGTCCGTGGTCTCGTACCAGACCTTGCGGGCGGCCTCGGCGACCAGGCGATAGTGGGCACCGTAATTCGGCGTGCCGTTGCGATGGATGACAACCGCCACGACCGGTGCCGCCACGAGGACAAGCAGCGGAAACACCATCGCGACGGCGACGATGCGGACGGCGGCGGCGCGCGGAACCATGATCCGCGGCGAAGACAGCAGCACGACCGGCAACAAAGTCATGCCGGCGATCGCCCACAGCGACACCACCTTCTGCTCGGTGGCGACCGCAAACAGCGCCGGCAGCAACAGCGGCAGGAAAAACACCAGCGCGGCGAGCCGGCGCGGCGGATCGTCCGGCCACAGCATGTCGGCAATTGCGGCACGATCGGGTTTTGCCACCAGGGCGGTGAGCAGGATCGGGGCGGCGGCGTAGCCGAGCGCGCCCACGAGGTACCCGCCCCCCGAAAGCAAGGCTTCCGCGGTCGTTCCCGGATGAGTTTCGAGCGCATAGCGGAACGGTACGAAGTCGTTGAGATAAAGCCACGCCACATGCGGCAACAGCCCCACGGCGCCCGCCGTGACCGTTACGTAAGGGGCAGGCGAGGCGAAATAGGCGCGGCGTCGCTTATCGATCAGCGCCGCGATGACGAGCGCGGCCAGCAGCACAACGGACCAGTATTTCACCATCATGGCGCCGGCTGCCGCAAAGCCGGCGAGCGCCGCAAAGCCGATGCTGCGGCGTTCGAAGGAGCGCAGAAAGAACCAGGTGGTCAGCGCCCACCACGGCATCATGGCGGAATTGGCGTTGTACTTGAACGCATGGAAATTGAAGAACGGCACCAAGGTCAGCAATGCCAGGCCGACGGCGCTTTTGGGTCCGTCGAGATAACGCAGCGAGGCCATGAAGGCGACCCACAACGCGACGGCTGCCGTCACCAGCGACAGCAGATAATAGGCCCACGGCGCGAGCGGAAAAATTTTGAACCACGCCCCGGCCAGCCAGGCCGGAAGAGGCGGATGTTTGGGCGTGCCGAACGTCACGTCGCGCGACCACGCCACCATCTCGCCCATGTCGAAATGGATGTCCTGGCTCGCCTTCGCCAATACCGCATAGAGCGTCCAGACCACGCAGTACGCCGTCAGCACCATAACAACGGTTCGTCCGCGCCGCCGCGGGTCCGACAGGGCATCGAGCAGGCGGCCGGGAGCCGCTGCGAGTGCGGCGCGAACACACTTCATCGCAAGGCCGCTTGACGTGAGCGCTTTGAGCAGGCGGGGCGGGAGTCATGCTCCGACCTCACCCTTGGGAGCGCGCTCCTGAGCCCTTGTCGAAGGGAAGCGCGCGTCTCGAAGGACGGCGGCACGCAATGGACTTGGTGCCATCCTTCGAGGCGCATCGCTGCGCGTTGCTCCTCAGTAGGGGGCCGCCGTTGCTTTGCCTCCATCCGTTCCTCTCTACTTTTTGGCTCCGCCCAGCATTTTGGCAGGGCCTCGGCGCCGGCTCCTTATCGCACAGCCGCTTCGGCGCAAACAATCCGGCTGCTGCCGTTCCTGGAGGGCGTGACGGCGCACACCAAGAAGAGCGCGATTTGGAACTCGATACGAAGATGTGCGTTTTCAGTCGGGGTGTTAATGATGAAAGGATGACGAGCGTGTGTGACTACAGCCTGCAAAATGTACAGTCTCGTCCCGCGCGGATTGGTGACGAACTGATCACCCGAGATTTTGGTACTGGAACCCGGGGCTTCGCCGCGCGCGAATTGAGCGAGGTGGTGGTATGCCTTTTGCCCGGGACTGAACTTGCTTTTCCGCAAGGCATTGCGATCAGTCAACGAAAGCTGTTCAGTTGGAACTATAAGCCGGTCACACATAAGACTGCGATATTTCGCCAAATCAATAAAGGTGCGTTGAGCGCGCACCATGACGCGCTTGAATTTCCCGACGGATTAACCGTGCTGTTGACGACCTTGCCGTTAGATCAACAGGCGACGGTGCTCCAACTCCCCGCGCATCCTAGAAATCCAGCCGAAGCAGCGGCACAACAGCGAACAGCCTATGTGGGATGATCCGTCCGCTTTGAGTCGCGGTGCCGAAGGCGCCGCGACTGCCGATGTGGTTCCTTGTGCGTTGGACTTGCTCTGCCTATACTAAATCCCGGTGGCATCAAATCGCTGCGTCATAGTCTGCAAATCGCTCAGGCGCGGCAGGACAATCGGCATGGCCTCGCGGCGATTTTACGCACGCCGCCGGCCGCTCACGTCATTACCAGCAGTGTTGTGACCGCGACGCTAACCAAAGCCCACCGCGTGTCCTCGCAAACCGATTTCACATCCTACGTACTCGGACCTCCCCGACTCCGTCTTAGTTACCGCATTTCGTCAGGGTTCCGGAGCAGCACCTATTTCCATTGTGTTGCGGGACCAATCCCCTGCCCAAGGAAGTCGCCTCGTGCGCATCCACGTATAAGCAGGTCTGTCCATTTGGCGACCCTTGAGATGGCCTCGACGGCCGGATGCATTTCTCGACGTGCCGGCTCGAATGCCAGCCGGACATCGACACCTTCTTCTATACCTGATCGATCTCAGGCTGCGACGGCGGCGATGGGGCGATCTGGGAACCGGTGTTTATGCAAAGCGGCAATTAGCTCCGATACCGCATCGTCACCATCGCCGACAATCACCCCCTCCACCGCAGGGCGGCCCTGCAGCGAACAAGCTTGCAGGACGAGCGAGCCGTTGCCGAGGGCCGCAATTGGTTTTCCATGCTTATATGACTCAACCACGAAATGCACGGCCAGCCCGGATTGCGAAACATGAACCGCCGAGGCCCCGCCCAATACAATGACAGCGTCGTAAAGAACCGAAGGCGCGTTTGGGGCCGCACGAGTCACCTTTTGTGATTCGCCTGCGGAGTTTACAATCATGCCGCCATGAGCGGCAATGAGTTCGAACACAGCCTTCTGCGCGGTTATAGCATCCTTTGCAACTTTCAACTGCACAGCATCGACGCCCTCGCCGGCCAGGAGCGCAATTTTGCGGCCGCTGATAGTGTCACCTGGCTTGTCCTGGCTGAGCGCCGGCGACGACAAATGCTTTGCTTGGGTCCGCAATGGTCCCGACGGCGATGGGGCCGAGGGCGTCGGGTTGCGAGGCGTCCCGACGGGCGCGACCTTGATACCAGTTTTAAGCGAAATCGCATCGGCGAGCGCATCGGCAATATTGACGAGTATCTCGTTCATCACATGATGTCGAACCTCGTCATTTTCTACCTGGTTGAGCTCGAACGAGAAGGCGTCCACAATGTGCTGCTGCTCCCAGTCCGACATACTGTTCCAGAATTGTGTCGCTTGACTAAAATGATCGGAAAAGCTCTCGCTACGGGCGCGTATCTTCTGCCCTTCGACCTTTTCTGCGTGCGTGATGAAGGCATCGGCGGCCTTCGGTGAGTGCATGGGGCAGCCACTTCCCAAGCGGTTGGGAAAATATGCAACCCGCCCTGTGTTAATGATGGTCCGCGCCATGCCGTCCCGCTGATTGTTACGCACAAGATCGAGCGGCCGATTGATGGGCAGCTCAGCAAAATTTGGGCCCACTCGGCGAAGCTGCGTGTCAATGTAGGAAAATAAGCGCCCCTGCAGCAGCGGATCATTTGTGAAATCGATGCCGGGAACCACGTGGCCCGTGTGGAACGCCACCTGCTCGGTCTCGGAAAAATAATTGTCCGGATTGCGGTTGATCGTCATCTTGCCGACACGGCGGACAGGCACAAGTTCTTCAGGGATCAGTTTGGTTGGATCAAGAAGATCGAAGTCGAACTTGAACTCGTCCTCTTCCTCGACAATCTGGAGTCCCAGCTCCCACTCCGGAAAGTCGCCCCGCTCGATCGCTTCGAACAAATCACGACGATGAAAGTCCGGGTCTTTGCCGGAAATGCTCTGCGCCTCCTCCCAAACCAGCGATTTCACTCCTTTGACGGGCTTCCAATGAAACTTGACGAACCGAGACTTCCCTTTTGAATTTAATAATCGGAACGTGTGTACACCAAACCCCTCCATCATTGCGAAGCTGCGCGGAAGGGCTCGATCGCTCATCACCCACATGAGCATATGAGCGCTCTCGGGTGTCAGTGAAACGAAATCCCAAAACGTGTCGTGGGCCGAGGCCGCCTGAGGGATTTCGTTGTTTGGCTCCGGCTTTACCGCGTGGATCAGGTCGGGGAATTTGATCGCATCCTGGATAAAAAAGACCGGCATGTTGTTGCCCACAAGGTCCCACACACCCTCTTGCGTGTAGAATTTGACCGCGAAGCCGCGCACATCGCGTGCACAATCGGTCGATCCTCGAGAGCCGGCGACAGTCGAAAAGCGCACAAACACCGGCGTCTTTCGTGCGGGATCAGTCAGCACCCCGGCCTGGGTGAGATCAGATAAATCCTCGTAGACCTGGAAGACGCCATGTGCGGCCGCCCCCCGGGCGTGCACAACGCGCTCAGGGATCCGTTCGTGATCGAAATGTGTGATCTTCTCACGGAAATGAAAGTCCTCCATCAGCGTCGGGCCGCGCAAGCCGGCTTTTAGGGAATTTTGATCGTCGAAAATCTTGACACCCTGATTCCCGGTCATGACGTCGCCAGCGTCAACGGTATCGCCCGCCAACTGGGCGCTCTTGTTTGTCTCCGCACGCACGCCATGATCGCCGGCGGCCGAAGCGGCCGAGGCGGACTCCCCGGAGGTGTGAGGCTTCGGCTGGCGCGTGCTCGTGCCTGGCGACTTCGGCATATTTTGCTCCTAATCCCGAACCGCCATTTCGCGGCCTGCACGGTAACGCTTCCTGCGAGCCAGGGTTCCAGATCACCGCTTGCCCGTCATTGGCTCGTATTGGACCTGTGCCGGTGTCAGACGCTCGCGCAAGCTTGCCGAGCAGACCGACAACTTGGACCGTACACTCGCTCATCCAACCGCCCTTTACCACACACCCCCTGCCATACCGCCGGAAGCGCTGGCCTCCGGCTCGATGCCCACATGCAATTCCCAACCGCCGGTCAGGGCATGCACCGGTTCCAAATCACCGAACTGTGTCTTGTCGCGAAGGAACAATGAATTGATCTTTGCGTTCACTGCCACTGCAGACCGGAGCTCACGCGCGTGCAAAACGATAAATTCCGATCAAAGCTGTCCACGCCTACAGAACACCTCGACTACATTGAGCACGTTTGTCGCCACAGAGCGCCAGGTCGTCTGGTCGCTACCGGGTCCGGGTGAGAATGCTGTCGATCGCGCTTGTGGTGCGACGTCCCATTCCGGCGCCAATCATAACGGCCCAGTTGGAGCGGTTTGCGCGCTGGACGGGCTGGTGCCGCATTGGGTCGCGCCGCCGCGCGGCCTCCGGAGCGCCGCGGGAAGCAGCCTCGGAATGCCGGGATTCTACGGGACAAACGCAGCCGCGCGGTCGTCCGCCGACCGCTAAGCGCTGCGTTTATGTGCCGCCTCACGCCGGCTGTTGCGCTACGATCCAGGGGGCTCGTTTGAAGTTGGCGGACGCGATGCCGATAACGTTCGCGAGCCCGGCCGGTTTGGCTAACGTGGCGCATGGCCTGGTCATTGCGAGCCTTGTGATTGTTTTTCTCCACTTTGCCAGTCCAATCATTGAGCCCTTGGTCATCGCGGCGCTCTTGAGTTTTATACTTGCACCGGTTATGCGGCGTCTTCGGATGTGGGGAATTCCGCGATTCGTCGCCGCACTGGTATGCGTGATCATCACGCTTTCCGCTATCGGATTACTGGGGACTACGCTAGGCCTGCAGGTGCGTCAGCTTGCGGAAGACCTTCCAAGCTACGACAGCAATCTGCGAGCGAAAATCCACTTGCTCGGCGGCAGGCCGTTGGCGTCCTCCGTTTTGGAAAAAGCTTCCGGCACCTTTCGCGACCTCGAAAACGAACTGTCTCATCCCACCGGACAGGCGACCCGCCCGTCGGCGGTGCAACCCCTCCCGGTAGAAATCAGGCAACCAGAACCCAAAGGTTTCGAGTCTATTGCGAGCTTGGTTAGACCCCTGTTATCGCCGCTAGCGACTAGCGCGCTCGTTATTCTTTTCCTGCTCTTCATGCTGCTTCAGCGTGAGGATATCCGCGACCGTTTTCTCCGCCTCGCAGGTACCACGGATCTCCAGCGGAGCACGGCAGCGCTGGACGACGCGGCGCGGCGGCTCGGCGGCTTCTACATGATGCAACTTCTGCTTAATACCGGATTCGGGATATTTATTGTTATATCCCTAAGCTTAATTGGCGTGCCCAATGCTGTTTTATGGGGGATCGTCGCGGGCGTCATGCGCTTTGTGCCGTTCATTGGCACGCTCATCGCCGCCTTCTTCCCCATCGCGGTGGCTGCGGCGGCGAACCCTGGATGGTCCATGCCGCTCATGGTGCTTGGTGTGTTCGTCGTTGCTCAGGTGGTCGCGGGCCAAATCGTCGAGCCTGTCATCCTTGGCCAGCGCATCGGGGTTTCACCGGTCGCCATCGTGCTTTCGCAATTATTTTGGAGCCTGCTCTGGGGTCCGGTGGGCCTGTTGATCGCTACGCCGCTGACGGTGTGTCTGGTTGTACTCGGAAAGCACATCGAGGGTTTTGGTTTTATTAACGTGCTGCTGGGCGATGAGGCCCCACTCCTGCCGGAGGAGCGTTTCTACCAGCGGTTGCTGGCTGCAGACGCTACGGACGCCGCCGATCAAGCCGAGGACCAGCTCAAGACGATATCGCTATCGTCATATTATGACACGGTTGCAATGAAAGCGCTGGTCCTCGCTCAGCGCGATGCCACAGCGGGGAAACTCTCGGCGGACCGACAGGCAACCATTCTGGCGACCATCGATGAAATCATAGATGACATCAGTGACAACGTTGATGTTGATGCCGGTTCGCGGGGGTTGGGTGAGGAGACCCAGGCCCCTACGTCGAATGAGGTGAGCCCCGATCTAAGCATCGCTCCGCCGGTTCTTTGTGTCGCAAGCCGCAGTCCGCTCGATGAAGCCGCAGCCGCAATGTTGGTTCAGGTTCTGCAAAAGCGGGCCATCGCGGCAGCCTTGCAGCCGCTTTCCGGCACGGGTGCCGGCCGGCGATTGAATGTTCAAACACCGGAATCGAGGCTCGTGTGCTTGTCGTATTTCGGGACGGCGTCCAAACCGACTCACGTGCGCTATGTTATTCGCCGGCTGAAACGCGTGATGCCGCACGCACGATTTGTGGCGTGCTTTTGGATGTTGGGGGAAGAACGAGCAAAGTCGGAGGAGTGGAGAATATCAGTGGGAGCAGACTTTGTTACGAGCTCCATTGATGAAACAGCGTTGCTGTGCGCCAATGAGTTGCGCGCTTTGGATGACAACAATGGTTCGAGTGCGCAACCGGGGAAAATACCGTTAGCGTCACTTTCCAAAGGTTCGCAGCAGGCAGCAGAGTGATTGCGCTAAAACACTGGTCGATCACCCCGACCGGACCGAGATCGGTTGGATCGATAGCACGCGGGGAGCTTGCTTGCCGCTCCTATGGCATAGCGAGACGTCATCCTAGGTGCGGATTTCGATCAGGTCGAATCACACTCTCGGCGTCATGCCCGCGCTTGTCGCGGGCATCCACGTCTTTCTTGCGCCGTTCTAGGATAAAGACGTGGATGGCCGGGACTTCGCCCGGCCATGACTCCCAGGTGTTCCGGGACGTGACCGGAATCCGGTCTAGATGCGGATTTGCTATTCAGCGCAACTGTTTTTACGCGGAGCGGAATTCACGATGGTTTTTGCCAAACTGCATCGTATCAGCCCGCTGCCCGCTGGATAGCCGCGTTGCGTGATCGATGCGGTGCCGAAGGCAGGAGCGGTGCAAACCACCGCGGGAGTTCCGAGGCGCCACTCACTAACGCCAACTCACTAACGCCATAAGAGGCTAGCAATCATGCCAAAACCACTCGTTGTTTCAATCCCGCACCGTTTAGGGAAACACGAAGCCGTTCGACGGATTAAGGCCGGTTTGGAGGTCGTAAAGAGCAAATTCGGCAATGTTCTGACCGTCCAACAGGAACACTGGTCGGGCGACGAGTTGCAGTTTCGGGTCGCCGCTTTGGGGCAGGCCGTGATGGGGACCATCGAGGTTTACGATGACGCGGCGAGATTGGAAGTAGCACTTCCATGGCTGCTGGCAAAGGCAGCGGAAGAAATTCAACGAACGATCCAGGGTCAAGGCGCCGCAATGTTGGAAAAGAAATGACCCAAGCTGACTGATTTGCCATGTCCCGGCTTTGCCTGTCGCGTATCGCGTCGCGTGCAGGCTCCGGGTCGGACGACAAACCACGTCCCGGCCTTATGTCGGCTGACATGCTGACATTCAGTTGGCGAGTGGTCGTTTCGGGATGCCGAGAGGTAGTTCGGGATTAGATGCCGTCAACGAGCTTTTGGGGTGACTTGAAAACCGGGTGATATCTATAACCGCATTTGCAGACGGTTTTCCGACCCGGGACGGGCGGATCCCGCATTCCCGGTTGCTACGCTGCTCAGCCAAGCGCTTGTTTTCCGAATGTAATGTGAGGGGGCGCAGGAAACTGGCCTCCCGGAGCTGCTTCTCCTCGGATCGCCGCCGGGGTCTGATAGCACCATTGGACGCGAGGGGCCGCGCGGCGATCAATCAACCTACTGTGTGCGCTGCCTCGCAAATACTGCGTGATCGCAGGGGTTGCGGAGCGCCGCTGCCGCCGACCAAAGAGAAGGCATCGGAGCGGCGCCACACCTCCTCTTGCGCCCACGCATCCGTTGGCGCGAGTAGTCATATACGCGACAGTTTGGCACGCGATGGTTTGTTCGCTCGTGGTTCCTGATCAGCGTACGCCGTGTCAGGCTGCGCTTTGGGTCCGGCGCGGGTCTCTATCCCGCCGCACCTGGTCGGCGCTGTAGGGAGGAGCGCTCGGATCGAATTCATTCCATCCAGCCGCTCGATAAGTTTTCTCACGGTCCTGAAGGTTCACTGATCCCTGGTCCAGGATCGCTCGGTAACGGTCGCGATCACCATCAGAAACCCTTGCCGTGACCAAAGTTCCTCCACGACGAACCCCCTCCGCGAAGACATGTGCGTCCTTATCGCTCACGCCGGATTGAATGAGCGCGCCGATAATGCCACCTGCTATTCCACCGGCCCCCACACCAAGCGCGGTCGGAACCAGCCAACCGGCAGCAACTACCGGTCCCAGGCCCGGAATCACCATGAGCCCGAGTCCCGCCAGCAAGCCGGCCGCACCTCCCAGAAGAACACCGACGCCGGTCCCGGTTTCGGTCGCAGCATTGACAGGGTCGTTATCGGAGAATGAGCCGTCAGCATTATTGGAAACAATACTGATTTCTTCCTTGGACAGGCCGGCTGCCTCCAAATTGCCGACGGCGGCGCGCGCGGCATTATAATCGTCGAATAGCCGCGTAATCGTGACTGTCATGTCTGTCTCCTCGTTGCATGTGTGAATTACGTACACCGGAAACCGGAGTCAACGGGGGCGGTTCCGTATCGCGAGCGATTCTTTCTCTCTCGTCATCGCCTCCGTCGGCACCGGCGGTTGCAGCTTTGAAGGGATGCCTGGAAGGGAATTGAACGTTTGGTCGCACGGTCCCCCAAAGGGTGATTTAATCAGGTGGGAGCAGCGCTGGTCACGAGCCTGGAGGCGCTATTGGTCGGAAATGCGTAAACCGGCCGAAGTCCCGCCGATGCCGGCAGGACTTCGCCAAGCGCGACGCGCCGGCCCGACAAGCTCTGCCGGTTCAACAGGGCAGATCAGCTACCGAGAAGCCACGTCGGTCTCAGCTGATACGTTACGCCGGGTCCCAGGTCAGCCGCGTACGGTCATACCTAAATCCATGTGCGCTCTTCAGCGCGTCCTTGGTGGTGTTCATGGTTAGGTATTTCTTGCCATCCCTTTCAGTCGTGCTCACCGCGTTGAACGGTACCGCGACGTCCTTCTCGCCGATGCCGAGAAAGCCTCCGACGGAAACGATAAACGCTTCGATTTTGCCTTCCTTGTTGATCAGCACATCGGATATCTCGCCGATCATGGTATTGGACGGATCGTAGACGTTCTGTTTGTAGTATTCGGTCACTGTCATCGCGTTGGCGGGCAACGTGTTCAACGCGTCCGCGCGCGTCTGGAACTGTGGCGGGGACTGTTGCGCGCCCGCACTACCAATGGTTAAGGCGGTTACTGCCGCCGCGACTGCGAGGTATCTTATCATGATCCTGCTCCGGAATATTGTTGAGCGGAAGCTCGTTGGGGTTTTGGTTGAGCTCCCTACATCACAACGAGTTAACCACGGCTTAGTTCCCTCTTTTGGTTAAAGGGCGATAGCGGGGGCCATTCGCAATCATGCGTGGAAGCCCGCGTTTTGAGCTAGCGACATGACCTCAAGTGTGACGTGTCTCGACATAAGACAACAGAGACCTAAAACAATAGATGCGACCGTTTCGCGATAGGACGTGGACGGTGGGCAAACGCTGGAATCCGGCTGCAGGCGAATTCAACGCAGGCTCCATCCTAACGCACGCGGGCTCCTCTCGCAGCTCACGGCTTTCCGCAAAGGCGGCGTGCCTCTCGCGGTAAAATGATTTGTCAACATAGAGTTCCGTAAAATGGAACTCAACGCGCCGTCTCGCGTTTATTCATCGCAGCCTGCGGTGGGCTGGTACAAAAAGGAGGCGGCTATGGGATTTGGTCGAGGTGCGTTGCTTTGGCTTTTGGGGGTACCTATCCCTATCATCATCTTGCTCGCCTTGTTTTGGCACCACTAGAGGCGTGGCGAGGTATTCCCCGCAAACCCAGCGGCATTTTACGATCGGAGGACAGCATGGACAAAGAACGTATCAAGGGCACAGCTGAGCAGGCCAAGGGTAGTATGAAGGAAGCAGCCGGAAAAGCGCTCGGTGATTCCAAGCTTCAAACCGAGGGTAAGGCTGACAAGACGGAAGGCAAAGTCCGAAATACTGTGGGCGGCGTGAAAGACGCAATCCGCGGAAAATAATGCGGGCCGGCAACGCGGGACGCGGTCTGTCGCATCGCCCCCGACGGCCCGTCATCCACGCCGGCATGCGCCGGCCAAGCACAAAGGAAAGCCACCATGGAACACAACACTGCACGGTCTGAACCAAAGTCCCTGTCCACCTATGCGGGGCAGGGGAAGGACAATTCACGCGGCAACCCGAGCGCATCGGTAGGGGCGATCACCGACACGGTGGAGCGGGGCAAGGATGCGGTCGGCTCGGCGGCCGCCGACGCGGCGAATTCCGCTGGGGCCGATTTTCAATCGTTGCGCAACGATCTCAACGGCTTGAAGGACACGGTGATGAAATTCGTCTCCGAGGCCGGCGGCGAGGCCGCGAAATCCGCCAGAGAGGTTACGTCGAATGTGGCGGGCCAGGTCGGTAGCGTTGCCAGCGGAATCGCCGACAAGGGCGCGGAAATGGCCGGCGTTGTGGGCGGCCAAGCGAAAACTTTGGCTTCCGAGGTCGAAAACCTGGCGCGTCGCAATCCGCTTGGGGCTCTTGCCAGCGCGGTTGCTGTTGGCTTCCTGATCGGAACGATGGGGCGCCGAAGCTGATGTTGTTCAAGATCCTGCGGCTGTTCGGGCTCGATGTCCCCGCCAAGATCGAAGCAGTGAAAGCCGGCTTTGAAGAAGGCGTCGAACAGGCGACGGATCACGTCAAGCAGGTTGCCCAGGAAGCCGCGATCATCGCGGCTTTCTCTCTGGTCGCAACCGTGGCCGCCGCACTGGCGGTTGGCGTAGGCTTGATGGCGATTTATCGCTGGCTCGCTCAAGATTACGGCCCGTATGTGGGTTTCGCTACCGACGGGGGGCTGCTATTGGCGATGGCGGGAGTTTTTGCAACAGCCGCGGCGATCAAGGTTAACGCGCTGGTAGGTCACCGCGCCAAATCTCCCGTCCGCGTTGCTGAAACGCCCGCTGTGATCGAACCGGCCCCACGAGCAATTGCTTCGCCAGACGAGGCGTCGTTTAACACTTCGTCGAACCGGACCCATGGTTTCAGTTGCACCAACTGCGACTGCAACCGCAACCGACCTCGTGGAACCGCTATCGGCAATCGTTTCCACGTATCTGAAAGCCCGGAGTAAAGGCAATCCAATTGTCGATGGATTGATCGGACATCTGAGTACAACAACTCACGGTACCGCCAGTGAAGCGGCTAACGAAGCGCTGGAGCGCGCAGCGAATGTCGTCCGTCACGGCGATACGAGGAACGTGATTGTGGTGCTAACCGGAGCGACGGTTATGGGCTGGATGCTGTCGCGATTTTCAAGGGCTGACCTCCGGTAACGTCAGCATCTATGATGTTTATCATCGACTGGAGATCGGCGAGGTTGCTCCTGCAGCCATCGCCGATCTCGCTGTGTTGCAACGACCCTACGCATCGGACCGGCTAGGGCCTAGCCGTCAGGGCTCTTGATTGAGGGCACCTCCACCTCCCATCCAAACCTTTGTGAAGCCGGTCACCGGCTGTGGGCTCACGGCGATTTACGCACGTCAATTCGATGATTGCAGATAGCATTCTCCTCGACGGTCCAAGGAGTCAGGCGGCGTGTGGCCGCCGCGTTTGCCGCGTATGGCGGGTCCTTCCGCTGGCTTCCAGAGGGCAGGGAGGTTGAGGACGGCCTCCGTGGTGCAATGGATATCCGCCTGTGTCCCAGGTATCGCAGCGACGCTGTTCCCTCCTGATGGTGGAGTGGCGATCGTCGATCTCGAGTAGGTCGCGACCCTGGCGGAGATCCGGGCCAGCCCAGCCTTCCAGGCGACAGGGCCGCGCGGGCCACCCCCGAAGCACTGCGCAGGCGCCCCCCATTACGGCGGTCGCAAGGACCTGCACGCTCCTGTCGTTTATCCGGAAACTATCCGAAAACGTGAGACCATACCGGCGTCAGGCGGCTTTATTGGCCTCTGACTTCACGACCAGTCCGGATGATGGCGTCCCGCTATCGGCCAATTTGCTTATCGCCTCAATGGCCGACGCCACCGACCCGACGTACCGGACACCCTCCGCCTTGCTATGGCTTTCTTGCTGCAGAGACCCGTCCCAGTCCATGATCAAGACCTGAATTTCTGGGAATGTTCGCCGGAGCCGCCGCCGGAGCAGCTCAAACTGCGCCGCCGATACGGCGCCGACCGAAACAAGAACGACGACGTCGGGATGATGAACATCATTTGCTTCTGCGACGGCAGTTACCCCCGTCAAACCGCCGAGCGAAGGACATTGAATGTCAACGCCCAGTTCGAGCCCGATAGCAGCCGAAATCAGTTCGGATGCAGCGAGGTCGAGGTTCCCGCGTCCTGCCAGCACGACGACCGACAGCGGGGTGCCTGACACAGGCATCGTATCGGCGGTAACCGCCGGGGAATCCCGCTGCTCGCGCTTTAATTCAAGGCTCTCCTTAACAAGTTGGACATATTCTGCGATGGTCGCATTGAGAGCCCTCCCCTGCTCGCGGCCAAGGACGGTGCGCCTCTGGTCGCTCGATGCGATACGGAGCGACGGCATCGCGACCTCATCGAGGTATTTTCCAACGGTCTGATGCGAAATCCAATCGTCCGCTTCCTTGGCCGCCTGGATCGCTTCTCCGGCCAGCAGCCGATGGTATAATTGCTCCTTGGGCTCCAATGGCGGCTCGTTGCCGAGCAAAATGCGCAGAATTTCCAGATTGGGAATATGTTGCCCCAGTACGACGACCGCCAATGTCATCGGTACTGCCAAAACAAGTCCAACCGGGCCCCACAGCAACGTCCAGAAGATCGCTCCAACAAGAATTGCCAGCGGTGACAACCGAGTCTGCGATCCAAACAAAAGTGGCTCGACGATTTGGCCCACCAGCGGCTCGCCAATAAGAAACACACCGGCAGTTTCGATCAGCATCAACCATCCGGGATCGACCGTTGCCGCGAGCGCCAGCGGGAATGCCGCCGATACAAAGCTACCAATATAAGGAATGAAACGCATGATTGCTGCCAACGTACCCCACACCGCCGGACTAGGAATTCCAATGGCCCACAATGCGATGCCGATGTAAATTCCGAAACATGCATTCACGCCGGACTGAAGCAATAAAAAATGGGCAAGGTCCGATCCGGCATCATCGAACGCCTGAGCCGAGCGTCCGATCTCCCGGGTACCCATCAGTCGCACTGCACGATCGCGTAAATCGCCATACTGCAGCAGAATGAACAATGTCATCAAAAACACCAATGCGGCAGTGACCAAAGAGGGCACCGACATCCGAATATATTCTAAGATCGTAGACCAGAAACTGTTACCCTCCGTCGCCACCTCGATTTTCGTCGGCTCAGTTGCAGGGGCTGGATTGCGCACCTCGAGTTCAACATTGCGGAGCGTGGTCACAGCCTGCTCCCAAACGCCTATGCCGCCGAATTTTGAATTGATAAAGCGCGCCTTGTCTAACAAATTTGCTTCATGGGTCACCATCTCACTCATAACGTGCGCCGCTTGTCGTCCGGTAACCGTGGCTGCCAAACTGAGCGCGCCGAGCAAAACGGCCATGACCAAGCCCACGGCGATGCCGTGCGGACACCCCCACTGCACCAGCCTTCGCACCGGGGGGTGAAGCACGAAGCTCAGGAGTGCCGCCAAGCTGAGCGGGATCAGCAGATCACGCCCGGCATACAGTGCGACGATGATCAGCGCAGCGACGACCATTTTGGCGGCCGCATTGACCGCCGCTAGAGGTGATGTGCCCGGCCACATGAAGGTCTCCCGCCTGACGCTGTTTCAGTTGCCAAAGCCCGACCCGCAAGTTTCATCGTATGGGCTTAGAGCATTTAACGCGCCGGCCGCGGCAAAGTTCACGTAAAACCGCCGGCACCGGCTTGCAGGAAACCCCCGGTGCGTCTGCATTCGCGCTTAACCGTCAATGACGCGCTAAGCTCGGTGGGACGTTTCGTTCTATCGATACCATAGAAGTTTTTCGGAATCCGACTCGCCTTCGGTCAGTTGGAGTTCTAAGCTACCATCGCCGATTTAAGGCCAAGAGGAATGTCACCCGCGAACTCGTAGGTTGTCACCTGAAACGTTTTCAACAGAGTGCTTCCGAATGCGGTGCTGATGGCGACATCTGCTGCGTCGCGACCCCTTGCAATCAGTACGCGGCCGATTCGGGGAACATTATGGCGCGCATCGAATGTGTACCATTTGCCACCAATATAGGCCTCAAACCAGGCGCTAAAATCCATCGGCGCGGGATCAGGGGGAACGCCTATGTCTCCAAGGTAGCCGGTACAGTAGCGTGCAGGAATGTTAAGGCATCTGCAGAAAGTGACCGCCAGGTGCGCAAAATCGCGACACACGCCTCTTTGATCAAAGAAGGCCTGAGCGGCGGTTCTGGTTGGAACGGCGTGTTGGTAGCCAAACTGAATGCGATGATGCACGAAGTCGCATATCGACTGTACTCTGGTCCAGCCCGGAGGGGTTCCGCCAAACAATTGCCACGCGGTCTCCATCAGCAGCTCTGTATCACAATAACGGCTGCCCAATAAATAGACCAACGCATCATCGGGTAGATCGGCGACAGCGTGTTCTGCTGCCGTCGGGTCTACGGGGTCCGGGAGTCCGCTGTCAGATATCAAGGAATCGCTTTGCACCCTCAGAAGCCCGGGAGGTGCGAGCAAACGCACGCATTTGTTACCAAATCCGTCTATGTACGATTTTGTCGGGCACGACGGGCTAAGGTGCAGGATATCCGGAGTTAGCAAATCGACGACGCGGGATGGATGCACATTCAGCATAAGGACGAACGGAGTAAAACCGGCGCAATCATATTGAATGTCAAATCCGATTCGTATCTTCATATCGTCACCTTTCGGTAATGAGTGGCTGTTCAGGCCGGCCTACACTTGAGCTTAGCTCGCAGCTGCGAGCCGCTGCTTTTAACACACGCTACCACGAAGAGTTCCGACGCGCATTTGACTCAGGCCGCCCGACAGGGCCGTGCTGTTCTGTAATTGTTGCAGCCGAATGGTACCGACCCAATCGGGGATGAGGATTGCGTTCTGCGCTAGTACTACTGCGTCATAAAATGCGTTCGCGCCCGCCGTGGAGCCGCGGCACCGCAGCAGGGGCAGCGGGGCAAGCGTTTGACGATGGCGACGATGAGCCGGCGGCGCATGGTGGCGATCGAGTTTGGCATGTGGCGTTCGGGACGCAAGGGTGGGTGCGCCGGGTCGGCGACGGTCGGGAATGGCAGGTTGCGTGCGTCGCCCGGCGCAACGAGGTCCTGAGGGGGGAATCGTCTCCCGTTCGGAGATGAGGAAACCGTAGGCTGCAATGCACA
>CAWDKL010000036.1:0-7699 GCA_963802745.1 uncultured Alphaproteobacteria bacterium | reverse complement strand
GAATGCCCTTCCTTTGCCTGTATCTTCGAGTTGGTTACCGTGAAAGGGGGAGGTTGGGCGAGTCATGCGATCGCGAATAATATCCTTGCGCCGCGGCGAGACCGTCGGGCGCGCCGCGTGGCGAATGGGCTCAGAATCCCGGTCTGTGGCGCCCGTTGGAGGGAATGATGCGGCGGCCGCTTTAGCCTTGGTTTCGCCCTGGGGCCAATATCCATATTTCTCGAGGGCGCGGAAGGCGACGGCACAACGTCATGACGGCTACATTGAGTTTAAAACATTGGCTGGCAGCCCTGATGTCCGGCGCCAAGCTTAGAGAATTGAAAAAATGAGGTCAGATCGATGAACTTTCGCGCCGTCCAGGCGATCTACCGATTTGAAATGTCGCGCACCGGGCGCACCATGATGCAAAGCATTCTGGCGCCGGTCATTTCGACGTCGCTCTATTTCGTGGTGTTCGGGTCCGCTATCGGCTCCCGCATCTCCGATATCGGCGGGGTGAGCTACGGCGCCTTCATCGTGCCGGGCCTGATCATGATGATGCTGCTGACCCAAAGCGTCGCCAATGCGTCGTTCGGCATCTACTTCCCAAAATTTACCGGCACGATATACGAACTGTTGTCAGCGCCGGTGTCTTTTTACGAGATTGTCATCGGCTACGTGGGGGCTGCCGCCACCAAATCGATCATCCTCGGCCTGATCATCCTCGCTACCGCCGGGCTGTTCGTGCCGCTGCGGATCGACCATCCGGTGTGGATGGTGGCATTCCTCCTGCTCACCACCGTGGCATTCAGCCTGCTCGGCTTCATCATTGGCATCTGGGCCGACGGCTTCGAGAAGCTGCAGGTGGTACCGCTCCTCGTCATCACGCCGCTGAGCTTTCTCGGCGGCAGCTTCTACTCCATCACGGTGCTGCCGCACGGCTGGCAGACGGTGGCGCTGTTGAACCCCGTCGTCTACCTCATCAGCGGCTTCCGCTGGAGCTTTTACGGTCTGGCCGACGTTGGCGTCGGCATCAGCCTCGCCATCACGGCGGTCTTCCTGGCCGCCTGCCTCGTGGTGGTGTGGTGGATTTTCCGCACCGGGTATAAGCTGAAGCGATATCGGATGGCGGAGCGCCAGCGCGGCGGTTGCGCAAGGACGTGCGCGGGTGCGGTCACGGCGGGTTTACCCGCGGGTCCGCGCCTGCTGGCCGAACCGCATGCCGGCTGAAATATTCTGGCGAGTTCACCTCGGGAGAAATGGGATGATGGCACGCAGAACTCCGACCGTCGCCGCCGCCTTCGGGGTCGTCGCGGTGTTCGCCGTGCTCGCACCGGCCCGCGCCGGCGGCGACCTGGTCGCGTTTCCGCGCGATTACCGAAACGGCGTGATGTACACCTCCCACGACAACGCCGAGGCAAAGGAATTCCGCGAATTCTACATCACGCCGGCGGCGCTCGACGCCGTGCGCAAGGGTCAGCCGCTTCCGAGCGGAACGGTGATTACGCTGGCCCGCTATGACGTGCAGCGGGACGCCGGCGGCAATCCCGCGAAGGACGCGAACGGCCGCTTCATTAAGATCGCCGGAGTCAAGGCCTACCGGGTGATGGAAAAGCGCACCGGATGGGGCACCGCGTATCCGGATAACTTGCGCAATGGCGAATGGGAATACCAAGCCTTTCTTCCCGACGGCAAGACCGACGACAAGGTCGATCTTGCCGGCTGCTTGCAGTGCCACCGGAACGGGGACAGCACGAATTTCATGTTCACCGCGGAGGATCTCGTCGCCAGTTCCAAAGCAAGGCGTTAGGAGCATGGCGGCGCACATGGATACTGCCCGGCCGCTTCCAGGCGCCGATGATCGAAGCAAAGACATCGGGCCGCCCCGAAAATAGCAACATGCCGTGACTATTGGTAAATATCGAAAACTCCGCATAAATGCCGATGGATAGTCGGTCTGTAAGCTGGCTTACAGGGAGCCAGAAAAGATTTCGAGGAGTTTCCGGAGTACGCGCAGATCGAAATGGCGCGGACACTCGCCGTGCTGACGGGAGGGCGGATACCGGATATCGCGAAGCCGCTCAAAGGCTTTGGCTCCGGTGCCATGCAGTTGGCACTGCGGCATCGCGGTGATGCTTTCCGCGTGGTGTGCGCCTTGCAAATCGATGCCGATATCTGGGTCGTGCACGCGTTCCGAAAGAAGTCTAAGGCGGGGATCAAGACGCCGAAGCAAGAGATTGACCTCATTCACGAGAGGTTGAAGCGGCTGAGGGAGATGTTGCGAAGAGCGACGAGATTGAAATCATCCGCGGCAGCGGCAACGTATTCCGCGATCTCGGTCATCCCGACGCCGACCGCGAGCAGCTGCGCGCGTTGCTTGCGGCAAAGATCATCGGTGTACTGGATGACCTCAAGCTAACCGTGGATGCCGCGCAAGAATTGACCGGCGTGGCTGCCGCCGACTTTTCGCGCATCCGTAAAGCCAACCTCGCACGCTTTACGATCGACCGGCTGATGAGCATCTTGTCAAGCCTGGGGCAAGATATCGACATCGCGATCGACGTGCATCCGCGCCCTAGCCATACTCCGCCCGCGCCGCAGCCATCGCCGTAGCCGCGCTCCAAAGGATGCGGATGCCAATCCGCGGCGCCTGAGCGAGCTGCGAGCCGTATGCGGGAGAACCGCCCGCCCGGTTCGGGGGGAGGGGGCGGCGAAACCAATCGCTGCTTCCTACCCCCATAGGATCTTCCTCAGAGGCCCGTCGCAAGCAAGACGTGGATGCCCATGACAAGCGCGGGCATGAAGCCGACACGATGATTCGACGGAAGCGGAACATGGTCCAAACGCGGCCGTGTTTTGGTTGAATGCAGGGTCGCCGGCTCCTATGGTCGTCACATGACGCCATCAACCGGGGCCGCAGCCATGAATCCAAAGCCTGCCGGACACTGCCGAGGCGACAGCGCCGCCGCTCCGCTCTCGATCCGCGATGCCGAACCGGGCACCCATGACCGCCGCGCCTTCCTCAAGGGCGTCGGCCATGCCGGGCTTGCCGCCGCGTCGGTGCGAACCCTTGGGGCCGGGCTGTTGGGCTCGGGATTGGGGCTGCTGCGCTCCGACCGTGCCGGCGCCGGGCGTGAGCCCCTGATCCAGCCGCCGGAGATCCGCAGCCGCAACGGCGTGCTCGACGCCACGCTCGTGGCCTCGCAGACCCGTATGCGGCTCGGCGAATACGAATTCCCCGGATTTCTCTACAACGATTCCTATTTGGCGCCGCTGCTGCGGGTGCGGCTCGGCGACGTCATGCGGGTCCGGCTGCAGAACCACCTGTCGGACGATCCGACCAACCTGCATTTCCACGGCCTCAACGTGTCGCCGCGTGCCCGGGCCGACAACGTGTTCATCAACGTGCGCCCGGACCGGGAGTTCGCATATGAGGTACCGATCCCCGCCGCCGGGCGGCAGGGGCCGGGCCTGTTCTGGTACCACCCGCATCTGCATGGGCGCGTCAACAAGCAGATGCTCGGCGGCATGGCGGGCGGCCTTGTGGTGGACGGCGCCGAAGCGCTGTTTCCGCTGGTCAAGGATCTGCCGGAACGGTTCTTCCTGATCAAACATGCCCAGCCCGGCGGCGGCCGCGAGGTCATCTCGGTCAATGGCCAGATCAACCCGGTGGTGGACATCCGCCCCGGTGAGATGCAGTTCTGGCGCATCGCCAATGTGGGCGCCTCGCTGTTCTTCCCGTTCAAAACCGCCGGGATGCCGCTCTATGTCATCGCCACCGATGGGCATCCGTTGTCGCGGCCGCGCAAGCTGAGCGAGTTTTTCATCGGCCCGGGGCAGCGGATCGATGCGATCGCGATCGGACCGCCGGCCGGCGAATACCTCATGGCGACCATGCTGTTCAAGAACATGGCGTGGCGGGATCCGTTTCCGGCCCAGCCGATCGCCACCATCGTGTCCGCCGGACCGCCGACGGCGGCGGACGCCGAAACCGAGGTTTTGCGTCAGCGCTACGACCGGGCGCGGTGGATCGACGAGGTGCGGGCGAGCCCGATCGCACGCCGCCGCCGCATCGTGTATTCGCGAACCGAGGACCGCAGCGTTTTCATGATCGACGGGCGGGTGATCGACGACGATCGCGTCGATCAGACCGTCAAGCTCGGCGATACCGAGGAGTGGACGGTCGTCAATACCGATCAGCAATATCACAGCTTCCACATCCACCAGACCTCCTACCTGCTGACCGAGGTCAACAGCGCGCCTCAGGACGAGGATAGCCTGCGCGATACCGTCCCGCTTCCGCCGGCAACGGAGCAAGGACCCAGCGTCACCAAGGTGGTGATCCCATTCACCGATCCGGAGATCGTCGGACGTTTCGTCTACCACTGTCACGCCGTTGACCACGAGGACAAGGGCATGATGGGGATCGTCGAGGTCGTTGCCTAGCGAGAGCGGCAGACGGTATCCCTTCTTCCTTATCGTGACCAACAGCGCTACTGCGCGCGAAGCTTTGTTATTTTTCTTGTAGAGCCCCCGAATGTGCGGGTTGAGGCAAGGCAAGCAGATGGCCTTATGAGAGTGTGAGACGCGCGCCTTCCGCTTTTTCAGCGGTCGCGGTACACTTCAGTCAAATGGTTGGAGGATACTTATGCACGATAGAAAGCGCATCCGCATCCCACTGGCTCTGGCCTTGCTCGCCATCTCGTCAATGCTCGCCGCGCCCCCCGCCGCGGCCCAGGATGCCCGCAAGCCCCACATCGTCATCATCTGGGGCGACGATGTCGGGCAATCCAATCTCAGCGCCTACACCAACGGCCTGATGGGCTACCGCACGCCCAACATCGATTTGATCGCCCACGAGGGGATGATCTTCACCGATTATTACGGCGAACAGAGCTGCACCGCGGGACGCTCCGCCTTCATCACCGGGCAGAGCGTGTTTCGCACCGGGCTCAGCAAGGTCGGCCTGCCCGGCGCCGATCTCGGCATCCGCAAGGAAGACCCGACCTTGGCCGAGCTGTTGAAGGCGCAGGGCTATGCGACCGGGCAGTTCGGCAAGAATCACCTCGGCGACAAGGACGAGTGCTGCCGACCGCCCATGGGTTCGATGAGTTCTACGGCAACCTCTACCACCTCAATGCCGAGGAAGAACCGGAACTGCCCGATTATCCGAAGGCGGACGATCCGGAATTCCCGAATTTCCGCAAAAATTTCGGCCCGCGCGGAGTCATCCACAGCTACGCCAATCCGGACGGCACCCAACGCATCGAGGATACCGGCCCGCTCACGAAAAAGCGGATGGAGACGATCGACGACGACATCGCGGCGCGCGCAGCGGCGTTCCTCGACCAGCAGGTGAAGACGAACAAGCCGGTGTTCCTGTGGGTCAATTTTACCCACATGCATTTCCGCACCCACACCAAGCCCGAAAGCCTCGGCCAGGCGGGGCGCTGGATGGGACCGTACGCCGACACCATGATCGACCACGACAAGAATGTCGGGACCGTCCTGGCGAAGATCAAAGAACTCGGCATCGAAGACAACACCTTCGTGATGTATTCGACCGACAACGGCCCGCACATGAATTCATGGCCGGATGCCGCCATGACGCCGTTCCGCAACGAGAAGAATTCCAACTGGGAAGGCGCTTACCGGGTCCCCGCGATGGTGCGCTGGCCGGGCAAGATCAAGCCGGGCAGCGTGTCGAACGAAATCGTATCGCATCTCGACTGGGTGCCGACCCTGCTGGCCGCGGCCGGCGCGCCGGACGTGAAGGAAAGGCTGCTTACCGGCTACCGGGCCGGTGCGATGACCTACAAGGTGCACCTCGACGGCTACAACCTGCTGCCGTATCTGACGGGCGCGCAGGCCAAGGGGCCGCGCAAGGAGTTTTTCTATTTCTCCGACGACGGCGACCTGACCGGCCTGCGCTTCGACAATTGGAAATTCGTGTTCATGGAGCAGCGGGCGCCCGGCACGCTGCAGGTCTGGGCCGAACCGTTCACGCGGCTGCGGGTGCCGAAGATCTTCAACCTCCGGCTCGATCCCTATGAGCGCGCCAGCATCACCTCGAACACCTATTTCGATTGGCTGCTCGACCATGCGTTCATGCTGGTTCCCGCGCAAGCTTATGTGGGCCAGTTCCTGGCGACGTTTCGGGATTATCCGCGCGCCAGAAGGCCGCCAGCTTCTCCATCGATCAGGCGATGGAACAGTTGCAAAAGCCGCACGGGGATTGAGGCCGCCTGAGCCCGCAAATTCAGCCCGCAAACCTAGCGGGGGTACCGGCACAGCGCCGCTTGCTGCTCCCTATCGTGATCGCCCGCCGGACGTGTGGGCGGCTGCGGCAGCGACCGGGACCGTCGGCTGACAAGCCGATCGCCCCGGAAAAGTCCAATGTTTTAAAAAAACCTAAAGCATTGCCTAGAATTGGGCTGTGCACCGCAGCAAACCATGCTGCGATGCAGCACTGTAGTCCTGTTGGAGGAACTCAGTGTGTCCAGTTTGACCCCCGCTGTAACCCAGACCACCTTTACCATGGCGACCGCGACTGACTTCGCCGCCGTTGACACCGGACCGATCCCCTTCGCCGATGCCCCGCCGTTGCTGAACCTCGACCCGGATCGTCGCTACCGATCGCCGGGACCGGCGTCGCCGACGGCACGGGAGACTTCACGATCGAGATGGTCAATACCCCCGCACAACTCCGGGAAGTATTCCGGCTGCGCCATCAAGTCTATTGTGTTGAGCGTGCTTATGAGCCTGGAGAGGACGGGGAGGAGCGAGATGAATTCGATTTGTTCTCGCGTCACGTGCTCCTGCGTCATCGGCTCCGAGGCGATGTTGTCGGAACGGTCCGGCTTATTGCGGCCGACCCAAACAATCTTGACGACAGTTTTCCCGTGCAACGCCTATGTGAGCCGCAACTGCTTCGTCACTTGCCATTGAACACCACCGGAGAGATTTCGCGGTTCGCCCTGTCCAAGCAACGGCGGGCGGAGGGGCGTGTGGCCGGAACGTTGGCGCGGCTGGCGCTATTGCGCGGAATTGCCCAACTCAGCAGTGAAATGGGGTTGACGCACTGGGTCGCGGTCATGGAACCTGCAATGATGAAAATTCAACGGATGGACTTAATCCATTTCGAAAATATCGGACCCCTCGTGTCGTATCACGGCATCCGCCAACCGGCATTCGGCGAGATCGAAGTGGTGCTCGAAAGGACGCGGCGCGAGAGGTTCCCGACATGGATGTTCCTGACCGATAACGGAAGGTGGTACGGCCAGGAGAGAATAACTGCTGCAGCCGGCTAGGCCTGGCGGACTGAACCGTCTCACGGTCCGGCATTGGTGGTGAGTGTTTCCTGTTCGAGAGACGCACGCCACCAAATAGGCGTGCCGTGTAGAACGTATTTGAGCTGAAACCGACCTTCGGATGTCGCATGAGGCCGTGATGGATACAGTCCTTCTATTCGGTGGCCGCTCCTTTCTGGGCGGCCATATATGTCGGGCGCTGTTGCGACAGGGATATCGGGTCTTACTTCATTCGCGCTCGTCCGGTGACTTCAAGAACCTCTCCGAAGTCCTTCCAAACGCGGAGATCGAAGCGGCTGTCTGCGATTTCACCAACCAAGTTGAGCTACGAAAGCTAATGGACCGCAGCCGTTTCGTGATATATGCTGCTATACCCTATTCGAAGCAATCAATCGGGCAATCCAGCAAAA
>CAWDKL010000035.1:0-127486 GCA_963802745.1 uncultured Alphaproteobacteria bacterium | reverse complement strand
GCGGGCCGCGTCGGCAACGAACATTGGAATGGATTGGTTGACGGTCGCCCAGATCACGGCGGCATCGAGCGCGAAATAGTCATGAGAGATCACATTTCTGGCGGCGTATGCCTTCTCGGCCGCAAAATCTGGAAACTGCTCCTTTATTGTCGGATCCAATTTGAGCGCCTTGTTTGCCGCCTCGCCGACGTTTGCAATGCATTTGCTGACCGCATCCTAGGATTTTTCATCCGTCATAAATTGTTCGCGCGTCACCGATGCGGTGTGACGCAGAGCGCGTTCGCCCCAGTCGACGATATCTTGCAGGAAATCATCCGCGGTTCGGTGGATTTTCACAGCGGACGCAGATCGTCGGCGATCGCCTGTTCGACCTTAGCTGGCAGCGCCGCGGGCGTCGCGACGTTAACCCTCACATGCAGCAGCGCCTCTAGTTCGAGCTTGAGGCCGGCCAAATCGAACAGTGTCGTGACATCGGTCGGCTCGACCAGGATATCGAGGTCGCTGCCGTCACGGTCATCGCCGCGCGCGGCCGAACCAAAAATCTGGGCGGTATGCACGGGGTAGCGCGCGATGACAGCGCGAACCTGCTCGACGTGGTCTCTCAGCGCGGTCGAAGGACGCATCGGATCATCTCTGAAACCAGCACCGGCAAAACTTACCATACGGGGTGGTCGTCCAGCAAGCCGGCTGCTCTGATGATTGGACGCACCATCTTCTGCGGCAAAGCCACTGCCGCAGATTGGCCCCCTTGGGTGGGTACCGTGCCAAGCGTGAGGCTCACCCCGTGTTGCACTCCGCGCCGCACCGGCTACATATGCTCAACTCCATTCGTCACCTGGTACACCCCGCATGCGCACCGAACAGGCCGTTCCCGTCCGTCTCGCCGATTATCGCCCGCCGGATTGGCTGGTGGAGACCGTCGATCTCGATGTCGCCCTGCATCCGACCGCGACGATCGTGCGGGCGCGGCTAAAGCTCAAGCCCAATCCGGCCGCCGCGGCACCGGCGCCGGTGCGCTCGACGGCGATGAATTGCGGCTGCGCTCGGTCAAGCTCGACGGCACGCCGCTCGCGGCGGATGCCTATGTGGCGACGCCGGATGGCCTCACCATCCTGCAGCCGCCCAACCGCCCTTTCGTGCTGGAGACCGAGACGGAAATCGACCCGTCGGCCAATACCAAGCTGATGGGCCTTTATCGCGCGGGCAATGCCTACACCACCCAGTGCGAGGCGGAAGGTTTCCGCCGCATCACCTATTTCCCGGACCGGCCGGACGTGATGGCGGTGTACACCACCCGCATCGAGGCCGATCAGGCCGAAGTGCCGGTGCTGCTTTCGAACGGCAATCTGGTCGAATCCGGCACGATCGCGGGCACCGGGCGCCATTACGCCATCTGGCACGACCCCTTCCCCAAGCCGAGCTATCTGTTCGCGCTCGTGGGCGGGGTGCTGGGGGTGGTGGAAGACAGCTTCACCACCATGTCGGGCCGCACGGTGGCGCTAAAGATTTACGTCGAGCCCGGCAAGGAGCCGCGGGCGGCCTATGCCATGGAGGCGCTCAAGCGTTCCATGCGGTGGGACGAACAGGCGTTCGGCCGCGAATACGACCTCGACATTTTCATGATCGTCGCGGTGTCGCATTTCAACATGGGTGCGATGGAAAACAAGGGCCTAAACATTTTCAACGACAAGAACGTGCTGGCGTCGCAGGAAACCGCGACCGATCAGGACTTTAACAGCGTCGAGGCGATTATCGCCCACGAATATTTCCACAATTGGACCGGCAATCGCATCACCTGCCGCGACTGGTTCCAGCTCTGCCTCAAGGAAGGGCTGACGGTGTTTCGCGATCAGGAATTTACCAGCGACGTCCGCTCCCGGCCGGTCAAGCGGATCGCCGATGTGCGGGGGTTGCGCGGCCATCAGTTCATCGAGGATGCGGGGCCGCTCGCCCATCCGGTGCGGCCGGAGGTCTATCGCGAGATCAATAATTTTTATACCTCGACGGTGTACGAAAAAGGCGCCGAAGTGGTGCGGATGCTCAAAACCCTGCTTGGGCCGGAAAAATTCCGCGCCGGCATGGATTTGTATTTTGCCCGCCATGACGGCCACGCTGCCACCGTCGATCAGTTCGTCGCCTGTTTCGCCGAAGCGGCGCATTACGACCTCGGCCAGTTCATGCTGTGGTACCGCCAGGCCGGTACGCCGGAACTGACCGTGCATGGCCGTCACGACGCGGCCGCGCGAACCTTTACACTTGATATTGCGCAAACCGTGCCGCCGACGCCGGGCCAGCCCGTCAAGGCGCCGCTGGCAATGCCGTTTGCGGTCGGGTTCGTCGGCCCCGACGGCCGAGACCTGCCGCTTCGGCTCGCGAACGGCCGTACGCTGGAGCGCGGCATCCTGACGCTGACCAAAGCACAGGAAAGCTTCGTGTTCGCGGGTCTCGACGCGCCTCCGGTGCTGTCGCTCAATCGCGGCTTCTCGGCGCCGGTGAAAATCCACGCCGAGGTGCGCGACGGCGATCTGGAACTCTTGGCCGCCCATGACAGCGATCCGTTCAACCGCTGGCAGGCCGTGCAGACGCTCGCCACGGCCATTCTGACCGCCAACGTGGCGGCGCAGCACGCCGGGGCGCCGGCGCGGTCCGGCGGCGCGCTGATCCGCGCGCTGCATACGATCTTGAGCGAGCCCGGCCTCGAGCCCGCTTTCGTCGCCCAGGTGATGGCATTGCCGTCCGAGAACGATATCGCCCGCGAGATCGGACGCGACGTTGACCCGGACGCGATCTTCGCGGCGCGGCGCGCATTGCGTGCCGAGGTCGGCCGGGACCTTGCGGCACCGCTCGCCGAGACCCATGCCCGGCTGAACGCGCGCGCACCGTTCAGCCCCGACGCCGCGAGCGCCGGCCGCCGCGCCCTGAAGAATGTCTGCCTTGATCTATTGGCGGCGGGCGACCGAGGGGCGGGTGTCGCCCTGGCCGCGGCGCAATATCGCGACGCCGACAATATGACGGATCGGTTCGCGGCACTCGCCGTCCTCTCGCAGCATGACGTGCCGGAGCGGCAGGCCGCGCTCGACGATTTCTACCGGCGTTACGAGGGCGATCCACTCGTCATCGATAAATGGTTCGCGCTGCAGGCGACGATCCCTGAGGCGGAAACGCTTTCGCGGGTGCGCAGCCTCACCACGCATCCGGCATTCGCACTATCCAATCCCAATCGCGTTCGCGCGCTGATCGGCAATTTCGCCGCCGCCAATCAAACTCAATTCAACCGGCGCGACGGCGCCGGCTACGACTTCCATGCCGACACCATGCTGGCGCTGGATGCCATCAATCCGCAGGTCGCGGCGCGGCTGGCGACGGCATTCCGCTCCTGGCGCGCGCTCGAGCCCGAGCGGCGGGCGAAAGCCGAGGCCGCGCTCAATCGCATTGCCGCCTCTGCCACGCTGTCGCGCGACCTGCATGACATCGTGACCCGGACGCTGGGCACGGGCTGAGGCAGGCCGAGGCCAATGCCGTTCAGGTCACGTCGGAACACTTGAAGTCATGGCCGATTCGCGCGCTGGACCAAGCCCTACACCTCGCGTCGTCATTCCGGGCTCTCGGCTTGCAGCCGAGCCGCGGAATGACGGACCATATGATTCGAACTTCAAGAACGATGCACTAGGTTTAGAATCCCGCCCCATTTGACGGTATCGCACCACAAGTAGCACGCCCGAGAGGAACGTCATGGAACTTTTGCGTCGCCGATTTCTGCATCTGGCCGCTGGTGCCGCCGTGCTTCCGGGCGCTTCCGGTTTCTGTTGGGCGCAGGCCTATCCGGCGCGGCCGGCGCGTATCATCGTCCCCTACGCGGCGGGCGGGGGCGTCGACATCACCGCGCGGCTGATCGGACAGTGGTTTTCCGAGCGGCTCGGAGCGTCCTTTGTCACCGAAAACCGGACCGGTGCCGGCGGCAATCTCGGCACCGAGGTCGTGGCCAATGCCCCCGCAGACGGCTATACGCTGCTGCTGGCGGCCGTGCCCAACGCGGTCAACGCCACGCTGTTCGAAAAACTCAATTTCAATTTCATTCGCGACATTGCCCCGGTCGCCGGCATCATCCGGGTGCCGATGGCGGTTCTGGTGCATCCGTCGGTTCCGGCCAAAACCATTCCGGAATTCATCGCCTACGCCAAGGCCAACCCCGGCAAGGTCAACATGGCATCGGCCGGTACCGGCAGCGCCCCGCACATGGCCGGCGAACTTTTCAACGTCATGGCCGGCGTCAGCATGATCCATGTCCCCTATCGCGGCCAAGGGCCGGCGCTTTCGGATTTGCTCGGCGGCCAGGTCCAGGTTCTGTTCGCCGCCACGCCTGGAACGGTGGATTACGTCCGGACCGGGAAGCTGCGCGGGCTCGCCATCACCACCGCGGCGCGGGCGGACGTCCTTCCGGAACTGCCCCCGGTCGGGGATTTCGTGCCCGGTTACGACGCGAGCCAGTGGTACGGCCTCGGCGCCCCGAAAAATACGCCCGCAGACATCATCGACAGGCTCAACCGGGAAATCAATGCGGCGCTCGCCGATCCCGCAATGAAAATGCGGTTTGCCGACCTCGGCGGCGAGCCGCTCGCAGGCACGCCCGCGGAATTCGGCAGGTTCATCGCCGCGGAAACCGAGAAATGGGCCAAGGTGGTAAGGTTTGCGGGCCTCAGGGCGGAGTAGGTTCGATACTCCGTTGTTTCAATGATGCGATGATCCCGGCGAAAAACCAGGCGTCAGCGCTCGGCGCCGCAAACGTGCCGGCGCCTTGAGTTGGAGAATGATTGTGACGTCTCACCCACAAAACACGCTTGCCGGCCAGGTGGCGCTCGTTACCGGCGGCGTGCGGCGGATCGGCCGTGCCATCGCGCTGACGCTCGCGGGCGAAGGGGCGGCCATTGCGATCAACGCAAAATCCTCGCGCGACGAGGCCGAAGCGACCGTCCGGGAGATCGCGGCGCTCGGCGTGCCTGCCGCCGTGTTCATGGCTGACGTGACCGACGAGGCCGCCGTCACCCGCATGGTGGCGGAGATCGCCGCCACGCTCGGGCCGGTGGATATCCTCATCAATAACGCCGCGGTGCGGCGCGACGGCGATTTGACGGACATCAGCTTCGCCGACTGGCGGCTCGTCACCGCGGTGATCCTCGACGGTGCGTTCCTGATGAGCCGCGCCGTGGTACCCGGCATGCTCGCCAAGCGTCACGGCACCATCATCAATATCGGCGGCGTCACCGCTCATACCGGCGCCGCCGGACGCGCCCATGTGTCCACCGCGAAAGCCGGCCTGGTCGGGCTCACCAAGGCGCTCGCGGTCGAGTTCGGGGACCGCGGCATTACGGTGAATTGCGTGGCGCCGGGCAAGATCGGCGGCCCGCGTGCGGCGAGTGCCGGCAAGGGCGGCGTCATCCCAGGCGGCGGCCATCCGCTGGTCGGCCGTGAAGGCGACCCGGAAGACGTAGCCGCGATGGTAAAGCTCCTCTGCGGGCCGGGCGGCCGCTTCATCACCGGCCAGACCATCCACGTCAGCGGCGGGATTTACCTGCCTTAGCTGAGCCGGGGAGCATCGCCAACGGGTCCGGCGTTCGGCCGGCCCGATGACGGCTCCGCGATGCGTCGCGAAGGATGGCAGCAAGTCCGTGCCGTGCATTCATCCTTCGAGACGCGCGCCGTCCTTCGACAAGGACTCAGGAGCGTGCTCGTCAGGATGAGGCCGCAAGATGAAGCGTGAATTCTCGGGCGTTGCCTTACCGTGACTTCAAACGGGTCACCGGCACGCCCTTGGTGGTGAAGGTCTGCGTCCCGTGCTTGCGCCCAAGCCGCCGGCCTTCGCCGCCGCTGGCGCCGGTGCCGGCCGGCTGAAAATTCGGCACCAGCTGGTGCTTGGCCGAACCGATCAGGTCGGCGCGGCCCATGCGTTTTAGGGTCTCGCGCAGCAGCGGCCAGTTCTCCGGATCGTGGTAGCGCAGGAACGCCTTGTGCAGGCGGCGCTGGCGCAGCCCCTTGACAGTCTCCACCGCCTCCGAGCCGCCGTGGCGCACCCCGCGCAACGGATTGACGCCGGAGTGATACATCGCGGTCGCCAGCGCCATCGGGGAGGGCAAAAAAGTCTGCACCTGATCGGCGCGGTAGCGGTTTTTCTTGAGCCACAGCGCCAGGTTAAGCATGTCCTCGTCCGACGTGCCGGGATGCGCGGCGATGAAATACGGGATCAGAAAATACTGCTTGCCCGCCTTCCTGGCCGCCTCGTCGAACAATTGCTTGAAGCGGTCGTAGGTGCCGATGCCGGGCTTCATCATCTTCGCATAGCGGCCCGTCCTCGGTGTGCTCGGGCGCGATTTTCAGGTAGCCCCCGACATGATGGGTAACGAGTTCCTTCACGTAAGCCGGGCTTTCGACCGCCAGATCGTAGCGCACGCCGGAGGCGACCATTACTTTCTTGATCCCCGGTACCGCGCGCGCCTTACGGTAAAGCCCGATCAGCGCCTCATGGGAGGTGTTGAGATTCGGGCAAATTCCGGGATGCACGCAGGACAGCCGCCGGCACGCCGCCTCGATTTTTGGGTCCTTGCAGGCCATGCGGTACATATTGGCCGTGGGGCCGCCGATATCCGAGATCACGCCGGTAAAGCCCGGGGTCTTGTCGCGGATAGTTGCGATCTCCCGCACGACGGAATCTTCCGAGCAATTCTGGATAATGCGGCCTTCGTGCTCGGTAATGGAGCAGAACGTGCAGCCGCCGAAGCAGCCCCGCATGATCGTGACCGAGAATTTGATCATGTCCCAGGCGGGGATTTTTGCCTCGCCGTAGGACGGATGCGGCGCGCGCGCATAGGGCAGATCGTAGACCGCGTCCATTTCCGCCGTCGTCAGCGGAATCGGCGGCGGCGTCACCCAAAGTTCGCGGTCGCCGTGGCGCTGCACCAGGGGGCGGGCATTGCCGGGATTGCTCTCGCGGTGGAGCACGCGGGAGGCCCGCGCATAGGCCTCGCGGTCTTGGCTGACCTGCTCGAACGCCGGCAGGCGGATGACGGTGTTTTCCGCCCCCATCCGGGCGCCTTCGTCGGCCACGTCGAGATCGTCGGCGTGCGCCTGCGTCCAGCCGTCCGGCACCGCGCTCTTCATCAGCGCGACGCCGCGGATATCGTCGAGGCCGGCGATGGCCTCGGCCATCTCCCCCGCATGCGCGCCCAGCCTTGGCGAGCCGGTGCGCCACCTCCACAACCGCCCGCTCGGCGTTGCCGTAGAGCAGCACATCCGCCTTGGCGTCGGCCAGGACGGAGCGGCGCACCGTATCGGACCAGTAGTCGTAATGGGCGATGCGCCGCAGCGACGCCTCGATGCCGCCGAGCACGATCGGCACATCGCGAAACGCCTCGCGGCAGCGCTGCGCATAGACGATCGCGGCGCGGTCGGGCCGCTTGCCGCCCTCGCCGTTCGGCGTGTAGCTGTCGTTGTGGCGCAGCCGCCGGTCCGCCGTGTAGCGGTTGACCATGGAATCCATGTTGCCGCCGGTGACGCCGAAGAACAGGTTCGGCCGCCCGAGCGCCGCAAACGGCGCCGCGCTCTGCCAGTCCGGCTGTGCGATGATGCCGACCCGGAAGCCCTGCGCCTCCAAGAGCCGCCCGATGATCGCCATGCCGAAGCTCGGATGGTCCACATAGGCATCGCCCGTGACCACGATGATGTCGCAGGAATCCCAGCCAAGCGCGTCCATCTCGGCACGCGACATGGGCAGGAACGGCGCGGTGCCGAACCGGTGCGCCCAGTAGGGGCGGTGGGAAAACAGCGGCCGGGCCGCGTCGATGCCGGATTTTTGAAGAATATTCATGCCGGACATTTACGGTGCGCGGCCGGGCAGTCAATGGGGTGGCGGTCTCGTGCAGTCGTGACGCTGCACCGAAGCGCGGACTATACGGGATTTCGATCAGGTCGAATCACACTCGGAGTCGTGGCCTCGCTTGTCGCCGGCATCCACGTCTTGCCTGCGATGGCTTTGCAAGGAAAAGGTGGATGGCCGGGACAACCCGCCATGCCCGGCCACGACTCCAGGTGTTCCGACCTGAAGGGAGTACCGGTTTTTATACTGTGTCGGTAGTACTAGGTGGGTCCAAATGGCCTGCGGCCGCGTGACTTTCGTGCGCCGAATGTCGGCGAGTTCTCCTTCCTCAATCCCCGCGGCCGATGCGATCCAGGGGCGGGGGCGAAACCGGGCTGTTGGCGGCGAAATAGCGGTCCAGCGCATCGACATCGGCGGAACCGGTGATGCGCTGATCGGTGCCCTGGCGGAACACCGAAAAGCCGTCGCCGCCATCGACCAGGAACCCATTGACGGTCACCCGGTATGAGGCCGCCGGGTCCAGCGGGCGGCCGTCGAGCCGGATCCCATTGGCCGGAACGCGGTCGCCGGCGGGGCGGTCGCCGTACCACGTGTAGGTGAAGCCCCGCGAGACTTGCAGGATGCGCGTCACCTCGGGCTGCCATTGCTGTTCGAGCAGTGCCTTGATCTGCGCGCCCGTCAGGCTCAGCGTGACCAGCGTATTGCCGAACGGCTGGGCGGCGAACAGCTCCCCGAACGTCACCGCGCCGCCGCCATTGCGGCCGATATCGGTGCGCACCCCGCCCGGATTGGTGAAGGCGATGACGGCGCCGCCCTTCTTCGGGCGCCGCGGTGGCGGCAAGCTGGGCGTCGGCGATGACGTCGCCCAGCGCGGATTCACCGGCCCGATTGGGCTCGCGCGACAATGTCGGCCGTGATGGTACCGGCTTTGCGGTCGGCGAGTTGTGTCGCGGTCTCGTCGTAGCCGGCGATCAGCGCCGCCTGCGCGGCATCCGGGACGGTATCGGGGCTGACGATGATATTGTCCGCGTGGGCGGCGACGATCCGCCGCGTGGCCGGGTCGAGCGCCACGTCGATCCGGGTCAGGAGGGTGCCATATTTGTCGGCGCTGGTGACGAGGCGCCCGTCTATCATGCAATTATAGGCGCGATGGGTGTGGCCGGAGACCACGACGCCGACGGCGCGGTCGAGCTTGTTGACGATATCGACGATCGGCCCCGCCATGCCGGGACAGCCATTGTAGTCGCGGTTATCCGCCGTTTCGCCGCCCTGGTGGATCATCACCACGATGGCGGCAACGCCTTGCGCGGCCAGTTCCGGCACCAGCGCATTGATGGTGTCGGCCTCGTCGCCGAAGACGAGCCCGGCAACGCCGGACGGGGAGACCACTTCGGGCGTGGCCCGCAAGGTGAGCCCCACGAAGGCGACCGGAACGCCGTCGAACGTGCGAATTTCGTAAGCCGGAAACAGCGTCTTGCCGGTCGCGCGGACCACCGTGCTGGCGGCGAGATAATGATAGGTCGCACCCGCAAAGGGACGCAGCGGACAGCTCACGCGAAACTGGGTGATTGCCCCACCGACGCCGCTGCTGGGCGCGCAACCGCCGTTTTGCAGGCGCTTGAGCTCGTCCTGGCCCTTGTCGAATTCGTGATTGCCGACGGCGGCCAGATCGAGCCCCATCAGGGACAGTGCTTCCACGGTCGGCTCGTCGTGAAACAAGGCGGATAAGAGCGGGCTCGCTCCGACCAGGTCGCCGGCGGCGACGAATATGCTGTTGCGCTGCTTGGCGCGCTGCTGCTTGACCAGCGTGGCGAGCCGCTCGGCGCCACCGGCCGCCACCCGCATATCCCCGCCCGCGGAATCTGCGATCACGATGCCGCCGCCCGGCGGTTTGAGGTTGCCGTGGAAGTCGTTGATGGCGAGAATCGTCAGCGCGACGGTGGCTTCGGACGGTGCGCGGATCTCCTGACCAAGCGCCGGCGCCAAGGCGGCCATGACCGCGCAGGCCACCGCCGCGATACGGGCGAACGCGGCCGACCATGCTGTTTGCCCGATGGTCTCGGCTGAACACCGCTGCAGCATGGCGGTCAGGCCCTGTGCTTGGCGATGAAGGTGAGAACGGCGCGATTGAACAGCGCCGGCTCCTCCCAGTAAACCGAGTGGCCGGCTTCCGGGGCGACCACCAGTTCGGCGTTCGGAATCGTAGCGGCGATCATGCGGGCGATCGACGGCGGGGTGGCGAGATCGGCGGCGCCGGAAATCACCAGCGTCGGCACCTTGAGCGTGCGCAGCATCGCGGTGGTGATGCGGTTTTTCAGCGGCTGGCGGAACGCATCCTTCAGGCCGGATTTGCGCTCGAATTCGCTCCACAGCTGATAGCCCTGCGGATTGACGGCGCGGTAGGACGGCCCGACCTCGCGGACTTCGACCGGAATTTCCTCCCAAATGTCCGGGCGGATGCGCGCGCCAGCGGCTGGAATCTCACCATCCACGAGGCCGAACTGATTGCTCGACACCGTGAGGCTCAACAGCCGCTCGGGGTGCGAAAACGCATAGTCCGACCCGACGCTGCCGCCGGCGGCCGAGGCCACGATGTGGAACTTAGCCAGCCCGAGAAAGTCCACCAGCTGGTGCAAATCCTCGGAAGCGTTGCCGGGCTTGGAACGATCCATCGGCGCGGAATTGTAGTAGCCGCGGCGCGAATAGGAGATCACCCGGTAGCCGGCCTTGGCGAAGACCGGCTGCTGGTAGCCCCAGATCAGGCCGCTGCCCGACGCCGGATGCAAGAGCACGATCGGCTCGCCGGTACCACCCGTGTCCCAGAACCACAGCCGCGTGTCGGCGAGCTGGGCCATCCCCTCCCGCACCGGAACCTGCGCCGGCATCGGCACCGGGACGAGCGGATCGGCCGCCGCTTCGGCGGCCGCGGCCGGCGCACCTTTCGCCGCAAACGCTACCGCGAGCCCCGCCGCCGCCGCGGTGCCGAGCAGCATCCGGCGATCGATAACACCGTCGTGCAGCCGGAAATTGTCCATCGCAGCCATCGTCATTCCTCCCTCTCTGCCCATCGGTCGCATTCCGGGGCGCCTACTATTTACACCCGCCTGACGGTTTCGAGAGCGGCGGCCGCCGTAAACGACAACGTCTTGAATCGTAAAGCTCCAGGATGGCGCTAAGCCAATGGGCAAGCACGGCGGCGCGGCGCGCGGAACCTCTGCGCTCGAGTTGCCAGATACCCGCTTGAATCTCTGCCAGTGTTATCGCTGACAAAAAAAGGTGGTCGTCATGCTCACGCACCCACGTTCGAAAGCGGGCAACATCGGAGCGCACGGCATTCCGGGCCATGGACGGAGGAGCGCGGATCGATATCGCGTCGGTGTCGAGCAAATAACCGGACATCAATCGGGGGCGCCCTCCCGCACGATCCGGGTGGAACGTCTCTCGGGCAGGTCCTCCTCGGTGAACTGGGGAACAGCCAAAAGCAGGTCGGCAAAGGAAGGAACCCTACCGTTCAGCTTGGTCCATTCTTTATAAGAGATCACGACGGCGGCTGGGCGTCCGTGCTTGGTAATCGTCGTAGGTTGACCTTGTTCTGCAGCCTCGACGACCGCTGACAGCGTTGACTTGGCGTCGCGAAGCTGCAATTCTTTCATCGTCGCGTATCCGCCATGACTACAAGAACCAATGTAGCCATATCTTCGGTGCAGCTCAAGGGTAGTCGGGAAGGAGAAAAAGACCAATAAAATGAATAGCTTACCGAGAACATTTTCCGTCGCCCCGATGATGGATTGGACCGACCGTCACTGCCGCTATTTCCATCGGCTGCTGACGCGGCGGGCGCTGCTCTATACCGAAATGCTCACCACCGGCGCGGTGCTGCATGGTGATCGGGCGCGGCTCTTGGCGTTCGATCCGGCGGAGCACCCGGTCGCGCTGCAACTCGGCGGCTGCGAGCCGGAGGCGCTGGCGGCCGCGGCGCGGATTGGCGCCGACTTCGGCTATGACGAGATCAATCTCAATGTCGGCTGCCCGTCCGACCGCGTGCAAAACGGCCGCTTCGGCGCCTGCCTGATGGCGGAGCCGGAGCGGGTCGGCGATTGCGTTGCCGCCATGAAGGCGGCGGTGACGGTTCCGGTGACGGTCAAATGCCGCATCGGCATTGACGATCAGGATCCGGAAGAAGCCCTTGATGCCCTGGCCGACGCGGTAGTCGCGGCGGGCGTTCGACCGGCTCATCGTCCACGCCCGCAAGGCATGGCTTGCCGGCCTGTCGCCGCGGGAGAACCGAGATATTCCGCCGCTCGACTATGCGCGCGTGTACCGGCTCAAGGCCCGGCTTCCAGGGCTCGACATCGTGATCAATGGCGGCATCGCCACCGTGGATGAAGCCAAAGTGCACCTTTCCAGGCTTGACGGCGTCATGATCGGCCGCGCCGCCTATAAGGAGCCGTGGCGCCTTCTCGATGTCGATTCGCAGCTGTTCGGCGCGGCGCCCCCCTTCACGAGCGTCGAAGCCGCCGCCGAAGCCATGATCCCCTATATCGAGCGCGAGATGGCGGCCGGCACGCGGGCGCCGGCGATCCTGCGCCATATGGTCGGGCTGTTCCACGCGGTGCCGGGCGCGCGCCGCTTCCGCCAAGTCCTCACCGTCGATGCCGTGAAACCCGGTGCCGGCGCCGAGGTGCTGCGCGAAGCGCTCCGCGTGGTCGCGGCGGGCCGCACCGCCATGGCCGAGCCGGCGGCGGCGTGATGCGAATTTCGCCCCTCCGGCACGAAAGCCCGGCCTGATGTTCGGAATGCCGATTGCGGAACTCGCGCTGCTGGCCGCCGTCATTGCCGGCGGCGGTGTCGTCACCGGGGTGCTCGCCGGCCTGTTCGGCATCGGCGGCGGCGGGGTCATCGTTCCGGTACTTTACGAGGTATTTCGCGCGCTCGGGGTTTCCGAGGACATCCGCATGCAGCTCTGCATCGGCACCTCGCTCGCCATCATCGTGCCGACCACGTTCCGCTCCTATTATGCGCACCGGGCCAAGGGCATCGGGCTCGACGACGTGGTCCGGGCCTGGACGCTGCCGGCAATCGCCGGGGTGGCGACCGGCGCCCTGCTTGCGGCGATCGCGCCGGCGGGGGTGTTCAAAGCGGCCTTCGCGCTGATTGCCGGCCTTATCGCCGTCAAGCTGCTGTTCGGCCGCGACAGCTGGCGGTTGGCCGACGACCTGCCGCGGGGACCGGCGATGCCGCTGTTCGGCTACGCCATCGGGCTGTCGTCCGCGCTCATGGGCGTGAGCGGCGGCTCGCTGTCCAATATCATCATGACGCTGTACGGCAAGCCGATCCACGCGGCGGTCGCGACCTCGGCCGGACTCGGCGTTCCGATCGCCGTTGCGGGCACGATCGGGTTCATGCTCGCCGGCCTGCCGCACCAAAGCCTGATGCCGCCGCTGTGCATCGGCTTCGTGTCGCTCGCGGGCGTTGCCCTCATGGCGCCGATTTCGAGCTATGCGGCGGGTTTCGGCGCCCGGCTCGCCCACCGAACCCCGCGCCGGCGCCTGGAGATCGGGCTTGGGCTGTTCCTCGCCACCATGGCGGCGCGCTTTCTTGCAAGCCTGGTGTTATGAGCGGCGGATGAGCTGGTTCGCAGGGCCACCTCATGGCGCCCCGTGCATGATAACCTTGCCGCCGCGCACCTCCCAGCTCTCGAGCCGGGACAGGAAGCTCATGCCGAGCAGGCTCGTCTTCAGCGCGCCGGGCTGCGCGATCAGCGCCGGCACCGCGGTCTCGACGATATTGCCGACCGCGATTTGGTCGATCGTGGCGGCGGCGGCGCGGGTGCGGCCGTTCGCGGTCTCGATATTGATCGTGTATTTGATCAGTTCGACCGGCAGCCCCGCCGCGAGGGCGGCATCGCGCGTCAGCATCACGGTGCTGGCGCCGGTATCGAGCACCATCGGCACCCGGGCATCGTTGACGGTCGTCAAGATCTGGAACTCTCCGGACCCGGTCCGGGCGACCTCCACAACCTGTCCGCGCGCCAGCACGGTCCGCCCCGGCGCAAGTTCCATCATCATGCGGGTGGTCACTTCGTTGAGCTCGAAGCGATAGGTGTAACCGGCAATCAGCAGCAGGGCGATGACGATCCACATCATCGCCGCCTGCAGCGCCTCGCCCAAACGGCCGCTAAACAGGCGAACGGCGGCACCGCCGACCAGGATCAGGAGGCCGACCTGATAGACCAGCGACAGCGGATCGTGGCTGTCGAAGCCAGGCGCGACGCCACCGTGGCGTTGCACCGCCACGACCAAGCCGGCAATGAGGCCGGCAAGAATGATGGCCTTCAGCGGTCCGTACACGAACGTGGCTCCGTCTCTCCCGCGGATCCGGCGGATGCGCATGCCCCCGCGACCACGCGAATTCTCCTATCCCAGGTGCCGTCCAATGATGTTAGAGCGCAAAAATTCTTAAGAGCGTGCTTCGATCCGGGATCTTATACCATGCGATAAGGTAAACGAGCGGTTGGCGAAGGCCCCTCGAAGCGATCGAGGGGGCGCGAACAGATGTCACCGGGCCACGCGGGGACATCGCTGCGGGCTTGGATCGGGAGATCACGTTGACATGAAGCTCTATGATGGGGGACGCGCACCAAATCCCCGGCGCGTACGCATTTTTCTGGCCGAAAAGGGCATTTCAGTACCATTAGAACCAGTCGATCTCGGCGCCATGCAGCAGAAATCGGCGGCATTCACGGCCATCAATCCGCTCCAGCGGGTGCCCGCGCTGGTGCTCGACGACGGCACCGTGATCACCGAATCGATCGCGATCTGCCGCTATTTCGAGGTTACCAATCCGGATCCGCCCCTGTTCGGCACCGGGGCGCTGGAACAGGCCTTGGTGGAAATGTGGAACCGGCGCCTCGAGCAGCACCTCTATTTTCCGGTCTCTCAGGTTTTCAGACACCTGCATCCCGCCATGGCGCGTGCCGAAGTGCCACAGGTCGCCGCCTGGGGCGAAGCCAACAAGCCGCGTGTGGCCGAGTTCTTAAGCATCCTCGATCGGCAGCTCGACGGCAGGCGCTTCATCGCGAGCGAACGGTTTTCGGTGGCCGACATCACCGCCCTGGTGGCGATCGATTTCATGAAGCCGGCCAAGCTCGCCGTACCGGCCGATTTCGGCCACATCCACCGCTGGCACGCCGCCGTATCGGCGCGGCCGAGCGCAGGGGCATGACGGGGGCGGGTGGCGGACCGGCGCGGCACCGACGCCGCGGCAGCAATGGACCGCTCATCCGGCGGTTCGCAGCCGGTCGATGATGCGGGCCGCCTCGCGCGGCCGGCGCAAACGCAGCACGACCAGGTTCTGGTATTCCTCGCGGCGCAGCTGTGCCTCGAATTCCACGCGGCGGCGTTGCCAGGTCGTCCACGCCCATCGGATCGGATGGCTTGGCTGCAACCAGTGGCGCCAATCTTCCCGGTTGCCGGCCCACAGCTCGGTTTGATCGATCGCGCGCATGATCGATCGTCTGATGACGCGGCACATGATCACGCCCCGGCTGAAATCCAGCCAGATCAAATGTGTCGCCCGCCCCCACACCAATGCGCGAACCCTCCCGTAATCGCCGTCCAGCACCCAGGCCTCGGCGCTGACGGCGGCGCCGACGCGGGCGGCGAAGACGGCCGGATCAGCCGCGCACCATCCCGGCCCCCAGTAGAGCGCATCCAGCTCGATGCGAGGCAGGGCCAATTCCGAGGCGATCGCCTTCGCCAGGGTAGTCTTCCCGGCACCGGAGGTCCCGGCCACCACAATCCGCATTTTTTGGGCCCCGCTTCGCCTGTCCGCGGATGCACGCTCGCGCCGGCGAGGCGCTCAGCGGTGGAGCAGGCCGAGCCCGGAGATCCCCACCACGATCAGATAGATCGCGACAATATAATTGAGCAGCCGCGGCATGATCAGGATGAGGATGCCGGCCAGCAGCGCCACCGCCGGCTGCAGATTTTCGAGGCCCAACATGGATATCTCCTTCGCATCAGGACCGCGCGACAGTACACGGCAACGCCAGCGACCGCACGTCCACGATGTGGTTGCATGAAGCCATTCCAGTGATGGGGCGGCGCGCGCTCACGCCTTAGCCCAAACCAGATCGCATTGCACGGAACGACCCGACGCTGCCCGCCGGGGGCGCAACACCGATAGCCGACACCGGGCAGCGCGACGTTTATGCACGAGCGCGGTCCGTTGGAACCGCCTCACTCCCCGCGCGGCTTGGCGCGGCGCGTCGCCGGCGCGGTGGTCGGATCGTCCGGCCACGGATGGCGCGGATAGCGCCCGCGCATCTCGGTTCTCACCGCCGCGTAGCTGCCGCGCCAGAAACCCGGCAGATCGCGGGTCAGCTGCACCGGCCGGTGCGCGGGCGACAGCAACTCGATCAGCAGCGGCACCCGCCCGCCCGCGATGGCGGGATGGCGGCTGAGGCCGAACAGTTCCTGCACCCGGATGGCGAGCTTCGGGCCTCCCTCGGCTTCATAGTCGATGGGCACGCGCGAACCCGACGGCGCATCGAAATGGGTCGGCGCTTCGGCCTCGAGCCGGCGGCGCAGCGCGTGGGGCAGCAGATTGTGGAGCGCGGCTTCGAGTTCCGCGCCGCCCAGAGCCGCCAGCGCCGTCTTGTCGAACAACAGCGGCGCCAGCCAATCGCCGGCCGAGCCCGCCAGCGCGGCGTCCGACAGGTCGGGCCATTCCGCGCCCTCGTGGCGGCGCAGAAACATCACCCGATCGCGCCATTGCGCGAGCGCCTTGGACCAGGGCAGCCGATCGATCCCGGCCTTCACGATCGCCTCGGCGAAGAGGCGCGCCGTGCCCTCGTCCGGCGTTACCGGAACCGGCCGATCGCCGAGCGTGATGGCATCGAGGCGGCGAAGGCGGCGCCTGCGCAGCGTCAGCGTCTTCGGGTCGCAGGTGACCTCGTGAATCACTTCGATGCGGCCGGCAAAATGCGCTTCGATCTCTTCGATACCAATTGCCGCCGCCAGCGTGATGCGGCTTTGTGCGGCGGCGCCGATCAGTTCGGCGACCGCGAGGTACGGCTCGCGCGCCAGGGCTGAGGCCGGGTCCACGAAGGCGCCGCGGCCGTTGGCGAGGAGGAATGCGCCTGCCGCGGCGCCGCGGTTTTTGGCGATGCGCTCCGGATAGGCCAGTGCCAGAATGGGGCCGAGCGACGGCTCCCCGGTCGCATGCTTATCGGCCTCATCCTGCGGAGCCGGCCGCAGGCCGGCGTCGCGAAGGATGGGATGCACGCGCGGCGACTGGGCCATCCTTCGAGACGGCCGCTGTCGCGGCCTCCTTAGACGAAGGCGCGACGGGCCGAGGGGTTTTTATTTCTCCCCGCTCGCGGGGAGGGGTCGGCGCGCCTTGGCGCGCCGGGTGAGGGGCAGGTAAATGCTCTGGAGCGTGTACCTGCCCCTCACCCCAACCCTCTCCTCGCAAGCGGGGAGAGGGAGACGAGCGACCCACAACGGGAGAGGGAGAAGAGCCGGCCATTTCGGCCCAGCGTTTGGCCATGCGGCGGGCTTCCTCGGCGCGCGCGGAGCGGTCGCGGCGCAGTCCGTCGATGCGGTGGCGCAGGTCGATATCGTTCCCGCCAAGGCCGCGTTCGGTCAGCACGGCGGCGATCTCGGCGGCGACGCGGCCGGCGCCCTCCCGGCCGGCATCCACCACCATACGGGCAAGCCGCGGCGGCAGCGGCAGGCGGTTGAGGCGTTTTCCTTCCGGCGTGATGCGGCCGGAGGCGTCGATAGCGCCGAGATCGGCCAGCAGCTTCTTGGCTTCGTTGAACGCGGGCGCGGGCGGGGAATCGAGAAACACCAGCTGGGCCCGGATCGGCCACCCCCCATTGGGCGAGGTCGAGCACGAACGAGGATAGATCGGCGGCCAGAATTTCCGGCTGCGCGAAGGGTTCCAGCGCCGCGGTCTGCGGCTCGTCCCACAGCCGGTAGCAGACACCCGGCTCGGTGCGCCCGGCGCGGCCGCGGCGCTGATCGGCGGCCGCCCGTGACACCCGCACGGTTTCGAGCCGGGTCAGTCCGACATCGGGCTCGTAGCGCGGCACCCGCGCCAGACCGGAATCCACCACCACGCGCACGCCTTCGATGGTGAGCGAGGTTTCCGCAATCGAGGTCGCCAGCACGACCTTGCGGCGGCCGGGCGCCGTGGGGGCGATGGCGCGGTCCTGCGCGGCGAAATCGAGCGTGCCGTGGAGGGCAAACACCTCGACCGCCGGTTCCGCGATGCGCTCGCGTAGCAGCGTTTCGGTGCGCCGGATTTCCGCGGTGCCGGGCAGAAACGCCAGAATCGAGCCGGTTTCGGCGCGCAAGGCGCGGGCCACCGCCTCCGCAATCTGCGGCTCGATCGGCTTGAGCATATCGCGGCCGAGATAGCGGGTCTCGACCGCGAAGGCGCGGCCCTCGCTCGTGATCACCGGGGCATCGCCCAGCGCCTTGGCAATACGCGCGCCGTCGATCGTGGCCGACATCACCAGGAGCCGCAGGTCTTCGCGCAGCCCCTGCTGGGCGTCGCGCGCGAGCGCCAGCCCGAGGTCGGCATCGAGCGAGCGCTCATGGAATTCGTCGAACAGCACCGCCGCGACGCCTTCAAGCGCGGGATCGTCGAGGATCAGGCCGGTGAAAACGCCCTCGGTGACCACCTCGATGCGCGTGCGTTTCGACACTTTGGTGCCGAACCGCACCCGGTATCCGACCGTCTCGCCGACGGCTTCGCCAAGCGTCTTCGCCATGCGCTCGGCGGCGGCGCGGGCGGCGAGCCGGCGCGGTTCCAGCACCAGGATTTTGCCTTCGCGGGCCCAAGGCTCGCCGGCCAGCACCAGCGGCACCCGCGTGGTCTTGCCGGCGCCGGGCGGCGCCACCAGCACCGCAGCCGTGCCGTTTGCCAGGGCGGCAAGCAGGTCCGGCAGGGCGGCGTCGATCGGCAGCGGTGCGAAGGTGGTCATCGGGTGCTCGTTCGTTGTGAAATTGGGGCGGGCCTGTGACGGATTCCGGGTCAACGCAGCGCATAGGTCGCGCCGGTCTTCATGCTGAGTGCCCCTTCGCAACTGCGGCCGTGCGCTCTCCCGAAGCTCTCGGCCCTGAAAATATGTGCTTTTCGAGCCAAGTTGTGCCATTTTTGAAAGCTTAGGAGTGACATATGCACGGCCAAATTGGTTCTATACCAAATTGCGGTCGCGTCGAATCGCAGGTCGTAGGGTGTGCAAAATCGCCCGGGCACGGCGGAGCAACCGGCACGGCTTCGCCGGCGATTTTGCGCACGCAGTCGGCCGCTCACGTCGTGATCGCGCGGTGTCGTGATCGCGACCCTAACCAAAGGCCTGCCGCGTGCGCAAAATCGCCATTCTACGCCGTGCCGGCTGCCTGCGTCTCGCGAGGGCGATTTTGCACACCCCACATGTTCGGACCTAATCCGGTCTATCCGGAAATCGATGCCGTCTTCGAGGCATACATTCGCGGCGAAATCGACGTGAGCGAGATCATCCCCCGGCTCAAGGCACTACCCAACGTCCGACGACGCGTGGCCATATGCTGACCATGGCCGGTATGGCTGGCGATCACTTCATGAGCCGCACCCATCTGCAAATCCCGATCGGCCGTAACGCAGCCTCCCAAATCCACGCCCGCGCCGCGCGGCGGTGTTTACGATCCCACCCCGCGAGCAATGACCGGTCAACTCGGTGCAGCCGCAGCCCGCGGTAGCGCGCTCACGTTTTTCGGTTTTTCAATTGGCGTATTGCGGCGGCGTCAGCAGCGTCATACGATCCAGTGATGAAGACATTGACCGTGCGATTGCCTGAAGCTCTGATCGCTCAGATCGAGGCGGAATCGCGACGCCGAAATGTATCCAAATCCAACGTCGTCCGTGAGCGCTTGACGCTTGGCCGACCGCCCGAAGACATGCCAAGTCCGCTCGGTGCGATTGCCGATCTCGTCGGAGCGGTCGAAGGACTGGCACCGGATTTGAGCAAGCAGACCAAGCGGTACCTGAAATCTACCGGATATGGCGACAAACGTGCTCGTTGACACCGGTTTTGTTGTTGCGCTGCTGAGCCGCGGCGACACCAATCATCACTGGGCGGCGGCCGAAGCCGCCAGGCTTTCGCCGCCCTGGACAACCTGCGAAGCTGTTTTGTCGGAAGCTTTTCATCTGCTCGGGGCGCGTGGAACCGGAATTCTGATGGCGGTCGTGGCTCGCGGTGCCTTGGTGTGTCCCTTCAGCTTTCGCGAACACGCGGGCACCGTTCTCAAGCTGTTACAAAGATACGCAAACGTGCCGATGAGCTTTGCGGATGCGTGTCTCGTTCGCATGACGGAGATAGTGGATACCCCGGTTCTCCTCACGACGGACTCCGACCTCCGCATCTATCGGCGCCACGGTCGGCAGGTCATTCCGATCGTCACGCCTGATTGAAACACGCGGCCCGGACGCGGCCCGGCAAGGGCTATTCCTTGCCGCCAACGGCATGCGATAGAATGCGAATTGCCGCGGCGTTGAGCCACGACAAAAGGTGTTGACGATGCGCGATCCTACGCCACCCACGCCGCCAGACCGTCGCCACACCATCATACAGATAGCTATTTTAGTGCCTGAACGGATGATCCCCTTGCCACCTGGATGTTCGCCTCCCCTACCCCGCCCATGCAGGGCGGCGCGCCCATGAGCGAGCGGCCGCGCTGGCTTGGGGACGTGATGACGTTCGCCGTCATCGCGGCCGTGCTCGGAGCCGTCTCGCTGTTGCCGCCCGATACCTCGATGGCCGAGATCCGGCAGGCCGGCGTTTTGAAGATTTGCGTGCCGACGCTCTATCCGCCGCTGGTGACCGGCAAGCCGGAGGCGCCGGGTTTCGATATCGAGTTCGCCCAGGCGATCGCCAAGCGGCTCGATGTCAGGCTGATCGTTGCCAACAACCCCGCGATGGGGCGCGACTTCAATCCGCGCAACTGGAACGTGACGCGGGCGCAATGCGAGATGCTGGCCGGCGGCGTTGTGGCCTCGGACTTGACCCGCTCCTTCCTCGACACCACCCCGCCGCATCTGCAGACCGGCTGGGCGCTGATCGCCAAAACCCTTCCGGCCAGTTTGCGGGACGTCAAGGTGGGCTTCTATGCCGGCCTTGCCGGGCTCGACCGCATCGCCCTCAGCCGCTTTCTGCGCAGCCAGCAGGCGCAGGTGCAAATCTTCCCCAGCGCCGAAGCGCTGACCGCGGCGCTGCGCGCCGGCACGATCGATGCCGCGGTCAGCGAAGCGTTGATGGCGGGGCAGATTGCCGGCACCGTCGGGGCGCAGGTCGCTTGGCTCCCGGAGCCGCTGCAGCGCTATCCGGTGACGTTCGGGCTGTGGAAGGGCGATCTTACGCTCAAGCGCCGCCTCGTCGCCGCCATCGGGGAACTGGACCGCCGAGGCCTGACCCGCGAATTGTCCGAGCGCTACAAGATCGCGCCGATCGACACGACGTTACGCTTGGAGGATCGCGCGGTCATGCTGAAACATGCCTCGCGCTCCCACTCCCCATCGTTTTTCACGATAGGCAGAGGGTCGGGGTGAGGGCCAGGTGCCCGCTCAGACGGCTCGACCGAATCTTGGCCGCAGCGGCGATTTGTTGGTGCGCCCTCACGTGCCTCTGCCCCTCACCCTAACCCTCTCCCCACGGCGTGAAGAACGCCGCGGGGAGAGGGGACGCGCGCATTTTCGGCGCCGCGAGGCGCGCGCATTCCGGTCTAATCCGGTCGTTATTCCGGCAGACAATCCGGTCTAATCCGGCATAAATTCCGGTCATGAACACCGACACCATCCGGATCACGCCGGAATTGCTGAGCCTGATCGCGGAAATCGACGAGTTCAAAGGCGCTTGGCGTGCATATGGGACGCTGGCGCCGGAGCGGTTGAACGCATTGCGCCGCATCGCGACGATCGAAAGCATCGGCTCTTCCACCCGCATCGAGGGTAGCAAGCTGACCGACCGCGAGGTTGACCGCCTGCTCGCCAATCTGGACATCGAGACGCTGGCGAGTCGGGACGAGCAGGACGTCGCCGGCTATGCGGATTGCATGGAAACCATCTTTGCCGCCTGGCGGGACATTCCGGTTACCGAAAACCACATCAAGCAGCTCCACCGCGATCTGCTGCGCCACAGCGAGAAGGACGCCTGGCATCGCGGCGAATACAAGAAATCATACAACAATGTTGCGGCGTTCGACGCGGACGGCAAGCAGGTCGGCATTGTGTTGGCTACCGCCAGCCCTTTCGATACACCGCGCCGGATGGCCGAGCTGGTCGCTTGGCTCAATGAAGCCCGGGCGCTTCGCCGGCTGCACCCCCTGCTCGTCATTGCCATGTTCGTGGTGGTTTTCCTGGAAATCCATCCCTTCCAGGACGGCAACGGACGGCTCAGCCGCATTCTGACAACGCTGCTCTTGCTACAGGCCGGCTATGCGTATGTTCCGTACAGCTCGCTTGAGGCCGTCATCGAGGCCAGCAAGGAGGGGTATTATCGGGCCCTGCATCAAACGCAGGGCACGATCCGCACCGCAATGCCGGACTGGCAGCCCTGGCTGCTGTTCTTCCTGCGTGCCCTGCAGCAACAGAAGCGCCGTCTCGCCGGCAAAATCGAGCGGGAGGCGAACGCGCTGGCGGCGCTGCCGGAGCTGGCACTCGCCATTCTCGACTATGTCCGTGACCATGGGCGGGTGACCACCCGCGACATGGTCCGCGCGATCGGCGCGAGCCCCAATACCTTGAAGGCGACGTTTCGCTCCTTGGTCGAAAAGAGACTGTTAGCCCGGCATGGCGGCGGCCGGTTGACATGGTATGGCGCGCCTTGACCGGCAGGCCGACGCCGGCGGACGGCGGTGCCGGGTTGCGCCGCGAGAATCCATGACATCGCCTCGTTAAATGCGCAATTCTGCGGCACAGCGTTGGCAGCATCCGCCCCGCGTTGCGCTTGCGTGGCGGTCGGCACTCCATTTAGTTCCCTGCTTAGTTCCCTGCGCTTCAGGCGTTAGGTTGCCACCACCAGGAAAAGCTCTCATGACCTCTCGACTTTCGACCCGCACATTGGCGCGCGTTGCGGCGCTGCTGTTGACGGTGGGCGGCGCGCAGGCGTTCGACGACGCCAAATACCCGCAGCTGAAGGGGCAATGGGACCGGTTCGTGGTCGAAGGGGTCGGCGGCCAGCCGTCGTTCGACCAGACCAAGTCCTGGGGACGCGGCCAGCAAGCGCCGCTGACGCCGGAATATCAGGCCATTCTCGACGCCAGTATCGCGGATCAGGAGCAGGGCGGCCAGGGCAACAATGTCGACCATGCCCGCTGCGTCGCCGCCGGCATGCCGTTCATGATGGTGGCATTCCGGCCGCTGGAATTCGTCGTCACGCCGGAGACGACCTACATCCTGATCGGCGATTACGATCCCTACCGGCGCATCTTTACCGATGGACGCGACTGGCCGCAGGCGATCGAGCCGACATTCGCAGGCTACTCGATCGGGCGGTGGGTCGACCAGGACGGCGACGGCCGCTACGACGTGCTGGAGGTCGAAACCCGCGGCTTCAAGGGGCCGCGGGAGTTCGATGCGACCGGACTACCGCTGCACGCCGACAATCAGTCGGTCTTCAAGGAGCGCATTTACCTCGACGCTGCCGATCCGAACATGCTTCACGACGAGATTACCGTCATCGACCACGCCCTGACCAGGCCTTGGACGGTCGATAAGCGCTATGTCCGCAATAGCGATCCTAAACCGGAGTGGCCGGAGTTGATTTGTCCGGAATACAATGCCCTGCTGTTCATCGGCCGGGATGGCTATTATCTCAGCGCCGACGGTTTTTTGATGCCGTCCAAGAAGAAGCAGGCGCCACCCGATCTGCGGTTCTTCGACCGTGCCACGGACCGCGCCAAGGACCGCGCCAGGAATTGAGGGCCTCCGAGCGAGCGCGCGGCGGGCGTCGCGCTCCCGCAGGGCCGCAATGGTTCGGCGGCGGGCACTGAGCGGGTAGGGAGCACGTCAATGGAACAGATTTGGGACAACCTGCCGGCGGTCGCGGGATTTGCCGTTCCCTTCTTGCTGGTGCTGGGTTTGGTCGGACTCGCGGCGTTGCTGTGGCAGCGGTTCCGGATCGCAACCGGGAGCCCAACGTCGCGGCGCGGAAAGCAGTCGCGGCTTGCCGTCATCGACACCGCGGCCGTGGATGCGCGGCGCCGGCTGGTGCTGATCCGGCGGGACGATGCCGAACACCTGATTATGATCGGCGGTCCGACCGATATCGTCATCGAGCCCAATATCGGGCAGTCCGAGGCGTTTTCCCCCGCCCGCGAGGCGCCTGCGGCCGCTTCCCCGGATAGGCCGGTCCGACGGCCGCCCCGCGCGGAAACGGCTGCACCTGCGAGCCCGGCGTTCGAGGCGTGGATCGGGCCACGCCCGGACCCGGTGCAAGCCGCCGCGCGCGAGCCGATCGTGATACCGCAACAGGAGTTGCGCCAAGAAGCGGGCCAAAGATCCAGTCAAGGATCCAGCCAAGGGCGGCACGAAGAGCCGATTCCCCCACCGGCTTCCCGAAACCCGCCCGCGCCGGAGCGTCCGGCCGCGGCGCCGGGCGTAAATACGTTGACGATGCAGGTTCGCGATGTGCCGGTCCCAACGGCCGAAGTGCCGCCGGCCCCGGTCCATCCGGCGGTGGCGCCGCGCGTTTTTGTGCCGGTTTTTTCGTCCGTGCCGGAGTCCGCGCGTGAACCGGTTGTGCCGGACGGCGGACTGGGGTCGCCCGAACCCAAACGCGCCACCCCGCCCGCCCAACCGGCAGCCGCCGCAGAGCGATTGTCTGCTCCTCCGCCCGCCCGGCCTGACGCGGCGCAAGATACGGACGCCAGCCTGGCCGAGTTGGCGCATCGTCTGGAGGCCGCGCTGCGGCGCCCCGCACGGCCGGTAGAGCAGCAAGCTACCGCATCCCCGTCGGCTAACATGCTCGAACACTCCCCCGCGAACCCGCCGAAGTCCTGACGGGACCGCCATGCCCCGCAGCGCGGCGCCACGGGCGTGGCAGCGGATGCTGTCGGGCCGCCGGCTGGACCTCCTCGATCCGTCCCCGCTCGACATCGAGATCGAGGATATCGCCCACGGCCTGGCGCGGGTGGCGCGCTGGAACGGACAAACCCACGGAGAGCATATTTTCTCCGTCGCCCAGCATACGCTGCTGACCGAGGAGATCGCCCGGCGCGTGACCGGAGCGGTCGATCGCCGCCTGGCGCTCGCGCTGCTGTTGCATGACGCGCCCGAATACGTGATCGGCGATATGATCTCGCCGTTCAAGGCCGTCATGGGAGGGGCCTACAAGGCCGTGGAACGCCGCCTGCTTGACGCCATCCACATTCGCTTCGGGCTGCCGCCGGAGCTGCCGGCCGAAATCGTCGCCATCGTCAAGGCGGCGGACCGCGGCTCCGCGTTTCTGGAGGCGACCGCGCTGGCGGGATTTGCCGCGGCCGAAGCGCGCCGTTTTTTCGGCCCCCGGCCGGCCTTGCCGGCGGCGTGCGAAAAAGACTATCTGACCCCGTGGCCGGCCGAGACGGCGAAAGCCCGGTTTTTGCAACGGTTCGCAGCGGCGTCACAGCTGTGAGCCACAACACGCCGCCGGGACATGCCACCATCATCCAGGAGCGATGCCGGACCGGTTCGATGTTTCTGCAAGCCGAGGCCCCGACACCCACCCCCTGTCCAGGGTCATGGATTTCCGCCGCTACGTAGATCCAGGCCCACGACAAATGCATGATTTCCAGCCAATCGATGCACCCGAGTCACCAAGGACGACGCGATGATCCATGTTTGCTCGCTGGCGCGGCTTCACGAGACGGTCGCGGCAACCGGTGCCCGCCATGTGGTGTCCCTGCTGGCCCGCGAAGACCGGGTGAGCCGTCCCGCCACCGTGGCAGCGACAGATCACCTGTGGCTGCAGCTGCATGACATCAGCGCACCGCTTGATGGTTACGAGATGCCGGAGGTCAAGCATGTCGAAAAGCTCGTCGCCTTCGTGCGCGATTGGCCGCGGCAGACGCCGCTGGTGGTGCATTGCTTCGCCGGCATCAGCCGCTCGACCGCTGCGGCCTTCGTGTCCGTGTGCGCGCTCAATCCGGAAGCGAGCGAGCGGGCCGTCGCCGCCGCGCTGCGCCGCGCCTCCCCGACCGCGACCCCGAACATCCGCATCGTGACGCTCGCCGACCAGTACCTCGGCCGCGGCGGCCGCATGATCCGGGCCGTCGAAGCGATCGGCATGGGCGCCTCCGCCGCCGAGGCGGAGCCGTTCCGGCTCGACCTTGCGGGTTTTGATGGAAACGCGTTCGTTTCGGCGCGGGCAGGTTAGCCGATTGGCAAACCCATCGGCGCCCGGTCATAACGGCGACGTGACCGTACGTGGAGTGATGTGATCAGTCGGAATTCGGTCTATCGCCGCGCCCGCAGGATCGCCAAAAATGCCTCGGGCTTGATCATCGCAATGCCGTCATATTCCCCGAGCGCGAGCAGATCCTTATCGCGCGTTACGATGTAGTCGGCGCCGGCCGCAACCGCGCAGGCGACGATCATGTCGTCGTTCGGATCGCGCACCACACCGCGAATGTCGGGCACGTCGGCGACGATCCTTCCCAATCTGGTCAGTGCTTGGCAGTATGCGACCACATCCTCGTCGCCGTAGGTGTAGATACGGCGATTGCGCTGGCTCGCAAGCAGCGCTCGCGCGGTCTCATCGAGAATGCCTTCGGAAAGATAGAGTTCGCAGTTCTCGTCTTCCGCAAACCGGAGCACCTCGTATGATGCCGCGCCGGGAACGTACCGCAGAAAGGCGCTCACCAGGATCGTCGTGTCGAGCACCACCTTAAGCATGTTGCTTGCGCAGGGCCTTTATGTCGGCCGCTATCGCCTCCTCCTCGGCTTCATTGTCCTCCATCGCAAGCGGTTCGTTGCGGCGCACCCGCCCGGCCGCTTCTTGAATTCTTTGCCATGCGCGCTCGCGCTGGACGACGCCGAGCGGCTTCAAGAGCACGCCGCCCTTGACGATCTCGGCTTCGAGATAATCGCCCTCTTGGACGTTCAGCGCCCGCTGGACTTCGGCGGGGAGCACCACCTGCGCCATCCGGCGCACCCGCATCACGGTCATTCGACTCTCCACTGTTTTTTGCCACATCGCCGATATGGCTACGCGATATACTTTCGTCACCACACGCTACATGCAAACAGCAGGCTTCGACAGGCTGCTAGTCCGCTAGCCCCAATACCGTTCACTTAACCTGGGGATGCGCGCGTCCCCTCTCCCCATCGTTCTTCACGATGGGGAGAGGGTTAGGGTGAGGGGCAGGTCAGCACAGAGGCGCTGCCGATGTCTTGCAGCTATGTCGTTGCCTGCCCAAAGGCGATCACGTACCCTCTGCCCTGACTTGCCCCCGCCCCTCACCCTGACCCTCTCCCCACGCGTGAAGAACGCCGCGGGGAGAGGGGACGCGCGCATCCTCAGGTTAAGTGAACGGTATTGCTGCCAGCCCGTATCGCCTGTCCGTAGCCCGGATTGCAGTGCCGTGCGGTGGAGGCGTAGGGTGAGCACGGGGCATGGCCGGCACGATCTGCCTGTTTTGCATGGCCTTGCCCGCCATGCGCCGTGCCCACGCCGGCAAGCCGCCGGGGTTCGGTGGCAAGGCGATGACGCAGGACCGAAATGCATGACCGCGTGGACAACGGCGAAGCGGCCGTTGCCCACCCTTACAAGCTGTGCCTCGGCCGCAGTGCAGGTGCGGTGGGCATGATCGGGTAAACGGTACCGTCAAAATTTTTGACCAGGGGCTTCGCCCCTGGACCCCAGACGTAAAGGAGTAGAGATTTAAAGAATAAGCGTCCTCCCAAGCCGGAAACCTAGGTTGTTGTACCGGTAGGTGCTCCTATAGCGGGCGGCGGTGCGGAGGTTCCTCGGATCGCTGAACCAGGAACCGCCGCGAACGACACGGCGACTGTTATCTCCGGTTGTAAGCGCGGTTCCATCGGCCGGAGCGGCGTCGTAGCTGTCGTGCCAGATGTCCTCGCACCATTCCCACACGTTGCCGTGAACGTCGTACAGGCCCCACGGATTGGCCGCGAAGCCGCCCACCGGCACGGTCCCCTTTCGATATTCGCCCTTCTTCCCGCCGCCCTCGTAGGCAAAATTGCCGTCATAATTAGCCTGCACTGGTGTTATCGCCGAACCCCACCAGAACGGCGTCGTAGTGCCGGCGCGGGCGGCATATTCCCATTCGGCCTCGGTCAGCAGCCGATAGGGCTTGCCGATCAATTCGGCGAGCCATTTCACATAGGCAGCGGCGTCGTCCCAATTGACGCAAACCACCGGATGATCGTCGTCCTGCCGGAAGCCGGGGTCGCGCCACGACGCCTACGTCGCGCGGCGATAGCTGATGACAGTTTCTTCATCCGGCGCCTTTTCGGCGCGCGCGCATAGGTGTTGAAAATCTTCGCCATTCGCCGTTCGTCTCGCTTACCGCCTCGATCGTGAACAACGATGGGGAGAAGGGGTAATTTGACGCGTTTATCGGGATCCGCCGCTCCCGGCGGAGCGGGCGCATCCTAGGGGCAAGTGAACGGTATTGGGATTAGGATATACCCTCGATCCACTACGTCAGGAGATCGCCGTGCAACCCTTCAAGACCATTTTGGCGCGGGCCGCCAAGCGCAAAGGCGGCGAGGACAAGCTTGCGGCGCTGTTGCCGAAGCTCATGCGCCAAGCGGAGCTCGCCCGCATTCCGGACGACCGGGTGCTTGCGGAAATGACCAAGCGGATCTTTTCTGCCGGGTTTGCCTGGACGGTCATCGAAGCCAAATGGCCGGGGTTCGAGGAGGCTTTCCTCGGCTTTGTGCCAAAACGCCTGCTGGCGCAGCCGGACGAGTATTGGGAGCAACTGGCGAGCGATACCCGGATCGTCCGCAACGGAGCGAAGATCGCAAGCGTGCGCGCCAACGCCGCCTTCATCGCGGAGGTTTCCGGCGCGCACGGCAGTTTCGCAAAATTCCTGGCCGATTGGCCGCCAACCGATCAGATCGGCCTCATGGATCTCCTGGCCAAGAAGGGCGCGCGGCTCGGCGGCAAGACCGGGCAATTCTTCCTGCGCTTCCTCGGCAAGGACGCCTTCGTGCTCTCCGCCGACGTCGTCGCCTGCCTGCGCGACGCCGGCCTCGATATTGCGGAGAATCCGAGTTCCAAGAAGGATTTGCGCCAGGTCCAGGACCAGTTCAACGCCTGGGCGGCGGAGACGGGGCTGCCGCTGACGCATCTGTCGCGCATCTGCGCCATGTCGATCGGGGAGAATTTTGCGCCGGAGGAATTGGCGCACCGCGCCGGTATGGAAGGGTAGATCGAGCTCGTCCTGGACGCACCCCGCTTGCCGGTAGCCCGGTGTCGGCGCGCCGCGGTTGCGCATGCATGAAGCACGCCCCGCCCCGCGCCGACACCCTGGGGGCTGCCTGCGATCTTGAATTGGATACCGAAGGCGCCCCGGATTTCCGGCGCGTGGTACGGTTGGCTTAAGAGGAAACGCCGCGCGCCTGCAATCCGGGCTACGGCCGCTGCGCGTCAAAAATGATAGGCGACGCCGGCGGCGGCACAGCCGTGAAATCTCCCATAAGCGGCGTGCACCAAGGCGCGGAAATCCGCATCCGGTGGCGCTGCGAGCGCAGTCCGCGTGCCGGGCCTGATCGCGTGCCAGCCGAGGCCGTCGAACCAGCGGTCGGCGTCCGCGCAGGCTCCGACCGGCAGCACCATGGCGGTCGGAAGGCGGCGCGGCGCGTCCCCGATGGCCTCCCTCAGGGACTGCACCAGCTCGACATTCAGCTCGATCTGCGAGCGCTCATCGCTGATCCTGCCGCCGAAAGCAGCGACGATGTTGCCAAGAATCGCCCGTCCGGGGTTCGGACCGGACGAGATCGCGGGCTCCGCTTCGGCGGGACGCCGCTCGCCGAGAATCGCTCCATTGAAGCGGCCGCCAAGCTCCCACCAATCCCAGGTGCCGATCGGATTGAGCCATCGCCCGTAGCGGAACGTGGCCGGGTCGCGCGCGGAAAACTGGGTGAACCGGACCACGAACGCGTCGAAATCCGGCTCGATCTCGGCGAATGTCCCCTCGAACGTAGTCAGGCGGCATGCCGCCATGTGCTCCGACAGTTTCGCGAGGTCGAGGTAGAAGCTGCCGGCGAAATCCGGTTCTCGCCAGTGGTCGCGCCATATCAGCTTGCCGGCATCATAGTGAACCCTCCTATTGTGGAGCCGCAATAGGGCCTCCGTCGCATCATCGAAGGCGAGCTTGTCACGGGGAAACCGTTCGTCGCCGCCGCGCTGGAACGGCGCCAGCGCACGGTCGAGCTCGGCCTGCAGCGACGTGAATTCGGCCGGAACCAGGACGTAGGCCAACCCATACATCGCGTATCGATCCGCTGCCCGACGATCGCAGGTTTCGCCGCCGGGTTCATGGCTTCTTACTCCAGTTCTCGCCGCGCTCTCTAATTGATTAGCGCGGTCTGCAGACGTGAAACAGTGCTTTTATGCCGCTTACGGTGCTCTGTGCCGGTCATTTTTCGTCCCAAAAACGGCCGGACGGTGCCGGGCGAGAGCGGCGGGCTGGCGCCTTCTCGCCCACGGCAACCAGCCAGGAGGCTCATTTTTTCCGTCACATCCCTGACAAAAAGCATACTTGCCAAGCCCACCCGCCCCTGAAACGATGACCGCATCGACCGGCAAAGTCGTTATCCGCAGAAGCGAGGGAAGCAATCATGGGAGACAAGGACAACGGCCCTGCGGGCCCCAGGTGCATCGCACTGGTAGGCCCGTTCCAGAGCGGCAAGACGACGCTGCTCGAAGCGATTCTTTCCCGCACGGGCGCGATTGCGCGGCAGGGCACGGTCGAAGCCGGAACCACCGTCGGCGACGCCAGCAAAGAGGCGCGCCACCACAAAATGAGCGTCGAGGTCACGGTTGCGACCACGACCTTCATGGACGACAGCTACACCTTCATCGACTGCCCCGGTTCGGTGGAATTCGTCCACGACATGCGTGCCGTGCTGCCCGCCGTCGATGCCGCCGTGGTGGTATGCGAGGCGGACGACCGCAAGGTCGCGCAGCTGCAGCTCATTTTGCGCGAACTCGAAGATTTGAAAATCCCGCGCTTTCTGTTCCTCAACAAGATCGACAAGACCGACAAGCAGGTCCGCGAAAGCCTGCGCCTGCTGCAGCCGGCGTCGCGGGTGCCGCTGTTGCTGCGGCAGATACCGATCTGGAAGAACGACATCGTCAACGGGTTCGTCGACCTGGCGCTGGAGCGCGCCTTCGTCTACCGCGAACACGCGCCCTCCGAGGTGATCGCGCTCGACGGCGAGGCGCTCGATTCCGAGAAGGATGCGCGTTTCACCATGCTGGAGACGCTCGCCGACCACGACGACGAGCTGATGGAGCAGTTGCTCGCCGATGTGCCGCCGCCGCGCGACCGCGTGTTCGACGATCTCGCCAAGGAATTGCGCGATGGGCTGGTCTGCCCGGTGCTGATGGGCGTCGCCACCCGCACCAACGGCGTGCTGCGCCTCTTGAAGGCGCTGCGTCACGAGGCGCCGGGCGTGGCGGTGACCGCCAAGCGGCTCGGCGTCAAGGCCAATGGCGATGCGGTGGCAACGGTGCTGAAGACGTTCCACACCACGCACGGCGGCAAGCTGTCGGTGGCGCGGGTGCTCTCCGGCCAGATCGGCGACGGCGTGACCTTGAACTCGCCCGAGGGGGAGGCGGGCCGGGTCTCCGGCGTATTCAAGCTCATCGGACATACGACCGAAAAGCGCGGACCCGCGGAGGCCGGCGAAACCGTCGCGTTCGGCAAGCTCGAACACGCCAAGACCGGCGACACGCTGTCCTCCGGCAAGCAGCCGCATGCCGCCGTGGCGGAGGTAAAACCCTATCCGGGCGTGCTGGCGATTGCGATTTCCGCCAAGGAGCGCAAGGACGACGTGAAGCTCGGCCTCGCGGTTCACAAGCTGCTCGAGGAAGACCCCTCGCTCACCATGTTCCACAATCCCGAAACCCACGAAATGGTGGTGTGGGGCCAGGGCGAAATGCATCTGCGGGTCGCGACCGAGCGCCTGGCCGACCGCTTCGGCATCGCGATCGAGCGCCGCCAGCCGACTGTCGGCTATCGCGAGACCATCAAGAAGCCGATCCAGCAGCGCGGCCGCCACAAGAAGCAGTCCGGCGGCCATGGCCAGTTCGGCGACGTGGTGCTCGACATCAAGCCGCAGCCGCGCAATGCCGGGTTCGTATTCGACGAAAAGATCACCGGCGGCGTGGTGCCGCGCAACTATATTCCCTCCGTCGAGGAAGGCGTGATCGACGCCCTGAAAGAAGGGCCGCTCGGCTTTCCGGTGGTCGACATCGCGGTGACCCTGGTCGACGGCTCCTACCACGCGGTCGATTCCTCCGACATGGCGTTCCGCATCGCCGGCCGCATCGGCATCCATGAGGCGCTGCCGCATTGCCAGCCGGTGCTGCTGGAGCCGATCCACCTGGTGGAGATTACCTGCCCGTCGGATGCCGCGACCAAGATCAACGCCATCCTGTCGGGCCGCCGCGGCCAAATTCTCGGCTTCGACACCCGCGAAGGCTGGGACGGCTGGGACGTGGTGCGCGCCATGATGCCGGAAACCGAGATCGGCGATCTCATCGTCGAGGTGCGCTCCGCCACCGCCGGCGTCGGCAGCTTCACGTTCAAGTTCGATCACATGGCCGAACTCACCGGCAAGACCGCGGAGCAGATCGTGGCGGCCAAGCGCGCGGCGGAGTAAGGGGCAATCGGTTCTTCCCCCGGTCCTCCGCTTCGCCAGGGGGACGGGGTGCGCCGCAGATGCCCGGCGATCGCGGTCGCCTTAGCCGATGCACATCGGTGTCACGCGACGGTTATTGGGGGAGTACCTTGCAGCCGTCGGCAGCGGCTCTCCCGTCAAACCGGTCCTTAATCCACGGCAGGTAGAGAGCTTCGGCGGCACGTGGCGTGCTGTAATGCGTCTGCTCGCCGGCAAGCTGTACGCGCGTTACGTTGCCGCCGAGCGCGCACATCTGCTCTCGATAAAGTTGACCCATCAGCGGGGCAACGACCGTATCTTTGGTTCCCCAAAAAATAATCACGGGGGCGGCGGGTTTGGTGGGAGGAACGCTTCCGTCAATGAGCGCCTTCACCCAGGCTTGGGTGTTCGCCGGTTTTTCGTTCAGAAGACTCTTCGTATTTATCCCCGAATGTAAAGTTTATCGTATCCGCGGCGGCGTGAACGCATTTTCCCCGCATGATATCATCAACGGCTTTCGCACCCGCTTCGGTAAAAACGTCCGTCGGTTTGAGGCCGGGAAACGCAGCTGCGTTAGCCCAAAGCGTCATCGCGAGATGCGTAAAGTCAAAGAGATTATCAGAAAATGCCCCAATGATGGTTTCGAAGGCCTTGTCGGCGGCGGCTTCGTCGAGCGGAGCGTGGGGCGCGAGCACGGCCACGTCCTGCGGCGCAAGCGCGACAAATCCGACGACGGCGATGCCGTCATAGGCCGTGCCGCCCTGTGCGATATAGTTCGAGAGGCCGGCCGCCGCGATCGTCGCCCCGCCTCCTTGCGACCAGCCGTACACGACTGCATTTTTGTTGCCGCCCGCGAGTCCCATCGCGCCGACCGCCCGAATCGCGTTGATGACGTCGCGGGCTTGCGTCGTGGCAACGGCGTATTGATGCACGCCGCCGCCGCCCAATCCCTGATAGTCCGTGGCCACGACGGCATACCCTTGCTTTATAAACTTTTCGACCGCCGGAATGCCGTAGTCGGTCCAGGAATTTCCGCCGATGAAAAAATATTGATTGAGCGGCTGTGCGGGGTTGATCATCTGCGACGGACCGCAGTTCTCGGCGGTGCCGGTTGTGCCGTGCGCCCAGGCGACAATCGGACGACCGGCCCTCGGGATTTTGCCCTTCGGGGCGACGACCAAAGCGGTTGAAATGGTTTTCCTCTCCATCGTATCCGACGAGATATATGCGATCAGCCACGCGTTCGCACCGGCAATTGTCGTCGCTATGCTTTCCTTGCTCAATACCTGCCCGAGTTTTCCTTCCGGGCGAAGCCTTGTCGCCCTATCATGAAATTTTGGGAGATAGACAGTCGGCGTCTGCGCACAAGAACCGGAGAGGCCGAATCCGACGGCGGCGACGGTGACCAAGGTCAACAAGATGCATCTTGCGTAACCCTTCATCGCTTGCTCCCCGATCGTGACGAATTTACCGCTCAGTAACATTTACAACATCCGTGTTCAAGGGCGCTTACCACTTTTGGATGGTGCTGGCGATGGAAGCGTGAAAGCCCGGGCGCCGCGGTTTTGGTCGGGGGTTCGGTTCGGGAACCGATCGCCCATCCGGGACGTTCGCTGATACGGCGCGCCCATTTCGGTGTCGCGTTAACTCCGGCACGGCCGGTTCGACGATCGCCTCACGAACTTGTCACTGGAATTGTCGGCATTTGCCCATCATTCCGAGGGACGTGTGTTGGCATCGCTCGCTTGAGGAAAACCCTATGCTCCAGTCCGTCCTGCATTTCCTTTCATCGGTCGTCTTCGGTATCACGTCCGTATTCGGGGGCACGTCCGGGATCGAACAACCGCATTACCAGGTTATCCAGCGGATCGGTGACCGCATCGAAATCCGGCGATACCGGGAGCGGATCGCCGCCGAAACCGCAGTTGACGCCGGCGCATCGGAAAACGCCCGCAGCGAGGCCTTTCGACGGATCGCCGGCTACATCTTCGGCGCCAACACCGGGCGCCGCAAGATCGATATGACCGCTCCGGTCGAAATCAACACGGCCGGCGCACAGATTGCGATGACGGCGCCCGTCGAGGTCAAGTCCGGCGACCACGCTCTGGTGATGCGGTTTTTCATGCCCGCCGCATACGGGCGTGCCGACCTGCCGGAACCTTCCGATTCGCGCGTCCGGCTCGTCGAGATGCCGGCCGCGACGGTTGCGGTATTGCGATTCTCAGGCTCGACCGCCGACAGCGCGGTGTCGGCGCATGCCGCCGAGTTGATGAACGCGCTGCAAACGACGGAATGGAAAGTGGCGGGTCCGCCGAGTGCCCTGTTCTATAATCCACCCTGGACCATACCGTTTTTGCGGACCAACGAAGTCGTATTGCCGGTGTCGAAATAACTGCGCTTTGGTGCCCGTTCCAGACGCTATTTTCGAGATGAACGATTCGCCTATCAACCCTCGCGGTCAGCCAGAATCGCGGCGAACAGGAGGCCGATGCAGGCCGTCAGGCCGGCGACGCTGAGTGCGTTGACGCGTGCCATCGAACGGTGAACTTCTGCACCGAACGTCCGCATCGGCGCGCCCAGCAAGGGATCGAGCATCACATAGGCGAGAAACGGCAACGCCAGCATCGGAACCATGACGGCGCGCTCGCGCGACCGGAACAGCAAGGCTGCAAGCAGCACGCACGGCAACAGAAACAGTTCCACCGCGGAGGCGACGCCAATCACCTTCGCGGCCAGCATGGTGTTGGCGACGCCGACGACCGGAAGCATGGCCCGGCCGGCGAGCGAATGCCGACGCACCACGGCGGGAATCGCCACAAACAACGGCATCGTGAGCAGTGTCAGCCATGCAGGCCACGCCGCCGTTCCGGCAATCGCATACAGGTAGAGCGGATAGAACGGCTGATTGCCGGCGACCACCAGCGCGATCGTATTGGCGGCGGACGCCAGTGGGTCCGGATTGGCCGCGTAGGCTCGCAGCCGCGAAATGACAGTGCCGAGCATCGAAACTCCAGGACGCTAGCCGAGGCGCGCCCGGCCCCTCGCCCGGCGCACAAGAGCGCGCGATCACACCACGAACGCGCATTGTTCCTGCGGCGTGCGGGTATCCATGTTGCGGCCGCGGTTGAGATGATCGTCGATCTCGGCGGCGGCGCCGATCATGCGGCCGTAGAGGAACACGTTGAACGCCGCGGTTTCGAGGTCCTTCTCGGCGAGTGCGCCGGACTTGTAATCCTTCCATAGGATCGCCAGTAGCAGCGCCGCGATCACGGCATCGATGTTCACGCAGAACACGTAGCGCGAGGCGCCGGTGCGGTACAGCGCCTGCACCAATTCGCGGTAATAGGCGTGGAAGATGTTGTAATCGCCGCGCTTGGCCATGAACTCCGCAATGAAACGTTCGCGCGGGTCGTAATTGACCGGCTTGCCGCGGAAGATCGGGTGATGCACGCCCGGCAACGCGCGCGGTTCCACCGATCCGGCTTCCTTGGATTGCTCCTTTTCGCCGCGATAGGCCTCGGCGAAACGCGTCGCCATCGCGGTGAGGTCGAGGCCGTGATCGGGATCGGTCGGGTCCTTGAGGTCCGTGCCGCGGAACTGCGCGATGATGAAATCCATGCCCTCGTAGCCGTTGCCGCCATGGCTGTAGCCGGCGTGGGTCAGGCAGCCGAGCATGGCCTTGTTGATCTGCACCCGGCCGGGTGTCTGCGGCCCGTCGGCCGAGACCGCGCCCTTGGCGCCCTGGGCCGAGATCGAGCCCGGCCCGTTCGAGATCAAGAGCCCGATCAGCATCTGCAGCGGCAGCGCTTCCGCTGCGGTCGGCTTCTTGCCGGTGAGGGCCAGGAACAAAAAATCCGCCATTGTCCACTGGCCGAAGCGTTCATCGCGGGAAATCCCCCACAGGCTGCCATGCCGGTGATGCTTGGCGGGAATCGATGCGCCGATCATCACGCCGTAGAGCCGCAGATACCAGGGCAGCGTCTCCGCGGTCAGGCGCGAGATGCGCTTGCGCATCAGCGGGCCCCAGGCGATCGTGGTGGCGATCGCCGCCAGGATCGCGTCGCGCGACGGCCGCCCTCCGAGGCTTTCCAGAAATTTCAGGAACGCGGATTTGCCGCCGCGCCGCGCCACGGCGGCGAGCATGGCCTCGGGGCGCGGATCGGCGGATTCGTCGGGCGTGGCGAGAAACAGCGCGCGGGTGCGAGGATCGATCTTTACGGCGGAGAGATCGAAACTCTCGTCGTGGCCGTCCTGGAGTCCCGAATGCGCGAACAGGTCGATCAGCGCGCGGCTGCAGGCGAGCGCCCGCTCGACCCGCCGCGGTCCGATGATCGCGACGGCGGCGGCCATCACGGTGTTGGGCGAGTTGCCGGCCTCGCGTGCCGCTTCGGCGGCGGCAAGCGCCGGATCGCCGACCAGATTGATCTCGGCCGCGACCGCGATGTCGAGCATGGCGCGGTCGTTGTCGCCGGCGATCTCGTGCACCAGCGGCAGCGCGAAATTCGCCTCCAGCGGCAGCACCGCAAGGTCGAGCACGGAATGGCCGTGGACGCTCGTCACCTGCGTGAGCGGATCCATCACGGTCGCGCCGGACTTGTCCTTCATGTTCTGGCGCGGCACCACCGCGCCGATCTGCTCCTGCAGCGCCGCGATCTGCAGATTGTAGGGCGCGAGCGCCTCGACGACCGGCAAGGCGATCTCGGGGGGCAATGCGAGTCCCTGGTCGTTGGCGATCCACGGCTTGAGGGCGAGATTGCCGCGGGGCGCGAAGTCGGGGGCGATCCCGTTGAGCTTCATCACCGCGGTCAGCGCCGCGGGAATATGGGAAATGTTGGTGACGACCGCGCCTTTCGCCGAGACCACCGGGCGCTCCGGCGTGAACAGCGCATCGACGCCGAACGCCTCCATGAACCAGCGTTCCTTGTCCTCGGCGCGGTCGCCGGCACCGGCCATCGCGCCGGCATGGCCCACGGCGCGGGTGAGCTTGGTTTTCCAGCGCCCGACCACGCAGGCCACGACCGGCTTGTCGAAATCGACGTCGTGCTCGTAATAGCCGCCGGGCTCGGAATAAAGCACCGCCGCGCGGCTGCGGGAATCGTTCTTGAACGCATGGGCAAAATCCCGCAGGGCATAATGGATATAAATATCCTTGCCGGAGGAAATCAGCGTGGTGGTGCCCCAGCCTTCGGTCCCGAGATATTGCGCGATCGTGGTGGTGAAACTGCCCGAGTTGGAAAATACCGCGACCGTGCCCTTGAGCAGCACTTCGTCCGGCACGTCGCCGCCGAGCGCGCCGCCGATGCGCACGCGGTTCCAGGAATCCGCAACGCCGAGGCAGTTGCCGCCGAAAATGTCGATGCCGTTGGCCTGGCCGAGCGCGCGGATTTCGCGGGCATCGTGCACGGATATTTTCTCCGTGATGATCACGATCTTGCGCAGATCCGGATTGACGCGGATGAGTTCGGCAACGCCGTCGCGCACGCCGGAGGGCGGCAGGTAGATGACACCGGCGTTGAAGGCGAGGCCGTCATCGAGCCCTTCGCGCACATTGTTGTAGACCGGGATGTCGCCTTTCGGAGTTGCCAGCACCTGGCCGCGGCGGCCGGGCGAGGTGCCGAACACCACATTGCCGCCCGAGAAGGCGTGGCTGACCGGCGTCACCTGGCGGGATTCGCCGCCGAGAATATTCAGCACGCAGACGCGGTCGCTGTTGGCCGCCACCTCGGCCAGCGAATTGATGCCGAGATAATAGGCGAAGCCCTCGATGCCCTTCTTGTACATTCACCGCGCCTCCTGCCGTGCGGCGGCGGCCGTCGCGGCGCCGCCGCCGATGCCGAGCTTTGCCGCAATGGCGGCACGGCCGCCGTTCTGCATCCAGTCGTCGACCCGCTTGGCGTAATTGACGACCTCGGAGATCGCGCTGTCGAAGCCGAAGAACCGGTACGGCAGGCCGAGGCTGTCGAGCGTTTCCGCCAGCGATCCCATGCCGCGAACGAGATTGGGGCCGCCGCGGCCGACCACGACGTAAAGCGGCGTCGCGCCATGCGCGCTGAAATGCTCGCGCAAGGCGTCGCCCATGCCGCGAAACGTCTCGAAAATATCGGTGTTGTTCGACTTGCCGCCGATGATGAACAGCACGTTGGTCTGCTTGAGCCAGTGCTTGTAGCAGATCCGCGCCACCTCCTTCATCTTCTCGTAGGGCGGGTTGCCGCCGAAGTCCGAGGAGATGATCGCGGCTTCGCCGAGCACTTCGGTGACCAGCGAATTGGCCCCGCCCCCGAAGGTGGGCGCCAGGATGGTGCCGTGCTCGTTGATCACGAATACGTCCGATTGGCCCTGGTGGGTGCGCAGCTGGTTGACCTCGTGCTCGAAATCCGAGGTGTCGGCGGCGAACAGATGATCCGGCAGGCCAAGCCTGGTCCAGCGCGGGTCGTCGCGGTCGAATCCGCATTTGAAATCGCAGGCGACCGGCGTGATGCGACCGTCCCGGCCCGGCCGCATCCGGATCGGGTTGAGCTCCAGCGTCGTCATGCCGTAGTAGTGCATCAGTTCCCACAGTTTCGGCAGATGCTGCACCAGCGGCGAGATCAGCTCGCGCGGCGCGCCGATGTCGGAGAGCGCATTCGCGACCACGAAGGCTTTGAGCCCGGTCAGCGCCTCGAACGGCACATGCGCGATGGAGCCCTTGTCGATCTCCTCGATGTCGATGCCGCCGCGGTGCGTCAGCGTCATGGTCGGGGCGCGGAATTCGGTGGAATCGTCGATGGCGAAATACACTTCGTGGTCGGCCGGCACGCCGGCCTCGAAGGTGACACCATTGGCCTTGGCAAGAATATGCCCGACCCGGTGCTCGACGAAGTAAAGCCGTTCCTTTTCCCGCAGCGCGGTCTTGAGGTCGCCCGCCCGGCCGACCAGGCCGGCCTTGCCCTTCTTGCCGACGCCGCCCCGAAACAGCGGCTTGATGAAGATGAGCTTATGTTTGTCGATCAAGCCCTGGATCTCGTCCTCCGATGCGCCGGGTCCGAGCACTTCGGTGGCGGGGAAATCCACATGCTTGAGAAGCTGCGAACCATACAACATCCCGGTAATCTGCATCCCGTCCTCGCGATCAAGGTCTTTGGCGGCGGCGCGCCGGATTTGTCTGATTAGATAGCGCGATTTCCATGAGGTGGAATCGGCAAATTCTCAACGGCCATGGCCTCGCCACGCCTATCAGCGGGGGGACGACGGTATGCTTGGTTCCGGACTGAGGCTTGATAAAGCTCGCGGAAGCCGGCGGCGCGCTCGCCCACACCGGATGGCGACAGGCTGGATCACCATCCCGGCATCGGCTATGTGGCTGTATGTTTTTGTCCATCGCGAGCACCCATCAGCCGGCAACCGACCTGGGCTTTCTGCTGCACAAGCATCCCGATCGGCTGCACGAGATCGAGCTGAGCTTCGGCAAGGCCTGGGTATTCTATCCGGAGGCCAGTCAGGCGCGCTGCGAAGCAGCGCTGCTCCTCGACGTTGACCCGATCGGTTTGGTGCGCGGAAAGGGCCGCGCCGAGGGCTTGCTCGACCAATATGTGAGCGACAGACCGTATGCGGCGTCGTCCTTCCTCTCGGTGGCACTGAACAAAGCATTTCGGACCGCGATGACCGGCATATGCAACGCGCGGCAGGAACTCGCCGACCGCGCCATTCCGTTGGAGGCCGTGGTCACGCCTCTGCCGATACGCGGCGGCGAGAAACTCGTACGCCTGCTGTTCGAACCGCTCGGTTGGACCATTGAGGTGGAACCCATCGGCGGTACAGGTCCAGATGCGTGCGGCGCGCCCTATGCGCGGGTCAAGCTGACCGGCCTCGCACAGCTCAGCAGGCTGTTAAACCATCTCTATGTACTGATTCCCGTGCTGGATGACGCCAAGCATTATTGGGTCGGCGAGGATGAGATCGATAAGCTGCTCAAGCGCGGCGAGGGCTGGCTTGAGCAGCATGCGGCCAGGGAATTGATCATCCGCCGCTACCTGCGCCACCGCGGCGTTCTGGCGCGCGCGGCGCTTGATCGCCTGGCGCCGGAAGCCCGCGACGAGGCGATCGACCCGGAGGCGCAGACTTTACCCGAAGAGGCGCTGGAGGCGCCGATCCGGCTGCACGATGAACGATTGATCGCGGTGGTGGAAGCACTCCACGCTACCGGCGCCAGGACGATCGCCGACCTCGGCTGCGGCGAGGGCAAGCTGCTGCAACGTTTGTTGCGCGAGCGGTGGGCCGAGCGGCTCATCGGACTCGACCCGGCGGCCCGTGCGCTGGAATGGGCGGCCAAGCGGCTGAAGCTGCATCTCCCGGGCGGTCCGCCAGATGGACGTGTTTCGCTTCTGCACGGATCGTTGACCTATCGCGACCAGCGCTGGGCCGACGCCGAAGCCGTCGCCCTTGTGGAGGTCATCGAGCACATCGATCCGGATCGCCTGCCGCTGGTGGAGCGCGTGGTGTTCGGTGCGCCACATCTTGGTGCGGTGATCGTCACCACCCCGAATGCGGACTATAACGCGTTGTTCCCGAACTTAGGCGCCGGCGCGTTGCGCCATCCCGATCATCGTTTTGAATGGACGCGCGCCGAATTTGCAGCTTGGGCGGACCGCATGGGGTCGATTTACGGATATAAAATAGCGCTTAGCGGCATCGGCTGGCCGGATGAGGCCCTCGGGGCGCCGACGCAAATGGCGGTATTTGCCCGGTGAGCACGCTCGACAAATCCATCGCGATTCCGGATTTCTCGCTTGTCGTGCTGATCGGGGCGACCGGATCCGGCAAATCGACTTTCGCGGCGAAGCATTTTCTGCCGTCCGAGGTGATCTCCTCCGACCATTGTCGCGCCCTGATTTCCGACAGCGAAACCGACCAGAGCGTAACCGGCGATGCGTTCGACCTGGTGCGCGAGATCGCCGGCAAGCGGCTCAAGAACCGGAAGCTGGCCGTCATCGACGCCACTAATATCCGCCCGGCGGATCGCAAGGGCTGGATCGAATTGGCGCGGGAATGGCACGCCCTGCCGGTCGCAATCGTGCTCGACCCCGGCATCGACATCTGCATCGCGCGGAACCGGGCACGGCCGGATCGCGCCTTCGGGGCGCAAGTGGTGCAGCGGATGGCGTTGGAGCTGCGCCGAGGGTACGGCGGCCTCCAGCGCGAGGGTTTTCGCCAAGTCTGGAAGCTACCGAGTGCGGAAGCCGTCGAGGCGGCGACCGTGACGCGCCAGCCGTTGTGGACCGACAAACGCGGCGATGCCGGGCCGTTCGACATCATCGGCGATATTCATGGCTGCGCCGGCGAACTTCAGTCTCTGCTCGACAGGCTTGGCTACCAGATCGCATGGGGCGACGACCGCGGTGAGCGTGCCGTCACCGTGACCCCGCCGGCGGGGCGCAAAGCAGTGTTCGTCGGCGATCTGGTCGATCGCGGACCGAACATTCCCGACGTGCTGCGGATTGCCATAAGCATGACGGCGGCGGGAAGTGCCTACGTGGTCCAGGGCAATCACGAGCGCAAGCTGGAGCGCTGGCTTGCCGGACGCAAGGTGACGGTGGCTCATGGCTTGCAGCAAACCATCGATCAGCTAGGCGGACAGGATCGTGGGTTGCGAGACGCCTTGCCGGCGTTTCTCGATGGGCTGCGCAGCCATCTCTGGCTCGATAACGGGCGATTGGCGGTGGCGCATGCCGGCTTGAAGGAAACCATGATCGGCCGCGGCTCGGGCGCTGTGCGCGCGTTCGCGCTTTACGGCGAAACTACCGGCGAGATCGACGCCTTCGGCCTGCCGGTCCGCGCCGATTGGGCCGCAAGCTACCGGGGTGCGACGACCGTGGTCTATGGCCACACTCCGGTGGTGAGGGCCGATTGGGTGAACAACACCATTTGCATCGACACCGGCTGCGTCTTCGGCGGCAAGCTGACGGCGCTGCGCTGGCCGGAGAAGGAGCTGGTCGATGTTCCGGCCGAAGCGATTTGGTGCGAGCCGGTGCGTCCGCTCGGCGGGGCGAACGATGCAGTCGCGGCCCAGGCCGATGCGGACCATCTTCTCGACATCCAAGACGTTAGCGGCCGGCGCTGGATCGACACCGAACTGAGAGGCCGCATGGTGGTGGCGGAGGAAAATGCTTCCGCCGCGTTGGAGGTCATGAGCCGGTTTGCGATTGCGCCGCAATGGCTCGCCTATCTGCCGCCGACCATGTCGCCCGCGGAGACCAGCGCGCGCGAGGGATGGCTGGAGCGCCCGGAGGAAGCTTTTGCGTATTTCCGCGATCGCGGCGTGGCGGAGGTCGTGTGCGAGGAGAAGCACATGGGTTCGCGCGCCGTCATCGCGCTGTGCCGAACGTCCAACGCCGCGAGGGCGCGGTTCGGCGTGGCGGGAGGCGACACCGGCGCGATATGGACCCGCACCGGCCGCGCCTTCTTCCACGAACAGACGATGACCGAAGCCCTGCTCGCGCGGCTGCGTTCAGCGATCGATCGTGCGGAGCTTTGGCAGGGTCTCGGCACGGATTGGCTCATCCTCGACGCCGAGATCATGCCGTGGTCGGCCAAGGCGGGAAGCCTGATCGAAAGTCAATATGCGCCTGTGGCGACATCATCGCGTGCAGGATTTGCCGCCGCCGCCGAGGCCTTCGCGCGCGCCGGCGCACGCGGCGTAGACATCTCGGCCATTCGCGACCGCTTCGCGGACCGTGCGGAACGCGCGGCGCTCTACGCCAAGGCGTGGACCCCGTACGTATGGCCGGTATCCGGCGTTGGCGACCTCAAGGTCGCCCCCTTCCATCTGCTGGCCAGCGAAGGGCGAGTCTGGTACGATCACGATCACGTTTGGCACATGGGATTCGCCGACCGCGTGGCGGCCGCATCCGATGATGTCGTCGTTCCAACGCCATGGCGCATGGTTGCGCTCGGCGATGAAGCCGCCTGCCTGGACGCAATCGGATGGTGGGAGACACTAACCGGCGACGGTGGCGAAGGCATGGTGGTCAAGCCGCGCACCTTCATTTGCCGCGGCGCCAGGGGCCTCATTCAGCCGGCGCTGAAGGTGCGCGGCCGCGCTTATCTGCGCATCATCTATGGACCGGAGTACGACGCGCCGGAAAACCTCGTCCGGCTTCGCGAGCGCGGCCTCGGCGGCAAACGCGCGCTGGCGCTCCGCGAGTTCGCGCTCGGTCATGAGGCCTTGAAGCGTTTTGTCGCGCGCGAGCCGCTGCGACGCATCCATGAATGCGTCTTCGCGGTGCTGGCGCTCGAAAGCGAACCGATCGATCCGAGACTCTGACAGGTCGGGTTGGCGATTGCGTATCGGCGCGTCTTGTCACAAAATGCGGCCGCTCAAACACGCAATGGGGCAAGCTGATGAAGGCGCTTATTCTCTATGTCGGTCTGGTGGCGGTCGGCGCGGTGATTTCGGGGCTGATCGGGGTCTATATCGAACACACGATCTCGTTGACTGTGAGCCTGATCGCGTTCCTGACGATGTTCTTCGCGAATTTCGCGATATCGTGGCTCATCGTCATCTATATTATGGACGGAACGCTCAAAAAGGCCTGATGGGCCGGGACAGTCCGGCACGGGCAGACCAACCACGGTGCCAGGAGCAAGGCATCCGCCGAGGACCCCCGTCCGGTGCGCTGCGCACGCCGGCCACCTCTCCCCTCCGGGGAGAGGTTAAGATAGTTCGCTCGCGCCCCCATCTGGGAGCAAAGGCAGCGGCGTCGAACACCATGATGCCGGGCAAATCCAGCCACATGAGATCCGGTTCCGGCGTCATCGCCACTCCCGATCATCGGCGAGGTAGGTTAGTCTACACAAACGGAATATCAACTTCCAGGTAGCCGCCAGGCATCACGGCGTTCACGGCCGCCAAAACAAGATCAACATGGCGGCGCAGTATCGGCCATTGCTGATTGCCGATGACCACGAACGCAATCTTCCGACCTCTGAGGTTTTGCTGATAACGCAAGTTTTTGTCCGTTGTCAATAAAACATCAAATCCAGCCGCCTCGGCCGCCGCAATCGACCCGATGGCAAGCCGGCGAGGTCCGGCGCTCTGGCGGCCCTCCGCTTGGCTTGCTTGCTCGGTTTGGTTTGGCCGCAGCCGGCGCGCTATTCACGTCGGCTCCCGTGAAGACTATATGAGGCGAGAACGTGCTGAAGCGCCCCTCCCGGAGGAGACCCCATGACGCTTGCCGAACCAGTCGCCGATCCGAAGCATAACGTGCAGGCGGCGCGCCAAGCCTATTACGACCGGATTTCCAAATTCGACATGGCGCCGCTGTGGGAGAAGCTGCGCCAGCTGGTGGTCAACGAGCCGAAGACCCTCTGCGCCCCGGCGATCTGGCGGTTCCGTGACGTCAAGGCGATGGTGATGGAATCGGCGGAATTGATCACCGCCAAGGAGGCCGAGCGCCGCGTGCTGGTGCTGGAAAATCCGGCGTTGCGCGGTCAATCGCGCATTACCAACACGCTCTATGCCGGGTTGCAGCTGATCATGCCGGGCGAAATCGCGCCGGCCCACCGCCACACCGCCTCGGCGATCCGCTTCATCATCGATGGCGCCGGCGCCTACACGTCGGTCGAGGGCGAGCGTACGTCGATGTCGCCGGGCGATTTCGTGCTGACCGCGAACTGGACGGCGCACGATCATGGCAATACCAGCGCGCGGCCGATGATCTGGCTCGACGTGCTCGACCTGCCGACCATCAATTTCTTCGAGACCATGTTTGCCGAACATCTCGATGACGAAAGCCAGACGGTGCGGCACCAGGACGGCGATTCGGCCGCATTCTTCGCCTCCGGGGTGATGCCGGACGGGGCGCACATCACGGCAAAGCACAGCCCGATCGTCAACTATACCTATGCCCGCACCCGGCCGATCCTCGAGCGCATGCGCCACGCCGGCGATATCGACAGGCGTCATGGCGCGCGGGTGCGCTATGCCAACCCGGTCACCGGCGGCTGGGCCATGCCCACCATGGGGGCGCAGCTGGCGCTGCTGCCGGCCGGCTTCAAGGGCGAGAGTTACCGCGCAACCGACGGCACGATCTTTGTATGCGTCGAGGGCGAGGGCGAAACGCGGATCGGCGAAAAAGTGTTTTCCTGGAGCGTCGGCGATGTCTTCGTCGCGCCGCCGTGGCTTCCCTATGCGCATGCGGCGGAGCGGGAAGCGGTGCTGTTTTCCATCTCCGACCGGCCCGCCCAGGAAGCGCTCGGCATTTGGCGCGAGGTGCATTAGACGATGGTCTGCTCGCGTCGAGTCGAAGGTCGTGCCCACCGCAGCGCTGAGAACGCGCGTTTGCCCACCCTACGCTGCTCCGACTGCATCGGAATCCGGTCGAGGTCAGACGGTGATGGCGCGTTCGCGCCATGGAGCGTAGGGGGAGAGGCCTGCCCGCCTTGTCGCCAAATCAGGATGATTACGTAAAGTTCGGGAGTTTCGGATGGCTGGGGAAATCGAAGCTTATTTGCGAGCGCGCAAGAATTTTGAGCAAATCGTTAGCGAAATCGACGATCTGGCGTTTTGGATCGTCGAGGTTGGTTCGCTGTTGCGTGACGATCCAGCCGATCTTGCCTTCGACAATACCGGCATATCCCTCAATGTGAAGGTGTCGCGGACGATCGATGCCAACGACTGGAAGTCCGGGCGTGATATCCAGGAACTCTTGGCAAGCTATCATGCCGCCAAGCATGCCATGAATATGGGATGGAAGGCCGTGCCGGCGGAATTTCGCGAGGCGGTGCTGCCGCCGTTCGAGGAGCAGGACTGAACGGACGCGGTAAGGATCCGGCTCGCGGGGTCATGCGGTACTGCCGTCATGAATATCATAATACCATGCACGCGCCACGGCGAGGACGGCCACACGCGACTGAACGGGAGGTTGACATGAATCCGCGGCGCTATGTCCCCCTATTGCTGACATTGGCGGCTGTTCCCGCAGCGGCGCAAGAGGGCGCGCGCGGGGGCGCGCCGGCCGCTACAAAAGGCACCACCGCGATCCCGGATTTCTCCGGCATCTGGTCCCATCCCTCGTTTCCGGGGTTCGAGCCGCCGGCGTCGGGCCCGGGCCCGGTGGTCAACAAGATGCGCCGGCCGCAAGTCAATTTCGACGGCCGGATCCTGCCACCCGGTAACAACGTCCTGGTGAGCAACCCCGCGCTGGTGGTCGGCGACTATACCAATCCGATTCTCAAGCCCAACGCGGCGGCAATCGTAAAGCAGCACGGTGAACTGGAGCTCAGCGGCGCCGGATCGCCGACCCCGACCATCCAGTGCTGGCCCGAGCCGGTTCCCTACATCTTCAACGGCGTCGCCATGCAGATGCTGCAGCAGCCGGACAAGATCATTTTCCTCTATCCGAACGATCACCAAGTCCGCTACGTGCGCATGAATGGGACACATCCGGCCCAACTGACGCCGTCGTGGTATGGGGATTCGGTCGGCCATTACGAGGGCGACACGCTGGTGATCGATACCGTGGGGGTGAGGATCGGGCCGTTCGCGATGGTGGATTTCTACGGCACGCCCTACACGGCGGCGTTGCACGTTGTCGAGCGCTACCGGCTGCTCGATTACGAAGCCGCCAAGGAAGGCTTGGACCGCGACGCCCGGGAAAATCTGCGCCCGGGAGGTGGCGCCGATGCCGGTTCGGCACCGGACTACAGCTACCGGGGCAAGCACCTGCAACTGCGGTTCACGGTCGAAGATGACGGCGTTTTCACCATGCCGTGGTCGGCGACCATCACCTACCGGCGAGGGAAGGAAGCCTGGCGCGAAGTCGTGTGTCCGGAAAACACGCAGGAGCTTGCATTCGCCGGACGGGACGCCCGCATACCCACCGCGGCCAAGCCGGATTTTTGAGGCGCGGGAGACCGGTACGCAAAATCGCGCTGCGCCGCCGTAATGGATGCTGCCGAATCCGACCGCGATTTAGCCCACGCAGATCAAGGTTTGACGCGGGTGAAGGCTGATCGCGCGGACGCCTCGGTTGAAACGTCCCGCAGTCGGGGCACGTCCGTCGTCTTTATAATGATCGTATTGATGTCCTCAATTGGCCAATAGAGGAATTTGGTTCGTGCCATACGTTCGATCATGGATCGATTCTCAAGAAACGTCCGCAGGCGCACATTCGCTCCGAGCCCGCCGGCCCCAAAGTGATCGTCGAGCGCCTCGCCGCCGATCGCACAGGTCACCGGCTTGCCAAAAGCCGCGCCGTCGAACATTACGATATCGCGCTCCCCTTCGTAGCGTGCCGGCGGGTTGTTGAAGGTCAGGTCGATCCCCGCGACCATCGCACGCCGGGCGTCTATGACTTTGATGAGTAGATCGCGGCTGTTCGGCGCGAGCTGGCCGACCGCCTCGCCGAGCAATTGCCGCCACGTTGGGCCACGATCGTAGGCCTCTTGCCAAGCGAGCTTTAATTCGTGCGGCCGGCGGTGGGCCAACGCCTCCAGCAGCGCTTGCGCCTGCTGGATGTCCTTGCCCTGCTTGGCAATTCCTTGCGCCCGCCGCCGCGAAACGATCAATTTATGAACGGCGTATCGTTCCGGCGCCGGGACATGCACGTAGACGCCTGCTTTGTGCAGAATGACGGCCGGCACGGCGTCGTAAATGAGATAGTCCAGAAACCGCAGCGGTTGCGCGTCCGTTTGGAGGGCCGGAAGGGCTTGCGGTTCATCCGTATCGGCGCCTTCGTTGGGCGTCAGAAAATCGACCCGCAATCCGCCTTTGGCGATGTAACTGACCGCGCGCCGCCCGTCGCTGAGGTGAGGAACCGGGCGAAAGGTTTTGTCCACGTCCTGCAAAACCTTGAGGACCGGAGGCGTTTGATCCGCAATGGCGACCGAAACGGTTTTGAACTGCGCAATATCGATATCACCGGTCTGCAGCGCCGCTATGGGGAGCTTGGCGCTGAGGAGGGCCGGATAGGCGTGATAGGCGACGGTGCCGACGAGGACGCCACGGAGTCGAAAGACGCCCGCCTTGGCGAGCGCGGACAGGATTTCGCCGATCTCATGGATGGGACGGGGGAGGCCGAAGGAGCGCACGAGGACCGATACCAGGGCGCGACGTTCGCGCTCATCGTCCCGCGCTTGCCGGTGCAGCGCGATCCGCGCCAGCAATTCCGCCGTTTCCGATCCGACGTATTTCTGTTTGCGATCGCCGCCGGAACTTGCCTGAAAATACCAGTAGCGGTGTCCCCCGACGGTCTTGGACACGAAGGTTCCGTCCTGCGGAAAGGCTTCGGCAAACGCCGCCGTGGAGCAGCGCTCCAGGAGTTCCGCGTAGGTCGTTTGGGTCACGAGCGGAGGAGCCGGCATCTTGTTGCTCTTGTTATACTCATTTCGCGAAGTGCGTATAACACGCGCGCATCCATGGTGTGATGCAAGATCGCACGCTGGCTGTAAGTGTTTATAATACCATCTCTGATCCGCGGTCTTATTTTGCGCCGCGCACGGCGATCCGTGTTGGGTAAAATCGCCCTGCCTCTGCGGGGCGGGTACGGCCGGGCCGGCGGCGATTTTACTTACGCGGACCGTCACCCGAGACATGACCGCGTGGGCAAATCGCCGGAAGCCTCGCGCTGGACCTCGCGCGCACGGGAAGGCGATTCAGCCCACCCTACCCCGGTCCGTTTTCCAAAGTCAGGAAATCAGGCTTCATGGCGGACTTGGGAGCAATCGGCCGCGCTTGTCCAGACTTTCGGGCGGGCGCGATTTGCGATAGCGTCCGGCATTCCGAGCACATGCATGCGTGTGCACTCCGGAACGGTGGCGGGACACGTGCGACCGATCACGGCGGGAGGTTGAGATGAACGGGCGGCGGAATTTTCTTCTCGCGATGATCCTGGCGGCGGCGACCGGTGCCCTCGGACAAGCCCTGCCGCCAACGGCCGGGCCCGCCGGCGCGGTAGACGCCACCGCGATCCCGGATTTCTCCGGCATCTGGTCGCATCCCTCGTTCCCGGGTTTCGAGCCGCCGGCATCCGGCCCCGGCCCGGTGGTCAACACGGTGCGCCGGCCGCAGGGCAATTTCGATGGCCGGGTCCTGCCGCCCAAGAATAACGTCCTGGTGAGCAACCCGGCCATGCTGGTCGGCGACTACACCAACCCGATCTTGAAGCCGAATGCGGCGGACATCGTGAAGCGGCACGGCGAACTGGAGCGCAGCGGCGCCGGCTCGCCGACTCCGACCATCCAGTGCTGGCCCGAACCGGTCCCTTACATTTTCAACGGCGTCGCCATGCAGATGCTGCAGCAGCCGGAAAAAATCATCTTTTTCTATCCGAATGATCATCAAGTCCGCTACGTGCGGATGAACAGTGCGCATCCGGCGCAAGTAACGCCATCCTGGTATGGGGATTCGGTCGGCCGCTATGAGGGCGATACGCTGGTGATCGATACGGTCGGGGTCAAGATCGGGCCGTTTGCCATGGTGGATTTCTACGGCACGCCGTACACGGCGGCGCTGCACGTCGTGGAGCGCTACCAGCTCATCGATTACGAAGCCGCGCGGGAGGGATTGGAGCGCGACGCCAGGGAGAATCGCCGCCCCCCGGAGGGCGCCGATGCCGGGTCGGCGCCCGACTACACTTATCGGGGCAAACACCTGCAGCTGCGGTTCACGGTCGAGGATGACGGCGTCTTCACCATGCCGTGGTCGGCGACCGTCACCTATCGGCGCGGGAAGGAACCGTGGCGCGAAATCGTGTGTCCGGAGAATACGCAGGAACTGGCGTTCGCCGGACGCGATTCCCGCATCCCCACGGCGGACAAGCCGGATTTTTGAGGCACGCCTCCGCTCCGGCGCCCGTGGAAGAAATCACACTAGCCCATTAGGGATGCTTTCAAACCCGGCGGTTTTGCCCGCGCGGTTCACAAATCGGACGCGGCCTATCGCGACATGGGCGCAAATTGATGAGCGCTCAACCTTTGGGAGCGAATGTCTCGCTCGCTTTTCAAGTGTGTCGTCGCGGCAGATTTTCGTCCGTATGGCAGTCCCCTTGCGGCCAAAATGCTTTATGCTGGCGCCATGGAAATCGTCACCTCGCGGCCCCTGCCGGGACGCCCTCTGGCCATCCCGAACCTGTTGACCTATGCCCGCATCGTGGCAGTGCCCCTGGTCGTCGCCTGCATGTATTGGCAGGCGATCCTGTCCGGCGGCATCTGGCTGCGGTGGGCCGCACTGGTCATCTTCATCGCGGCCGGGATAACCGATTTTTTGGACGGCTACCTGGCCCGCAGCCTGGGCCAGCAGTCGAGCTTCGGACGGATGCTCGATCCCATTGCGGACAAGCTCCTGGTCGCCTCCTGCCTCTTAATGCTGGCGGCGGACGAAACCATCAAGGGCTGGTCGCTGTGGGCCGCGATCGTGATTCTGTGCCGTGAAATTTTGGTCTCGGGGCTGCGCGAATATCTCGCCGAGTTGCGGGTCAGCGTTCCGGTGACGCGCCTTGCCAAGTGGAAGACCACGGCACAACTTGTGGCCATCGGGTTCCTGCTGCTCGGCAAAGCCGGTGATGAGGTCATCGCCGGCTTTACGGAGAACAAGATAACCCAGGGCATCTCGCTGAGCGGCCTGACGCTGCTGTGGATCTCGGCCCTGGTGACGCTCTACACGGGATATGATTATTTCCGCGCCGGCGTCCGCCATCTGATGGGGGAATGAGCGTGAAGCTTTTGTATTTCGCCTGGGTCCGCGAACGCATCGGCAGGGCTGAGGAGGTGGTGCAGCCGCCGCCCGGCGTCGCCACTGTGGCCGACTTGATGACCTGGCTCGCCGGGCGCGGTGAGGAATACGCGTTTGCGTTCGACAACCCCAAGGTCATCCGCGCAGCGATCGACCGCGCCCATGTCAAACCCACTGCGACCATCGCCGGCGCCAAGGAAATCGCGTTCTTTCCGCCGATGACCGGGGGCTGACAGGCATGGACGCGACCATCTGCCTCCAGGAAGCAGATTTCGATGCCGCGGACGAAGTCGCCGCGCTCACGCGCGGCCGCGTCGATATCGGCGCCGTCGTCACTTTCACGGGCATTTGCCGCGGTTCGGAGGCCGGCGCGCCGGTCGCCGCCATGACGCTCGAGCACTACCCCGGCATGGCCGAGGCGGAAATCGCCCGCCATGTGGAGGAAGCGCAGGCGCGCTGGCCGCTGCTCGGGGTGACGGTGATCCACCGCTTCGGCCGCATGCTGCCGGGCGACAATATCGTGCTGGTAGTGACGGCGGCGTCCCATCGCGGCGATGCCTTCGCGGCGGCCGAGTTCCTGATGGATTATCTGAAAACCCGCGCGCCGTTCTGGAAGCGGGAGGAGCGGCCGGACGGCGCCCAGTGGGTGGACGCAAAATCGGCCGACGATAGCGCTGCCGACCGCTGGGCGGCGCCCGGACGGGCCGCCGAATAGCCGTGCCCAAAGATCCATCCTTGCCAAAACGGCGCCGCCCGCGCGCCGCGGCGCAGGCCAGCGCTGACTTGGAGCGACGACAGGGACGGGCCTCCGGCACAGCCGCCCAACTGGAAACCATTCTCGACTATGTCCGCTATGCGGTCACGCAATTCGCGGCGGCGGGATTGGTGTTCGCCCACGGCACCACCGATCCGGTCGCGGAAGGGGCGTTCCTAGTCTGCGCGGCGCTGCACCTTGCCCCGGACCAATTCGAGACGTTTGCGACGGCGCGGCTCACACAGCACGAACGGGAGCAGGTGCTCGACCTGATCGCAGCGCGCATCCGCACCCGCAAGCCCGCCGCCTACTTGGTGCAGAAGGCATTTATGCGCGGCGTGCCGTTCTACGTGGACGAACGCGCGATCGTGCCGCGCTCTTATCTTGGAGAGATTCTTGATGATGCGGCTTTCGCCGGCACCGAGGGTTCGCTCATTACCGATCCGGAGGCGATCGAGCGGGTACTTGATCTGTGCACCGGTTCCGGCTGCCTCGCCGTGCTGGCCGCCATACGGTTTCCCAACGCCACCGTGGATGCCGTCGATATTTCCGCGGACGCGCTCGGCGTTGCGGCCCGCAACGTCGCCGACCACGGCCTCGAGGGGCGCATCACGCTCCATTGCGGCGATCTGTTCGCTCCGCTCGCTGGTGAGCGCTACGATCTCATCCTTTCCAATCCGCCTTACGTGGACGCCGCCGGCATGGCGTCGCTGCCGCCCGAATGCCGTCACGAACCGGCGATCGCGCTCGACGGCGGCACCGACGGGATTGCGATCGTGCGCCGGATCATCGACAATGCGGGCCAGCACCTGACCCGCAACGCGGGTCTCTTGTGCGAGGTCGGGCGCGATCGTCCGGTCCTTGAAGCGACCTATCCGGACGCGGGGTTCCTGTGGCTCGACACGGAGACTCTCGCGGCGAGGTGTTTTGGCTCGAGGCCGCGGAGTTAATGTGATGCCAGATCGAAGGACCGGATCACCTCAATCGCCAAATTAAACTGGCGAATGCCGTTTTCAGCCTCGCGGCGCGCAACCGCGTCGGGATCGGTCAGTACGAGTGGCGGTTCCGCAACGCTTTGTCAATCGGCTGCCACGATTTAGACGGGATTCCGGTGAGGTCCGAACACGTAGGGTGTGCAAAATCGCCCTGCGAGACGGAGGCAGCCCGCACGGCGTCAAATGGCGATTTTGCGCACGCGGCAGGCCTTTACTCAGCGCCGCGATCGCGACACCGCGCGATAATAATCATGTGAGGGCCGACTGCGTGCGCAAAATCGCCGGCGAAGCCGTGCCGGTTGCTCCGCCGTGCCCGGGCGATTCTGCACACCCTACGACCCTGTAATTCGATGCGACCGGAATTTGGTATAGCTTTTCTCCGCTTCCAGCTTCTCGTCGATCTCCGCCACCATCTGGCGCGTGATTCGCTTATTCTCAATGTGCGTGTTGCCGTACACGAAACTGCGGCGCTGCTCGCGAAGCTGCTGTGGGGTCATCTCAATCGTCCGCGCTCTATTCACGAGTTCTTCTAGCTCTCGGGTCATTCGCCTCTCCTTGCCGGTCCTGCTGCCTAAGATCACATACGTATCAGCGGAATCGCATTGCTACAACGCGCAGCCTATCGGCTGATTGCGGGTCCATCATCCATGGCCCGAGCCGCATAGGCGCAGGTGACGCCGGTGTTATGTTGGGGCCTCGCGGCGGTACCGCCCACCTTGCGGTCGTCAGGCGCGCTCCGACAGACATTGCGGACTGTCGGGTCATTGCGGACCCGGTTAGAATACCGAGGCTCCCGGATCTGCTATACGATGAATGCGATCGTTCGCGCCTTGTTCACGAACACGCAAAGCGCGGATATGATACTGTGCCGACAGAGATGAGGCATAGATCGGAGACCACAATGAAGCGTATCACCCCACTGGTCACCGCGATGGCCTGTGCGTTCGCCACGTCCGCGTTCGCCGCCACCGTGTCCTTCTATCAACTGCCGCCCGGCGCCTATCCGCATGATGTCGCGCCCGCCGCGGACGGCACGGTGTGGTACAGCGGTCAGGAGCGCGGTTTCCTCGGCCATTTCGATCCCAAAACCGGCAAAAACGAGGAAATTTCGCTCGGCCGCGGTGCGGCGCCGCATGGCGTCATCGTCGGGCCGGACGGCGCGCCGTGGATCACCGAGGGCGGGCAGAATGCGATTGCCAGAGTCGATCCGGTTACCCATCAGGTCAAACTGTTCCCGCTGCCGAAGGAGTTCGCCAACGCCAATCTCAACACCGGGACCTTCGACAAGAAGGGCATCTACTGGTTCACCGGACAATCGGGCGTCCACGGCCGGGTCGATCCGGCGACCGGCAAGGTCGATGCCTGGCGTTCGCCGCGGCCGGGCAGCTACGGCATCACCACCACGCCCAACGGCGACGTGTGGTTCGCTTCCCTTGCCGGCGATTTCATCGGCAAGATCGACACTGCGACCGGCGGAGTGACGGTGGTCGATCCGCCGCGCAAGGGTTCCGGGCCGCGCCGTATCTGGTCGGACTCCAAGGGCAAGCTGTGGGTGAGTTTTTGGAACGCCGGCGGCGTCGGCCGCTACGACCCGGAAGCGAAGAGCTGGAAGGTCTGGACGATGCCGAAGAGCAAGTCCGGCACCTACGCGGTCTACGTGGACGACAAGGATCGGGTGTGGGCAACCGACTGGCTCGCCAACGCGATCCAGCGCTTCGACCCCGTCACGGAGAGGTTTGAAACCTTCCCGAGCGACAAGCGCGGTGCCGAGGTGCGCCAGATGCTCGGCCGGCCGGGCGAGACCTGGGGCGGCGAATCGGGCAACGATCGGTTGGTCGTGGTGCGGGATTAGGCCCCGTAGGGTGGGCACGGCGGCCACGGCGTCGCCGGGAATGGCACGGCCTGGCATCCGCCGTGCCCACGCGGTCCGCGCGAATTTGGCTATGTGAGGGCAAGCCCGTACAGCATGGCAAAGGCGGCCCGGTCTCCTCGCTCCAACCGCAACGCCGTGGCCGCCTTTGCCCTACGCGCGGCGTCACGCCAAAAATATACGTGCCGCCAGAAATCGGATGATCTTCAAAAATAACCCACGGGAGGTTTTGATGTTTCGACCGCAGCAGCGAAAGATAATCCGGCTGGCCGTTCTCGCCGGCGCAGCTTTGGCCACGGCCGCGCTCTGGCCGGCCCTCGCACCGGCGCAGACCGCGGCGGTGTTCGAAGGCGCGCGGCTCATCACCGGCGGCGGCGGCGTCATCGAGAATTCCGCCTTCGTGGTGGAGAACGGGCGCTTCACGGCGGTCGGCCGCCGCGGTGAAGTGCAGGTGCCCGACGGTGCGCTCCGCGTGAATCTTAACGGCATGACGGTGATGCCGACGCTCGTGGACCTCCACGGCCACCTCGGGTTCCAAAACATCCCGGCCGGCAACATGTCGAAGGCCATGTTCACCCGCGAAAACCTCATCGACCACCTGCAGCGCCTGGCGTTCGCCGGCGTCGGCGCGGTGGTCGGGGTCGGCGACCTGGTGGACCGCTCCGACATGAAGGGCGGCCGCACCGGCTGGGGCGACGTGCCGTTGAAAGTGCGCGAGGAGGTCATTCCGGGCGCCGCCTTGTTCAAGACCGCGGGCCCCGGCATGGCATGGCCTGGCTCGGGCGCGCAGGGCGACCCATCGCGGGTCGATGTCTCCTATCCGGTCTCGACCCCGGAGGAGGCCCGCGCGGCGGTGCGCGACTATGTTCGCATCAAGCCGGAATTCATCAAGATTTGGGTGGACGACCGCGGCGGCACCAAACCGACGCTCACCGCCCCGCTCTACGACGCCATCCTCGACGAGGCGCACAAGTTCAACGTCCCGGTCGGGGTGCATAACGTCAAGCAGGCCGATGCCAAGGAGATGATACGGCACGGCATGGAGGGCTGGCTGCACGTGCCGGTGCGCGACGGCGAAGTCGCGGACGATGAAATCGTCGCCTTGGTCAAGGACCGGGTCGCGCGCAACGACCGGCCCATGATGTGGATGACGCCCGCGCTCATCACGTCGTGGATGAATACCCAGGGCGGCGGCCGGCCGGCGTTCCTCGACGACCCGCTGCTGCGCGCCACCTATTCGCCCGCGCAGATCGAGAAATATTGGGGCGAGCCGCTCGCCAAGATGACACCCGAGCAGGTCGCCCGCGCCAAGCGCCGGTTCGAATCGGACGCCAAGAGCGCGATGCGGCTGCGCGCCGCCGGCATCCGGGTGGTCGAGGGCACCGACACTGGCCAGAACCGCTTCCTGATCGGCTTCTTCAACCACTTGGACCTGGAAAGCTTCGTCGCCATGGGGATGACACCGATGGAAGCGATCGTCGCCGCCACCCGCGACGGCGCCGAGATCGCCAAACTCAACACCGGCCTCGTCGCCGCCGGCCGCAGCGCCGATTTCATCATCCTCGCCGCCAATCCGCTGGACAACATTGCCAACACGCGGGCGATCGAGAAGGTGTTTTTGCGCGGCCAGCAAGTCCCGCGTCCCGCGCTCGCGGCGAAGTGGCAGGCGGAGTTCGGCCAGGCGGCCGCGAAGTAATCGCGTTGCCGCATGCCGCTGAGTCGTAGGATGGGTGGAGCGAAGCGATACCCATCCGCGGCCGTTGTATTCGCACCGCTGTTGATGGGATACACGAAGGCGCTCAACCTATCTCCGCCTAGCGGCGAAGTTTCGCTGCACCGTTGATGTGTTTGTCGGTCGTCATTCCATCCTACGCGGGCGATAATGGTGTCTGCAGGCGGCAGGCGGTGCCCGGCTTATGAGTTCCGGCGATGCGATACTTCGAAACGGCAAACCGCTGTAACAAAAAAGTACATCAGAGCAGTTCTGCTGAAGCTGAAAACTCACAGAACAACGAAATCTTTGTTGGAATCTTTTGCATCTAGCGAGTCGGCAAGCAAGGAAAGACTCCAACTTCACGCAGCGGGATCGACCCGGTTGCGCGGGGAACCGGTTTGTTGGATGCTCCGAGAACTTTTCTCTCAGGAGGCTCAAATGGACGACAAGGTTCCCCCGTTTCTCGCCGAGCATCCCATAAAGGAGCGTTGGTTGGATGACATTATTGATGTTCTCTCAACACTCGGCGGCAAAGGCCATGTCCGCGACATTGCTCGCAGGATATCAAAATCCCGAGATCGCGATGTTGAGGCGATGGAGCAAACAATCACCCGCTGCATAAACAATTATTGCTCCGATGCACGTGACTTTGACAAGGATGGATCGTACGATATCTTCGCTCGAATTGAACCAGGAACCTACCGGCTCCGCACCTATCCGAAAAGGCCAGATATTATTGAAATTATTCGTATTGAATTTGAAGACTCCACGATGCAGGGCATGTGGGACCTTTGTTGCGATATAGCTAAAAAGAAATATCCAGAGAGGTGGAGCACTTTAACCAGTCGGCAAAAACTCACCATCTTTGTGAGACAGATGGAAAATTCGCAATGGGTTGCAGAATATGCGCGACGCAAGGCAGCAATCGCGGCCTTCGTTGATGTGCCACTGGACGAATGACACGCAGGTTGCCTGCCCGATTCGGACGTGTCCGCGGGCAAACCGCTAAACCCACATCAGCGAAGCGAGCACCACCGTCAGGCTGGGGGCGAGCCGTGAAACCAGCGGTGCGTCGGGCGCGATTTCGCGCACGTCGGCGTAGGTGCCACCGGTTGGTTCGCGGTGTACGGTGGTCATCAGCGTGGCGGCATTGGTCACCCAGTATTCCGGCACGCCGTGCGCGGCGTAGCGCGGCATTTTGGTCTTGAGGTCGTAGGAGAGGCTTGTCTCCGCGACCTCCACCACCAGCAGCGCATCCGGGCCGCGTGCATCCGGCGTTGCGATTGTGGTCGGATGCACCAGGAGGTCTGGTACCAAGTAGGTGTCGGCGGTTAGGTTGAACTGGGGCTCGGCCGCAACGAAAATTCCTTCCGGTGCGAGCCGTGCGAACCGGTAACCAAGCCCTTGCCGGATGATTTCGTGGCGGCGCCCCTTTGGTGACATCGGCACGATTTCTCCGCCAAGCAATTCGAACTGATCATCGTCACGAAAGACGCCCGCCGCTGCGAGTTGTTCTACCTCCGTCACCGTCCACCGCCACCGTGGCAGACCATCGGCCGCGCGCGTCGTGCGCTCCAGCATCGGGTTGAAGATTTCGTTCATATCCAGCACCTCCAGGTAATATATTACCCACGTATTAGCTGATTTAACACCACCGTCAGGCCGGGGGCGAGCCGCGAAACCAGCGGCGCCTCCGGCTCGAGTTCGCGCACATCGGCATAGCTGTCACCGGACGGCTCGCGGTGCACGGTGGTCATTAGCGTGGCCGCATTGATGACCCAGTATTCCGGCACGCCATGTGCCGCGTAGAGCGGCATCTTGGTCTTGAGGTCGTAGGCGAGGCTCGTCTCCGCGACCTCCACCACCAGCAGCGCATCGGCGCCCCGCACATCCGGCGTGTCGATCCTGCTCGGATGCACCAGCAGGTCCGGCACCAGATAGGTATCGTCGGTCAGGTTGAATTGCGGCTCGGGGGCGATCAAAATGTCCTCCGGCGCCAGCCGCGCGAACCGGTGGCCCAGCCTCACGCGGATGATCTCGTGGCGGCGCCCCTTGGGTGACATCGGCACGATTTCTCCGCCAAACAATTCGAATTGATCATCGTCCCGAAAGACGCCCGCCGCCGCCAGTTGCTCGACCTCCGCCACGGTCCATCGCCACCGCGGCAGACCATCGGCCGCGCGCGTCGTCGGGCGTTGTCGCGTCAGGTTGACGATCTCGTTCATTTTCAACTCGGCCGCGGTGAAAAGGTCGCTCTTCATACCCGATTATGTCGTCGTAATCGAGTCTCGGACTCCCAATCTGCGGCCCCAACATCCCCAAGACTCCCGTCCCGCCAGCATCGTTTTTCTTGGCAGCCTACTTGGCAGCGCGTTGGCCGGCCCCGGCGTACGACAGCACAAGGTTCGTGTCTCAACTCACCGGAAGTTGGTTCGTCGTGTCCTCGTCCGGTTGAAGCCAGTCCGCAGCGCGAATTGACACAAAACCCCAGCCAGCCCTAATCCGGCGCTCCACGCACGAGGAATAACACGATGGCGGATGCCCGGATCAAGCACGCGGCCAATTGGCTGGCGCGGTTCACCGTCAATGGCGTGGCGGCCAGCGATTTTTTCGACGTGCTCAATTCGCTCGAACGCTGGGAGGATTGGTGCGCCGCCTGGTCGGCGCGGGCGAAGGTTCATGAGGATCTCGGTCGCGAGGCGCTGGCGGAACGGCATTTCATCAGCGCCGGCGAGCATCTTTCGCGTGCCGCCGTCACCTATCACTTCGCCAAATATCTATTCGTCAGCGACATGGCGCAGATGCGCGCCGCCCATAAGCGGGCGGTGGAATGCCTCGACCTGGCGCTGCCGCACCTCTCTCCCCCGGGCGAGCGGGTGCTGATCCCCTATGCGGGAAAGCACCTCGCCGGCACCCTGCGCAAGCCGCGCGGCGTCGCCCGCCCGCCGGTGGTGCTGATGACCATGGGGCTCGATTCCACCAAGGAGGAGCTCCTCACTTTCGAACAAAATTTCCTCGATCGCGGCATGGCGATCCTCGCCTTCGACGGCCCCGGCCAGGGCGAGGCAGAATATGATTTCCCGATCCGGCCCGACTATGAAGCCGTCGCCGGCATCGTGATCGACTGGATCGCGGCGACCCGGCCCGACCTCGACGCCGCCCGCATCGGCATCTGGGGCATCAGCCTCGGCGGCTATTATGCGCCGCGCAGCGCGGCTTTCGACAAGCGCATCCGCGCCTGCATTGCCAATTGCGGCCCATGGGACTTCGGCGCCCTGTGGGACAGCCTGCCGGAGCTAACCCGCGCCGCCTTCGTGGCGCGCAGCCACGCGGCGAGCGACGCCGAGGGCCGCCGCCGCGCCCACGAACTGTGCCTCGACGGCGTGGCGGAACACATCACCTGTCCGCTGTTCGTCATCGCCGGCGGGCTCGATCGCCTATGTCCCCCGGAGGATGCGCACCGCCTCGCCGAACGCGCGCGCGGCCCGGTGGAACTCCTCGTGATCGAGGATGGCAACCACGTGGCGCACAACCGGTTCTACCGCTATCGCGCCCGCTCCGCCGATTGGATGGCGGCGCAGTTGCGCGCGTAAGGCAGATCGAGACGCTTTCGGCGCCCAGTCAGCGGCCGACGAACCTACGCCGAACCTCGTTGATGGGCACTTCGCTTCGCCGATCAACGCATCGCGCCTGCCCGGCCGCCCCTCACCCCAGCCCGAACAGCCTCTTCGCATTCCCCGCGAAAATCATCCGCCGCTCCGCGTCCGAAAATACCGGCGAGATCGCCATCACGGGATCGTCGAAATCCCAGTGCGGGTAATCGGTGGCGAACAGGATGCGGTCGAGGCCGATCCAGCGCATGGTGTCGAGGAGGTGGGCCGGGTCCTCGGTCTCCTCCATCGGCTGGGTCGAGACGTAAAAATGCTCGCGGATGTACTCCGATGGCGGCCGCGTGAGATGCGGGACCTCGTCGCGCATCGTTTTCCAAAGCTTGTCGAGCCGCCAGCCGAGCGACGGCAGCCAGCCGAAGCCGCATTCGATCATGATGATCTTGAGCGCCGGCAAGCGCTCGAACAGCCCCTCCATCACCATGCTGGTGACCACGGTCTGGGCCGAGGTGGCGTGCTCGGTGGTCTCCTCGAGATAGAATGACGGCCAGCCGGTGCCGGTCATCGCCCAGCCGCTATAGCCGAACGCGTGGATGCCGACCGGCAACCCGGCTTCCACCGCGGCTTCGAAAATCGGCCAATAGCGCTTGCGGCCGAGTGCCTCGGCAGTGCGGCTCAACAGCAGCACCTGGACGAAATTCTTGTCGCCGGCGCGGCGGCGGATTTCCTGCACGGAGGCTTCCGGGTCCTCGTAGGGCACCACCACGGAGGCCTTGAGGCGCTTGTCGCGGTGCGTCCAGCGCGCCAGCTGGCACTCGTTGGTCGCGAAGGCGAGCGCGGCCGACAGCCCGGCATTCTGGTCGCCTTGGCCCGACGGGGCGAGCGGGTTGAGCACGCCGAAATCGATGCCGTAATGATCGAGATGCTGGGCGCGCATGAAGTCGAGGTCGCCGCCCGGCCCGGCGCCGTTCGGCGGCCACGCATCGCGCCGCGCCGCGATCGGCGTCATTTTCGGAAACGGATAGCCGTTGGCGAAGCCATGGCGGGAGCGCCGGCCATAGGTCTGCAAATAGTCCCACCAGCGGTTGCTGAGATAGGGTCGCAGGTCCTCCAGCGAATTCTTCGGGTGGATGTCGACATCCACGATCTCCAGCCGCGCCTTGGCGGGCACCGGACGGGCGCGGACGGGTTGCCTGACCTCGATGTTCATGGGCGCGGATCTCCTTGGTGGCGGCAGTATAGCGGAAGCCGAGAGTGTGGAGATGACGATTTTCGACCCAGGAAGTTGGCCGTCCGAGTTGGGTTGGTAAAAAAGGGGAACTACGCAGCCTCGTCATGCGCATCGCGTTTGGCAATATCCATCGTAAAATCGAACATGATTTGGATAGGCTCGGCGTCTGGATGACCTTCATTGCAGCTATCCGCACCCATCAGCCAGTGCGCAAGAGTTCTTGTTGAAGGAAACCCGCACCACGGACGCCATCATCGACCAGGATGTCGGCGATGGCCGTAATCAGTTTTCGATGTTCGCACGTGATAACGCCGGCCTTCTGGGAGACAAGCTGCTTAATGAGTTCCACTGTGCTCTCTCCGTTGGCCTCCCAGAATTTTTCATCCTCTTTTCTCGTTATCACAATGCTGTGTAGCCACGCCAGTGCGGGCTCTGGAAGGAGATCGATGCCACCCCGCTTTAGGAAGGTGATGACACCGTGATATAAAGTGCCGTTCAAGCCAAACTCGCAGATGGAGCGTTTGATGACTGGTAGAAACTTTTTGAGATGGCGCCACCCTGGATCGATTTCACAAATCAGCGGTGAAAAGTCAGGGGCTACGCAGAACAGTGTCAAGAAGGCACAAGAGCTGAACTCGCGATCAAGGTAATCACCTTGCCCTCCGTCCCTCCACTCAGGGCTTGTAAACAACCACCCTGCCATCTCCGCCCAAAGCGATACGTGTTCGTCGCTGATATCAGCCGGTTGGAGAAGTCCCCGGACCATGAACGCACGCATCAGGCTCGGCATCATCATAAGCGATGTCTCCATGTCCTCAGCCCAGATGCGCGATAGGATCGATCGCCTGACCTCATCAGAGGTCAGGCACACAGATAGCTTGCCACACCACGCGGAGAATTCGAATACCCACTCGTAGGGTGCGTTACCTCGATGCTTCTTCTTCGACGAAGCAAATGGCGGGACGATCTCCTTAAAGGTGAAATCCATGAATTCGCTGAGCAGATCCAAAAGCTGCGCCCGCCGATCGGTATTTATCAATAATGGTTCCAGGCAGATATGCGGAAGGACCTTTCCGGCGAGGTCCCACATAAAGCAAATGTCATTGCGCACGTATCCCTTCGTCTCTTTAAAGACGCGCCTCGATCCCTTCTCGGCCAAAACCCATGACGTTGGGATGTTTGGCAGACTGGGTGTGCACCTCAAGTTAAGAAAACCTTCCGCTCGGTCGAGAAGAGCAAGCTTACGCTCCAACTCCTGTATGTCCCAGACAACCGAATGAAAGTCCGGGATTTGGCCACTCTGCACGACGCATTGTTGAAGCACCAAGTCGAGTAGTACCCAATAGAAGTCCGGGTGCGCGGCAGCATACGACTTTGCGGAGGCAAGCACACTAATCTGGACGCCCTGAAGCGCATCGACGGCGAGATTTAACAGCGCCTGCTGACAGCGGTCGATCGCAAAGCCACGCGCCAGAAGCGCCGAATAGCCTTGTGCTGCGAATACCGCGGGGTGCATACACAGCACTGCACTCCGTACTAACAAATCACTTTCGCCCTCCGGCGCGGTCGCCGCCCTTTCCATGATATTCAGGCACCATGCGGCCAAATCCTCGGTCCAGGCCTCGGGCGGTGCATTCTTAGCGGCGACGCAAGCGGCCCCGGCCACAGCGGCGGCCTGGTATCTTTCGTCAAATGACTCCGTTCGGATGTCAAAGAGGTAGGGGCTGCCCCAACTTTGCGCCTTGGTGACCGCGTCCTCTAACGTGAAATGCTCGTCAATCTTACCGCTCTCAAGTGATTTGGTTGCCCACATCGCCATCGAGAGGTGTTGGGTATGTCGAACATGCCGGTCCTGCTGTTCCTTATACTTTTCTTGATTCAATGATGGCGGGTCGTTCCACAATTGGATATGCTTGCCGTCGGCGGTCGGTGCTGTCTTCCAATATTGCGGTTCCGCCTGCTCGGAAAAACAAACCATCTTCTCGCGTAGGGTCGCGATATGTGCTGAGTTATGGTTTTCTTCCTCGTAGCTAACTGGTAGTCGATCCGGAAAAGAACGAATGCGGTCCGAAAACCTGTGACAACCGCTTTATCACCGGAGAAGACGAAATAGGGAACGAGATGTCTTATATCATATTTCCGGTGAGATTTCTCGTTTAATTTACGGACCGCGGAGAGCTCAATGCGGTCGTGGTACCAATTGCCGATTTGGTTGGCGGGCGAGGCATCTTGGATGACGCGCGCGATATCCCACTCCCATAGGTATGGGCAGGTCAGCATGGGAAACGCGCATTCGAGCGATGCGCCCGCCTGAGCAAGGCATAAGCTTACCCCGACGCCGAGTGCGGCCACGGAATCGTTGCCCTCGATGACCTTCCGGAAAACATCCTCGAACACTGCGCCTGCTTCGAGCTTTTCAAGGGACCACTGCTCAAGTGCCATCAAGGCGGAACTCGACGGCGTCGTTGCCCCAGACGCCGCGGAACCAAAGGTAGACCTGCGCGTCGCCCCAGAAGGTCTGGGCCCCCCATGGAAACTCCAATTCGATGGGAATTGGTGTCCCTGATTGGGAGTAGCGTCTTTCGCGTTCCCTCGCCTTGCGCCAGATGCCTACGGAGTGATTGCAAAGTCCCCGTATAAGGCGAAGGCCTTGATCCTCATGCGTGCGAAGGAGATACAGGAAAGGAGGCTGAATTGGCGAAGCTGGATAGAATTGATGATCGTCCGCAACACCAAGTTTGTCAAACACGTAATCCGAAAGACCACCAAATGGATCGCGTCGCTCGTTCGGATATTCCAGAAAGGTGGCCAAAAAGAAATCAACGAGTTCCGCGGATAAATGAAGTGCAAGTGCATTGCAATTGCTGAGTATTCCCGCCCGGAACATATGTACGTCCTCCTGGTCCGAAGCGGTCTCGCGAAGATATTCGGAGGCGAGTTCGGGAATATCGCCTGCGGAAGACAGAAACAGGGCGCGAATAAGTTTTACAGCATCCTTGCCCAATCGCACACCGCCGAAAGGCCGGCGGTAGTTCTTTGATTCTCTAGGATAGGTGTCTCCTTCAATCTCATTTAGCCAGCTATAGGCTATTACGCCGATCTCGCGGCAATGCCGCACTTTTTTGCCGGGGAATGCGTCTTGCCAGGTTTTGAAGAACGGCAACAGGTCTGGAATCAAGGAATCTGATAATACGGTTATCTGCGGCATGAGCCAATCAAGGAATCGAACCCAAGTCAGTGGCTTAGGCTTCGCGGTATGATGTGCTAATCTCGCACGCTCTTCCGGTTCTATATCTGGTGTTAGCTGTTGGTTCAGAAAGAACGGGTTGGGCAACACCTCGATTGTTCTCATTGCAAGAAGCAGTTTTCGCAAGCGATCGGCATCGTCTTCGAGCAAATCCCGTTTCAGCTTTTGCAATAGCTGCGTCGTTAGCGTCGACTGCACGCAGGATATCAGAATGGCGCGCTGCCAGACCGGTCGCAGCGCGGTATCTCCCATCACATCGAGCAGCGCCTTCCACTCGTCCGGTGACGAGTTCGTTTCCAATGAATACGCGCCCAGAAGTTGCATAGGGCGGATTAGAGTATCGGACTCCGCTGTTTGTCGGAACAACTCGAGGATATTTGCTCGCCGGTGGACCAAAAGCTCGCAGAGCGCCCATTCCTCGTAGATGTCGTGTGTGAAGACGACCGAATGTCCAAGGTCATTATCCCTAAGCACGCCTGCCGACTTCAGTTCCTCAAGCGGCTCGGGCGGAATGCCACTGATGGTTATCGGCGCGGTTGGGACTCGCGCGATGGCCTCGGCTGCCCGAACAAGAAGGTTCCGGCGATGTTGAGCCGGAGAAAAATCCTTCCGGTCGGACCCGCCCATTTCCCACCACAGCCTGAGCAGTTCAATTTCAGTAGCGGGAAGCTGTTCTGTCTGGTCACTACCGGCCAAGCCAAGAAGCGCATTAAGGAAGAAAGGGCGCCTCAGGATGATATCTGGGCCGCTAGCCTGGTTGAGAAGCGGACGCACGCGCGGGAACTGTTGTGCGACGAGTTCAAGTTCATCATCATCAAGCGGCGTAACCGTAATGGTTCGCAGGAGAAGCCTTTTCAGTGTATCAGAATAAAGCCAGGTTTCTAGGTGTTTCAGATTTTGCTCGCGGACCGTAACGAAAACTCGCCATGCAATAAGGCAAACTTCGTTGGCGACGCGCTTTAAGGAGATCGTTTACGGTAAGTTGAGAAGCTGGGTCGGTGATCTTGTCGATCCCGTCGATAAACAAGATCGGCTCGCCCGCGCATGCGAACTCGCGAAGCAGCACCACTACGTCATTGGAAACCCCCAGAATATGGGCATGTGCCGCCCACCCTCTCGGATGGATGCGGCTATCCTTTAGGACGAAGACCGGCCCGTTGCGCGCGCATTCTTCTGCTACTTCTTTAAGCAATGCCGACTTGCCTGTGCCGGGCTCCCCGTTGATCTGAACGAACCGCGCTTCCGTAAGGGCCTCTCGGACTTTTTGGTAGGCTTCAGCTCTGTGAAGCCGCAAGCCCTGGATGTGGGACTTGATATCGGCGAGTGCGCGTTCAGAATTCTCGTTGCCGAATATGAATGTCTTTCCAAAAAGACGGTGCCGCGCCCACATCGATTCCACCGATCCGGAGCGCCTCAAGCAGGGTCCCCCGAATTGCGCCGCCGCCGGCAGGTATCAGCTCACCGCACTTGGCGATCAGATGCTCCCAAACTCGTTCCGCGTGATCCCCACGCGCCGGTGCGAAAAGGCACCTTAAACGGTCGATAACATTGGCTTCATCGCGCGATCCGGCACCGGACTGAAAATCGTAGTGGACGATGATGAAGGTCTTGAGGAAGCGCCAAATATCATCCTCTCGCAATGTGCGGCCCGCATAATCCGTCAGAACTCTCCTTATTGTCGCAACGAACGATTGTTTGTCCCGGTGAGAATAATCGCCTTGCGCAACACGCTCAAAAAAATGTCCTGCATCAGCGCTGTGCTCCGCCCAATTGCAAACGGACTGGTAGTGCTGATCGGCTCGGGCGTTGTAAGTGCCAATCGCGACTCCAAATCGTTGCAACGTCGAATCGAACCCTGTCTTCGAAAACGTGTTCCAGGCTCGTTGGAGCACTTCGACCCACTCCCTGTCGTTGTCGGTGAAAGTGAGCTTGTTTTTGCTTTGAAGATGAAGCTGTGTAACACGACCATCGCTGCGGACCCCGTCAATGATAACGTCGTCAAGAGGATCACCAAAAGCTGCTCGCTGCGTCCGCACACGCGTCGCAAACTTGCCCGGAAGACCGCGTACGCAGGCTTCGCACAGAACCGCGGCTAGTGACGAGGCCACTACACGGGCTTCGAGATGCGTTCCGCCGCCGCCTGCTCCGTAAGAACTCGTCATCTTCGTTATCTTGGACTTCAACCCTGCGATCCAAAGTACTTCAATCTGAATCTGTTTTTAGAACGTTGCGTGAACAAATTCAAGTGGAGAACGGCCAGTTCAGGGCATTGGAACAAGGTAAGCTCAATTTCGAGTGCCCGCGTGAACCTCTCCTTCCACACCAAACACCGAGGAGCCACCCTTGCCCTTACCGTCGAACAGCGCCGCCGATCCCCCCGTTCAGTGCGGATCGCCCTTTGGGCCGTCCGCCCCGCCGATCAAGTGATCGAGCGCCTTGCGCGCGCCATCGCGCGTTTTCTTGTCCTGCAAGGCGTCGAGAAGCGGCCTGGTGGCGCGCGATCTTTGGATGAGAAATTTGGTATCCGGTAGTATTAACGGGCTGTCCCACGAGCCTTGCACCGTAAACGGAAGCTCGAAGGATGGGCGGGGCTCCGTGGAACCGCTATTGATTAAGTCGGCGGTTCCGGACAGATCGAGGTCGCGGTCCGGGATCGAGGTCGATCCCGTCAAAGCCAGGCGGAGGCTGGCACTCTCCATAACGGCATCTTCGAGGGTCGCAACACCTTGCGTGATCTGCAATCCGATATTGAACCGGTCGAACGGCGTGCGGCCGCCGCGAAAATCCGCATTGCCGGACAGCGGACTGCGTTGCAGCCGCCGCATCAACTGCTCGATGTTCAGTCCCGCCAGCGCCCCCTGCTTGGCGGTCACCTGGACCGATCCATTCAAATTGCCAGCCAGTTCATGGACGTTGGAACCCGCGCTGGTGACCGCCAGGGTTAAATTGCCCTTCAACTCGAGCCGGCGCATCCCGAACATCTGGCCCAGGCCCTTTTCCAAGTCGACATCGAGGAATTGCATGCGCGACTTGATATCAATTCCGGTCTCCGATCGCGCGATTACGACGGTTCCGGAGATCGCCCCGTCAAAGGCTTGCGATTCTCCGACAGCCACGTCGAGGCGGCCCGTACGCATGGTAGTGGTGATCGCCGTGCGTCCGAGTTCTGCTCTGCTAAACTGAACACCCTCCGCAGAGATACGTAAATCGGCATCCCAGCGATTGAGCCAATCGAGTCCGAACGGATGGCGATCCCACTCCCGGGTGTCGTCGGAGACGAGGCGCAACGACGACACATAGGGGCGCAGATCGAGCCGCCCGACCGCGAGCGTCCCCTGCAAGGTCTGCCGGCCGGTCGCCGTATAGCTCAGCGCGCCTTCGGCGGCATTACCATCGAGTTCGGCATTGAGATTCGACAGTCCGATCATCTCGCTGCTGATGGCCGCCTGGGCCTTCATGGAAAAGTGGCCAAGTCCGCCTTGCGGCAACGACCGCTCTCCCAGCCATCGCAGGGTATCGCGCAGCGAGGGGCCGTCGGCCGCAAGCGTGCCATCGATCTTGAGCGACGGCCGATAGCTCATAGTACCATCAAATGCGGTCTTAAACGCACCCGTGGTGGCGCGAAATTTCAAGCCGGAATTGTCGCCGGCCAGCGCAGCGGGAAAATTTGCGATGGTAACATTCGTCTCGACGGTTTCATTATGCCAGACGAAGCGACCCGATGCGGCGAAGCTTTTCGCGATCGACGGCCATGCGAGCGAGAGATCGACGTGTTCGATTACCTCATCGTTTCCGTGGCTGGCACCGCGCAATACCACGACACCGTCGCTGATTCGAATTTCCGAAAACGACAGCACCCGCTCTTTACGCTCCGTGTCGGGACTCAAAGCCCGTGCCAGGGCGTCGATAAGGGGTGACCAATTGGTGCCGCCATCGCCATCACGCGTAATCCCGATGTGCGGCTGGACCAGCAAAATATCGGCGATTTCGATGCGTCCCAGCAGCAACGGGATAAACCGGAGATCGGCGGCGAGTTGCTTGACTTCGAAACTGGTTGCACCCGCGATCGGCTCGCCGAGCACCACGTCGTAGAAATTAAGCGTCGGCGCCGGAAACATCGACAGCGAAACCGGACCGCGCAGGACCGGGGTAAGGCCGGTTAGGGCGCCGATTTCGCGCTTCACCGCTTCCCGCATGGTATCCACTGGAACCATGTGCGTGGCCGCGGCGACGAGTGACATGGCTCCCGCCACGACAATCGCGATGGCAATACCTGCCCGCTTCACGCCGATACCCATCAACACTGAGAGAGGCTCCGCTTGCGACCGTTCAAGACTTTCAACAACCAAGCATCCCCAAGAATTTGAGTACCAACGAATCGCCACCCACCGCGAAATCGGCAGTTTACTACATGACTACCAACTCAAACGAAAGTCGAGCAGTCGATCTGGCTTCACTTTCCGTCACATATGAGACCAAATTTCGCTGGATTGAAGGGGCTGTCGATGTGTGCGGGCAGAAGCTTTATCTCTCGGGCAGCACAAGAAACCCACTCAATTCCTGAGACGCAACCCAACAGATTTTAGGCATGGGTTAGCTCTGTGACAATTTCATGGCCGCCGGCGCAGATGCCCCCGCGCCGACGCAATCACGCGGCTCATGCCTATTCGCTGACACCGTATAGCCGGTAAATTTCCGCGATGCCGGAATCAGCTACCTCGGCGGCCGCCACGTCGGCCCGGCCGCCGGCGATGTTGCCGGTCCGCAGCTTGGCGATGCCGCGGCCATAGAGCGAACTCGCCTGTCGCGGGCTTTGCGCCAGCACCGCGTCAAAATCCCCGATCGCCTTGTCGTACTGCCCGAGCTTGAGATACGCAAACCCGCGGCTGTCGAGGGTGTCGGCGTCGCCGGGCGCCAATCGTAGCGCTTCGTTGCAATCCGCCAGCGCCGGTTGCAATTGCCCGGTGACGGCACGGTCCCAGCAGCGGTTGTTCCAGGCCTTTGGATTGGCCGGCTGCAGGGCGATCAGCAGGCTGTAATCCTCGATGGCACGATCGTACTGGCCATTCTGCTCGTGCGCATCGCCGCGCTCCGACAAAGCGTCTGCGTCGCCCGGGTCCAGGGCCACGGCGCGATCATAGCTTGCCACGGCACCGTCGAAATCCCTCTTCTGGTAGTATGAGCGGCCCCGACCCAGATGGGCATCGAATCGGTTCGGATCGGCCGCAATCACCCGGTCGTAATCCGCGATCGCCCGATCGTAATCGCGCTTCAGGAAGCTCACATTCGCGCGTGCCAGATAGATGTCCGTTTCGTTGGGCGTGGTTCCGATCGCGCCGTCATAAATCGCAATGGCGTGGTCATAATCGGCCACCGCCAGGTCACGGCGGCCGATCGCCGCATACACATTGCCGCGGCCCACATAGGCCGATGCCGCATCGGACAGCGTAATCGCACCACGCCCAAAGGCTTCCGTCACGGCCGTGCAGGCCGCAATGACCGCTTCGGCGGAAGCCGTGGGATCGGGATTAAGGCAACTATCCCGATCGGCCGCGGGCTGCGCGGCGACCGGGGCCGCGACAGCCAGCAAAAGCGCCGCCGCCAGGAGGTTCATGCCGGCGCGATACTGCCACATGCATTGCTTGAAATTCATCGCAAGGTTCTCCCCGAGACGCCGTCGAAACAGCCCCGGTGATGACCGCATAAGGCAGAAAACAGGTCAAGCAAGATTCGGCGCAACCGTATAGTCCGCTTCCGTCTTGGCGCGGATTTCGTCCTTGGTGACGCCCGGAGCAAGTTCCACCAACCGCATGCCGTGCGGGTTCTTGCGCTCCAGGGTGAAGACCCCGAGGTCGGTGATGACCATGTCAACGACGCCTGCCCCGGTCAGCGGCAGGTTGCAGGTGTGCAGCAATTTCGGTCCGTCCTTGGCGGAATGCTCCATCACGACGACCACTTTCTTGACGCCGGCGACGAGGTCCATGGCGCCGCCCATGCCCTTCACCATCTTGCCGGGGATCATCCAGTTGGCGAGATCGCCGTTCTGCGCCACCTGCATGGCGCCGAGCACCGACAAATCCATATGGCCGCCACGCACCATCGCGAAGCTATCGGCGCTGGAAAAATAGCTGGTCGTCGGCAATTCCGTGACGGTCTGCTTGCCGGCATTGATGAGGTCCGGATCCTCCTCGCCCTCGAACGGGAACGGCCCGGTGCCGAGCATGCCGTTTTCGCTCTGCAACTGCACGTTGATCCCGGCCGGGATATAGTTTGCCACCAGGGTCGGGATTCCGATGCCGAGATTGACATAGAACCCGTCCCGCAATTCCTTCGCGGCGCGTTCGGCCATCTGCTCTCTGGTCCAGGGCATGGTGTCCTCTTCAGGCGCGCTTGCGCACGGTGCGCTGTTCGATGTGTTTTGGGGCATTCGGCACATGAATGATGCGGTTGACGAAAATGCCCGGCGTGATGATGTGATCGGGGTCGATCTCGCCCGGCTCGACCAATTGTTCGACCTCGGCAATCGTTACGTGTGCCGCCGTCGCCATCATGGGGTTGAAGTTTCGCGCCGTCTTGCGATAGACGAGGTTGCCTTCGGTATCGCCCTTGAACGCGTGGACGATGGCGAGATCGGCCACCAGCCCGGTTTCCATGATGTAGGCGTCGCCGTTGAACACCCGCTCTTCCTTGCCGCGGGCGATGTCGGTTCCGGCACCGGTGCGGGTGAAGAAGGCCGGGATACCGGCGCCGCCCGCGCGGATACGTTCGGCGAGCGTGCCTTGCGGGTTGAACTCGATCTCCAATTCGCCGGCGAGAAATTGCTGCGCGAACAGCTTGTTCTCGCCCACGTAGGACGAGATCATCTTACGGATTTGCTTGGTCTCCAGCAGGATTCCCAAGCCGACGCCGTCAACCCCGGCATTATTGGATACCACCGTTAGATTTTTCACCCCGGATTCGCGAATGGCATGGATCAGCGTCTCGGGGATCCCGCATAACCCGAACCCGCCGGCCATGATCATCATGCCGTCTTTGAGAACGCCCGCGAGCGCCGCCGGCGCATCGTGGTAAACCTTGTTCATAAATCCGCCCCTCCCGATCAGTCGGTGCCGGCTGCGTAACGAAATTCAACCACCCGCGGCACGGCACCGGCGTAACCGGATTTTGGCTAGCACGGTCCGTGCCACAGTGGAACGGCGTCGAACCGCGCCACGCCTGTACGTCCGCCACGTGCCGCGGAATTGATGCGGAAAAACGTGGCAACCGCCTAATGGGCGGGCGGCGGGGTCGCGGCGGGGGTCGAGGTTGCAGGCCCCTCGCCGGCCATCAGCAACCACACTTCCTCGCCTTTGGCGCCGTCATAGTGGACTTCCTTGCCGAAATGGGTGACATAGCTTCCGGTCGGGATTGGTACCGTCGTCTCGGGCTCGAATTTATCGCCGGTGCCGACCCACCACGTTCCCTTGAGCACCGTGATCATGCGATCGTTGGGATGCCAATGCGGCCGGCTCATGTGGCCCGGCAGCCATTTGTAAAACATGACATAGGGCCCTGGCTTGTCGGGATCGCCGTAAACCACCGCGGTCTCGTTGCCGGCGGCCGCATTCAGCTTCCAAGGGATTTGCTCGGGCAGCTTGATGGAGATCGCCTTCGGGTTCAGCGTTTGCTCGGCACCAAAGGCCGCACCCATGCCGGCGGCGCCCAGCGATACGGCAATTGCCGCCATTACCAGTCTCTTGTGGCTCATGCTTTCCTCCGTGATCGTTCGATTGGCGTCCACGATGAGCGCTGACCTTGCGCGGAGCCATACTCGCACCGCGCCGCGGGGTTGCGCAATGCCGATGCAGCGACCAAGTGGCAGGAAGGCCGTGCACACATTTACGGTAAAAACCAGCCGCAAGTCGGGCGTACCGACTTGCGGCCGATTCAGTTCAGCTAGCTAGTCCGTTTGGCTCAGCGCGCCAGCGGATCCGGGCGCATCTGGAAGTGCACCACCTTCGGGGCGTTTTCCTTGCCGCCTTCGAGATGGAAGGGCGTACGATTGCCGGTGTTCGACCACACGCCGCGGCCTTTCCAGCCGCCGTTGGGATCGTCGATGCGGCCGTCGAGGCCCTTGGCCCAGAAGCCCAGCGGATAGGGGACGACCATGTTGATCGGCTTGCCGTCCTTGAGCGCGATCAGCGAGTCGTTCTGGTTGCCGGTCGCGATGGGCACGTCCTTGCCCAGCCCCAGCGTGTCATGCTGGTCAACCCAGGCGTAGTAGGGCGTCTCGCCGCTCCCATTGGGCTCGGTCACGCCGCCGAGCTGCGGGCCCGGGAGCGGGTAGAGCGTCCAGCCCTCGGGGCAGTGATTGCCGGTCGCGGTCGGGCCGTTGAGCGGGCCTTTGCACTTGCTGCGATCGAAGGCGCCGAGATGGCCGCTGGCCAGCGCCGACCACATCACACCCTGGCTGTCGATGTCGCCGCCGCGCGGCGAGAAGCCGGGGAGCGGAACCTCGTAGATTTCCGCGAGCGCGGTTTCGGACGGATTCGGCCCCGGATTGACCCGCACCACCGATCCCGGATACCCGGTCACCGTGCCCCAGATCGAGCCGTCCTTCGGATTGGGCGCGATCGAGTAGAAGCCGACGCGGATGCGCTTGTCCTTGCTGGGATCGACCGGCTGGTTGGGCTGCTGATAGCCTTCGTCGCGCTTGCCGTTGCCGTTGGTGTCGAGCACGAACGGCGTCCAGCCCTGCGCCTTGACCTCGTCGCCGGTCTCTTCCAGCACCTTGGTGTTGATCCAGCCGAGCACCTCGGCACCGATGCCGCCGGAACTGGTCCACAGCGTGCGGTCGGCGTCGAAGCCGAATTGCACGTGGTGGGTCGGGAAACAGGTGCTGACCGTCAGGAAGTTGTTGGTCGCCGGGTCCAGCATGACGATATGCCGGTTCGAGGCGTTGATCGGAAATGCCTTGGCGGAGGGATGGTCGGATCCGGCCTTGCAATAGGCGGGATTTGCGGCGGGACGGACACGCGCCGCGTACCAGACCCTGGCCTTCTCATCCAGCATCAGGCTGTGCGGGATGGTCTGCGCGTTCCACAGCTTTTCCTCACCCCAGAATACCGACGGCGCCATCATCACGGCATTGATCGTCAACGGTGTCTTGGCATCCCGAACCGGCAGCTTCACCGTCGTGGCGGCGTTGGTGAGCGGGTCGAATACCGGCACGTTATCGGTGCTGTTTTCGGTCGCGCCGAACAGCTTCCCGTAGGCGTTGACGGTCGGATTGCGCTTGTCGGTAGAGATTTCGTCGTGGAGGTAGTTTTTCGGGCCGGCCCAGTCCCACACCGTGATCACCACGTTGCGCTCGAGGCCCTGCGGGCGCGGCGGCTTGGTCGCCGGCAGTTCGCCCTTGGCGATGCGGTCGGTCCAGTCGCCGAGCATCTTGACGCCGCGGAAGGTGCCGTACCGCTCGATGGTCTCGACCATGTCCTTGCTGGCCTGCCCGGATTGAATCCGGCGCATCCACGCGTCCTCGCTCGACTTGAAGTCACCCAGCAGCGGCGACAGCGTACGCGTCGCCTTGGTGCCGATGGCGTGACAGTGGAAGCAGCCATCGGTCTTGAATTCGCGCAGGAATTGCGGCTGCGACTTCATTCTCGGGTTGATGCCGTTGCCGTCGTTCCCGGTACCGGGGAATTCGTTGGGGCTCGGCACGTTGAGCAACGAAAGCCAGTACACCGGCGGATAAATTTCGGCCGCCGCGGCCTCGTTCGGCGCCGGCACCGCGGTCAGGTTGACGATCTTGCCCGGCGTCGTGGTGATCTTCGGCGAATCGACCAGGCCATAGCCGCGCACCCACACCGTGTAGTTGGCCTTCGGCAGGGCGGGCATCACATAGCGCCCTTGATCGTCGGTGACCACGATCTTGACCATCCGGGTCGGCAGATCGTTGGTCTCCGCGATCACCCATACGCCGGCTTCCGGACCGTTCGGACCGCGCACGACGCCGCCGAGATCGGTGTCGCCGATGCTGACGGCGGCGGTTTGCTGGGCACGGACTTGGGTCGGCACTCCGGCCAACACCGCGAGCAGCGCAGCGGTCGCCACGCCCAAATACAAGCCTCTTTTACCGTTCATGTGGTTCCTCCAGTGATCTTGATGATTGATTTTCGCCGGCCCATGATGCGCGCGTTTCACGCCCGTCATCGCAGTTCGGCATGCTTCGTCTGCTGCACCCAGGCGATCTCCGCGATCAGCTTATTGAGAATCGCCTGCCCGAACGAGTTGAAATTCTCCGCCACCATGACGAATGCGCCCGGTCCGCCGATGACATTGTTGCGGTAATAGGCATCGAGCCCGCCAGGCGGATTGGTATGGTCGGCGTTCCACAGCATCGGCCGCTCGCTGAGAATCACGAGCCCGTTGATGGTAACCCCCTTGGCGACCGCCTCGTCGCGGGCATCGCGCACCTCGCGGCCGGAATTGTTGGTGCCGTCGCCGGAGATGTCGATGGTATGGCGGTTGGATTGGAACGGCGCCCGCGCCAGCTGCGCCATGGCGAAGTCGATGCCCCCGCTGATGGCGGTGCGGTCTGCGAATGCGCGCGGCGCTTCGACGATCTGGGCGGAAAAGTCCTTGGCGGTGGCTTCGTCGCGGATAATGGTCCAATCGATAACGATTTTCTGCGCCCCCACCCCCGACCACTCGACCAGGCTGACGGCGATCTTGCCGAGCCCCCCGGAGCGGATGGCGTCGATCACGCGCGGATTGACGATGGCCGCCGCATAGCCGTCACGCTGCAGCTTGAATTTCGGCGCGTCGATGCTGCGCGACACGTCGGAAGACAGCACCAGCAGCAGATCCACCTCCTCGGCGGCGCGCACCGCCTTGGGCGCCGCCATGGCCGCGACGATTGTCAATGCGACCAGCGTCAACATCGCAAAGAGCCGGGAAGCGCTCATACCCACCTCCGCACGCGCCCCATTCGGGCGCTCGTTTTGCTCAGCTTAACCTACTTTTTTGCCGTTGCGAACCGATTTGAGCCTCGCTGGCGGATTCACGTTACGTTCGGTGTAGCGCGGTCCGCTCGTGGCGCGGCCGGCTTCATACCGCCGTTGGCGTCACACGCCGCTTGATTTCACCTGTCATTTATCGTTTTGACGACGGCTTCGCGCCACCCCGGCGACCTTTGGAGTGAATTGCAATGACCGATTGGCCCATTCATGCCCGTATCGATGGCCCCATTGTGATGATCGGCTTCGGCTCGATCGGCAAAGGCACGCTGCCGCTGATCGAACGGCATTTTTCCTATGATCCCGGGCGGTTCGTGGTCATCGACCCGGACGATTCGGACCGCAGAATTCTGGACAGCCGCGGGGTCCAATTCATCCACCAGGCCGTGACCCGCGAAAATTACCGCGATTTGCTCACGCCGCTGCTGACCAAGGGCGGCGGCCGCGGCTTTTGCGTCAACCTGTCGGTGGACACCAGTTCGGTGGCCATCATGGAGCTCGCCCGCGAAATCGGAGCGTTCTACATCGACACCGTTACCGAGCCCTGGCCGGGCTTTTATTTCGATCCAAAACTCGGGCCGGAGGCGCGCTCCAACTATGCGCTGCGCGAGACCCTTTTGGAGGCGCGCCGGCGCAATCCGGGCGGCGTCACCGCGGTGTCGTGCTGCGGCGCCAATCCCGGCATGGTGTCGTGGTTCGTCAAGCAGGCGCTGCTCGACATCGCCCGCGACCTTGGCGTGAAGGCCGACGAACCGCGATCGCGCGAGGACTGGGGCCGGCTCGCCATGACGCTCGGCGTCAAGGGCATCCACATCGCCGAGCGCGATACGCAGCGGGCGCGCAATCCGAAGCCGCCCAACGTGTTCGTCAACACCTGGTCGGTGGAAGGTTTTCTGTCCGAAGGCATGCAGCCGGCCGAACTCGGCTGGGGCACCCACGAGACCTGGATGCCCGACAACGGCCGCCGCCATACGACCGGGTGCGACGCTGCCATCTATCTGCTGCAGCCCGGCGCCAATACGCGGGTGCGGTCATGGACCCCAACTCCGCGGGCGCAGTACGGCTTTCTGGTCACCCACAACGAGGCGATTTCGATCTCGGACTATTTCACCGTGCGCGAGGCTGGACGTGTGCTCTACCGGCCGACCTGCCACTATGCCTACCATCCGTGCAACGACGCGGTGCTGTCGCTGCACGAATTGTTCGGCCGTGCCGGCGTGATCCAGGATGCACATCACATTTTGGACGAGCACGAGATCGTGGACGGCATCGACGAACTGGGCGTACTCCTCTACGGCCATGCCAAAAACGCCTATTGGTACGGCTCCCAGCTGTCGGTCGAGGAAACCCGCCAGCTCGCTCCCTACCAGAACGCGACCGGCATGCAGGTCACCTCGGCGGTGCTCGCCGGCATGGTGTGGGCGCTGGAAAATCCCGACCGCGGCATCGTGGAAGCCGACGAGATGGATTTCCGCCGCTGCCTGGAAATCCAGCGGCCCTATCTCGGTCCGGTAATCGGGACCTATACGGACTGGACGCCGCTCACCGGGCGGCCCGGCCTGTTTGCGGAAAATATCGATCCTACCGATCCGTGGCAGTTCCGCAACGTGCTGGTGGGGTGAGGGGCCGTCGCCCTGCGACGGCCGGCTCCTGAGAGTGTAGGGCGGGTTCACTTTAACCCGCCGTTTCAGGTCCCCCATTCGGATGGAGATTGCGGGTGCGCCTCCGCCCTCCGCATCCGATTCGACGTTGAACTCAACATCGAGGACGCACACCAGTTCGACCAAAATCCTTGCCGGATACACACCGGATCTTTCCTTCGGTCGCCCGGTCCTCTGAAGGAATCGTTGGATCCCTTTGATCCAGCCACTCTATTAGTTTCTTCTGAGTATCGTCATCAATTATAAAGCGTCTTTGTCCAATACGACCTCCGATCATTCGCAGGTTGAACTGCTCAGGAAGCACCACCACGGCTGGACCAAAATACCAAGATGGTGAAAAGACAAGAGCATTTACGCCGCTAACATCTCTTTCCATATGACTCGGCTGATGCGTCTCGTTTTCTACTTGGTCAAGACCTCCGGTAGAGTTGGGTTTGTAAATGTTATCCGGCGATTCATGGGGGCCTCGCGGCCGTCCTGGCTTCTTTCCTTGAAAACGCGGATCAATCCAATAGTCCTTAAGGGATATTACTTCTGAAACGATACCGGCCCAACGAACCGAGTGCGGCTCAGTAGGGTTTAGGGGCTTTCCATTAAACGCGAGCACAAGATCACCACGTTGAGCGGCCCTGCGAATCCGCGGCTTACATATCGTCAGCGTCGTGAAAGGGCCCTCGAAATTTGGAGCGCCGCCCGAGTTAACCTTAATGACGTATGTCCAGACGTTCATTTTGATCACCGGAATAAGGACAGCAACCAATCCTGTGCGTCGGTTCGGTCACTTGCGTTAGCCACGAACTCTTGCCCTCGGGCAACCGCTGTCACCCTACCGTTGCCAAGCCATCTATTTCGAGGATGGTAGGTCATGCCTACACCCCCACCCAATAGATCGAGCCATGGCGGTACAGCCCAGGTGGACGGCGTTTCTGATCCCTCCGCCGTCAGCACAATCGGGCGATCGAAGACGCCAAAGCCTGGAATTTTACCATCGCCGATGGTCAAATCTTTCTTCCCGACGAAAATCGCATTCCGGTCTTTCCAGCCGGGACGAACATGCGGGTGTCGCTCAAGCCATGGGTATTTTTTCAGAGCGTGGGAGCCATCGCAGCCAAGGTCGATAACGTCGTTGACCTGGAGCCACCCGAATAGGACATGCTGTTTCGATCCAGCGTAACGCCACCCGTTCGGTCCTTGCTCGCAGGTTCGAAATAATCCCCAGAAGAGAAAAACGTCCCCTGGCCCTACGCCGGCGTTGCGGAGGTGTGAAAGGGCTGCCGATGCTTGGCCGAGAGCGCCGCGCCACCCGGTTGGTCTTGGCGCCGAGAGAGCTTCCCGTTCAATGTCTGGGTCGAGATGACAAGGACGATCGAATGCCAGATGGCCGTGCGTAAGATCATGGGCAATTGCTGGGATTGGAGCCTTGAGGTCGCCATATCGGGTAGCGGTAGGCATCGAAGTAGGTATTGGAAGGCTGACTGGGCGTCCTGCGACAATTGCGCTTGCGCCTCGACCAGCGGCGCTATCGACGCCCTTCCGACTGAAAATTATCTTCATGGCACAGCTATGGTTATTGATTTTGGCAGCCTGCGGGCAATGCTGCAGATCCAAGGAGGATCGTCATATGGATAATAGATACATGTCTTGGCAATGGCGCTGAATGCGCGAGTAAGCTGCAACGACTCATGAGGAAAAATCCAGCGGCCCTATCTCGGGCCGGTGATCGGGACCTATACGGACTGGACGCCGCTCACCGGGCGGCCCCGCCTGTTTGCGGAAAATATCGATCCTGCCGATCCGTGGCAGTTCCGCAATGTGCTGGTGGGGTGAGGGGCCGCCATCCGGCCTGAGAGCAGCCCGCCCCTCGGCTTCAGCGTACCGGCGGCTCCATGTCGCCCTTGCGGATCAGCGCCGCGTTGGCCGGATCCGTCATGAAGGCGATGAATTGCTTGGCCACCTCCGGCTGTTGCGAGACCGCCAGCAGCCCGACGCCGACCCGGCCGTATTCCATCAGTTCGGCCGGCAGCGGACCCACATAATCGCTGCCCGGCACCGGCTGGATCACATTGGTCTGCTGGATGCCGATCTCCACGTCGCCGGCCGCCACCGCCTGGGCGACCAGCCGGCCGCCCTGGATGATTTTGATCTTGTCCTTGATCTGGTCGTAGATGCCGAGTTTTTGGAACAGTCTTGTGTTGAACGGCCCGGTGCCGGCAAGCGTATGGCCGATCGATTTTGCGTTCAGCATCGCCTGTTTAAAGGCTTCCGGCGTGCTGATGTCGGGCTTCGGCGCGCCGGCCTTGACGGCGACGCCGTTGCCGACGCGGGCATATTCCACCACCGTACCCGGCACGATCTTGCCCTGCTTGAGATAGGCGTCGAACTGGTCGATGCCGAGCGAGGCGAGGTCGCCGGGCGCACCGGACACGATCTTCTCGTTCAGCGCCGCCCCGGCCTGGAAGCTCACATTGACCTTATGGCCGGTGGCCTGCTCAAAGCCGGCCGCCAGCTGGCGCACGCCGGACGCGGTTGCCTGGTTGAGATAGACGGTGATTTCAGCTGCGCGGGCACCCCCCATCGCCGCGAAAATGCCGATCGCGGCCGCAAGCGCGAACATCCCCCGCCGGGTCATTCGTGTGATCGATCCTGTCATGTCACTCTCCGATTGGTCCGAAGCCCTGTAGGATGGGTTGAGCGCGCAGCGAAACCCATCGCGGTCATCGTCGTCATCGCGGTTATTGATACCGGCTTGGTCCATGATGGGTTTCGCCAAGCGGCTCAACCCATCCTGCGGCCCCAGCTTCCGGCTACGGCTTGGCCGGCTCCACCAGCGTCTTGCGCAGCAATGGCGCCGCCTCCGGCGATGCCATGAAGGCGATCATCGCACGTGCGGCGTCGGGGGATTTGGCGCCCGTGAGCAGGCCGACGCTCGACGGACACGGGTCATTCAGCGCCGCCGGCAGCGGGCCGACGAAGTCGGTGCCGGGAACGCCGGCCATGATGTTGGTCTGCTGGATGCCGATCTCCACATCGCCGCGCCGCACATAATCCACCACCGGACCGTCGTCGGTGAAAATGGTTTTCGCCTTCAGCGGCTCCGTGAGCCCGAGTTTCTCGATCCCCTGGGCGATGTGGGTGCCGCTGCAGCCGTGCGAATAGCCGATCGATTTGGCCGCCAGCAGCGCCGCACGATAAGCTTCCGGGGTGGAAATGTCCGGCTTCGGCGCGCCCGCGCGCACCGACAGCCCGAGGCCGGCCAGCGCGAACGGCGTCACCGTGCTGCCGACTACCTTGCCCTGGCGCACCAATTCGGCGATCGGCCCCGGATTGCCGGTGATGAGATCGCCCGGCGCATCGGAAGCAAGCCTGCGGTCGAGCGCCGCGCCTTGGCCCACCTGGACCACCGTCACGGTATGGCCGGTGGCGCGCGAAAACGCCGTGCCCAGTTCGCGCACACCCGGCGTCGCGCCCTGGTTGGTGAGGATGACGAGATCGGCCGCCGCCGCATCGCCCGGGGAGGCGAGGGTACCGAGGGTGAGCGTGGCGAAGGCCACGACGCCAAGCGCGAGCGCGTTCTGGCGCGTGCTGCGCCGAACTAGCCTCGTCCATTCGTCAACGCACGGCCCGCCTGCGGCCAATGTTCCGATCCCGCTCATGGGTTTCCTCCCGTGTTGTCCTGCGCGGCAAACGCGCGATGCTCAAGCTGCCCAAAACAACGCCAAAGCTTATCCGGTCCCGCCGTCGCGGGCCAGTGGCAGTGGTTGAACTGGGTCATCAATGTCAATCCCGGCAAACAGCAAAGCGGTGGCTTTCAAGTGCAATCGATCACGTAACGCGCGCTGTTTTCCCGGCGCCGCGGTTTCCGATCAGGGAAGCAACGGTCACCACGGCCGCGATGGTGGCAATGAAGATCGCGCAGACTGCATTGATCTCCGGTTTCACCCCAAGACGCACTTCCGAATAGATGCGGATCGGCAGCGTGGTGGCGCCGGGGCCGGTGGTGAAGCTCGCGATCACGAGATCATCGAGCGACAGCGAGAAGGCGAGCAGGAACCCCGCCACCACCGCCGGCATGATCAGCGGCAACGTGATCAGGAAAAAGGTGCGGCCCGGCGGGCAGCCGAGATCCATCGCGGCTTCTTCCAGACTGCGATCGAAGTCGGCGAGCCGCGCCTGCACGATGACGGCGACGAAGCACATGGTCAGCGTCGTGTGCGCGAGGATGATGGTCAGGATCCCGCGATCGACGTCGATGGCGACGAACAGCAGGAGCAGGGACAGGCCGGTGATGACTTCAGGCATGACCAGCGGCGCATAGATCATGGCAGCGAATGGCGTGCGGCCACGGAAGCGAAATCTGGTCAGGGCCAGCGCCGCCATGGTGCCCAAAACGCTTGCAAGCGAAGCCGAAACGAACGCGATGACCAGCGAGGTGACGGCGGCGTCGATCATGTCGCGGTCGCGGAAGAGCTCCACATACCAGCGGATCGACCAGCCGCCCCACACGGTGACGAGGCGCGACGCGTTGAACGAATAAATGACCAGGATCACGATCGGCACGTAGAGGAACGCGAAGCCGAGCGCCAGCGCGGTCAGGTTGGTAACCGACATACGTTTCATCGCAGGCGCTCGGCGGTGCGCATCTGCAAATGCTGGTAGACGGCGATCGGCACCACCAGAACCGCCACCAGCACCACCGCGACCGCGGAGGCGACCGGCCAGTCCTTATTGGCGAAAAACTCCGTCCACAGCGTCTGCCCGATCATGGTCGTCTCGGACCCGCCGAGCAGATCCGGAATCACGAACTCGCCGATGATCGGAATGAAGCACAACAGCGCCCCGGCGGCGAGGCCGGGCAGAGCGAGCGGCAGCGTCACGACGAAAAATGTTTTCCAGCGCGGGCAGCCGAGATCGGCGGCAGCTTCCAGCAGCGATTCGTCGAGCTTCTCGAAGCTCGCATAGAGCGGCAGCACCATGAACGGCAGGTAGGAATAGACGATCCCGATATACACCGCCGTATCGGTCGCGAGCCACGTCGCGGGCCTATCGATAATGCCGAGCCACAGCAGCGCCTGGTTGAGCAGCCCGTCGCGCTGGAGAATGTTGATCCAGGCGTACACTCGGATCAGGAACGAGGTCCAGAACGGCAGCATGACCAGGAGCACGAGGATCGTCCGTGCCCGCCGCGGCGCCCGCGACATCGCATAGGCAATCGGCAATCCGCACAACACCAGCAGCACGGTGGACAGCGCCGCCACCTTCAGGCTCTTGAGATAGGAAAACCAATACAGATCGTCGCCGGCGAGCATGCGGTAATTGCCAAACGACAGCCCGCCGAGGAAATCCAAGAATCCCTGCCAGCCGGCCGCCAGGTCGAGCACCGGCGTGTAGGGCGGCTGCGCGATCGCGGTTTCCGAGAGGCTGATCTTGAACACGATCAGGAACGGTATCAGGAACAACGCCACCAGCCACAAATAGGGCACGGCGACGGTCACGCGCTCGGCGAAGGAAGGTGTGTTTTGCGAGGGCAGGCTGGGTGTCGATTCTTCCATGCTGGATTACCTTGAGCCTCCTAACCGCAATGCTGTTCACTTAACGCGGGGTTGCGCGCGTCCCCTCTCCCCGCGGCGTACTTCACGCCGTGGGGAGAGGGTTAGGGTGAGGGGCAGGGTCGCGCCCCAACGGCGCGACCTCGTCTCTCGTAGCAGCAGCGAATACAGGAGTGCCCCCGAAGTCCTGGCGGACACCTGCCCCTCACCCTGACCCCTCTTCCCATCATGAAGAACGATAGGGAGAGGGGACGCGCGCATCCTCGTGTTAAGCGAACGGTATTGGCCCTATCCGGGCAGCACAACCGCCGCGGCCGGATCCCATGATAGCCAAACCTCATCGCCCCTGGAAATCGGCGGCACGCCGGCGCGCGCCAAATTTGCGACGGTGGCCTTCATCGCGGGGCCGCCGTCGCGTTGCACCTTGTAGATCGAGATGCCGCCCAGATAGCCGATGTCCGACACGCGGCCGTGCATCACGTTGGTGGCATCGCTTATCGGCGTCGTTTCGATGCGAATTTTTTCCGGCCGCAACCCGATCACGACGCGCGCCCCCGCAACCGCGTGCCCCGTCAATTCCGCCGCGGCGCACCGGTAGTGCCGCCCGTCACGGTCCGCGATCACGATGCCTTCGGCACCCGCCTCGATCACCACGCCCTCGATCAGATTGACGTCGCCGATGAATTCCGCGACCCAGCGCGACCGCGGCTGTTCGTAAATCTCGGCCGGGGTTCCGACCTGGGCGATTTGGCCAAAATTCATCACGGCCATGCGATGGGCGAGCGTCATGGCTTCCTGCTGGTCGTGGGTGACGATGACGAATGTCAGGCCGAGCCGCGCCTGCAGTTCCATCAGCTCGAACTGGGTTTCCTCGCGCAGCTTGCGGTCGAGCGCGGCCATCGGTTCGTCGAGCAGCAGCACCTTCGGGCGCTTGGCGAGCGATCGGGCCAGCGCCACGCGCTGGCGCTGGCCGCCGGAGAGCTGGTCGGGCCGCCGGCCGGCCAAGCCCTCGAGCTTGACCAATGCCAGCAGCTCATCCACGCGCGCGGCGATTTCCGCGCGCGGGCGCCCCTCCTGGCGCAGCCCGAAGCCGATGTTGCCTGCGACGCTGAGATGGGGAAACAGCGCATAGTTTTGGAACATCATGTTGACCGGTCTTCGATGCGGCGGCGTCGTCCCGATGTCGCCGCCGTCGAGCATGACGCGTCCCGCGTCGGGCCGCTCGAACCCGGCCAGCATGCGCAGCAGCGTGGTCTTGCCGCATCCCGAGGGGCCAAGCAGCGCAAAGAACTCGCCCTGATAGATGTCGAGGCTGAGCCGATCCAGAGCGACGACATCGCCGAATCGCCGCGACACCGCCTCAAAGCGCACCAGCGGCCGCGCCGTCCTATCCGCGCCGGGCTCCAAACCGCATCTCATTGCGTTTCCGTCCGATCCATTGCGGCGCCTTGATGGGGAGGAAGCCTGATTCGATCAAGCGGTATTTCTGGGGTATCTTTCTCCGCATGTCGTTTCGCAGACCATCTCCGGACCCGGCAAATGGAGACATCCCGGAGGACGGCAAAGCGCCGCAATTGACCCCGACCGGACATTCGCTCCGTGCTGGATTTCCATGATCCGGACCCAACAACTTTTCGACGTTTGCCGGACGCCTCAAGTATGTCAGTAGTTCGGCAACCGTCGGGGGGAAGTCATTATTGGAATAGCGGCTACGTGCAAACCGTCGGTCATTTCAAGCAGTTGGGAGAGGGACCCAAGGAAGTAAGGGTGCTATAACGAATGCCCCGCGGGTCAACATACGGAGGAAGGCATGAGGATGCTACAGACCGGCACCGCAGCACTGTTCGGCCTAGCCGCGCTCCTCGTCGCAGGCGCGAGTGAGGCAGGCGAGATCACCGTGATGGCGACAGTGGCTGTGAGACCACCCTATCTTGAGCTCGTTCCCATATTCGAACAGGCAACGGGGAATAAGGTTGCGACGATCTGGGTCGGGGTCAGCGCCCAAAACGAGCGCATCAAAGGTGGTGAGATCGTCGACCTCGTGATCGGCACGGCAAGCGGCATCGATGAGCTCAACAAGCTCGGCCGCCTCGTATCCGGCGCGGCAATGGCAAAATCCGGGATCGGCGCAGCGGTCCTCTCCGGGGCACCAAGGCCTGACATATCATCGGCTGAAGCCCTTAAGCATACTTTGTTGGCGTCGAAATCGATCGCATTGTCGGCCGCCGGGCCAAGCGGCGTCTATCTTTCGGGCCTGTTCCAGAAATGGGGCATTGCGGATGAGCTCAAGCCGAAGATCAAGCGGAGCGCGGGACAAATCGGCGACGTTTTGGCGCGCGGTGGCGCGGAGATCGGCTTCCAGCAGGTGAGCGAGCTCATCGCCGTGAAGGGCATCACCTATCTCGGTCCTCTGCCGCACGACATACAGCTGTTCACTGTCTTTTCGGGCGGCGTGCACAGCCAAGCCAAGAACCCGGCAGGCGCGGCCGCGCTCCTGAAGTTCCTCACCTCGCCGGAGGCGGCGGCGCAATCAGGAAGGCTGGCATGGAGCCCGGCTGAGACTGCACGGGCGCTCTGATGACTAGGTTCCTTGCGGCTCGTAGTGGAGTACGCGCGCGAGCGGGGCGCGCCGATCAACCGCTTAAGTTCACGACCATCGGCGTGCTCACCATGGCAGCGGGGTCTCATCATCGCAACGGTAGATGCGCTTCTCCTTGATCAGCCAGCGGCCGTCGAATTTCACGCAGAAATCGTCATAGAAACCCATGGCGGCGAGCGTCCTGGTATTTTTTGAGGCAAGCCCCTGCACCACCTTCCAGTAGGAGCGCACCAAAACCCCGTCCGCGGTGCGCTCGAAAGCGATGTGCTGCACCCAGTGCTGACGGCCGCGCCGCCCCGGCTGGGCGAAGGTCTCGCTCGCCCAGCGCCGCACCGGAATACGCTCTCCGGTCGCCGGCCGTACGATGCCATCCGGGGTGAATGCCGCGACCACACGCTCGACGCTGGCCGAATCGTTAGCCCACACGTAGCTCCGCAGCACATCCTGGATGCGAAAGCGATCGTCTGCGCTGATCTCGGATGCCATTGCGGGTGTCTGGGCGGCCGCCGGCCCCGTCGGCATTGCGGCCACCGCGCCCGCAACTCCAACCCGCTCGAAAAATTGCGGCGCGAGACGTTACCGCGGGCGCCCTCTTCATTGTCGGTTTCGTCAGGCATCGTTGCCTCCTTGACCGGATTTGCCGACGATCAACATCACCGATTCGAGTTGGCAGCTTCTGAGGTCAGCGGTCAAGAGGTCCACCGGACGCCGCCAGTGTTCAGAGCACGAGCCCATGCTCAGCACGGACTCCGGGGCCGCAGACGTCAGACCGCCGCGATGTTTTTGGCTGTAGCGAGGTCCGCCGTGGGTTAATCGCGTCGGACGGATTGACCGACCGCTCGCAGCGACCTTACCGGCATCCCGATCAGCTGCCGGTCCAGATCGAGATACTGATCCGTGCGATGCAAGCAGGACAAGCCACATTGGGCGCGCCGAAGATACGCGAGCGGCCGGCCCGGCTTTATTCGAATGTCCCACCTCGGTACCCTGCTGACACTGCCATCCCCACAAATTATTTTTAGTGCCGCGACCCCGGCGCCGGGTTTGCGCCCTCTTGTCTGGGTGAATGCGCCACAGCGGCGCGTCACGAACCGGAGCACAGATCCATGTGGCATAGGAAGAACGTTGGCGGGTGGGAGCGCGCGGCAAGGCTGGTCGGCGGGGGCTTGATGCTCATCTGCGGCGTGGTTGCGCTGCACGCTTCGCCGCTCGGGCTACTGCTCAGCGGCGCGGGTGTCGTGACGCTGGTCACCGGCGTGTTCGGCTATTGCCCTGCCTGCGCCATCGCCGGGCGCGAGCCACTGAAGGGGTGACTGCCTTGGCGCGCATATCGGACGATCTCTTGCTCGCGGCACAGTCGGGTGACCGGCACGCGCTGACACAGCTATTGGTGGCGCTGCAGCCGGACATTCGACGCTACGCCCGGCGCATTTGCCACCGCGCCTCGATGATCGAAGATGTGGTGCAAGAAGCGCTCATCGTCGTGTACCGGCGCGTGGGCACGATCCGCAGTCCGGCCGCCCTCGCCGGCTGGCTGCTGACCGTCATCGCGCGCCTTTGCATGCTGCCGGCGCTGATGCTGATGCGCGGCGTCGAGGAACTCACCAGCCTGGAAGCGTCACGCGCGCTCGCAAAGGTCCCGCCGGACGAGTTGCGCATCGACTTGGTCAATGCGATCGAGTCGCTTTCGCCGTCCCATCGCGAAGTGCTGCTGCTGCGCGATCTCGAAGATTTGACGATTTGGGAAATCGCCGGGCGGCTCGGCGTGACGCGCGAAGCGGCCAAGAGCCGCCGCGCCGCGCCCGCACGCTGGTCCATGAGTACCTGATCGGCACAAAAGACAGCGGACGAGCGAGCACATGAATTACTTTCGCGGAGTTGGCATTTTCGGGAGCGCCTTCCTGGGCGCGCACCTGATGCGCGGCGCGGCTGCGGCGGCGCTATTCGCTTGGGCCATCGTGCACCAGACCACGCACCCTTGGCTATCCCGGGCGCGGGCGTTGCCGCCCTCGTCGCGCTACGCGGATGCCCGATGTGCTGGACGGTGGGCCTCGTCGAGACGCTTTTTTCGCAAGGTCGTCGCGATTTAACCGCGCAACACGCCGACCGGGCATAGCTGCATCAACATGGCGACAGGACGGGAGGACGCATGTCGAAAATCACAGCAATCCTGGGTTCCGCGCTGTTTTTCCTCGTTGCACCGGCGATGTTGGCGGGCGTCATCCCATGGTCGATCACGCATTGGGAATTTCGGCCACCCTTTTTCGCCGCCGAAGCGACACGCTTGGCCGGGCTCGCGTTCATTATTGCCGGCGTGCCCGGATTGTTGGATTTGTTCGCGCGCTTTGCGTTGCAGGGTCTCGGCACGCCCGCGCCGATCGCGCCGCCACGCAATCTCGTGGTAAGCGGATTATATCGCTATGTGCGCAATCCGATCTATGTTGCGGTCGTTGCCGTCATTCTTGGCCAGGCGGTGTTATTCGCTGACTGGCATCTCCTCGGCTACGGCGCGTTGCTCTGGCTCTTTTTTCACATTGTGGTCATTGCCTCTGAGGAGCCGACGCTCCGCCAAAGCTTCGGAGCCGAGTATGAAAACTATTGCGCCAACGTGCCGCGCTGGCTTCCCCGACTCACTCAGCGAGCCGTCTAACCGATGTGATGCTCGGTGAGGTCGCGGCCATAAGGTAATCATTCGACGGCCCCGGCCTCTGCAGCTCCTTTGAAGTGGCAGAGTGATGGGCTGCGAATCCGCAAACACCTCCACTGGGCCCTTTATCCGCAGCTGCCGACGAACTGCAGCACCACGTCGCGGCGGTGCGGCCGCGCGCGATGTTCCGCCACGTAAATGCCCTGCCAGGTGCCAAGCGCCAAAGCACCGCCGGCAACCGGAATGTGGAGCGACACGCCGGTCAGCATGGTCTTGATGTGGGCCGGCATGTCGTCCGCTCCTTCGGTATCATGACGCCATCCGGCGTCGCCGGGCGCGAGGCGTTCCAGCGCGGTGCGCAGATCGTGGCGCACGTCGGGATCGGCATTCTCCTGGATCACCAGCGACGCCGAGGTGTGGCGCATGAACATGAATAGAATACCGTCGTCCGCATTGGCGGCGGCCAAGAATGCCGCCACCTCCGCGGTAATATCGGTAAACCCCTGACCGTGGGTCTCGACCGCAAGCGTCGCCGTCGCGATCGTCTGCGCAGCCGCCCGGGAAATCGCGGATATCCGGTTCATTGCGGTACCGCCGGCCGGTCACTCCTTGCCTTGCAAGTCGCGCTGCATGGTTCTCGCCATGTCGACCACACGCCGCCAGACACGGTTGGCGATGGTCATGATCCGGTCGATCTCGACCTCCTCGCGCGCGGCACGGTCCGCCTCGCCGGCCTTGGGGGCCATCGAAGCGGCAGGCGGCACCGTCTGCGGCGGACGCGGCACCAAGGCGCCACCGGATGGCGCCGCTTCGGCTGCCGGGGGTGCCGCCGAAGCAATGCCCGCCATGCCGTCCGGCAACGGCAAGCCGCGGTCCAGCAATGCTTGTTTCAATACCGCATTGTCGCGCTGCAACCGCTCCAGCTTTTGGTCAAAAGCGGTGCGTTCCTCGGCTGCCGCATCGCAGGCCCACCCGTCCGCCCGCCGGCTGCAGGCTGCGACCTCACCGGTGCGGCGATCGAGGCGCACAAATCCATCGTCGATCCGGTAGAGCGCAAACCGCCCATCGGGGGATTGCGGCGGCGTGGCCGGCTCCGCGGATGTGCTCGCGGGTAAATCCGGTGCCGGTGTCTGCGTCTTAACCGCCGGCGGCGGCGTGGCTTCGGTTGCCGGACCCGGCGATGGGGGCACATTGCCGGAGGATTCGGCCTCGGCGGCCCGCAACTCCGCCGACGGCATGGTTGCCGCCAGACCGGTGGCTGCGATCACCAGAATGGTTGGTATAAGCTTCATGATGATTGACCCATGCCCGGCTGTTATTTCGGCCTTCGCAGGCTCGAACACTCATTTGCGGCGGCTGATTGGGTGGCACCGGAACCCAATTGGCGCAGAACCCGCGGAACCACGACGCGAGATCATAGGCCCGCCGATGTCGATTGGCGCTCCACAACGTCACACCGCCGCGGCGCGGGCACGTCCCGCGAAGCTCACCCAAGCGATATGTGCACCGATTTCGTTTCCTGCCAGAGGCAATCGGTCCACCGCCGATGCCGCGCACATCCCCCTTCCCCCATCGTCCTTCACGATGAAGAGGGTGGGGTGACGGGCAGGTGCCTGCACGGACGGCGCGGCGGCCGCGCGGCGCCAAAGCCGTGCCGAGCACGCACACGAAAAAGTTCATCATCCTCCGCAAATCCCAAAATATTTCATTATTATCAATCAGTTCCCGCAATCGCACAGATTGTTGACGCGGCGCGGTCAAGTCATTATGGTCCGCGCGGTCTTGAAGGGGCGGGCAACCGGAACCACAAGCGGCGCGCAGGGGTCATGACGATGTCCGACAAGGCGCGCGGCGGCAAGGAACCGGACATGCCCGACACGGAAGAGGCTGCGCTATCCGCGAGGCTACGGAGCCTCGGTGATCGACTAGGCTCGCAACGGCCGAACGACTCCACCGACATCGCGCGAGATCGGCCGCGTCCCGACGCCTCGGGACTCGCGCGCGGATTTCGTCTGTGCAGCGAACTCGTGGCCGGTGTCTTGGTCGGGGCCGCGATCGGGTGGGCGATCGATCGGACCCTGGGCATTTCGCCGTGGGGAATGATCATCTTCCTGCTGTCGGGATTTGCGGCCGGCGTGTTGAACGTGATACGGGCAGCGGGAATCGCGCCGGGGAGTTCATCGTCGGGCGATTCCGGTGACGCTAAGGATGCTTGACGCCAAGGACGATCGGCCGGAACCGCCGACGTCCGCGGCTGATAAAACGAAGGGGCTGCAGCGGCCATGGCCGATCCGATTCATCAATTCGAAGTCGTCGATTATTTCCCCGTCGTCAAAATTGGGTCGATCGGCGTCGCGTTCACCAATTCCGCCCTGTATATGGGCGTCGCCGTGGCCATCACCATTGCCTTGATGCTGGGGGCGACGGCCGGACGGCAGCTGGTTCCCGGCCGTCTGCAGTCGATTGCCGAACTTGCCCATGAATTCGTGGCCGACACCATCCGCAATACCATCGGCGAAGAGGGCATGCGGTTCTTTCCCTTGGTGTTTTCGTTATTTATGTTCATTCTGGTCTCCAATATCATCGGGCTGATCCCCTATAATTTCACGGTGGCAAGCCACATCATCATTACCGTGGCGCTGGCGCTGCTGGTGTTTTTTACCGTGATCATTTATGGGCTGTGGAAGAACGGGCTGCACTTCTTTAACCTCTTCGTGCCTAAGGGAATCCCGGTCTACATCCTGCCGCTCATCGTTTTCATCGAGGTATTGTCGTTCCTATCGCGTCCGATCTCCCACAGCGTGCGTTTGTTTGCCAATATGCTGGCCGGACATATTACGCTGTATGTGTTCGCCGGGTTCGTTACCATGTTGGGCGGACTTGGAATCCTCGGCTGGTTCGGCGCCTCGCTGCCGCTCGCCCTCACCGTCGCGCTGATCGCACTCGAGCTTCTGGTGGCCTTCTTGCAGGCCTATGTGTTCACCATCCTCACCTGCATCTATCTCAACGATGCCCTTCACCCGGGCCACTGACGGCCCCCTCCCCTCCACGAAATCCAAAAACGACCTGAGAAAAGGAGCTTCATCATGGATCCAGTTGCAGCCAAGTATATCGGCGCCGGCATCGCCTGCATCGGCATGGGCGGCGCCGGCGTCGGCGTCGGCACCATCTTCGGCAATTACCTCGCGGCCGCGCTGCGCAATCCGTCCGCCGCCCAGGGCCAATTCGGCAACCTGATTTTCGGTTTTGCCGTGACCGAAGCGCTCGGCATTTTCTCGCTGCTGATCGCGCTGCTGCTGTTGTTTGCACTGTAATCGGTAAGGAGCCCCGCAGGACGCCGCCCGCCCGGACTTTTGTATGCCCGAAACTCATAGTGCCATGCTTATCCCGGAAATACCGGATGGCGGCGCTGCGGTGATGGCATAGCGGCATGTCGGCTGCGATCCGCGGACCTAATCCTCGCCCCTAACCCGGACCACCAGCGGAGCTCTGTATGGCGGAAAGCCATTCGACCGGGACCGAAGCGCCGGCCTCCGGGCATAGCGGCGGATTTCCGCCGTTCCAGAAGGAAACCTTCCCGTCCCAACTGTTGTGGCTCGCGGTTTTCTTCATCGCGCTCTATGTCGTCGCCTCGCGGCTCGCCTTGCCGCGCGTCGGATCCATCATCGCGGATCGGCACGCGCGGATCGCGGCCGACCTCGCGGAAGCGGCGCGGATGAAGAGCGACGCCGACGCGGCGATCGCGAGCTATGAAAAGGACTTGGCCGATGCCCGTGCGCGCGCCCAGGGGATGGCGGCGGAAACCCGCAATCGGCTCAATGCCGAAGCGGAGCAGCATCGCAAGGCCGTCGAGGCCGATCTCCATGGTCGGATGACGGACGCGGAAAAAACCATCACGGCCGCCAAGTCGGCGGCGATGGCGAATGTGCGCGGCATCGCGGAAGACGTGGCGATTGCCATCGTGACCCGACTCTCGGGCACGCCACCCTCAAAGGCGGCTGCGGCAGCCGCCGTGAAAGCCGTATCCAACAACTGAAAGGTCCGCGATGATCGAGGTGTTGTCCGATCCGGAGACATGGGTCGCGGTGGCGTTCCTGATTTTTCTGGGAATATTGGTCAGGCTCGGCGTGCCGAAATTGCTGTTCAAGACTCTCGACGACCGCAGCGCCCGAATCAAGGCCGAGCTCGACGAGGCCCTCAAGCTGCGTCAGGAGGCCGAAGGGGTGCTGGCGGACTATCGCCGCAAGCAGAGCGAAGCCGAGAAGGTCGCCGAATTGATCATCGTCAACGCCCGCGAAGAGGCCGAGCGACTCGCCGTAGAAGCCAAAGCCAAGGTGGAGGATTTCGTCGCCCGGCGCACCAAGATGGCGGAAACCAAAATCGCCCAGGCCGAGGCGCAGGCGGTTGCCGACGTGCGCGCCGCCGCCACCGACGCGGCTGTCGCCGCGGCCGAGAAAATGCTCATGGAAAAAACGCGCGGCCGGGCGGCCGAATCTCTCCTCGATCAAGGCATTCGCGATCTCAAATCGAAACTTGGCTGAAGGCGGCTGCCAGCTATCGAATTTGCCCGCATGGCTGCTGCCGCGCGGAATTGCCGCGGTGACGCCAATCGAGATGGTTGCAATTGCGCAGCCATCGTTAACCGCCGTAATGCTCGTCAAGATTGAGGTTCCTTTCCATATCATTCCGCCGTTTTTTCGGGCGACGCGATGTTTGCTGCAGGCACCGGTCCGGCGATCGGCAGTCGCTACCCGGATCGGGCGCCGGACCTTGCGATCGACGACGCGATGCTGCCGTCACCGTCGTCAACCAAGATAATGCGTCAGACCAGATTCAGACCGGTGATTGCGGTTCCGTCGCGGATTGGTCAATTCATCCGCGCCCCGGCGGTGGATCGTCGCAAAGCCGTGCGTAAAGCAGGTGGTCCTGCCAAATGCCGTTGATGCACAGATATTGCCGCGCATAGCCTTCGCGGCGAAAGCCTGATTTCTCCAGGAGACGCATCGACGGCACGTTGCTCGGGATGCACGCCGCTTCCAGCCTATGCAGCCGCAATGTGAGGAAGCCGAACGGCACCAGGGCGCTCAGCGTCGCCGTCATCAGGCCGTGGCGGGCATAGGGCTCACCGATCCAATAACCGATACTGCCGGCCTGGGCGACGCCGCGGCGCACATTCGCCAGCGTGATGCCGCCGACCAGGGCGCCATCCGGCTTGCCGAAGATGAAAAACGAATAGGATTGATCGGCGCGCTGGTCTTCGGCGTAGCGCTTGAGGCGGCGGCGAAATGCCCCGCGGGTGAGATCATCGACGGGCCAGACCGGTTCCCAGGGCTTGAGAAAGGCGCGGCTGCGCTCGCGCAGCGCCGCCCATTCGGCAAAGTCCGCCATCTGCGGCGGACGCAACATCACCCGCTCGTTCTCGATGGCGGGCATGATCTCGGCAAATGCGGCGGTGCGGAAAAACGCCATGGCACGGCAACCCGGAATCACGCGGCCTTTCGGGTCAGTCCCTCCGCGATCGCGGCCGCATGTTCCAGCCCGGACGGTCCGAGCGCCGCGATCGCCGGGCGTCCGCGGGCGATGAGGGCGCGCCCGGCCGCGCGGGTGCTCTCCACGGTCACGGCATCCACCTTGGCGACGATTTCCTCGATCGGAATCGGCCGCCCATAGATGATCATCTGGCGCGCCAGCTGCTCCGCGCGGGCGCTCGAACTTTCCAGCGCCATGAGCAGGCCGGCCTTCATCTGCGCCTTGGCGCGGGCGACCTCCGCCTCCGTAATGGTGTCGGCCGCCATCACGATCTCATCCACTACGACGCGCATCAATTCCGGCGCGTCGGCCGCGTCGGTGCCGGCATAAAGTCCAAACATTCCGGTGTCGGCATAGGGAGCATGAAACGCATAGATCGAATAGCACAGGCCGCGCGACTCCCGTACCTCCTGAAACAGCCGCGAGGACATCCCGCCGCCCAGCACATTGGTGAAGACCTGCAGGCTGTGGATGGTGGAATCGCGCTGCGCTACGCCTTCGAGCGCAAGGGCGATGTGCACCTGCTCGAGATCGCGCTGTTCGACGAACGTCCCGCCGCCGAACCGCGCCGGCTCGGGAGAAACGGCCGCCGGCCCGACGAAGCCGGCGAAACGGCGTTGCGCCTCGGCGACCACCTCATCGTGGTTGACTGCGCCGGCCGCCGCCACCACCATGCCGGGCGCGCGGTAGTTGCGCCCCAAATAGGAGCGCAGACGGTCGGCGTCGAACGAACGCACCGTTTCCGGCGTGCCGAGGATCGAGCGGCCGACCGGCTGTTCGGCAAACGCGGTCGCCTGGAGATATTCGAAAATCAAATCGTCCGGCGTGTCCTCGACGGCCCCGATTTCCTGGACGATGACGTTCTTCTCCCGAATAATTTCTTCCGGTTCGAAACTCGGCTGCGACAGAATATCCGACAGTACATCGAGCCCAAGGCCGATATCCGCCTTGAGGACGCGGGCGTAATAGGCCGTTGTCTCGACCCCGGTGCCGGCGTTGAGATCGCCGCCGACCGCTTCGATCTCCTCGGCGATCTGGCGCGCGGTGCGCCGTGCTGTGCCCTTGAACGCCATATGCTCGAGAAAATGCGAGATGCCGTGCTCGTCGGCCTGCTCGTAGCGGCTGCCGCAAGAAACCCAGCACCCAAGGGACGCGGTTTGAAGGTGTGGCATGGCGTCGGTGACCACGATCAGTCCCGAGGATAGACGGGTAACTTCGACGCTCATGCAGGTACTCCTTCGCGGGCAGCGCGGCTGTGTTGCAGAATATGGCGTTCGATGGCGCCTTGGTCAGGCGGCAGGATGGTCATGCGTTCGGGTTTTGTGCCGAGCCCGGCCAGCCAATCGGGCAGGCCAGGGCGCACCCCGCAAGCCGCTTCCACCGCATCGGGAAATTTTGCCGGGTGGGCGGTCGATAACACCACCACCGGCAGCGCGGGATCATGCGTCTCCTTTTCGGCGACCGCGATCGCGACGGCGGTGTGCGGATCGGCCAAATAGCCGGTCTCGCGCAGCGTGGTGCGGATCGCTGCGGCGGTCTCATCCTCCAGTGCCCGGTCGGCGCTGAACATGGCGCGAATCTGTGTGAGCGCCCGCTCCGACAATCCAAAGTGGCGAGCCTGCGCCAGCCCCGCCATAGCGGCGCGCACCGGTGCCGGGTCTCGCCCATAGGCATCGAACAGGAGACGCTCGAAATTCGACGACACCTGGATGTCCATCGAGGGCGACGTCGTCGCCGTCACCGCGTGCAGTTCATAGTTGCCGGTCGTCAGCGTGCGCACAAGGATGTCGTTGACGTTGGTCGCAATGGTCAGGCGATCGATGGGCAGACCCATCCGGGCCGCCACATAGCCGGCGAACACATCGCCGAAATTGCCGGTCGGTACCGTGAACGCGACCTTGCGATGCGGACCACCAAGGGCCACGGCGGCGACAAAGTAATAAACGACCTGCACGGCGATGCGGGCGAAGTTGATGGAGTTGACGCCCGACAGCCGTACCCGGTCGCGGAAGGCGGCGTGATTGAACATCGCCTTCACTAGCGCCTGGCAATCGTCGAAGGTGCCCTCCACTGCGATGGCGTGAACGCTGTCATGCGCGGACGTGGTCATCATCCGCCGCTGCACGTCGGAGACGCGCCCGTGCGGGAACAGCACCACCACATCGGCCTGCGACCGGCCGCCGAACGCCTCGACGGCGGCGCCACCGGTGTCGCCGGAGGTCGCCACCACGATGGTCGTGCGCTCACGGCGCAGTTCCAGCGCGTGATCCATCAGCCGCGCCAGCAGCTGCATTGCCAAGTCCTTGAAGGCAAGGGTCGGGCCGTGAAACAATTCCAAAACAAAGGTGTTGGGGCCGATCTGCACCAGCGGCACCACGGCGGGATGGCGAAACGTACCGTAAGCTTCGCGGGTCATGCGGGCGAGATCGCCCGTCGCGATCTCACCGCCGGTAAATTTCGCCAGGATATCGCAGGCCACTTCCGCATAGGGCTGGCCGGCGTAACCCGCGATGGTCGCGGCGTCGATCGAAGGCCAGCGCTCCGGCACAAAAAGCCCGCCGTCCGCCGCAAGCCCCGCAAGCGCCACGTCGATGAAGCCCTGCGACGGAGCGTCGCCTCTGGTCGAGATGTAACGCACGCACCCTTCCTTAAAATACGTTCGCTTTTGCCAGCGCCGCACCGGGATGGCGCATTCTGAACGCTTTGCAAGCCCTTGATGTCCCGAAAAGCCCTGGATTGCAGGGGTCCGCCCGCGGACGCGTCACACTAATCGCAAGGTCCCCTCGGTACAAGGAACGCCGGGCCGAATTCCGCTCGCGCTACCCGACCCCCGCGGTTGTGCCGAGCCCTCTACCCCATCCTCCCCACCGCGCCCAAAATCATGGCCACCCCGCCGATCAGCACCACGGCGTCCAGCATGGCGAGGTGGACGTGGAACGGCAGCCGCGCCACCATTGCCCGCGCCAGGAAAGCGCCCGGAAACGCCACGGCGCCGATGAGCAGCGCGACCGCGATCACTTTGGCGGTAGCGACGCCGGTCATGCCGAACACGGCGAGGCGCACGATCCCGATAGCGATCGAAAGCGCGGCGTCGGTCGCGATCACGGCGGCACCGGCAAGCCCCGCCGCCATCAGGAGCGAGATGATGATGACGCCCGCCCCGTTGGTGCCGCCGACCACAAGACCCCAGCCGACCGCGCCGATGGCAAGCCCGCGGTCGCCGCAGCGGAACGCATGGCGCTTGGCGAACCGGCGCAGCGCCGTCATGGCGATCAGCATGGAGCCGATCAGCAGCATGACGGCGGGGCCGGAGAGCAGCGTGTAGCCCCAGGCGCCGAGCGCGCAGGTCGGGATCGCGGCGAGCGCGACGAAGCGCGCCCGCCGCCAGTCGATCGACGCGCGGAACGCCAGCACGCGGCTCATATTGGTGAGCGTCCCGGAAATCGCGATGATCGGCACCACCGGCTCAGGGCCGACGATCGGCACCAGCACCAAGGGCATCAGCGCCCCGGTGCCGTAACCGGTCACGCCGCCGATCAGCGAGGTGATCACCCCGACGACGGCGATCAGCGCGAGTTGGGCGAGCGATATATCATCGAAGGCGGACAGGGGAACCTCGCTATCGGTGGGATGAAATCGCGGGCGCACTGCTCACAACGATGCACGAAACCGCGAACACCCGTATAATGCCGGACGAGGGACAAGGGCGATGCAAAACCAACCCATCACGGCAACGGACGACGGCGACTACGACGCCATTATCGTGGGCGCCGGCTCCGCCGGCTGCGTGCTGGCCAACCGGCTCTCCGCCGACCCCAAGCGGCGCGTGCTGCTGCTGGAGGCGGGCGGACGTGACAATTGGATCTGGTACCACATCCCGGTCGGCTATTTGTTCGCGATCGGCAATCCGCGCGCTGACTGGATGTTCAAGACCGAGCCGGAGGCCGGCCTCAATGGCCGCAGTCTGAATTATCCGCGCGGCAAGGTGATCGGCGGCTCGTCTGCGATCAACGCGATGATCTACATGCGCGGCCAGGCGGCCGACTATGATCACTGGCGCCAGCTCGGGCTGACCGGCTGGGGCTGGGACGACGTGCTGCCGTACTTCAAGCGTCACGAGGATCATTTCCTCGGTCCCAGCGAAGCCCATGCGGTCGGCGGCGAATGGCGGGTCGAACCGCCGCGGGTGCGCTGGGACCTCCTGGAAGCGTTTCGCGAGGCCGCCGCCCAGGCCGGCATCCGCCCAATCGCGGATTTCAACACCGGCGATAACGAAGGTTCGTGCTATTTCCACGTCAACCAGAAGCGCGGCCGGCGCTGGTCGGCGGCGCGGGGGTTCCTCAAGCCGGTGCTGTCGCGCCAAAACCTGCGGCTCGAGACCGGGTGCCTCGCCGAACGGATTTTGTTCGATGGCCGCCGCGCCGTCGCGGTCCAATGGCGCCAAAACGGCGCCGTCCGGCAGGCCCGCGGGCGCGAAATCATTCTCGCGGCCGGCAGCATCGGCTCGCCGCATCTGCTGCTGCTGTCGGGCGTCGGGCCGGCGGAGCAATTGCATCGGCACGGCATTGCGGTGGTGCTCGACCGGCCGGGCGTCGGGGAAAATTTGCACGATCACCTGCAACTGCGCGCCATCTACAAGGTTTCCGGCGCCAAGACGCTCAACGAGACCTATCACTCAACGTTCGGGCGGCTCGGCATGGCGCTCGATTATGCGCTACGGCGGCGCGGCCCGCTCACCATGGCGCCTTCGCAGCTTGGGCTGTTCACCCGCTCCGATCCGGCGCGGGAGCGCGCCAACATCCAGTTTCACGTGCAACCGTTGTCGCTCGACCGCTTCGGCGAACCACTCCACACCTTCCCGGCCTTCACGGCGAGCGTCTGCAACGTTCAGCCGGAGAGCCGCGGCCAGCTGCGGCTGCGCTCGCCCGATCCGGCCGTAGCCCCCGCCATCCAGCCGAATTACCTCGCAACCGATGCAGACCGCCGCGTCGCGGCGGATTTGCTGCGCACCGTTCGCCGCATCGTGGCGCAGCCGGCCTTGGCGCGGTTCCACCCGCAGGAATTTTTGCCGGGCTCACGCGTCGGCGACGACGAGGCCGGGCTCATCACGGCCGCCGGCGACGTCGGCACCACGATCTTCCATCCCGTCGGCACCGCCAAGATGGGCCGCGACACCGATCCCTTCGCGGTGGTGGACGAGCGGCTGCGGGTAATCGGCCTCGACGGCCTGCGCGTAATCGACGCCTCCGTGATGCCGTCCATCACCTCCGGCAACACCGCCGCGCCGACCATGATGATCGCCGAGAAGGGGGCGGCAATGATTTTGGCCGATGGGCTGCAGTGAACTTCGGTTTGCGGCACGGGGGCGTTTGGCCCCGGCAAGGGGTGCACGCGCGTCCCCTCTCCCCGCGGCGTTCTTCACGCCGTGGGGAGAGGGTTAGGGTGAGGGGCGGGGCCGCGCACCGACGGCGCGACCAATCATCTCTTGTAGCAGTAGCGAATGCAAAAGGTACCCCTGAAGTCTTGGCGCGCATCTGCCCCTCAAGTCGAAATCAAACAAGCCGCATGACGCCTGTATCAAAAGACCTCCGAGTTCAGGAGTCATAGCGCGACGTTCGTTTCAGAAGAGAAAGGGGACGCGCTCTCTGCGCCAAAGACCGGTAGAAAAAGCCCGTCAATCCCATTGCGGGGCGCCGGACCAATGGACGACACGGCCGCGCGGGTGGCCGAGCGCCCGGATCGCGGCCATCTCGGCGTCGTCGAGAACGAAATCGAAGATGGCGAAATTCTCCGCAAGCCGCTCGGGCTTGGAGGTGCGCGGAATCACGATGGCGCCCTCCTGGACGAGAAACCGCAGGCAGACCTGGCCGGCGGACTTGGCGTGCCGCGCGCCGATCCGCGCGAGTTCCTTGTCGCCGGCCGCACGGCCGCGCGCGATCGGGCTGTAGGCGGTGACGGACAGCCCGTGGCGGCGGCAGGCGGCGACGACCTTGGATTGATCCAGATAGGGGTGCCATTCGATCTGGTTGGTGACGAGCGGCTCGGCGCTGAGCGTCACCGCCTGTTCGATCAGCGGCACGGTGAAATTCGAAATTCCGATGTGCCGCGCAAGCCCCGCCTGTTTGGTCCGGCACAGCGCTCCGATAGTCTCGGCAAGCGGCACCCGCGGATTGGGCCAGTGGATCAGCAGCAGGTCCACATGGTCGAGGCGCAATTTCGCGAGGCTGCCCTTGGCGGCGCGCTCGAACGCCGGTGCCGCGAGATGATCCTGCCACACCTTGGTGGTGACGAAGACTTCCGCCCGCGGTACGCCGGAGGCCCGGACCCCTTCGCCGACCTCGGCTTCGTTGCCGTACATTTCGGCGGTGTCGATGTGGCGGTAGCCGAGTCGCAGCGCGGCCTCCACCATGCGGGCGCAGGTGTTTCCGCGCAGGTCCCAGGTGCCGAGCCCGATCACCGGAATTTTCGCGCCATTGGCTTCGACAAACTGCATCGCTCACAACTCCTGTTCGCACCGGCCGCGCCTCGGTAACGCCGGTTCTGTCGGCGCCGGCTGGAGCGGCCGGCGCCTGGATTTCCCCCCGCAAGCGGAGGAGGGAGTGCCGCGCCTTACGGATAAAGCCGGGTCTTGCTCCAGGCCGCCTCGGCGCCAGGGCGGCGGAACTCGATCCGGTCGTGCAGCCGGTAGGGCCGGTCGGCCCAAAACTCCATCACGGTGGGGATCACCCGGTAGCCGTTCCAGAACGGCGGGCGCGGCACCGTGCCGACTCCAAATCGTGCCGCCTGCAGTGCGATCGCCTTCTCGAAGGCGAGCCGGCTCTCCAGCGGGCGCGACTGCTTGCTGGCCCACGCCCCGACCTGGGAGGAGCGCGCGCGGCTGGCGAAATACGCGTCGGCTTCGGCAGCGCTCACCGGTACCACAGCGCCGCGCAGCCGCACCTGGCGGCGCAGCGATTTCCAATGAAATACCAGCGCGGCCTTAGACGTGTGGGCGAGTTCGCGCCCCTTCCGGCTCTCCTCATTGGTGTAGAAAACGAAGCCGCGGTCGTCGAAGCCCTTGAGCAGCACCATGCGGACATTGGGCAGGCCGTCGGCATCGACGGTCGCCAAAGCCATCGCGTTCGGATCGTTGGGCTCGGCCTTGAGGGCCTCAGCGAACCAGGCGGCGAACAGCCGCAACGGCTCGTCGGTCGCAGTGAAATCACCTTTCATTTCGGCGGAATCATCACTCTTTAACGAGTTGGGAGCATCTAGGGAGGCGGCATCGGACATTTGGGGTTCCGGCTTCGTTGGGGGGCTGTTGTGGTAACCGGTCGCACACCAGGCCCCGCCTATCGCGGGGCCGGTTATAGAATAGGTGCGCGGGCATGCCTATGGCAGGCGGTCCGGCAAGCTGCGCTTCGCTTGCATGCCTGTTCGCACCGGCTCCGGGCGATGGCGGCGGCGTGGCGGCGCCCGGCCGCAATAGCGGCCGCGCTGTCCTGGGGAACGGGCTGCAGCTTACCGGTACAGCTTGGTTCGTTCACCCGCAGCGACCCCGGCTCCGAACGGATTGCCCCGGGCGGCTTCTCCAGCACCGATCTTGAAGCCGCCAGCGCCGTCACGGCGGCGCTACTGGAACATGACGAGCAGATGAGCGGGCCGTGGCAGAATCCGTTGACCGGCGCGCGGGGTACCATCACGCCCGTCGCCGCGGCATATCGCGACGGCATGTATGAGTGCCGCGGCTTCCTCGCCAGTTATGTGCGGGCCGACGGCGAAACTTGGCTGCGTGGGGAGGCATGCCGTGGCACGACCGGGCGCTGGGTCGTGCGCGCCCTCAAGCCGTGGAGCCGGCCGGCCGCCTAAGGGGCGGCTCGGCCGGTGTGTTTTGCATTGCGAAACCAGGACCGTACCCCCAGATTAGGCACGAGATTCGCCGGGGGCTGGATTCCGGCAGGGAAGCGGAGAGGTCAACAATGCGCGACCCCTATGAAGTGTTGGGGGTTAAGAAGACGGCAGATGCGGCGGCCATCAAAAGCGCCTACCGCAAGCTGGCCAAGAAGCTGCATCCCGACGCCAACAAGAACGACCCGAAGGCCGCGCAACGCTTTGCGGAGATCAACTCGGCCTACGAGATTCTCGGCGAGGACGACAAGCGCAAGGCGTTCGACCGCGGGGAGATCGATGCGGAGGGCAAGCCGCGATTCAGCGGTTTCGAGGGTTTCGGCCCCGGAGGCATGGGTGCTGCAGGCCGGTCCAGGCGCGGCCGTGGCCCGGACGTCAATTTCGAGGAGTTCTCGTTCGGACCGGAAGGCATGCGACGCACCGGCGGCGGTGCGCGCGGCGGGGGGCAGGGTGGGTTTTCCAATCTCGAGGACGTGCTGCAGGGCATGTTCGGCAGCGGCGGCTTCCCGCGGGGAGGCGGAGCCGGGTTCGCCCAGGAAGGCATGACGGAATCCGGCGGCCACGATCTGACGGCGGAGGTGACGGTGACCTTGGCCGAGGCCGCGAAGGGTGCGACCAGGCGGGTTCATCTGCCGACCGGCAAGGAGGTCGATGTCAAGATTCCGGCCGGGCTCGCCGCGGGCAAACAGAATCCGCCTCAAAGGGCAGGGCCTGCCCGGTCCGGGCGGTATCGGTGACGTGCTGATTACCATCAAGGTGGCGCCGCACCCGTTCTTCAAGGTAGACGGCACGGATTTGCGGATCGACCTGCCGATTACGCTGTACGAGGCGGTGCTCGGCGGCAAGGTCCGGGTGCCGACGCTCGACGGAGCCGTCGAACTCAACATTCCCCCCGGCACCAGCGGCGGGCGCACCTTTCGGATCACCGGCAAAGGAATGCCGGCGGAGGGGCGCAACGGCGATCTATTCGCCGCGATTCGCATTGCGCTGCCGGAAAAAGGCGACGGCGAACTTGAGGAACTGATGCGCCGCTGGCGCGATCAGCGGCCTTATGATCCGCGCAAGGACGTGAAATAGGCCGCTAATACGTCACGCCTGCCGATTCAACGTATGGTGGTTCGCTCGGCGCCTTGTGGCCTCCGCCCCCCTATGCCAAAAGAGATACCGGCCGGGGGTTGCCGGCAGGAAGAGGAGCACATGCCGGAATCCGCGGGGCTGATGGCGGGCAAGCGCGGCCTGATCCTGGGCGTTGCCAATAATCGATCGATCGCCTGGGGCATCGCAAAATCCGCGCGAGCGCACGGGGCGGAGCTTGCCTTCACGTATCAGGGCGATGCCTTGCGCAAACGCGTAGAACCGCTGGCGCAAGAGGTCGGCGGCATCGTGGTCGGCCATTGCGACGTGACCGATCCGGCGACGATCGACGCCGTGTTCGCCGCCACCGCAGCCAAGTGGGGCGGGATCGATTTCATCGTCCATGCCATCGCGTTCTCGGATCGCGCCCAGCTTGACGGGCGCTATGTGGACACCACCCAGGACAATTTCGTCACCACCATGGTGATCAGCTGCTATTCGTTCACCGCCATCGCGCAACGCGCCGAAAAGCTGATGCCGAATGGCGGGGCCATGCTGACGCTGACCTATTACGGCGCCGAGAAATGGATGCCGCATTATAACGTCATGGGCATCGCCAAGGCGGGGCTGGAAGCCTCGGTGCGTTATCTCGCGGCCGATCTCGGGACCAAGAAAATCCGTGTCAACGCCATTTCGGCAGGTCCCATCAAGACGCTGGCGGCCTCCGGCATCGGGGATTTCCGCTACATCCTGTCGTGGAACGAACACAATACGCCGCTTCGCCGCAACGTCACGGCCGACGAGGTCGGCGATACCGCCGTATATCTGTTGTCGGACATGTCGCGGGGCGTCACCGGCGAAATTCTGCATGTCGATTCGGGGTACCATATCGTCGGCATGAAGCATCCGGACGCACCTGACATCGCGGTCAACCATCGCTCCGTGTGACCCACACCTTGGCGCCGGAATCAAAAGCCCATTTCTATTTCGTGCGCCATGGCGAGACCGACTGGAACGCCGAGCGGCGCCTGCAGGGCCAGCGCGATATCCCGCTCAACGCGCTCGGACGCCGGCAGTCGGCCCGGTGCGGCGAGATTTTGCGCGACCTCCTGGCACGCGGCGGCCGGCCGCCCGACGGTTTTGCCTACGTGGCAAGCCCCTTGTCGCGCGCCCGGGAAACCATGGAGATCTTGCGCGGCAGCCTCGGACTCCCGCCGGAGGGCTATGCCACGGATCTCCGCCTGGCCGAACTCTCGTTCGGCCGCTGGGAGGGGTTGACCTACCGCGAGGTCCGCGAGCGCGATCGTTCCGTGCTGGCGGCCCGCGAACGCGACAAATGGAATTTCGCCCCGCCGGATGGCGAGAGCTACGCCGATCTGCTGGTGCGGGTGCGCGACTGGCATTCCAACCTTGCCGGCGATGTCGTCGTCGCATCCCACGGCGGGGTCGCCCGTGTGCTCGCGGTGCTGTTCGGCGTTCGACCGCCGGCCGATGCAACGCATGGCGATGTCGTCCAGGGCGTGGTCTATGAATTTACGCAAGGGACGATGACGCGGCACGATTGAGGGCGGCCCGGCGCGTCGGAAAACGCCCGCCACCCTCTCGGGCGTATCACTGCGCGTCGTGGAAGATGACACCGAGCGTGTGCCGGCTGCCGTCGCGCAACCGGCTGACCCCGTGGCGCATGGTGACCCGGTAGACGCCGCGGCTGCCCTGCACCGGCCGGTGATGGACCGGGAATACCACACCCTGGCCTTGTGTGAGCGGCACCACTTCGGTGCGCGACTGCATGCGCGGACGCTGCTCGGTGAGCACGAATTCGCCGCCGGCGAAGTCCGCGCCGGGCCGCGACAGCAGCACGGCCACCTGCAGCGGAAACACCTGCTCGCCATAGCGGTCCTGATGCAGGCAGTTGTAATCGCCGGTCCGGTAGCGCAGCAGCAAGGGAGTCGGTTTGACTTGGTCGGCGTCATGACAGCGCTTGAGGTACGCTTCATGCCGATCCGGGTAATCGGTACCGAGCCCCAAGGCGGCATTCCAGCGGTTGGCGATCGCTGCGAGCGGCGGATAAAGCGCGGTCCGCAGTGCCGCGACGCTGTCGGGCAGCGGATAGGCGAAATACTTGTATTCGCCGCGTCCGAAACCGTGCCGCGCCATCACGATGCGGCTGCGAAACAGCGCCTCCGTCTCATAAGCGGCAATCAGCGCCGCGCAGTCGTGCGCGGTGAGCAGCGGTCCGACGACGGCACAGCCATTGGCGTCAAGCTCACCGTGCACAGCCGCCCAATCGATCGCCGCAATGCGCGCCGCGATCGGCTCCAAGTCCTTTGTTCCCAAGTCTTTCGCTCCCAAGCCCTTCGCCCCTAGGTCCTTCGGCCCTAGGTCCCTCGGCCGGCAGCGCTTGCACGGCCGGAACCCGGCCTTTGCGGCGTCCGCGGCGGTGGCATGGAACGCGACGTTCTCGCGCCGCGGCAGCCGCGCCGGGCAGGACGGCGGGCAGTACACGCCGGTGGTGCGCACGGAATAGAAGAACGCGCCGTCGGCGCTGCGGTCGCGCCGGCACACGGCTTCCCAGCATGCATCGTCGGCGAGGACATGCGGCACGCGCTGGGTCGGAGGCACCGGCTCGGCGTCACGGTGCGCAGAAGCCGCGGTGGTGGAAATCGCTTCGTTCATGGGCGCCTCATCGGTCGGGCGACGGCGTCGCCCATCGGATCAGCCCACGTGACCGATCGCGCTTGCAATCCGCCACCCGAAAACCGTGCGGGTATCCATCCGATACGAAAAGAAACAGCCGTTCAGATCCTTAGTCGCCGATGGGCAGCACCGTGGTGGACTTGATCTTTTCCATCGCAAAGCGCGACGTGACATTCTTCAACGGAATGCTGCCGATCAAGCGCTTGTAGAACCGATCATAGCCGTGGATGTCTGGAACGACGACCCGCAGCATGTAATCCACGTCGCCCGCCATCCGGTACAGATCCAAAACTTCGGGCATCGCGCCGACCCGCTCCGCGAAGGTTTTTAGCCAAGCCTCGGAATGATCGCCGGTCTCGATCGACACGATGACCGTGACGCCGAGGCCGACCTTATCCTGGTTGACGAGCGCAACCCGCCGACTGATAACGCCGTCCGCCTCGAGCTTCTGGATCCGCTTCCAACACGGCGTTGACGATAAGCCGACACGCTGCCCGATCTCGGCGACCGAGAGGGAAGCGTCCTGCTGCAGAACCCCGAGTATCTTGCGATCGATGCCATCCATGCGGCGCCCCCGGGAGATCGTTTTGCTGGCAACCACATATGGTCGGAACCGCCATGGGGTCGAGATGAAAATAGCGGCCTCGGTCAAGCCTTGCGAGTCTGTTTGCTGACGGGCCACGATCGCGCGCGCCGGTTCCTGTGCCCTTTGGGTGCCCCATCAGAAACGCACCGGCCGGAACGACAATCATCGCCGGGGTATCAAATTGAATTTCGACCGCCCGAGTTGTGTGCTCAGCTCGCGGTTGATAGCGGCGCGCAAAGCCGACAGGGCGCCCTGGCGCCTCGTCGTCTTCGCGAATAGCTGAAGAAGCCGACCAAATACGCAATGTTGACCAGCGCGCCCATCGTGGCAATTCGGTTCGTGGCTCAGCGTGTGTGCAGATTCGCTGAATCATATACCCGCAGCGGCAAAAATTGCGTTGCCGCGCCGCCGGTTCGAACACTGCGGGCAGTGAATGGCCTCGGAGCAGAAATATTCGGTGCCGTCGAAGGCGATGAGCAGGTGATCGCCGAGCCGGCGGAACACGTTAAAGCCGTCCGGCGCCTGTTGCAGAGCCGTCAGACATCGTCGAAGGCCGGCTGCAGCAAAGCAGGCTGTGCCCCATTGAGCATGGCGCGGATATGATTGTCGCTCGGGATCTTGGCCATGCCGAACAGGCTGGTGCAGTTCGAGTTGCCATAGCCCTGTTCCAGCAACCGCTGGTGGGCCAGAAACGACGGGCTTTGCATAAAGAAAACCGAAAATGCCGCCATGCCGATATCGCGCATCCGATACCTCGCGTTGCGGCCGCGACGCGGGTCCGGAAAGGTATCCACGCATCGAGCCACCGAGTTCGAAGAGGCGCTCAAGAAGCAGCATCCTCCGCAAAAATCCGATTCGCCTTTCGAAGGGAATCCCCTATATGCTACCCGATTCAATCTGACGCACCCCCACCCGCACCGCCCAGGCCCGGACTCGCGATGATTGCGCACCTCCTTCAGTTCAATAATGAGAATTGCGAGCATGGCTTGACGACGGCGCGAACCGGATGATCATGAGCAGCGTCATCAGACCCAGCCAACCATAACGGTTGCACGAGTAACTGGCGAGCGCCTCAACCATGCTGAATTCTCGCACCCCACGCATCATCGCGGCCCTGGCGATCGCCGCGCTCATCACCGGCACCGGCGACGTGCGCGCCGCGAATGATCTCGACCGCGCCTTCCAAATCATCTCCGCAAAGACCTTCGTTGACCTCACCCACCGGTTCGGCCCCGACACGCCGGTCTGGTCCGGTTTCGGTCAGGCCAAGATGTCGCCGGCCGTGGATCCAAAAAGCCGCGAGCCCTACACCATTGCAAAGGACGGCTTCCGGTTGACCTTCTACGAGATGGTCGGCCAATATGGCACCCATATCGATCCACCGGCGCATTTCGCCGAGAACGGTCTCACCATGGATGCGATTCCGGTAAAGCAGATGATCCTGCGGCTGGTGGTGCTCGACGACACGCCTTTCCTCACCCGCGATCCCAACCACGCCTTCTCGCTTGCCGATCTCAAGGCCTGGGAGCAGGCGCATGGTCGCGTGCCGAAGGGGGCGTTCGCGGCGCTGCGCACCGACATGTACAAGGACTGGGACACGAATCCGGAGCGGTTCAAGCGCAGCGACTTCCCGGCCTGGTCCCTCGAGACCATAAAATTCCTGGTCGAGCAGCGCGGCATCACGGCGATCGGCCATGAATTCGATGGACACCGACACCACCGAAAAGATGGAGTCCGAGACCTATCTGCTGCGCCAAAACCATTTCCAGATCGAAGTCATGGCCAATCTCGACCGCGTGCCGGCGACCGGTGCGCTGATCGTGGTGACCTGGCCGAACGTCAAGGACGGCCTCGGCTTTCCGGCGCGGGCTTTTGCGATCCTGCCGTGAATTTCAATGCTCCTTATCGCCGCCCTCGGCGACCCGGTCCGCCACGGCGAGCACCAGCATGGCGACCGCGAAGGCGAGCAGGATGCCCACCACCCAGCCGAGTTTGACGCTGTCGGCGTGCCGGTCGATGTCGCTGAACCATTCCAGCGCATTGACGGCGGCGATCGCCACGATCGAGCCGAGCAGCTTCTGTTTCAGCCCCGAGAACCCGATCCGAACCAGCCCCTTCGGCCAGTCCGGGTGGTCCGCGGTGTCGATCGGCCGGACGAAGTTTTCAAAGCTCGAGCAGATGACGATGACGATCAGATTGGCGGTCAGCGTCAGATCGACCAGCCCGAGGATATCGACAATGACTTCCTTGGAATTGGCGTTGCCGACCTGCAGGATAAAATCCATCAGCTTGAACAGGAATTTGTAAAGCAGCACCGCCAGGCCGGCCACCAAGCCGAACAGGAACGGTGCTACCAGCCAGCGGCTACCGAACAGGATCAACTCGATCCACCGCACCGCGGCTGGGGTTGCAAGCCTTGCATCACCGGGACTCTCGGCCACCCGCGCGCCGTGCTCCTTCGCTTCGCCGCTCATGGCGTTGCGCTCGGCGCCGACGGCGCCCGTTCACTCAGGGTAACCGCCGAAGGGGATGCGTCGCTTCGGTTCATCAATGATCTCGCGGATAGGGAGGTTACGCACAGAGCATAGAGCCGGTGCCGGCGTCAGGGAAGGAAAAGCCACGCACTGCCAGCGCTCGCCGCAGACATTTCAGGTGTTGCTTGCCGCGGTCGTTCGATCGCATCAGGGTGCCCGGACAGACAGGTCCCATCACGACCCGTTTGTCCCCGTATGTCGAATGCTTCGACTGACCGGAATTCGGGCTATTCTATGCGACGACGGGTATCGGTGCGGCGTCGGTTTCGCGCTGCCAGTCGGCCACATGTTTGCGGATGCGCCCCCCGGTTGCAGCCTCATGCTGCTTGACCCAAACCAGGAACACCGGCCCCTCTTCGGAGAACAGGAAGGCCCCGTCCATCCCTCTCGCCCGCCGCAGCGTCTGGATGGCCTGAACGGGCGTTTGCGCGATCGGCCCGGCGACGTTGAACGAGGTGTTCACCGCGACCTCGACCCCGATCCGCCTTCCAAGCGCTCGCAGGTAGGCGTGCGTCACCGGATCCGTGTCCTCGCGTACGATTTGCAGGCGCGCGGTTCCATCGGCATGGATCACCGCCGGAATCTGCACGCGGGCCTGCGGCTTGGCCATCACGGTCAGCACCATATAATTATAGGCGTTGTAATCGTCGTCGGCGGCGCCGTCGGACAATGCGAACAGGCTTTTCGCGGCCGCGAGCGTGGCCATCGGGGCAAGCGGACGGATCGCCTCGCGGTGTTTCACCCGTTCGTTGAGAACGTCGCGGATGCGTGGGTTGCACGGATTGGCCACGATGGAGCGATGCCCCAGGGCGCGTGGTCCAGTTTCGGCGGGGCCCTGGAAAATCGCGAAGATACCGTCCTTCGCGGTCACGAACGCCATGAGGTCGGCGACCGCGTCCCGCCCGGCCGCGTGCGTGGCGTCCCCGACGACGGTCCACGCCGCATCGGGAGCATCGTCGAGGGCCGCCCGGATTTCCGCAATCTTCGGCCCGCTTCCGCAGTAAAACGCTTGCCGCAGCGGCGCGCCGGGGCCGATCCCGAGCGAAGCGCCGAACGCATAGGCCGCCCCGATGGGAACCCCGGAGTCACCGGGAACCGGCGGCACCCACACATGCAGCCGCGTCTCCCGTTGCAGGGTGCGGGCATAATAACCTGCATCAAAATGGTCCAGCAATCGCATATTCGCCACCGCGTTGAGCGCGGCGCCCCCGGACAGGACCAGACGATCGCTGCCGGTGCGGCGGATCCAGTGATCGATCATGTGGATGAGTGCATCCTCGAACACCATCTGGGTGGCGGCAGCCTTGTCGAGGCGCTCTTGGGTATCTGGTTTGTGATGGATGTCTTCGACGCGCAGCACCGCATCCGGATTCCACAGCTGCTCCGGCGGAATGGGTTCGCCGAGGATGCGAACGAGTTCCGCGGAATAAGGGCGGCGACGCATGTTTCGTGCCCAATTCGCGAGCTTTCGGTTGATGAAGACCTGTCCGTCCGCCTCAAGAACCAATACCTTGCGCAACTTCGCATAATATGGATTGGTCGAGCGGTTGAGGTCGCCATAGGCTGCCGCGCCCATGTAACGGCCTTCGCTGCTGAGCATCGTCCAGCCACCCTGGGTCGAACTGATGAAGGCATAAAACTGCCCGAGCGAGTTGAAAATGCTGCCATTGCAATAGACTTGCCGTAGTGCACCGTTCTCGCCGACATAGAACGACACCGACGCAAAGTCGCCCGACCCTTCGATGACGGCGACGATCACCGGATTGGGTTGCCGCGCAAACGGGGATGCCCAATAGGAAAACCAGGCGTGATTGTCGTGGTGTAATGTTCCGATCAACGGTACTGGGGCGTCGAGGCCGAACATTTCGCTGATGCGCGCGGGAGCACGGATACCCTCTTTGAATTGGGCGCCATCGAAGGCCGGATTGTGGTCCTGCCATACCAGACTTAAACTAGCGGGAAATTCCTCCAAAACAGTGCGCGCACCGCTCGCGACATAAAGGGGATAATCATAGGTCGTTAGCCAGGCCGCAATGCGCTCGGGGCCGATGTTCAGCCGATTCATGGTCTGCTTTAGGGCCGCAAGCGAATGGCTGGGATATTTATTGGAATGTTTTACCCCGGAAAAACGCTCTTCCTCGTGATTGCAGATCAGCCGTGGGCCGCGGTCACGCGTCATCTCGACCAGAGCGACGCCGGTATTATGGAATCCGCCGATACTGATACCGGCGAGATAGATCGTATCGCCCGCTGTGAATCTCAAAATGGCTTCGCGGCGTTCGGCCGCGAAGCTGCTGGTTGAACCGAAACAGGTGCTTCGAACGAAAGAACCGCTCCGCCGCCGGCAGAACCGCCCGAAATCCCGCCGCCGCAAGACCGGGATGGCGAGGTCCGATCCGAGTATCCGATTCGTGTGTTGGCATCGAGTTCGACGTTCGCATAACGGGTCATCCCTCAATCGGAACCTTTTATATTCGCGATCGGATATCAAAATCTTGATATATGTCAATCGGTTAATTGTAACGTGGCTTGGGCCGCTCTGCCGGGACGCTCGTGCGTGCTCGGCCGCCGGGATCGGCGTCCCCACGGCGGCACCGTTCATTGGGCTGGGATGTCAGGCGCGGTAATTCGTCGCGATGATGTCCATCGACCGGAACAAAATACCGCTATGTCCGCCGATGTCGCATCCATCGTGCGCCGGCACACTTCGCGGCCGCCCGGACACCAGGCTTGGGGGCGCGTCGGGTTTGGGTGTCGCGGAACGGCCCGACACCCGCGCGCTATGCCGGAGCAGGTCAACCGGCAGCGATTTCAGATTGGATTTGTCGCACAAGAATCTTTAAAAGCTGCTCGCAATGCAACCCCGCGAGACGATGCCGTGAGCCGGGAGGAAACGATGCCACACAGCATGACGAGAATTCGGCGCATTGGTTACGGTGTGCTGGCCGGCTTGGCGATCGCCGCAATGGCGGGCCAAGCCGGTGCCGTGGAAGCCGCGAAGCCCGGCGAGCGCTTCGAGGTCACCGGCATCAAGGCCGTGCGGCCGACCCTGGTTGCCACCATCGCAGCCTTACAGCAGCACGATGTCGCCCGCGCCAGGGCAGCCTTCCAGGACTACGACTCCGCGTGGAACGGCATTGAGGTCTACATCAACACCCGCAGCAAGGAGATGTACGACACCCTCGAGCACGTCTTCCAGGCGCGGATCGAGAAGGGGTTGGGGGCGGCCAATCCGGACACCGCGGCGCTGCTTGCCGACGCCCAGGCGATGCTGGCAAAGTACGATGAAACCATCGACATGGTCGCCAAGGCTGCCCCGCTCAACCCGCTTTACGATGATGTCGCCCGCCTGCGCATCGTGCGCGCGCATCTGCGCGAGGTGATTCCGGCGCTGAAAGCCGGCGACGTCGCGAAGGCACGAAAATCGTTCGACGAATTCGATGATACGTGGGACAGCATCGAGGACCTCATCAAGGCGCGTTCCGCCGACGACTACGTGGCCATCGAGAAGGGCATGATCGACATCGAGAAAGCCCTGATGCCGGATAAGCCGGACCTGACCCAAGTGACCGACTTGGTCAATGCCGTGATGGCCAAATACAATGCCGGGGTGACGGCAGTCACGAGGGAGGCGCGCAACCGCCCGTAAGCGAAGGCCGGGCGCGGTCGGTCCAGTAGGCACGCGTCACGAAATCAAGCGAATCAAGAGGCTATCATGCCCCGCGAGGAGCGCGTGAGGAAAGCGCCAAGATAGACGAGCTTGCAAAAACCGGTGAGTGTGCGGCCTTACCCTCCCCGAAACGGGGAGGGTAAGAATGCGGCATGTTCCGGTTGTGTGCTCGGAGCTTCCTTTACGGGCTCTTTCGCTGGCGGTGACATCCACGTGAAGTGTTCGTTTCCGGGCACGTCCTTCGTCGTTGCGCGCGTGTCATAAAGGGAGAGCCACATGGATCAGCCGCTGCCGGACGGCAAGGCCCGTACGGACAAGCCTGATACTGCGATGATCGAACGTCTGCGCACCTGGATTCTGGCCGTGCTCGTCCTCGGCTTGCTCGGAACGGTGACGGAACTGGTCCTGCTGGAGCATTACGAACAGCCTTTGCAGTTCGTGCCGCTGGTGCTGATCGTGGCCGCCGCGGCGGCGCTGGTATGGGAGGTGCGGCGCCGCGATGCGACCAGCCTGCACGTGCTGGGCGTCGTGATGATGCTGTTCATCCTGGCGGGCGTCTTGGGTATGGTGGCGCATTTCCAGGGTTCGGCCGAATACCAGCTGGAACTCGATCCATCGATGGGTACCTGGGACCTGCTGGAAAAAATCCTGCGCGCCAAGGCGCCGCCGCTGCTCGCCCCTGGCATGATGATGCAACTGGGCCTGCTCGGGCTTGCCTATGTGTTCTCCGATACGCACTATCGTGGGGGTATCAAATGACGTCACGCCGATCCGCTGTTCGTATGATAAAATCCGCCGCCGGAGCCTTTATGCTGGTGTCGGGCCTGATTTTGGGCCTGGGGTTGGCGAACATTGCCCCTGCCGCCGCGCAAGCCGGCAATGCCCTTGTCAATCCCAATACCGCCTCCGCGAGCGAGCTTGAGCAATTGCCCGCCATGACACCGGCGATCGTCCAGAGCTTGGTGGCGCGGCGCCCGTTCAAAACCGTCGTCGAATTGAACCGGTTTCTGCTCGATCAAAAACTGACGCCGGAGCAGACCAAGGCTTTTTACGGAAAGGCGTTCGTACCGATCAATTTGAATACCGGCACCCGTGAAGAATTTTTGCTGATTCCCGGGGTCGGCAACCGGATGTCCGCCGAATTCATGGAATACCGGCCGTGGAAGACCTGGGCGCAGTTCGACAAGGAAATCGGCAAATATGTCGGGCAGCGGGAAACCGACCGGTTCAAGCCGTATGTGTTCATTCCCAATTGACCGCAGACCGGCGTTGGTGCGGCGTTGCCCGTAGCCCGGATTGAAGGCGGAGCCGGAAATCCGGGTCATCCCCGCCATCGACGCTGGTACGACTCCCCTGGCCTCCGGCGGACCAGCGCCGCGGGATCAATCCGGCGGCCACATGAGTTGCCCAAAACCCCGGCACGGAGTAAGCGGAGCCGTGCACCCAAGCCGTCCTCATGCCGATTGATCGCGCGCCATCATGATCCGCTTCCTGTTTCGCTTGATCCTGCTCCCGTTTCGCCTGCTCGACTTCCTGTTTCGTCCGCTCGGCCTGCTATTGCTGGCCGCCGGATTCCTTTTTCTGGTCTATGACGGTACCAAGTCGATCGCCGCCAGCGCGTTGGCTTATACGCGGTTCGAGGACGTTTGGATCCTGCTCCACGCCGCCAGCCTGCAGCGGTTGCAGTCGGTGATCGAAAAATCCAGTACGGCGTGGTTTTGGGCGCCCGTGGTGATGAAGATTCTGGACGCCCCCGCCTTCGTTGTCCTTGGGGTCGTCGGCGCCGTGTTGTTGCTGCTCGCCCGTCCGAAAAAACCGCTGATCGGCTACGATCGGTAGACTAGCTGCAATACCGTTCACTTAACCCGGAGTTGCGCGCGTCCCCTCTCCCCGCGGCGTTCTTTACGCCGTGGGGAGAGGGTTAGGGTGAGGGGCAGGGGCACGTGAGGGCTTCGGGGGCAGCTGCCAGAGACGATCGTTCGCGCCGTCTGTTCGGGCATCTGCCCCTCACCCCGACCCTCTCCCCATCGTGAAGGACGATGGGGAGAGGGGGCGCCCGCACCCGCGGGTTCAGTAAACGGCATTGCCACTCGCCCGCATTGCGATGTTCGCGGGACTTGACTTGCGCAGCCGCGTGCCGTCCATCCGGCCTCCACACCGTTTCCAACCCCTGCCGCCGGATCGCCCCGGCGCAAATGTGCGGAGTTCCCCGTGGCGCGTCGGACCTTGTCGCTGAAGCTGCACGCCGGCGGCACCGCAAAACAGTGCGACGTCGGCATCGACGATGTCATCATCGCCGGCTGGACCGGGCGCGACCCAGGGCGGGTGGAAAAGCACATCCGGGAGCTCGAGGCGCTCGGCGTCAAACGCCCGGCCGCGACGCCGATCTTCTATCGGGTCGCCGCCGCGCGGCTGACCACCGGCACCGAGATCGAGGTGACCGGCGACCATTCGGGCGGCGAGGTCGAATTCGTCCTGCTGCAGCAGGATGGCCGGCTGTGGGTCGGCACCGGGTCCGACCATACCGATCGGCAGGTGGAAACCTATGGCGTCACGGTATCTAAGCAGATGTGCGACAAGCCGGTGGCGCCGGATTTCTGGGCCTTCGACGAGATCGCCCCGCATTGGGACCAACTGCGGCTGCGCGCCCACGTCACCGAGAACGGCGAGCGCACGCTCTATCAGGACGGTTCGGTCGCCGCCATGCTGGCGCCGCTCGACCTGATCGGCCGCTATCTTGGCGCCTTCGCACCGCTACCTGACGCCACGCTTATGTTCTGCGGCACCCTGGCGGCGCATGGCGGCGTGCGGCCAACCGGCTGGTTCGCATTTGAACTCGAGGACCCGGTGCTAAGCCGCAAGATCGCCCACGCTTACGCGGTACGCATCCTGCCGGTGCTGGGGTGAGCCTAGGGTCGGGCTGATAAGATCGCGGCGACGACAGGCAGCGCAGACTGCGGCGACCGTGCCCGGCATCCTCGACGACGCGCGCGCCTGGCTGGCGCAACGGGCCGGTGCCGGCGATCAGCGCGGCACGCGGCATGCCCGTGCATAGAGCGATTCGATCCCATCGAACGCGGCAGCGGCGGCCGCGCTGTCGTATTTGTGTGACTGTGGCTCAACACTCGACAAGGATTTGCGTTTCGATTCTAATAATTGGGTGATTCGCGGGACCGATCGCGCCCGATGTTAACCTTTCGTTTCCCATGTCTGTGAAATCCCTATGTGGCAGCGCGGCGCGGATCTCGTTGGCGCTGGATGCGGATCGGTAAGCGTCGTCCGGATCGTCGCGCGGCCTGGCGGGTGGCGGCGGGGCATTCGGCCGGCATGGGGCGACACGCTTCCAGCGTGGAGTGAAATCTGTTTTCGGATGGGGGCTAGGCGATGACGCCGGCCAATGTTGCGCGCGCGACGGCGAGCACGGATTCGATCAAGGGGCTGGCGCAGTCCATCGCCAAGCCGGCTTACCGCCGGCTGCTGGTGGCCGAGCCGGTGCTGCGCCGTGCGGTGCCGATTCTCATCATCACGTTCCTGGTCACCATGGCGATCGGCACCGGCGTGCAGATCTGGGACCATCGCTATCAAACCTTCGCCGCCGCCAGCATGGAAATCGAACTGCGCGCCGACATCCTGGCGGTCCGCCTGGATCGCGAAGCGGCCGGTGCCAAGGACGCCCGAGAGGGCGCCCGCCTGGCGCGCGAGATCGTGGTGGCCACAGCGGAAAAATATGGCGACCGCGATACCATTCTGGTGTCCGACCAAGAGGGTACGATCCTGGTGGCCGAGCCGGATCTGGACCATCGCATGGTGGGCCGGCTGTTGATCGACGTGCTCGGCCCCGATCAGCCGCTCACCACCTTCGGCGCCATCGCGGGCGCCCTGGAGACGCCGCTCTCGGACGGTACCGCCGTGATTGCGACGGTTCGCAACCTCAAAAGTCCGCTCGGCCAGATCGCGGTCGTCCAGCCGAAGGCGCGGACGCTCGCCCGCTGGACCTCGGAGACCGCGCTCACCGTAACATTGTCGACCACCACGGGATTCGTGGTGTTGATCCTCGGCTTTGCGTTCCACTGGCAGGCGACCCGCGCAAAGGAGGCCGACGGCATTCACGAAATGGTCCGCCGGCGCGTCGATACGGCGCTCAATCGCGGCCGTTGCGGACTTTGGGACTGGGACCTCGCGCGTGGCCGCATCTTCTGGTCGAATTCCATGTTTGCCATTTTGGGCCAGGAGCCGTGCAATCGCCTGCTGAATTTCGGCGAGGTGACCGCGCTGGTGCATCCCGATGATGTGGCACTCTACCTCCTGGCCGTGCAGGTCGCCGAAGGCCGGACCCAGTCCATCGATCGCGAATTCCGCATGCGCCATGCCCAGGGGCGCTGGGTATGGCTGCGCGTGCGCTGTGAAATCACCGGCCAGCCCGATGAGCCGGACTTTCATCTCATCGGCATTGCGGTCGATATTTCCGAGCAAAAGACGCTTGCGGAGCAGACCGCCGCGGCGGATATCCGGCTGCGCGACGCCATCGAAACCATTCCGGAAGCCTTCGTGCTGTGGGATGCCGACAATCGGCTGGTGCTGTGCAATTCGAATTTCCAGGCGCTGCACAATCTCCCCGACGAGGCGGTCACCGCCGGGATGTCGTTCGAGACCATGGCGGCCAAACACCGGGCCGTGGTGCGCACCCAATATGGCGCGGAAGCCGGGGCCGATCCCACCCAATCCAACACCGGCGGGGCACGCACCTTCGAGGCGCTGCTCGACGATGGGCGATGGCTGCATGTCAGCGAGCGGCGCACCAAGGATGGCGGCTACGTCTCGGTCGGCACCGATATCACCACCATCAAGCGCCATGAAGCGCGCCTGGTCGAAAGCGAACGGCAGCTGATCGCAACGGTGGCGGATTTGCGCCGGTCGCAGCACGCAGCCGAAATCCAGGCGCGGCAGCTCGCCGATCTCGCCGACAAATATGCCGAGGAGAAGAATCGCGCCGAAGAGGCCAGCCGCGCCAAATCGACTTTCCTGGCCGGTATGAGTTATGAATTGCGCACGCCGCTCAATGCCATCATCGGGTTTTCGGAAATCATGGAAGCCCAGATGTTCGGCCCGCTGGGGAACCCAAAATACGACGAATACTGTCACGATATCAGGCGCAGCGGCCAATTCCTCCTCGACGTCATCAACGATGTTTTGGACATGGCGAAGATCGAGGCCGGCCGGATCAAGCTGGATTTCGAGGAATTCGCCGTCAACGAGATTGTCGACGAGGCGATGCGGGTGGTGTCCGGCCGTGCGACGGCGAAGCGCCTGGCGATGATCGCCGACGTGGCCCCCGGCCTGCGCTGCCGCGCCGACCGGCGCGCCATCAAGCAGATCGCCATCAACTTGCTCTCGAACGCGGTCAAATTCACCCCCGAAGGCGGGCGGGTGCGGGTGCGTGCCCGCATCCGCGGCAACGCGTTGGCGATCCTGTTCGAAGACAGCGGCATCGGCATTCCGGGCAATGCGTTGAAAAAGCTCGGCCGTCCGTTCGAACAGGTGGAAAGTCTGCTCACCAAGACCCACCAGGGTTCGGGCCTCGGCCTTGCCATTGCGAAATCGCTGGCCGAACTGCACGGCGGCGAACTGCGCATCCGCTCGCGGGTCAACCGCGGCACCGCGGTGCGGCTGCGCATCCCGCTCGCGGGGCGCCGGGCGGGGTGATTGATTGACGCTCGCGCCGCGTTTCGTTATGCTGCATCTACCTCGGCACCGTCCCGCACGGCCAGTCTACGGTGTGCACCTCAGTGCCGGACGGCATGCGCGGCGAAATGGTTGCAGCAAAGGTTTCCTTACTAAGAAGGCCCCCGAACATGAATGCAGTCGATTCCGGAGATGGACTTAACCGCCGCGATATTCTGAAGACTCTGGCAGCTGTTCCGGCGCTGTCCGAGGCCCTTTTGGCTCAGTCTGCCCACGCCCAATCAGCGACAAAAGTGGATGTCTTGATCGTGGGAAGCGGGCCCGTGGGCGCTACCTTTGCACGCATGCTGGTCGAGGGAGACCCGACCAAGAAGATCCTCATGGTTGACATAGGCGCGCAATTCTCGCCGCTGCCGGGAACGAATGAAAAGAATATTTATCTTTATAATTATGGAGAAGATGGTCTCGATACACTTTCTCAGAGAGTAAAAAGCGAACTCACCGTAACGTCTCGGACGAATAATCAGCCGTGGCCCGAGTTGTTGGGTCCCAATTCTCAGCCAGGAGTGCCACCGGTCAAATACCAGATCAACGGAGGCAATCCCGAACAGGAAGACTGGGAAAACATGCCGGCGGCGGCGTCCTCATTCAATGTCGGCGGCCAGGCCGCTCATTGGACTTGTTGCACGCCGCGTCCGGAACCTGTCGAGAGAATACCCTTCATCGACCGTGATGAATGGGAACGTCTGATCACGCGTGCAGAGCAATTGCTCAAAACCAATCAGGTCTCCTTCACTGAATCCCTCCGCGGCCAAGTCATAAAGGACAGCCTTTCGGCCCTGTTCGACGCCAGGCTTCCAAGCGCCCGGCGGGTTCAAATGCTCCCCCTCGCGTGCGAACGCCGCAGCAAGACGTGGGTGCAATGGACTGGAGTGGACACCATTCTTGGCCCCCTTGCAGAGCCGGGAAAAATCCCTTTAAGCCGCTTCGAGTTACGCCCCGAAACCATCTGCCGTGAGTTGCTGGTGGAAAATGATCGAATTTCGGGAGCAACGCTGGAACATCTTCCTTCAGGCCAAAGACAGACCATGTCCGCCGATATCGTAATTGTTGCGGCGAATTCGTTTTATACCCCTCAGTTGCTTTGGAAGTCCAACATTCGGCCAAGGGCGCTGGGACACTATCTAAACGACCACCCCATGCTGTTCTGCCAAGTTGTCCTGAAAAGGGAGCTGCTGGCCAAGATCGGTAATCTCTGGAACGCACCGGCTTCGAGCATCGACCCGGTTCCGATTCCGAAAAACGATCCGATACCCAATGTTTGGATTCCGTTTTCGTATCCGGAGCATCCGTTCCATTGCCAAATTCACCGAGACGCGTTTCCATACAGTATTATCACGGGCAACGCTGGGATCGATCATCGCGCCATCATAGACCTTCGTTGGTTCACGAAGAAAGAAATCCGTTTTGCCGACCATATCACGTTTTCCGACAAATACGTGGACATGTTCGGGATGCCACAAATTACGTTCCATTACGGATTGAGCGAAGCGGATCAATCGACTATTCAGGCCGCAATGAACGATATGGTCAAGGCGGCGGAAGTCCTTGGCGCCTTCTTGCCGGGATCCGAGCCGCAAGTGTTGGCGCGCGGAAGCTCACTTCATTACATGGGAACATACCGGATGGGCCCCGCCGAAAACCAGGATGACTCGGTTTGCGATGCGTATTCGAAGGTTTGGGGGTTTAAAAATCTTTATTTGGGAGGTAACGGCATTATCCCCACTCCGACAGCCTGCAATCCCACCCTGACGAGCGTCACGCTGGCTATTCGCGCGAGCGATAAGATCTTGACGGATTGGAGCAAGAAGTAGCACTCGGCGCGGCGTCGTCCGCTCGGCACCTCGTGCCGCCGCCGGCCTCGCCCTGCGTGCAGCAGGGCGGCGCATTGGTGAGCGCCATGAGAGGAGCACCGGCTGACTTGACGAGGCGACGGAGATCATCGGCGCGAACCGTCCGCAATTTCATCAGGGCGTCTCTGCCGAAAGGGCTAAAAAACATTGTGCCCGATCAAACGGGCTGAACGCCGTCGCAACCTCCGCCGAAGCCGCCGGATGCATCCTGCAAACCCAAGTTCCATGGCAAAGTGCTGACGTGCGGACAATGTCCACCCGATAGTATCGGCCAGCGGAAATGGCCGCCGGGGCCTATGCGTGCAAACGGCCGTTATATCAATTGTCGGACCGCCTCTCGGCGGCCGTCGGTTGAGGGGGAGCCCGACCGATGGCCTAACCGGGAGGAGACAGGTCACTTTCTGTGTCCGCGGCTGCCAAGAATTCGGCCAGAATTACGCTGCCAAGTCAACGAGCGATTTATATCAGTCATTTATAACATTTAAATAAAAGAGCTATTTCCGAGCCCCCCGTGATTTCCCTACGGTGCTGGATACGGGCCAGACGACCGGTTTTGGTGAGGTTCACCTGCGCACCCGCCGAAGGAAGACTGTTCGCGGAAGGCGCTCCGCCCTTTCCCAGCAAGGTCACGGAAAGGGCAATAAACTCGACGAGCGGATTTCCGCAGTGGTAAAAACTACCGTCATTCCTGGGCGCGGGCGGACCCCGCCGGCGATCCGTGCGCGGACCCGCTCCGCCTCAAGTGCCTCCGAGCACCACCATTCCTCTCACATGTCCCGAGCTGCATGAAGCCGGCTGGACAAGGCCTTGACAGCCTAATCGTAGTAGCAATATCGTCAGGGCGAACGAAAATAAGGAGTTCAACCGTGCCTGTGCTGACAGTGAAGGTTATCGCCAGTCTGCTCCAAATCCACGGGCCCGGGGCAACCATCCAGAGCGACCACCAGGGCATCGACGCGCTGCTCGGCGACATCCGCGGACAGATTGCGCAGGATGCGGTGGCTCCGGCGGAAGGGGCGGATGGACTTGTAACACCGGCGGTCTTTATCAGGGCAGGCGGCGTTGGCGTCGGGGGTGGCGGATTTCGTCGGGTGGGCGGCGTCGGCGGCGGCTTCCGCAGAGGGGCGTTCCGGCGGTTTTAGGGGCTTGGCCTACCTCGCGCGACTGGCCTGGGGGCGGTATGCGGATTGATGACGCGGGGCGGCCCGTATTTCCCGGTCAGCCGATATCGCAGCTGCTCGTGAAGGTAGCAGCACGATGCAATATAGATTGCTCGTACTGCTACTGGTTCCGCGACGTTTCGGTTTACGACAAACCCAAGCTGATGAGCGACGATGTGCTGCAGCAATTGCTGCGGCGCATCGAAGAGCACGTCGTCCGCTACGACTTTATTGAATTTCCCCTCATTCTGCATGGCGGCGAGCCGCTGCTGTGGGGGGTGGATAACTTTAACCGGATCGGCGAGGCCTGCAGGGCAATAGCGGCGCGCACCGGCTGCGCGCTGCCGATCGCCGTCACCACCAACGGCATCCTGATCGACGAGGCGTGGCTCGACTGCTTCAAGGCCAATGCTATCAGAGTCGCGATCAGTATCGATGGCCCGGCGCATATTCACGACATCCATCGCAAGACCTTTCAAGGCACCGGAACGCACGCGGCGGTCGCGCGCGCTGCCCGCATGCTGATCGATCGCGGCATCGCCATGAGCGCCTTGGCGGTCTGCAATCCGGCCCAGAGCCCTAGGGATTACGTCAACTTCTTCGCCGGCTGCGGCATTTCCGAATACGACATCATGATTCCGGATGCCACGGTGGGCGAGAACCCGCCATCCATCGGCGCATTCTACCAGGGCCTGTTCGACCTGTGGTTGGAGGCCAACCGCGCCGCACCGACCGCCGATATCCGCATCGTCACCGACATGGTCTCCGCACTCCTCGGCAATGATGCCCCGACCGAGGGCGTCGGCTACAAGCCGATCGAACTCTGCACCGTCATGACCGACGGTTCGGTGGAACCGCACGATGTCTTGCGGATCGCCGGCAGCGGTGTCAATCAGACGGGCTTCAACATCTTCGCACACCCGATCGATGCGGTGAGAAACGAACCGCGCTGGCAAGCGGCGCGAGAGGCGTCGATCAATCTTTGCGAAAAGTGCCGCCAGTGCAAATTCATGCATGCCTGCGGCGGCGGCTATCTTCCGCACCGGTTTTCCAAGGACAATGGTTACGACAACCCCTCAGTCTATTGCGACGACCTTTATGCGACGTTCGAGCATGTGCAAACCACGCTTGAGCGTCTGGTTTACGTCACCAAGCCGGGCGCCGAGCCGGTCCGCCTGAGCGAGGAGTTGGCGCGCGGGGCCGCGTGAGGGGGGCCGGCGCTCGGCGAAGCTGCACGGCCGGAATTACGGTGACAGCACCGTAGCCCGCATGAGTTCAGCGACATGCGGGAACGGCCGGCCCGGATGTCGCGACCAGGAGGTCGCTGATCGGGGTTACGCTTGCTGACGCGGCGCGTCCGGTTAATCGAACACGTGGTTCACAAAGTCGTCGAACGAGCGCGGGCGCAAAATGTCCTGTACCAACTGCAACACATTGGCCGTCTCGCTGACGAACCGGCTCATCAGCCGGAACTCGGCATTGTGCCTTGTCCGACAGCACGAATTGACCATGCTTCTTGACAAGGTTATCCAGCGCCTTGAACTCGCGCTGCCAGTGAATGACGTATTGCGCCCGCTCGGCAGGCCTTGAGATTGTCGCGCTTGGCAGCACCAGCACCCGCGTCCGCTCGATGAAGTGTATTGTCGTCCTCCCGGCAGTTGCGCCAAACGTCGAACAGCTCGTGCATGCAGTAGGGGGACTTGAGGTACTTGTCCGACAGCACGATGCACACGCGGCCGTTCACAGCGCCCTTGCCGATGCGATCCATGAAGGTCGAGATGCGGTCGCCGAGCTTCATCGCGTCCTTGTCGCGGATGATGCTGTTTGCCGCGCGCCTCAGCTTCCGAGCACAGCCGTTCGACCACGGCCTCGCGCGCCTTGCCCTCCGGGGTTTTGTCATCGCCCCAGGCATAGGAGACGTAGTATTCCTGAACCCGCGATGGCTCGTGCGCCGGACGAAACGGCACCTCGCCGGCCTCGGTGTCCGCTGCCTCCGCCTTGATGCCCCCGCCACCCCTCGCGCCGATACCCGTCACGGTCTTCCCGTCCGGGCGCGCGCCGAGCGAGACGCGGTCGTCCTCGACCAGTTCGATAAGCCGTTGCAGCAACGCGCCGGCCTGTCCGCGCTTGGTTGCGATGTGGACCTCGCCGGCCCAGCCCTGCGTCCAGCGCTGCGCAATCAGGGCGCGCGATGCCGTCTTTTCATCGTAGAAACAGACGCCGTCCCGCCAGTACTCGGCGGCGAGGCCGGCTTCGCCCCCTATCCGGGCGATCAGCGCGCGCATAAGGCTTCCCGGCAGCAGCGTGAACGTCAGCACCGCCTCGGCATCGGGACCGGCGTCGTCCCACACCAGCTTCAGCCGGTTTTGGGTCTCGGCATCGGAACCCAAGGGCAGCAGATCGGGCGCGATATATTCGGCCTCGATCCGTTTCTCTCGGTCGTCCTTTTGGATGATGAAGCAGATGCCGCACTGCTGCATAAAGCTCAGGAACAGCTCCTGCTCCGGCACGCCGTGCTGCCGCCACACCAACTCCGCCAGATCCGAGCGCCAGAAGCGGCCCCGGTTGCGCGCGATCTTCCGGAAGGTCTGCGAGGCGCGGTCGAACACCGCATAGACGGCATCGAGCGCCCAGGCCTGGTCGAGAATGATCTGATCGCCGAACAGGCCCTTGCGGTAGAACACCGTGCCGCTGTCGTGCAGATATTCGAGCAGCAGCCCCGGATCGCTGACCCGGCCTTTTCCCGCGCGCTCGACCTCGGCGCACAGGTCGAGGTAGCTCTGGGAGGCCAAAAGACAATCTCCGTCCTCACCCTCTCGGCCCTCATCCTGAGGAGCCCGGCCGGAGGCCGGGCGTCTCGAAGGATGGCCGCGATTCTGAGCCCCGCCACCATCCTTCGAGACGGCCGCTGGCGCGGCCTCCTCAGGATGAGGCTCACTCGCGCTCCGATATCGGATGCGCCGCTCGCCCGCCGCCAGCTTCGCCTCCAGCGCCGCCTTGACGGCGGCGCGGCCGGGGCCGATCCTGGCCACGCCTTCCTTGTCGCGCATCCAATGCACGGCATCGCGCAGGGTTTCCTCCAGCGCCGCGTGACCGCGCGGATGCGTGCCATTGCCTTTGGCGCTGTAGTGGAGAACCTTCTTGTAGCCCAAGCCGTCGAGCGCGCCGGGCGGCAGCAGCGCAGCGGATCGCGCTCGTCCTCGGGACGGTCGCATTGCGATTGGATCACGAGCACCGGCGACGACGCGCCGCCGAAGGTGCGCACATAGGCCAGCCAGTAGCCGAGCGGCTGGTTGCGAAACGTGAAGCCGCCATGCTCGTGGAATGGCTCCGCCTCCGACGTGGGCGTCCACACCAGCGGGAAAACCGCACGGGACTTCAGGAACAGCGCATGGGTGCCGTGATAGATGTCCTGCCCGCCGAAATCCCAGATCTTCAGCGTCACCGGCGCATCGGCTTGCGGCGCGAGCGGCACGGAACTGACCTGGATGCCGTGGGTCGATGGCACCGACTCATCGAAGCTCTCGCCGCGCAGCCGCCGGCAGATTTGCGTCTTGCCGACCCGCCCGTTGCCCAAAATCATGAGCTTCACGTCGCCCACGGGTGCGTCGTCGCCGGTGAGATCCGCGAGGTGGGCGCGCAGCCGGTCCAGGCAATTTTCGCGCTCGTGCCGCGACAGGATTTCGGCCGGCACCCCCGGCAGGCTGGCGTCATCAAGGATGGCCTCTTGCAGGGACGGCAGCATCCAGAATTCCGGGACGTCATGATCGAGGCGGTTGCGCGACAGATCGATCGTTCGCAGATTGCGCAAGGAAACGAGTGGGGCGAGGTCCCCGATCTCGTTCCCCGCCAGGTCGAGGCTGGTGAGGTTGCCGAGGCCGGCGAGCGCCTGCGCCCCGGCGGCCCCGATGCCGTTGTTCCCCAGGTTGAGGCTGGTGAGGTTGCGGAGGCCGGCGAGCGCCTGCGCCCCGGCGTCCCCGATGTCGTTCCATTCCAGGTTGAGGCTGGTGAGGTTGCGGAGGCCGGCGAGCGCCTGCGCCCCGGCGGCCCCGATGTCGTTCCCCGTCAGGTCCAGGCTGGTGAGGTTGCGGAGGCCGGCGAGCGCCTGCGCCCCGGCGGCCCCGATGCCGTTGTCCCCCAGGTCCAGGCTGGTGAGGTTGCGGAGGCCGGCGAGCGCCTGCGCCCCGGCGTCCCCGATGCCGTTGTCCCCCAGGTCCAGGCTGGTGAGGTTGCGGAGGCCGGCGAGCGCCTGCGCCCCGGCGGCCCCGATGCCGTTGTACCACAGGTCGAGGCTGGTGAGGTTGCCGAGGCCGGCGAGCGCCTGCGCCCCGGCGGCCCCGATGCTGTTCGACCCCAGGTAGAGGCTGGTGAGGTTGCGGAGGCCGGCGAGCGCCTGCGCCCCGGCGGCCCCGATGCTGTTGCCCGCCAGGTCGAGGCTGGTGAGGTTGCGGAGGCCGGCGAGCGCCTGCGCCCCGGCGGCCCCGATGCCGTTGTACCACAGGTCGAGGCTGGTGAGGTTGCGGAGGCCGGCGAGCGCCTGCGCCCCGGCGGCCCCGATGCCGTTGTTCCGCAGGTCGAGGCTGGTGAGGTTGCCGAGGCCGGCGAGCGCCTGCGCCCCGGCGTCCCCGATGCCGTTGTCCCCCAGGTCCAGGCTGGTGAGGTTGCGGAGGCCGGCGAGCGCCTGCGCCCCGGCGGCCCCGATGCCGTTGTTCCGCAGGTCGAGGCTGGTGAGGTTGCGGAGGCCGGCGAGCGCCTGCGCCCCGGCGGCCCCGATGCTGTTGTACCTCAGGTCGAGGCTGGTGAGGTTGCGGAGGCCGGCGAGCGCCTGCGCCCCGGCGGCCCCGATGCTGTTGTACCTCAGGTCGAGGCTGGTGAGGTTGCCGAGGCCGGCGAGCGCCTGCGCCCCGGCGGCCCCGATGCTGTTGCCCGCCAGGTCGAGGCTGGTGAGGTTGCGGAGGCCGGCGAGCGCCTGCGCCCCGGCGGCCCCGATGCTGTTCGACCCCAGGTCGAGGCTGGTGAGGCCCGTGAGGTTGGCTATCGAAGCTGGCAGACCGCCCAACGCATTGAGCGAGAGATCAAGCTGCTCCAGTCGCGTCAGCGCGTCGAATAGAGCGCCGGGCAGCGCGCCGAGCGCGTTGCACAGTTTCGTGTTTTTTTCGCCGTCTATGAAAACGAGGTGCGGCTTTTCTCGGGCCTCGGCGCACGGGCCGAGAAACAGCCGCCGCAGCCAGCCAAGCTCGCACAGCGCCGCCAGCAGTTCGCCGTCGAGCGCCGTTAGCTGCAGCCCGCCGAGATCGAGTTCTTCCGCCTGGGCGGCGCGGCATGCCGCGATGCGCCGCAATGCCTCCGCCCGCCCCTCCGCTTCGCTCGCCACCATGCTCCGCGCCCGCCATCAATCTTTTGCAATAACCATGGTGGGCATATGTAGCCTATTATGGGTTCGCAGATTAAGGGCTTGCCGGTCGATGACGGCTTCAATTTACGGGTTGCGGGCCATGTGTCGGCCGCCGTCACCGATCCCCCACCTCCCCGACGATCCGCTCAAAACATCGGCGCACCCTCGCCTGCGTGTCGGCCACATGCGCCTCGAGCGTCACGAAATCCGGCACGTCGGCCGCGTAAGCGAACAGCGCCGCAAGACCGGGTGCGACGGACTTCGGCTCCAGGGGGCCGGTCAGGCACAGGCGCAGAATTTGACCGAGGTCCTGGCGCACGTGTAGAGCCGAATCGCGTCGGGGCGCGGCGCCTTCACGATATCGTGGGCGCAGGCTGCAGCGCCCGGTCAGGTACCATCTCCACCTTCACGACACGGGTCGCGTCGGCTTCGCGGACGATGAGTTTGAGCCCGTCCACTTGGAGCGTTGCACCGACCTGCGGTACGTGGCCGGCGCGGCTCACGATGAGGCCTCCGAGCGACTCGAACTCTCCGTCGTTGGGGAGCGGCTTGCCGAGCGCGCGAGAAAGCTCATCGAGATGGACGGATGCGTCCGCGACGACGCGCCCGTCTCGATCGCATGGATCAGAGCGTCGACGTCATGCTCGGCGCGGATGTCACCGACGATTTCCTGGACAATGTCCCTCGAGCGTGACCAGGCCCGATGTACCTCCGAATTCGTCGCTCACGATGGCGACGTGCAGCCGACGCGATCGCATATCCTGAAGGACCTTCGCGGCCGGCTCGTTCTGGCTCACGAAAGGCACGGGGGTGCGCGCAATCTCTGAATAGCTTCGCGGTGCCGAGGCGCCCGTCGCGCATGACGGCGAACAGATCCTTGGCGTAGAGAAGCGCCACGACGTTATCGAGGTTTTCTCGAAAAACCGGGTAACGCGAATGTTTCTCCGAGGCGACGAGCGCCACGACGTCCACGAGTGCCGTACCCACTTCCACGCCACGAATCAGACGCCTGGGGACCATCACTTCGGCGAT
>CAWDKL010000034.1:0-10907 GCA_963802745.1 uncultured Alphaproteobacteria bacterium | reverse complement strand
CGCCTCGCGGACCCGTTCCGTAAAGTCCTTTTCCGACCTGGCCACCATGTCGGTAAATGCTTTGGCGTCCATGCAGGTATCGCACCGCGGATCGACGGGAAGCGCGGCATCCAAAGGACGCCCGAGGTTCTGGTGATGGTTGTGCAGGAAGAGGTCCGGGGGTAGCAGCGCCTTCAATCGTTGCAGCGTCATCCGGGTGTCTTCGATGACGGCCGGATGGCGCGGATTGTTGATGAGCGCAACGCCGTCATTCGGGATTTCGCCGCCGCGGAACGCGATCGCGTAGGTCTTGCCGCCTTCCTGCACGGTCGTCATCCACACGGTCGCGCCTTGCGTGTGTCCGGGCACCCACAGGGCGCGCAGCGTCGTTCCGCCCAAGGAGACGGTGTCGCCATCTTTGATCACACGATCCACGTGCACGGCGATCATGCCGGGAAACCCTCCGGCCGAATTGTCCCGACCGGCTTCCAGCGCGGCAGCGTCGCCGCCGAGCGCCACCACCTGCGCGCCCGTCAGCTTCTTCATGGCCGCATGGCCCTGAACGTGATCCCAATGCGCGTGGCTGGAAATCATGATTTTGATGTCCTCGACTTTGAAACCGAGCTTCTTCACGTTCGCAACGATCACATCGTGCATCTCGCTCGAACCCGTATCGAGCAGAATGTGGCCTTGCGGCGTCGTGATCAGATAGGAGCCGTACTCGCCGCCCACCCAATAAATGTTGCCGATGACCCGGAACGCCTCCGGAAAGGGCTTTTGCCCTTGCGCGGCTGCGGGTTGCGCGGCGATGACCGTCCCCAGGAACAGAATTGCTGCACTGAGCAGCACCCACATATTGATCCGGCGCATAAGGAGTCTCCCTCATCCGACTAAAGGCAGCGTATTCCGCGTTTTCGGGCGAGTCCAGCTTCAAGGCTTTGTGTGTCAAGACCTTTGTGCATCTTGTGGCTGACGTGCGATCATTGAATCACCTCTTCGGCACACTTTTGCCTTTTCAAACCACAGGGACCGCGCCAACTCGGATCGCGCCCGCCGCGCGATCGGCGCGGAGGCTGATGACCCGAAGCGGATGTTGCGTACCCCATTCTTTCAGGCGTAACAGGCGTTTTGCATCTGCCGGCAGCCAATTCACCTGCGCGACACTCAGCTCATCCGCGGCCGTATGGTCCTGCGGAATGAAGGCACCTTGGATTGAGCGGCGCGGGCTGTCAGTGCGGTTTCCGCCGTGCCTATCCCATGTTGTGCCATCGAGCAGGACACGCCGCGGCGGCACAGCCGCCATCACCGGATCGGTGGTGCGTATTGCAATCCCCCCTTGCTCCACAGCGCATTGAGCCCGCGCGCGATCCGCAGCGGCGAATTTTGCCCGACATTGCGCTCGAACACTTCGCCGTAATTACCCACCAGTTTGACGATCCGGTAGACCCAATCCTTGGTCAACCCAAGTTGCTCGCCGAAATTGCCTTCGCGGCCGAGCAGCCGTTTTATTTCAGGATTTTCCGATTTCATCTGCTCGTCAACGTTCGCTTTGGTGATGTTGAACTCCTCGGCATTGAGCATCGCGAAATGCACCCATTTGACGATGTCGAACCACTGGTCGTCGCCGTGGCGCACGAAGGGCGCGAGCGGTTCCTTCGAAATGATCTCCATTAACACCACATTTTCGTCAGCCTTCGCTAGCTTGAGCCGCGAACCGTAGAGTGAGGATGCATCCGTCGTATAGGCATCGCAACGGCCGCTCTCATAGGCTTTGAGCGCCTCGTCGATGGTGGCAAACGTCACGGTCTTCAACCGCATGCGATTGGCGCGGAAATAGTCCGCAAGGTTGAGTTCCGTCGTGGTCCCTTGCTGAACGCAGATCGCCGCGCCGTCGAGTTCGCGCGCAGCATTAACCTTGAGGGATTTGCGCACCATAAAGCCCTGGCCATCATAGTAGCTGATACCCGTCGCATTGAGGCCGAGCTGGGTGTCGCGCGAAAGCGTCCACGTCGTATCGCGCGCCAAAACATCGACATCGCCGGTCTGCAGCGCGGTGAAGCGGTCGCGCGCCGTCAGGGCAACGAATTTCACCTTGCCGGCATCGTTGAAGATGGCCGCCGCGATAGCGCGGCAGAAATCCGCGTCGAGCCCGGTCCAGTTGCCCTGCGAATCCGGGAGGCCGAACCCCGGCAGCTGGCCGTTGCTGCCGCAGCTCAGCGACCCGCGCTGCTTGACGGTATCCAAGGTCGCGGCGGCCGCCACGCCCCCGCAGGTTGCCGCTGCGATCAGCAGCGCTTGGGCAAATCTTTTCATCGCGAACCTCCTTGAGCCGATCTGGAGAAGAATGAAGGCGACCCGCCGTCCGCGCGGCATCCGGATGAGTATGCCGCGAGATGATTTGATTTGTCTTGTAATAATTATATCGCCTTTGAACGCCCCTCATTCAACAATGCGAGGTCCCGACGGGTCCATCCGAGCGGTTCCAATATGAACCCAATCAGCTCCGCGCCTTACGGCAAGATGACAAAGCTTTATTTCACGGACGAAAATTGCAGGTGCAACGCAGGGCAGCGATTACCTGGCGGGAGAGCATCGCCCATACTCAATATATGGCACGAAACTGCCCCGCGTATCAAAACCCGCGCGGCCCGAACACCTTGATGCCGAGTTTCTTCTCCAGCGCGCGGCCGAAGCGGTATTTCATCTCCGGCCCCTCATAGGTGGCGGGTGGGGCGCGCTGATATTCCGGCTCGGACTTCACCCGCAGGCGGATGAAATAGGGGCCGGGCGCGGCGATGATGCCCGGCACCTGCGCCTCCAGGTCGGCGAGGTTGTCGATCGTCGCGGTCTGGCGGATGCCGGCGCCGCGGGCGATCATGGCGTAGTCGGAATTATCCTGGTTCACCATCGGCATGGTGTTGACGGTCTGGTAGCTTTGATTATCCACCACGAAATGCTTGAGATTTTCCGGCTGCTGCCCGGCCTCGGTGAGGAGGCAGCCAAGGTTCATCGACAGCGAGCCGTCCGAGTTGAGTACCCACACCGGCACGTGTGGCAGCGCGGTCGCAAGCCCCAGCGCAAAACTCGCCGCGAACCCCATGCCGCCATGCATGTAAAAGGAATCTTCGCTCTGCGTGACCGCCCACCACTCGTTGGCCGCCATGCCGAGCGCGCACACCACGATGGCGTCGCCGCGATGTTTTGCGAGAACGTTCAGCGCCTCTCGGGTCTTCATGCGTTCTTCACTCCCAGCAGGCGCTTGGTCAAGAACAGGATGAACGGCCGCTTCTGCAGCCGGTGCCACTCATAGGCGTCCGGAATACGCTCGATCTCGTCGGGCTTGTCGATCACCTGATACGGGAAATCATAGGCCTGCAGCAGCGGTACGGTGCGGCGACCCTGCACCTCCTGGTAGACCTTGTGATCGTCTATCGAACCGCGGGCCGAGACGATGCAAAACACCGGGATCATATGGCGCAGGCACAGCGTCGCCATCTCGCCGGTGCAGGTGAAGAGGCCCGTGTTACCCATGATGGCGACCGAGCGCACCCCGCCGAAGAAGGCCCCTGCGCAGATCGCGATGGTCTCGGCCTCCCGCCCGACCGGGATGTGCTTGATTTCGTTACCGGCTGAAACCTTGCGGATGAGCCCGTTGACCCAGTCATCCGGCAGGCTGGCGGCCAGCCGAACGCCGGCCTTCACCAACTGGGCGTGGATTTGATCATTGACGTCCATGAGCGGCTCGCGGGTGGGACAGGCGGGGCGACGACAGGAACGATAGGGAGGGCACCCGAAATGGTCAAGCGAGCCGCAAGCCCTTCGCTTTGCGAACTCCCAAAGGCGCCGCTGTCACCTGTGGCGCGGCGGAAATTGTTTTTGGCTTTTTGGAGTTTTTGGGACTGAAATTGCGCCAGATCACATCGAACGGTTGATCCGTCAGCCATTATAATCGGACATTGATGCGACAGGAGGAGCGCCATGTGCAAAAGCTGGTTTGGACTGGCTTTGTCTGCATTGACGGCTACGCCAACAGCAGCGCAAAACAACATGAGGAACTTCATCGAATGTTTGACGGAGATGGGACTAACTCCCGATCCCAGTTATACGCACAAAATGCTGACCGAACCGGGCCGCACGACAACAAGATGGTATTTGCACAGCGAGGCGCAACAGATGGCGTTGGACAAATGTGTCACTCGCAAAGCGAATGCAGCGCCGAGGCCTTCCCCCACAAGAACAACGCGCTGATTGCTGTGGCCGCCGCCTCAACGTGATTGCAATCCAATCTCGCTACGGCTTGGCGCCCGGCAGCGGCTTCGGATGCTCCGCGAGCGAGTTCAGATAATCGATGACGTCGGCCCGTTGATTGCCTTTTGATAGTCCGGCGAACGTCATTTTTGTACCATTTACGTAGTCACGCGGGCTGGTCAAAAATTTATTCAGATCCTCGATCGTCCAATCGCCGCCCTTGGCCTTCATGGCGTCTGAATACCCAAATCCCGGCTCGGATCCCTTGGGACGCCCGACCACGCCGTAGAGGTTGGGCCCAATTCCGTTCGGGCCGCCTTTCTGGAAGGTGTGGCAGGCCGCGCACTGTCTGGCGATCGCCTGGCCGCGATCGATGCTGGCGTCGGCGAGCAGTGCGTCGATCGATTCGTCCGCGGCCGGCTTCTCGGCGGGCGCCGCGGCGGAAGCCTTCTTGATATCGATTTCGAAGCCTGGCTTCTCCGGCCGCTCCTGCGCAAACATGCCCTCGGCCACGATGTTCAGCCCCACCAGGCACAGCCCCGTGAACAGTACGGTGCCGGCAATCTTGTTGAATTCAAAGGAGTCCATCGCCGAAATATCCCCGTCGGATTTCCCACGCAGGCGGTACGCGTCGTCCTTGCCGCTGCAGTGCACAAATAGCCGGTTTGCCCGGCGGCTGGCAACCCGTATAAGCAATCGGCTCCGCAACCCGTGAAGGACCGCACCGGCCTCGGCCGGCCAATCAAACCCCGTGGCAGACGACATCATCATCTTGATTCCGGCGCGCATGGCGGCGACCCGGCTGCCCGGCAAGCCGCTCGCCGACATCGCCGGCCGGCCGATGATCGCGCATGTGCTCGACCGTGCCAATGAGGCCGGGATCGGCCCGGTCTACGTCGCGACCGATTCGGACGCGATTGCGGACGCGGTGGCGGCGGCCGGAGGCCGCGCCGTGATGACCCGCACCGACCACCTTTCAGGTTCCGACCGCATTTTTGAAGCCGTGGAGCGGGTCGCGCCGAGCGCCGCGTTCATCGTCAACGTGCAAGGCGATCTGCCGACCCTCGACCCCGCCGATATCCGCGCCGCGCTGACGCCGCTGCGCGATCCCGCGGTCGATATCGCCACGATTGCGGCCACCATCCGCGATGCGCGCGAGCGCACCGATCCCAACGTCGTCAAAGTGGTCGGCACGCCGGTCGGCGACGGGCCGGACGTTCGACGCCTGCGTGCGCTTTATTTCACCCGCGCGACGGCGCCCTATGGGGATGGTCCTCTTTACCACCACATCGGCCTTTATGCCTACCGCCGGGAGGCATTGGCGCGCTTCGTGGCGCTGCCGCCGTCCGCGCTGGAACGGCGCGAGCGGCTCGAGCAATTGCGGGCGCTGGAAGCCGGCATGCGGATCGACGTAGCCATCGTGAATTCGGTGCCGCTCGGGGTCGATACGCCGGATGACCTTGCGATCGCCCGCGCTTGGCTGGGCAAGCAATAAGTATGTCGTGTGAACGACGGTGCGTGGGCGCGGCCTTATGCCCCTATCGCGACCGCGGCGCTGCGGCTAAATAGCGCCGGTCGCAGCCGGAGCCCTCATCTCATGACGATCTCGCCTTTCGATATCGCCCGCGTCCTCTCGGAGGCGCTGCCGCACATGCAGCAATACGACGATGAGATCGTCGTGGTAAAATATGGTGGCCATGCCATGGGCGAGGAAGTGGCGGCGCGCAGCTTCGCCCGCGACATCGTGCTGCTGGAACAGACCGCCATCAACCCGGTGGTGGTCCACGGCGGCGGGCCGCAGATCGGCGATATGCTTAAGCGGCTCGGCATCAAGTCGGAATTCGCCGCCGGACTGCGCGTCACCGATGCCGCCACCATCGAGATCGTCGAGATGGTGCTGGCCGGCTCGATCAACAAGCAGATCGTCGGCTTCATCAATGAGGCGGGCGGCAAGGCGGTCGGGCTGTGCGGCAAGGACGGCAACATGGTGAAAGCCCGCAAGGTCAACCGCGCCGTGGTGGATCCAGGCTCGCGGATCGAGAAGATCATCGATCTGGGGTTCGTGGGCGAGCCCGAAACCGTCGATACCATGGTGTTGACGCAAATCCTGGGCCGCGAACTGATCCCGGTGCTGGCGCCGGTCGCAACCGCCACCGGCGGCGGCACGTACAACATCAATGCCGATACTTTCGCGGGCGCCATCGCCGGCGCTCTCAAGGCGAAGCGCCTGCTTTTGCTCACCGACGTGCCGGGCGTGCTCGACAAGTCGAAGAAGCTGATCAAACAGCTCTCCATGGACGACGCCCGCCGGCTGATCGCAGACGGCACCATTTCGGGCGGCATGATCCCTAAGGTCGAAACCTGCATCTATGCGCTCGAAGCCGGCGTGGAAGGCGTCGTGATCCTGGATGGCAAGGTCGAGCACGCCGTGCTGCTGGAATTGCTCACCGATCTCGGCGCCGGAACCTTGATCCATCGCTGAGCGGTGAAATCCAATCTTGATAGCGGGCGCGCGGAGTCCAGCCCGCCGCTTTCCTGCAAGCAAGTGAAGAGCGGGCGGATGCCCGCGCTCCGCGACACCGGCGCCCGGCAATTAGCGTTCCATGGCGCGCGAATCCACGCTAATGTACGCGGCGAAACGGACCGGTAGGGCGGGTTCGCTTTAACCCGCCATGGCCGGAATGGCAGGTAAGAACGAAGCCGCCGTGCGGCTCCGACGTAGGTCGATGGCGGGTTAAAGCGAACCCGTCCTACGAGGCACGCTGGAACCGTATGACCATGCCGACACGCGACGATAGTTCCGAGTTCGCCCGTCCCGCCCCCACACGGCGCAAGGTGATGGCCTCCGCGCTGGCATTCGGGCTTACGGGTGCGCAGGCCCGCGCCGCGGAGACGACAGAAGTCAACCTGCAGCTGGTGCTTGCGGTTGACGCGTCCGGCAGCGTCAGCATGGGGCGGTTTTTCCTGCAACGGCAGGGTTATGCTTCGGCATTCCGCAACCCCCGCGTGCTCAACTCCATCCGCTCCGGCATCTCGGCAGCGATTGCCGTCACCATGCATCAATGGACCGGGCCGCGCCTGCAGGTGCCGGTGGTACCGTGGATGGTGGTCAAGGATGAGGCTTCGGCGGAGGCCCTGGCGGCGGCGATCGAAAAGGGGCCGCGCCGGCTGTTCGGCGGCGGCACCTCGATCAGCGGTGCCATCGATTATTCGATGTCGCTGTTGCGGCTGAGCCCGTTCAAGGCGACGCGCCGGACTATCGACATATCGGGCGATGGTGCCAACAATATCGGCCGGCCGGTGACGATGGCGCGCGACGAAGCGATTCGCGAGGGCATTACCATCAACGGCCTGCCCATTCTCTCCGTCGAGTACGATCTCGACACCTATTATTTCGAGAACGTCATCGGCGGCCCCGGCGCCGTCATGGTGCCGGCGGACAGTTATGAGAGTTTCGCCGAGGCGATCCTGAAAAAGCTGATCATCGAAATCGCGGCGAACGACACCGGGAGCGCCAGGACACCGTTGCCGTAATACCTTTGACATCGCCGCAAGCAACAACAGCCATCCAACGAAAATCTGGGAGACGCCGTCATGTCTGATCGTATCGCAGCCAAAGCGACGCTGCAGTTCGTCCGCTTCGGCCTCGTAGCTCTGTTCGCGGCCGCCGCCGGCGCCGTGTATTCGCAAGCCGTGACACCGACAAATTCGCTGCCGAACCCCTATGTGGGTGCGCCGTTCGGCAAGCTGCCCGCGGGCCGTAGTTGGGGCTCGACGGCCGGCATCGGCACCGATCCCGATGGCAAGAGCATTTGGGTCGCGGAGCGCTGCGGCGCCTTCGCGCCGCCGAACCAGCTCAAGCCCGGCGTACCATTCGCCTGCGACGGTTCGAACCTCGATCCAGTCCTCAAATTCGACGAGACCGGCAAACTGGTGAAGAGCTTTGGTGCCGGGCTGCTGCTGTTCCCACACGGCCTTTCGGTCAACCCCGAGGGAAATATCTGGGTGACGGACGGGCTTGGCAAGGACGGCAAGGGCCACCAAGCCATCAAGTTCAGCCCGGACGGCAAGGTGCTGATGCGCCTCGGCAAGGCCGGCGTCGCCGGCAACGGCCCGGACGAATTCAATGCGCCGTCCGCCGTGCTGGTGGCGCCGAACGGCGATATCTTCGTGGCTGACGGCCACGGCGGCAACACCAATGCCCGCATCGTGAAATTCGACAAGACCGGCAAGTTCATCAAAGCCTGGGGCACCAAGGGCTCCGGCCCCGGCGAGATGGACGGGCCGCACACGCTGGCAATGGATTCGCGCGGCCGGCTGTTCTTGGGCGATCGCGGCAACAACCGCATCCAGATCTTCGACCAGGACGGCAAATTTCTCGACCAGTGGGCGCAGTTCAGCCGGCCGAGCGGGGTCTATATCGACAAGAACGACGTGATCTACGTGGTCGATTCGGAATCCGGCTCGGTCAACAAGGCGCATGGGGCGTGGAAGCGCGGCCTGCGCATCGGCAGTGCCAAGGACGGCTCGGTGACCGCCTTCGTGCCGGACCCGAATGAAAACGCCACCACCACCAGCGCCGCCGAGGGTGTAACAGCCGATGCGGCCGGCAATGTCTACGGCGCCGAGGTTGGGCCGAAACGGGTGATGAAATACGTCAAGAAGTGATCTGGCGCCATGTTGCGGAGGGGTGGGCGTCCCGCCAGCTCTTCCCTCCGCTCCGATGAGAAAGCGGCGTCAGGCGCGCAGGCGGCTTCGACAGGGAAGTGGCGGGCGTGAAACCCGCTCCGGTTAGTCGGTCGCGCCATCCGGGCTACCGCGCACCGCTACTTCTTGTCGAACTTCGCGATCCGGGCATTGCCGGTGTCCAAGCCGCCGCCGCCTGCCGTCCCCGGTCGGGGCATCGAATTGCGGCGGGCAAGCCGGATGAGCCGAGCGTTTCTCAGTTCAGTTTCCGGGACCAGACTTTGACTGGTTTGAACGGAACGTCCAAACTCGCCTCAGCAATCTCGGATTTGCGATTTTGGTCGTGGTGTCTGACGAAGGACGGCCGATGCCCCGCGAAAGCGGGGCATCGCAATTGTTTGGCGAATAGGCGGCTACTTCAGCTTCTTCCAGGCCAGTTCGGCGTGGGTGTAGCCGGGGACGGACAGCATCGGATTGTTGTAGGTCAGCACCTCATCGGTAAGTGCCGTGACGATCCGCTTCTGCGTGGTCGAATCCCAATTCGGGTATGTACTCGCTTGGACGCGGAAGGTGATCGACTTGGCGGGCTCATCGACCCTGTAGGTCCCGAAATACGCGAGCGTCCCTTGTACAGTAGCCTTGTTTTCGTCCGCAGTGCCGGTAATCCGGCTGTTGGAAGCGAAGGGCTTGCGGCCACTTCGATCGATCTGCACGGAAAAATGCCCGTCGGGCGTGAATATCAATAAGCCATCCGGGTTGGGACCAAAGCTCGGCACATGGGTCCCATCGTCCTTGATACTGTCGTCGAGCAGCAGCGTCCACGCCCCGACCAGCAGGTCCTTCATGGACTTTTGTTGCGCGTTCGCGCCGCCGGGCAGCACGGCCAGCCCCGCCACCAAGGCAGCGATTCCAACGATGTTGCGTCGAGTCATCATCTCCTCCATTGTCCTGTTTCGCGCTGATGTGCAGCGTCTTCGTGCACGATCGAAATTACTTTACCTTCTTCCACGCGCCTTCGAGCCGGACGTAGCCGGTGGCGGAGGGCGTCGGCACGTTGAACGTCAGCACCTCGTCGGTGAGCGCCGTCACAAGTAGCTTCTGGACGGTGGAATCAAAGTTCGGAAACGAACTCGCTTGGGCGCGCTGCGAGATGACCTTGCCGGCTTCGTCCACCGTGTAGGTGCCGAAGGAGGTGAACATGCCCTGAACCACGGCCTTGTTCTCGTCCGCGGTGCCGGCCATCCGGTTCTTCGAGGCGAAAGGCGCTCGGCCGCTGCGAATGATCTGTAGCGAATAATGCCCATCGGGCGTGAAAATGAGCATGCCGTCGGGGTTGGGACCGAAGCCCGGCACATGGGTGCCGTCGTCCTTGATATTATCCGCGAGCAGCAGCGTCCAGGTGCCAACCAGCATGTCTTTCATCGATTTCTGCTGGGCGCCTGCACCACCCGGCAGCAGGGCGAGGGTCGCGACCAGGGCGGCGATGCCAAAAATGTTGCGTCGATGCATGGTTCTCCTCCGTTGTATCGTTGACGTCAGGTTTGCCCGACCGCTACCGCAACGAAAACGGGTTCGCAATGGCGCGGGCAAACCGATTTTATCGATTTCGAACGAGAACTCACTTCGCCTTCTTCCACGCCGTTTCCACATGCGTATAACCGGGGGTCGGCGGCGCCGGGACGTTATACGTCAGGACCTCATTGGTGATGGCCGTAATAGGCCGCTTCTGCACCGTACCGTCCCAGTTCGGAAACGAGCTTGCGGTGATTCGGTAGGTGATCGTCTTGGTCGCCTCGTCAACCGTGTAGGTGCCGAACGAGCTTATCGTTCCTTCGAACGCCGCCTTTATTTCGCTGGCGGTTCCGCCCAGCAGGTTCTTGGAAGCAAAGGCCGGGAGGCCGTAACGCGTGATCTGGTAGGCAAAATGCCCATCGGGTGTGAAGATGAGCGTGCCGTCCGGGTTGGGGCCGTAAGCCGGCACATGGGTCCCGTCA
>CAWDKL010000033.1:0-18565 GCA_963802745.1 uncultured Alphaproteobacteria bacterium | reverse complement strand
AAAACGCCGCCGTCGCCATCAAGCTGCAGTAGGCGGCGAACATCAGCCAGTAGCCGGGCGAAGCATTGTCGTTGCTGGCCTTGATCAGGAAGGTCGAGGCGAGCGGCGTGAAGGTGCCGAACAGCGCCGCCGCAAGCGCGAAGGCGAGCGAGAAGCCGGAAGCGCGCACATGCGCCGGCACGATCTCCGATAGGGCGGCCACCATGGCGCCGTTGTAGACGCCGAAATAGAACGAGAACAGCAGCTCCACCATCAGCATCTTGGCAAAGCTCGGGTCGTGCACGAGCCAGGACAGCGCCGGATAGGCGGTGATGAGTGCGGTCGTGGCGATAGCGGTCAGCACCGGCTTGCGCCCGACGCGATCCGAGATCGCGCCGCCGACCGGCAGCCACATGAAGTTGGTCACGGCTACCAGCAAGGTGACAATCAGGGCGTCGGTCGCCGTCAGCTTGAGCACGTTGCGGCCGAAGGTCGGCGTATAGACGGTGATGAAATAAAACATCACGGTGGTCAGCGCGACCAGGTTCATGCCGAGGAACATGGTCTGCCAGTGCGACGCCATGGTGGCGAAGATTTCCCGCGTGGAGGGATGCTTCTTCTGCGCCAAAAATTCCGGGGTTTCCTCAAGCGACCGGCGGATCACGAAAATGAACGGCACGATCAGGCAGCCGATGAAAAACGGGATGCGCCAGCCCCAATCGCCGATCTGCTGGCCGGTGAGGGACAGGTTGAGCACATAGCCGATGATCGCCGCCGCAAAGATCGCCACCTGCTGGCTCGCGGACTGGAACGACGTGTAAAAGCCCTTGTTGCCCGGGGTCGCGATCTCGAACAGGTAGATCGACACGCCGCCGAGTTCGACGCCGGCCGAGAAGCCTTGGAGCAGGCGGCCGATCAGCACGATGATGGGCGCGCCATCCCGATGGTGGCATAGGCCGGTGCGAACGCGATCGTCATGGTGCCGAGCGCCATGATCGACAGCGTCAGGATCAAGCCCTTGCGCCGCCCGATCCGATCCAGATAGGCGCCGAGCACGATCGCGCCGACCGGCCGCATCAGCGCGCCGAGCCAGAACGTCGTGAAGGTGAGCATCAGCTCGGTGTATTCGTTGCCGGTCGGGAAAAACGCCTTTGAAATCGGCCCCGCATAGAAACCGAACAGGAAGAAGTCGAACTGTTCCAAAAAGTTGCCGCTGGTGGCGCGCAGAATGGCGCCGAGCCGCGATTGAACCTGCGGGGGGTGCGACATGAAAAGACTCCTTGCGGCGCGATTGCGTCGTCATGATACATGTCGCGCGCCCGCTCGTACACCATGAGCATACGATCGTGCTCCGTTGCACGCGCTTGCGTTGGCGACATCCGCGCCGGACGTGCTATCCGGCTGGAGCGGCGGCATCAATCGCTGGGAGGCGATCGTGGTCAGTTTGATCGTGCGGGGGCTTCTCGTCATCTCGGGTTCGATCACCGGCTGGTTCGTGTCGAAGGATGCACCGAACTTCACCTTCGTCCAGGGCATTCTAACGCTAGTGGTGATCGCGCTGGTGGTTGCCGCCATCGCGTTCTGGCCGGCCGCTGGAGCCGGGCTGGATCGCAAAAAGCAGCCCGACTGAACGGGCAATCTTACGCCCGTCGAGCCCGTTCGAACCCGAGCCCGCTCGTGCAAAAGCCCTTGCGCGAACTTCCGTTGCGTAGTCTCAATTCCGTCGCGGGCCGGGGCTTCGCAGCCTCCGCTTCACCGTGGGAGTGCCGGATGCAAAAGCCTGTCTCGTTTATACTGTCTGCCGCCTTGTCCTGTTTCACAATGGCCGGATTCGCCGAAGCCGCCGCGGCACAAACTGGCGGAGCGACGCCGAAGACCGGCAGCCGTCTTATCACCCTCGGCACCCGCAGCGGCCCGGCGCCGACAGTCGGGCGGGCACAATCGTCCAACGCCCTGATCGTCAATGGCACGCTCTACATGATCGATGCCGGCGATGGCGTGACCCGCCGGCTCACCCGCGCGGGCATTTCGGTGCGCGATATCGACACCATCTTCATTACCCATCCGCACAGCGACCATACCGGCGGTCTCGGTGGCCTGATGTCCGCCGAATATGATTTCAACCGCACCAAGCCGGTCAATATCTACGGACCGCCCGGGACCGACGCCAGCGTCAAGCCGCTGGTACAATTCGTCACCGTGAGCGCGGAGATCCGGATGAGCGACGGAACCCGGTCCGTTCCGCCGGCGAAAATCTTCTTCGGCCACGATACCGGCACCGGTACGATCTATCAGGATGCCAATATCAAGGTCACGGCGGTGGAAAACACGCATTTCCATTTTCCCCCCGGGAGCCCCGGCTACGGCAAGTATAAATCCTATTCCTACCGGTTCGAGACGCCCGACCGCACCATCGTGTTTTCCGGCGATACCGGGCCCAGCGATGCGCTCACCGCGCTTGCCAAGGGGGCCGATCTGCTGGTCACCGAAGTGACCTCCGTGGACGAATGGAAGGAGCAGCAGATCAAAATCGGCCGTTGGCAGGCGCTGACGCCGGAACAGCAAGTCCAGTCCCTGCGCCACATGGTGGAGGAGCACATCACCCCCGAAGAGATCGGCAAAATGGCGACCCGCGCCGGCGTCAAAGCGGTCGTGCTCACGCATCTGCCGGCCACGACCGACCCGAACGATGATTACAAGCGCTTGGGCGAACAGGTCGGCGCGCATTTCTCCGGCAAGGTCATGGTCGCCCGGGACCTGATGGAGTTTTGACCCACGATCGCACTACGCAACGGCATGACGCCGGCCGAGAAGGTCTCGTCGGCCTCCACGTCTTCGATTGACGTTTCCCGCGTCCTCTCAGCCCGGTGCCAGTGCCTTATGGGCGCCGTTGCATAGCGGCTGCGTTCTGGTCTGTTTGCAGGTGCAGAACCAAACTTGACGGCTCTCGGCCGCCTGCCATTGCAGCGGGGAAAATGCCGACCCTTTGTGGGAGCCGTCGCAGAATGGCTGCTTCTTCGACAGGCCGCAGGCGCACCACCAATAATCCTTGCCGGCCTCCACCGCGACGCCGATCGGCTCCTTGCCGGCGATTGCGCCCTTCTCCGCCATCGTCATCGTCTCCTTGAAACTTGAAACACCTATTCAGCACAAGCCCACGGCTATGCCGCAGCCCGGCGGTGAATTAGACCGGATTCCGATCAGATCGGAACACCTGGAGTCATGGCCGGGCTTGTCCCGGCCATCCACGTCTTCCTTGCAAAACCGTCGGAAGCAAGACGTGGATGCCCGCGACAAGCGCGGGCATGACGCCGAGAGTGTGATTCGACCTGATCGAAATCCGGTCTAGACGCCGCCGCCTGCCGTCTTCAGCCAAGCCTCGCCGCAGGATTTGGCCAGCTCGCGTACCCGCAGAATATAGCTCTGCCGTTCGGTCACCGATATGACGCCGCGGGCATCGAGCAGATTGAACACGTGACTGGCCTTGATGCACTGGTCATAAGCCGGCAAAACCATCAGATGGCGGGTATGTTCGCCGTCCTGCCAGCCGGCGTCGAGATATTTGCGGCAGGCAGCTTCCGCCATGCTCGAACTGACGGAACAGCATCTCGGTATCGGAAAACTCGAAATTATGCCGCGAATATTCCTGTTCGGCTTGCAGAAACACGTCGCGATACATGACTTTGCGGTGGTCGGTGCGGCCGTTGAAATTGAGCTCCATGATGCTGTTGACACCCTGCAGATAGCAGGCAAGCCGCTCCAGCCCATACGTCAACTCGCCCGCGACGGGCGCACATTCGAAGCCCGCGACCTGTTGAAAGTAGGTGAACTGCGACACTTCCATGCCGTCGCACCAGCACTCCCAGCCAAGCCCCCAAGCGCCGAGCGTCGGGCTTTCCCAATCGTCTTCCACGAAACGGATATCGTGCATCGATTTGTCGATGCCGATGGCCTGGAGCGAGTCGAGATAAAGTTCCTGAAGGTCGGGCGGCGATGGCTTGAGAATGGCCTGAAACTGGTAATAATGCTGCAACCGGTTGGGATTCTCGCCGTAGCGGCCGTCCTTGGGACGCCGCGAGGGTTGCACATAGGCTGCATTCCACGGCTTGGGACCGAGCGCGCGCAGCGTCGTCGCGGGATGGAACGTTCCGGCACCGACTTCCATGTCGTAAGGCTGCAGGATCACGCAGCCGTAGTCGGCCCAATAGCGCTGCAACGCCAGGATCAGCCCCTGAAAGGAGCGTTCCGGACGCATGTGGGGCGGCAGTTCTGCCATGTTGACGTACGGGCTCGGCGGGGTTGCGGGGCAAAACCTATAGGTGCCACCGGCGCCGGTGGTCAAGGAGCGTGGGCGTGATTTGTGCCACGGCAAAGCAGTGGCGCCGCGTGGAGGCCCCGGGAGCCTACTAATCCGGCCGATAGACCCCGGTATTTGGATCTCGGCGCAGTGTCCGCACGTGGTCTGGCTTCGCCGTGCGGGAAGCGCCCTCGCGCGCATCAAGTTCGGCGCTGATGCGGTGCCACTCCTTGACAAGCACTTTCGACAGCGCCGCGGCGCCGATGGCGGCCAGCGTCCAGCCGATCACAGGAGGGAGAGGCAGCATTGCATTTATCCGCGGTGGCGTTTGCCGTTTGGTGCGCTGCATGACCTATAGCCCGAAACGCGCCCAGATGGCGCGCGTTTCGATCGCCGCTATGGCGTCCTCGATCAGCCCGGATCGATCCGTGAGATGATCGAACAACCGCCCCGCAGCCGCACCGGTCACACCTTGGGCCCGCCGCCCGAACCACGAGCGTTCCGCCGTAATCAGCGGCATGACGACGTCGTCGCCGAAGCGCTCGCGCAGGAACGAGCGCACGTCACCCAGATGGTCCACGAGGCCGAACGCCTTGGCGGTCTGGCCGACCCAATATTCGCCCGAGAACAAATCCGGCTCGGGACCGGTAAGGCGTTCACCGCGGCTGCCGCGCACCAGCGTAATGAACATGGCGTGAATTTCCCGCTGGATCGCCTTGAGCCGATCCACATCCGCCGCGTTCTCGGGCAGGAACGGATCGAGCGTGGATTTGTGCTCGCCGGCCGTATAGACGCGCCGCTCGATGCCGAGCTTCTTGATAGCCTCCGGGAACCCGAACGTCGCACCGATGACGCCGATCGAACCGACGATGGAAGCCGGGTCGCAGACGATTTCATCGGCGGCGCACGCGATCATATATCCGCCGGAGGCGGCCACATCCTCCACGAAGGCGATAACGGGAACTTTCTTCTCCTCGGCCAGCGCCCGTAAGCGCCGATAAATCAGATGCGACTGCGCCGCGGAACCGCCGGGCGAATTGATCACCAGCGCCACCGCGCGGGCGTTACGATAACCGAAGGCACGGTCCAGCGTTTTGGCGATACCGGCGATCGAAAGCCCCGGCCGCAATGGCGTCGATCCTCCGATGACGCCGACGAGCCGCACGACCGGTACGACCGGCAGATCGCGGCGCCAGCGTTTGGGTACCCAGGCGCAAACCGCGCCGAGGTACTTGGTGGATGCGTTTCGGGTGTTCAAAGTCTTGATAGGTTCGACCATCGGTCCTTGATAGGGGCTCCCGGGAAAGTCCACAAGATCGGCGTATCGTCTGCGCATCGCTATGCGCATTGCCTTGTGTAGCTTGACAACCGGTTTCGCCCAATCGTACGGTACACTTCTAAGCAAAATAAACTATGGGAGGTTCGACCATGAACAGGGCCTCGTTTTATGCGGTTGCGGCGGCATGCGTGCTCGCGGCGGCCGGCTCCGCGCGGCAGGCGGAGAGCCAGCCTGCTTCCCCCGCCGCGGCGCCACCGACTCTAGACTATGGGTTCTTCAAGGCCAAGGTGGAGCCGATCTTCCTCAACAAGCGTCCCGGCCATACGCGGTGCGTCGTCTGCCACACCATCAACAACGCGCCGCTGCATCTTGTGCCCCTGACGCCGGGAAGCGCCAACTGGAACGAAGAACAGTCGCGTCAGAACTTCCAGCTGGTACAGAAGGTGGTTGTGCCGGGCTATGAGGACAGCCAGTTGCTCCGCCACCCGCTCGCCGAGAGCGCCGGAGGCGATCCCTCGCACGGCGGCGGCAAGCACTTCGCCTCGAAGAACGATCCCGAGTGGCTGACGCTGAAGGCTTGGGTATTCGGCGCCAAGAATTAGCGGCGAACCTGTCTCCTGATGAACGGACGTGCCTCCCGATGCTCGGTTTTGCGGAGGCTAACCTGTCGAAAAATAGGATGACGAAGATGACGAACCAACATCTGTTTCGGGGCGGCATCGCGGGTTTGGCGGCAATCGCACTCTGTGCGATGTCGGTGTCCCTTGCGAGCGCGCAGCAAGCCAAGAGGCTGCGGATTATCCAGACCAATTCCGCCGGCGATAATATCCATATCATCGATCCCGCCACCAATAAGGTGGTCGGCGAGATCAAAGGGATCGAGGCGCCGCACGGTATCGCGGTGTCTCCCGATGGCTCCCGCATTTATGTCAGCGAAGAGGCGGATAAGACGCTGCTCGTGATCGACGGCAAGACGCTTGCGGTGACCAAGCGCATTCCGTTGAGCGGCAATCCCAACCTGATCGATATTACGCCGGACGGGAAGACCATTTACGTGGCCATCGCCCAGACGTGGGACGATTTGTCGGCTTTCCCGCAAATCAAGGCTCGCGCCAGCGGCGGCGTTGACGTGATCGACACCGTGTCGCTGCAGAACGTCAAGACGATCGCCATCAAGGGCGGCGTCCACGACCTGAATGTCACGCCGGACGGCAAATTCCTGATTGCCGGGGCGAGCCGTGGCGCCAAGCCGCCGGCGAACCTGATGGCGGTGATCGACACCAAGACTAACGACATCGCCTGGACGCTGCCGATGAGCCCGTCGCCGTCGCCGATGGCGATATCGACCAACCCCGACGGCTCCACCAAGTGGATCTTTGCGCAGCTCGGCGGTTTCAACGGCTTCGCGGTGATCGACTTCAACACCCGCGTGCGCACCAACCAGATCAAGCTGCCCGACGTTCCGCCGGAGAAACAAGTTCCGACCGGACCGCCCGCCGCCTCGCACGGCATCGCCGTCACGGCGGACCAAAAGACGCTGCTGGTCAACAGCCGCCTCAACAGCACGCTATACGCCTATTCGATACCGGATCTGAAGCTGCTGGGCGGCGTCGCACTCGGCGGCAAGGGTGCCGGCTGGCTGACGATCACGCCCGACGACAAGTACGCCTATGTGGCCAACGAACATACCAACGATGTGTCGGTGGTGGACATCAAGGCACTGAAGGAGATCGCGCTGATCCCGGTCGGGTACAACCCGGCGCGTAACACCAATTGGATGCTGCCGTAAGGTAGCCGCAAAGCGGGGGACCGCAGTTGGCGGTCCCCCGCTTGATGGTCAGCACTTCTTTATGGTCAGCACTGGGGGCAGTGTAGCAGCAGCCACATTGCGCTCCACCAGCCCGGTTCGATGGGCCCGCTCTCTATCGCGCCGTGCTCGATGTTTAGAAACTCGGTTGGCTTCCACCGATTCCTCAAATGGACAAATCCGGCGGAAGCATCAGGGGCGGCTTCAACAATCCATCGCGCGCTCCACCAACCCGGTTCGATCGGACCGCTCTCGATCTTGCCATGTTCTATATTTAGGTATTCCGCGGGTTTCCATCGGTTCCGAAATCGAATGGTTCCAGCAGGCTCGCCGGGAACGCTTTCAGTTACCCACATTGCGCTCCACCAACCTGGCAAAATAGGACCGCTCTCGATCCTGCCGTGTTCCACGTTCAAATACTCACTGGGCTTCCAACGATTCTCGATCTGAACGTAACCGGCATTTTGCGCAAAGCTGGCCGCAGGCAAAGCAAACGCCCCCGACAACGCGATGAGTCCTGATAACAACCACTTATGCATATTCGCCTCCTTCGTTCATTTGGGCGCGATCCCGAAGGATGGGGCGGCGCCTTGACAGTCCGGAGTATACTGGCGTGAACGTGTGGCCTGTGTGAAGGACCTCACACTCGGGATTGTTTTTAGACGGGAGGCGATGTTCCCCAATTAAGTCGTGCTGGTAGGGGCCCAAGAATCACCAACTTCCGGCTGCATCGAGCCGCACTCCAACCGGCGGGCAAGCATCGGCATCGCGGCCGCCTCGGTCAAATATTGTGAATGTGCTTCGGCCCCGGCAGGTGTTCGACCTCGCCGGCGGCGAGGGAACACCGCCGGGCTTCGAAGGCGGCTCCCGCCTACGTCGTGAAGAATTTCACGAAATGATCGTAGACGCCGTCCGGTGCTTGCTCCATCAGGTAATGCCCGGTCGGCAGCGGCTGGGCATCGACGAGGTTGCTGGCGTATTTGCGCCAGACGGTCGGAAACTCGTCGGTCGGGGGCGCGCCGCGGGTTCCCCACAGGATCAACAGAGGCATTCCGATCCGGCGATCCTTGTCGGCCGAATCCATTTCGAAATCGATTCCGGCGCCGGCCCGATAGTCGCGGCAGGAGCCGTAGATCGTCTTCTTGGTGAAGCAGCGGATATATTCGTCGTACACCACTTTCGGCGGGTTCCGGGCGCCGGCGCGGATTTTTAGAAACCACTCGGCCGGAACCGCGCTCATCATGGTTTCCGGAAACGGTTCCGGTTGCGCCATGAACAGCCAGTGATAGGTGTTGAGGCCCCACTTCATGTTGGCGTTGGACCACACGTAATAGTTCGGCAGCATGTCGAGGAGGCAGAGCTTCATCACCCGATCGGGGTGATCGAGGCAGAGGCGGTGGCTTAAGCGGGCGCCGCGGTCATGGCCGGCGAGGAAGAACCGCTGGTGGCCGAGATTTTCCATGACCTCGATCATGTCCTCCGCCATCACCCGAAAACTGTAATTGATGAGTTTTGGGCCGGGATCCGGCAGCGAGCTGTCGCCGTAGCCGCGCAGATCGGGGAGCACCACGTGATAGTGTTGCGCCAGCCGCGCCGCGACCGCGTACCATAGCACGTGGTTGTTCGGATTGCCGTGCAGCATCAGCAGCGGCGGGCCGGAGCCGCCATGGCGTAGGCGGATGATGGCGCCCTTGGTGCGCATGTCGATATGCTTGAAGCCGGGAAACAGTGCGGCGACTTCCGGACTGCCCCAGCGCGCCGGATCGCGGACGTAATCGCCGGCCGTAGCTTCGGCCACGACGGCGGTCTGCTGCTGGGCGGACGCCGGCGTGATAACGGTCGCAGCCGCGGCGCCCGCGGCCAGCGCCTGCACCAAGCCGCGTCGGCTCAGGCCTTCTTCGCTATGTTCGGATTCACCGTGCGTGGTCATGTCAGCCTCCCTGTTTACGTTTTGGCGAACGATCGCGAGACGTGCAGAGTATCGGAATTCTTGCCGGTCTGCTTGCGACGCAGCGTACGAACGTAGCACGTTCCCGGCACGCCGGCAGCAGGCCCCATGGCCCGGCGGGCATTGCCGCCGACGGACAGGAAGCGCAATCGCAATCGCTTAGACCAGCTTAATCCCAATACCGTTCACTTAGACCGGATTCCGGTGAGGTCCTAACACGTAAGGTGTGCAAAATCGCCTTGCGAAACGGAGGCGGCCGGCACGGCATCAAATGGCGATTTTGCGCACGAGGCGGGCTTTTGGTTAGCGCCGCGATCGCGACACCACGCGATAATGACGTGAGCAGCCGACCGCGCGCAAAATCGCCGGCGAAGCCGTGCCGGCTGCCTCCGCCAGCCCGGGTGATTTTGCACACCCCACGATCCTGCGATTCGATGCGACCGGAATTTGGTATAACTTTAGGATGCGCCCGCCCCCTCTCCCCATCGTTCTTCACGATGGGGAGAGGGTTGGGGTGACCCTAACCCTCTCCCCACGGCGTGAAGAACGTCGCGGGGAGAGGGGACGCGCGCGTCCCCGGGCTACGTGAACAGTCCCTCTCATCGCACCGTCTTCTCGATCCGCCGGTCGGGCACCAGCCAGATGGCCGCGACCAGCACATAGGCCGCGATCGAAATGTACGGGTTGATGAAGGCGAGCGGGATCGCGGCCGCATAGAGTGCGAGCGACAGCTTGCCCTTGAGGTCGCTGCCGAGTGCGAGCGCCAGCGCGGAGCCGCGCCCGTTGCGCGCGACGATTGCAGCTTGCAGCAGGGTGTAGCCGATCGCCGCCATGGCCAGCACGACGCCGTAAGCCGCGACCGGCAGCGCCACGACACCCGCCTCGTCGATCCAGCGGATCACGAACGGCACCAGCGACAGCCAGAACAGCAGGAACAAATTGGCCCACAGCACCCGGCCGTCGATGTGCGCGGTCGCGTGCAGCATGTGGTGATGGTTGACCCAAAAGATGCCGACGTTCACGTAAGACAGCACATAGGCCAGGAAAACCGGCAAGCCTTCCATGAATGCCGCCGTATCGGCGCCGTGCGGCACCTTTATCTCCAGCACCATGATGGTGATGATGATGGCAATGACGCCGTCCGTGAAGGCTTCGAGCCGTCCCTTGCTCATGGTGCCGTTCAATTCCGTTAAATCCATGAAGGCCAGCGGCCGTCCCGGATGCCAACCCGGCGATCGATCGCAATTACCGGCAGACGTGAGCGGGCCATCTGCGCCCGAGGTCGCGCACCCATTACGTGAGAGACGGACCCAATGACCCTCCTTCGCATCGCGACAAAACCGATGTCCGGCGCCAATTCACGGCGTCGGCTCATATAACTCGCTCGGTGCTTCGGTGGAATTTGCCGGCATGGAATGGCGTGGAACGCGGCCGCGTCAGTTTTTCGTTTCGCTCAAACGATTGAGCCGCTTTTGCACATCGTCGAGCTGGCGCTTCAGGCTGTCGATCTCGCCTGCCGAATCCGCCGGCTTCTCGGCGTCCGTGCCCTGGGCGTCGCGCGGCGTGAATGGCAGCGGAAACATCGCAAAGGCGCGTTGAAACAGTTCCATGTTCCGGCGCACCTGTTCTTCCAGGGGAGCGAACGGGCCTGCTCCGAACGTTTGCGCCATGTGTTCGCGAAATTTCTCCTGCTCGCGGGTGAGCGACGCGATCGAGGCTTCAAGGAATTTCGGAACCACCATCTGCATATTGTCGCCATAGAACCGGATCAGCTGGCGCATGAACGCGATGGGCAGGAGGTTCTGCCCGGCCTTGCTCTCTTGCTCGAAAATGATCTGCGTGAGCACCGAACGGGTGATATCCTCGCTCGTTTTGGCATCGTAGACGGTGAAATCCTCGCCGCTCTTGACCATTGCGGCGAGATCCTCCAGCGTCACATAGGTGCTGGTTCCGGTATTATACAGGCGCCGATTGGCGTATTTCTTGATGACAATCGGCTCTTCGGATTTCGCCATAGTTTTCGATGCTCGATGATGGGTTGATAGAAGCAGATAATTCCGTCTCCGGCGCGGATGACGACGAGTTACCCGCCGGCTTTGGGGAATGCCCGCCGGTTTGCCGCGTGCCGATATGTTCCGTACACCGGGCGACAATGCCGCCGCCCGGGATATCGCTCGATCGCCATTAGCCGTGCCGCGTTGAACGCCAACCATCGCGCCACCTGGATTTCGCCGCCTGGGCAGCGGCCGGATACTCTGCCGTCTGCTCCATCAGCCCTAACGAAGGCTATGCGTTTTTGCGATGCGGTGCCACTGTTTTGTGCGCTGCGAGCGCCCATCTTTTTGCAGCGACGCTCGGAGGCGATCCGGGACGCCGCAATTCCATCCTGGAACCAATCGCACCCGGTTTGACCGAACAGCAGATCGGGACTCTCGCGGCCGATCCCGGTTATCGTGAGGCGGCGCCTGCTTTCGGACCACCGGCGGTGCTCGTCCGGGCTACCCTCGCCCCGGATTTTGCGCTAGCCTTCATCGGCAAAACGGGCGCCGGCGGGCGGCCGGGCGAAGCGCGATGGGAGGCTTGCATGAATACGCGATGGTATCGGTCCGTTCTGTTGGCGGGCATCGCCATGGCGGCGGTGACGGCGGCCCTGGGCCAGCAAGCCCACTCTCCCGCGGCCGGCGCCGCGCCGGGCGCCCCCGCGATCCCGGACTTCTCCGGGATTTGGTGGCATCCATCGCTGCCGGGTTTCGAGCCGCCGGCATCCGGTCCGGGCCCGGTGACGAACCGGTCGCGCCGCAACGGCGCCAGCGATTACGGCCGGCTGGTCGGCGATTATACCAATCCGATTCTGAAGCCCGAGGCGGCTGCCATCGTCAAGCAGCATGGCGATCTCTCCTTGGCCGGCGTGACGTATCCAAATCCCGCAAACAGCTGCTGGCCGGAGCCGGTGCCGTTCATTTACAAGAATTTCGCGACCCAGCTGCTGCAGCTGCCGGATCGAATCATCATTCTCTACGAGCAGGATCACGAGTTTCGCGTGGTGCGCCTGAACGAGCAGCATCCTGCGCAGCTAAAGCCTTCGTGGTACGGGGACTCGGTCGGCCATTACGAAGGCGACACCCTGGTCGTCGACACCGTGGGCATCAAGACCGATCGGCCGTTCGGCATGATCGATCTGTATGGCACGCCCTACACGGACAAGCTGCACGTGGTCGAGCGTTTCCGGTTGCTCGACTATGCGGACGCCAAGGAGGGCCTCGACCGCGACGCCAAGGAGAATTTCCGTCCCGCCGTCGGGATCGACCGCAGCTACCGGGGCAAACACCTGCAGGTGCGATTCACGGTCGATGACCCCAATGTGTTCACGACGCCATGGAACGCGACGATAACCTACGGACGCGGCTCCACCGACTGGCCGGAGACCGTGTGCGCGGAGAACATCCACAAATATTACGAACCGGACACCCAGGTGCCGACCGCGGAGAAGACCGATTTTTAGCGCATGATTGGATCGTCGGATCGCGCTATGCGCTGCTAGACCGGATTGCGGTCACGTCTGAACATCCGGGAGTCATGGCCGGGCGAAGTCCCGGCCATCCACGTCACAGTCGCGCCTCAACGCGGTAATCAAAGCGATAATGAATTCTCAGTGCCTAAGCGCGGTATTCGTTCCTATTTTCAGCCGCTGGACATGATTTCTTCCGGCACGCCCCCGCGAGGGGTAATGCTGAAGTATATTGGACGCTTCTGCCGGACGCCTATGACCGGAACAACCAACGACGCTGGAGGATGACATGATTTCGCGCTCCGATAATCCGATCGATCGGCGCTGGTTTCTCGGTGCGGCCGGGGCACTGACGGTTGCCGCAACGGCAACCGCTCAAGAAGCCGGGAAACCGGCCGGAGCCGGTGCTCTGGCCCCAGCCAGGCCGGCGCCGCCGGCACGGCGGCTCGCCGACACCATTGCGGATTTCGTCGTCGGCTTCGATCCGGCGTCGCTCCCCGCGCTTGGCCTCGAGCGGGCGCGGTTCGCCTTCATCGATACGGTCGCGGTGATGCTCGCCGGCAGCCAGGAGGATGGCTCGAAAATCATCTGCGACATGGTCAAGGCGGAGGGCGCAGCGCCAAAGGTTTCCGTGGTCGGCCAGTCGTTCAAGACCTCGCCGCAGCTTGCCGCGCTCGCCAACGGCGTCGCCGCCCATATCATGGACTATGACCTGTCGTCGCTGTTGGGCCAGCCGACCTCGCCGATCATCCCGGCGCTGCTGCCGCTCGCCGAGAGCACCGGGGCGACGCCCGCCGAGGTGATGGCCGCCTTCGTCGTCGGCTTCGAGGTGTGCCTGAAGCTCGCGCGTTCGGCGCCGGAGCAATCCGCGGCCGCCGGCTGGCACGCCGTGAGCAGTATCGGCACCATCGGGGCGGCGATGGCCTGCGCGCGGCTGCTCAAAGTGCCGCGGCAGAATATCCCGGACATCATCGGCATGACGGCATCGCTGTCCGGCGGGCTGTCGGCCAATTTCGGCACCATGACCAAGCCGCTCCACTCCGGCACCGCCGCCCGCAACGCCATCATGGCGGCCACGCTCGGCCGCGGCGGTTTTACGGCGAGCGCGACCGCGCTGGAAAATCCGGTGTCCGGCTATTTCCGCGCCTTCGACCGCGGCATGGCGGTGTCCTACGCGCCGATCGCCGAACTCGGCCGCACTTTCGAGATCGCCGGGCCCGCCTTCAAGCCCAAGCGTTATCCATGCGGCGGCCTCGGCCATACGTCGATCGATGCGACGCTCGAACTGCGGGGCGAGGTGAAGCTTGCCGATGTCACCGCGATCCATGCCGGCATCACCAAATATGCCGCCTCCCGCATCGGCTCCGCCTATCCGACCTCGATCGAGAGCGCCAAGTTCAGCATGCCGTATGTGGCGGCCTATACGGCCCTCTACGGCGCGCCGATGCTAAAGGCCTTCACCGAGGAGGCGATCGCCGACCCTGCCGTCAAGGCGCTGGCGGCCAAGGTAACGGTCGGCATCGACCCGGAATTCGCCGAAGTGCTCGACGACAGCCCGGCGCGGGTCACCGTCACGCTCAACGGTGGCCGCACCGTGCAGCGCATGCGCTACTACGCCAGCGGCACCCCGCAGGTGCCGTTCACCCGCGAACAGATTGAGGAGAAATTCTTCTCCTGCGCGGACCACAGCGTCGATCGGGCCGCGGCCGCGAAGATCCTGGCATTCCTGGACGGGTTCGAGCGGCAGCCCTCCTTCGCCCCGCTATGGGGGTTGGTGCGGCGGGCGTAGGGTCGCGGCCGTGCGACGGCCCCGGCGCGGATCCGCGATGCGACCGCGGCGCGGCCAAGGTGGCCGCCGGGCGCGCGGACGGAGGGTTCCGCGGCTTCTTCACCGGGCCGGTCGCCGGCGCGGGGAGCGCCCCGGCAAGCGCACAGGGAGCGCCGTGCTGCACATCATGGTACTTTCGCAGGCGGCCGACTTTGCCCTCTACCACTTGCAAACCAAGTGGGGAGCGACCGAGAGGTCGCTCATCCGGGCTACTGTCAAGGAACGGCGTTTCTCCCACGGCAAGTCCGACAAATGACGATTCGCGGATCACTGTGGCCGAAGGATTCATTCGGATACGCGAGACCCCCAAACAAGTAGCTCCTCCAACTTACGCTCAGTTGCCCTGCCGTTCTCGTCCAGAAACACTTGCGGTATACCGCCTCCATAAATCGAACATTATCCTCGCCAAAAATGTCCCTGGCGGTTTCGATTACCCGACAATTCGGAAAATTTTTGTGCTTTAGCGCAGCGGGGCCGAGCCAGTTTGGATAGGATTTATCTCTGTTCACTACCGTACAACGAACTTTCCCTTGACGACGGCGAGCGGAAAAAAATGCGCGATACGTAACATCATCGTCGGGTAACGAATATCCCATCAGGATGATATGTTCAGCCCCCATCGTCGTCGCCCGCAGCTCACGCTGGATTTCTTCCAGAAATGAAGGAGGCCGAGGCTTAAACGAACTTTGCATCACAACCTGAGTATGATACGTAAAGGTTAGTGTTCCGCAGTGAAGACATGCGCGAGTATCTACCGCTCCAATTTCGCGTTTTTCTAGCTCCTTACACGGCGTTGACGGCGGACATGGCGATTGATCGAACGACCGAAGAGGTGGTGGAGGAAACAAGCCATTCGCATACAAATCCCATGAATGCCCATGATAGGCAGAAAGCTTTCCGCAGCTTGGGCATTCGCGCCAGCATAAGCAGCCGTGCGGAAAAAGAAATTTTGTTAACCTGACGCGGTATCCGCTTGGATATTTAATTTCATTTAGGCGTTGGGCTGCCGCTTCATTCAATGGATACCAGGGAAAGCGACCTTGCCTTTCCTCTATTCCACGCGCGGGAATCAAGTGTCCAAAGTCATGAAAAAGATGAAGTGGTATAGGCGGCGAGCCGATATGCGGGACCGAAGCACTGCGATTCAGTTCACGGTTAGCGATGAATTGTATCCAAAGGGCGATAGGGTCATAGTTCAAGCTGATAAATCCAACATCGGCCTGGTAGAATCCAGGGTCGTCCAGTTGACGTCCTTCGTGAGCAAGGGCGGTCCCGTGGTGCTGGACGCGACGTCCGAGTAGACGTGCAAAATCTCGATACCAATCGAGCTCACGCTTTTTGGCTGATAAGCACACTTGATAGGTTATATGAAAGAAAGCGATCAGAATGAGCTTAAGCGCATTGCGCGCACCAATTAACCTCCTAGCTTCAAAGAACTCCGTTTCTGAAAAATTCTTGTCTGAAGCTAAGCTCGGCTCATTACTTTTGGTTATTGGAGCGGGTATTCCGGAATCGATATGCATATCGAGAACATTGAAGAGGTCATTGAGCTTGAAGCGACAACCATCGGAAGCTGGACAAATGCGAACCACGGATTTAAGGGTCGGCCAATCATAGATGAGACGAAGCCCGATGATTCTGCGTTTTAGCTCGTCGTCGTCGCTAGGGCTATTCCGCCAGTGTGGACGCATTGCATCCAACTCTTCTGTGGTGACATGATCAATTCTGACGGCGCTTTGTTCCGAATCGCCGAGGATTAAGATTAATTCATAGAGGGCATTGTGCCAAGTTTCGGCGGCGACACCGCTAAGAGCATCGGCCACGCGCCGCTGGAGCGTCCTGGGATCACCATTCCCTACAAGCTTTCGTACGAAATCAGCTTGCTGTGTGGTCATGGGTATTCCAAGCGCAGCTGTGGCACCCGCACCCCAGAAGATCAGATTGGTCGGCTGGCCTTTTTCGGTTTGCATCGCAAGCTAAGCCGGCACCTGGATTGCAGTTATATTATCCGCACCATTGATTGTTATTTCCACGCAGATACCTTTAATAGCTATCTCGGCGAGAGGCAGTGAACCATAAGATTTTGAGAGTTTGAAAAGCTTACTATCTGGGAAACACTTTGATTCGGGCGTAGGCGGGTTTACAAAAACCGTATAAGTAACGCGGTCGTGTGTCACCCGATATTCATTCGTAGGAGACACTTTTACCTCTGCGGCAGCTGGGGTGAATACCACTTTGATGGTGCCTCGTGTTACAAATGACATGGAGCCTTTCCCCTCGAATGTGTAAGACTACCGATCAGTGCGAAGCGTATCGCTGGTGCAGTTAGTTAGTTAGAAGAGAACGGGGTCGCAGAACCGCGGTTCGCTGCACTGCTCGTGTCCTCCGTAATGTTGCCGCATAGCAGCGGCCCAATATGTACGGGTCGCCACACACGCCTTCCTGCCTGGCACCCTTTGCAACAGGGCGGGCCGGAAAATCCCCCTCCGCCTCACCCCAGCCGATACGCCCGCTTCGCCGTACCGCTGAACATCTTTGCCTTCTCGTCGGCCGACGCGCCGGAGGCCAGGCGCTTGAACGCGTTCCACAGCACCGGATAGCTGGAACTGACCCCGTCGGGGGGAAAATTGCTCTGGAACATCCCGCGGTCCGGCCCGAACGCCTCGATGCAGGTTTCGATATAGGGTCGGTAGGCGGCCGCAAGTTCGGTCGAGGTGGGTGGTTTCGGACGCGCATGAAAATCGAACACGCCGAATAGCATGCCGAGCCCGCCGAGCTTGACCACGACGTTTGGCGCTCTGGCGACTTCCGCGATGCCCCGCTTCCATTGCGCAAAGGTTTCTGCCTCCTTGCCCTTGTAGGGGCCGATGCCGAGCGGCCCGCCGACATGGTTGAGGATGATGGTGGTGTTCGGGAAGGCGCGGGCGAGGTCGGCGAGTTCGAGGAGCTGCGGGTGATAGAGCCAGGCCTCGAAGCTCATGTTGAGCGGGGCCAGGCGCGCGAAGCCGGCGCGCCAGGTTGGATCGGCCATCTGCCCCTTGGGCGGATTGGTGCGCGCCTTAGCCAACGCATCGCTGGCATCCCAGGTGACGGAATGCCGGATGCCGCGGAAGCGCCCGTTGCCGGCGGCGATCTGCGCCTCCAGGACCCGCGCGACCTTGTCGCCGAGCCGCAGATCCGCATGGCCGACGATGCCGGCGCACAGCCGCGACTTCCCGAACTGACCACTGGCGCTCATCGCCGCCGTGCCGTTGACGAACTCGGTTTCGCCGACCGGTTTCATCTCGACCGGCCCATCGGCGCGATACATCGAGCCGCACTCGATGAACACAGTCTGGACGATGTTGTGGCCGCTGCCGGTGTCCGCGAGCAATTCGTTGATGAGATAGCGGTGCTCGGGACGCTCCCACAGGTGATGGTGGGGATCGACGATCGGCAAGTCCGGCTCGATGATGTCTTCCTTGACCAGCGCCGCCCAGGCCGGATTTTGATAATAGCGCGGGCTGGATTGCGAATTGACCGCCACGCCCGCGGCCGGGTTCTGCGCCAGCGCGCCGCCACCGGGCAGCGTCGCCGCGCCCACCAGCCCCGCCGATCCGGCCAGCATAGTGCGGCGCGATATGGATTGCCCAACCGTCTCTGTGGTCATCGTCGTTCCTCCCAGGGTATCTCATGCGGGCACGCGTGAACCCGTGCGCTTGCAAGGTTCCATTTTTCCGTTAAATTCGAAAACTTCGCAGATCGGCCACCCGAAAACAAAATCACTCACCTTATTGATACTCTAAACTAGCGTGAAATACATTGTAGGCGTTTCGTGTCATTGGGGTAGATAATGGGGTCAGCGAACCTCATCGGGGCCGGCCGTTGCCGGACCCGATGCCGCCACGCCGTTTCAGCTCGCGCCTATCGTTTTCAAGCC
>CAWDKL010000032.1:0-98458 GCA_963802745.1 uncultured Alphaproteobacteria bacterium | reverse complement strand
CAAATGATCTGGAATTGACGTTGGGATTCGACTGGCCCACATGGCAGCATATCGAGCTCCACCCGACATCGACGTAGTTTGACGGCAGCACATTTCCATAGAACGACCTGCCGATTGCGCAGGGAAACACGTTGGGATCGTTTCGGCCATATCTGTGCGGATCGGTATCGAGCAGCTCAAACAGCGAGTTGAAGTCGTTCGAGGGCCGGTCGACGTGGTAAATCAATATCGGTCGATCCTGGCTGAAGCGTCTGCGCAACGCATCGACGGCAAGCCTCATGGGAGTGAGCGAATTCTTGCCCTGAGACGATCCATAGTCGGCAATGACAATAGGCCGATCTGCGCAATTGAGCGTCATGAACTCGACCACTCTCTCCAGATGCGGCAGTGCCAGAGCAGCCCCTTCTGCCGGTTGCTTGGCGTGTTTGTTGTAGGAGCCGTTTCCTTCCATTGCGCTTGAGGCAGAGCTTGGTTGGTGTGACATCTCGCGATCCCTTTCGCGACTACATAGGGGCTGTCATGTGGTCGCTGACTGGCGCGTGGCGCCCACCGCGGCTCAACCGGGACCACCCTACTTCCGCGCCTCTTTGCTGGGATCTTTCACCATCGGGTAGGTCTCGAACTCAACATTCGACAGCTGCCCATTCACTCGCTCGACCCTCCGGATGTACTCATTATGGACGACATCCCGGGTCCGCGGATCGATCTCGATCGGGCCACGCGGGCTTTCCCATTTCAATCCCTTCATGGCGGCGACCAACGCGTCGCCGTCAGCCTTGCCTCCGGTTTTCTTGAGCGCTTCGAAAATCAGATGCATGCCGTCGTAGCCGCTGACCGCGACGGGGTTCGGGCGCTTGCCGTAAGCTTTCTCGAAATCAGCCACGAAGGACTTGTTGGTCGGGGAACCATGGACTGCGGAATAATGGTACGCCGTCACGATTCCGAGAACTGCGTCGGTCATGCCCGGAAGCTCGTCCTCATCGGTAAGATCGCCAGTGCCCACAATGCGGATGCCCGACTTGTCCATGCCGCGCTCAACGAACTGTTTCGCGAAGATCCCGGCCGCAGCACCTGGAAACCAGACGAACAGAGTGTCGGGATTTAAATCTCGCGCGCGCTGTAGAAACGGAGCAAAATCCGGGTTCATCAACGGCAGTCGCATCAACTCGACAATATGAGCGCCGCCTTTATCGGCCCGCTCTTTAAAGACCGCTTCGGCTTCGAGGCCAGGCGCATAGTCGCTAACGAGCGTGACGATCCTCTTGGCGCCATTCTTCACCGCCCAGTCGGCAATTGCTTCCGACGATTGCCCGAGTGTCCAGCTCGTGCGGACCATGTAGGGCGATCGCTCCACGACAATGGACGCGCCCGCCAGCATCACGACAGTGGGAATTTTCGCCTCTGTGGCCAAAGAGGCCATGCCCAGGGCCGAAGGCGTCATGCCGGCGCCAAGAATGGCGACTTTGTCATTGACGATCAATTCCTGGGCAACTCGTTTCGCGGCATCCGCTGTTGTCGCATCGTCCTTGACGATGACCTGAAATCTTCCGGCCCGCAACCACGTCCCCGTGCTGTTTGAGGTAGAGAAGTGCCCCGTTGACCACCGCCTTACCAGTGGTGTTGAGAGCGCCGGTCATGGACTGAACCAGACCAAGTTTCAGCACCTCTTGCGCGCCGGCTGCGGTTGCGGTACCTGCGAGCGCAGCCGTGGCAACGCTGATCATTAAGGCGCGCGTGATCATCTCATTGTTCCTCTTCGATGTCGGCCCGATCCGGCATTGAGCCCAAAGAGCAAATCGTCGAATTCCTTGGCACCATGCGGATTGACCGGTCGCTGTGCACAATACGGTTGTCCGGCAAAGCACGCTTCAGGATCGCCTTAGCTTGTCCTTATGATTCTCGCGTTTTTTCCGCAGTTATGGTAGTTCGAGAAGACGCTCCGGCTGGTCGATGGCAGCGGTAAGTTGCGCTATCTATTTGAAGAATGCGTTGTTGACACGGAGCGGCGCGAACTGCGCCGCCGAGCCAATTTGATTCCTCTTGAACCCAAGGTGTTCGACCTCCTGGTCCATTTGATTGAGCAGCGCGAGCGCGTCATCAGCAAGGATGATCTACTCGCCTCGCTCTGGGATGGGCGCATTGTATCGGAGTCGGCGCTGAGCACCTGCATAAATGCGGCGCGGTCGGCGATCGGCGACAGCGGCGACGCGCAACGTCTTATCAAGACCCTGCCGCGCAAAGGGGTGCGGTTCGTCGGCGAGGTGCGCGAGGATCGCCCGCAGACCGGCGCCGTCGAATTGCGAAGACCTTCCTTCGCTCTTCCCGACCGTCCCTCCATCGCGGTCCTTCCGTTTGCCAATCTGGGGGGCGATCCGCGACAGGAATATTTCAGCGACGGCATTTCCGGGGACATCATCACCGAGCTGTCGCGGTTCTCGGAACTCATGGTGATTGCCCGCAATTCGACGTTTCAATACAAGGGCAAAGCAGTCGAACGTCCGCGAGGTGGGACGCGAACTTGGGGTGCGCTATGTGCTCGAAGGGAGCATCCGGCGTAACGGCGACCGCATTCGTATCAATGCGCAGCTCATCGATGCCACGACCGGCGCCAATCGCTGGGCCGACCGATACGACCGCGATCTAAGCGACGTGTTCGCGGTCCAAGATGAGGTGACACGCACAATTGTGGCGCTTCTCGTCGCCCATGTGAACGACGCGGAAGCGGAGCGCACACTGTTGAAGCCGCCCGCGGCCTGGGAAGCTTACGACTATTACATGCGCGGCGCCGATACCCTTCGGGTTCGATGGGAGACGAGTATTGACCGGCATTATTGCACGAGGCTCGTCGGCTGCTTGAACAATCCTTGTCAATCGATCCGGGTTATGCCCATGCTTATGCGCTACTTTCGTGGACCTACGTGCTCACCTACCCTCGAGCCCCTCGATGGCGACTGTTCGAACCCTCGCGGCTCGATCACGCATATGAACTTGCCAAGAAGGCAGTGCAGCTCGACCCGAATTTACCTGAACCTCACAGCCACCTCGGATGGGCTCTGCTCTTCAAGGGCGGGCATGACGCCGCGATTGCCGAGTGGGAACGCGCCCGCGCACTCAATCCCAATTTCATCGATCATCGCTATGGTCTCGGCCTTGTCTATGCTGGAGAGCCGGCGAAAGCGGTCGAAATGCTGCAGGCAAATAGTCGCCTTGATCCTTTTCAGCATCACGCCAGCCATTACCCCATCATGGGCCATGCCTACTACATGTGCAGACGATACGCCGAGGCGGTGCCGCCGCTCCGCGAAGGCGCGTCGCGCTCTCCCAATATCCGCATCATTCCGCTTTGGCTCGCCGCCGCCTATGCGCAGTTGGGTCAGCTTGCCGAGGCGCGCGTCGAGGCCGCCGAAGTCCTGCGCATCGAGCCCGGCTTCACCATCGAAAAATGGAAATGCACCACCGTCTACAAGAACCCCGAAGACGCCGAGCATCTCTTTGACGGCCTCCGCAAAGCAGGGCTGCCGGAAAAGTGAGGCCGACCTGTTCCATGTCGGTTGGCCAACTTCCTGAATGGCCGGTTTTGACCCCGTACCGGTCACCGCGGATCAATCGGGCCTTGCGCCGGATACCTTGACTACCTTGGCCCATTTCCCGGTTTCGTCGGCGATCAACTTGCCGAAATCGGCGGGTGAGCCAGCAAGTACGACGGCACCCAGCTCCGAAAGGCGTGCCCTCAAATTGGGTTCGCCAAGAACTGCATTCATCGTTTTGTTGATCCGCTCGACAACATCTCTTGGAGTGCTTTTAGGCGCGATGATGCCAAAAAATCCGGTCGCCTCGTAGCCGGGCACGAATCCGGCCACGGTTGGTACATTGGGCAGGGCCTCCACGCCCGTCGAAGAGGTCACAGCCAACGCCCGCAGCTTGCCGGACCTGATATGTTCGATCGAAGACGGCACGTTGTCGAACATCGCCTGCACCTGCCCAGCCGAGGAGGTCGGTGAGCGCGGGTCCCGACCCTCGATAGGGGACGTGCTGCATTCTGACTTCAGCCATCATCTTGAACAACTCGGCGGCCACATGAGCCAGCCCTCCATTGCCGATGACCCATAGTTGATCTTGCCGGGGTTGGCCTTGGCGTAGGCGATGAACTCCGGAACGGTGCGGACCGGAACCGCCGGATTGACCTCCAGGACGCCGGGCGCGCGGGCTACTGCTGCCGACCGGCTCGATGTCATGGATGAAATCGAAATTGAGCTTTTCGTAAAGTGTCGCGTTGATCGCATTCGCCGTATTGGCCAGGAAAAGCGTGTATCCGTCGGCTGGCGCGTGTACGACGACTTCGGTACCGATATTGCCGCCCGCGCCCGGCCGGATCGTTGCTGGGTTCCGCCGGATTGGCTGGACTGCGCCAAACCTAGGTTGTCTGCTGCGGTGCGCAGTCGGTGTCTGTTGGGGGTCAAGAGCGCTGGATTGACGGCCCCGGCGTCGTATCCGGTGTACCCCCGATCCGTTCTCCCTGAAGCGCATTATTGCACATGGTTTGCTCAGGCAAAGCAAATCGCTTGACCATGCGGCAACGTATCATTCGTACAGGGCAACGCGAGCGAATTCGCGTTGAGCGCTTTTGTGCAGTGCATTGGTCCGGAATTGGCCCATCGCTTCACTTGCCGCAGAGTAGCAATCCCTTGACCGCTCCCACGCCTCACCTCGGCAACCGCGGCTTCTCCTGCGGCAAGCCGCCGTCGTCGATGTCGAAATCCGGATCGAACATGGTCTTGCTTTGCGCGCCGATGAAGGCCGGCTGGACCTTCATCCACGCGCTGGGCTTCATCTCCTTGGCATAGGCCAGCAGCCGCGCTTCGAGATCGCGGACGATGTCCGGGAACTGTTCGGCCACGTCGGTCTTTTCGCCCGGATCTTTCCCGAGATCGAACAGTTCGGTCTTGCCCGGCAGCAAGGCGAGCTTCACCAGCTTCCAGTTGCCTTTGCGGATGGCGCCGCGGAACGCCTCCACATTGATCAAAATGTCCTCGTGCGGGGAGGGTTGGCTGTCCGCCACCGTCGGCCAAATATCCTTGCCGTCGAAGGGGTGGTCGGGGCTGCCTTGGCCGCCGGCGAGGCGCAGCAGCGTCGGCATGATGTCCACCATGGACAGCGGCGCATCGACCACATGCGGCGTCAGTTTGCCTGGCCAGTGGAAGATCGCCGGGACCCGCACACCGCCTTCATGGAGCGAGCCTTTGCCGTCACGCAGTTCCCCGTTCGAACCCGGCGGCTTGGCGCCCAAGGCCAAGCCGCCGCTGGTCTTGCGCTCTTCCGGCGAGCGGGCGCCGGTCGCGAACAGCGCATTGGTGACGCCGCCATTGTCGCTGGCGAAAATGATCAGCGTGTTGTCGCGCATGTTTTTCTGGCGCAGCGCCGCCACGATGCGGCCGACCTGGGTGTCGAGTTCGGTGATCATTGCGGCGTAGGTGCGCCGCTTATCGCCGGCTCTCGCATTCGCAACCGCGAGCTTGCGCGCTTCACGATCAATCCCATGATTACGATTTTCCGCAAGATCAGGAGGTGGAATTGATCACGGTGTCCGGCCGCGCCGCAGGCTCGCGCCGCAAACCCGCTCGCTATGTGAGAAAACCCGGCGCAGCCCCTAATGAACACATGCTTGAAATACGCATAACAGTTCGATCGGAGCAAACAAGGTCTCCACCACCGGTGCGCCGCATGTGGCCTTCGACTGTGCTGCCGGTCAGGGGGCGGCCTCGTACATGCACTCTGCGCCGCCGCCGGCCTTTTGCTTGATCTCATTCGGATCGAGCGTGCAGGCGAGTTTCGAGACACTTTCGATCGTCGCACCCGCCGTGCCCTCCGATGGGGCACCGGCGAACGCCAGCGCTGCGTAGATCTCGTTGGCGGCACGGCCCTTCACCGTGCGTTTGGTCGCCCCGAAGGTCAGCTCGCAACTGCGTGTCGCAATATCGACATTACTGAGCCGGCAAACTACCAGGTCCGCCGTGACGGAAATCTTGTTATTGCCCGCATAGCGGAAGCCCGTGTCCCCTCCGAACAGCCGGGCAATCACCCTCTTATCGGGAACCCCGACCAAGGGTGATTGCGGCGCCACCACCCCGGCCAAAGCCAGCGCCGCGGAACCGCTTGCCGATCCCGCCGCTGCGGCCGATACGGTGGTTGCCAGAACCAAGGATAGCGGGAGAAACAACAATCTTCTCATTTTGCTTACCTTATCGACCCGCCATGACCACGGGCTGCGCGTACAACCGACCATCGAGTTCGCCATCGCAACGCAACGAGAATGCCCACGACCGTGGGCATTCTTTGAGATCATGCGAAAACGAATTGCATACGGGAGGTGTCGCCAATCACGCCCATTCCGCCGTCAATTGCTCGTCGGTCCCGTCATATGAATTCAGATCGACGTTCCCCTTCGCGCCATTCACGGTGTGCGGTTGCGGGCCACTGCCATCACCGGTGTATTGCCACAGCCATGGCTTTTCCCAGCCTGGCGGGCAGTGGGGGGCCGATCCGTACTGTGGCAGCCAAAGCCGGCGAGCGGTCATGAAATCGCGGAGATCTGCGTTGGCCCGCGGGATCTGGTCCTTTATGACGGAGCCGGAGTAGATCACCATCTTGCGGCCAATCTTCGCCTCGACGGCCTCGATGAATTCCCGCAGTTGCGCCAAAGACACTTTCGGGTCCTCGTGATCGGCTGCCATCAAGGTCTTGGCGTCGGGCGCGGCGAAGCCGACGAAATGTTCGGCTTGCGCAGCCATGTCGCCGGGACGCATGAAGTGGTATGCACCCCACAGCAAACGTGCGGCCACCCCGTCGCGGCGACGGGCTATGTATTTGGGGTCTATTTTGTCCGGACCTTCGGTGGCCTTGTGGATGATCCCGCGGATGCCGGCCGCCTGAAATCTGCTCGAAGCTTAAAACGAGATCACCGTGGTAGATGTCAAGGACTTTCGGTTTGATGCTCATAACAGTGCCCTATTGACAAGTGCGATCTGCAAGATTGCAGTAGCGGTAAAAATAGCATCAATTTTGTGCGAATGCAAGAAAAAGCGGCGACAGCAAAGCACTGCACGCATCCCTCGTCAGGGAAATTACAGTTGGAAAGTGCGAGGCATTTATGCGCGTTGTTGCGGTTGCACGGATAGGTCCGGTGGCTACCCAGCGGTGGATATCATTGGATTAGCCGAGCTTCCTGCGCGGGTTCCTTACCTAGGCTCCGCATGGACGTGGCGAAGGACTGCCCCTTTGAATTTGCCGATTTCCGGCATAGATCGCGCTTAGGCCGCCGGCGCCGCGCCGGCATCACAGACCCGTTCGGAGGTCCAGAACTTGCCGCCCCGCGATCGCGAAGCGAACCGGTTTTCCGCCCGGGCATCCCGCTATGCGCGGGTCGGCGCCAACATGGGCGGTATCGCTGCGCGGGTGGCCGCCACCCGCTTGTTTGGACTCGACAGCGACCACGCCCGCGGGGCCACAGAACTGGCCGCTGCACTAGGCGGTCTGAAGGGGCCGATCATGAAGGTCGCCCAGCTGATGGCGACGGTGCCGGATCTGCTGCCGCCGGAATATGCGGAGGAACTCGCCAAGCTGCAGAACGATGCGCCGCCAATGGGTTGGGCGTTCGTGAAGCGGCGCATGACCGCCGAACTCGGCATCGACTGGCAGAGCCGATTCGCCCAATTCGAACACAAGCCGGCGGCCGCCGCTTCGCTCGGGCAGGTGCACCGGGCGCAGGCCCATGACGGCACGGCACTCGCCTGCAAACTGCAGTATCCCGATATGCAGTCGGCGGTCGAAGCCGATCTGCAGCAGCTCGACTGGCTGTTCGCCATCCACCGCCGCATGGACCCGGCGATCGATACCACCGAGATCGCGCGCGAGATCGGGGCGCGCATCCGCGAGGAACTCGACTACGAGCGGGAGGCCAAGCATTCCGCGCTCTACCGTGCCATGCTGGCATCGGATGCGAACGTCCGGGTACCGCGCGCATGGCCCACGCATTCGACGCGCCGGCTGCTGACCCTCGATTGGCTCGACGGCAGCAAGCTGCTCGCCCACAAGAAGGACGAGCTGGCGGCGCGCAACCGGATCGCGGCCGCGATGTTCGCGGCCTGGTGGCACCCGTTCAGCCGGTTCGGGGTCATCCACGGCGACCCGCATCTCGGCAATTATACCGCTTTCGTGGAGGACGGCACGCCGCAGGGAATCAATCTGCTCGACTATGGATGCGTGCGCATCTTTCCGCCAAGTTTCGTCGGCGGCGTGGTCGATCTCTATCACGGGCTGCTCAGAAACGACCATGATCTTGTGGTGCATGCCTACGAGACCTGGGGTTTCCGGCACCTCAACCGCGACCTGATCGAGACGCTCAACATTTGGGCACGATTTATCTACGGTCCGCTGCTCGACGATCGCGACCGCACGCTTGCGGATGGCGTCAAGCCCTCCGAATATGGCCGGCGCGAAGCGTTCCGCGTCCACCGCGCGCTCAAGCAGAAGGGGCCGGTCCGGGTCCCGCGGGAATTCGTATTCATGGACCGCGCCGCCATCGGACTCGGCGGGGTATTCCTGCATCTCGACGCGCGCATGAATTTTTACCGCCTGTTCAACACCGCGATCGAAAATTTCGCGGTCGACCGCGTAGCCGCGCGCCAGCACGCGGCCTTGGGTGCCGTGGGGCTCGTTGCCGAGCCCGGCTCAACAGCAAAAAGGGACTGAAATCGTCGCTTCCGCATTGCTCTCAGGGATCAGTTGGGCTAAGCCCCGAGCCGTCTTGGTGCCAGCCATCTTGGCGCCAGCAATCCGGAGGGGTTCATGGCCGATCACGGCGAAATCCAATATGCGACGGCGGAAGGCAACGATGTCGCGGCCCATGAAGCCGGCTACGAGCAATTCCTGCAGGCCACTTTTATCGGTACCGCGCTGGTCATCACCATCGTCATCGGACTGGCGATCGGCGGCGTCCTTGGCCATTGGCTGCCGGCGGGATTCGTCATCATTGCCGGCGTTGTCGCCGCCGCCAGCGCTGCCTGGACCGGTTCACGACTGGTGAGCCTCGGCATGGTGGGAATTGCGGCGCTCCTGCTGCTCTTCAACGCCTATGCCTGAACCGGCGGGCCATCCGTAACGTCGGCAGGTAGGAGACGGCGTATATGCGCATCAGTGTCGCGCGGGAGAGCGATCCCGCCGAGTCGCGGGTCGCCGCTACTCCGGAGACCGTCAAGAAGCTGAAAACGCTTGGCGCCGATGTGGCGGTCGAGCCGGGTGCCGGCGTGAAGTCCGGCTTTGTCGACGCGGAATATACCGCGGCGGGTGCCGTGATCGACGCCGATGCCATGAAGGATGCCGATATCATCCTCAAGGTCCGGCGCCCCGACGAGACGGAACTGTCCGGATACAAGCCGGGCGCCATCGCCATCGCCATCATGGACCCGTTCGGCAACGACGCCGCGCTGGCCGCGATGGCCAAAGCCGGCATTACGTCCTTCGCCATGGAGCTGATGCCGCGCATCACCCGCGCCCAGGTGATGGACGTGTTGTCGTCGCAGGCGAATCTTGCCGGCTACCGGGCCGTGATCGACGGCGCCGCAGAGTATGGCCGCGCTTTGCCGATGATGATGACGGCGGCCGGCACCGTGCCGGCGGCGCGGGTCTTCGTGATGGGCGCGGGCGTCGCGGGATTGCAGGCGATCGCGACGGCGCGCCGGCTCGGTGCCATCGTCACCGCGACCGACGTGCGGCCCGCCGCCAAGGAGCAGGTCGAGAGCCTCGGCGCCAAATTCGTCGCCGTCGAGGACGACGAATTCAAACAGGCCGAGACCGCCGGCGGTTACGCCAAGGAAATGTCCAAGGAATACCAGGCCAAGCAGGCCGCGTTGGTCGCCGAGCACGTCAAAAAACAAGACATCGTGATTACCACGGCGCTGATCCCGGGGCGGCCTGCGCCTCGTTTGATTTCCGCTGCCATGGTGGCCTCGATGCGGCCCGGTTCGGTGATCGTCGATCTGGCGGTCGAGCGCGGCGGCAATGTGGAGGGCGTGAAGCCGGGCCAGGTGACCGAGGTCGATGGCGTCAAGATCGTCGGCAACAGCGATCCGCGCCGGCTGGCAGCCTCGGCGTCGAGCCTTTACGCCAAGAACCTGTATGCCTTCCTGGAAATCCTGATCGACAAGAAGACCAAGGCGCTGGCGGTGAATTGGGACGACGATATCGTCAAAGCGACGGCGCTGACCCGCGGGGGCGCCGTCGTGCATCCCAATTTTGCGCCGAAAACCGCTGCCTGAGGAGAAACAGATGGCCGAACTGGCGACGAGCGGGGCAATCGATCCCTTTGTGTTCCGGTTTTCGATCTTCGTGCTGGCGGTATTCGTCGGTTACTATGTGGTGTGGTCGGTGACGCCGGCCCTGCACACGCCGCTGATGTCGGTCACCAATGCGATTTCCTCGGTGATCGTGGTCGGCGCGCTGCTCGCTGTCGGGGTGGCGTTGGTGGGCAATGATGGGGGGCCGATCATCGCGCGTGCGCTGGGCTTCGTTGCCCTGGTGTTTGCGTCGGTGAACATCTTCGGCGGTTTTCTCGTCACCCGGCGCATGCTCGCCATGTATCAGAAGAAGAAAAAATGAGGTCTGGAGCGCGCGTTCCGCCGACTCATTGACGCCGGCGCCGATTGCAAAAGCGGGCGGAACGTCCGCGCTCCGAAACTTAGCGGGCGGAACGCCCGCGCTGCCTTGAGCCTGCGCTCCCAACGTCCGCGATCGAGTTGAAGGTAATATCAGCATGAATGCCAATGTGGCCGGGCTTCTTTATCTCCTCGCCGGCGTGCTGTTCATTCTTGCCCTGCGCGGCCTGTCCAGCCCGGTGACGAGTTGCACCGGCAACCTGCTCGGCATGATCGGCATGGCGATTGCGGTCGCAACCACGCTCGCTCTGCGTCCACCCGATGGACTTTGGGCCTGGCTGTTGGTGGTGCTTGGTTTAACGATCGGTGGCGGCGCCGGGGCGGTAATTGCGCGCCGGGTGCCGATGACCTCGATGCCGGAGCTCGTCGCGGCATTCCACTCGCTGGTCGGCATGGCGGCGGTGCTGGTGGCGGCGGGAGCGTTTTATGCACCGGCGGCCTTCGACATCGGCGTGCCCGGCGATATCCATCGGGCGAGCCTGGTGGAAATGTCGCTGGGCGTCGCCATCGGCGCGGTCACATTCACCGGCTCCGTCATCGCCTTCTTGAAGCTGTCGGGCCGCATGAGCGGGGCGCCGATCATTCTGCCGATGCGGCATGCCGTCAACATCGCGCTCGCCGTGGCGCTGGTGGTCTTCATCTATCTGTTCGTGGTCTCCCAGGGCGCGGCTTATTTCTGGCTGATCGCGCTGATCTCATTCGTGCTGGGCGTCCTCATCATCGTCCCGATCGGCGGCGCCGATATGCCGGTCGTGATCTCGATGCTCAACTCCTACTCCGGATGGGCGGCGGCCGGCATCGGCTTCACCCTCGGCAATTCGGCACTGATCATCACCGGCGCGCTGGTCGGCTCCTCGGGTGCGATCCTGTCCTACATCATGTGCAAGGGGATGAACCGCAGTTTCATCTCGGTCATCCTTGGCGGCTTCGGCGGCGAGGTCGCGGGTCCGGCGGCCGGCGGCGAGGCGAAGCCGGTCAAGCTCGGCTCCGCCGAGGATGCCGCCTTCATCATGAAAAACTCCTCCAAGGTCATCATCGTGCCGGGCTACGGCATGGCGGTGGCGCAGGCACAACACGCGCTGCGCGAGCTGGCGGACCGTCTCAAGGCCAATGGCGTCGAAGTGAAATACGCCATCCATCCGGTCGCCGGCCGCATGCCGGGCCATATGAACGTGCTGCTGGCGGAAGCCAATGTCCCGTATGACGAGGTGTTCGAACTGGAGGACATCAATTCGGAATTCGCGCAGGCCGATGTGGCCTATGTGATCGGCGCCAACGACGTGACCAATCCGGCCGCCGAGGACGACCCCAAATCCCCGATTTACGGCATGCCGGTGCTGCAGGTGTGGAAGGCGGGGACCGTCATGTTCAACAAGCGCTCGCTGGCATCGGGCTATGCGGGCATCGATAATCCGCTGTTTTACCGTGATAACACCATGATGTTGCTCGGCGACGCCAAAAAAATGACCGAGGAGATCGGCAAGGCTACCGCATCATAGCTGCCGCTTCGCGGGTATCCGACACGTCGGGCCTGGGATGCGGGTCGGCTCCCGCGAAGCGACATAGCTGCGGAAGCGCGGCGAGGGGAGCCCGTCGCGGTTGGGGAAGGCGCCTTGATGACATCCACAGCGGCAGCCGCGGCGCCGATGGCAAAAGTGTCCTGCATCACCGCGACCGCCATCGTGGTGGCCGATATGGTGGGCGTGGGGGTGTTCACCAGCCTTGGTTTCCAGGTTCAGAACATCACCTCGGGCTTCACCTTGCTGCTGCTGTGGGTTGTCGGCGGCATCGCGGCGATGTGCGGGGCGCTCTGCTATGCCGAACTCGCCGCCATGTTTCCGCGGTCGAGCGGAGAGTATAATTTCCTCAGCCGCATCTATCATCCCTCCATCGGCTTCATGGCCGGCTGGATATCGGCGACCGTCGGCTTCGCGGCGCCGCTTGCGCTCGCCGCAATGGCCTTCGGCGCCTATTTTAAGGCAATTGCCCCGGACGCGCCGCCGCTTGTTTCCGGCTTGGCGGTGCTCTGGCTGGTCTCGTTGGTGCACCTCTGCGGCATCCGTTACGGCAGCAGCTTTCAAAATATCTGGACGGCACTCAAATTGCTGCTGATCGTGGCGTTCCTGGTCGCCGGATTCGCCTTCGGAATTCGGGAGCCGATCACGTTCTCGCCGGGAATGGCGGACATCCCGTTCATCGCCAGCGCGCCTTTTGCCATCAGTCTGGTTTTCGTGATGTATTCGTATTCCGGATGGAACGCCGCGACCTACATCATCGACGAAGTCAGCGACCCGGCCCGCAATCTGCCACGCGCGCTGTGCATCGGTACCTTGATCGTGAGCCTACTCTATGTCGGGCTCAATGCCGTCTTCCTCATCACGACGCCGATCTCCGCCATGGCGGGACAACTCGATGTTGCCATCATTGCGGGCAATCATATTTTTGGACCGTTCGGAGGCCGTTTGGTGGGGGCCATCATTTCGTTGGGACTGGTATCCTCCATCAGCGCCATGGTGTGGATCGGACCGCGTGTAATTACCACCATGGGAGAGGATCTGGCGCCATTGCGGTTCTTCTCGCGGCATTCCGGCAATGGCGCGCCCGTGCGGGCGATCATGTTCCAGTTGCTGGTCTCCAATGTGCTTCTGCTGACCCAGAGCTTCGAGGAGGTGCTGGATTTTATTCAGTTCAGCTATGCTTTCTGCTCTTTTCTCACCGTACTGGGCGTCATCTATCTGCGGATCACGCGGCCGGAGCTTTCGCGGCCCTATCGCGCCTGGGGTTATCCGGCGACACCCGCGGTATTCCTGGCGGCAATGGTTTTGATCATGGCTTATCTGATCATCGAACGGCCGTTGCAGTCGCTCGCGAGCGCCGCAATGCTGGCCGCGGGAATCCTGATCTTCAAGATGTTTCTTTCGCCTTTGCAGGCATCACCCCTGGGGCCGTCCAAGGCCGTGTCGTAGTTTTGAGAGGTCCCACGCCGTGTCGAGAATAAAAATTGCCATGCTCGTGATGAGCCTGCTGATATCACCGGCCACGTTGGCGTGGAGTGCGGAACGCGCGACACCCAACGATACGGCGCGCTTCTTGGCGGGGCTGCCGCCGTCGTCGCAATCGCCTCTGGCGGCGCTTGCCAAGGATCCGGCCTGGCAGCGGCACGCCAATTATTTCAACACGATGTTCGCACGGGTCGAACGGGATCGGCTGTCGAAGATACCGGCATTTTCTGAAGCGCAACTGAACGCACCGCAACCGACGATGTTTTACATGTTCGGTGGGCCCGATGCCCTCCACGCGATCACGTTTTTCCCGAGCGCATCCACCTACGTGCTGAGCGGGCTGGAGCCGATCGGCGATATTCCGCAATTGTCCGGCGCGCCGCGTGGTGCCGTGCAACGATCATTGAGGAACATCGAGGCCTCGCTTGGAACCCTGATGAACTTCAGCTTCTTCAAAACCAAGGATATGCGGCGTCAACTGCAAGCGGGCCCCGTTCAAGGAGCCCTGCCGATCATCTCCGTGTTCTTGGCGCGCTCCGGCAAGACCATCGAGGAGACGAGCCTCGTCACGCTCGATCGGGAGGGCAATGAGGCAGCAGCCGACCAACCGCGGATCAAAGGTGCCACACAGGGCGTCAAGATCGCGTTTACCAATGCAGACGGCCAGCACCAGACGTTGTATTATTTCAGCACGAACCTGGATAATGATGGCGTCAAAAGCAGTGGTTTCCTGGCTTTCTGCACCAAACTCGGTGCCGGCGATGCCCTTCTGAAGAGCGCGTCATATTTGATGCATAGCAACAATTTTTCCATGGTCCGCAGCTTCATTCTCGACAATAGCAAAACGATTCTCCAAGATGACAGCGGCATTCCGGTGAGTTTCTTCGATCGCAACAAATGGCGCCTGCAAGCATTCGGTCACTATGTCGGACCGATCAGGATTTTCGCGCACCGCTATCAGCCACAACTGGCACAACTTTTTCGCAATGGTCGACCTGTTCATCTCGATTTCGGAATTGGGTACCGGTGGCATAACAATGAGTCCAACCTTCTCCTGGCTCAACGCATTGCCGATCGCCGGGCTGATTAACCAAGGTTTTGAATTTGAACTAGGCGTCGGGAGGGATGGTATCTAACCCCGTTCCAGGGCGCGGCGACCGCACCAAAATATAGACATAATCGTCATATTAACTTCACCTCCATGGGGTGGGGTGACGTGCAGTTGCGATATCAGAATACAGCACCGCGATTTCTGCGTGAGCCGGGGGCTGCCGCGGCATCGTCGCGTCGGCGCCCTCATTTCGGTTCATATCCGGCACCGCAGTGGGAAGCGAGCGAAGACGGGCGGCGAGCCTGGCGGGAGCCCCGCGATCGCGATCCGGAGCGCGCGGAAGCCGATCCGGCGTATCGCAACGTATCGTGCGCACGCGAACTCGATCGCGCGACATGGTGGGTCGCAGTGGTAGCAACGGGCTTGTGCATCGCCAGTTGCGCTCTTCTGCTCCGCGGCGAAATATCGGCGGTGGTCGGTTGGCCCTCCGCCGCGATGCTGCGGCTTTCGGGTCAAATCCCTTCAAGTGGATCGGCTGTGGACGCGTGGCGTTCCGGCAAGTCGGATTCACTCTTCGCTTCGATCGACGCCGAGGAGGACGACGTTGACGACCCGGATTCCGGGGCAACTTACTTCGAACGCGCTTGGAATGCCCTCAAATCGCGGCGCGGCGACGCGGCGGCCGTGTCACCGGGGCGCAGTCACGCGCCGAGCATGCTGCGGGATGGTGTCACGCGGACGAACCTCGTGGCGTTCGAATCCGCGCCTTTCCCCTATGACGGCAAGATGCCCGGATCGAATCGGCCGTTTCTCGATGCCGGGGCGCCCGGCCATCGCGGACATACCAATTTCCGCGGCCGCGTGCTCTGGGAGTCGGAAACCTTCAACGATGCTCGTGTCCTGTTGCACATTCCGGAGGCCTTCGATCCGACCCGGCCCGGCGTGATGGTGGTGTTTTTCCACGGGCATGGCGCCAATTTGGAGCGCGACGTCCGCGACCGTCAGCAAGTGCCGGCACAGATCACGGCGTCGGGTGCCAATGCGGTGCTGGTGGCGCCGCAATTCGCCGTCGATGCCGCCGAATTCGAGCGCCGGAAAGTTTTGGGAGCCGGGCGGGTTCAAGCGGTTCCTCGATGAGGCGGCGGACCGCCTCGCCACGCTCTATGGCGATCCGCACAGCAGCGCGGCCTTCGCCCGCATGCCGATCGTGCTGGTGGCCTATAGCGGTGGCTTCGGGCCGACTTTGTCGGTGTTGGATCGTGGGGGCGTCAAATCGCGGGTGCGCGGAATCGTGCTGCTCGACGCGCTCTATAGCGGAACGTCGCAATTCGCGAATTGGATCGCCAACGATCGATCGACGTTCTTCGTGAGTTCCTATACGCCACACACCCAACGGCTTAACGCCGAGTTGGCGCAGCTGATCAGGGAGCGATCGATCCCCTACGGGTCCGAGTTGAAACATCGCCAATTGGCGGGAAGCGTCACGTTCTTGCCGACCGGCAGCATCTCACATCGGGATTTCGTCAACCGCGCCTGGGTGGAGAGCCCTCTCAAGGACATTCTGGTCAGGCTCGATGAGTACAATCCGGGCGTAGAAACCGCAGCGGCAACGTCGGAACCGCGTCCTCGCGTCGCGGCTGCGCCGCCGGGCATCTAGCCATGGTCCGCTCCATGCCGAAGCAAGCGGTCATGGCCGGTGCGTCCTGGCTATCTCGTGTTCAATGCAAAGCCCGTAAGCATAACGGCATGCTACGCGTCGCGCGCAGATTCCCGTAGCGTTGTTCGGCAACGATCGGCCGTTCACCCGGCGAAACCAGCCTGCAGCGCGGGGCGCCGTACCCACCGATCAGCGGCATCCAGAACGTTCGCGAATTTTCCGCTTCGCTTGCGTCGCTTGACTGGGCTGGCGCAGCTACGCAGGTTCGCGCTAGGAAGCACAAATGAATCTCGTAGCAGGAGGTACCATGCGAGGATTTAACTTGTCCATCAGCTCAATGAGCATTCTGCTGGCCCTGGGGCTCGCGGTCTGGGAGGTGTATTTTTTCTACTTCGGGGGGTACCGGGAAGGTCCGCTGCATTGGTTCACGCCCGACCGCCTCGGCTTCAATATGGCATGGCTGGCGGTGATCTATCTTTCCTTCCAATTGCTATCGATCCCGTTCTCCGTGGGCTCGGCCGGGGGGCGATTCGCCGTTGTCGACGGATTGGCCTCGGTGTTGCCGTTGGGTATTACGATTGTGGTGATTTTCGGAAGGCCTGAACTTCTACGGACTCCCGAACGGTGGGAGGCCGCCATTCTGCTTTTCCTGATAGCTGCGGCCGATCTGTTCGGCGGGTATACGATCAATCTCGCTCTGAGCCGCCGCACGATGGCTTATGCCGGACCGCCGATTACACACGACCACTCGTGAATGCGTTCCCCATCGCAGGACCGCCCGCCGCGGCGGCACCTGCAATGGACGACGGCGATACCGGCGCAAGCTGCGCGTCCCGGACCTACCGATCATGCTCGCGGGGCGGAGGCGGCGTGAATGTGATCGTCAACTCGCAGGCAAGACAACGAAAAATATTGTGGTCGTTTGCATGTGCGTCGCTCTTCTCACCCACCATCACCAAACGGCAGATCGGGCACTGCTTGATCTGAGGTTTTTTATTACCATTTGACATTTTAGATCACGCTTGGCGGCGGTCCGAACGACATCAGCGGATCCGAGGCCCGACCGGAATCGACATCGCACACATAGCAGGTGTCGGATGCCAGCGCGCTCTCAAGCTCCTGATCCGCTCCTTCTTCAAATCGTTCTTCTCGCGGGCTCGGCTTGACGGTGGTATAGCGCACCGCCGGGCCCAAGCAAAAGCTTACCCCCATGGCCGTCCTATTATCGCTTGGCCGAATTTATAGGGATGCAACCGCGAAACCTTCCGGTTGGGGCGTCGATCGTTGCAACTGATGCGGCACGGCGGTTAGCGCGGGCGAGCCAGGTCGAGATCGAGATAGCCGGTGCCCAGCACCTGGCCGGTATCGACGTTGGTGACCTTGGTGAGACGGGCATTCTTCCTGTCGCCTTCGCGAAGCGGATTGATGTCGACGCTGACGCGATCCCCAGGCTGCAAAGCGGTCGGCGACCATCCGCCCCACCGGACCAGATTCCCCGGACCGCTGGTCTCCAATAGCCAATCCGCCGGTTGATCATCCGCCCCGATGCGCTGCCGTGGACCACCAGGAACACATGCGGATTGGTCCAGCGCAATTCCACCACCGTGCCGGTCAGCGTGACGGTTCTCGACCGATCGTACATTACCATCGCGTGGTGCGCCGCCGCCGGCAACGCGACGGCAGCAAGTCCACACGCCACCACGGTGCCGGTGATGAATTTCATGGCGCATTTTTATACCTTCCGCCGCGTCACGGTCTTGTTTGGAATGTCTTACGCCGCGATCCGACCGCGATCAAATCGCGGCACGCAAAAAACTCCGCTCCCCTGCGGCGATTTGCTTCATCTTGCCAAGCTCGCCCCGAAGCAACATTCTGCTCGCAATGGTCCTAATGCCGTCGGGCGTGACGATATTCGCCACGATTGCGCCAGGGATTTGCGTTGCGCAATATTGACGCCTGCACGGAGCATTGTCGCCGGTCATGAACGTCCACGCGCCTGCCTGCTTCGTGCCGCCGCGGCCGACCCCTCCGGACGAGCCGCTGAACTGGTATCGATTCCTGGCGGCGGTCCGCACCAATGCTCTCGCGATTTGGCCCAAGGCGGCGTATCAAGAGGACGTGATCGTCGGATCCGCGCTGCGCCGCAAGCGCTACCTGATCAACGGCGCGGACGCCATCCATCGCGTGCTGGTGGAGAATACGGCCAATTATCGCCGCACCTCGCTGACCATCCGCATCCTTCGGCCGATCGTCGGCGAAGGCCTGCTGCTCAGCGAAGGCGCGGAGTGGCGGCACCAGCGCCGCACCATGGCGCCGGCGCTGGCGCCGCGCGTGGTGCCGATGCTGGCGCGGCATATCGCCCAGGCTACGGAAGAATGGCTCGCGCGTTTCGCGGTCGACACGTCGCGCGAGATCGATATCCTATCGGCGGTCCAGTTCCTGGCGCTTGAAATCGCCGCGCGCTCGATGTTCTCGGTGGAGATGGGGCAGTACGGCGCGCCGTTGCGGCGACTGATCGCCGAATTTGCGGCCGGTCTCGGCCGGCCGTATTTCCTCGACATGATGCTGCCCGTCGGCATTCCGACTTGGCGCGACTTGGCCCGGAGGCGATTCCGCACGCGCTGGGTCGCACTGATGGATGAAATCGTCGCGGCGCGCCTGCAGACACCGCCCGGCGACACCCCCCGTGATCTCTTCGACATGCTGCTCGCCGCTCGCGATCCCGAAACCGGCGCGGCCTTCTCGCGCGAACAACTGCGCGACCAGATGGCCACCATGATTGTCGCCGGCCACGAAACGACGGCACTGACGCTGTTCTGGTCGCTCTACCTGCTGGCCTGCGTCCCGGCCGAGCAAGAGCGTGTGGCCCAAGAGGTCCGCGGCCTCGATTTGCGACCCGATGCGGCCGCCGCGGCCTTGAGCAAAATGCCCTACACCAAGGCGGTGGTGAATGAAGCGCTGCGGCTCTATCCGCCCGCCTTTACGATGGCCCGCATCGCCGTTGCGACCGACCAAGTCGGCGATCTTGTGATCCCGGGCGGCACCCTTGTGATGATATCCCCCTGGGTCCTGCACCGGCACACAAAATTATGGAAGGAACCCGATGCCTTCAATCCATCGCGGTTCCTCGGCGAAGTCCCGCTGGCGCACCGCTATGCGTATTTGCCGTTCGGCGCCGGCCCGCGGGTTTGCATCGGCGCGCAATTGGCCTTGACGGAAGCTTGCCTCGTCCTCGCCGCCATTATTCAACGGTTCGACGTGACGCTTGCCGATACCACACCCATCATGCCGGTCGCCGTGATCGTGACGAAGCCCGACCATGCGGCTTTGTTCCGGCTGCGCGAACGGCAGTGAGCGTGGACGGAGGCAACGCCCTATTCAAAAATCCGGCTTGGTGGCAACCGGCAGCGAAGTTTCTTCGCGGTTGTTGGCCTCGCGTGGATTTTCGGCGCAAATCAACTCGGTCCATTCACCGACATTACGCCGGTACGTAATCAATGCAGTCCACGGCATGGTGAACACGTTGGGGTCCTCGACCGTGAACTGCAGCTGCAGCACCTTGCCGCGGTCCTTGGGATCGATCTCGGCGCCGCCGCCGGCCCGGATGTTTTCCCGGTCATTGCGGGCGAGCAACTCCTTGGCGTCCTCGAAATCGAGGAGCCGATAGCGCTCGACGACGTGCAGTGCCGGGCTTTGCGGTGTGCCGTACATATCCACCATGGAATAGGGCCCGACCCGCATCCCCACGGTGTCGATCACCAGCGTATCGCCTTCATAGTGGCCGACCGAATCCCCGTACCAGGACGGCGTCACCTGCGCCGAATGCTGCGCATTCATGCGGACGTGGCGGACTTCGTTGCCGTGCCGGTAGATCAGCGTCACCTGGTGCGGCTCTTGGATGAGCTGCACGATGAAGTCCCAGAACACATAAGGCACGCCTTGCGGCCAGCATTGGTTGCTCGGCGTCGGATAGCCGCCCCCGGACAGCGAGATTTCGCCGTGCTTCTTGACGATCTCCGCCGCCTCCGGCTTGAGGATCGGATTGGTGTAATCGCCGACCAGCAGCTGGAAATTGGCGACGCCATCGGGCCGGCGCGAGCGGTTGAGGATCGGCCCCGGCCCCGACACCGGCGGTTCGAAGCCGGTGAGGTAGGGATGTGCCCACATGCCGGATAAATTCGGCACCGCGGCGCCGCCGGCTGCGCTACCGGAGGGGGCGGCCGGCGGGGTGCCTTGCGCCCGAGCGGGCGGCGCGATGGCCACGGTGGCAAGGGCCAACGTCTGGGCCAACAGAACCTGCGCCAATCGAACAAGGCGCCGTTGCGGACGCATGTGTGCCTCCCTTTGGGTGCGGTGTTTACGAGATTGTGATCTTATACCAAATTGCGGGCGCATCGAATCGCAGGGGTCGTAGATTCTATGGGGAGCGGCGGCGATGGATGTACCATCCCACTTGACCATAGGATGTGCCCGCCCCCTCTCCCCATCGTTCTTCACGATGGGGAGAGGGTTGGGGTGAGGGGCAGGTGCCAGCACAGACGGCGCGGCCGATCGTCTCTTTTAGCTGCGCCGATTACCTGCCCGGAAGCCCTCACGTGCTCCCGCCCCTCACCCTAACCCTCTCCCCACGGCGTGAAGAACGCCGCGGGGAGAGGGGACGCGCGCATCCCCGGGCTAAGTTGAATAATGTTAGTTCTAGGCGCGGCCCGGCGTCACTCCGGCGTCCACGCCTTGTAGTCGCCGGTCGCCTTGGGGCGCTTGTCCTGGGCCAGCGTCGATCCGGGCGGCCGATAGGCGGCGGGCGTGCCGGTGAGGTTCGGCCGATGCGGCTTCCACCACGACCGCGGCGTCACCTTTTCCTCGGTCGGCAGCGTATCGACGGTGTGGTGCAGCCAGCCATGCCAATCCGGCCCGACGGTGGATGGCTCGGCCAGTCCCTTGTAGATCACCCAGCGGCGTTCGAAGCCGAGCGCCGGATCGATCGCGCCGCCGCGCGTGCGGTAATAGAGATTGCCGTAGCCGTCCTCGCCGACCAGTTCGCCGTGGCGGTTGGTCCAGACTTGCGTGCCGAAGGTGGTTCCGTTCCACCAGGTGAAGAACCGGATCGCGAATTCCGAGAGGGTCATGGGTCCGAACCCGCCTGCGTGCCAAATGCCGTGCCAAGAGCCGTGCCAACTGCCGTGCAAAGAGCGCCTCGCCGCGCGGCGAGACCAGCGCGGTGATGCCATCGGCGCCGGTTCCTGTCCATAGATCGATCGCGGCCGTCGACTCAGGCGCCGGGCCGGCTGCGGTTGCCGGCGGAGCATCAGCGGATTTTGGTGCCCCTATCCAAGCACCATGCGCGGCGACGCGATCGGGTTAATGACGGTGTGATGACGCTTCTATGCCGGTTCCGCGAACCGGGATTTTGCAAATCCCGCCGTGTTTTCCGAGACTTGGCAGGAGACACGCGATTGTGCCTACAATCCCCATGTTCCACACCATATTTAGCGATTGGTTTAGATTTCGACGCTAGTGCTTGACGTGCGCATGACGGTTCCCTAGCGTAAGCGTGGCGGTTGGGGTGAATCTATCCAGTCAGCGTCGTAAAAGTTGTAGCTTCTGGCCGTTGCCAAACGACCGGGGCGGGCGCGTAATGTTGCCCATCCCCTCGGGCCGATTCGATCATCATCGCGCGGATCGGGCGAGCGTCATGTTGCGTTGAGTCACTATCGCGGGCGACGTGCGGCGGATGCGCCCGCGCGCTGGGGGCGGTGCGCCGTTTCTGTTGAGGAAGCGGCCCGCCAGAACGGAAAACAGGGGCAGTACCGATGCGAATTGAGCGACGCTATACGGAAGCAGGCAAGTCCCCTTATGCGGACATTGCCTTCCATTTGACCGTCAGCGAGATCCGCAACCCCGACGGCTCGGTGGTGTTCCGCGCCGATGACGTGGAAGTGCCCGCCGCCTGGTCGCAGGTCGCCGCCGACGTGCTGGCGCAAAAATATTTCCGCAAGGCCGGCGTGCCGGCGCGGCTCAAGCGCGTCGAGGAGGAATCCGTTCCATCCTGGCTGTGGCGGTCGGTCGCCGACGAAGCGGCGCTCAAGGACCTGCCGGAGAAGGAACGCTTCGTGGGCGAGCATTCCGCTAAGCAGGTATTCGATCGCCTCGCCGGCACCTGGACCTACTGGGGCTGGAAGGGCGGCTATTTCGATACCGAGGAAGACGCCCGCGCATTCTTCGACGAGCACCGCTACATGCTGGCGATGCAGATGGTGGCGCCGAACTCGCCGCAATGGTTCAACACCGGCCTGCACTGGGCCTACGGCATCAACGGCCCGAGCCAGGGCCACTATTACGTCGATTTCCGCACCGGCAAGCTCGCGAAATCGAAGAGCGCCTACGAGCACCCGCAGCCGCACGCCTGCTTCATCCAGTCCATCGCCGACGACCTCGTCAACGAGGGCGGCATCATGGACCTGTGGGTGCGCGAGGCGCGGCTGTTCAAATACGGCTCCGGAACGGGATCGAATTTTTCCCGCCTGCGCGGCGAGGGCGAAAAGCTGTCCGGCGGCGGCAAGTCGTCCGGGCTGATGAGCTTTTTGAAGATCGGCGACCGCGCGGCGGGCGCCATCAAGTCCGGCGGCACCACGCGGCGCGCCGCCAAGATGGTGATCGTCGATGCCGACCATCCGGACATCGAGAATTTCATCGATTGGAAGGTGAAAGAGGAGCAGAAGGTTGCGGCTCTCGTCACCGGCTCGCGGATCAACCAAAAACACCTCAAGGCGATTTTAAAAGCCTGCGTGAACTGCGAGGGCTCCGACGACGATTGCTTCGATCCGGAGAAAAACCCGGCCTTGCGCCGCGAGATCAAAGCGGCGCGGCGCAACTACGTGCCGGACGTGATGATCAAGCGGGTGATCCAGTTCGCCCGGCAAGGCTACAAGGACATCGATTTCCCGATCTACGACACCGACTGGGATTCGGAAGCCTATCTCACGGTTTCGGGGCAGAACTCCAACAACACCGTGCGGGTGACGGACGACTTCCTCAAGGCCGTGGAGGCGGATGCCGATTGGAACCTGATTTGGCGCACCAAGCCCGGCAAGGTCGCCCAGACCGTGAAGGCCGGCGACCTGTGGGAGAAGATCGCCCACGCCGCCTGGGCGTCGGCCGATCCCGGCCTGCAATATCACTCGACCATCAACGACTGGCACACCTGCCCGGCCTCCGGGCCGATCCGGGCCTCGAATCCGTGCTCGGAATACATGTTTTTGGACGACACCGCGTGCAACCTGGCGTCGCTGAATTTGCTGGCGTTCCGCGCGTCCCCCTCCGCCGCCGCCGCTTCTCCCTCTCCCCGCTCGCGGGGAGAGGGTCGGGGTGAGGGGCAGCACGAAGCACGGATGGCGGGCTTGCCCCCCAGGCCGAGCCCAGCCCCGGCCCCTCACCCGGCGCGCTGGCGCGCGCCGACCTCTCCCCGCTGGCGGGGAGAGGTGAAGAGTTCGACATCGCCGGATACGAGCATGCGGTGCGGCTGTGGACCGTGGTGCTGGAAATCTCCGTGCTGATGGCGCAGTTTCCGTCGCGGGAAATCGCCGAGCTGTCGTACGAATACCGCACGCTCGGGCTCGGCTACGCCAATGTCGGCGGCCTGTTGATGTCGTCCGGCATCCCGTATGATTCCGACGCCGGCCGCGCCATCTGCGGCGCGCTCTCCGCCATCATGACCGGCACGGCCTACGCGACCTCGGCCGAGATGGCGGCGCAACTCGGCGCCTTCCCAGGATACAAGAAAAACCGCGACGGCATGCTGCGGGTGATCCGCAACCACCGCCGCGCCGCCCATGGGGAACGCGCCGGCTACGAGAATCTTGCCACCCCGCCGGTGCCGCTCGACCACGCGGCGCTGCGGACGGCCACCGGCAATTACCCGGCGCTCATCGACCATGCCGCGCAGGCCTGGGACCAGGCGCTCGCGCTCGGCACCGAGCACGGCTTCCGCAATGCGCAGACCACCGTGGTGGCGCCGACCGGCACCATCGGCCTCGTCATGGACTGCGACACCACCGGGATCGAGCCGGATTTCGCCCTGGTGAAATTCAAAAAACTCGCCGGCGGCGGCTATTTCAAGATCATCAACCGCGCCGTGCCGGAGGCGCTGCGCGTGCTCGGCTACACGAAGGCGGAAATCGCCGAGATCGAGGCCTATGCGGTCGGCCACGGCGCCTTGGCCAACGCGCCGGCCATCAACCACACCACCCTGAAGGCCAAGGGTTTTACGCCCGAAGCCATCGCAAGAATCGAGAACGCGCTGCCGACCGCCTTCGATATCCGCTTCGCCTTCAACAAGTGGACGCTGGGCGAGGCGTTTTGCCACGACACCCTCGGCCTCTCGGCGGAGGAACTGGCGCGGCCGAATTTCGACATGCTGGCCGTCCTCGGCTTTTCCAAGCGCGAGGTCGAGGCCGCCAACGTGCATGTGTGCGGTGCCATGACGGTGGAGGGCGCACCGCACCTCAAGCCGGAACACTATCCGGTGTTCGACTGCGCCAATCCGTGCGGCCGGCTCGGCCGAAGATTCCTGTCGGTGGAAAGCCACATCCGCATGATGGCGGCGGCGCAGCCGTTCATTTCCGGCGCGATCTCGAAAACCATCAATATGCCCAACGAAGCGACGGTGGAGGACTGCAAGGCCGCCTATCTGCTGTCCTGGAAGCTCGCGCTCAAGGCCAACGCGCTCTACCGCGACGGCTCAAAACTGTCGCAGCCGCTGCAGAGCCAGCTGATCGCCGACGAGGACGAGGAGGACGCCGACGACGCCGTCCAGGCCTTCGTGGAAAAATCCGCGGCGGCGCGCGCCGGCGCCTTGGCCGAGCGCATCGTCGAGCGGGTGGTGGAGCGCGTCACCGTGATCCGCGAGCGCGAGCGCATGCCGGACCGGCGCAAGGGCTACACCCAGAAGGCCGTGGTCGGCGGCCACAAGGTCTATCTGCGCACCGGCGAATATGACGACGGCCGGCTCGGCGAAATTTTTATCGACATGCACAAGGAAGGCGCGGCGCTGCGCTCCATCATCAACAATTTCGCCATCGCGATCTCGCTCGGCCTGCAATATGGCGTGCCGCTCGAGGAATATGTGGACGCCTTCACGTTCACAAGATTCGAGCCGTCCGGCCCGGTGCAGGGCAACGATTCCATCAAGTTCGCCACCTCGATCATCGACTACATTTTCCGCGAGCTTGCGGTGTCCTATCTCGGCCGCTTCGACCTCGCTCAGGTGGACGTGAGCGAAACCCAGTTCGACGCGCTCGGCAAGGGCGTGGACGAGGGCAAGCCGCCGCAGGGCGAGGCCTCCCGCTACGTTTCGCGCGGGCTGACGCGCTCGCGCACGGACAAGCTGGTGGTGATGCCGGGCGGCTCTTCCCCCTCTCCCCGCTCGCGGGGAGAGGGCCGGGGTGAGGGGCAGCCCCAGCCCGAGACCTACGGGCAGGCCCACGGCGGCGAGCGCGGAGGGCCGGCCGGCGACCGCGGCGCCGCTTCCCCCTCTCCCCGCTCGCGGGGAGAGGGCCGGGGTGAGGGGCAGCCCCAGCCCGAGACCTACGGGCTAGGCCACGGCGGCGAGCGCGGAGGTCCGGCCGGCGAGCGCGGCGCCGCTTCTCCCTCTCCCCGCTCGCGGGGAGAGGGCCGGGGTGAGGGGCAGCCCCAGCCCGAGACCTACGGGGTGGGCTCCGGCGGCGGCGACCGCAGCGCGCCAGCCCGCGTCACCACGCTGCCCACCCGCCCCTACGGCCTCGTCCAAGGCAGCGCCGCGCTGAAAGCCCAGCGCGCCCCCGCGCCCGACCGACGCCCTCGACAACCTCCCCTGGTCCCCCGGCGCCACCGAGGCCCGCACTGAGGCCCGCGCCCGCGCCGCCGAAAAACGCGCCGAAGCCAAGGCCCAGGGTTTTGAGGGCGAAGCCTGCGGCGACTGCGGGAATTTTACTTTGCTGCGCAGCGGCACGTGTCTGAAGTGCAACACGTGCGGGAGCACGACGGGGTGTTCGTAGACAAATGCCGTGCTGCGGCTATTGCCGCCTACCCTAAGACCTTCGCAAGCGCCGAAAGTGGGCGAAAGGTCCAAAAATCCCGCCGAGACGGCGGACGACCCAATGCTCGGAAAAGAAGTGCAAAATATAACTTTTGTTTCAGGAGGCCTCGATGGATGAGGACTATCGCGTTCCATCAAAGTCAAATGAAGAGATTGAGAGGATTGCGGACGCTTGGCGTACCGTCCTTTGCGACGGTTCGAATTCGCCCCGGGATGTTGTAGCCTTACTGGCGAAGGCCGCGAAGGAGTTTAAGCAAACAATGGGCTTAGAGCTTATTGAAAAATCTGACCAAGAAATGGGCGTGAGGCAGGCTTATGCAATATCCGAGGGAAAATCCACTGGGGATAAGTCCCATCGAATCTTTGCCCGTTCGTCTATTATTAAAGGGGCAAAGAATAACGACGCCTACTCCATAGGGACACTGATTTATGAATTGGGGCATATCATTTTGCATCCAGGCGCAGCACCTAAAGCTCGGTTAGCTATTTCGAACAAAACGCCCCCCTATATAGCACCCCACGAGTTTGCTGAGCACCAAGCGCGCGTGTTTACCGCTGCTTTCCAAATGCCACGAAATGAGGTCCTTAAGCTTTCATCGCCGCAACAAATCAAAGAAAGATTTGGGGTCAGCTTGGAGGCAGCGACACTTCGATACGCCGAGGTGATCGAGAAGTCCCGACCTCGTGATTTGCCAGAGTCAGCAAGGAGTTATCTCGCCGAGCGACGGCCTCACGTGCGACAAGAGAATAAAATGACGTCTTATGTTCCGACAGGCCGCAGAGAATCTCAAGAAGATTTAGTCTGGGATTCAGCTACCAGACCGATGAATTATGACCCTTCCGACTACCGATATAGCCATGGAGGATTTCTCGTTCGACGCTCAGAATATCTGAAGGAGGGCTACTTCGGTTGGTTTATCGTCGGTAACAAAATATACTCCCGTCACGAAACGGATGTTGCTGCTAAAGGTGACGATGAAATCTGCTTGGAATGTGGAAATCTCACGTTGCGGCGTGATGGCAACCAATTAACATGCACTTTTTGTGGACTAAAGGCCCAATTGTAAGGACTTTGGTCAGTGGAAACGTTGATGCTGTTGTCGATTGTGCAAGGCGTAGCGCGCCCCCCTTCTCTGGCCGACGCGCTCGACAACCTGCCAGAAGCCGCGCGGTCCGACGCGCGGCGAAGCCGAGGCGCAGGGCTTCGACGTCGAAGCCTGCAGCGACAGCGGGAATTCTACTCTGTTGCGCGCAGCGGCACATGCCCGCAGCGCAATACCTGCGGCAGCGGAACGGGCGATCTTGCTACGGAGGACGGACCGCAAATAGAGGTGGCAATATAGGCATTCGCCCCGCCTTGTTACAGGCGGGGCGAACTCGTGTGTCGTTGGAGCCGACACACGAAATGAGTGCGGGCACGTAGCTCAGCAGCATAGAGCAGAGGATTGCTAATCCTCAGGTCGGGAGTTGGAGCCTCCCCGTGCCCGCCACTCAACCAAGTACCATTGCTGGTACCGAAGTTAGTCTAACGGAGGCGAATACAAATCGCGAATCACGCCCTGTGGATCAGTGTGCACATCGCCTCTTTGAGCATCACTCCGACTAGGTTAACAGCTGCTAAAGCAAAAACGGTATTCTGAAGGGGCGCCCGTGCGGGAAAAATTCGAGAATTCATTCTGTTGCCCAGTGACGCGTGCCTCAAGTATACCGCCTGCGGCAGCAAGATGGGGTGTTCGTGATTCGAATGATAGCGCGCGACGGGTCCATGGAGTCTTCAAGGTGTCTTTCGTGAGCTATCGGTCTCAGCATGCCCGCCCCCCCATGGACGGTTGCCATTGTCCATCTGTTCTCTTCGGCGCTGAGTGAAAACGGCATCCCGGTGCTCGATCCAAGCCGCGAGATACTCCCGGTGCGCCGCTAATAGCGCTTCGTTCTCTCTCTCTAGTTCTGACCGACTTCGCTTTGCGGGCACGGGAATGCGACCTGTCATGAGATCCTCCACCTTCTTCAGGATGATGTTAGCAAATTAGGGCATCGTTCAGTCATGACAGGTCCTATCGAGAGAATAAAACTTCCTGAGCTCCTGTTCGGCTTCGTGGCTCCGATAGGCGCTGACCTCACCGCCACGGTAGCGGCCTTCCGGGCCTATTTTGCGCGCCAGGCTACCGCGTGATAGAGATAAAGGTGACAGATGAATTTAAAGTTCTTGAGAGGGATTTTCCTCCAGACCTGCCACTGGACGAGAGTTCCTTGCAGAGGAGGTACGAAACGTACATCGCCTACGGCAACCAGCTCAGGGCACAATTTGACGACGCGATACTCGCCACACTTGCAATTCGACGCGTTATGCGCGAGCGGTTAAATCTCGATGTGACGGTAGGCTTCAGCAAGACGGTTTATCTGATCCATCAGTTCAAGCGTAAGGAAGAAATCGATCTCCTTCGTACTGTTTACGGCCGCTTATTTTTTCAGGTATCGACCTATTCGCGTCATGGAGCTCGGGTCGATTATCTCTCACGTAAATTCGCCAGTAGTGAGCATTCTAGCGGGCACATGAAATACCGTTCCGCGGCCGAGGAATTGGTTCAGATTGATGAGGATGAGGTCGAGAAGCCGCACGGTCAAAGGGTAGCCAAAATATTTCACGATGCTGATTTTATTGTGAATATTGACACCTTGGATAACAAGGTAGATGGTCAAGTTGACAAATTCTGTGAATTGATTTTTGGATCGAACTCAATATCGCCCACATATATCGAGTATGGATTATTTCTTGCTAAAGCTGCGGCATTGCGCACGCTCGATTTGTCTCGACAAGTTGGTGCTGCGATATTCAGTCTATCGGGAGATATTATAGCATTGGGCACAAATGAGGTTCCTAAAGCCGGTGGTGGGATCTACAATTCGGAGGACACTTATGATAATCGTGATTTTAAACGAAAACATGACTCAAACGTCCAGCGAAAGCGAGAGATTTTGGCACAGCTCATTCAAGCCTTCGGATTCCCGATGAGCGTCGATGAGGCTCTCACCAATCAAAGAATCTCCAAATCGCGGTTCATGGATGCCCTGGAATCGCCGCCATGGAGGCGCTGCGCGAGCGCCTCGCCCCGTTCAAGCGGCTGCGCGAACAGCGCCGCGCCGCCAAGCAGGCCGCGCCCCCGCCGGGCGACGCGGGCTCGTGAGGCGATCGCGAGTCCGCCCGCTCGACGATCCGCGGCACCGCGCCGGGAGGGACGCACATCTCCCTCTCCCCATTGTTCTTCACGATGGGGAGAGGGTCGGGGTGAGGGGCAGGGGCGCGCGCAGACGGTTTGGGCGATCTTTTCTTGAGCCGCGGCGAACACAACGGTGCTCCAAAGTCCTTCACGGGCACCTGCCCCTCACCCCGACCCTCTCCCCACGGCGTGAAGAACGCCGCGGGGAGAGGGGGCGTGCGTAGCCGCTGGCGCCTGTGCGCCAGTTCGAATCAGGCGTCACTGGGTCCGCGAGCCCAATGGGTCAGCACGATGCCCGTGGTTTTCCGCAGAAATGGCTTGCGGTTCTTCTTTTACTCTAATGAGGCCGCGCCCCGCGAGCTGCCGCACGTCCACATGAGGAGCGCAGACCGGGAGGCCAAGATTTGGCTCGGGCCCGAGGTATTGATTGCCGATAATTACGGCTTCACACCGCGGGAGCTTGCGCGTATCCTTCGCATCGCAACCGACGAGCTGGACACCATTCTGCGAGCATGACATGATCATTTCGCCGATGGCGGTGCGTTTTGACGAACATACGATGTGGGTGGATCTGACCGACGGCCGCACCATCGGCGTGCCGCTGGCATGGTTTCCGCGCCTCTTCAAAACCACCGCGGAGGAACGCGAGCGTGTTGAACTCTCTCGGCTTGGGTTGCATTGGGAAGCCCTGCACGAGGACATTTCCGTCGCCGGCCTCCTGGCCGGCCACGCCGATCTGACACGAAAGGCGGAACCGGCGCTCCGATAAGCGGCGCGTGCCCACCAAGCTCCATCGCAATCCCCGACGCCCCCAAGCGTGACGCCGTGCTCGCCGCCGTCAAGGCGTGGCCTGGCGGACGCGGAGATCGAGAAGGCGCGCAGCGACGGCCAGCCTTGACGGCGGCTGCGCGCGGCGTCACTTCGCCCCGGCGCAGGTCGGGACGAAGAAACGGCACTGCGGTCGAACCAAGAAACGAACCTGATAGAAGCCGAGACCCCGTGCGCTATCTAACCCGGACGACTGCTGTGCTTACGACACGTGGCAGCCCTGCGGGGTGTTCGCGGGAGCGCATTTGCGCTATATAGCGTTCATGGCAAAGAGCACGAGCAAATCCAAACGCGGCGCCCCTGCGCGCAAGGCGTCACCAAAGCATGTGCGGTATCACGAGGGCTATGGGGCGTTGCAGGGCCAATTCGTGGTCCGCCCTGGCCTGGATTTGACGAAGCCCATTTACGAACAGGTGCTGGAGCTCGATTAAAAGGAACGCCGCAAACCTTCGCGATGAGTGCGGTGCTTTTGGATACCAACGCCCTCATCTGGTTCATGGCGCGCGATCGGCCGGAGCGGGATGCTCTCGAAGCGATTGCCGCCGCGCAATCGGCGGGCCGTGTTTTCGTTTCGCCGAGGATTTCCCGTCCATCGACGATGCCGCCCCGGATCCGATCGCGCTGTGACGCACTATTTGCTCGACACCAACATCATCTCCGATCTTGTCCGCCACCCGCACGGCCGGGTGGCGGAGCGCATTCGCAGCGCCGGTGAAGCACACATCTGCACGGGCAACGATCTTCTCATCGCGGCGCCGGCGTGAGCTGTTCAAATCGCGCAAACCCGCGCGCCCTTTGACATCGGCCTGCCTCTTGGTGACGCCGGCGCCAAGCCAAACCTCGGCCATCACATTATTGCCGGGATTTTGCCCCAACAATGGCTATACTCGCACGAACGTGCCGGCGGCTTCGCCTCGATAATGCATTCTACATCTTACGAACGTCATCATAATCGCGTGCGCGGCCTGTTGCCGGAGAAAATCTCACAGGGGTTGGCATTTGCCCATGGAATAGCCACCCGTAAGTAAGCGTTAACTAAACTCTCAGCGTTCAATTTGTCGGTCCCGCGCGGGCATCGATCAACCGCATCCTTTTGCGATCGCTCTCTAATTACACTTGTGCTGTCGTGCGCTGCGATGAATCGCGCATCAAAAGCGTTCCGCCGGCACTGCTGGCGCGGATATTGCATTGCACAAAACGGCGCCGGGGTTGGCGCCACGGGGAAATCGCCGCGCCCAACTGCGTTGTGCTTCGTGCACCGCCACAGCGGCCAAACACATGCGAGGATCTCCAACATGCGCATCATCATGCGTGCACTTTGTATTGCTTCGCTGTTCAGCCTGCCGCCGGCGGCGCTCGCTTTCGACAATGGCCAATACAATGATGTTCCCGACAATGTCCGATCCTGGTTCAAGAACGTCCGCAGCCCCCACGGGGTGCCGTGCTGCGACATTGCCGACGGCCATCGCACCGCCTACGACATTCGCAGCGACGGTTACTGGGTCCCCATCGAGGGCGAGTGGCGGCAGGTGCCGGCGGAAGCGATCGTCCATAATGCCGGCAATCCGGTCGGCGAGGCGGTTGTGTGGTATGTACGTCAGGGCGAGAGCACCTATTACATCCGCTGCTTCGTTCCGGGCGGCGGCGTTTAGGCGGGGCGCGCCGGGATCGGCGCGACGCTGATCGACGCGACCGGGATTTTCCGTCCGCCGGAGCCCCTTCACCCGGGGCCGCGCTGCGCGCGACCACGGCCTCTCCCCGCCGGGGAGAGGTGAAGGAGGCCGCTCGGGCGCGTTGTCGCACAGGTGAGGTTCAAAGCGAGGCGGCTTCTTGGCAGGCGCTCAAGCGCAAGGCCCGCCGGCAACCAACGCCGCCGGCAACTTGCGGACCGGCCGGGCCTCGGGCTAAACACTGGCGATGCGGCCGATCGCCTTTTATCCAGGCTCCTTTGACCCGGTGACCAACGGCCACCTGGACGTGGCGCGCCATGCCGCGCGGATCGCGGGCCGGCTGGTGATCGCCATCGGGGTGCATCCCGGCAAGGCGCCGTTGTTTTCCGTCGATGAGCGCATGGCGATGCTCGCGGAGACCTGCGGGATCGCGGTGCGGGAGGCGGGCTGCGAATTCGCCTGCACGACATTTGCGGATCTGGCCGTTGCGGCGGCGCGGCGGGCCGGCGCCACCATCATGGTCCGCGGCCTGCGCGACGGCACCGACCTCGACTATGAGATGCAGCTGGCCGGCATGAATGCCGCGATGGCGCCCGACGTGCAGACGGTGTTCCTGCCGGCCTCGCCACTGGTGCGGCCGATCACGGCCACGCTGGTGCGGCAGATTGCCGGCATGGGCGGCGACGTATCGGCGTTCGTGCCGCCCCCGGTTGCGGAGCGGCTCAAGGCTCGGTACGGAGAGCAACGGTCAACAAGCTGAACCTTAAGAGGAGATTCCCATGTCACGCCTGATCGCCGTGCTGGCTTTGTGTGCCGGCTTCGCTTTTGCCGGACTTGCGCCGGCCGCCGCGCAAACCCTGCCGGCCGGCGCCGATCCGCAGAACACGCTGATCATCAATACCACCCAAGGCCAGATCGTGGTCAAGCTGCGCAACGACATCGCGCCGCAGCACGCCGCGCGGCTCAAGCAACTCGCCCGCGACAAGTTTTATGACGGCGTACCGTTTCACCGGGTGATCGCCGGGTTCATGGCCCAGACCGGCGACGGGCAGAACGGCAACGGCACCGGCGGCTCGAAATATCCGGACCTCAAGGCCGAATTCTCGCCGGTACCGTTCAAACGCGGCATCGTCGGCATGGCCCGCAAAGGCAACAGCAACGATTCCGCCAACAGCCAGTTCTTCATCATGTACGGGGATGGATCCTTCCTGAACAACCAATACACGGTGATCGGCGAGGTGCTCTCCGGCATGGACGTGGTCGACAAGCTCAAGAAGGGCGAGCCGGTGCAGAACCCGGATAAAATGGTGACCGTCCGGGTGGCGGCGGATCCCAAATAAGCTGTGTTGACCACTCCCTTTCCCCGCGAGGCGGCGGGGAGGACTAGTGGTGGCTGGATGAGCAGACGCGGCAAAGCGCGAACAGGTACGTTTTGGCGTCCTGCTAAATTGCACTAAATTGCCTATCGCCCTTGACAACATCTCGGGGGGTGCGTAGGTGAATGCTGGCTCACCATGCCGGCCGATTGGACGGTTTGATCATTGGGTCAGGGTGGGCGACGAAGACGGCTCTTCCTTGCGGAAGGGCCGTCTGTGTGTTTGCAGGCACTCTAATGGTCCAATGGGCTCTCTATTTGGATGAGGCGGGAGTTACCGATCCACATACCGTACCGTTATCATCTGGTTCTACCCCGATATTTACGCTGGGCGGGGTTATTTTGCCGCTGGAGCGTTGGCGTGACTATGACCGCGGCTACCTTTACCTTAAGCGCGAATTTTTTAGCGCGGAGATAGATCGATCTAAGAAAATCGATTGTGTCTGGGAGATTAAAGGCTCCGACCTGGTTGCTCCGCGCAATGCTGGTTCCGAACGCAACAAAGTTTTTTCCTACAAGGTGCTGGACCTCATCAAGGAATTTGGCGGAAAAGTTATCGGCGTCACTTTTCTAAAAAGCATCAGGAATCCGACACCGAGAACCTCGATTTATACAAAGGGCTTACAGATCATAGCTGAGCGCTATGACATTTTCCTTCGGGAGAACGCGGGTTGCGGAATTCTTATTCTAAACTCGCGTATGGCGCATACGCGGAAAGGCGCCGGTTTAGATTATACAGTCGCAACCAGTTACCTAAGTTTTATTTTCGGAAACAGGGAAGGTCAATTGTTAAAAAGGATTATCGAAGCGCCAATGTTTGCTGATTCTGGTCTCACGGCCGGCCTGCAAATCGCCGACATTGTATCAGCGATGATATACGCCAATACATACCGCGCGAAATTAGCCCCCGCAGGCGCGGTTATCGAATTCGGATATCTTGACTACACACATGCCTTGCGATATCAGGCGCCATTAAAACAAGCTGTCTTTTGCAGCATAAACAAATATGGCGATCATCATATATATGGATTGAGAAACATCGACCACCGGGACAGCTAGGTTGCCCCAGAGCGCACGACGAAAAAAGTTTTCGTTAAATACATCTTGACGTCGTTTGGCAAACAGTCTGTCATGGCCTCTAGAGTCTACCAAAGGCGCCCGTAAAGGACGGTCCCATGACGGCTCGCAGGCCCATCCCGCAAACATCCCACTTCGCCCGCGCGCATGCATTGCTGCTGTTATTGACCGCAGCGCTCTGTGCCGGCCCGGCCGGCGCCGCCGAAACCCCGTTCTATGCCGGCAAGACGGTGCGCATCCAGGTCGGCTTCGGACCCGGCGGCGGCTATGATCTCTATGCGCGCACGCTGGCGCGCTATCTCGGCCGGCATATTCCCGGGACACCGGCGGTTCTGGTGCAGAACATGGCCGGGGCCGGCAGCCTCAAGGCCGTCAACTATCTCTACAACGCGGCGCCGCGCGACGGCACGGTGATCGCCACCTTCGCGCGCGGCATCGTGTTCGAGCCGCTGATCGGCCATCCCGACGCCGCCAATTTCGACGCGCCGCAATTCGGCTGGCTCGGCAGCGTCTCCAACGAGGTCGGCGTGTGCGCCATCGCGGCCGCACGCGGCGTCGCCACGTGGGAGGACATGAAGGCCAAGCCGACCCTGATCGGGGCCTCCGGCGCCGGCGCCGACAGCGACGTGTTTCCGATCATGCTGCGCAACCTGTTCCATCTGCCGATGCGGATCGTGAGCGGCTACCCCGACGGCGCCACCATGAACCTCGCCATCGAGCGCGGCGAAATCGACGGCCGCTGCGGCTGGTCGTGGAACAGCATCGTCAGCGCCCAGCGCGACCGCCTGGTCGCCCTGCCGCTGCGGATCACGCTGCAGATCGCGCTGCAAAAGCACGAGGATTTGCCGGATGTGCCGCTGATCACGGATCTGGTGACCGACCCCGCCAGCCTCGCCGCCGTAAAACTCATCGTGGCGCGGCAGAGCTTCGCACGGCCGTTCGCGGCGCCGCCCCGGCTGCCGCCCGAGCGTCTCGAGACTTTGCGCCGCGCCTTCGACGACACCGTGCGGGATCCGGATTTTCTTGACGAGATGCGCGCCCTCAAGCTCGACGTGCGGCCGATCGGCGGCGCCGAAGTGCAGCGGCTGATCGGGGAAATCTATGCGTCGTCGCCGCAAGTCGTGAAGCTCGCCAGTGAATTGCTGACCGTCACGCCGTAGGGCAGGAGTCGGCGTCAGCCAGCGTTTGCGCGCTGCACAGAGTGCCTCCCCCTGCCCGGCTTCGGACCAATGCCGTTCACTTAAGCACGGGACGCGCACATTCCCTCTCTCCGCGGCGTTCTTCACGCCGTGGGGAGAGGGATAGGGTGAGGGGCAGGGTCCCGCCAGGGCTTCCGGGGGAGGGCAATCGTTGCTGCGACAAGAGACGATCGGTTGCGCCGTCTGTGCGGGTACCTGCCCCTCACCCCGACCCTCTCCCCATCGTGAAGAACGATGGGGAGAGGGCGCGTGCGCATCCCGGGATTAAGTAATATTGGGCTTCGGACCGAAGACGGGAGGGGTATAATACCTATTTTCCGCCGATCACCGCGTAGCCCTGGATTTCGATCTTGGCGTCGGGAACCGCCAGCGCCGTAATGGTGATGAGAGCGCTGCCGGGAAAGTTGTTGCCAAAAACCTCCCGGCGGATTTGGGTGAGGTGGTCGCCGTTGCGGACATCGGTAATGAAAACCGTCATCTGCACCATGTCGCCGAGCTTGCCGCCGGCCTTTTGCAGCGTGCGGTCGAGATTCTTGAACAGCTGCCGGACCTGGCCGTCGAAGTCGCCTGCCAGCGATTTGCCGGCATCGTCCACCGTTGCGGTCTGTCCGGCGAGCCAAACCGTCTTGCCGCCCTCGGTGATCACCGCCTCCGAATAGCCGCGCTGCTGCGGGCGCTCCCCCGTGATGTAGTCTCTCGCTTGCCCGACCGCCGCAACGGCCAGCAACCCTGTCAATGCCGCGATACCGATTGAAGTTCGTCGTAATGCCGCCGGGATCATCTTCGCCTCCTTGGATGCGTCATGCGCGGGATGAATTGAGCACAGGCGAAACCGATCCGGCAATGCTGCGATGCATCAACCGAGGGGTTCCGCTGCGCTTAAATCCTATCCTATACCAAATTCCGGTAGCATCGAATTGCAGGGTCGTGCGCAAAATCGCCATTGGCGCCGTGCCGACTGCCTCCGTCTCGCAAGGCGATTTTGCACACCCTACGTGTTCGAACGGCAAAACTAGAATTGCCGTTCGAAAATCCTAGACCGGATTTCGATCAGGTCGAATCCCACTCTCGGCGTCATGCCCGCGCTTGTCGCGGGCATCCACGTCTTTCTTGCGGCCGTTCTAGGATAAAGACGTGGATGGCCGGGACTTCGCCCGGCCATGACTCCCAGGTGTTCGGACGTGACCGGAATCCGGTCTAATGCTCCGATGTTCTACGCGACCGCGTTTCCGGGGCTGGAACGATCAGCTACTGGGTATGCGCGGTGCCGGTGATGCTCACCTGGTTGAAGGGAGGGACGGAGGGCAACGCCAGGATCCTGGCCTGCTGTCCTGCGTCGTCGAGCACGATTTCGAATTCGACGGATGCGGATGTCGGCGAGACCTCTTGGGTGCGCGTACAGGTGGCGTGGAAGCCGCGGCTGAATAAGGGCGGGGCGTCCACCTTATACGTGCAGGTATAGCTGGGATTTACGGGCACCGAGCTGCCCGGGAAGCCAAGCACGGACTTTCCGGTCGCGGTAATGTTGCCGTTGCCGTCGGCGTTGAAGACCCCGACTTCGTCGAACTGGGCAGTGATGCCGCTTTCGACGAAGGTACCGCTGATCTGGTAGCCAAAGCTGCCCCTCAGTTGCTTGACACTTAATTGGCCGCCGCCCACCAGATTCTGGGCCAGCGCGGCGTTGGAGACCATGAGCGGGAGCATTGCGACGAGACCGACTATAATGCGCATGATTGGAACTTTCCTAATCTCAGGGGACACTCGTTCTGTTTTCCGTACGTCCAGGGCCGATTTTGCGAAGCGGCTCCGAACGGCACGGCACGGTACCCCTCCTACAAGCTGGATTTTGCACATTTTTGGGCATTTTATGAAATTCTCGCTTGCAATCAGAATGATTTAATCAACGGCAACTGCTTGATTTCATTGAATGAACACTAAAAATGCAAAAATGCTCGCTAATAATCCGTATCAAAAGTTTATCGATCACAAAGCTTTCGCAGCAATCGCATCGCCGCGCAATTGTTCCGACAGATGGGTGCAGATGGGTGCGCAGTCGCGCCGAACCCAAATCCACGGCATCGACAGCGGCATTCGCCATCACGCCTGCCGCACCCCCAACGCCGCAAGGCGGGGCAGCACCTCGGCGCAGAAATATGGCAGTTCGCCGAGATAATCGACGAACGAAACCGCGATCCCGCGCAGGCCGGCATGGCTTAAACCTGCCAAGTCTTGCGCCACCTTGTCCGGCGTGCCGACGAACGGGTAGCCGCCGATCGCCTGGCGGGCGAAATATTGGCGTTTTGCCTCATACTCGTCCGCCGAGAATTTTTGCCGGGTAATGTCGCGCAGCGCCAGCATGCGCTCGATCGCGTCCCAATCGGCATGCTCGACGATGGCGTGGTGGTAATATTCCTCCGCCTCGCGTTGGCCGGAGCGGCAGACGATCTGGCCGACCGTGTAGACTTCGATGTCGCGGCCGAGGGCGTCCGCCTGGGCCTTGATGTCGGCGACACGCCGGGCATTGCCCTCGAGCGAGGTGCGCGAGCCGGCGGTCGCGGTGAAGAAGGCATCGCAATTGCGTAGCGCGAAGGCTTGGCCCGTGGCTGAGGAACCGGCGTTCATGATGATCGGCCGGGTGCCGCCGAACGGTTTTGGAAACGCCCGCACGCCTCTCAGCGTGACGAAAGTCCCTTCAAAATCGAACTCGCCCGCGTCGGACCAGGCCCGCTTGACCGCGTCGAGCCATTCTTGGGCATAATCGTAGCGCGCATCGTGCTCGCGCTGCGCCACGCCGAACATCTCGAACTCGCCCTCGTTCCAGCCGACCACCAGGTTGACGCCGAGCCGGCCCGCGCCGATGTGGTCGGCCGTCACCAGCGCCTTGGCGGCGATCAGCGGATGGAACAGCGGTACATGGATGGTGCCGAAGACGGTGAGACTGGACGTCGCCGCCAGCAGACCGGTCGCCCAGGTGATGGTTTCCAGCGTCGTGCCGTGGAAATCGGTGTCGCCGCCATAACCCTTCCAGCGCGCGATCGGCAGCATGAAATCGAGGCCCGCCGCATCCGCCATGCGGGCAAGCGCCAGGCAGTCGGCCCAGTTTCCCGACCACCGCTCCGGTACCGTCGTGGCGGAGCGGCCGGAGGAGCAATTGGCGCCGAACAGCCCGATCTTGAGGGCGTTCCCGTTGTACATGGCGCGGCGTTCGGGCAGCGATGCGGTGCGGGTCACGGTGCGGGCTCCCTGTGCGGGCGGCGGCGGGCTGAGGGCGCCTTTAGGCACCGAGGCTTAATCATTGTTTCGATTGCCGCGTTGAGAAGCGCGGCGGTGTAACTCCGTCCCCCGGTTGCGGGCGAGAGCTGGGGAGGGGTAACTCACGGGGCGTTGTTGGAGATGCCGCCTCCCCGACCCTCCCCGCAAGGCGGCGGAGGGGACTACACATGCATGATGTTTGGCGTCGATTCCTCAAGGCCGATAAGGTCCGAGCGCTGCGAGCGCCGCATCGGCGAAGGAATTATCGATGACGGCGTCGAGATCGACGCGGCCGCGGATCAGGCCCTGTTCGGTATAAAACGCCAGATCGTAGGCGAGGCTGTCCCGGTTCACCCGGCCGTCGGGGTTGATACCCGTCGGCGTGATCGCCTTGTAGATATCGGAGCCCTTGACCGGCGTTGCCGCCGCAAGAATCGCGATCACCTCGCCGGCATTCGGTCCGGCAAGCCGGCCGTCCCGCAAGGCGCCGTTATAGAAGCGCACGGCGCGTACGTAGGCCCGCATGAAGCGCCGCGCCGCCTCGGCGCGTCGCAGCGCAAAATCCTCCGCATAAAGCAGTACGGCGATCTGATGATACGGCAGAATCTCGTCGTCCGAACGCACCAGCACCGCGTCGCCGTTGCGGATCGCGATCGCCGGCGCGGGCTCCACGGCGGCGGCCGCATCGACGGCCTTGTTCTTGAGCGCCAGCACGTGATCGGGAAACGGCAGATAGAGCGTCTCGACATCGGCGTATTTCAGCCCGGCGGATCGCAGCAGCGTATTGAGGGTGGAGGTGTTGCTCACCCCCGGCGCGTTCATGGCGAAGCGCATGCCCTTAAGATCCCGGACGTCGCGATAGCGGCCGCTCTCCACCAGGTCGCGCCGGACCACGATCTTGGTCGCCCCATAACCGGGCGGCGATGAGGCCTTGTCGGCCACGATCTTGATTTTGATCCCGCGCGCGACCGCGTTGTAGAGCCCGGCCGAGGCCGATCCGGCTCCTGCCTCGATCTGGCCGACGCCGAGCGGCGCCACCATGTCGGCGGCGGAGCGGAACGCCACCACTTTCACGTCGAGCCCCTCGGCGCCGAAATAGCCCTTGCGGTCGGCGATGAAGATCGGTGCGTCGCTGGTGGAATTGGTCACACCGACGGTCAGCGTTTGGGCGCCGGCCGGTGCGGGTGCGATCAGGACCGCAAATCCGATCAGGGCGACGCATGCTCGCGCGGACGCGGCGGCGGGGTGGCTAGCCTTTGCGCGCTGCGGCCGTCTCGCCAGCTCCGGCGCAACCGCGATTCCCGTCGCCGGCCTCATACCCATGTGCGCGTCCTCTTGCGGCGTGACCGGGCCGACATTCCTCTCACCCCTAATGCCGCGCCCGCGCTTGCCGAACGCCGGTTGACGCCAGATCGGCGCGCCGCGCCTCCTTGCTTCGCTTCCGCTATGCGGTTGCGCCGCTGACTTCTCGCGGGAATATGCGCGCACACCCGGCGGCCTGCAACTGGGCAATCGGGCTCATGAGGTCTTGGGCGTTGGGCGGAACGCGAGCCGCCGATTCTTGAGCGCGTCAGGCTCCTGGCGGACGACAAGGCCTGGTATGAGGAGCGCCGGCCTCTGGTCGAGGATCGCGTCCGTGACCGGCTGGACCAACTTTCCAGTCACCTGAGCAATGCCGACTGACGCGTGATCCGTCCAGCGCGGGCGACCTTATAATGGAGTCAGCGCCGTAGCCCGCATGAGCGCAGCGATATGCGGGAAAAACCGCCCGGATATCGCGACCAAGAGGTCGCTCATCCGGGCTATGCTTGCTGAATTGCGAAGAGCCACAGCCCCGAACTGATGGCGATCAATCCCACGACCGGCATACACATTCATTCCCAATAGTGAGGAGTACGGTAGACCTTGTGGATCACAATCTCTCCAGACCGATCACCCCAATCGAATTCCTGATCGCCCGCATAAGATGGAGCATTGCGAAGCTGTTCGTCGGTGATATCAGCTTCGTAAGCTGCTCGTTTAATGTTATATTTCAGGGAAGCCCAGGGCACCGGAAAATGCTGTTCTCCAAATCCGAGGAACCCACCAAATTTCAGGACGGCATACGCAATCTTTCCAGAAAGCTTATCGATCATCACCCGTTGAATGGCACCGATTTTTCCGCCCCCCGGACGACAAACATCCGTTCCTTCAACGCGATCACTGGCGATCAGATTATGAGCCATCTTTGCCTCCTCTCTCCCGTGTTTAAACAATTTATGCGCCGCTAAAGCAGCCAGCGCATTGATCTAGATCACAAAAAATCCCCGGCGTGCAGCGGGAGTTGGTAAGTGATGGACTCGAAACCGGTGACGGGCGCACCCTCAAGGTGCTCGTTCATCAGCCGGCGCGTGCGTTGCAATTGCGCGGCTGTCAGGTCCGATCGGTTGCGCAACAGCGCCGCAATCCATTCGTCATGCACGAAATCCGATGCACGAAATCCGACCTGCGCGCCTGAAACAGGTCCCGCCGCGCGAGATGCATAAGCAAGTCTCGCAGCGGGGCTGAGTAGAGGACACTCGCATCGAGGAAAGCGATGACCTGCGACGCGTTGCTCATTCATACAGACCGAGTTCCTGGTCATACGCCGCGAGCTCTTCGACTGTCTTAAGCCGCTTGGCGCGGTTATCGGCCTTTTAGGCGAGCACGTCCTTAAGGGGGAGACGGCGCTGATTGCCGACCATGCGCACCGGTAACGTGTCTTTCTCGATCATGCCAACCACATAGGGCCGTGAGACATTCAGCGGGTCGGCCGCGGACGAAGTTCCACCCATGCAATCTCCAGGCGCTGGCCTTCAAAGTCTCGCGAAGCAGGTGGGAAGCTCTCCTATGATCTGGACTGGCTTGCGGGGAGAGACCACGGTCCTTCTCGTGGATCGATGAGGCGTGATGTCGGATGATCGAATTTTACGGGGACGTTGCGGGGCATATGCCCGCTGCCACATTAGTGGTGTTCAGTTAGTTGCTTGTGGCACTGCAACAGAAACTGCGGCTAGACGTTGATGGGTAGCATGCCGAGCCGACGCCTCTGGCCGATCGGAGCGCGAATTTGCGATGATCGCCGCGGCAAATCGAACCTCAGGACCGGCAGACCTTCCGAGCGCGTCATCTTGCCCAATCAGGTGAAGTCATGACACAACAGATTGCGATCGACCAAACGGATGTGGCCATTGGTGGGGCGTTGCCTCCTGCGGCTCGACAAGAGATCAGCCACTCGCCCCTGCTCTTCTGGTGGCCGGCATGGGCCTTTGGTTTTGTCCTTCCATTTCTCGACGCCGGGCAAGAAAAGTTCCTCGCGACGGCGCCGGGCGCCAAACCGAGTTCGGCGCCAAGTCTCAGCGAGCGCACGGAAATCGGCGAGCGCGACCGGCAACGTGAGGCCGCTGAACTGGAGGGGGCGCACGCGCGCACGGAACTCGCCGAGCGGGAGCGCCAACGCCTGGCCGCCGAATTGGAGGCGGCGCAAGCACGCGAGCAGGCCGCCAAGGAACTCGCCGAGCGCGAATTGGAGGCGGCGCACGCGCGTGCGGAACTCGCCGAGCGCGAGCGCCAACGCCTGGCCGCCGAATTGGAGGCGGCGCAAGCACGCGAGCAGGCCGCCAAGCAACTCGCCGAGCGCGAATTGGAGGCGGCGCACGCGCGTGCGGAACTCGCCGAGCGGGAGCGCCAACACCTGGCCGCCGAATTGGAGGCGGCGCAAGCGCGCGAGCAGGCCGCCAAGGAACTCGCCGAGCGCGACGGGCAGCGTCAGGCCGCTGAACTGGAGGCGGCGCACGCGCGTGCGGAACTCGCCGAGCGGGAGCGCCAACGCCTGGCCGCCGAATTGGAGGCGGCGCAAGCACACGGGCAGGCCGCCAAGGAACTCGCCGAGCGCGAACTGGAGGCGGCGCACGCGCGTGCGGAACTCGCCGAACGGGAGCGCCAACGCCTGGCCGCCGAATTGGAGGCGGCGCAAGCACACGGGCAGGCCGCCAAGGAAATGGCCGAAGCGGCAAGAGAGCGGGAGCAGGCGGTGCTTGAAATCGCAGGGGCTGCTCGGGTGCGCGAACTAGCGGCGAATGCGACGGCTGAAGGATCCCGCCGCGTTGCGCGTCGGACGCTGGCGGGACTGGCAGCAGCGCTGTTGCTTGCCTTAATTGCATTGGCGACTGGGATTTATAAATCCTGGGAGCTGGCCCAGCTCAAGGGTCATCAGGGTTCGGTCAACGCCGTGGCGATACGCCCGACGGTGCCCGCATCGTCTCCGGGCCGCCCGAGGAATTGAGGGCCACAACGACAAGGACCGGCGGTCCTCACATACGCCCCCGGTATTGTGGTCCATGTCCGGTAATTGGGGCGCCGCCTTACCGGCGTTTCCTTGGTTCGAACCGTATGCCGACAAAAGCCCATGCAGCGGATCCGCCAGCGACTTGGAAAGCGTGGGGGACAGCCGCCGATATGATCGGCTTTAAGGAACCGGCCAGATCAACCAACGTTGATAGGAAATATCGGCCGGGGCTGTTATCCTGAATCGCGCTCCGGCTCGGCCGCCGACTCCTGCGAACGAAACGGAAGTCCCCGGCCGCAACGGAAGTACCTTTGGAGTCGCCTCTTATGGCGGCCTCAGAGAGGTGCCATGGTAGAATAAGTAACCGGGAGACCTTCATGAAACGATCGTTGACTGCATTGGTGTTGGCGGGCAGCTTAGCTACCGTCACTGTGACAGCCCCCACACAGGCGCACGCTCAATGGGGCTGGGGTGGTGGCTGGGGGTGGGGCCTTGGCGGATTCGCGCTCGGTGCACTCATTGGCGCAGCCGTGACACGCCCGTATTATGGCTATGGATATGGCTACCCAGCCTACTATGGCTATCCAGCGTATTCATATGGCTATGGCTACCCGACATATAGCTATGGCTACTATGGCGGCTACGGTCCTGGCTATTATGCCGGTTACAGTCCTGGTTACTACGGAGGCTATCGGGTCGCACGGAGAGTAGCGATCCATCGTGCTCGCTGGCACTGAGCTGCGAGTATCAATAGAGCGGGGACCATCGCAGGTTCATCTTCCCAATCAGGTACTTCGCGACACGCAGGTCGTTGCCGTGACGCTCGATGGGATGATGACTCCACCGAAACCGGTGATCCCTGTTTGCGCAAAACACTTCTTACGCCTTCCGCAAGCAAGATCGCTTACTCGGCGGTCCCATTTATTGATGCCGACTTGTTGTCCATCCGCGGCGCGATCTCTTAAAACTTCCGTGTCCGATAATGTTTAGGGTTTCGGATGACGGCCCGTCACAGCGTAGCGGCGGGCACCGGGTCCGTCGTCCGAAAGCCTCCAATGAAGGAATTGCGGTGAGGGGTACGAGAGACCGTGCTGCGCGCTCTCGCGACGGTCGGGCGCCGATCTTATCACTCCCGTATTTTCGATCGACGCTCCCTTTGATCCTGCGCCGCTGAAATACGATCTGCAGCCTGATCGTCCACGGTACACGACCGAAGTTGGTCACCCGTCATGTTGAAGACACCTGGCCTCCCCCGGCGCGCTTAGCAAGATTTTGGCTTGACCCCCCTTCCTGTTCATAGGCAATCTGGTGCCATGGCGTGTTGCCGGGAAGAACCGACCGTAACAGTTTGGAGACGCAATGGATAATCAGGTTGTCCTGATGGTGAATGGTGCAACCCACACACTAACCATCGATCCTCTGACGCCGCTTTTGTACGCCCTTCGTAACGATCTTCAGCTCAACGGTCCTAAGTTTGGCTGTGGCCTTGGGCAATGCGGTGCCTGCACCGTGATCATTGATGGCCAAGCGACGCGTTCTTGCATCACGGCGATTGGCGATGTCGCCAATAAGGCGATCCTCACGCTCGAAGGGCTCGGTACGGCCGAAAAGCTCCACCCGTTGCAGCAGGCATTTGTTGACGAACAGGCGGCCCAATGTGGATACTGCGTGAATGGAATGATTATGACGGCAAAAGTGTTGCTCGATCAGAACCCCCACCCCACCATCGAGCATATCCGCGACGCGTTGGCAAATAATCTGTGTCGGTGCGGCACCCATCTGGAAATCTTGCGCGCGGTCGAACATGCCGCCCAGCACATTGCGCGGTGAATTCCATGGGATATGCCGATTTCGCTCAAATGACACGGCGCGACCTGCTCGGCGCTACAGGCCTGCTTATGGTCGCTGTTGCGCTCCCGAACAGCGGGGAGGCGCAGACGGCAGCGGCCAAGCAGCCGCTCTCTGACGAAGCGGTTGACAGCTTCATCGCCATTGCATCCGATGGAACCGTGACGGGCTATTGCGGACACGTCGATCTTGGTACCGGCATCGCGACAGCACTGTCGCAGATCGTTGCGGAAGAACTCGATGTTCCCTTGTCCCGCGTTCGGATGGTCCTCGGGGACACCGACCATACACCAGATCAGGGGCCGACGATCGCAAGTGCGACGGTGCAAGTCACCGCGATGCCGCTGCGGCAAGCCGCAGCGCAAGCGAGGCAGTTTCTGCTCCAGGAGGCCGCTCGTCGTCTGGATGTGACACCGGAGTCACTGACGGTGCGGGAGGGTGTCTTTCGGGAAGAAAAAGGTGGAGGTGCGAAGCAGATCTCATACGGCGAATTGATCGGCGGGAAACGGTTTGACCTTGTGATCTCAGCCGATGCGCCGGTTAAACGCCCCGCAGATTACGCATTGGTGGGAACGTCGGCACCCCGGCTCGACATCCCGGCAAAAGTCAGCGGTGGATTGATTTATGTTCACGATATGCGTCTGCCCGGAATGCTCCACGGCCGGGTCGTGCGGCCACCCTATTTTGGTGTCGAGCCGGCCGCCGCGCTGAAGAACGCCCTGATTTCAATCGAGGAATCGTCGATCGCACATATTCCGGGGATCGTGCGGGTCGTTGTCGTCGGAAATTTCATCGGTATCGTTGCAGAGCGCGAGGAGAACGCCATCAGCGCCGCGCAAACTCTCCGGGTGAAGTGGAAGACTTGGGAAGGTCTTCCGGACCTCGGCGCCCTATCGACTGCCTTGCGCAACCATCCCGTAGAGCCGCGGGTGCTCAAGGCCGATGACGATGTGGAGGCCGCCCTGGCGAGAGCGACCACGCGGATATCCGCCAGCTATGTTTGGCCTTACCAGCTGCACGGATCGATCGGTCCATCCTGCGCTCTGGCCGATGTGGGCGACCACGCCGTCACGGTTTGGTCGGGAACGCAAAATCCCCACGATCTGCGAGCCGATTTGGCACATTTGCTGGATCGTCCGGCAGCGGAGACCCGCATCGTTCGGATGGAGGCGGCCGGCTGTTATGGGCGCAATTGCGCCGACGACGTGGCCGCGGATGCGGCGCTGTTATCCAAGGTGGTGGGTCGTCCGGTCCGCGTCCAATTGATGCGCGACCAGGAGCATGGTTGGGAACCGAAAGGCGCTGCCCAGCTGATCGACGTGCAAGCCGGGGTTGCCGCGGACGGTGCTTTCTCGGGATACTCTTTCGACACGCGCTATCCCTCGAACGCTGCGCCGACACTGGCGTTGCTGCTGACCGGCATGGTCGATCCGCAGCCGCAAATCCTCCAGATGGGGGATCGAACGGCGATCCCAGCCTATGTCACCGGCCCGGCCAGAATCACGGCGAACGATTGCGCGCCGATCGTTCGGGCAGCCTGGCTGCGCGGTGTGTCGGCCTTGCCCAACGTGTTCGCGCACGAATCGATGCTCGACGAATTGGCCGCCGCGGCCAAACTCGATCCGGTTGCAGTGCGTCTGAAGAACCTGCGAGATCCGCGGGGGATCGAAGTCTTGAAGGCCGCGACCGAACGGGCAGGATGGGATCCACGCCCGTCGCCGAATCCTGATGCTGGAACCGGGGACGTGGTGACGGGGCGGGGCGTCGCCTACGCCCGCTATTTCCACAGCAAATTTCCCGGATTTGGCGCCGCCTGGGCCGCATGGGTCGCGCATGTCGCGGTCAACCGCAAGACCGGGGTTATCAAGGTGACAAAGGTAATCGTAGCACACGACTGCGGGTTGATGATCAATCCAGACGGAGTACGTCATCAGATCCACGGAAACGTCATCCAGTCGGTCAGCCGTGTCCTCAAGGAGGCCGTCACTTTCAACCACTCGTCGGTGACTTCGCTCGACTGGGCGTCCTACCCCATCATCAGCTTTCCGGAGTTGCCGGAGATTGATACCGTCACGCTGGACCGGTCCGATCAGCCGCCGCTCGGAGCGGGTGAGTCGGCTTCCGTCCCGAGCGCCGCGGCGATCGCCAACGCAGTGTTTGACGCGACCGGCGCGCGGTTGCGCGAAGTGCCGTTCACGCCCCAACGCATGCTGGCTGCGCTCGCCTCTTTGCATCCGTGAACCAGGTCGCCCCATCATGGGCAGCGCGCCTCTTACTGGGAGCTTGTGACCTTTTGGGTTTTTGAGTTCCTTGTCGGTGCTTTGGGGAGCATCCGACACGCGACTGGTTTTGTGAAGGATTTCGGATGACGGCCCATCGCGACGTTGCAGCGGGCACCGGGGCGGTCGTCCGATAGCCTCCAGGGAAAGCCTCGTTCGGATTGCGGGGGATTTAGCACCACACCGCTTGCGGAAAACGATGAAGCCGCCAAGCCCTGCAGGGGCGAAGCGGCTTCCGAAGGTTAGCACCGCGCATTCCGGTGGGCCGGGTGCAGGACTTTCACCGCGGCGGAGGCGGCCCTTCCGGACCAGCCGGAGGCAGGCCGCCGTTATTGTTGCCTTCGACAACGACCTTCTGATTCACGACGAACGGGGCGGTCGGCGCCGAATAGGAGGGTGCCGAGTACGTCGAGTAGGACGGCGTCGGGTAGGACGAGTGATAGTACCCATAGCTCCCATAGCAGCAATAGGACCTGTAGTTCCAATAGCCTGAGTGGTTCCAACCGCCATTGTAGCCACTGAAGCCACCACCGAAGTGGTAGCCACCACCGAAGCCGCCGCCCCCGTGCGAACCGCCCCAAGCGGACGCGCCGGTGGGAGAAAGAGCCGCTGTCGCGACGGTGGCGAATGCCGCCAGTGCGATCATTGACTTACGTCCAAACATGGTAGTCTCCTGTTTCCGGTGAATGGGCGTGATTGCCGTTCACCTGATGATTGGTAGCCGGAACGGTCCGCGGGGCGTGTGTTGGCAATCACAAATTGGCCGAATACATGCTGTGACATGTACAGGTCGTGAGACGGCCGCCGTTCGGGTCCCCTCCGACGCACATCATCAACCCGCCGGGTCGTCACGTGCTGGGTGGGCACGGGCCGACTAATATCCTACCTGGGCGCTCGTCGATCGGGATAATTTCACTAGAATACCGACAATGTCCTATAATCCGGCTTTGAACGAAACGGCTCTCGCAGTATGGCTCCTCGCACGGCAGTGCGTGGAGCTAATGATTAACGCCATGTATCTTCAGTTTGTGAGCAACTTCGGCAGTATGCCGTGGACGATCAAGCTCGCAGCTCAATTTCATTGAGGCTGATCGAAGCGCCACGACAGCCCGCCCGCCAAACCGGCCTCGGCCATCACCGACGCCGCCTTCGTGGCCGGCGCCGCGCTCGCTGACCCAGCAACACCATGTAAGCTGCTGCCGCGGTTGCCGGTACCTCTACCCAAATCGTCGTAACGGTACGACGAACTCGCACCATGATGCGTTCTTGCTCGACCGGCGAGAAGGAGCCCCGGTTTGGCGATGCAGCGGCCCGGCCCCTTTGTCACCGGACGCATAAGGCTTGCTCGCCCCGAAATCCGCATTTTTGTGCCGGCCGACACAGCGCTCCGGACCGGGGCTTCCTATGCTCCTGACCATCGAAGGCCTCTGCCCTTCGTTGACAAACAGGAGACGACCATGACGACCAAGACCAGACTGTTCGCCCTCGCCCTCGCGGCGGCAACCTTCACCGCCTCGCTTGTCGCCGGCACCGCGTCGGCCAGACCTCCGATACCGTCCGCCAACGCCATCAACAAGGTGCACACTCTCTCGACCCACGTCCCCTTCGTTGTCCGACCTACCAACCCGGGTGGTAACGGCCGCAAGGACAACAACGGATCCGACAATTCCACGGTCCGCAATTGAAAGCCGGTCTAAAACGGAAAGCGATACGAGATATCGATCTTAGACTCGCGGCGCCAAACCCGCCGCGAGTTTTTTCAATAACTTTCCTTCGCGGCCGCGGGGAGCGACGCTTCAATCGCCTAGGCCCAACATTGATGCCGCCAGGGGCCATTTCGATCAGCCGAGCTGGAAAAGGTGGCGTGCGCCAACAAACGTTTTGAGCATGGCGGAGGACGGAATATTCACCACGTCCAATCTTTGCGACGCCTCTGCGCCGCGCGGCTGATATTTTATCCAGATCACGACGAAGCGCAGCGAGCGAGCTGGCATGACGTCTTCTTATCGGATCGAGCGATCGCGGCATCAAAGACTCCTCCAAGCAGCTTTTGGTGCTGCGGGAGAAATGGCCCCTCGGGTTTCCGCTCAAGCTTGAAGATGTTCGTCCCCTGGCGGGGAGCGCCAGCCGCGACATCGCTGCCGCGATGGCGCGGTCGCTGCCCTACACGTTCGGCGTTTTGGGCATCCGGAAATTGACAGCATTCTACTGCCGCGCACTCCATTGCTATGATCAACGCATCACCCTGGATGGCGCGCCGCGGATCGCCCGGCGGGCAATCGTCGCCCGCTTGCGCAGCGCCCAATGGCGGACCCGGTGGAACTGATCTGGATTGCAAGCATTGAGATGCAGATCAGCTGCTAATACAAAAGGAGCCACCCAATATGGACCGCAGCACAATCCCCGACCGCGCCGACCTTCATACCGAGGCTACCGCACGCGAGGCAGGCCATCGTGAGCATGACAACCGCAACGAAGAGCCATCCTCTTCATATTCACGTTCCGATCAAGGCTCCACATCGGGCGGTCAAGGAACCTCGGCTGATTCCGATTTGAGCGTGCCTCCGGATAATCCGGCACCCCTCTCTTCCGCGTTGCACATACCAACGCTCCTGGATGAATCCGATCCATCAGACGCTTCGAAATCGGAAGTGACTCCGGATAATCCGGCGCCGCTCTCCTCCGCGCTCCACATACCAACGCTCCTTCATGAATCCGATCCGTCGGAAAGTTCAGAATCGCAGGCGCCAGCGGATGATCCGGCACCGCTCTCCTCCGCACTCCATATACCGACTCTCCTGAAGGAACCGAAGGCAGGAGGCAACACGTAATCGAGTCTCGCAGTGTTTCGGTCTGCAAAGGGCTTGATCAGCTTGTGTACGAAGAGATGCGACTATTTCCGCCGGCATAAATGGCCGGCGGAAGATGTCGCCATTTAGGGCGGCAAGTTAGTTTCCACCTAGAAAGCCACTGACTACACCGGACCCAGGGTGCGGTATGACATCGGTGTCGGCGCCGATCGACGTGTTGATGGCTCGATGGATTGCGGTGCGCATTTAATTCCGATCGTCAGTATTGAAGCAGCGCCAAGCGTTGATCACAGGCCTGCTCACGACATTTAAACCATGACAAATCATGAATTTGCCATATCGATAAGGAAATGGCGAAAGGTCAAGTGGAAGCAAAACAATCGGGACGCTACGCCGATTGACTGCAGGAAAAATGCAGACGTCTTGAGGAACCATCAGCGCGAACCCGAGTTGAGTCGCCATGAGCACGACCCCGCCCCCAATTCCAGAACGACCGGACGAAAAGTCGCGGCCTGGTCCTCGCGGACCGCGCACCCCCTATCCGGTGAACGATCCCGGGTTTGCAGATCCGCATAAGCCCGGCTCGGAACCGGATTACATTCCAACTCCTTCACCGGCAGATCCCCCAGAGCTTTAGGCTCGCCCGGACCTTTTAGCCGGCCCTTGTACGACGGCGTCGGTTCGGGAGCAGTGAGTGGGGAACTACCGGTAATGGGCGCTCTCTTGCGTTTTGCGAACGAACGGAATGCCCACAGCGCAGGAGTCGCTGTTCCCTCCCAATCGGGTAATCGTTTGATTTGAAAACATGGTTACGCTTCCAACGGCTCTCGTATTTCGACGCGGCAAGCTCTCCCCGTGCCGCGGGACAATCCATCTCGCTAACGCGATAACGTCGAATATCAAAAAGGTGAGCGCCATGCCGGAACGCAGCGTCGCATGTCGCGTTGGAAACGAGATAACACACGGAGACACCCAATGAAACGATCGGCTTTGGCAGTTGCTATTCTGGTAAGCGGAACGTGGGCGGCAAGTGCCCAAGTGAACGTCGAGGTTCCTGGCGTCAGGGTTGGGCCGCCGCGGGTTGAGATAGAGCGGCGCGACAAGCCGGTGCGTGAGGAGCGGCGGAAAATTGAGGTCGAAGGGCGGGGGGCGCGTAGTGGCTGCGAGAGCAAGAGCGTCACGAAGAGCGAGCCCGGAGAGACGAAGACCGTTACCAAAGAGAACTGCGGTAGTTAGTCTAAGTCGTACAAATGCATTACGTCAAACGCTCACCGTTTGGTGGGCGTTTTTTGTGCCCCCCAAAAAAATCGCAGGCCGCCTCAGGGATAATTCATCGCGGCGCGTGGGCAGTTCCGGAAATACAAGCGCCACGGCACGGTCAGCTTGCTGGCCGGCATCGACTTCGTCAGCGGAAAAATTCATGCGCCGTCAGAAATCGCATCGCACTCGCGAATTCATCGAATTCATCGAATTCCTCAAGCTTGTCGACGCCGCTATCCGGCCCATAAGGCCGATCACGTTATGTGAGTGCGAGGGCCGAGCACTCTGACCCAGTCGGCGATGGTGGCATGGCCGACGCCTTCGCGAAGCGCGAGCGATGGCGGAACGCTCGGGTCGCCATGGGGATCGAGCCTCTCGGCGAGCCTGGCGAACTTAGACCACATTTCGATCAGGTCGAATCACGCTCTCGGCGTCATGCCCGCGCTTGTCGCGGGCATCCACGTCTTGCTTGCGACGGTTCTACGAGGAAGACGTGGATGGCCGGGACAAGCCCGGCCATGACTCCAGGATAGGTGTTCTGATCTGACCGGAATCCGGTCTAGTCGTCGGGATGCTGGCGGATGCAGTCGATCACCTTGCAAGAACCAAAACTTACTTCCGCGGCGAGGTGAATGCCGCCCGGGTCCGGGCGTGGCGGTCGCTCCACCCTGGCTATTGGCGCAAGGGGCAACGTGCGGGTCCTGCGTTACAAATGTCTCAATGGCGCAACCCATTGATGCAGCAATAATTGAGGACGAGGTCGCGGTGGCGGCGCAGGGTTTTGGCGACCTTATTCATCGGCTCGATGCGCGAGCGCATGACTTTGCCACCAGTCGGCGATGAGCGCTCAAACTCTGTGGTCGTACGGAATGCTTTCTTGCAGTATCTCACAAAACCCATGATCCGCTGAGTTCAGTTCCCCACGTTCAGTGCGCCCTCCAAGGCGGCCGCCAATTGCTGTTCCGTAAACGGCTTTGCCAAACGACGGAAGCTCGCCCCTGCATGCGCCGGCAGTTCGGCGTAGCCGGTGGCTAGCACGATCGGAAGTTTTGGATGCACCTGGCGGACCCGGATCGCGAGATCGAGGCCGTTCATACTGGGCATAGCGTAGTCGGTGATCATGACATCGAATAGCGCGCCGGATTCCAACAGAGCAAGCGCGCGCACGGCCGACGACGCCTCAACGACGGTGTGTCCGAGGTCCATCAGCATGTGGGCCGAATTCATGCTCACCAGCGCGTCGTCGTTGACCAGGAGAATTCTCAGCTTGCGACCGTCATCCTGCATGTCTGGTTTCGAGAGCGGCGCCGATGGCAAGGCGACATCCTCGGTTCGTGCCTGCGGCAGCCATAGCATCACTACCGTGCCCTCGCCGGGCGCGCTGGAAATCCGCATGGCGCCGCCAGACTGGACCGTCAGGCCTTGCACCATCGAGAGGCCGAGACCGGTGCCCTTTCCGACGCCCTTGGTGGTGAAGAACGGCTCCATGGCTTTTGCCAAGATTTCCTCGCTCATGCCTTCGCCGGTATCGGCGATGCTGATGCACACATAGTCGCCGCGCGGGAGGGAAGCCGGCATTTCCTGGAATTCGCTCGCCGGCCTGTTGCGGCAGGCAATCGTCAGGGTGCCGCCGTTCGGCATGGCATCGCGGCCATTCACGGCGAGGTTGATGAGTGCGAGTTCGAACTGGTTGGCGTCGATCTTTACCGGAGCTATATCCGGCAGGATATCGAGGACGATGGAGATGTTCGGCCCAACGGACTGGCGCAGGAAATCCAAGATATCGGGAATGAGTTTCTGCACCCTGACGGCTTCGAGCTTCAACTCCTGGCGGCGCGCGAACGCCAACAGCCGCTTGGTTAGCGTCGCTCCGCGTTCCGCCCCCTGAATAGCACCATCCAGTAGCCGCGACGTCCGTGGATCTTCGGGCAAGCGTTTTTTGAGCATACTCAAGCTGCCGAGGATGACGGCGAGCAGGTTGTTGAAGTCGTGCGCGACGCCGCCGGTCAATTGACCGATGCTCTCCATTTTTTGCGATTTCGTACAGTTGCCCAAGTGCTACCTCCCGTTCGCGGGTCCGGGCAACGACCCGCGCTTCCAATTCTTCGTTGCTGCGCCGCAACGAGTTCGCGCGCTTCAATGAGTTCGGTGATTTCGGTCGCGGTGCCGAACCATTTCGTGACGGTGCCGTTCGCGGGCCGCACCGGTATTGACCGCATCTTGAACCACCGATAGGTGCCGTCGGCGGCGCGCAGGCGTGCATCGGTATCAAAAATTGCTCCAGCTGCAACAGAACCCTGCCACGCCGCCGCAAGCCCGGGACGGTCGATATCGTGGATCACGTCGAGCCATCTTGCTCCTGAATGCTGTTGCGCCGGTTTACCGGTATAATTTTCCCATTGCGGATTGACATAATCGCAGCTTCCGGTTGGGCTGTTGGTCCACACCAGTTGCGGCAAAGCTTCCGACAGAGCGCGGTGGCGCTCTTCGCTTTCACGGAGCGCAAGGTCGGTGGCCTTGCGTTCCGTTACGTCCCGCCAGATCGTCGTAACGAAACTGCGCTCGTCGGCCTCCCAGCGCGCCAACGACACCTCAAAATCGGCGACAGCGCCGCCTTTGCGGCGGCCGGTGACCTGAAACGCGGGTTCACCTTCCTTGGCGCCGCGTTTCTCGTCCGAAACAGCCGCCAGTAGACCATCATCATACTCCAGTAGAATGTCTATCTCTTGGCCCAGCAATTCCGCGGGCGAAAAGCCGAACACCCGTTGGGCAGCGCCGTTGACCCACTGGACCCTGCGATCGCTGTCCGTGGTAATAATAGCGTCCGGTGCGAAGTTGACGATGGCGCGATAACGAGCGTTTTGCCGTTCCCGCAAAACGCGCTCACGCGTTACCGCGACGGTTACGTCATTGACCTGTAGCAGGCAGAAATGTGCCAGGTTGGATGAAATCGGCCGGACAATGATGTTGTGCAGCAGCTCGGAGCCGCCCTCGCCCCGCAGCGGCAGCATTGCGTTGAGCGAATGGGTAAGAATGCTCGAACTACCGAACTGAAAAGCATCCTCAATAGTAGCCGGAAGCCGCGACCTGGAAATCATCGGAAACAGGCCGACAAGAGTCTCGCCGAGCGCAGCGTCCCGCGCGCAGCCGGAAGCCTGCGCCATCCAGTCGTTCCAGGCGACGATACACCGGCGTTCATCGAGAATTATGACACCGATGTCCAGCGCATCAAAGGCAGCACCATATTCACATATGCGAATGCTATCCAACATGGCCAGCATCTTGTTGCTCGATTCCGGCGACAAAGTCGCGGACGATTTCCTTCAGTGTGGCAATCGACGGCAAGTCCATTAGCAGAGCGATGAAACCACGAATTTCCCGGTTTTTGACGGTAAAATCGATGTACAGGAAAAGCACCAAATTCTCCTCTTGCGAAGAGGTTTGGACGTCAAACAATTTTTTACCGTCGCCGCGGACGACGGTCGGCAAGGACATTCGCATGGTCTGCCGTAGCACATTCGCGATTGTCGCCAGACAAGCGTTAAGGATTATATTACCCGTCTCGGCAAGTGCCTCGTGCTCGAGATCGATAATATCTTCCAGGGAGTGCTGGTCACCGACGATCGAACGCACCAGTTCCAGGCTCTGCGCGGCAGGAAATATCAGGAGCGCTCTGCCGGAAAATGGTCCCTCGAACGACTGCTGGACCGCGACAAGATTCGTCCCACTGCCGCCTGCGACGAACCGCGCCGCCGCTTCCCTCGTCACGATATGGACGGCGGGGACCGACAACAGAACCTCCTGTCCAATCATCCCGCGCAGGCTGTTCGCGGCGCGGCTCACTCCCATATTGGCGATTTCCGCAATCGCATCCCGTTCAATCGCGGAAAGGGCGTTGTCGTGAAAGGTCATCTGCCCTCGCTCTTGAGACGCAACGCCGCGCCGGATAAAAATCCCACAAGCGCTTCATCCGTCAAAGGCTTAGCAATAAAAGCCGCAGAAAGTTCCCGAGCGCGAGAAATAATCTCGATCTGGACATTGGCCGACACCACCGCAACCGGCATTTTGGGATCGGTCTTGCGAACGAGCGCCACCAGTTCGAGCCCGTCTGTGCCGGGCATGTTGAAATCGACAAGGGTGATGTCGACCCCCCGCGTTGCAATCGCCTCCAGCGCCTCGGTGGCGTTTGTGGCCTCGACCAGTTCCCAGTCCGGACGGAGGCGCCGGAACGCGCTCGCCATCACCATGCGGGCGAGCTTGCTATCGTCGACAATCAAAACCCTATGCATGCTGCATGTGTCTCCTTCCGGTGGTGATGCCATCTTTGGATACCCATTGCGCCCCGTGACATCGGCCGACAGAAATGCAACCATATGTAAAATCGCGGCAACTGTATCGCCTCACATGAGAGCACGGCAACACGTTGCGACGCCCTCCGGCTGCGGACATCGCGATTATGATGGCTCAAAACGTACCCACCGAGCGACCCAAGGATCCGCGCAGGGGCCGATCGCGGCCGGCCGGGCCGCCATGACGACCTGGAGGACCGCCGCATGCAGCTGACTGCAGGTGGTCCAGTCTATCGTGGGACGCGTGCTGCCCTGCAACATCTGCAGCAACGGTTCGGCGTCCTCCACCGGGCAGATCCCCTCAAGCATGATTGTTCCGTTTTCGTGGCGGCGCACAGTCACGGCAATATCTCCCGCAAATCGAGGACCAGCAACACCTCCCCATCGCTGAGGAGGGTCGTGCCGGCATATCCGCGTGCATTGGATAACAGCCCTTGCATCGGCTTGAGCACGACCTCCAGACGCTCTCGGATTGCGTCGACCTCAAGCGCGACGACCTTACCGTTGATTTCGATGACGACCATCAGGCGGGTTTCCCGGCCGGTAGTCGGCGAAACCGGCAGGCTCATCAAGTCGGCGAGCGAGCAAATCGGTACGACGCGATCGCGAAACACAAATCCAGGATTGCTCTTGATCTGGCTGATCCGGTCGGGCCGCAGGCGTACCGTCTCCAAAACGGTGTCCAGTGCAATCCCGAACATCTGCTGACCGGCCTCGACCACCACGATGCGCGACAACGCTATGTTGAGCGGAAGATCGAGACGCACTGTGGTCCCGGCGCCCACCCTGCTGGAGACCGACACGTGACCGCCCATTTGTTCGGCCATTGTCCGCACCACGTCCATACCGACGCCTCGGCCGGAAATGTCGGAGACCTCGACCGCCGTCGAAAAACCCGGGGCGAAGATCACGTCGAGGACTTGCTCGTCCGACAGCGCCTCCAGTTCGTCATGCGTTAATACGTTGCGCTCGCGTGCCCGCCGCCGGACGGTAGCCGGATCGATGCCGCGGCCGTCGTTGACGACCTCCAGCACGAAGCGGCCCCCTGTCCGGGTGGCCTGCAGCGTAAGGACGGCGATCTCAGGCTTGCCCGCGGCTCGACGCTGCTCAGGACTTTCGATGCCGTGATCCAGCGCGTTTCGCACCAAATGAAGGAGCGGCTCGAACAGACGATCGACAATCGTCTTGTCCGATTCGGTTGCTTCTCCTCGCGTGATCAACTCGACTTTCTTATCCAACCGCAGCGCCATGTCGCGTACCAGACGCCGGAACGAGCGAAACACCTGGGCGACCGGCACCATGCGCAATCGCAGAATTGCAGCATGCATTTCCACCGCGAGGCGTTCCACGGCATCGCGTTCGCGACGCAGCGCGCTGGCGAAATCCGCGTCGGTGCCCAAGTCCTCCGCCCACTTCTCAAGGCGGGCAAATCCATTTTTACGGACAATCAGTTCGCCCGCCAGATTCATCAAAGCATCGATCGTCCGCTCATCGACTCGCAGTGAGCGGCTGGCACGGCTGTCGCTTTCGTCCGCCGGTGCGGGCGCGAGCACCGCCGCGGGTGCGTTGATCGCGGCGGTGGCGACATCAGGCGAATCGAGGATATCGGTAAGTGCCGACACCAGCGGTTCGGCGCTGCCCGCCGCGATCGCCGCTGCGTGCGCGCGTTCGACTCCCGACGCCAAATCCCTGCGTCGGCTATGGCGCAATGCGTTGGCGGCAACTTTGGCTGCGGCGCCGACGCGACCGGCGAAATCTTCCCTCAAGCTAGGAATTTGCAGCACTTGGCTTTGCTCGGCGATGACAGCGCGGACTAATGCGTTCACGTCGCTGTCGGCGTCTTCAACCGTCGCCGGTCGGTGTCGCCACGCATCCGACGGAATTTCGATTACGTGCACTTGATCGGGCGCCAAGCGGAAAATGTTTGAAATCTCCGCACCATCCGCACCGGAAATTGCAAGCAAACGAAGGTTGCAGGCAAATGGGTCAAGCTCCGCCAACCGTGGCCACGGCTCGCGTGCTTCGATGCGTACGGCGAGCAAGTGAGGGATCTGCCGCATCAACCGGATCGGATCGTCGCCATCGTAGAAGCAACCCGTGTGCGGTTCGTAACACAGCGCCCAAAGCCGGTGCGGAAGCTCGCCGTGCGCAATTGCGGCGCCTTCAGCGCAGATCAAGGCCTGCGTCCATTCGGGAAGCGCGCCACGGGCCTCACTGGTACTCGCTGCGCCCGGCGCCCCCTCCTTCGAAGGCGGCGGCGACAGGAGGGACCGAAGCCGCTCCGCGATCCGCCGCGCGTCGTCTCCGGCATTCCACGGCAGTGACCCTGAGACGTCCAAGTCGTCCACCCACACCGAAATCTTATCGAGACAGGCGAGCGCCGCGTCGATGGCGGCGGTGTCTGCCAGCTTTCCCGCAGCGATCGCGGCAATGAGGTCCTCCGCGGCATGCAACGCCAGGGTCATCGCCGGCAGTGCCATAACGCCGGCGGATCCCTTGAGGGTGTGGAAGGCACGAAACACGCGATCAATCCGCGCGGAAGTGACGCCGTCCCGCTCCATCGCGATGAGGTCGTCGGTCGCCTGCTGGATCAGTTCGCGGGCCTCGATGACGAATTGCTCATGGAGGGAGCTCATGCCGGAGCTCCGGTCAATACCGCCGCATGGTGCAGCAGGTCGGCCTCCGATACGGGCTTGACCAGATAAAAATTAGCGCCCGCCGCGCGGGCCTCACCGATATCCTGTCCGCCCGCCTCCGTGGTGATCACCAAGACCGGCAGCGTTGCGACCTCGGGGGCGGCGCGCCGCAGTGTGCGCAGAAACGAAAAGCCGTCCATCCTTGGCATGTTGACATCTACGATGACGAGATCGAAAGGCAGCGCCAGTACCTTCTCCATGGCCTCGATGCCGTTGATCGCTTGGTCGGTTGCGAAGCCCGCCTTTTCCAGCGTCTCGCGATAGTAGAGTCGCACAAGGGAGGAATTGTCGACGATTAGGATACGCCGGGCCTCCGGCGAAAAGCTGGACTGCTCAGAGTTGGCCATGATCCACCTCAGGCCGCTGATAGACGATGGCGTCGGAAAACCGGCAAACCTGGAACAAGGGGGAAATCCGGCTCATCGTCTCGGAATGCCCGAGACAGATATAGCCGCCCGGGCGCAGGCAATCATAAAGGTTCTCCGCGGCGATGCGGCGAGACGAATCGTCGAAATAGATCAACACATTGCGGCAAAACACGATATCAAAATCACGATAATGCGCCATGTCCTTCACGTCGATCAAGTTGGCACGGGTGAAATTGATCGAGTTCCGCAGGCCGGGGTCGATGCGATGTCCGTGGGGCGGTGCCGGTTGGAAATATCGGGCGATCAAATTCGGTGACAGACGCATTAAAGCGCGGTCACCATAGACTCCGTTCGTCGCGGCGTCGAGCGCGCGGGTGTCAATGTCCGATCCGACGATTTCGATATTGTATTGATCGACTTGCTTCCAGTTTTCCATCAGCCATATGGCAATTGAATAAGGCTCTTCGCCGGTCGAGCATGGGATAGACCAGATGCGGATCGGCGCCCCGACCGATTTTCGCCGAATGACCTCGTCGAGGAGGTTCGACGTCATGCAGCGGAACTGATGGTCCTCGCGATAGAAGTAGGTCTCGTTCACCGTGAAGGCGTTGACCAGATGCTCGATCTCGTCGTGGGTGTCGGAGCGCAGGATTGCAAAATACGACTGGAACGACGTTGATCCGGTGGCCGTGATCCGTTCGGCGAGACGGCGATCGATATAATAGCGTTTGGCTTCGGTGAACAACATTCCGGTGCGGCGATAGAGGAACTCGCAGAAGCGGTCGGCGTCCTCCCGGGTCACCTGGACGGTTCGCTGCTGTTGAGCTAACGGAACTGCCATTCGGATTCAGCTCTGGCCAGAAATCAACGTGATCGCTTTCGCTGCGGCGAACGGTAAAAATGGCGTGTCGGCAAAGCGGCTGCCACATTGCTGGAGCACCGGAATGGCATCTTGGGTTCCGACCTCCGCGAGCACGTCAATCGCCGCCGCGCAAACATTGGGATGCGGCTCAACGGCGAGCAGGTCGCAAAGCAGCCGGGTGGCTTCCTCGGCCGGAAACTTGCGCACCAATTCGGTGGCCAGAATCCGCACATCCGAGTCGCTATCCCGAAGCAGCGCCGTCAAGAATGGCGCGATCTCGTGCGGCAATCCCTGGAGGGCGTCGATCGCAGCAGCACGTTGGCCGGCATCCTGCGCGCGCAGATAGGGCAGCAGGGCTTCCACACTGGCGGCGTTGCCGATGCGCATCAGGGCGGTGATGATCGTTTCTCTCACGCGCGCAATCGGTTCGATGCCGAGCGCGGCGGCTAGCGCCACAACCGCCTCCGAACGGCCGGCCAAAGCGCGCGCACTCTGCCATCGCGTCTCGGCGTCGCGACTGCCCAACGCCGCAATGTGCGCCGCAAGCTCATCGGCCGGGGGGGCCGACACGGCTGTGAGGTTCGCGGCATCGCGCTTAACGAAGGGCATCGCCGGTCACCACGTCGATGATCGCCGCCGCGATGTCATCCAGCGGACGCACGATTTCGGCGCCGCCCTTTTTCACCAATTCGCCCGGCATGCCCCACACGACCGCCGTGGATTCGGCCTCCGCGATGGTACGGCCGCCTTGGGTCCGCAATCGCGTCATCGCGTCTGCGCCATCGTTGCCCATGCCGGTCATCAGCACTCCAATCAATTGGGTCGCGTCGAATTGCGCGAGTGCGCTGGCAACCATCCGCTCGACACTCGGATGCCAGGGGTAGTCGCGGTGAGCCGGCACACACATGGCGTTTATGCCCGACGAGCGCGACGCTACGACCAGATCTGCATCACCGCGACCGATATACACCGTACCGGCCTCCAGGCGCATCGGGCGGTCCACTTCCACGACCTTCAGTTTGCATTCGCGGTTGAGCCGTCGAGCAAAAGGCCCGGTGAAGCTGGCTGGCATATGCTGGGCGACCAGAATCGGCCATGGAAAGCCGAGCGGCAATTCGGGAAGCACTGTGTCGAGGGCAGCCGGCCCGCCCGTCGAGGTCCCGATCAGCACCAAGCCAGGGGCTTTGGTGCTGATGCGGTTCGCGGGGAACCGGTGCTGCGGGCGTGCCGGGCGCAGCTTCGCAGCCTCGAATTGATGGCGGATGCGCTCTCGCAGTCGGTGCGCCGTGCGAATGCGCGCACTGGCGGCGCCCCGAACCTTTGCCACCAAGATGGACCGTAGCCGATCGATCTCGAGGGTGACGGTGCCGGTCGGCTTCGCAACAAAATCAACCGCGCCGAGTGCCATGGCTTCGAGGGTTGCCTCTGCGCCTTCGGTTGTGAGGGCGGATATCATGACCACCGGGCGCGGCGCCTCGATCATGATGCGGCCGAGACATGCCAAGCCATCCATATTGGGCATGGCGACATCGAGAGTCACGACTTGGGGATCGAAAGAGCGCACCAGATCCAGCGCTTCGTTTCCATTGCGCGCGAGCCGGGTATCGAAGTCGCCTTCTGCCAGAAATATTCCCTCCAGCAGCTTGCGCATCAGCGCGGAATCATCGGCTATGAGAAGCCTGATCACGACGCCTGCGGCGCCGGCCGGGATGGCGACCGATCCAGCGTTTTCAACATGTCGGCCTCGACCTGATCCAGGAGTTGGGCCGGATCGACCAGCAGGATCATCCGGCTTTGGGCATCGAAATTGGCGATCCTGCCGATCAGGCGCATCTGTTCGGCGGACAGCTCCGGCGCTTGCCGGATCGAGTCCGTCGGGATGTTCAAGACTTCCGATACGCTGTCAACTAAAAAGCCCGTCATTTCGCCCCCGATCGCTAGAACCAGAATGCGCTCAGCGATGCCGGGTTCCCTGGGTTCCTTGACCGCGACGTCAAAGCGCCGCCGAAGGTCGACGATCGGCGTTATGTTACCACGTAAATTCATCACGCCGTCGATGAATCCCGGGGCCTTCGGGAGCCGTGCTATACGCGCCGGCGGGCGCGCGATCTCCTCGACGGCCGCGATCGGCATTCCGTACTCCTGGCCGCCGAGTTCGAAAGATGATGAATTGCTCATCCGCTGTCGCCATGCCGTCCATTCGCTGCATCGTGGTAACATTTTCCATCTCTTGCTCGGAAATTAGACGACGCATGAGCTCGGAGCGAAACAGCCGGTCGGGCGAAAGCACCGCGACCAGCCGCTTGCCGTTATCAAGGCGGCAAATCGACGTGATCTCCGCCTCGCCGGCGCCGCGCGTGAGTAGAGTGGGCGCCGGATCGATCAGCCGTGGATCGACGCGCAGAATTTCCCGCGTGCCGTCCACCGTCAGGCCGACCGCCCCGTGCCCCAACGAAACGACTACGACCTTGCTGCTTCCGTTGCTTTGCCGTTCGCTCGGCAAGCCCAACAGCGCACGCAGCGATACCAGCGGAAGCAGGCGCTCGCGTAGGGTGACGACACCCATGACCGCGGTTTCGCTGCGCGGGACTTCCGAGACGTGGTCCGGCAGCGGAATAATCTCGCGCACGCGATCGAGCGGCAAAGCGTAATCCTGGTCACCCAGAGCGAAGCTGACGAACGACGAGAGATCTTCGGTGGCCGCTTCGGCCAAGCTTGGCGCAGCGGAAGCGACGGACACCCGCGTGGCGCCGCGCCGGCCCACGGCTCCGAGCTTGGCAAACTCGTCGCGTAATAATCGCTGCGGATTCAAAATCATGACGGTATGTTCGCCTTCTGCTCCGCGGACAATGCCGTCCAGAACTTTCGGATCGACGACGCCTCACCCCGGCCTCTCCGCCTTTCATGCGATGTGCAGGAATTTTGGTGAGATTGTCGATCCGATCGACAATGAAGCCGACCCGAGCAGCGCCGTCGAGCACGATCACCCGCGCATTCTCGTCACGCCGCACGTCCGGCAATGACAACAACCGCCTTAGGCTTACCACCGGCAGTACTTCGCCCCGCAGATTGGCGAGACCTTCAAGGCTTTGCGGGCCGAGCGGCATGTGGGAAAGACGCGGCACCCGAATGATCTCACCGACATCATCAAGCCGGAAGCCGAACCGATGATCGGTGATCCGGAACACCAGAAGATGCTGGTTTTCGGCCGGGCTTCCGATCGGCGAAATGGCGCCCGCATCCTCTGGCGCGGGGTCAGCCCGGGAGGCGGCGAGTTTGCTGCGGTTAGCCATTACGGCGCTGGATTTCTTCGGCAAGCGAGGCGATCTCCTCGATGGCCGCCGCGAGATCATCGGCGCCACGCGCCTGCTGCTTGGCTGCAGCGGCGGCCTGAGTTGCGGCGCTCGTTGCCTGTTCGGCTGCCACCGCGACCTGCTGGGCACCTACCACCGCTTCCTTCAGCGAGGACAATATCGCCGCGGCGCCATTAAGGATCTGCTGGTTCGCAACCGCAATCTGGTCCATCTCGGTTTCCACGATTCTGAGGCTCGCCAGAACGCCGACATTCCTTTGATTTTCCACCTCGGTCGCCGCGACGGTTTGCTCGAGTTCGCGGCGAACCGCGATGATCCGATCTTGAATAGCCCGGACTGTATCCTTGATGCGCCCGGCGCTGTCGCCGGAGTCGCGAGCCAAATTGCGGATGTCCTTCGAAACGACAGCAAATCCCTTGCCGAACTCGCCTGCGCGGGCCGCTTCGACGGACCCGCTGACCGCTAGCATATTGGTTTGAATGGATACCATCCCGATACCATCGACAATCTTCTCCACGCTGCGGCCAACGCCTTCCAGTCCGTCGATCAGGCCGACGCTCCGGCGTGTCGTCTCCAGGGACCGAATAACACCTGCCGAAAGCTCGCCGGTCTTCCGGACGATCTCGGCCAGCAACTCTTGCATCTGCTTGGTTCGATCGAGAGCGCTGGTTGCGCTCTGATGAGCGGAACGTGCCACTTTCTCGATCTGACTGAGAGCAGCGCTCGCTTCCTGGGTCGCCGCCGCCTGCTGGTGGCCGCCCCGACTGATTTGATCGACGGCAGTCATTATTTGCGTTGCCGCTCCGGATATCTCCTGAACTGCGGTGGAAAGCTGCTCGGCGGCGGACGCCAGATGGTCCGCCTTCGTGTTCGCTTGCGAGGTGGCGGCAAGATCGCCCGCCATCGCGGCGAGGGAATGCGTGGCGCTCTGGCTCTCTTCCAGCGCTGCAGTCTGCTGCTCAATGCTGTGCAGCGCCTCCGCCGCCGCGGCGGCCTGCTCCTCCGCCGCGGACGCAATGATTTCGGCGCCCTTCTGAGCATCGCGCGAAGCTGCTTCCGCCTCGAGCATCGCGATCGCGGTCGACTTGCTGCCCTGCGCCAGGACGCCCACTTCCTTGCGAAGCTCCCCCAACGCCAGAATGACGGTCTCGCTCTTGTCTGCCTCGGCGGTCGCGTCGTCGACCGCAGCCTTGACCAGCGCAGCGACGGACTTGACATGTTCCTGGATCTGCGCGGCCAGATGTTGCGCCTCGCGGGCGCCCTTTTCCGAGCTCTCTGCGAGCGCCCGCACCTCATCGGCGACGACCGCGAAACCACGTCCGTGATCGCCGGCCCGGGCGGCCTCGATGGCGGCATTCAGGGCGAGGAGATTGGTTTGGTCGGCAACATGGCCGACGGTCTTCGTCACGTCGCCGATGCTGGCGGCTTGTTGGCTCAACTGCTCGATATTGGCAATCGCGCCGGCTTGTCGCTCCGCATTGTGCTTGATGTTGCCGGCCCACGTCCCGACCTGGTTCACGGTTTCTGTCAGAACTCCGCGAAGCATGTCGGTGCGCTCCCGCGCGGACTCGCTGCGGCTGCGCGCCTGGACAAGGCTCGCGGCCGTGTTGGTGGCGATCGCCAAGGTCTGTTGAGACGCGCGGGTTGCCTCTTCGGCGCCACTTGCGATCTGCTCCATTGCTCGTCGCAATTCTTCAGCGGCCGATGCGGCTTCGGTGATTCCAGCGGCCATTTCCTCGCTGGCGGCTGCGATGCGCTCTTCGATCTTCTGCTGACGAGTCGCAGCTGTGACGGCATTGGAGGACTGTCGTCCGGAGGTTCCGATGACTTTAGGCCGCGCCCGCTCGCCCGCCGGTCGGATCGCGTTGCCCGGCGAAGCCAGATCCGTCGTCTTCATGAGCGATCTCGTTGACGTCTGGCTCCTTAGTCGCAGCGCTGCATCGGCCGCAGCGTCTGGCCTGGGGGCATCGCGGACCCGCGGACGCGCCTGCTCAACCATCGCTTGGTTTCCCTTTTGGTCGGCGCCGTGAATATTGTTGGATTTCTTAGGCATCGCCAGCTCGCCAAGTGAAAAGATCGCGCCGAAAGCGCCTCATCTCGTGCGCAGCCGGGTGATGGACCCGAGCATTGCGTTTTCCGGTGCTTTCCGTCACCACTTGACCAATACCGTGTAATCTGTCCGGAGTCGAACGGTGTCGCAAGGTCGTCGAACGCAACCTTGCAGTTGCGTTCCATCTCGGACCGGCAGATAAGCAGTTTTGCAATTCAAATACCGTCTCTGAACGGCTCTGGAGCATAAAATGGTAACATAATGGCGTATGACAAAAGCATATTAATCTGAACTTGTTTCATGCCTGTTCACGCCGGTTTGTTGACCGCCTGACTACCAATATGCAAATTTCGAACCGACCACCGCCACCAGCGAATGAGCTTCAAACGGCCTTCAGAGCTCAGGTGTTTAGATGACGATGGAGCACATCGAAGCGCTGACGGAGCTTGAGCGTGACGCTTTGGGTGAGATCGCAAACGTCGCGATGGCGCGAGCTGCCAGCGGCCTGCGTCAAATGGTCCAGCACCAGGTCCTGCTTTCGGTCCCCGCGGTGGAAATCTTGACACAGGAGACCGCCACGCAAATTTTTGGCACCCCGGGCAGCATAAGTTTGGTTGCGATTCGTCAGGATTTTAGCGGCGCGTTCTCGGGACGAGCGTTGTTGATTTTTCCGGAAACCAACAGCTTGGAACTGGTGAGGGCGGCCGTCGGACGCCACCTTCCCCTGGAAGATATAGTCGATGTTGAAGACGAAGCGTTGGCAGAGATTGGCAATATAATACTCAACAGTTGGGTGGCGACGATCGCGAATCTGCTGAATCGAACTCTTAGGATGTCCCTGCCGGTCGTCGTTCGCGGAGACCGTCATCACATCTTCGCCGTGGGGGCACCCGCTAAGAGTTTTATTTTGTTCCTTCATATCAAATTCGAAATCAGCCAAAAGGAAATTCAAGGATACGTTGCCCTGCTCATGGACGTACCCTCGATCGGTGAATTGCGATTACTGGTCGCAGATTTTGTCGGCACCGTCGCTCCGAGCGGCGGTGGAAATCCCGAAGGCTGCTAGTCCAGCTCGGGTCCGTTGCCCCGTCCAACACGCGCAGCGAGGAGAGTGCGTCGTGCCTGACGACCTCGCCGGGGTCTTTTATGTAGCCGAACTGGATGCCGGCATCGCGGAGGACTTTGACGAGTTCAGCGACCGGGCGGGTATTGCGACCGCCGTCGCTACCGACGGTGATGACCTGGCCCGTGAAGCGACTGCCCCGCCTTTGCGAGGACGTTTCTCCCCGCCGACGGGAAGGATTGCGACGACATTGGCTGCGTCGATCCACAGGCGTTCATTGAAACGAAAGTCGAGCCGTCAGCGCTCGCGCGTGGGATAGGTTTGCGCCAGCGCCGCATCGACGGCCCGGAGCACATGTGCGGGCGTCAAGGCGTCGAGGCAGGCGGCAAAGCTGCCGACATGCCGTTCGCAGCCTTCGGCCTGGCACGGCTGGCACGGCAGAGAATGCTGCACCAGCCAGACATTGTGGCGCCGCTGGATCGAACTCTCGTCCCGCGCCTGATGCCGCACCTGCTGCCTCCCACATGGGATCGAGCCCCGCGGCCGGGACCGGTCCCCACAGCCGCGGGTCGGTCGGCCCGAAAAGCGCCACCGTCGGACAGCCGGATGCGGCGGCGAGGTGAGTGACGGAGGTGTCCGGCCCGACGAAGACGCGGGCGCCGCGCATGAGCGCGGTCAATTGCGGCCACGACAGCGTGCCGTCGCGGCGCTCGACATCCGGTGCACCACCCCACACCGCATCGAGATAGCGGCGCTCGGCCGCGGCCGGCCCGCCGGTGGCCACCACCGCCAGGCCGCGTGCGCGAAGGCCCGCAGCGAGCGCACGCCAGCCTTCGCCATGCCATTGCTTGTAGACGAACATCGGGGCCGCATGGACCACCGCATAGGGCAGCCGGTCGGCCGCAGGTTCGTTCGCCGGCGGCGCCGCACCGGGACAGACCAGATGCCCCACGCGGGCGATGCCGAGCGCATCCGTCAGGCGCAGCATTTCCTCCAGGCGATGCAAGCCTGGGCGCGGCGCGACGCTGCGGGAGAGGACGAGGCGGCGCAGCGCCCCGCGCGGACCGCCGTCGATCGGCCCGACACGGCGCCGGCCGGCGATCAGTGCGAACAGGGTCGGCCGGTCGCCGGTCTGGGTCGATATCGCGAGGTCGTAGCGGCCCAAAAGCTTGAGCGCGAGCGCAAGGCCCGCCGAGAGGCTCGCCCGCGGCGGCATCGTGATGATGCCGGAGAGGTGGGGATTGCCGGTCAGGATCGCGGCACTGTCGGCGAAGGCCAGCACGTCGATCGTGGCGTGCGGATAGGCGCCGCGCAGGCTCGCGAGCAGCGGCGTCGCGAACAAGGCATCGCCGAGCCGGCGCAGCGTGATCACCAGGATGCGCGCAGTCGGCGGCAGGTCGAATGGGTTCATGGGGGCGGGGGACGGGCGGGTCGGTCCGGATCACGCGCGCCATCCGCATCGGCCTGGACGATTCCGCCGCAGACCCCGACGGCAAAGACGTAGATCCAGCTCTGGGTGAAATCCATCAGATGCGAATTGAACAGCGAACCGACGATGTTCTGCGTCACCGCGATCAGTCCGATCCAGGCCGCTATCCCGGGCCGCAGGAACAAGCGCCAATGCACCGCCCACATGGCCAGCAGCGCCGCGACGCCGACCGCGCCAAGCTGGATGCCGATCGCAAGAATCTGATTATGCGGATTGGTGGCCTGGGCGGCGGTGGGCGAAACCGCGTGGACGGCGGCCTGGCGGCGGAACGTTGCCTCGATCGTCCCGGTGCCATGCCCGAGAATCGGAGCCTCGCGCAGGGCAAGGAGGGACTCCCGCCAGAATTGCAGACGTTCGCCCGACGAGGTTTCGCGAGCGTCGGCGTCGGCAATCTCGACCGGGATGTTCATTACCCGCATGCGCACATAGGGCGACGTCGCCCAGACGACGGCCGCGAGCGCCAGACCGGCCGCGGCGGTCCCCGCCAGCGCTTTGGCGGAGCCACGCCGCCAGCCGAACAGCAGCAGCAGCACCGGAATGATTACCAGCGTGGTGCGGCTGGTGGACACGTAGACGATGCCGGCCAGGAACAGCAGCGCAAGGGCGACGGCGGCGAGCGCCTGCGCGCGGCGCCGCTCGCCAAAACGCTCGAACCCGACATACAGGAGGGTGAAGGCGCACAGGGTGAACACGCCGCTCTGGGTGATGTAATCCTTGACCGGCACGCCGGGCCCGTGACCGAAGTCGAGGTTCGCCCAAAAGCTCAGCCAAGCCAGGGCGAGCAGCAGCGTTGCGGAGGTCAGGAACGCCGCTCCAGCCCACAGGCCGCGGCCGCAGCCGCGGAACTGCGCCAGCAGTATCGGAATCATCAGCAGCCGGAGAAACGGCGCGAAGCCGCGGATGCTCTCGGCCGCCGGCACCGCAGCCCACAGCAGGCCCGCCGCCGCAAGAGCGACAAGGATCACCGGGAGGCCGCCCGGCGCCGACAGCGCTTCGCGGCGCACCGCCGCCACATCCAGCGTCGGCACCGCCGCCAGCAACCACAATCCGATCAGAATGCCGGCCACGGAGGTTGACCAGGGCAAAGCCGCGACGGCGCCGGCCGCGAGTGCCTCGGCGAAGCGAGGCAGCGTCCGGCGCACCGCGCCGTTCGGCCAATCGACGTGGTTCAGGGCGGTCACAGCGTACCCGCCTGGGATACCTTATCATAGTGCGAACGCGAACGAATGTTATGCATGTCCATGTCATCGACCGTGGCATGTCGCGCCGAAAATTCCCCTCACGCATCTCTGATGCCGAAGATGGGCCTCTGCAGCGTTTCACGGCAGCGAAACCCGGTCCCCTCTTGACGCGGATGCTGCAGAGAAACAAGTGTCACAGTCACAACATTAGAAATCGCGCCGGCCCGCCTCGGCGCATGGGTGACCCATGGGCCGATCGCCCGCGTGTTCTCTGCGCAAACGGATTCGAGGCAGTCGCCGAGCACATGACGAAATGTGACCAGCGCCGACCACGGCGCGGTGAATGTGCCCGGGTCGTCCACCGTGATCTCGACCTGCAATCCCGCTTTGCCGTATCAGGGTCGATATCGCCCCGTCCATATGAATTTGTAACCGGCTGCCGGCCGCGTAGTCCGCCGGCCTTAAATGATCCCCGCGTGCGTCCGCGATCGGTTAGAATAGAGTGGCTCGAGCACCAGGAGAGACGCCCATGGCTATCCATCGTTTCGCGTTACGTGCAAGCGCCGTCGTGGCGGCGGTTGCGGCTACGCTCACCGGGGCGCTGGCGCATGACGAGAGCAAATATCCGGATTGGTCGGGCCAGTGGCGGCGGCCGCCGGGCGTGGGCGTGCAGTGGGACGAGACCAAGCCGATCGGGCTCGGCCAGGAGGCGCCGCTGATCCCGGAATATCGGGCCAAGCTCGAGGCCAGCATCAAGGATCAGCTGGCGGGCGGCCAGGGCCTCGACAACCGCATCACCTGCATGACCAACGGCATGCCGCGGATCATGACGTTCATCCGGCCGGTGGAATTCATCGTGCTGCCGAACGTCACCTATATCCATTATGAAAACATCATGCCGCGCCGCATCTATACGGACGGGCGCGCGTTTCCGAAGGACGAGGAGCCGACCTTCATCGGCTATTCGATCGGCAAATGGATCGACCAGGACGGCGACGGCCGGTACGACCTCTTGGAAATCGAAACCCGCAATTTCAAGGGTCCGCGCACGCTGGAGCCGAGCGGCCTGCCGCTGCATGCCGACAACGAGACCGTCGTCAAGGAACGCATCGGGCTCGACAAAGCCAACAAGGACCTGATGCTCAACGAGATCACGATCTACGATCACGCCTTCACGGGTCCCTATACGGTCGTCAAGCACTATCAGCGTATCCCCAACGATAAATGGTATGAAGACAATTGCGCGGAAAACAACAATCACATCATCATCGGCAAGGAAAACTATTTTCTGAGCGGCGACGGCTATCTGATGCCGGCCCGCAAGGACCAGGCGCCGCCGGATTTGCGCTATTTCCGCCAGTCCGCGAAGTGACGGCGCGCGCCCGCAACGTCTGAGGAGCAGGTCATGTCGATCGGATTCACCGCAAAAGCGCTGTCGCGCCGCGATGTCGCCACCGGCCTTGCGACGGTGGCCTTAGGCGGGCTTGCGTCCCGCATTGCGGTGGCACAAGCTCCGGCAACGAAGCCTTCGGCGCGCCCGCTCGCCGAGCGGCTGGCCGCCTACGCGCACGCGCTGCGCTACGACGATCTCGATGCCGCGACCGTCGAGCGGGTCAAGGCACATGTGATCGACACCATCGGCTGCGGCATTGCGGCGTTCGGCGAGCCGCCGGTGCGGATCTGCCGCGAGGTGGCACTGGCGGCCGGGAGCCGCGGCGCCGCCACCGTGATCGGCGCCGATGCGCGCGCCGCACCCGATCTCGCGGCTTTCGCCAATGGCGCCGCGTTCCGCTATTACGACCTCAACGATGTTTACGTCGGGGCGCTTGCGGCGCATCCGAGCGACCATATCGCGGCCTGCCTTGCGGTGGCGGAAGCCGAACGGGCGAGCGCCACCGAGCTGATCACCGCCATCGCGCTCGCCTACGAGATCAACTGCCGGATGATCGATGCCTTCGATTTTACGTCCCGTGGCTGGGACGTGCCGGCGTTCAGCCTGCCGGCGGTGGCGCTGGCAGCCGGCAAGCTGATGCGCCTCGATCCGGAGAAACTCACGCAGGCCGTCAACCTCGCGATCAACAGCCACATCCCGATGGGGCAGACGCGCACGGGGACGCTATCGGATTGGAAGGGCTTTGCCGACGCCGAGGCCGCGCGCGACGCCATCTTTGCCACCCAGCTGGCGCGCGCCGGGCTCACCGGACCGGCGCCGATCTTCGAAGGCCGCAACGGGTTCTTCCGCCTTGTTTCCGGCGCGGCCGAGATCGACGTGGGCGCCTTCGGCCGCCGCGGCGTGCCGTTCCGCATCCACCAATGCGGCATGAAGGCTTATCCGGCCGTGGTCTATTCGCAAACGGCCATTGCCGTGGCGATCGCGGTCGCCAAGGAGGTCGGCGATCTCGGCCGTATCGCATCAATCGAGATCGCCGCCACCCAGCGCGGTTATCAGCAGGCCGGCAGCGAGCCGGAGAAATGGACGCCGGACACCCGCGATACCGCCGACCACAGCCTGCCCTACATCACGGCGCGCGCCATGTTCGACGGCGACATCACCAATGCGAGCTATGCGCCGGCGAAGCTGCGCGAGCCAAATATCCTCGCCTTCATGCGAAAAATCACCGTCAAGGAAGACCCGGTGCTGACCGCGCGCACCGGGCCATCCGCGGTGCCGACCCGCATTACCGCGACCCTCGACGACGGCCGGCGCATCGCCCGCGAGGCCGACGACGTGCCGGGCTTCGTCAACCGGCCGATGGGGCGCGCGGACATCGATCGCAAATTCCGCGGCAATGTCGGTTCGGTATGGTCAGAGACGCGCACCGACGCGGCGCTAAAGGCTTTGTGGGGGCTCGAAACCGCGGGCGATATCTCCGGATTGCTAAAAACGCTGACGGTGGCAATAAACCAATGAGGCGACACCACCCGGTGGCGCACTCGCGTAAAAACGCACCCGAGGGAACCAGGACCACGACACCACGCCGGCGTTCACCGGCCGCCGCGGCGCTGGTTCTGGCCGTCGCCGCCATTGCGGCGTCCGATGACCGCACCGCCTATGCGCAACTCGCCCCTCCGGTCGGCCGGCCCAGCGGGGTGCTCGGGCCACAAGATCACCGCGTCCGCATCGCGGCCGACCAATGGCCGTGGTCCGCGATCGGCCGCATCAATGTGATCGGGATTTCGGCGCGGGAAATGTGCACCGGCACGCTGGTCGCGCCGCGGCGCGTCCTCACCGCGGCGCATTGCCTGTTCAACACCCGCACCAACGACTGGTTCAAGCCGAGCGCGATCCATTTCGTCGCCGGCCAGACGCGCGACACCTTCGTCGGCCACGCGCTGGTCGATAGTTTCGTCGCCGCGCCGCAATTCCGCTTCCGGGTGGAAGATCGCCCGCGTTACGACGTCATCGCACCCGCCATGATCGGACACGATTGGGCGATCCTGACCTTGCACGATGCGCTGCCGATCAAGCCGATTCCCGTGCGCGTCGTCACCGACGGCGAACTCCCGTTCGCCCGCACCGGCGGCGAGATCGCGCTGGCCGGCTACGCCACGGACCACCCCTACATGCTCTCGGTGCACCGCGGCTGCGATGCCGCGATCGATGCGCCGGAGCCCGGCGTCATCGCTCACCGCTGCGATTCCGCACCGGGCGAATCGGGCGGACCGATCCTGTTGCTGCGCGGCGCCGACGCCGCCGTGATCGGCATCCATTCGGCCAGTATGCAGCGCTTCGACCCGCGGGGCGGTTATCAGGCGATTGGTGCGCGCGGTGTCGCGGCGGCACAGTTTGCGGCGGCGGTCAGGGCAAACCGGTAGCGCGCGATGCGACCGTCGCCCTGGCGTCGTTTGGGATAGATCGCCGATGGCCCACTGTCATGCCCATCGGTCGCGGCTATGCCGAACGAGGCGTTGGAATTGGCGATATTGGAATCGGCGGATAAGCGTCGTCTCCAACCCGGTTATTTCGGTTCGGCGAAATAGGGCGCCGTGCCTTCCGGAAGCGGGACGTTGAAGACGTTGAGGATCATCGAAACGCCGGTGTAATAGCCCAAAATGCCAATCAGTTCGACCGTCGCCTTGTCGCCTAAGGCCTCGTGCACACGCTTATAGGTGCGATCGCTGACCCGGCGCTTCCTGAAGAGTTCCTGGACCAAATCGAAGATTGCGCGTTCGTCCTTGGCGGCCCGCTTCGGCACCCGGCCGGCCTTGATGGCGCGAATTGCGTCCGGTCCCACCCCGGCTTTTTCCGCAATCGGGGCATGGGCATGCCATTCGTATTGCGCCCGCCAAATTCGGCCGATGCACAGGATGGCGAATTCGGACAGCCGCGGCTCCAGCGAGGTATTGTAGCGCAAGAACGCGCCGAGTTGCTGGGTGATTTCCCCATATTGCGGCGAGTGCATATAGACACCGAACGGCCCGCCGAGGTTCACCCGGGCACCGCGCGGACTCTTGCGCAGCGAATCGAGCAGTGCGCGCTGTTCCGCGTCGAGCGTATCCTCGGCGAGCACCGGGAGGCGATAGTGCAGTTTCTTGAGCTTCCTGCTTGCAGGTGTCTTTTTTGCGGGTGTTTTGGCGGCCATGGGGTCCCTGTCGCGGCGGTATCGAAACGATCGGCGGGCGCAAGCTTTACCATGTTCCGAGGCGCCCGGAACCGGCACTTAAGGCCCTTATGCCGAATTCTGATCGTGCAGGTCCATATTCGACGGCGGTGTTTTAATGCCTCACGCAATGGCCAGCAAAACAGTACGGGAAGGAGTGTCGGCGTATGGCGCGGCCGGTGGTGTTTTCTTCCCCATTTTGGGCCGTACCAGGCAGGGATCAGCTACGCATTTGCGCGATGGGTACCCACATCGGTAGCGATCACGGTTCGTGCCTCCAATCCGCACGGCATCCAGGTCCTTGGCGTGTATAAATGCCGATGGCGATTATACCGCTTGGGCGCCGTCCGCCCGCAATGCCAGGATATCCGCGATCGCCCGATTGAGTGGGGTCGGCACGCCGACGGCGCGCCCGAGTTCGACCACGCCGCCGGAGAGCCAGCGCACCTCAAGCCGGTTGCCGCGCTCCAAATCATGGTGCATCGACGACGTCATATCCGGGACCAGCGTGTCCGCGATTTCAAGTCGGCGCTCGGCGAAATCCGCGGGTAGATCGATGCCATGCGCGCGGCCGACCGCAACCGCCTCGCGCATGGCGTCGAGCAGGAAGGCGCGTGTCTGCGGATTGGCGCGGATCGGCCCGATGGGGCTGCGCATGGTCGCGGTGGCGCCGGAAAAAGCCGCGAGGAAGACGAATTTCTCCCAGATCGCGCGGCGGATATCGCCGCTCAACTCGGCTTTGATGCCGCCCGCCAGGCAGGCATCCAAAAATCGGCTCGCGCGCGCGGAGCGCGTGCCGTCGAGTTCGCCGAACACCATGCGTTCCAGAGCGCCGACGCGGACGATCACGCCGGGACGGCCGATCGAGGCGGCCACATAGCAGACGCCGCCCATGACGGATGCGGCACCGAACGCCTGCACCAAGTACTGTTCCTTGAGCACGCCGTTTTGCAGCGATACCACCGTCGTCGCCGGGCCTACGATCGGCCTGATCGCCGCAATCGCCGCTTCGGTATCCCACAGCTTGACGGCGAACATGATCAGATCGACGGCGCCGATTTCGGCGGGGTCGGCGACGGCTCTCACTTTCGGCAGCCGGATCGGATCGGGACCGCCTTCGATCGCAAGACCATCCGTACGCATGGCCGCCAGATGGGCACCCCGGGCCACGAAGGTGACGTCGGCTCCGCCCATGGCGAGCCGAGCGCCGAAATATCCGCCGACGCTCCCGGAGCCCATGACGGCAATTTTCATCCCTATTCCTCCGCAGTCCCCATGCGATGCACCACGCCTTATAACAGCATCGGCCCGCCGCAGTGGCTCTGCCGTTCTCGTTGGTGGATCGCGGCGATGTGGTGCCCGCCATACAACCCGGGTGAATGCAAATGGCATGACCGTTGACGGTGGACGCCGTTTCGGTGATATGACACTGAAGATAGGGAACTCGAATAACCCGCTCCCTGCCGCTAGCGATTCGTTAGCGCTCCGGTCATTTTGGTAACATTGTGCGCACACAGTCGATCGATCCGGCAGCCTGGCGAAAGAAATGCGAAAGATTAGCAGTTTCTCCATTTGGCATCTGGCGCACAATCGCGCGATGTGCGATGGTTTGACACCACACTCTTAGACAGATCGAAGATGGGCCGAGGCAAAGACTTCCGTGATCGTCGGCGCGGTTATTCCGACGAGGTGCCAGAACCCCCGCCGTCGTTTGGGCGTCCGCCGCCGCGGTCTTTTGATCGCGCGCCGCGGGAGTCATCGCGTCCGGTGCCGACGGGGCCGGAGCGTCAGGCCAAGGTTAAGTGGTTCAATGGCGAAAAGGGATTCGGGTTCGTCGAATTGACTGACGGAACCGGCGAAGCCTTCTTGCACATTAGCGTTGTCGAGGGAGCCGGGCACAATTCGCTGGAGCCGGGCACCACGCTGACGGTTCGGGTCGGTCAGGGGACGAAGGGTCCGCAGATCACCGAGATAACCGCTGTCGATGCAAGTACCGCGGAGGCACCGCGCGCAGGCGCCCGCCCAGGTGGTGGTCCCCGGCCAGCGGGAGGGCCGCCACGCGATCGCGCGTTCGAACGCGCGGCCGGTCCGGCCGAGGAGGTTGACGGTCAGGTCAAGTGGTACGACCCCAAGAAGGGATTCGGTTTCGTGGCGGTCGAGGGGAGCAAGGATGTCTTCATCCATCGTTCCGTGCTCGTTCGGGAAGGTATCAACGAACTTGCCGAGGGCCAGCGCATCCACATGAAAGTGGTGCCCGGTGCCAAGGGGCTGGAAGCGATCGGCGTTGCGCTCAAGTAGATACCGTCCGTCCCGCCGCCGAGGATTTTGACATAAAATGGCGCCCGATCCGGCGCCGTTTTTTTGAGCGGATCGCGGCGGCGCGGAGCCGATTTGCTTCTGTCGGCCTGCTCGGCGCCTTGCCCCCGAAGAGTTCATTCGTAACCGAGGGCTGCCGCCCGTTCAGAGACCCGGCCGCACCGGCTGTTTTGTTTGAAGCCGGTCGGCCGTGATCACCGGAGCGCCTTGCAGGCGCGGTCGAGGATGCTTCGGTACAAGATGCAGGACGCCCCACTCCCCTATCCGTTTCGACGCGGCCGCCACCGGTCCGCTCGACGGCATTCGCGTGCTCGATCTTACCCGCCTGGTGGCCGGCAACATGCTGTCGCTGCAACTGGCGGATTTCGGCGCCGACGTTATCAAGGTCGAGCCGCCATCCGGCGATCCGCTGCGCGACTGGCGCGACGCCGGCAAGGAACTGCATTGGAAAGTTTACGGCCGCAATAAGCGCTCGATCGTGCTCAACCTGCGACACGCCGATGCGCTGGCCGCCCTGCTGCGGGTCGCCGCCACCGCCGACGTGTTCATTGAAAATTTCCGTCCCGGCACCCTTGAGGAGATGGGGCTTGGACCGCAGGTCCTGCTCGCCGCCAATCCGGGCATGATCGTGGTGCGGGTGTCCGGCTTCGGCCAGACCGGTCCCTACGCGCCGCTACCCGGTTTCGGAACTCTTGTGGAGGCCATGAGCGGCTTTGCCGACCGCACCGGCTTTGCGGACCGCGAGCCGGTGCTGCCGCCGCTGGCGCTTGCCGACATGATCGCCGGACTCTACGGCGCCTTCGCGGTCGTGACAGCGCTGCGGGTGCGCGACCGCGCCGACCCGCTCGGGCGGACCGGCGGGCAGGTGATCGACCTGTCGTTGCTCGAATCGATCTTTTCGATCCTCGGCCCCGAGGCCGCAATCTATCGTGAGACCGGCGTGGTCAAGGAACGCGTCGGCAGCGGCTCGCAAACCTCCGCGCCGCGCAATGTCTACCGCTGCCGCGACGGCGGTTACGTCGCCCTGTCGGGCTCCACCGAGACGATGGCACGGCGGATATTCCAGGTCATCGGTCGCGCCGACATGATCGCCGATCCGCGGTTTTCCTCCAACGCCGCGCGGGTGAAACATCGCCCCGACGTAGACGCCGCGGTCGGGGGCTGGTTCGCTGAGCGAACCCGCAACGAGGCACTGGCCACGATGCGCGAGGCCGGCGTCACCGCCGGACCGGTCTACACCATCGCGGATGCGGTCGCGGATGCGCATTTCCGTGCACGCGGCATCGTGGTCGATGTGGAGGACGCCGAACTCGGCACCGTCCCGATGCACAATATCGTCCCGCGCCTATCGCGCACCGGGGGCGTCTGGCGGCGACCGGCGCCGCGCCTCGGCGAGCATACCGAATCGGTACTTCTGGAGGCTGGGCTGGATGCCGACACCGTTGCACGCCTGAAACGGGACGGAGCCGCCGCATCATTCGTAGGGGCGTCGTCGGATGGGTAGCGCGGCAAGCGAAACCCATCAACGGCATTGGCGTTGCGCACGGCCGCCGATGGGTTTCGCCCGGTTGCTCAACCTATCCGGCGCCCGAGCGCCCCGACAGGGGTCGGCCGGGACGCATTTCCCATTGCGCGAAGTGCCGGAGACCGCCACCTTAAGGCTTGCCAGTCGCCGGCCGGATGGTTGAGGCTGGCCAAGAGGTCGCAATCATGGGCAAATCTCCGGACCCTCGTACGCCCGTGCCCGCCGGGCAGAACAATCCGCCGGCCGGGACATCGTCGCGCGCCGAGATCGATGCGTTCTTGGCCCAGGTGCGCGGCATCGAGCGCGCATCGTCGGGTAAACGCGGCCGGCTGATCTTTGCGCTGGACGCGACCATGAGCCGGCAGCCGACGTGGGACACGGCCTGCAAGCTGCAGGGCGACATGTTTCGCGAGGCGCAGGCGATCGGCGGGCTCGACGTGCAGCTTGTGTATTTCCGGGGTTTGAGCGAATGTCGGGCTTCGCGCTGGGTGTCGGAACCGGCGGCGCTCGCCGCCTTGATGGAGCAGATCGACTGCCGCGGCGGCCACACGCAAATCCGCAAAGTGCTGGCTCATGCGCGCCATGAAAGCGAGAAGGCCAAGGTGCAGGCACTGGTCTATGTAGGCGACGCCATGGAGGAGGCCGTGGACGACCTCTGTGCCGGGGCCGGCGAACTCGGGCTCATCGGCGTGCCGGCCTTCGTGTTTCAGGAAGGGGGCGATCCGCTGGTGGAGAAGGCGTTTCGGGAAATCGCGCGGCTGTCGCGCGGTGCCTATTGCCGTTTCGACCCCGGCGCCGCGCACCAGTTGCGGGAGTTGCTGCGCGCGGTGGCGGCTTACGCGGCGGGCGGCATGAAGGCCCTTGGCGATCTGTCGGCGCGGCGGAACACGGGAGCGATGCGGCTGCTGGAGCAAATGAAATAATCATGCCAACGCTGTTCGTCGGCCTGCTCGCGCTTGCGCTGGTGCTATGGCTCATGAAGTCATTTGTCCAGGTCGATCCACGGTACCTGGTGAAAGTCGCACGGACCGCCGGCGGCGTGCTGGCGCTGGCGGGAGCCGCGTTCCTCGGTTCCCGCGGCCTGATTTACGAGGCGCTGCCGCTCGGGGTAACGGGCCTCGGCCTGCTCGGTTACCTGCCGGTCGGAACCGGCCGCTTTTGGCCGACCGGTCAGAAAAGCTCAGCCGGTCAATCGCAAGTGCGCTCCAATTTCATCGACATGAAGCTCGATCACGACAGCGGCGCGATGACCGGCACCATCATTGCCGGCCGCCTCAAAGGCACGCCGCTCGACGCGCTTGAACTGTCTGTGCTGGTCGGTCTGCTGGCGGAATTCGACCAGGAAAGCCGCAATCTATTGGCAGCGTATCTTGACCGCCGGCAGCCCGAATGGCGTGAGCACATGCAAGGTGACGCGGCAGCGGGGCTCGGCGACGGGCCGCGTTCCGGCAAAATGTCGGAACAGGAGGCCTACCAGATCCTTGGCCTTCAGCCGGGGGCGAGCGCTGCCGAGATCGGACAAGCTCACCGTGGGCTCATGAAGAAATTGCATCCCGACCAGGGGGGCACGACGTACCTCGCCGCCCGTGTCAACGAAGCGAAGGATGTGCTGCTTCGCCGTCATCGATAGCTCCCGCATCTAGCGACAGGAAATTTGCTTCCTGTCCGGCCAACAACTGCGATCTCCTCCTGTCGTTGCTCCGCCTTGGCCGGATATGCTTGCGACGCGGCGCCGGATAGCAGGGTTCGATCGTTCAGTTCCGGACGGTCATGCACTCAAAATCGTTACGTTTTAGTTGACGGCACACCTCCTCGGCCTCGTCTTTTTGCAGTCCGGCAAACCGCGCGCGATAGAGGGTCTTCTCGCCCTTCACGACGGTCTCGGTAAACGGACTGGCATGGCCCAAAAATTGTGCGGCCTTGGCGCGCGCGGCGCTTAGCTTTTGTCGCGCTTCCCGTTCGCGTTCGAAGGCGCCGATCTGGATCACCCAGCCGGAACGCGCCGGGGCGCCACCGTATTGCTCCTGGTCCGCAGACATGCCCGGCGCCGCCGTGCCGGCCGTTCGCGTAAGCCTGACGTTAACGGTCTTTACCGCGATCGGCCTGATGGGCTCGGTTGCAAGCACTGCCGGATCCGCCAACAACGCCGTGATGGGCGAAGCCGCCGCTGCATCCGCTGGCGTGTCTGCGGCCGGCGCCGGCGTGGAGGCGAACATCCGGGACGGACTTGGCGGCACCGCGGCCGGCGAACTTGCCGCGACGCGATTGGCCTTCGCGTGCCCCTCCGCGGATCGCCCTTCGGCGGCCCGCGGGCTCGCCGGTCGGGCGGCCGGCGCTTCGCTGCCGGCATCGGCGATAACGCTGCCGGTCTTAACGGAGGACGCCGCCACGATGTATTGCTCGATCAGGCTGCGCATACGGGCATCGCGGGCGCCTCCCGACGAACCTCCGAGCACCACGGATACGATGTGGCGATTGTTGCGATGCACCGATGTGACCAGGTTATAGCCCGATGCCTGCGTGTATCCGGTCTTGATGCCGTCGAGCCCCTCCACATGGCCGAGCAGGTGATTGTGATTGCGCATCGTTTCGCCATGATACGTAAAGGATGGCGTGGCGAAATATGCATAATAGCGCGGAAAGCGCTCCTGGATGAGACGGCCAAGCAAGGCCTGATCCCGCGCCGTCGTGATCTGCTGGTCGTTGGGCAAACCGGAGGCATTGCGATAGGTCGTGCGCGTCATCCCGAGCGCATGCGCCTTGCGGGTCATCATGTCGGCAAATTCGCTTTCGTCGCCGCCGATGGCTTCCGCAACCACCACAGCGGCATCGTTGGCGGATTTAGTTACCAATGCCCGGATAGCATCCTCTACGGCAACCGTCTGGCCAGGACGCAGTCCGAGCTTCGTCGGCGCCTGTACCGCGGCATGCTCGGAAACCGGAAGCTGGCTATCGAGCCTTAGCTTTCCAGCCTCGAGGCGTTCGAACAGCAGATAGAGCGTCATGATCTTCGTCAGCGAGGCCGGATGACGCGGTTCGTCGGCGCTGGCGGCATGCAATACGGCTCCGGTGTTCGCGTCGACCACAATATCCGCGTAGGGCGGTCCGGAACCGGATGTATGAACGGCCTCCTGCGACTCGCTCGAAACGGAAGTGGCATGCGGCGAACCCGAATGGCGGGCTTCAGCCGGGGCGGTCGCGATCAAAGCACCAACAACGCACATGAACGCGGCGGCGGAAAGTCGGCCGCGCAAAAGCGGATGATCTGTTGTCACCTTAGCCCCCCATCCCCATCCGGCCACTCGCTTGGGCACTGGCTGCTTATGACCGGCACCCAAATCCTGTCGCGGTCGCCGGAAAATCCCCCCACCGCGACCGCTTCAGCCTAGTCCACCACGTCTCATTCACAACAGACCAGGAAAGAGACCAGAAAAGCGGCGGCAGCATGGCGCAATCTAGGACGCCGACGTTGCCGAATCGTTAGCGCCCAACCCGGATGGATTGTGGAATTTGTGCGATGCAAAAATTTCTTGACTATTGTGCGGTGCGGCATAAGCATCTTGGGGCGTCCTCGGCCTTGCGACCGGCCCATCGGAACGGGGCGCCAAATGGGAGATCACCATGCTCAAGAACTTCGATGATATGCAGAAATACGGCAAGGACAACATGGATGCCACAATGAAGATGTGGGGACAGATATCCAAGGGGTTCCAGACGATTGCGGCGGAAACCGCAGATTATTCGAAGAAGTCGTTCGAAGAAGGCTCCGCGGTGCTCGAAAAGCTGCTCGGTGCCAAATCGCTGGAGAAGGCGATCGAGATCCAAAGCACCTATGTCAAGTCCGCCTACGAAGGCTTCGTAGCCCAGGCCACCAAGATGAGCGAGCTCTATGCTGATCTCGCCAAGGAAACCTACAAGCCGATCGAGAACTTCGTACCCAAAGCACCGGTCGCCAAGTAGCTGGACGGGTGCATGCTGGTCACCCGCTGCCCGGCGCAAGTCGCGGTCGATATGGAGAGCGGGTCCGTCTGCATCCAGACGGGTCCGCTATGGTGGCCTGGCTCCAGCAATTCATGAGCCCTCATGCCATTGCCCTGAAATTGCTTCATATTATAACGTGGCCCTGCAGCGCGGGGGTTATTGAGTACTCCGTCAGATTTGTGTCATGCGGCATAGCCCACCGGGCTTGGCCTCGGCCAGGTCCGGCTCTCCATGACTTCGGGACCGCGGGACACCACGGTGGGCCGTTGGCGATACCGCCGCCCCAAAATGCGCGCACTCCGACCTTCCAGACTGGCGAAAGCATCGTGCGCTGCCTATGTGGGCCGATAGCACAGGACGCCTTATTTTTAGCTACAAGATCGCATCGGTTTGCGGCATTCTTGTCGGCAGCTGAAAGTAGACCTCTGTCTCGATCGATGATGAAACCGATGCATCTTTCCGGTTCGCAACCGCGGGTCCTCGTTACGCCGCGCGCGGCCGACGACCGCAAGCGACGCAATGAGTCGAACGGCCCCGGCACCGCGGTCATCACCAAGACCAAGCCGCAAACCAAAAAGCCCAGTCTTTATCGGGTATTGCTGCTCAATGACGATTACACGCCGATGGAATTCGTGGTGCTGGTGCTGGAGCGCTTCTTCAACAAGGATCGTGAGACAGCGACGCGCATTATGCTCCACGTTCACCATCACGGCATCGGCGAGTGCGGCATCTTTACCTACGAAGTTGCCGAAACGAAGGTGACTCAGGTCATGGACTTTGCACGAAAACATCAGCATCCTCTGCAATGCGTCATGGAGAAGAAGTGACGTCCGAGCCCGCAGGTGAAGACCGTGTGGGCAATCATTCGGGGCGCGTGGCGACAGGGAATCGTGCGCAGCCCATGACTTCCTGGGGGAACGTTCAACCGCCGTCGTCGCCAGCAAAGAAGAGAAGCTAATGCCAACGTTCTCGCGCAGTCTCGAGCAATCGCTTCACCGAGCCCTCGCGCTCGCCAATGAGCGTCACCACGAATACGCGACGCTTGAACATCTGTTGCTGGCGCTGGTCGACGATTCCGACGCCGCCGCCGTCATGCGTGCTTGCAACGTGGACCTCGAAAAGTTGCGCCGTAACCTCGTGGCTTACGTCGAGTCGGAACTCGAAAATCTCGTCACCGAGAGCGCGGAGGATTCCAAGCCCACAGCCGGCTTTCAGCGGGTCATCCAACGCGCCGTCATCCACGTACAGTCTTCGGGTCGCGAGGAGGTGACGGGCGCCAACGTGTTGGTGGCGATCTTTGCCGAGCGCGAAAGCCATGCCGCGTATTTCCTGCAGGAGCAGGAGATGACCCGCTATGATGCGGTCAACTATATCAGCCATGGCATCGCCAAGCGGCCTGGGCTGACCGAACCACGGCCGGCGCGCGGCGCCGATGAGGAAGCCGAGCAAAAATCCGGCGATGACTCGAAGAAGAAGGGCGACGCGCTCGACAATTACTGCGTCAACCTCAACAAGAAGGCGCGCGAGGGCAAGATCGATCCGCTGATCGGCCGCGACCAGGAGATCAACCGCACCATCCAGGTGCTGTGCCGGCGCCAGAAGAACAATCCGCTGTTCGTCGGCGACCCCGGGGTCGGCAAGACCGCCATCGCGGAAGGTCTCGCCCGCCGCATCGTGCACGGCGAAGTGCCGGACGTGCTGAAGAACTCCACCGTGTTCGCGCTCGACATGGGCACCCTGCTGGCGGGCACCCGCTATCGCGGCGATTTCGAGGAGCGCCTCAAGCAGGTGATCAAGGAAATCGAAGCCCATCCGGGCGCCATCATGTTCATCGACGAAATCCACACCGTCATCGGTGCCGGCGCGACGTCGGGCGGAGCCATGGACGCCTCCAATCTGCTGAAGCCGGCGCTTGCGTCCGGCACGGTGCGCTGCATCGGCTCGACGACCTATAAGGAATACCGCCAGTATTTCGAGAAGGACCGGGCGCTGGTACGCCGCTTCCAGAAGATCGACGTGAACGAGCCGAGCGTGCCGGACGCGATCGAGATCATGAAGGGGCTGAAACCCTATTTCGAGGATTACCACAAGCTGCGCTACACCAACGAGGCCATCAAGGCGGCGGTGGAGCTGTCGGCGCGCTACATCCATGACCGGAAATTGCCCGACAAGGCGATCGACGTGATCGACGAGTTCGGCGCAGCGCAGATGCTGTTGCCGGAAGGCAAGCGCAAGAAGACCATCGGCATCAAGGAAATCGAGACCACCATCGCCACGATGGCGCGCATCCCGCCGAAAACCGTGTCGAAGGACGATGCGGAGGTCTTGGCGCATCTGGAGGAGACCTTGAAGCGGGTCGTCTACGGCCAGGACAAGCCGATCACCGCGCTGTCCGCCGCCATCAAGCTCGCCCGCGCCGGATTACGCGAACCCGAGAAGCCGATCGGCTGCTACCTGTTTTCCGGCCCGACCGGCGTCGGCAAAACCGAGGTTGCAAAACAGCTTGCGGCCTCGCTCGGCGTGCAGCTCATCCGCTTCGACATGTCGGAATACATGGAGCGGCACACGGTGTCGCGGCTGATCGGTGCGCCGCCCGGCTATGTCGGCTTCGACCAGGGCGGTCTGTTGACCGACGGCGTCGACCAGCATCCGCATTGCGTCTTGCTGCTCGACGAGATCGAGAAGGCGCATCCCGACCTGTTCAATGTGCTGCTGCAGATCATGGATCACGGTAAGCTGACCGACCACAATGGCAAGCAGGTCGATTTCCGCAACGTGATCCTGATCATGACGACCAATGCGGGCGCTTCCGACCTGGCCAAGTCGGCGTATGGATTTACCCGCATGAAGCGCGAGGGCGACGACGTCGAAGCCATCAACCGCCTGTTCGCGCCGGAATTCCGCAACCGCCTCGACGCCATCATCACCTTCAACCACCTCTCGTCCGATGTCATCGCCAAGGTGGTGGAAAAATTCGTGCTGCAGCTCGAAGCCCAGTTGGCCGATCGGGATGTGACCATCGCGTTGTCGGAGGAAGCGGCCAAATGGCTGATCGAGCGCGGCTATGACGAGCAGATGGGGGCGCGGCCGATGGCCCGCGTCATCCAGGAGCACATCAAGAAGCCGCTGGCCGACGAGGTGCTGTTCGGCAAGCTCAAGGACGGCGGCCATGTTCGCGTCGTGGTGATCAAAGCCGATCCGGAAGACCAGAGCTCCGAGGACAAGCTGGGCTTCGAGTATATCGAAGGCCCGGTGACCCCGAAGCCGGAAACCATTCCGCCGGAACGCCCGAAGGCCAAACGTCCTCGCGGCAGTGGTACGAGCGGCGGTGGGAGCGGCAGTGGCGGGGGTCCGCCGCGGCGGACAAAGCCACCGGGCCCGCGCGGCGATGGCGGCCCTTCTCCGCCGAGCCGCGGATCGGTGCCGAAGATTCCGCTGGTGAAGGTGTAGGCACGGCGGGGCGGCTCCGCAGGAATCCCCTGTTACCCACTTGGCCTGCCAAGTTGATGCTCGGTGCGAAGCATCTTCGATTAGCCGGCGCCGCCTGCGCCGGGCCTGGGAACTCGTGGGGCAGAAACCTGAGGTGCGGAGACGGCAGACACCCCCGCCCTGAATGCTCCCTGTGTGTCCGGCCCCGACGGGCGGGTTGGGCCGTTCATGTCATGGCATGGCAGGAGCGAGGCTTCTTCTGCCTCCGACAAGCCCTCATCCGGGTCGGCAGCCGGCCGTTTCAAGCTGCCGCAGCCGGATCGAATCCGCCTCCGTAATGAGAGGCCAAACTGGCATTGACGGTTGCGGCACGCGCCCCTAGTCTGATCGCGACTTCCCGGAGAGATGCCGAGCTGAAAATCTCAATTCAAATGCTGGAGACGCCGATGAAGACCTTCAATGCCCTCGCGGCCGCGGGCTTGGCTGCCGCCGCGGTTTATGCGGTACCTGCGTTCGCCCATCATTCGTTCGCGATGTTCGATGCCACCAAGACCGTGACGCTTGAGGGATCGATCAAGGAATTCCAGTGGACCAACCCGCATGCCTGGATCCTGGTGAACGTCAACAATGACCAGTGGGCGATCGAAATGAACGGTCCGGGCGCTCTGGTGCGCGACGGCTGGAAGCCGAAAACCTTGACCCCGGGCATGAAGGTCGAGATGCAGATCCATCCGCTGCGCGATGGCACCAATGGCGGCCAGTTCTTGACCGTAAAGCTCCCCGACGGAAAACAAATGGGCCGCGGCGGCGCCGCACCCGCCGCCGGTACGCCTCCGGCCCCTTAATCCGTCAGCCGCGATCGGTGCGCACATAAGCCGTCAACGGCGTGGTGATGCCGCAGAGATCGCGCTGCATACGATTTTGGCCACCGATGTTGCGATCGGTGGCTTTTTTTGCATCCGCGGGTCACCGTCGGCGCGCAAAGTCATGGCTGTCGTGCCCCAATTCTGCCGTGGAGCATGGAGGGCGATCGCCCATTGGCAATGGCGCGATCGCGGCCGCGGCGATCAAAGCCGCTTGAGGAGATTGGTGCGCCGCCCACCGACGGATTGTCGCGGCCCTCCGGAAGCGCGCTTAAGGCTCGACCATGCCCAATGCTGCATGCGCGCCACCAGGTGACGATTTGAGCGCCGCAACGATTCGCGGCTGTGATTTCGGGCCGTTCGGTGTTATAGTTTTGTCTTATGATTGATCTGTCCCAAGGAAGCGAAGCCCTGGCCAAGCGGCTGGTGGAGCAGGCGGTGGTGCCGCTTCGGGTCACGCCGTCGCTCGATCAAGAGACCGAAGGCGCGGCGCGTGCCTTCCTGCGGCATTTGGAGGGGCGCTATCCGGTGCGCGAAGCGATCCTGTACGGCAGCCGCGCCCGTCAGACCCACAGTCCCGACAGCGACGCCGACATTGCGATCATCCTCGATGGCGAGCGTGGCGACCGTTATAAAGTATCCGGCGACATGGCGGGAATTGCTTTTCACGTCATGATGGAAACCGGTGTGATGGTTCAAGCCCTGCCGCTGTGGGCGGACGAGCTCGCTCGTCCCGAGTCCTTCGGCAATCCGGCCTTGATCAAAAACATCTTGCGCGAGGGCGTTCGATTGTGAGCGATGCACCAGCCCTTCAACTTACATGCTTAAAGCGGAACGCGCCTTGAAAACCGCGCGGTTGCTGCTGATGCATAACGATGGGGACGGCGCTTGCAACCGTGCCTATTACGCCATGTTTGACGCCGCCCACGCGGCGCTGTTCGCCATCGGTATCGAAGACATCAACGCCCCGATCAAGACGCACAACGGGCTGGTCGCCAAGTTCGGACAGCATCTTGTACGTCCCAACCATCTTGATTCGGAACATGGCGTTGCGTTCAACAAGGTGCAGAATTTCCGCCTCTTGGCCGATTACGAAGGCAGTTTCGTTGGTGCCGAGAATGCCGCATGGGCGGTCGAACGTGCCGAAGTCTTTGTTGCGGCGATCAAGGAGAAATTCGCGTTATGAGCGCTCCCGTGCAACAGTAGGGGCGGTCGGCTTCGCAAAAAAACGAAATCTCAAAATGAGGTTCGCTGGAGAGCGTCCGCGCGCTCGGCTAAGCTGTGGCGTTTCATCGTCGCCGGAAGATCGGCGGCGGCAAGCGGTGGATTATTCAAGGACATGCGAAGTGGGTGCAGTGCGGCGACAACTTCGCCTGCATGGTCGTGGAGAAGGCTGAGAATGAACGTGTCGGGGTGCACGGCTTCGATGTAGAAAGCGGCAAGCGCGGAGGCAAAGATGCTCGCGCGGGCGCTGGACGGACGCGCTTAAGGCTTCACCACGCCCAGTCGTGCCGTCGCTCTAAGCCAATCAAATGAGGGGAGCGGCATCGGAGGCCACGCAGCTTTCTTCTGGATTTTCGCAGTATTCTGTGGTAAAATTTCTTTTATGATTGAGATGTCTCAGGAGACCGAAGCCCTGATCGAAGCGAAGGCTGCCCGTACCGGTCGCACGCCTGATGAGATCGTGCGCATGGCACTCATGCGCGCCGGCGACGTGTTGCCTTGGCGCAGCCCCGCAAGGCCCCGCCCACCCGCGATGACAAAAGACGAACTGATCGCCGGCATGGAAGAAATCGCAGCGCGCAGCTCAGCACGGCCGACGGTCGATCCGAGGTCTATCGACGAGATCATCGGCTACGATGATTTCGGCTTGCCGCGATGATCGTCATCGATACCTCGGCATTGGTTGCGATCCTCAATCACGAACCGGAACGAACGGCCTTCTTTGAAGCGATCGCCACAGCCGATTGCTGCCTTGTCAGCGCCGTCGCCTACCAGGAAGCGGGGCACGTCCTGATCGCCAAGCGCGGCGTCAACGGGCTTTACGATCTTGAAGACTTTCTCGCCCTCGTCAACGCCGAGATCATCCCTCACGATCTCAATCTCGCCGCCATGGCGCTGGAAGCGTTCAGGCGCTATGGCAAGGGCATCGACCCCAAGGCGCGGCTCAATTTCTGCGATTGCGCCGTATACGCTCTTGCAAAGGCCATGAACGCGCCGCTGCTCTTTAAGGGCAACGACTTCACGGAGACCGACGTGCTGCGGGGGTTGTGACCGCAATGCTGTGGGTATTCCCCTTCGAATTACGGTGACAAAAGCACCGTGCGCTTTTACGCTGCATCAAACCCATAATCCCGCCGCGCCGCTTCCGCCGAGACGACGCCCTTGGCGACGTCCTCCGCAATGGCGTCCCTGTCGCGCAACCGCGGATCGCCCCAGCCGCCGCCGCCGGCGGTGCGGAAGACCAGGCGGTCGCCGGCCTCCATCGGCACCGCGGTCGCCTTGAGGAGTTTTTGCTCGCTGCCGCCGCGCCGCACCAGCTTCGCCTCGTTGACGGCACCGGGTAACCCGCCGTTCAGCCCCCAGGGCGGGTCCTTGGTGCGCTCGCAATTCACGTTGGTGAGCGTCTTGGCCAGCGCCCGGTAGGTCAGTTCGACGCCGAGCCCGCCGCGATGCCGGCCGGCGCCCCCGGAGTCCTGGCGCAGTGCGAAGCGCTCGATCAGGAACGGATACTGGATCTCTTGCAGCTCCACCGGCGCGTTGCGCACGTCGCCCTGGCAGATCGACACTGAGGCGGATTCGCCGTCCTCATGCGGCCGGCCGCCCCAACCGCCGCCAAAAATGTTCATCAGCAGGAAGCGCCGGCCGTCGGGGCGGAAGCCGGAGAACGAGCAGCCGCCCATGTCGCCCTTGTGGGCCGCCGGAATGCGCTCCGGCAGAGCCGGCGCCAGGGCGCGCAAAATCGTGTCGATGACGGTCGGCAGCGGAATGCTCCACAGCCCGATGGCGGCTCCCGGCCGGGCATTGAGCATCTTGCCTTCCGGCAAGATGATCTCCAGCGGCCGGAAGCAGCCTTCATTCACCGGCGCGTGCGGCAGCGATAGGCACTTGAAGGCGACGCGCGCGGCCGCGAGCCCGCCCGAATAGCCGGAATTGGTCGGCCCCGGCACCTGGTCGTTCATCTCGGAGAAATCGACAATCATCCGCGCGCCGTCGATCACCACCGTCACCTTGATGCGCAGCTTCACGTCGAGGCTGCGGCCGTCATTGTCAAGAAAGCTTTCCGCCTCATAGGTGCCGTCCGGCACGGCTTCGATGAAGGCCCGCGCCTCGCGCTCGGTGGCATCCCAGATCGCCGCGATGGCGCCGGTGACGGCTTCGTCGCCGTAGCGGGCGAGCAACTCGCCGTAGCGGCGGATGCCGAGCTGGCAGGCCGCGACCTGCGCCCGCAGGTCGCCCAGTGCGTTGTCCGCAAAGCGTACATTATCGCGGATGATCTGCCACAGCGTCTCGTTGCGCTTGCCCGCCTCATAGATCTTCAGCGACCGGAACTGCAGGCCTTCGGCATAGATCTCCGTCGTCTCCACCGAGCCGAACCCGACCCGGCTGCCGCCGATATCAACCCAATGGGCGCGGCTCGCCGCGAACGCCACCACCCGGCCGTCGTGAAAGCACGGCGCGTAGATCACCACATTGTTGAGGTGCTGGCCGCACACCTGGGCGTGGTTCATGATGATCACATCACCGGGCGCGAAGCCCTCGAGCCCGTAGCGGTCGATGCCGTCCTGCACCGCGATGCCGAGGTCGGCTAAAAAGATCGGGAGCCCACCGCGGTTTTGCGAGATCATCCGCGCCTGCGTATCGATCAGCCCGCAGCAGAAATCCCGCACCTCGTAGATCATCATATTGTAGGCGGATTTGCACAGCGCCGTCGCCATCTCGTCCGCATAGGCGTTGACGGCGTTACGCACGACTTCGACGGTGATGGGGTTGATGGTCATGGGCGTCGTTTCAACCGCATCGTAGGGTGGGCAAAATCGCCGCTCTCGGCGGAGCGGATGCGCCGCAACCTATTGCGATTTTGCCCACGCTGACAGCACGAAGAGACTTGACCGCGTGGGCAAAATCGCCGGAAGCGGCGGGGCCGAACCTCGCGCGGCGCAGGGCGATTTTGCCCACCCTACGCCGCTCGCCCAACGCCGACATAAAGCGCGCCACCGGGCCGGCTGGCCAGTATGTAGATGTAGAAATTGCGCACATTGGTGTCCTTTCCACGGAAATGTGACGCGTTTATCGGGACCGACGGAGCATGATTGATCGGGATAGCCGGGCCACGACCGGAGCTTGTATCCAGACCCGCGAACCTGAGATGATCGCTCATCAAGGCACTGACGTCCCACCGCGACGTGGCCGGGCCTGTCCCGGCCACCTCGATTGTCGGGGCACTCACCGAATACACGGGTTCGCTCTCGTCATGCGGGGGCAACGCGCGGAGCGTCTTCAATCGAGGTGGCCGGGACAGGCCCGGCCACGACCGGGGATTACACCCGGAGCCCTTCACAGCGTAATTACGATATTGCCAAACGCATCGATCGCAGCGTCTGCGCCCTCGGGCACGAAGGTGGTGGAGTTGGCCTCCTCGATGACGGCCGGCCCGCGGATATGCGTGCCCGCGGCTAGTTCGTCGCGCCAGAAAATCCCCGCTTCGAGCGGATGGCCCGGGTCGTCGCACACCACCGCGCGGCGCCCCGCAACCCCCGTCCCGCGACGCTACCCACGGCGTCGCCAGCCAGGCCCCGATGGCGTCGTCCTGGCGGGGCACTGTCACCACCAGGCGCAGGTTGACGATTTCGATCGATTGGTCGGGGGCGGCGTGGCCGTAGCGGCGGTCGTGCTGGGCGTCGAAGGCTTTTCGCGTCGCCGCGGTGTCGCCGGCAAGGTCCTCGGGGCGTTCGACCGGGATCGGGATGGTGTGCTCCTGGCCGCGGTAGCGCAGGTCGGCGGCGAAGGCGAACGTGGCGGGCGCGCATGCTTTGGCCGCTAGACCGGATTTCGATGAGTTCGAATCACCGTCACCCGCGTCATGCCCGCGCTTGTCGCGGGCATCCACGTCTTGCTCGCGGCGGTTCTGGAAGGAAGACGTGGATGGCCGGGACAAGCCCGGCCATGACTCCAGGTGTTCCGACGTGAACGGAATTCGGTCTAATTCTTCGCCCTCGACTCCTTCGCCCCAACTCCTCCGCGCGCAAAACCTTCACCCGCATATCCATCCCGTGCCAGCGCCGCCGCCCCGGCGGCGCGCAAGTCGGCGAAGGCTTGGGCGGCGTCGCTCAGGCGCAGGCGGTCGAGTTCGCCGATCAGGGTGCGCACGAAATCCTGCCGCCACGCCGCCATCAGCATGCCGAGCGCGGAAAAGTTTCCCGGCAACTTCGGCACGATCACTTTTGGGATGGATATTTCGCGCGCGATCGCCACCGCGTGCAGCGGGCCGGCGCCGCCGAAGGCGATCATCGCGGTATCGCGCGGATCGATGCCGCGATTGACCGACACCGCGCGTACCGCAAGCGACATGGCGCCGTCGGCGATCGCCGCGATGCCGCAGGCCGCCGTCATGGCGTCGAGCCCGAGCTTTTCGCCGAGTTTCGCCAGCGCCGCCGCGGCGCCTTTACGATCGAGCGTCATGCCGCCGCCGAGGAAGCGCTCGCCATTGAGGCGGCCGAGCAGCAGGTCGGCATCCGTGACGGTCGGCCGTTCGCCGCCGCGGCCGTAGCACACCGGCCCCGGATCGGCGCCGGCCGAGACCGGGCCGACATGGAGCCCGCCGGTGGCGTCCACCCAGGCGATCGAGCCGCCGCCGGCCCCGACCTCGACGATATCGACGACGGGCAGCTGCATCGGCTGGCCCGTAAAGGCATCGCCGATCACGTAGCCTTCCTCGATCGGCAGCACGCCCGCCGGTGATCAGCGCGGTCTTTGCCGTGGTGCCGCCCATGTCGAAGCCGATCACCTGATCGAGCCCGAGGAGGCGCGCCAGGTGCGCGGCGCCGATCATCCCGGCCACGGGGCCGGATTCCGATCATGGCGACCGGTTGCCGCCGTGCCTCGGCGATCGACATGGTGCCGCCGTTGGAGCGCATGATGGCGATCTGGCCGCCAAAATTTTCGCCGTGGGCGAAGGTTTCGATGCGAGCCAGATAATTGCTCACGCGCGGCCCCACATAGGCGTTCAGCGCCGTCGTCGAGGTGCGCTCATATTCGCGAAACTCGCGCAGAATTTCGTGGCTCGTGGTGACGAAGGCGTTTGGGCAGAGCCGCCGCAGCGTTTGGCCGGCCACGATCTCGTGCGCCGGGTTGGCGTAGGCATGCAGGAAGCAGACGGCGATGGCCTCGATGCCGAGGCCGTTGAGATGATGCGCCAGCGTTCGAGCGCCGGCACGTCGAGGGGGATAAGCACCTCGCCCGCGGCGTTCATCCGCTCGTGCGCCTCGAAGGTGAGATCGCGCGGCACCAGCGGGCGCGGGCGATGGAAATCGAGGTTGAAGGCGTCCGGCCGGTTGCCGCGGCCGAGCGCGTAGACGTCGCGAAAGCCCTCGGTGGTGACGAGCGCGGTGGCGGCGCCGCTGCGTTCCAGCACGGTGTTGATCGCGATGGTCGAGCCGTGCAGCAGTTCGTTCACCGCCGTCACATCGCAGCCGGCGAGGCGCAACGCGGTGGCGGCCCCGACGGTCGGGTCGGCCGGGACGGTCAGCGTCTTGGCGGTGACGATGGCGCCGTCCTGGAGGCCGACGAGGTCCGTGAAGGTGCCGCCGATATCGATGCCGACGATGTTCATGGGGTGCCGAGCCGACGCGGTCCGGAACGCGCCGTAGGGTGGGCAAAGGCGCCTGTCCTGGCCGTCGGGATGCACGCTGGACGCCGGCGCCGTGCCCACCACAACCGTCGCCGGTGGGCACGGCGCGCAAAGCCGTGGCACATGCCTGCAGGTCTATCAGGCGCCTTTGCCCACCCTACGTCCGCCACGCCCATCAAAACCGCACCGGCACGAACGCGTCCGTATACAGCGCCTTGGCGTCCGGAACCGCCGGCAAAATCCCGAGTTCCTTCAGCGAGGCACGGATCACGTCGATCGCTTCCGGGTCCCAGACGCCGTCCGGCGAGAAGCCGCCCATCTGGGCGTCGTAGATTTTTTCGATGACGCTGCGGCGCACGTCGAGCGTGCGCTGCTCGGAGACAACCGTGAATTCGCGGTTCTGCTTCATGAAGGCGACGGTCTTGAACCAGCCGCGCAGGAAGCGCCGCAGCAGGTCGGCCCGCTTCTCCACCATGTCGTTGGTGGCGAAGATCACATGGGTGTAAAAATGCTTCACGATATCGCCGAACAGGATCAGGTTGCGGGTGCGGCCCATCTCTTCGAGTTCGTAGCCGTTGGCGGCCTCCAGCACGAGGCCGTCGAGTTCGCCGCGATCCATGGCGGCAAGTCGCGCCTGCATCTGGCCGAGCGCCACGATCTTGATGCCGGCCGCGCCCCAACCCTGCTGGCGCGACAGCTCGCGGCACAGCCAATCGGTGAGCGAGCCCAGCGTCGTCACCCCGATGCGCTTGCCCTTGAGATCGGCGACGCTATGGACCGGCGATTTCACCGGCACCAGCAGCGCAAGATTGGCCGGCGGGCCATACATGGCGGCGACCCCGATCATCGGCGCGCCCTTGACTCGAAACCCGAGCCCCGGCCCGGAGCCCAGCCCGATATCGAGGCTGCCGGCAGCGAGCGCCTGCTGCATCTGCGCATCGCCGCGGAAGCTCGAGATCGAAACGGCCAGTCCTTCGGCTTCAAAAATCTTGGCCTCGGTGCCGACTTCCGCAGCCCCGAAGGCAAAAGAATTGGGCACGGCCTTGCCGAGCCGGACAGTGTCGAGCGCAAGCGCAGGGGCGGCGATGAGGTGCAGCAGCGCGGCCGCCAGCAATCCGGCGATCAGCCAAAATCTCGGCATGGCGGACAAGTCCTCCCGGCTCGCATCTTCGTTTTTCAAGCCGAATGACTATCGCCCTTGGGCCGGGCGCGAAACCCCCGGCACCCAAATTTTTGCTCCGAAGGCCCGCTATCGGCCACCGGAGCCCCGGCGCGCAGCCCTTGGCTATGGCGCCGGCCGCATCTAAAGTATGGCTCCGTGATGGCAGAGGCGGCCGCAGGCGGGCGACTGAACGCGGTGCACCGGATCGATAAGCCGCAAGATATCGCGGACGGACGGCAAAAACGGGAGGAGCGCATGGCCTACAAATCAGGACTGATTTTGCTCGCATTGGCGGCGAGTTTCGGATTGTCCGTGCCCGGGGCGGTTGCTCAGACCGCGAACCCGGCGTGGGTGACCGCATGGGGAACCTCGCAGCAAGCGCTGGGCGACACCAAGATTACCAATGCGACAGTGCGCATGGTGGCGCGCGTCACCCTCGCGGGCGACAGCCTGAAGGTCCGCCTGGACAACACCTTCGGCACTGCGCCGGTAACGTTCGGCAAGGCTACGATCGGACCGCGGGTGCGCGGCGCGGCGCTCGCGGCCGGCATGGTCAAGCCCGTGACCTTCGGCGGCAAGCCGCGGTAACGGTTCCGGCCGGCGGCACGGTGGAAAGCGATCCGGTCGCGTTGCACGTCGATGCCCAGCAGGATGTCGCCGTCAGCCTGCACGTTACCGGCGCCGATGTGCAACCGAGCCAGCACACCAACGCCCAGGTGACGTCCTATCTCACCGACAACGGGGCCGGCGACCAGACGGCGGCCGCGGAGGCGAAGCCCTTCACCGGCCGGACCACCGCGACGTTCTGGCTGAAGGCGATCGACGTGCAGCCGGCAAAACCCGCCTCGGCGATCGTGGCGTTCGGGGATTCCATCACCGACGGCACCTGCACGACGCTGGATGCCCATGACCGCTGGGAGGATGTGGTGGCGCAGCGCCTCGCCCTGCGCGACACCGTGCAGCGGGCGGTGGTCAACGAAGGCATCGGCGGCAATACGGTGACCGGGGCGAACTTGACGCCCCCCGCCGCCAGCCCGCCCGGCGTCGATCGCCTCGACCGCGACGTGCTGTCGCACGCGGGCGTGACCCATGTGGTGGTGTTCATGGGCACCAACGATATCCGCCGTGAAGCCTCCGCGGAGCAAGTCATCGCCGGCACCAAGGACATTATCGCGCGGATAAAGGCGCGCGGCATCAAGGTCATCGGCGTGACCATCGTGCCCCGGCATACGAACGTACCGGGTGTTGAAAACACCGGCTGGAACGCGGCCAAGACCAAAATCCGCAACCAGGTCAATGCCTGGATCCGCAAGGATGCCGGTTTCGACGCGGTGATCGACTTCGACAAAGTCGTGCGCAGCGCTGCCGATCCGGATCTTCTCAATGTCGCCTACAACTGCGGCGACGGCATCCATCCGTCGCCGATCGGTTATTTTCAGATGGGCAAGTCGGTCGATCTCGGCCTGTTCGATGGCAAATAGCGCAACGAGACCGGCGCCACTACGCGGCATCGATCGCGCCGGACTCGCGAGGGGCCGCAATGCCTCTCAACCGGCGTAGAGTGGGCTCGCCTTAACCCGCCTGCAGGCCGAAAACAGGGCCGCAGGCAGCCCTGTGCGCCGGCGCCGCGGGCGATTTTGCCGATGGTAGATGCAGTTGGGGTAGGGCCCGATCTCTCCCGATGCGGCAACCCTATTCCGGCGATGCATCTTCTCCGTCAGCGCCGTCACCCTAACGGTCAAGGGCTCATCTCAGTGCGTCGGCGCATTGGCCTGGGCCACACGCTTGGGTTGGGCGATCATCGCGTCGATATTCTCGCGATCGTGTTCGAACGACGCGAGCATTGAGCCCTCGAGCACCCGTCCGCGCGGCAGTTTGATTCGCAGCGGATCGACAAAACGGCCGTTGACCAGAATTTCGTAGTGCACGTGGGCGCCCGTCGATTTGCCGGTCGATCCGACATAGCCGATCAATTGGCCCTGCCGCACCTTGACGCCCGGCTCCATCCCGCGCGCGAAGGCCATCATGTGGCCATACGCGGTTTCGTAGCCGTAATTGTGCTTGAGCCGGATGTATTTGCCGTAGCCGCCTTCCCAGCCGGCTTTTTCGACCGTCCCATTGCCGGAGGCGTAAATCGGCGTTCCCATCGGAGCCGCCCAGTCTAAGCCCGTATGCATCTTGATGTAACCGAGAATCGGATGCCGCCGCGACCCGAAGCCCGATCGCATGATGCCGTCATTCACGGGCTTGCGGACCAGAAACTTCTTCGCGCTTTTGCCGGTCTCATCGTAGTAATCGACGATGCCATCGTCGGGCGAAACGAACCGGTAATATTTTTTGACTTCGCCACCCACGGTGAGCGACGCGAACAACACCTCGGGCTTGGCCTCGGCGCCGTCTTCATCGCCCGCATAGAACACCTCGAAGGCATCGCCCGGCCGTGCCCTGCGTTGAAAATCAACGTCATATGAGTAGATTTTGATCAGCTCCTGCACGATCGGGCGGGACACGTGGTTGCGCAGCGCCGTTTCGTAGAGGCTTTGGTACAAGCGGACGCCGGAACCGTCATCTTCCTCTTCATCGTCGGCTTCCGCGACCGGTGCCTCTGCGCTCTGGACATCGACCGCGACATATTTGCCGAAGTCCGACAGCGCGACCACGGCCTCGATGCCGGCCTCGCCGATCAGCACCACCCGCACCGGCTGCGTGCGCTGGGAGTCGCGGACGGGCGACAGCAGCACCCGCAGCTTCTGCCCTTCCTTCAGGTTGCCGTCCCGGCCGCGCGATCCGAGAATCGCGGCGATGGCCTTGATTTCGTCCGGGGTGGCGCCGAGATCGCGCAGAGTAGCACTCAGCGTGTCGCCTTTCTTGAGGACGATGACGCGCTCGTTCCAAGCGTTGCCGCCGGTCGCCTGCGTCGCGGACTTAGGAAGCAGGGTGATATTTTCGGCCGTGATTCGGGCGGCGAAGGGTGTGTAGGGATCGGGCGGCAACTCTTGGGTTGCGTAAGCGAGGCGGCCGGACGCCATATTCGCAAGTGTTAGTCGTGCCGGCGCCGAAACCGTCCAGTTGGCGGCGTCTTGCACGCCGGCGATGACCTCTTCCATCGGCAGCTGCGCGGCGAGCCGCAGGCGCGGCAGCGCGGACGCCAAATCCCTGGTGACAAAGGAGACCTCGGCGTCCGGAGCGGGGTCTGGGTGATCGGCGGTCGTGGCGGCGGTGTCCTTCGTGTCGGACAGCGCCTGTTGCGGATTGAAGCGCGGAAGATTGGCCGACAATTCGGTGGTCGATAGCGCGAGATTGGAGGACACATGGACGAAGGGCTTGACGCGGGGAACTTCGCGTTCGCCGACACGGACCATCGCGGTCGTGCGGATGATGCGGCGCGCGGTGTTGCTCTCGCTGACCGGCGGCAGGCGGTCGCTTTTGCGCGCGATGGCTCGATTCGGATTGCCGCCGCGCTGCGCCGGCTCCATATGCTCCGGACTGGCGGCAAAATGCGCTTGCCCATCCAGCGACGCGAAAACCGCGCCCCCCATCAGGGCGGCACCGCAGAGCCCCGTCAAAATGGTTCCACTCAGCCAGCGCACCGAAACGCGCCGACGATCGATGTCGACCTTCAAGGCGCCGTCCACCGATAGCGGTGGTTCGCCTCCGAAGTTCGCCCCATTGCTCTCAATGTCGTTGCGCAATTTTCCCCGCCCCCTCGCGTCCGCCCCCAGGCGGTTCCGAATCCGACCCAACAATCCACCTTACGGCCGCGTCCCGCAGCTATGATTGTCGGACCGCGTTTCCGGCGGCGTCGCTTGCTCGACAGCAAGCTGGCAAGCCGCCCTGAATATCCCCGGGATGCAAGAGGGCGAAAAAATGTGGCTACAGTAGGACTCCCGTGGGCCACGCGGGTGCAGCAGCGTGATCCTAGAGCTGTGGCCAGTGTCGTGATCGCATTGCGGGCAAGTTCGCCCGAGCAGGTTCGCCTGATTCGCCATGTCCGGGGGGCGTCGCTCCGGAACCAATCGGCGTGGATCACAGGCGCTTACTGGTGCTATAATACGTCACATCCGGGGTCGAAGAACATTTTGAAAAAATGTCATGAAGGCTGTTGACAGTGAATCGTGTGCTGGCCTATATACGGGACACACACGGCGCGCCGCCGCTCGGCGGCAAGGCGCGCCTCTGCAGCTCAGCGGCATCGTCGGTGTTGTGCATCCGAGGTCGATATCGGGTGGGCTGTATTGTCTTCTTCTCGCTGTATGTGAGGAGGTGGGGCTTTATTGCTCCGGGCTGTTTGACATGTGAATTGGAAGAAAGAGAAACGTGGACGGCGGAGTCCCTGCGGGCTGGGCGCGTGTATGTTGCGGTGCAACTTGCATGTTGTCTGGCTGGACGAGACTTCGGCGGTACACGTTTCAGGTCAACACCACATTTCGTATGTCTGGGTTGTCTTGGATAGCGCGAGTTATCTTGGGTGGTCTGGATGATGCGGAGTGTATGGTGGGACCTCGTCAAACGTTGTGATCAGCCGGACTAAGTTTCTCATCCAACTTGAGAGTTTGATCCTGGCTCAGAGCGAACGCTGGCGGCAGGCTTAACACATGCAAGTCGAGCGCCCGTAGCAATACGGGAGCGGCAGACGGGAGAGTAACGCGTGGGAACGTACCCTTCGGTTCGGAATAACCCAGGGAAACTTGGGCTAATACCGGATACGTCCGAAAGGAGAAAGATTTATCGCCGAGGGATCGGCCC
>CAWDKL010000031.1:0-12611 GCA_963802745.1 uncultured Alphaproteobacteria bacterium | reverse complement strand
TCCGCATCGGATCGGATTGGAAACGATTGCAAGAGTTCCGTAGCACTTCAGGGCTGACTGGTCGTCGTCCTGCCGCCAGTTTCCCTGAGCAGGACATCGATATTTTTGCCGCCGGCAATTTGGGAATTCGAAGCGACGAGATGATAGTGCAGCTCGCGCTGGCGCACAATTGCACGCGCCTCGTTGAAAGCCTGTCTGAGGTCAGCGGTGTGCCGGAGTGCGATATTGAAGAATGCGTCACCGAAATAGGTCCATTTCACCTTGTCCTGGCAGCCGAATGATGAATGTTTGGAATCGGCTGCGGTGATCACCAGCGAGTTGTCATTGGCGAGCGGATGGAGAAAAACGCCGGAGTAACAGGCGGAAATGATGACGATGCGGTGCCGGACACCGACGCCGCCGAGCGACCCAGCGAGAACGGGCGGCGAGAGGATTTCGACGCGCTTGCCGGCCTGCACCGCGACCCCGGCGGGCGATCCATGAGAGGTCAGGATCAGGGCCAGCACGTCGTGCTCACGATACATCCTCGCGGCCGCCGATCGGATGTCGGCGTTGATCGCTTCGATGGTCACATCGCCGCGCGTTTTGGTGTTGGCACGGGCGATGACGTTGCCGGTGCCGGCTCCAGTCGCTGCGCGAGGATGGCGGCGGCGCCCTTGACTTCGCTTTCGAATACGCTTTGGGAGCCGACAAGTCCGAATGCCAAAATCGCAAAGTAGGGTCGGCCACCGCAGCAGGACACGTGACCGCGAAAGGAATCGCGGCAGGAAACCCGGCGGTCAGGAAACTAGGCCAGCCTGACGAGGTCATCGGTCAGCCCTCAATTGCAGCGCGGACATGCCATCAATGGTCCGCGAATTTGCCAATTTCGCTCGCGCGACGCCAACCGCGCCATCGATCCCGACACCGTCAACTGCGTGGTATGTCGCCGGGGCAACATCCCACCGGTAAATGCGACACGACCAGTGACACCCGTCAAGCCAGCGCCGTCTTGTAAAGAGCGACGAGCTTGCCCCAGGCACGTTCGGCATCAGCCATGCTGTATATCGGCATTCCGTTTTGCAACGGCATGTCGGGTACGCACGCCGTGCAGACTTCCGTAAACTTCGATTTCGGTAGGCACATTCGCCGCCGCGAACGCCACCTTCAATGTGTCTTTTGCATCCGGTTGCCGCATGTCGTCGTTCGCGGCGATGCCGAAATACATGCGCGCTTTGATTTTGGGCGCCAGGAGATGTGGGCTGTTGGGATTGTCGGTCACCAAGCCGCCGCCGTGAAAGGATGCGCCGGCGCCGATGCGATCCGGAACTGCCGCGGCAGTTTTGACGACCAGCGGACCGCCCATGCAATAGCCTTGGGTTCCGATCTTCTTCGTCTTGTCAACTTCCTTCTGGGCATCGAGAAACGCGACATAAGCGATCGCGTCCCTTTCCGCCGCGCCTGCGGCACTCAGCGGACCGGTCAGCGGCGGCAGCTTCGCCCTATCCGCCGGATTGTCGAAGTCGAAGCTGGAGGGGTTGTCGAACACCGGAGCTTTCGCGGTCCGGTAAAACGGGTTCGGGACGAGTACCGAATAGCCTTCTGACGCGATCCTCCTCGCGAATTGGCGCATAGCGGCGCGCAACCCAAAGGCATCCGGCCAAATGAGCACGCCAGGATAGGTCCCTCCCGTTGGGTGAATGAACACCGCGTCGCAGTTCCCGTCCGGCGTCTTGACCGTGACATCGGTTTCAGTGAGTGGGCGCTCAGCGGCCGCGGCGGCCGGAACGCCTGCTACGGCTGCCAATCCGGCAGCCAAGGAGACAGCACCAAATTCACGACGAGATACCGCCGTCTCTTGACCTGCCTCATCCGGCTTCACGTCTTCGGTCATAGCTACCTCCGTCTCAAGAGAACCCTTCTCCAATCGAGATTGCCAACGCGCCACCACCATACTGTTCAACGAACGCGAAGTCGAATGACGCGCTGCAGATGTGCAGAAGATCTCCGATGGTCTCGGTGCGTGCGACTGCCTTTTTAACCGGCCTCGGGGCCGCGAATTGCGGCGTGATGTTCCAGATTCGCAGGTTATGCGAACTGACGGCGCGCTCCCGCCCACGCTCGCGGAAAGCCAGAAGGCGACGGCATTTGGCTCCAAGGTGCTGGGATCACTGGTCGGCTAGGCGGCTCAATTCCCTCCGCTCGCGGGGGAGGGAATTGCTCGTCAGTCCCTGAGTCCGAGCTGAGCCGGTCAATTGTGGTCGCGCAACGAGTTGTACACGTTGCGCAGGAAACTAGTCTCTGATACCTTACGCATTATCATAAGACCGCTTCAGTACCATCGTCACCTCAGCAATGCTCTGGATTTTTGCTACGGGCCGCAAACCTTCGATCGCGACGCGATGGACGTCGTCGGAGAAAGCCGCGCAGCCATCCTCGATCACCACGCATTCGAATTCGCGCACATGCGCGTCGCGGACGGTCGAGGCCACACCGCCATTGGTGACGATGCCGGTGAAATACAGCTGCTCGACGGCGCATTTGCGCAGCACCCATGCGAGGCGCGACGCGTGGAACGCCGAATAGGCGATCTTCTCCACCGTGATGTCGGCGGGCGAGAGGATGTCCACAAGCTGCTGGCCCCAGGAGTTCGGCGCGAAGTCGCCTTTTCGAAGGAACGGTCGCAGCGCCCGCAAATGCGGCGAGACGATCGGCTCGCCGTCACGGCCGGGTACCAGTGTGAACAGCGTCGCGACGATCAGCACGCCTTGGTTGCGCGCGGCGGCAACCAGCGGGGCGAGCCTGTCCGGCAGCGCCGCAATGGACGGATGGCTCTGGCCGGCGCGGCCATAGGCGCCGTCGCGGTGCAGAAAGTCGTTCTGCAGATCGCCGAGGATCAGCGCAGTCGTGTCGGGATTCATCGCGCCGGCTCCACGATCAGATTGCCGAGCGTGTCGATCCGGCCCGCGTGACCCGGTTCGATCACTGCGGTGGCGTCGGGCTGCTCGAGAATGGCTGGCCCGGAAATCGCTGCCCCGGCCGGCAGATCGAGCCGCGCCCAGACCTCGGTTTCGCGCCACCCGCCATCGAACCACACGCGGCGGGAGGTGAGCCGGGCTTTCTCCAGCGACGCCGACGATCCGGGTGCGAAGGCCGAAAAGTCGAACGCCGGGCGGCGGCCGATCGCCGCGACGCGCAGCGAGACGATGCGGATCGCAAGGCCTGGCAGCAGCCGGCCGAACGCGGCGAGATAGGCGGCCGCGAAGGCCTCGCGGATCATGGTCTCGCCGACGCCGAGGTGATCGGGAGGCCCGGCCGGCAGCGGCACCGCCAACGTGTGGGTCTGGCCGAGATAGTGCATGTCGAGTTCGAAGGTCACCGTGGTCTCCTCGACTGGAATGCCGGCCGCCGCGATCACGGCGCGCGCCTCCTGCCCGATCGCTGTCATCCGCCGTTCCAGCGCGGCGGCATCGAGCCCGTCGAGCATGACGTTGAGCGTCTGCACGATGTCGTGGCGCAGATCCGCCAGCACGCAGCCCAGCGCCGAGGTGATGCCGGGGAAGCGCGGCACCAGCACGGACTTGAGGCCGATCTCCCGGATCAGGGCGCCAGCATGCAGCGCGCCGCCGCCGCCGAACGGCATGGCGACGAAGCGCGCCGGATCGTGGCCGCGCTCGATGGAGACCAGTCGGATGGCTCCCGCCATGCGCGCTTCGGCGACGCGGACGATGGCTGCGGCCGCAACGTCGGCGGATAGTTTCAGCGGCTCACCGACATGGCGCACGATGGCCCGCCGCGCCGCTTCGACGTCAAGGGACGCCAACGCGCCGCCGAGCGGCCGCGCGGCATTGATGCGGCCAAGCACCACCTGGGCGTCAGTCAGCGTCGGCCCGCGTGTTGCCCGCGCCGTGACGGGCAGGACCCGGCACCGACCCCCACGCTATCCAGCCCGACCTGCGGCCAGCCACCGCGATCCACCAGGGCGATCGACCGCCCACCGGCACCGATCGTGGTGATCTCGATCATCGGCGTGCGGATCGCGAGGCCGAAATCCACGGTGGCCTGCGGTGCAATCGCGACCTTGCCGCCGGCAATGACGGCCACATCGAAGGACGTGCCGCCGAGATCGCACGTGATCAGACTGTTGAAGCCCACAGCCCTGGCCAGCACCACGCAGGCGGAACAACGCCCACCACGGGGCCGGACAGCACCATGCGCACCGGAAATTTCCGTGCGGTGGCAATCGACATGATGCCACCATTCAACTGCATGATGTGCGGCCCGGCCGGAGAACTTTGCGGTCGCGAGCGCGGTGTCGAGATCTAACCGGGTGGGAGCAACAACAGGCTGGAGATATCCGTTTAGCGCGGCAGTGGATAAACCATCAAATTCACGGATTTCCCAGAGCACCTCGTGGGAGGCAGTCACGACTTCGTTAGGCCACACGGCACGGGCGCCTGCCCGCGCCTGGCACTGGTTTTCAGCATTGGCGTAAGCATGGATGAAGGCGATGGCGACGGCCTCCGCGCACCCTCCTCGCGCAACAGCTTTGCCTTTTCGCCCGCCTCCGCCGCATCAACCGGCGTGCGGATGGTGCCATCGGCCGGCGTCCGTTCATCAACCTCCAGGCGGAAATCACGCGCCGCAATCGGCACGAAATCACCCCCATAGGCCCCAGGTGCAGCAGCGATGACAGCAGCGCATCTCCAGCATGCTCGCGGAGACCGCGCGTGGTGATGATGCCGATGGTGGGACCACGGCGCTGGATCAGGGTGTTGGTGCCGATGGTGGTGCCGTGGACGATGGAGCCGATGCCGGCTGCACCACCAAGCATTATCAGGCCGTCGAGGAACCCCGCGCCTCGTCGCCCCGCCATGACGGCACCTTGGCAGTGCGGAATCGGCCGGTCGCGGCGTCCAGCATGAACAGGTCGGTGAAGGTGCCGCGGGCATCAACCCCGACAATCACGTCACCCGCGCTCTACCCCGCCACTGCCCGGCGCGTGCCTCCCGCGGTGGCGGCGCGGCCATCGGGCAAGCCATCGTCGCGCAGCACGACCTTGTAGTCGCGCCGCGCGGCTTCGCGCGTGACATCGCCCGAGCCGCACGTCATGGGCGACGCCGGCGAAATCGCGCGTCGCTGGATCGCCGAAGCCGCCGCCGCCCGGCGTCTCCAGCCGCACCTTCCGGCCGTGGCGGAAGTCTACGTCCGCGACCTTGGAGACCAGCGCCGGCGTGGCCTCGCCGCCGTCGGTATCGTCGACGAAGCGGTTGAGCCCCCAGGGACCGCCGCCATTGACGCCGAACGGCGGATATTTGCCGCGCTCGCCGATCAGGAACACATCGGCGCCGTCCTCGGCCAACACCTCGATCTCATAGATCACACCGAGCCCGCCGCGGTGCCGCGCCAGCCCCGCAAATCCGGCCGCCGCGCCCATTGGGTGAACATGACCGGATCGAGCAGACTCCAGAATCTAGACGGGCGGAATCGTAGCGGTGGAGATCGGATTGTTGGCATGGTTCAGGCCGTCGCCCTCCGGATTGCCGCCGAGGCCGCCGCCGAAGAAGCAGAACATGATCCAGCGCCGCCGCTGCGCGCGCCAGCCGGAGAGCGAGAGTGCGTTGATGGTGGCGAACGGGCTGCCATTGGCGCGTTCCGGTGCTACCTTGGCGAAGGTGCCGAAGATCACGTCAATGACGCCGAAGAAGTGGCTTCCGTTAGCCGGCTACCGGGCGCGGCGCCGACACGCCGAGCAGCGTCGGTGTCGGGAATGATGCAGATCGATCGACGCCAGGCAGCCACCATTGGACGGCACGTCGGTGAACAGATGTTTGAGCGCCACATAGCAGCTGGCAACCGCAGTCACGCGCGAAATGTTCAGCGGCCCATCACCAGGCGGTGCAGAGCGGGAAGAGTCCAGCGTCATGCGGTCGCCCGTGATAGTGAGGTCTAAGGAGATGCGCGGCGGTCAGTGTAGGTGATGCCGTCATTGTGCAGAAAATCATGGCAGGAAAAGGCGCCATACGCGGCAGCGCGGCGATATTGGCGCACATGGCGTACTTGGCGCGTGCCCCAAAGCGCGGCCAGCGCCGCCTCAATAGAACGGCGTCGCCATAGTCATCGAGTAGCGCGTGCAACCGCTTCTCGCCGAGGTCGAGGGCGTTGATATCGCCGTCGAGGTCGCCGAAATTGGACTGCGGCACCCGTGAATTTGCGGCAAGAATGTCGATCACGTCCTGCTGGATCACGCCGGCCCGCGCCAGCTTCACGGGGGGAATCCGCTCGCCCTCCTCAAAGCTTTCCGTGGCCTTCGGGTTGTAGTTGCCCGGAACGTTACCGCCAATGTCGAGCCAGTCGCCAACCAGGGCGATCCAGGCAAACCAGCCGCCACCCACGCAGCCACGGCCGGACCAGGCCGGAAATCGTTAAGGAGGTGGTTGCCGCCGTCGTAAGGGTCGTTGAAAATGTAGGTGTCGCCGGCCGCCCAGCCGCCGTAGCGCACGACCTTGTCGATCACCGCCTTGACGGCAAACGCCATGGCGCCGACGAAAATCGGCAGGCCGGTGATCCCCCTCCGCCGAGGTCACGCCGCTCTCGGCATGATAGAGGCCGTGGCAGGCATCATGCGCCTCGGCAATGATCGGATTGAACGCCGAGCGATAGAGCGTCGCGTCCATCTCATCGGCGATCTGGACGAGGCGGCCGTGAAGGACGGCCAAGGTGACGGGATCGAGGGGGTTCATCGGCCGTTGAGCCTTAATCGGCGGCGGCACTTTTACCGCACGCCGGTCGCCGAGAGCCACCGCGCCCCCTCACTTCGGCGATTGTTTGAAATAACGCAAATCCGGCGGCGGCTGGTCCTTGCGGGCCGGCTCACAGGTCATCGCCGCTCAGGAAATAGTTCTGTTTGCCGATCACGACCTGCGCGTTTCCTCCGCCGCAATCTTATTCCGGCCAGTTTGGGCGGGGATTAGGGTTGCGCACGTATTTTTTATCGACCGTCCAGGGCCGGGTGAGGGCGTTGTCGATCACGGTCATTTCATCGTGCAGGAGGTTTTGATCGTCTTTATCGAGGTAGAAGCGCTCCTTGAAGATCGATTGATTGTCGAACGCAAGCGGCAGCCCGGCCGGGTCGAAGGCGCGCGGTCCTTTGAAGCCCCGGGTCTCGACTTCGAGCACGTCGTAGTGGCCGTCACCGTCCTCGTCGACCCACTTTGCAATCGCGTAGCCGGGAAAGGTCGGCTCGATATCCTGAGGCCAGTCGCGGCCGTCGGTGAAATTGCGCGCAGATGATCGTCCCAACCGATGACGATGTAAGTGGTATCGGGGGTGACGATGTATTCCTGCGGCCCGACGCCATCATCATGTGCGGCATCCCAGCCGGCAAGCACCAGGCGGTCGGAAAATTGCCCAGTCCGCCCTTGGCCTGATCCGCGATACTGTCCTCCAAAACCTTCGCATATTCAGGCTTGAGGGGCGCTTGCTGGCCAAATCCCCAGGGTTTGGTCGGGTCGTGCGACGGTTGGCCGGGGAAGACCGCGCATGACGAACCGCGTCCACTGACCCTTCCAGTCGGGATAGGCCGCACCGTCCGCCGCCTGAGCGCCCCCAACCGCCATCGACAACGCCGTCAACGCGACGGCACCAACCAAGCTTCGGTACGGCATAGCTTTCCTTCCTCTCGGTCCGCGTCAAGCTACCCAATCACGCAAACGTGGGGAGCAGTCGCTTAGTCCTCTAGTTTCGCATGCATGCCACATGCCGACCGACACGCATCCATAGAAGCTTGCCTTCGGAGCGGCGCAATCAAACGATGGCGCCTTAAGGTCGTTTCCTCCCTCTCAGCCCGCGTCAAAGGCTTCGCCCTTTGCCCCAGCCATGCTCACATTCCCAGATAGGCTCGCCTAAGGTTGGGTCGTCGGCGATGTCGGCCGCGGGTCCCTCCAGCACGAAACGGCCATTGTCGACGATATTGGCACGCTGCGCCACCTGCAGGCTCTGCACCACGTTCTGCTCGACCAGAAGAACCGCAGTCCCCTGCGCATGGATCGCCGTGATCAGGGCGAACAGTTCCTCGACAAGGCGCGGCGACAGTCCGAGCGACGGCTCGTCGAGGATCAGAAGCTGCGGCTCCGCCATGAGGCCGCGGCCGATGGCCAGCATCTGCTGCTCGCCGCCGACAGCGTGCCGGCGCACTGCCACTGCCGCTCGGCCAGGCGCGGGAAGGCCGCGAACACGCGGGTGCGGTTGTCGTCGCGCCGGGCCCGGCCGCGGCGATAGGCGCCGAGGTCGAGATTTTCCCGGACCGTCATGTTTGCGAAAATCCGCCGCCCCTCCGGCACATGAATGAGGCCTTGCGCGACGATGTGGGCCGGACGCTCGCGCTTTATCGCCGCGCCGTTGAACCGGATGGTGCCGCGCCACGGCCGGATCACGCCGGAGATCGCCCGGTTGAGCGTCGATTTGCCGGCTCCGTTGGTGCCCAGCACGGCGACAATCTCACCAGAGTGCACCGTGAGATCGACGCCGCGCAGAATCTCCGTCGCGCCGTATCCGGCATGCAGGCCCGCCACGGCCAGCAAGGGCTCAGCCATGGCGCGCGCCCGTGGCGATCCGAGCCGCCGCACCGCGGCCGAGATAGGCCTCGATGACATGCGGATCGCCCGCCACCGCCTGCGGCGTGCCTTTGCCGATGATCTGTCCCTCCGACAACACGAAGACATGCGCGGCGAGGCTCATCACCGCCTGCATCACATGCTCGATCATGACTATGGTGATGCCGCGCCCCTCAATCGCGCGGATGACCGGAACCATGTCGCGCACCTCGGACGGATTGAGGCCGGCAAGCACCTCGTCGAGCAGCAGAAGTCTCGGCGAGATGGCGAGTGCGCGGGCGAGTTCGAGCCGCTTGCGGCCGGCCTCCGTCAACGCCGCCGCCGGCCGGTCGAGCTGCGCGCCGAGATCGATGGCGCGCGCCACCTCGCCTGCGGCGGCCAGCGCCGCGGCACGCGAAGCAAGCGCGAGATGCGAACCGACGGCGATGTTCTCGCGCACCGTCAGCCCCGCGAACGACCGCACGATCTGGAAGGTGCGGGCGATGCCGCGCCGGGCGAGCCTGTGCGGCGGCTCACCGGTGATGTCCGCCCCATCGTAGACGACGCGGCCCGCGTCCGGCCGCAGGAACCCGGAGATGATCGAAAACAGCGTCGTCTTGCCGGCGCCGTTCGGCCCGATCAGGGCGGTGATGCGACCCGGCATGACATCGAAAGAGACACCATCGACAGCGAGCACCCCGCCGAAGCGGCAGGAGATATGTTCGACACGAAGCAGCGGCTCAGCCACGGCGCCGCTCCGATTTCGTTTCGCCAGACGACCGCAGCACCCATCCGACCAGCAGCCCCGCGATGCCGCGCGGTGCAAACGCGACCACGACGATCAATACCGTGCCATAGATCACGAGGTCGAGGCCGGGGGCGTCGCCTGCCACAAGCTTCGTGGCTTCGCCGAGCGCCCGGACCACCAGCGCACCGAGCAGCGGCCCGAACACCGTGCCGATGCCGCCGATGACCGGCGCGAGCAGCGCTTCGACCGAAATCCACGGTCCGTAGGCGATGCCCGCGTCGATGAACAAAAAATATTGCGCGTAGAAGCAGCCCGCCGCGGCGGTCAGCGCGGCCGAGAGGGTCATGGCGAAGACCTTCATCCGGTTGGCATCGACGCCAAGCGCCCTGGCAGCGTCTTCGTTCTCGCGGACTGCAACGAGATAGGCACCGAAGCGGCTGTGTTCGATGGTGTGGGCCAAGACCAGCGACACGCCCACGAAGCCGAGCGCGATCCCGTAGAACGGCACGCGGCTCTGGAACTGGAACGCCTCGGGGCGCGGGTCGAGCGTGATCAGGATGCCCACGCCGGCGCCGGTGATTGGGGCGACGCTCGCGACGATGCGGAGCACTTCCGCGAAGGCGAGCGTCACCAGCGCAAAATACGACCCCTTCAGGCCGGAGCGGAAGCTCAGCCCACCGATCGCAGCACCCACCAACGCGCCGGCGGTAACGCCGCCGACAAGGCCCGCCCACGCGTTGATCCCGTAGCGCGTCTGCAGGATGGCGGTCGCATAGGCGCCAGTGCCGAAGAAGGCCGCGTGTCCGAATGAATACTGCCCGCCATAGCCGCCGAGCAGGTTCCAGCCCTGCCCGGCCAGCGCTACCAGAAGCGCCGTCACCAGGAAGTTCAATACGACATTGGACGTTGTGAGTAGCGGCACCGCCGCGAGCAGCACCACCACGGCGACGATCGCCGGCAGGCCCCTCACGTCCGTTCCCCGAACAGACCATTCGGGCGGAACAGCAGCACCAGGATGAACATGACAAAAATGCCGATTTGGCCGAGCGATTCGCCGAGATAAAGGCCGGACAGGCTTTCCACCACGCCGACGAAGAGGCCGCCGATTAGGGCGCCGGCGACCGACCCCATGCCGCCGAGCACGACAACGGTGAAGGCGATCAGCACGAAGGCGTTGCCGGCGCCGGGATTGACGTAATAGGTCGGGATCAGCAGGCAAGCTGCGACGGCGAGACAAGCGGTGCCGAGCCCGAACGTTACCGCATAAACGTGCGCCACATCGATTCCGCACAGCTCCGCGCCGAGTTTTTCCCCGGCCACCGCGCGGATCGCCTTGCCGGTGTCGGTCCATTGCATGATGAGCCATAATCCCAGCGCCACCACCACGACGGCCGCGAAGGCTATGACCCGCGGCACCGCGAGGTAAGCACTGCCGACCGCGATGACGTCGAAGGCGTAAGGCAGGTCGATGGTGCGGGTGTCGGCCCGGAATGCGTAAAGCATCGCGTTCTCGATGACGACGGCGAGGCCAAGCGTCACAAGGAGGATGTTGCGATCCTCGCCATGCGCGGCCGGACCGATCACGAAACGCTGCAGGCCATAACCGAAAGTGAAAAAAAGCGGTGTCAGCAATACGGCCGCCACATAGGGATCGAGGCCAAGCAGCGCGTGGGCGAAGAATGCCGCGAACAGCGCCGCGGTCAGCAGCGCGCCGTGGGCGAAATTGATGATATGCAGCACGCCATAGATCAGCGTCAGCCCTAGCGCGACGAGGGCATAGATCGCCCCGGTCATCAGGCCGTTCAGCACCGCGGGAACAAGGATGACCGGCGACAGCATGAAGGCACCACCAGGCGGTGCCCGCGGCACCGCGCTTCACGCCGGCTTCATCAGGCCCGCGGCATCGGAAACACGGGCTTGGCGTTGGCGAACGCGGCCGGGAAGATCACCTTGATGTCGCGGTCGAGCACCTGCGTGTTGACCGGCGCCGCGCCCTGGTTCTGGCCATCGACGAATTTGGTCGGGCCATAGGGCATGACGTGGCCGCTGAAAGCGGAATTTTCTAATGCGCCGATGATTTTGGCGCGGTCGGCGCTACGGGCGCGCTCCAGCGCATCGGCGAGCAGAAGGACGCAGGAATAGTTCATATAGACTTCGTAGGTGTAGAACTCCCCCTTGGCTTCGACCTTCCGCTTCAGGTCGAGCGCCTTGGGGTTTGTCGGGTCGAACCAGTGATTGCAGTCCATGATATATTGGGCGGCTTCGGGGAATTCCTTGACGAACTTGTAGGATGAGGCGGCGCCGCCAAGCACCGAATAGATGCCCTTCGGTCGGAGTTTTTGCTGCTGCAGGGTGCGGGCGAGCAGCACGTATTCATTATAGTAATTCGCCGGAATAACCAGATCGGGGTTGTTCGCCCGGATTTTCAGGGCGACGTTGTTGAAGTCGCGGATAGGTGTCGGGTGCGAAATCGTGTCGAGCACCATGAAGCCGCGCTCAGGCAGCTGGGCGGCGAGGAGCTTGGCGAGCCCTGCGCCGAACGCCGAATCTTCGTGCACGATCATCACGGTCTTCGCCAGCCTGTCGGCCTGCGCGTTGATTGTCACCAGATTGTCGAGCGCGGTTTTGGCGATGACACCGAAGCCGGGGCCGAACCGAAAAGTGTTCTTCAGCCCGCGGGTGACGATGCTGTCCACCACGCCGACATCGACGATGTAAGGTAGGTCGTAGCGCGCCGCGGTCTGGCTGGCGGCGAGGCAGATGCCGCTGGCATAGCCGCCGACGATGGAAACGACACCCGCACTATTCATCCTTTCGACTTCAGCATTACCGCCCTCCGGCGTCGATCGCGCGTCGCCGAGCACGGCCTCAATCCTGGCCCCACCGAGCGACCTGATCCCGCCCGCCGCGTTGATTTCGTCTATTGCCGAGGTGGCGCCAAGGCGGCCCTGCTGGCCGGAATAGGACAGCGCCCCGGACACCGGATGCAGCACACCTATCCTGATGATGGCGTTCTGCGCACAGAGCACGGACGGCGCACACAGCGCGGCAGCGCGGATGCCCGTCGATTGGAGGAATGTGCGGCGATTCACTAACGGCAACAAACGGGACATGCGGGGCCTCCCGATATTCGAAACACTAACATCGGGCGGCACCGGCTTCCACACTAATCGCGGTTCCGGCGAGAGGCGAGAATGAGCCACGTTTGTACCGCACGGAGTGTGCCGGAAGAGTCTTGTCGGGTGCTGGACTCCTCGCCTTCGTAGCTCAAACCAGAGCTTTGTGGCACG
>CAWDKL010000030.1:0-18402 GCA_963802745.1 uncultured Alphaproteobacteria bacterium | reverse complement strand
GAAAATCGCCTTCGGGATCATCCCGTGGATGCCCTTGGTACCGTCCACCACCTGCGTGACGTGATAATCCACCGCCACGCTCGCGATCATGTAGGCCTCCTCGCGCGACAGCTTTGGGAAGCGCCGGGTGATGAAATTGATCGTCTCGCGCACCGCGATTTTCATCGCCTCTTCCAGGCTCGGGTCGAGGCCCATCACGATCCAGTGGGTGGGGGTTTCCGCCTGCGGCCAGCCGAGCTTCAAATCCTTGCGAACGATGAACTGGAATTTTCCGCGCAGCCCGGTTTCGACCGCCGAGAGATCGACCTCGCCCTGGCCCTGGGCGCCATGGCCGTCGCCGACCGAGAACAGCGCGCCGGGCGCATAGACCGGCATGTACAGCGTGGTGCCGGCGGCCACGTCCTTGTTGTCGATATTGCCGGTGTGGATGCCCGGCGGGCCGGAGCCGATGCGGCCCATGGACGGCAGCGGCGCCACCCCCATGGTGCCGAAGAACGGCCGGTTGAGCGGGATAACCACGCCCGGCGCCACCTGGGCGGTCTTGGCGGCACGGTCGATCTTGATGATACGCTGGAAGAAGCCCGGAAACTCCTCCGGCAGCGCGCCCGTATAGGGCCGCTGGCGGTTGTAGCCGTAGTCCACCGCAAGGTCGATCGCGAGGATGCGGACCTCCAGCACATCGCCCGGCCGGGCGCCGTTCACCGCGACCGGACCGGTGAGGACGTGCGGACCGGGCCCGCGATCCTTGACCTCGCGATAGATGGAACGCACGTAATCCGGCACCGCGCTCGGCGGCACCACGCCCGACTGATCGAGTTCTGCCGGGTCCATAGCGGCCGCGGTTTCGATGGTGACGATGTCGCCGGATTCGATCGTCAGCGCCGGCTTGTTGGCGGCGTTGAAATTGCCGATGTTCACGGTGCCGGGGCTCGGCATCAGGGTGTACTCGGCGGCGCCGGCGGCGCCTGGAGTCAATTCGCCGGTCGCGATTGCGATGGCAGCGGAGAGTAATGCAAGGAGGTATCTGGCCATGAGTGGTTTCCGTTCTGGATCGTGATGAGCGCGGTGCACCGTGAGCCCGGAGCGCGGGCGTCTCGCCCGCATCGAAACATAGCCCGAAGGGCGGGAAGGATGCCCGCGGTCCCGGCGCCACCCATCAAGGCCCGACGAAGATGGCCTTCGGGATCATCCCATGAATGCCCTTCGAGCCGTCCACCACCTGCGTGACGTGATAGTCCACCGCGACGCTGGCGATCATATAGGCTTCCTCGCGCGACAGCTTTGGAAAGCGCTGGGTGATGAAGAGGATGGTCTCGCGGACCGCGATCTTCATGGCCTCGTCGAGATTGGGGTGAAGGCCCATGACGATCCAATGCGTCGGCGTTTCCGCGCGCGGCCAAGTCAGCTTAAGGTCCTTGCGCACGATGAACTGGAATTTCCCGCGCAGGCCGGTTTCGATGGCGGTGAGGTCGACCTCGCCTTGCCCCTGGGCCGCATGGGCGTCGCCGGCCGAGAACAGCGCGCCCGGCGCATAGACCGGCATGTAGAGCGTGGTTCCGGCCGCAACGTCCTTGTTATCGATGTTGCCGGTGTGGATGCCGGGCGGTCCGGAGCTGATGCGGCCCATGCTGGGCAGCGGCGCCACACCCATCACCCCGAAGAACGGCCGTGTCACCGGCACGACGACGCCGGGCGCCACCGTCGCGGTTTTGGCCTGCCGGTCGATCGGAATGATGCGCTGAAAGAAGCCCGGGAATTCCTCGGGCAGCGCGCCCGTATAGGGACGCTGGGCATTGAAGCCATACGGAACCGCGAAATCGATGTCGAGGATGCGGACTTCGAGCACATCGCCCGGCATTGCCCCGGTGACGTACACCGGCCCGGTGAGAATGTGCGGACCGGGGCCGCGATCCGTGACCTCGCGGCGGATCGTGCGCGCATACTCCGGAACGGCGCTCGGCGGCACCACGCCGGAGGCATCGACGTCGGCCGGGTCGGGACCGCCGACCAACTCGATGGTGACGATATCGCCGGAATTGACCGTCAAGGCCGGCTTCAGCGCGGCGCTGAAATAGCCGACATGCACGGTCTGCGGGCTCGGCAGCAGGGTGTATTCGGCGGCGTGCAAAGCACCGAGCGGCAACGCCGCAACGATTGTAAAGCCAATGAGCCTGTAGACGGCGAGCTTGCAAATAGCGATCATATTCGGCTCCAACGTAACGATGATCCGTGGCTACAGCATGGAGGCAAACATCATGCTGCAGCGGATTGCGGCCATGTGCAATCGGCAAAGACGCGCACCGGGGCTCGGATCGCGGCCGATGATCGGATGACGGCGTGCCGCGATTGGGGTCCCGGCGACGCCCAGAAATAAATGCCTCCCCCTTCAGCCTCATCCTGAGGAGCGCGCCGCCGTAGGCGCGCGTCTCGAAAGATGGATGCACGGCAGGGACTTGCTGCCATCCTTCGAGACGCATCGCTGCGCGATGCTCCTCAGGATGAGGTCGGAGAAAATATTCGCTTACATCTGGGCGTCGCCTTACGGTAGGCCGGATCGGGCGCGCCGGCATCGGACCGGCGGCGGAGCGGATGGCGGGCGCAATGGAAGTTTTCGTTCAGCAGCTCATCAACGGCATCACGCTGGGGTCGATCTACGGCCTGATCGCGATCGGCTATACCATGGTGTTCGGCATCATCGGCATGGTGAACTTTGCCCATGGCGACGTGTTCATGGTGTCGGCCTTCATCGCACTGATCACCTATCTGGTGGTCACCGCGTGGCTCGGCATCACGTCGGCCGCGGTCGCACTGCTGATCATGCTGGCGGTCGCCATGGTGCTGACCGCGCTGGTCAATTGGACGATCGAGCGCGTCGCCTACCGGCCGCTGCGCGGCTCGTTCCGGCTGGCGCCGCTGATCTCCGCGATCGGCATGTCGATCTTCCTGTCGAATTTCGTGCAGGTCGCCCAAGGGCCGCGCAATAAATCGATCCCGCCGCTGTTGCAGGGCGAGTTCGTGCTGATGGCCAAAGAGAATTACCAGGTCACGCTGTCGCACCGGCAATTGCTGATCTGGGTCGTTACCGCGGTGCTGCTTGCCGTGTTCTGGTATGTGGTGAGCCGCACCTCGCTCGGCCGTGCCCAGCGCGCCTGCGAGCAGGACGCCAAAATGGCGGCGCTGTTGGGCGTCGATGTCGACCGCACCATCTCGATCACCTTCGTGATCGGAGCGGCGCTCGCCGCCGTCGCCGGCACCATGTATCTGATGTATTATGGGGTGGTGAATTTCAACGACGGCTTCACGCCGGGGGTGAAGGCATTCACGGCGGCGGTGCTGGGCGGCATCGGCTCGCTGCCCGGCGCCGTCATCGGCGGCCTCCTCATCGGCCTCATCGAGACCATGTGGTCGGCCTATTTTTCCATCGACTACAAGGACGTGGCGGCGTTCTCGATCCTCGCCATCACGCTGATCTTCTTGCCCCAGGGGCTGCTGGGGCGGCCCGATGTGGAGAAGGTGTGATCACCTGCGGAGCGCGGGCGTCTGCCCGCCGCTTGTTCCGGAAAGAGCAGGCGGGACGCCCGCTCCCGGCCGTCGCTCCGCACGCTCGGTTTCGCTATCGAGACGGCGCGTCTACCAAATGTCCTCGCTCGACATGCTGACGATATGACCCTTATTGGCTTCGACGACGACATTATATTCGTCCATCGGGGCTTTGAATGCATAAGTACCCTGCGCATCGGTGCGGCCGCTGGCCAGTACCTTGTCGTTTTCGTCGACCAGCTGCACGGCCATATTGCGCGCCACTTCGCCGTCCGTGAACAGGCTTCTGCAGACGACATTATCGCCGCCGAGCTTCTTGCATTGAACGCGCAAACTGTGCGCGTCGGCAGCCCCGGCGAGCATAACGGCGAACATGGCGACAGCCGACCCCATAGCGAATTTCATGTTGATTGCTCCCTTTTTCGGCGCGACTCGGTGACGGTCGCGGACCGCTCGATTGGCGATGCCGAATTGGGTAGGATGAACACCCGATCGCCGCCTTGCGAAAAATCAATCGGAAATCATCGGCATATTCGCAGCACCGGCGCCCGCCGAAATGGTCCGGCGGATCGCGCCGCTACCGCAGGCGCTCAAAAGTTGGAAGGAAATGACTGTGTAAATCGCGCGCTTTCGGATCCGCCGGCCTTCGCAGTTCTTCTCGCGGCGCCCTACGGCGGCGCCGCGTTCACGCCGCACACGCCAGCGCCTGCCGCACCGCCTTGGGGTCGTGCGCGATGGTGACGAGGTAGTTCCGCGCGGCCGTGTCGGGCTGCGACCGGCCCTGCTCCCAGTTGCGCACCGTCGCGAGTTCAAGGCCGAATTCCAGAGCGAACTGCTCCTGCGACAATTCCATGGTCTCGCGGATGGCTTTGACATCCACCTTGGCGGACGGGCCATAAGGCTGGGCGACGACGCGGCATTCGGCCAAATCCCGGATCAGCGCCTCGACGTTTTCGACGACCGGCAGATACGCGACGGCTTCGCCGTGATCGAACAAGCGGGTGACCACCGCATGGGCTTCACGCATCGACATGTGCCGCTTGGCAAGGACCAGACCTGCATCCGGCCCCTTAATCATGTAAGGCTCACTTCGCAGCAGAAACGTTCCTGGCGAACCGGAGGCGACGCGGGGTACGTCCCGGACCTGCACCCGTGGTCCGGCGAGATCCTTCAATGACCATTTCATCGACATCCAACGCCTCCATGAATTCTCGAACCGCGAACCGCAACCCCGTCACGCGAAGTTCGTTGATGCCCACGTCGATGCCGCGCATGTGCAATCCCTGCAGCACCAAGCAGCGCCCCTCCATGGCAACTTCTGCCATGACCAGCATCGTCCCGACGGCGGTCTCAATACGAGCGGTCGCGACAGCTCCTTCGGTGAGTTCGCCGATGATCTCGATGCGCATTCGCTCAGTCAAAGTATATACGCAATTTGCGCAGTCAGCTCAAGCCGCCGAATGGCGAAATGGCCAAATGGACATTTCGGAGACCCGCATATCGCTCACACGAAAACAGCGAGGGCGCAATCTTCATCTGAAGCGCGCGTCAGCGGTCGCCGAATATCGGGTGGCGCCGGACGTATTCGAACGGCGCCTACAACCTATCGCGCCAGCCACGATGCCCGGCGGCGCCTTGCGCATTCCGCCGCGCGCCCAGATCGGCTAAGGGTTAACGCCAACCTGGAAATCCGATCCGCCATGCCCTCCACCCTTTGCCCAAGTGCCTTCCTGTCGCCGTTCGCCATCGATGAGGCGGTGCTGCGCGAGCTCGCCGAGGATTTCGGCCGCGCCGGCGACGTGACGTTGACCGCCACCGTGCCGGCGGATTTGCGCGGACGCGCCGTCGTGATGGCCCGCGAGGCCGGCACGATCGCCGGCCTGCCGCTCGCCGCGGCGGCGTTCCGCGCGCTCGACCCCGCCGTGACGCTCACGGCGCACAAGCGCGACGGCGACGCCGTGGCGGCGAAAACGGTGCTGATGACGGTCGAAGGGAATGCACGGGGGCTGCTCGGCGCCGAGCGGACCGCGCTCAATTTCCTCGGCCACCTCTCCGGCATCGCCACCGCGACCGCGGCCTTCGTGCGGGTCATCGCCGGCACCCGCGCGCGGATATGTTGCACCCGCAAGACCACGCCCGGCTTGCGCGCCCTGCAGAAATATGCGGTGCGCTGCGGCGGCGGCTTCAATCACCGGTTCGGGCTCGACGACGCCATCCTCATCAAGGACAACCATATCGCGGTCGCGGGCGGTATCGCGGCAGTACTGGGGCGCGCCCGCGCCGCCGCCGGCCATCTGGTCAAGATCGAGATCGAGGTCGACACGCTGGAGCAGCTGCGCACGGTGCTCGCCACCGGGCTCGCCGATGTGGTGCTGCTCGACAACATGGCCCCCGCGACACTGGCCGAGGCTGTCGGCCTCGTTGCCGGCCGCCTGGTGACCGAAGCCTCGGGCGGCATTACGCTCGCCACCGCCGCCGCCGTCGCGGCGACGGGAGTGGATTATTTGTCCTCCGGGGCCATTACGCATTCGTCGGTCAGTCTCGATATCGGGCTGGATATGGAGATGTGATGGGCGGCATCCCTCCGTCCTGTGGTCGCCCCGCAATGACGAATCTCGGTTACCGATCGCATCCCGCGTCGCAATGATCGCTTTTGCCGAATCGATGAACGAAGAGCCCGATGCCCGCCGCCATCGCCGGTCCTGAAATCGAGCGCCTGATTCAGCTGCTGGCCCGCCTGCCGGGCCTCGGGCCGCGCTCGGCGCGGCGCGCCGCGCTGGCGCTCATCAAGAAGCGCGAGCAGCTGATGGGCCCGCTCGCGGCGGCGCTGCGCACCGCCATGGAGCGTATTTCGGTGTGCTCGGTGTGCGGGAATATCGATACGGTCAATCCCTGTACGGTATGCACCGACCAGCGCCGGGACGCATCCGTGATCGTCGTGGTCGAGGATGTGGCCGATCTGTGGGCGCTGGAGCGCGCCCAGGTGGTGGGCGGGCGCTACCACGTGCTGGGCGGCACGCTGTCGCCGCTCGACGGCGTCGGGCCGCAAGATCTGTCGATCGACGCGCTGGTCACGCGCGCCCATGCGCCGGAGGTCAAAGAGCTCATCCTCGCCCTCAACGCCACGGTTGACGGCCAGACCACCGCGCACTACATCACCGATCTGCTCGGCGATGCTGGTGTCGCGGTGACGCGGCTTGCCCACGGGGTGCCGGTCGGCGGCGAACTCGATTACCTCGACGAGGGCACCCTCGCAGCCGCGATCCGCGCCCGCACGCCGTTTTAGGCAACGCCGCATCCCCTCTCCCCATCGTTCTTCACGATGGGGAGAGGTTGGGTGAGGGGCAGAGGCGAGCGCGGACGGATGGACCGATCATTTCTGTCGCGATGACGAACGCAACGGTACCGCAAAGCCCTCACGCGCCCCTGCCCCTCACGTGCCCCTGCCCCTCACCCTAACCCTCTCCCCACGGCGTGAAGGACGCCGTGGGGAGAGGGGATGCGCACATCTTCCGGGACCGTGCGGAAAGGAGACAAGGGGGGCATCGCTGCTCAGCTACAAACCTGCTTGCCGTTCTGAACCACGCACCTCCGTGCTGCCGGCGCCTGCCGGGCCGCCACGGGCGGAGCCTGTGGTGCGTGCGCCACGACAGGCGGTGGCGGGGCGCGCACCACCGGCGGCGGTTGCACGACAGGTGGCGGCCTGCTCACGACCTGTGGGGGGTGCGGCAAGGATGGCGGCGGGGTGGGAGGCCGGTTGAAATTCGCTCCCGGAGCGGTGGTGGTCGCAGTCGACACCGTGGCCGGCCGCCGTTCCTGGAGCGGCTGTCCTTGCGGGCTGGACCCGTTGAAGCCGGTAGGGCCGGTAGCGTTGGTAGAGCCGACCACCGGACGGCCCGGTTGGGGCGGGCCGGGAATCGGTCTTCCCACCGGTCCCCCTGGTGGAAAGGTGGCCGTGGCCGGCCCGAGCGGGCGTGCCGTTCCGGGCGGCACACCTGCGGGCGCGTTCCCCGGAACGGCCGTGGAGAACGCGGGTCCGAGCGGACGGGTGGTCGTGGGCGGCGTCCGGGCCGTTGGGGCTGCGCCCGGGGTCACCGAGGCGGAAGCCGGTCCCGGCGGACGGGCGTTGGTGGCCGGATTCACGGGCCTGGGGGCGGTGCCCGGCACAACCGTGGCGGTGGCTGGGCCTGGTGTGCGGGTGAGCGGAGTCACGCCCGTCGCTGCTCCGGCCGGGACCGTGATGCCGCCAGGCCGGGCCGGTCCCGGCGGCAAGGTGGTCGGATGGCCCAGCGGCCCGGTTCCGGTCAGCGCCGCGACTTGATGGATCGGGGCCGGCGGCGGTGCGCCGGGCGGCGGCGGCTTGAGCGCCCCGCTATTGATGCGCGTGACCACGGTGGCCGGCAGGGTGGTTGCCGGCATCGTCCCGCCGCCGACCCGCTGGTTGACGATGGTCACGTTGTTGATCGTGACCCGCTGAATGGGGGGCGCCAGCGGCGCCACCACGAATGCCGGCGGCCGGCCCCATGGACGGGCCGCGAACAGCGGTACCGGCAGGAAGAACGCCCCGATGGGCGGTGGCGGCGGCGCCAGCACGATAAAGGCCGGGGCGGCGGCGGCAGGAAATAGACCGGCACCGGCGGCGGCGGCAGGAAACCCGGCCCATCGAACACGATTTGCGGCTGATCCAGATAGGCGACCTCATCGGGCGGCGGCGGCGGCACGTCGAGATCGGCCATCGGGGTGAAAAAGGCCGGCGGATCGAAGGCGGCGGCAAGCCGCGACAGGCGGCGCCGCGCGTCGGCCACATGGGCGCCCTGCGGATAGCGCTGCAGATACGACCAAAAGGCCTCCTGCGTGTTGATCGCCACGGCGCGGCGCCACGTCATGGCTTCGCGACGCACCGCGATCAGGGCCCGCACCCGCGCCGCGAGCGGACTGTCCGGATAGGCGGCGAGGAAATCCTGGTAACCCTGAAGCGTGTCGCGCGCCACGGCCGCCGCATAGGCTTCCTGGTCGCCCTGGAATTGGCCGAGCGGCTGGTTCTGCAGTTGCGCGTTCGAGGCCGTTTGCGGCGGCGCCGGGGCGTCCGGCGCGCGCTCCATGAACAGGAACGGCTGGGTGATCTTCGATGCATACCAAGGGACCGCAAGGCCGCCGGTCTTCTCGTTGACGCGCAAGCGTAGGCGCGTGAACAGGTCGTCCAGGCCAAGGCCGCCGGTTCCGATCATTTCGGCAAGTGCCTGCGCGTAGGCACCATAAGGCCCCGGCTCGATCGGCGCGATCGAACCCGGCGCGGCGTTGAACGCCACGAGCATGCCGGGATCGGGTTCGATGAGGGCGAGACCGCTCGCGAGCGGCGTGCCGGCTGGGGTAAATGGATGTTGCCGCGCCGCATCGACGATGAACAGCTTCACCGCACCCGGCATGCCGGCGAGCGGCCGGGTAAAGTCGGAGATGCGGACGGCTTCGATTGGAATGTCCTGGTCGCGCCGGATGCCGGCATCGACGGGGACGATATAATTTTCGCCCTCGAATTGCAGCCCATAGCCGGTGAGATAGATGAGCGCGACGGCTTGTTCTCCGGCGGCCGCGATCTTGTCGAGGAACTCGCGCATCGACCGGCGCAACGTATCCTGGTCGAGATCGCGGGCGCCGGTCACGTCGAATCCCGCCGCACGCAACGATTCGGCGATCAGCCCGGCGTCATTGGCGGCGGTCGGCAGCCGTCCGGCCTTGTACTCGCCGTTCCCGATGACCAGCGCGAAGCGCCGCTCGGGCGCCTGGGCATGGAGGTGGGTTGCGAACAGAAACGTCGCTACGGCCATCACGGCCGCGATCCCGTGCAGGATTTTCATGGCGAAGACTCCGCTACACGTTTTCCGTTCTTTGACGCTTGATTTGCAGCATTGTTGTGTCGCCGGTGTGCCGTCATCGTGCACGTTTGCGACTACCGGCTCATGCCAGCCGCGCGGAATGTCATGGAAGCGACGCGATTTTGACATGTTAGCGGATCATTGGGCTTCGTCTTCCAGCCGCTAAGGGGTGGATAATGCGCCCATGAATGCAAGAGAATGGACCGCAACCTTCCGTTCTGTGCTGGCCTGGGCGTCCCTTGCCGGTGTTCTCGGGGCTCTGATCGTTGCCGATACTGCCGGTGCCAAGGCGACAAATCCAGAGACCAAGACAATGACCCTGACCGGGGAAACCAATCTGCGAAAGGGGCCGGGGACTGACAGCGAAATCGTAAAAACAATTCCCAAGGGAGCGGCGGTCGAGGTTCGCAACTGTCGCGACGGATGGTGCCGGGTTTCCTGGAACGGAGAAGACGGTTACGTCATCGCCCGCAACCTGCATGGCGTTGCGGCAGGCAAATGGTTGCAAACCACCGTTGGCGCTTGGCAAGATTACCGCAATGGTCCCCGGCCAAAGATCGTGAAGTCCGGTGTGGCGCAGGACGAACATGACGCCGATCACAGCTGGATTTTGGAGATCGGCACGGCCGGCGAATGGCCGCTCAACGGCGAGCACCCAAATTTTGGCGGCACGATTGCGGCCGAGATCGAGCCCATCGAGAATTGGCTTGAGCTGGAATTCGGCCTGTTGACGCTCGCGACAGCAGGCAATACGGAGCTATCCGGCGACGTGTTGTTCAAGAAACCGTTTCGTCTCTCTCCGACCGCGGAGTTTATGGTCGGTGCAGGTCCGTCGCTGTCGCAAACGCTCAACGGCCCGGAACGGGGAACTTCAATGAGTGCGGAATTCGCTCTCGATTTTATGTTCTGGCCGACCAAGGATGTGGGTTGGTACCTTGAGCCAACTTGGAGCGTAAACCCAAGAACGGGGCAACAGTCGGCCGCGGTCAGCATTGGCGTGCTTATTGGGTTTTCCAAGCCGTAAGAACTGCCGCGATAAAGAGTGCCCGCTTAAGCGATAAAGGCAACCCGATGACGACCGATTATGATCCTATCGCCGAGCAATATAAGCGATCCAAATTGCAGCCCTGGCGAAGCTGTATCGAATCCTTCACCTTGATGGAATTGATCGGAGATCCGTCTGGGCTGTCCGTCATCGACATTGCGTGCGGCGAGGGATTTTACAGCCGCTTGATCCGTCAGCGCGGCGCGGCAAAAGTTCTCGGTGTCGATCTTTCCGAAGGCATGATCGCCCTTGCGCGCGCGCAGGAACAACGGCAGCGTCTCGGCGTGGATTATCTCGTCGGCGACGGCAGAAAGCTGTCGCTTGGCGCGACATTCGACCTTGCGGTGGCGGCCTATCTGCTGAATTACGCTTCCACCCGGGACGAACTGCGCGCCATGAGCGAGGGGGTCGCGCGTTGTCTCAAGCCCGGCGGGCGCTTTGTCACCGTCAATTGTAGCCCGAAACTCGATTTCCGCACCGCGCCCTCCTATCGACAATATGGGTTTGAAGCGCGTCTTGCGGGCGCCTTCGCGGAAGGTGCGCCGATTACCTGGACCTTCTACCTCGACGACGGTTCCTTCGACATCGAGAATTATTATCTGGATGTCGCGGCGCATGAGGAGGCCTTTCGGGCGGCCGGTTTCAGCGAAATTCGCTGGCACGCGCCGCGGCTGTCGCCGGAAGGCGAAGCCGCCTTCGGCCGGGATTTCTGGAGAACTTTCCTCGATTACGCGCCCATCGTTTTCATCGAGTGCGTAAAGTGAACCATCCTGGCATCCGACGCGGACATCCGATCCCCGCCGGCCGGTGCGACCGGATCCCTCCCGGCGGACGTACCGGCTCGACACTGTGGCGACGATCTCAGCCCGGAATGCAGCCGTGATCCCAGCGTTTCCCAGCATGGCTCCATCTTAAAAAAACCACCCGCTTGCAGGAGGTTCCCGCCGCCGTCGGGAGCCATCGGGCGAATCCCGGCTTAAAAGGCCCGCCTTCGCGCCACGGCTTCGGCCGGCGACACAGTCGCGAGACCAAGTCTGCGGCGGAGAGCGGGTGCCGGACAAAGGAGATTCCAGGTTGAGACATCTTGCTCTTTGGAGGAACGCCGCCATAGCGGCCGCATTGGGCATTTCAGTCGGCGGTTCGGCGGTTCCAGCCAGGGCTCAGACCACCGCATCCGTGAGCGTCAATGCGGGAGCGAGCCTCGCCACCATTCCGGGTCCCGCCTGGGGCCTCAACACGGCGGTATGGGACGGCAATTTGCTCGACGCCAGCGTGCCGAGCCTGCTGACCAAAGCCGGCGTTGCGGCGCTGCGCTATCCCGGCGGCTCGACTTCGGACGTCTACAACTGGCAAACCAATTCCATCGTTCCCGGTCAGGGCAGCTACGCCAATCCGAACAATAATTTCGACGCCTTCATGGGACTGGTGAAGAGCGTCGGCGCGATGCCGATCGTCACCGTGAATTATGGCTCCAACGCTGCAGGCAATGGCGGCGGCGATCCCAACTTTGCCGCCTCCTGGGTGCAATACGCCAACATCACCAAGGGTTACGGCGTCAAATATTGGGAAATCGGCAACGAAATTTACGGCAATGGCGAATATGGCTCGGCTTGGGAGACCGACCTGCACGCCGCACATGATCCCACGACCTATGGTAAGAATGTCGCGCTATTCGCTTCCGCGATGAAAGCCATCGATCCGACCATCAAGATCGGCGCCGTGTTGGCCGCGCCGGGCAATTGGCCCGATGGCCAGTCGCCGGACTGGAACAGCAATGTGCTGGCGCAATGCGGCTCGGCGATCGATTTCGTCATCGTACACTGGTATCCGCAAAATCCCGGCTCCGAATCCGATTCCGGCCTCCTCGCCGCGCCGCAGAACGGAACCACCGGAATCGCCGCCATGGCGACGAAGCTGAAGACGCTGATCAGCCAGTATGGCGGCGCCAAGGCGGCTAACATTCAGATCCTGGTTACGGAAACGAACTCGGTATCGTCCAATCCTGGCAAGCAGACGCTGAGTATCGTCAATGCGATGTTCGTCGCCGACACCATGCTCTCCTGGGCCGAGAACGGCGCAGCAAATGTCAGCGTCTGGGATCTGCACAACGGTGCCGTTTCGGGCAACGCCTCGTCGAGCCTGTTCGGCTCGGCGACCTATGGTGATTACGGCATTCTGTCGAATGCAACGTCGGGCGAGCCCGCCGCCGATACGCCGTTCCCGACCTATTACGGCATGCAGATGGTTTCGCTGGTCGGCAAGGCCGGCGACACGCTGGTCTCCGCGTCGTCGAGCAACAGTCTTTTGACCACCCACGCGGCGCGTCAGGCAAACGGCAGCCTGGCGGTCATGTTCATCAATAAGGACCCCAAAAACACCATCAGCGCCAGTGTGTCGCTTTCGGGCTTCACGTCCACGGGGACCGCAACGGCCTATTCTTACACGCCGACCAGCAGCGTCGTGACATCCAGTGCGTTCAGTGCCCAGGGGACGAGCTTCTCGATTGCGGTGCCGCCCTATTCGTTGACGACGATCGTGCTCGCCGGAACATCGTCGGCGCCATCGCCCAATTTCACCCTGTCCGCCAATCCGACGAGCCTGTCGATCCAGCAAGGCGGCGCAGGCTCGGCGACGATTACGGTCGCGCCATCCGGCGGGTTCAGCGGCACTGTCGCCTTCGGGACGACCGGCCTGCCCGCGGGGGTCACGGCGACGTTCAACCCGGCGTCTTCAACGACTTCGACCACGCTGACGCTGAATGCCGGCGCCTCGGCGCCCGCCGGGACGAGCGCGTTCACCGTCACCGGAACCAGCGGCACGCTGAGCGCCTCGACGGCGCTGGCGCTCAAGGTCAACGCGGCCGGGGCAACGTCGGGGACGGGACCCGCGACGTTCACCGGCCGTGCCTCCAGCAACGGCCCGTGGTTCGACGAGGATGATGTCGCTCTCTCCACCACCGTGGCCATCACCGCCTTGACGGTGAAAATTACCGTTCCAGCTACGAATGTGACCTATAACGGCGCCTACAACACCGTCGGGGGGCAAATTGTCGATAGCTTCAGCGGCGGTTCGAACCTCGTCTACACATTCACGCTGACCTCAGGTCAAACGATCAGTCCGGGCAGCTTTACCTTCGCGGCTCAAATGAACGGCAACGGTGTCACCCACAACGCCGCCACCAATTCCTGGACCGCGACCTATGTGGCGGGCGGCACAACCTATACGCAGTCCGGGAAGTTCTGAGGCCTCGGCAATGGCGGTGCCTGGATGATCCAGCCCGTCTCGCCTTCGTACAGTCGAGAGGGGGGCGCCCCACTCGACGGAGACAGGTGAACCGGAAGCATGTAGTCGCGTTGCGATCCACTAGCGGCCTGAATTATTTCACCCTGGCGCACCGCGACGACGACGCGCTGATCGGCGATCTGGCGGGCGACGGCACCGCCTATGTGCGGTTCTTTCCGCTCGGCGGTTTCACGCCGCTGCAACCGTCGACCCTGTCCGCCGTCGCCGCGCGTCTTGGCGCTACGCCGTGCGCCCAATATCCTGTTCATTCCCGGCACCGCGCCGGTGATGCATTTGAAGGAAAATTCGGCGGCGGCCGAGGTCGTTTTGTCCGACGTTGTGATCAAGGAACTGGAGGGCGTCGCAACCAAAGCCGCCCGACGGCGTCCGAACGTCGGCGGCGCCCCACGTGGTTTGAGATGACACCCGTCTGACATGTTTCGACGTTAAAATACGTTGCCGCGCCGCTATAGGTGTGGTGCCGCCGGGTTGCCCCGCGGCGTCAGACGATCCAGCGTTTAATGCTGCCAGCGCAAACTTGGGGCAATTGCAGCGCACGTTATCGCATTGCGTTCCAAGCGGTTGCCGGTCGTCGTCGTTGTTGCCGGTCGGTTGCCGACACCGGCCATCAAGGGAGAATGTTATGAACGACGGATACAATCATTCATCGGCACGGGGTCTTTTGCGTTTTTGCAAAGGTGCGGCAGTCGTATTCGCCGCTGCAATCATTCTCGTTCTGGGCAGCGGCCAGGCCCGCCTCGAGCCGATCGGGTGTCCGGCACCTCCAGGTCCGGCAACGCTGGAACCGACCGTCCCGCTCAATCTCGGCCAACTCAAGCTTCAGCTCCGCGCCTACCGCTGTTCGGACTACGACGGCGAGGTCGCAGCCGTGCTGGCCGAGGCGCGCATGTGGGTCGAGAGTCGCGCGCCGCAGACCGTTAACCCGGCCATTGTGCTCGATATCGACGAGACTTCACTGTCCAACTGGGATGAGATTTATCACAACGATTTTGGCTACATTCCGGGCGGTGCCTGCGATCTCACCTCAAAAGCCGGATGCGGCGCGCACGATTGGGAACTTGGCGCCAGTGCCCCAGCGATCCAGCCAACGCTCGAATTGTTCAATGCCGCGAAGACGATGTACGTCGCGGTGTTTTTTGTCACCGGGCGATATGACGACGGGCTGGAACGGGCCGCCACGGAATTGAATTTACGCAACGCCGGTTATTTCGGATGGGACGGGCTTCGCCTGCGCGATCCCAAGCAGCCGCGTGCGTCGGTCGCCGAATATAAGCGCGATGCGCGCATGGCGATCGAGAAGCTTGGCTATACCATCATTGCAAACGTCGGTGACCAGCACAGCGATTTGGCGCTGGGTCACGCCGAGCGCACCTTCAAAGTGCCCAACCCGTTCTACTTCTTGCCGTGAAGTGCCGACCCGGAATGGCCGGCGCACCCGGGAGCGGAATCAGGGCACTGGGCATTGCTCCGAAGCGAAAGCTTCTTGCAACAAGCGCGCGAGGCGCAGTCCGGCGAGCCCAAGCTGCCGGTCCAGGATCGGCAGGACTTGGTCGTAGTAGCGCTGATCGAGGATATTGTTGGCCGGCGTGAGCCGCCAGACCTGCTGCGCGAGCGCGTGGGTTTCGTTCGCCCAGCCGACAAAATTGACCGCATCAAGCCCCGGCGTCTGCGCCTCGACGCCCGCAAGCCATCCCTGCTCCAGACGGGTCACGTAGCTTCCCCAATCCCAGCGCGTCATTTCGATCAGGGTCACGTCCCATGCGGCGTGGAGATTGGTCGAAAGCGGGCTCATGCGGCAATTCTCCTTGCAGCGGTCGCCATGCATGAACGCCGTGACGTCGATCGTATTGCCCCCGCGATCATCGCCGACCGTATGCAGCGGCTGATGAATGTCGCCGACCAAATGGATGGCGAATTTCAAAGCGTTCTGCTGCTCCTCGCCTTGCTTGCAGCGAATGTCATTCCGCAACCGTTCCAGTTCGGCGACGATGCAATCGCCCGTGGGCTTACGGGCGCATTGCCGGTCGCGGTCGAAACTGTCCTCCGCAACGGGAATGTCCACGAAATGCCAATTTTCGCTACCGGGATCCTCATCGCGGTAAGCGTCCGCCCAGCTCGCTAATGACGCCAGCGACACACCCGGACCCAAAATGTTCTGGATCTTCACCATGGTTTGCGGGGCCTCCGCGGCAAGCCGGCGCTGCGCGATTTCGGCCACGATGGAGTGCCCTTCCTGGCCCCAGGCCCAGGCGGCCGGGACCGGACACAGCACCATGGCGACAACTATAAGGAACCCCTTCATGAATACTCCCATCTGTTGATCACGAACCGTCGCAAGGGCTGGACGACGATAAGCTTATCGGCATCTATTCTACAAAGGCAATGCGGAATATCTTGCGGTTGCGCGACCTGTGGGGGCTTAGGGATTTGCAAGATCAATTCGAGATAAGCAAATATGTTCTCGATTAGGATCATTGACCCGAAGGTTTTGTGCGTGCGGGAGGCGATGCCGCGATCAAGACGTGGGTCGTCCGGAAATTAGCGATCATCATCGGCCGGTTGACCTGCCGGGCCGGCGGCGGCACAGTGCGGCGCGGTTGCTGGAAGTGCTGGACGAATCCGCGGCGGCGGGCGCCAAGGGACCGGATTTTTCTAAAATTCCCTGCTAAATTCCCTGTGGAATCGCACGCAACCAACGGCCGGTCGGGCATGCCGGATCACCCTGCCTGACTCGAACTTGTGCAACCGTCTAACCGCAACCAATCCGCCCGGGAGGAGCGCATGACGAACCAGAACGAGGGCTTCGGCCGCAGGACCTTTCTCAAGCAGGTGGCAACCGCCGCTGGAGCGGCACCTCTCGCACCGGCGCTGTTCGGGGCGGCTGCGGTCGCGGCCGAGACCGGTGCGGCCCGCCATGGCGGTGAAGACAGCCATGCCACCGAACGGCTTGCCGCCTATGCGGCCGCGGTGCGGTTCGAGGATCTGCCGCCCGCCGTGGTGCAGCGCGCCAAGGACTGCCTGTGCGACACCGTCGCGGCGATCATCTATGGGGCCGAGCTGCCGTGGAGCAAGATCATCATCGCCCATGCGCGGCGCAACAGTGCCCCCGGCCAAAGCGCAATTCTCGGCTCCGGCGGCGCGCCCGTGAAGGCGCCGGCGGCGGCGCTTGCCAACGGCGCCATGACCCACGCCTTCGAACTCGACAACCTGACCAAGCCCGACTCCGGCTCGCATCCGGGCGCGACGGTGTTCACGGCGGCGCTGGCGGTGGCGCAGGAGCGCGGCCTGTCGGGACGCGACCTCCTCACCGGATTCGTCGCGGGCGCGGAGTCCATGATCCGCATCGGCCATGCCACCAAGCACACCAACGAGGTGCGCGGCTTCCATGCCCCCGGCACCACCGGGCCGTTCGGGGCGGCGGTCGCCTCCGGCCGGCTGATGGGGTTCGATGCGGCGACGATGACCAATGCGCTCGGCATCGCGGGCTCGTGTTCAAGCGGCTTGCTGGAATTTGCCCACGCGAACAACGGCGCCATGGTGAAGCGCCTGCACATGGGACGGGCCGCCGAGAGCGGCGTGCTGGCCGCGAGCCTGGCGGCGGACGGCTTTACCGGACCGTCGTCCGTGCTGGAGGGCGGGGGCGGCTTCCTGCAGGCGTTCTGCAACGATTTCGACGTGGCGGAACTCACCCACGGGCTCGGCACCGACTATTTCACCCTGGACATCATGCTCAAGCGCTATGCCTGCCACATCACGGCGCACAATCCGGTGGAGGCCGCGGTCGAACTGCGCAAGCAGTATAATTTCACCGCCGCCGATGTGGCGGCGATCACCATCGCGGGCAACGACCGCATGGCCACGACCAACAACATCCCGACGCCCGCCGACATGATGCTGGCGCAATACTCGATCCCGTTCAGCGTCGCGCTGTCGCTCTATCGCGATCCGGTTAACCCGCGCTCGTTCGATGAGGCGGTGGTGCATGATCGCCCCATTTTGGACCTCGCCTCGCGGGTGAAGATGACCGTCACCCCCGGCCAGGATCGCCGCAACCTGGCGGCGGTGGTCACCATCAAGCTCAAGGACGGCAGCGAGGTGTCGCGTCCGGTGGCGAGCTTCAAGGGCACGCCGGAACGCCCGCTCGGGCGTGCCGACCTGCAGGAAAAATTCGTGCTGCTCACCCAGCGCCTCGGCCGCGACCGCATGGTGCCGCTGTTCGATCGTCTGCAGGGCATCGAGAACGAGAAGACGCTGGACTGGCTGAACGTGTAACGCAGCCCGCCAGAACGCCTCGACACCACCCGTGCGAGCCGCGCGGGTGGTGCTCTGCGGCCGTCGTCGAGGAAGGGATTATCGCCCTCGACCTCCGGATGCATGCGCGCCAAATCCGCGAGGTGGCGATACATCACGGCCCGACGCCAAACCATTGGTGGCGCAATGCTTCTTTGATATGCGCGACGGTAACGGAGATTTCGGCGGAATATTTCACCGCCGCATCCGCAAAGCAGCGGAAGCCGACGCTTTTGCGCGGCACCAATTACCAGTTTGATCCTGGCCGATCAGCCGCAAACTGGACCGGCCTGAAAAAAGTGCAAAATGATTTCGTGGTTGGCCCCGTAGCTCAGCGGATAGAGCAACAGC
>CAWDKL010000029.1:0-12876 GCA_963802745.1 uncultured Alphaproteobacteria bacterium | reverse complement strand
TAAGAGGGATAAGAATCTACCCATTATTTTTGCTGGCCACTTCTCCATTGGTGGTGCAATGATGTCTGGGGAGCAAATCAATATCGACAAGTTAGCAATACGTAACTGAACGAAGGCAGACGTTAAGGGTAACGTATTGCTGCCAGGGCCACGAAACCACCTTCGCGCAGCTGGTTTCCGAACGGCTGGGGCAGCCGATCGAGAACGTATCTATCGTTCACGGCGATACCGACAAGGTGCAGTTCGGCATGGGCACCTACGGGTCGCGCTCCGGCGCCGTCGGCATGTCGGCGATCGTCAAGGCGCTCGACAAGATCGAGGTCAAGGCCAAGAAGGTGGCGGCGCATCTCCTGGAGGCCGCCGAAGCCGACATCGTGTTCCAGGACGGCAGGTTCACGGTCGCCGGCACGGACAAAGTCGGCGGCGTGGGGCGACGTCGCGCTGCAAGCCTATATCGCGCACAAATTTTCCGGCGCCGAACTGGAGCCGGGGCTGAAGGAAGGGGCGTTCTACGATCCGGTCAATTTCACCTTTCCGGCCGGATGCCATATCTGCGAGGTCGAAATCGACCCGGAGACCGGCGAAACCCGTATCGAAAAATGGGTGGCTGTGGACGACTTCGGCGTTCTAATCAATCCGATGATCGTCGAAGGACAGGTCCATGGCGGCATCGCGCAAGGAGTAGGCCAAGCGCTGCTCGAAGGCACCATGTACGATACCAACGGCCAACTCGTCACCGGTTCGCTGATGGACTACACGATGCCGCGGGCCGATAATCTGCCATCCTTCACGGTTGACACGACCATGACCCGGTGTCCGTCCAACCCGCTCGGCATCAAAGGTTGTGGCGAGGCCGGGGCGATCGCGGCGCCGGCCGCGGTCATGAATGCCATCACGGACGCAATCGGCTCCGAGGACATCGCGATGCCGGCAACCGCGCCGGCGGTATGGGCCGCGATCCGCAGGGCCAATGCCGCGCGCCGGGCAGCGGAATAGGTCACGGCACACAATTCGGGAGAGCGGCAATGTATAATTTCACCTACCACCGTGCCAGCGGGTTGCGCCAAGCCACCAACATGCTGGGCAAGTTCGAAGAAGCAAAGCTTCTCGCGGGCGGTCAGACGCTGCTGCCCACGATGAAACAGCGGTTGGCTAAGCCGGACTTTATCATCGACCTCAACGGACTCGAGGGGCTGGCGGATATCGAGCTCAAGGGCCGTAACGTGGTCATCGGCGCCATGACGCGGCATGCCGATGTGGCGAATTCGCCGGTGGTGCGCGAAAATATACCCGCGCTGGCGGCCCTTGCCGGCATGATCGGCGATCCGGCGGTGCGCCATCGCGGCACCATCGGGGGATCGCTCGCCAACAATGATCCGAATGCGGATTACCCGGCGGCGGCGCTCGGGCTTGGGGCCACCATCGTGACGACCAAGCGCAAGCTGGTGGCCGACGAATACTTCAAGGGACTGTTCGAGACTGCCCTCGAGGGGGACGAAATCATCACCAAGGTGAGTTTCCCGATTCCGAAAAAAGCCGCCTACCAAAAGTTCCGCAACCCGGCCTCGCGATTCGCGCTGGTCGGGGTGTTCGTCGCCAAGCGGCCGTCGGAGATTCGCGTCGCCGTGACCGGCGCCGGGGCCTCCGGTGTGTTCCGGGTGCCGGAATTCGAGGCCGCGCTGAAGGCGCGCTTTTCGCCAAAGTCCCTGGAAGGTCTCACGATCCCGGCCGATGGGCTCGCGGGCGACATTCACGGCAGTGCCGAGTATCGGGCGCACCTGGTCGGCGTGCTGGCCCGGCGCGCGGTTGCCGACGCAGGGTGAGCCGAATATCCACGCTTGCGGCCATTCCGGAATGGCGACGCATCCCGGAATGTTGATACGCTGGCACCGCACCGCTCATCACGGCGATGTATATAAATGCCAGCTTTGCTAACTTGTCCCGCGATTCGCGTTGTGGCAATAGCCGGCTATTCGGGAACAGCCGAGGGCTATCGCTCAGTGTCGATCATGCATAGCCTCATTCACGGAGATTAGATGGGCAACTACAAAGATCCCGACATCCTGCAGCGTCGTAACGAAGCCGCTGCAGCCAAGAAGGCGATGCTTGAAAAGTTCCGCTCGGCTGCGGAGGATCCTGGGGCAGCGGAGCGCCAGGCGGCGCGTGTTGCCATCCACGAGGCTCGTCTCAAGCGGGAAGCCGAACGCGAGGCTGCCAGACGCGTGCGCGAAGCTGAACTTGCCGAGCTTGCACGCCAAGAAGCTGAGCGGGCGGAGCAGGCAAGGCGAGAAGCCGAGGCAGAGGCCGCACGGCTGGCCGCCGAGGAGGCCGAACGGGCGGCCGAGCTAGCGGCCGAGCAGAAGGCCGCGCGCGATGCCCGCTATGCGGCCCGCAAGGCCGCCAAAAAGATACGGCGGAAAGGCTATTGACAGCCGGCCGCCGTATCCGGTTCGCTGCTCGGATACGGCGCACGCAATCCGATCGCTCAAAAATCCGGGGTGACGGCTTCGGGCAGCGGAAACAGCCCTTGGTTGAAGAAATCCTGGTTGTTTTCCGCGCAAACCGTCTCTTTCATCGGAGCGTCCACCCGAAACCAGCGCTGCTTCATCGACATAGGTGTGTTGAAGGTGTCCGGATCCTCAACCGTCGCTATGGCGGTCAGGTTCTTGCCGTCCGGCTCAATGGTGAAACGCTCGACCACGTGAAGCTTCTCGCTGTGCGGCGTACGGTAATTGTCGATATAGCTGTTCTTGGTCGACAGCCCGATCGTATCGACGACCAGCGTATCGCCGTTCTCATAGTGGCCGATGGATTCGCCGAACCAGGACGGCGTCACATGCTCGGAATGCTGATCGGTGAGAAAAATGCGCCGCACCATGTGGTCGCGCTGCCAGATCATCCATACCTCCTTGGGCGTCTGGATGACGTAGAACGGCTCGAATGGGTACAGCAATTGACCCGGCACGCCGCCCGGATAGCACCGCGCCTGGGCGGCGAACGGAATTGCGATTTCGGTGCGCAGCGCGTCCTCGTTGGACTTTAGCATCTGCGCCGCCGCCCACGGCTTCAGCACGGGATCCTTGGCGTCGCCGATCCGCTTGGTCGGCGGAATGCCTCTGCGCGCTCCCTCCGCGTTGCTGATGAACGGATGGGCGGGGTCATTGCGAATCGGCCCGCGGCCAAGGCCGCCGGGCGGGTCTTGCCAGTCCGCGACGTTCGACTGCCAGCCGAAATCCGCCGATCCGAACTGCGGTATCTTTTGATTGGACTCCGCCATCGCTGCGGAGCCGAGGATCGCGGCCAGCGCGGCGCCAGCGGATATACGATACCCTGCTGCGCGCAACGCCATTGCGAGACTTTGATTCCAGAATTCCGACATCGTGTTCTCCTGCTTCTTGTGCAGTTTAGACCGCCCGTGGCGGAATGGAAATGTTCGCTGGGCGATCACCGGCAGATTGTCGAATGTGCCACGCCGCCAGGCTGGATGGCGTTTTGGCGTTGCGTCATAAAAAAGGGCGGCCGCATCGGCCGCCCTTCACTTTACGATGCAGCGGGCCAGGAGCCCGTGCCAGCGGCTTTATGGCTGCAGTGAGGCCAGATAAGCCGCGGCGTTCAGCACGTCTTCTTCGTTGAGCTTGCTCACCACCGGAGCCATCAGCGCCGTCCAGTTGCCCGTGCGGTTGCCGTGCTGCATGTCGTAGAGTTGGCGGGCCAGATAGCTCGGCGAGCGGCCGGCGAGCGTCGGGACCGGTCCGAGGCCGTGCAGATCGGGGCCGTGGCATGCTGTGCATGGCGTCACCTTGCCGTTGCCGGTGGTGACGAGTTGTTCGCCCTTCTTGACGCTGCCTGGCGGTACGTAGGCGATGAAGCCGGAACGGGAGTTCCGCCGCACCTCGGTGTCTTCCGCGTTGATCGGCGTCTCAATGATGCGCGCGCCGATCGGCTCGACCCCGGCCTTTTCTCCTTCGAGCGTGAGCCACATGCCGGCTTGGCCCCGAACCTTCGGGGCGGTTTCGCTTTCCACCACCTTGATCCAGGGCTTATACGGAATCGAGGAGAAATACTTCGCGGCTGCCTTGATTTCGTCGTCCGTCATCGACTTGGCGAAGCTCGCCATCAAGCCGGTGTTGGTCTTGCGGGAATCCGACGTCTTGCGGTTGCCGTTCTTGAAGTCGTACAACTGCTGCACGATGTAATCGTAAGCGAGCCCGGTGACATTGGCGTTCTCAGGGCGGCCCTGGCCGTTCGGATAATGGCACAGGCTACAAGCATAGACCGTTGGTTGCGCCAACTCACGGCCGTGCGCGACGATATCCGGCATGGTCGGATGATCTTCCGGGAACCAGTCGGCCGGGCCATAGCGGTTGGCGATTTGGGCGCGGGTGAATTTCAATTGCGAACCCGGCAGGGTGTGTTCGGTCTTATTGTCCAACGGCGCGGGAGCAGCCGCGGGCGCGGGCGGCGGCATCACGGCAGGCGGCGGCGTGGTGAATCCCCAGGCCCAAACGGGCGGGGTATCGGCGGCTTGTGCGGCAGTTGCGGCTCCAATCGCGAGTGCAGCTGTGGCTAGCAGAAATGTTTTCATCGGCCTCCCCTTTTGCCGGTCCGGCTTGGAACGGACCATGGCGCAGTGATTGAGATCAATGTTCTAACAGCTTGCCGCGGTCTTTGGAAGCAGCCGCGGGACGACTACTGGACGGCTACGGCGGTTGGACGGTAAGTTCATGGCAGTGTCCCGGCGGGAGCCTGAGAGCAGCCTGGCCTGCCAGGCTGTCGCTAGGACCGTCTGTTGGATGCATCGATAGGTGCGGTATATTGCCACTGCGAAGAATTAGCGACGTCGCCGGAATTCGGTTTGGCGTGATCATATAACCGGTAAAATACGCGCAAAATTCCTCATCATTTCGGCATGTGCCGCTCGCGCCCGGCAGCCGAAGCGCGTATATGCGCGCCATGTCGATCACCGCACCAGATCCAACCCTCGCCGCTGCGGGGCTAGCACCTACGTCCACGCCGGCGCCCACGATCGGCTTCGTCTCGCTCGGCTGTCCCAAGGCGCTGGTCGATTCCGAGCGCATCATCACGCGGCTGCGCGCGGAGGGTTACGAACTGGCCCGCCGGCATGAGGGGGCTGACCTCGTCATCGTCAACACCTGCGGGTTCCTCGACAGCGCCAAGGCGGAATCGCTCGCCGCCATCGGGGCGGCCCTGAAAGACAATGGCAAGGTCATCGTCACCGGCTGCATGGGGGCCGAACCCGAAACCATTACGGAACGGTTCCCCAATGTGCTCGCCGTCACCGGTCCGCAGCAATATGAGAGCGTGATGGACGCGGTCCACCAGGCCGCGCCGCCGCGCCACGATCCGTTCCTCGACCTGATGCCCCCCCACGGAATTAAGCTGACGCCGCGCCACTATGCGTATTTGAAGATTTCGGAGGGCTGCAATAATCGGTGCACCTTCTGCATCATCCCGCGCCTGCGCGGCGATCTCGTCTCGCGGCCGGCGGCCGATGTCTTGCGCGAGGCCGAGCGGCTCGCTCGAGCCGGCGTCAAGGAATTGCTCGTCATCTCGCAGGATACGTCCGCCTACGGTGTCGATCTCAAGTATGCGGCGAGCCGCTGGCGCGACCGCGACGTGCGGGCGCGGTTCCTCGATCTCGCCACCGCGCTGGGGGAACTGGGCATCTGGGTGCGGCTGCACTATGTTTACCCTTATCCACATGTGGACGAGGTAATTCCCCTAATGGCCGAGGGAAAGGTGCTGCCTTATCTCGATGTACCGTTCCAGCATGGGGCACCGGAGGTGCTGCGGCGGATGCGCCGCCCCGCCGCGCAGGAAAAGACGCTGGAGCGCATCCGCGCATGGCGCGCGATCTGCCCGGACATCACCTTGCGCTCGACCTTCATCGTCGGTTTTCCCGGCGAGACCGAGACCGACTTCACGCTGTTGCTCGATTGGCTTAGCGAAGCCGCGCTCGACCGGGTCGGCTGCTTCCGCTACGAGCCGGTCAATGGCGCCCCCGCCAACGATCTCGGCGCGGCGGTGCCGGACGGGATCAAAGAGGAGCGCTGGCACCGTTTCATGAAGCACCAGCAGGCGATCTCGGCGCGCCGCCTCAGGCGCCATGTCGGCACCCGACAGCAGGTCCTCATCGACGTGGTCGGGCCGCATGGTGCCAAGGGCCGCGGCAAGGGCGATGCCCCGGAGATCGACGGGGCCGTCCACGTGGCGTCGCGGCGGCCGCTGCGGATCGGGGAATTCGCCAACGTCAAGATCGAGCGCGCCGATGCCTACGATCTCCATGGGACCGTCGTGGGGTTTTGACCGGCGCCGGCGCATCGACCGAGGTTCATCCGGTGCGGCCACTGCCATCTCGGCCGCTACGAAACGTCTTTCAGCGGCTTGCGATGCCTCGCGGTCGCGCGGGTTTCGCGGGGCGCTCCAGGTCTCGGCGGGATGCGGTTCCCACGGGGGCCGCGGCCGATTCAAACTCCGGAGCGGTGCCGCTGATTGCCGTGGTCTCGCGCGACGCCCCGATGCCTCAGCGCCGCGGCGCGTTACCCCGGATCTGCCCTTGCTCGAGCGGCCGGGCTCGGCCTGGTTCGACCACGAACGGCAATGCGGGGTTGTAGCTTGGATTTTCCCTGCATTGACTGCCGAACCCCCGCCCCCGTCCGGATCGAGCGCATTCCTCTTTGCTGCGAAAGGAACAATCGACGCCCCGGGCATCGCCATTAATGCACCAGGGATAGTTGATGTACGCCTGGGCTTTTTCCGCCGCAGCAAAGGCAGCCGCCAGGATCAATCCGACGATGGTAAAACGGCTCATGATTTCATATTCCTCCCTTTTTTTCGCAGCCAGATGTCGTGAAGCGGCGTGGTGCCGAAGGGCGCGTTTTCGGACCGGACAGTTTCACGTCTTCCGGACGCGGGGAGCCGCCAGGGCGCCTTGCCATATGGCTGCGTTTGATCTCCCAAGGTTACAATATCGTAATCTTTTCTTGTGCACCATGATTGTGCACCATGATCATGAATACCAGAGTTGCAGAATGTTTTCTGCGCACACCCCGCGATTGGGCTGAGCGGCACTGACTTCCCCCACAGCCTTGCGCCGCCGTGCCGCCTGCCACACAATGAGGTCCGCCGATTTCGGGGGCAGCACGCTTTCCCGGTTCAGTCTTCCACGATGCAACCAGCGGCGGTGGTGGAGTCAATGAAACCGCAAGCGCGCATCCACAAAGGCACCCGCACGTCCGCCGAGGACGAGGCTTTGGCCCGGGCGGCATCGGCCCTTGGGGTGCGTAATCTCGACGAGGCGGAACGTCTCGCACGGGACATTCTCGCGCGGAGCCCACAGCACACCCAAGCGCTGCAGCTGTTGGGAGCGGTGCTTCTCGGGCAACAGCGCCCGCGCGAGGCGATCGCGCCGCTCGAGGCGGCGGCGCGTGCCATGCCTAATCCGGAGCTGGAGACGCACCTTGCCATCGCCCTGCGGGCACTCAAGCGGCCGGACGAGGCGCAGACGTGGCTTTATCGTGCCATCGCCCACACGCCCGCATTTCCGCGCGCCTTTCAGGAACTCGGCGATCTTCTTCGTTCGTCACGCCGATATGCCGAAGCCGAGACCGTGCTCAAGCAAGGCATCGAGGTGGCGCCCACGGTGCCGCAATTGTCGCTGGCGTTGGGCCGCATCTATCTCGACCGCGCCGATTCGCCTAATGCCAAGATCGCCTTTGCGCGCGCGCTCGCGCTGGTGCCGGGCGAACCAGACGCATTGTTCGGATTTGGGATTGCGCTGCAATATGAGGGCGATTTCGCCCGCGCCGCCGACCGATTCCGGCGCGTGCTTGCGGCGGATCCTGTCCGTCACCGCGCCCGGATGAACCTAGGCTACTGCCTGCTTGAGCTTGGCCGCCCGGACGAAGGCTTGGCCTGCCTGCGCGAGGCCGTGCGGAGGGCCCCGCACCTCTACGGCGCGGTCCTGCGGATGCTCACCACGGCCGGGCGCGGCCGTTTTTGGCTCCAGCGCAGCGCCGCCGCGGCGCACTTGGAATTCACTCAGCCGGGCAAGGACGCGCCATAAACGCCATCAATCCGGGGAACCCACGAGCACCCGACGACAGAAGACATCATCTTGGCCCATGCGGTATCTTGGCCCATGCGGTGCCGCCAAGAAACGCCGCCCCGACCGCCACGCCGCAATCCGCACGCGGCGAAGGTCGAGGCGATCCCAACCCCCAAGCGCCTCGCGATTTCGGGAAAAAGAAATTTTTTCAATCGCTTCGGTTGCTTTTGCAAACCGTTCCGAAATATGCCAGGGATGCGGCAGACGATTGACCCTGCCCGCGGCGGCCCCCCAGCTGTCGCGATTGGCGTTTTTAAGCGTCAACTTGAAGAGAGTGGAGGAGAAGGTATGAAGACACGACAGACCTTGTATCTGGGCGTGGCGGCGATCGCCGTTTCGCTGGCATTCGGCGCCGCCCCGACAGCGGTCATGGCGCAGCAGCCGGCCGCGGTCAGCGTCGGGGCGTCCGACATCGGCGGCGTGGTGCGTGGACCGAACGGGCCGGAAGCTGGCGTGTGGGTTATCGCTGAGACCACCGACCTGCCGACCCGGATGATCAAGAGCGTAGTGACCGACGATCAGGGCCGCTATCTGATCCCGGAACTGCCGAAAGCGAATTACGTGGTGTGGGCGCGCGGCTATGGGCTGATCAACTCCGCGAAGACCACCAGCGAACCCGGCAAGACGGTAAATATCACGGCCGTGCCGGCCCCCAGCGACGCTGCGGCGGCGGAATATTATCCGGCGATCTACTGGTTCTCGATGCTGCGAATCCCCGGCAAGGAAATGTTCCCCGGCACCGGCCCGCGCGGCAACGGCATGTCGACCGGCATGAAGAGCCAATTGCAATGGCTCGATCAAGTCAAGACCAACGGCTGCTTCGCGTGTCACGCGCTCGGCACCAAGGCCACCCGGACGATTCCGGCAGCGCTCGGCACCTTCAAGAATTCGGTTGAGGCGTGGGAGCGCCGCATCCAGTCCGGCCAAGCGATGACCGGCATGGCCGCTGCCATCGGGCGCCAGGATCCGAAGATTTCGCTCGCGAACTTCGCCGACTGGACCGACCGGATCAAGGCCGGCGAACTGCCCTTCGCTAAGCCGGAGCGTCCGCAGGGCGTCGAGCGCAACGTCGTGATCACCCAGTGGGACTGGGGTACCCCGAAGATCTATATGCACGACCAGGTGTTGACCGACAAGCGCAAGCCGACAGTCAACGCCTACGGCAAGCACTACGGCGCCACGGAAGAGAGCTCTGATTTCTTCCCGGTGTTCGACCCGAAGACCAACAGCGCCACGATGGTCCACATGCCGGTGCGCGACGCCGACATGGAATTGACCAAGAACAACACCATGGCGCCGTCGGCTTATTGGGGTGACGAGGCGATCTGGGACTCCAAGACCAGCATGCACAACCCGATGATGGACGAGCGAGGCGACGTGTGGTTCACGTCCCGCGTCGGCAATCCGCCGAACCCGGCGTTCTGCCAAGCAGGCTCGGACCACCCGTCCGCCAAGGTCTTCCCGATCAAGGAATCGACCCGCCACCTCGCCTACTACAATCCGAAGACCGGCGAGACCAAGCTGATCCGCACCTGCTTCAACACCCACCACCTGGTGTTCGGCGAAGATCCCAACAACACCATTTGGTTTAGTGCAGGCGGCCCGCAGCAAGGCGCGCTCGGCTGGTTCAACCGCAAGGTCTACGAAGAGACAGGCGACGAGGCCAAGGCCCAAGGCTGGACCCCGATCGTCATCGACACCAACGGCAACGGCAAGCGTGACGAGTTCGTGCAGCCGAACCAGCCGGTCGACCCGACCAAGGACAAGCGCCTCAATGCCGCGTTCTATGGCATCGGCGTGAACCCGGCAGACGGCACCATCTGGGGCAATGTGCTCGGCTATCCGGGCTACATCATCCGCGTCGACCTCGGCTCCGATCCGTCCAAGACCGCCTTGGCGGAAGTCTACGAGCCGCCGTTCCCGGGCTTCGGGCCGCGCGGCTTCGACATCGACCGCAATGGCGTCGCCTATGTTCCGCTGTCGAGCGGTCACCTCGGCATCTTCGACCGCCGCAAGTGCAAAGGCCCGCTGAACGGTCCGAAGGCGGCCGAAGGCAAGCTGTGCCCCGAGGGCTGGACCCTGGTTCCGTTCCCGGGCCCGCAGTTCAAGGGCGTCGCCGAAAGCGGCAGCGCCGAGGCGAGCTACTACACCTGGGTCGACCAGTTCAACACGCTGGGTCTGGGCAACAACACCCCGATGGCAACCGGCGACGCCAACGAGTCGCTGATGGCCCTCGTGGATGGCAAGTGGGTCAACATGCGGGTTCCGTATCCGATGGGCTTCTTCGCCAAGTGGATGGACGGCCGCATCGACGACGCCAACGCCGGCTGGAAAGGCCGTGCCGTGTGGACGACCTACGGCAATCGTACGCCGTTCCACACCGAAACCGGCAAGGGCACCCAGCCCAAGATCGTGAAGTTCCAGGTTCGTCCGAACCCGCTCGCGGACTGATCTTAAGGATTGGCGGCCGGGGCGTTGCGTCCCGGCCGATTCAAGACAAATGCCTGGCCCTGGCCGGGCATTTTGTTTGTGGGCGCATCGATCTCAGCGCATAAATCTCTTGGGTGGTGGAATATTCCGTCCCAAAAAAGCCGCCGGTCACCACGTGATATTTGCCGACCTGCCACCTCGTGAAGATCAACCAGAGAACGATGGCGCTGCGGTTTGCAAATCCGCCAGGCGTTCCAGGCGATAGCCGACGCCGGATTCCGAGATCAGGAGCTTCGGCTGGGCCGGATCGGCTTCGAGCTTCTGCCGCAGCTTCCGCACCAGCATCCGCAAATACTGGACATTGTCGGCGGACGTATTGCCCCAAATTTCCTTGATCAGCTGGTTGTGCGTCACCACGAGCCCGAGATGCGAGGCCAAGACATGTAAGAGCCGATATTCCTTGCGCGTCAGCGTAACATGGCCGCCGGCGAGCGTGACAGCGCGCGAAACCAGGTCGATGACCAAGGGGCCGGTTTTAACGATCGGATCTTTGTCCGCAGATTTGTGATAGCGCCGCAGCGCTGCCTCGCAACGCGCCGCAAGTTCGGCGATCCCGAACGGCTTGGTCACGTAATCGTCGGCGCCGTTCTTGAGAAGATACACCTTCTGTTCTTCGTCCGATTGGATCGACAGCACGATTATGGGAACATTCGACCACGAGCGGACGGTTTGGAGCACTTCTACACCGCTGATGTCCGGCAGTATAATATCGAGGATAACCAAGTCAGGCCGGATATGAGCCACAGCTCTGAGTCCGGCAGCCCCACTCTCAGCTTCCCGAACCGAGAAGCCGTGCAGTTCCAATCCGGTGCGGACAAAGCGTCGAATTTGGGACTCATCATCAATGACGAGAACAATGTTAGCTGGTTTTGGCATCGGCAGACATTAGATTAGGCCGCCCGGTGTTGCGCGGGATCGGAAGGCGGATACACATCCTGGTGCCGCGACCGGGGCCTGGACTTTGTGCCGTGAGCGTGCCGCCATGCACCGCCACGAATATCTTGGCAATCCAAAGGCCTAATCCAAGGCCTTGGGTATGGCCGACGTGGCGGCGGCCGCGGACGCCCCAGCGGAACAGCTCGCGCGCTTCCTCCACGGTAAGTCCTACACCATGGTCGGTGATCGAAAGCAGGGCGTGCTGTCGATCCCGCTTTGCCGTGATCGCGATTTCCGCACCTTCGGGTGAGTATTTTGCAGCATTTTCAATGATTTGCCCAACCGCTTGAGCCAAAAGGTCCGCATCGGCGTTGACCAACGGCAGCGCCGGATCCATGCTGATCGCAATCCGGTGCCCGGCGATCCGATGGGCGCGCTGCTTGATGGCTGCGGCCACGATATCCGAAACCTCGGTGAGAGCCAGCCGCGGCGTAATTCCGCCGTCGGCAACTCGGGCACCGCAGAGCAAATTTCGGATGTTGGTGTCGAGGCGTAGAGCTTCAAGGTGGATGCCGGCAATCAGCGACCGCAACGTTTCATCGCCGTGCAGCGCCGGGATTCGCTCCAGTACGCTGACCGCGCCGACAATGCCGGCAATCGGAGAACGCAGTTCATGGGAGGCGTTGCCGATCAGCGCCGTCACAAGGCCGTCCAACCGCTGTCGCGCGACCGCGCGGGCGAGAGCTGTCCAGGCCCCGACCCGGTCAAGCATCGCCTTCGCCTCCGCTAGCACACCCTCGGCGCGATCTTCTGTGCCTACCCCGCGTTGATGACCAAGATGAACCGCCAATGCGACCTGAAGGTCCGGCTTTGCCGACATCGCCTGCAGCGCCCAAAGTCCACCGTTGACCGGATCGGCAAAAACCCGGGAATCCGGCGTTGCGTCCGCAATCATCTCCGCGGCCTTGTGCCAAAGCGGCTCCGGCACAGCTCCGTCCGCGGCCGGCCGGTCCACATCGGTCCCATGGAGCAAGTAGATCCGACATCCCAAATGAACTGAAAGAAATGTCTCGATGGCTCTGACGAGATCCTGCACCGTCGCGCCAGCGGCCAATGCCCGGGAAAATGCGTATAGGTTGCGCGCCTCAACTTGCAGCTGGAGGTTATTAGCTGCCGCCGTCTCGTCCTGCTTGCGGGTTAAATCGTCCAAGCTATGTACAAAATCGGACTTGCGGTGTGTCGATAAGCACGCCAATTGGCGCGTCGCAGCGTCAACGTTCCTGGCAACTCCGGCCTCGGTGCTGTCCATTACAACATACGTCAATAGGTAAGTTAGGGCGCGCTTCACGCTCACGCATATGAAAGCCATTAGTGTTTGTCAA
>CAWDKL010000028.1:5000-29716 GCA_963802745.1 uncultured Alphaproteobacteria bacterium | reverse complement strand
GTCCAATATCGTTCACGTAACCTGGGGATGCGCGCGTTTCCTCTCCCCGCGGCGTTCTTCGCGCCGTGGGGAGAGGGTTAGGGTGAGGGGCAGAGGCCCGCAAGGGCTTCCGGTCAGGCAATCGACACAGCTACAAGAGATGATCGGCCGCGCCGTCTGTGCTGGCCCCTGCCCCTCACCCCAACCCTCTCCCCATCGTGAAGAACGATGGGGAGAGGGAGCGGGCGCATCCTGGAGGTTAAGTGAACGGTATTGCAGCTAGGCCGGTTGCCGCGACGTCTTATCGGCTCGAACTTTCGAGCTTGCGGATCTCGTCCTTGAGATCCGCCGGCGCCTCGGCGAGCAGCGCCAGCATGCGCAAAGCCTCCTGCGGGCCGACCGGGCTCACTTCAAGGCGCAGCTTGGCGGCGTCGGCCAAAAACTCCGGATCGCGGCATACTTCCGCGAACGCCGTCTGCAGCGCCTTGGCGCGGTCGGGCGGAATGTTCGGCGGCGCCACATAGGGGCGCGCCAGCATGTAGGGGATTTCCGCCAGTTCGATCAGCTGCCGCCCCCGCGCGTCGGTGGCGATTTCGCGCGCGGTCGGCGTGTCGGGATACTGCGGATGGCGCGTCGCCCGGGCGAATTGCAGGAACGGCCGCACGATGCCGTCGGGCTTGAGCCAGCCGGGCTGCGTCGCCGCGACCGCGGACAGGCCGATGAAGCGTCCCTCGACCTCGCCGCGTTCGATCGCGATATTGATGAAATTGCTGTCCGGATAGCCGCCGACCACCTTGATGTTGAGGCCGGCGGCGCGCTGCATCAGCACCGCGATGTCGGTGTCGGTCGAGCCCTCGGCGGTGCCGCCGAGCACCAGCGGCGGACCGCCGGGCACCCGCGCCGCGTCGAGCGACTTCACCCGCGCATCCTTGCGCACCCATAGGATATAGGCATCGTCCTGCTGGCTCGACGGCGAGCCCAGCCAGGTGAACTGGCGGGGATCGAACTGCACGGCGGCATTCCCGCCCAGCATGGCCAGCAGAATCATATCGCGGCTGAAGGTGCCGATGGCCGTGCCGTCCTTCGGCGCACGGGTGAAGATGAAATTGGCGGCGCGCAGGCTGCCGGCGCCGGGCATATTCTGCACCACGACGCCCGGCTGGCCGGGAATGTGGCGGCCAAGATGGCGCGCGATCAGCCGCGCATAGGAATCATAACCGCCGCCGACTCCGTAGCCGACGTAAATCTGCACCCGCTTGTCGCGATAGAAATCGGCGACCGGCTCGGCCCGTACCCACGGTGCGCCTACGAGCAGCACCGCCGCGAACGCCAGCACGATGGCGCCTGTGCGCGCCGCGATCAGGTTTCCTCCCATCTGGTGTCCTCGCCCGCGCCGGTGCGTTGATGTGCCGGGAATAGTAGAGGCGGCGGCGCGCGATGTCGATGCCGGGCTTTATCCCTCCCTTTGGCCGGCCCGATGACAGGCTCCGCGCGGCCGGGTGGGGCATCGTGTCCCATCCTATACCGGTCCGTAACCCCACCCGGCGCGCAAGAGCGCGCCACCCTCCCACGAAGACGGGGAGGGACGAGACGGCGCATTCACCGGTTGCGCGTAATCGCAGCAATTTGTTCGGCATGTCCACAATGCGCGAACCGCGAACACGCCTTCACCGCTCCCCGCTTGCGGTCTGAACGGCCGGGAGGGATAGCGGAAGACGGTCACGACCATCACGCAAAGGCGCGCCATGAGCAACATTCTCGACGAACGCGATTTCGCCCATGTGGGCCACAAGACCGCGAGCCTGCGCGTCGAGGATATTCGCGGCTCCAAGGAGTTCCGCGAGATGTACGAGACGCTGCCCAATGTGGTGAGCGCGCAGGACATGCCGTGGGAGCGCTCCCCGGACGGGCTCATCAAACACCTCGTCCATCACAAGATGAACACGCGCGAGCGCTGCGTCGAAGCCTATATGCAATTCCTGCAGCCGGGCGCGCGCTCCGGCAAGCACCGCCATATGTGGGAGGAGGTGCTGTTCGTGCTTGAAGGATCGGGCTACGACCTGCACTGGGACCTGAATTTCGACTGCCTCGACGCGTTCGACTGGCAGTGGGCAGAGGAGCCGAAGCAATACCGCTGGGAGCGCGGCGATTTCATCTACGTGCCGCCGTTCTCGATCCACCAGCATTTCAACGACCACGCCAGTTCGGAAGCCCGCCTGATCGTGATCTCCAACCGCATCGTCAAGGAAATGGGCTTTGACTGGTTCGACCAGATCGAAAACGCGCCGGGCTTTTAGATCGCCCATTCAACGGCGAAGTGCAATACGCCATCGTGGCCTGAAGTTCGGCAGTCCGGCAACTCACCCCGTCAGCGCCGCATAGGACAAAAATCCCACCATCGTGCCGGGTTCGATCGCGGTCACCTCTTCGCCCAGTTCCACCAGTCCGTCGGTTTCGGTGAGCGAGGTGATCACGCCGGCGCCGTCGCGGGGGAATTTCAGCGCCTCGACCACGCCGTCGGCGGCCCGCCGCAGCGATACCCGCACATATTCGCGCCGGCCCCGGCGTTTGCGATACGCGAAGGTCGCCCGCACCGGCAACGCAAGCGGGGACCGCGGCTCGGCGCCGGCGAGCCGCAGCAGCAGCGGCCACACCACGCGCACGAAGGTCACGTAGACGGCGGCCGGATTTCCCGGCAGCCCCGTGAAGGCGGCGGCGTGCCCGGGCGTCGCGCTTGGGATCACCCCCATGGCGACCGGCCGGCCGGGTTTGATGGCAACGCGCCAAAACACCAGGCGGCCGATCTGCTCGACCGCGGTGCGGACATGATCGGCCTCCCCGGTGGAGACCCCGCCGGACGTGATAACGAGATCATGATCGGCGGCGCCCGTGATGGCATTGCGCAGCGCCGCGGGCTCGTCGCGCAGAATGCCCAGGTCGGTGACGGCGGCGCCGAATTGCTCCAGCAGGCCGCGCAGCAACTGCCGGTTGGCATCGTAGATCGCGGCCTCGCCGCGCACGGCGCCGGGCTCCACCACTTCGTCCCCGGTCGAAAACACCGCGACCCGCAGCCGGCGCCGCACCCGCAAGCGGGTGACGCCGAGCGCCGCCGCGAGCGCCAGATCGGCGGCGCCGAGCCTGCGGCCGGCCGGCAGCATCACGGCGCCGGCGCGCGCATCCTCCCCGGCAAACCGGCTGTTGGCGCCTTGTGCGAGCCCCGCCGGCACGATCACGCTATCGCCGTCGAGCCGGCAATCCTCCTGCATGAACACCGTATCGGCGCCGGCCGGCATCGGGGCGCCGGTGAAAATCCGTGCGGCTTCACCTTGCCGCAGCGGAGCCGCCGCATGGCCCGCGAGGATACGCGCCGCAACTTTTAGCCTGGTGTCGGCGTCATTGGCGAGATCGGCATGGCGCACCGCAAAGCCATCCACCGCCGCATTATCGAACGGCGGCAAGTCGCCCGGTGCCACCATATCGGCCGCGACGACGCGCCCGCGCGCTGCAGCGAGCGCCACCTCCTCCACCTCGGCGACCGGCGTCACGCGCTCGGCGATCAGGCGTTCCATATCGGCGATCGGCAAAAGCGGGCCGGAGAAGGCAAAGCAGTCGTCGCTGAGCTGCGCCATCACCCGCCCCCGACCGCGACCACCGGCCGCAGGCGCGCCAGCACGGCATCGAGGCGCTCGGCCTTCGCCAGCACCAGGTTGACGACGCCGTCGATATCGTCGATGGCGACCACCGGGCACCCGGCATCCGGGAACGGCGTATCGGAAACGATGCCCACCACCTGCGGATTCTCGGGATGGAACGGCGGCTTGCCGATTTCCTTGCGGTAGACCTCGATGCGGGCGTGCAGCGACGATTTGAAGCCCTCGATCAGCACCAGATCGACCGGCGACATTCTTTGCAGCAGGTCGTAAATCGTCGGCTCCGGCGCGCCGCGCAGTTCATGCATCAAGGCCCAGCGCTTGGCGGAGGCCACCATCACCTCGGTCGCACCCGCTAAGCGGTGGGTATGGGAGTCCTTGCCGGGCGTATCGACGTCGAAGCCGTGATGGGCGTGCTTGACGGTCGACACGCGGTAGCCGCGCCCGGTGAGGCGGGGAATGATTTTCGCCAGCAGCGTAGTTTTCCCGGACCCGCTCCAGCCGGCCAATCCGATGATGCGCATCGCGTCCCTCATGACCCCAATATAGCAACGCGGCAGCGCGCTTGCCCGGCAGACAACCGATGAGGTCTTTGCTAGACCTATCGCATGAACGACGGACTTACGATTTCGCTTCCCCGCTGTGCCTTGAGACGTCGGGATGACCAAATCCGAACCAGGCTGTCATCGGCCGGCTTGACCGGGCGATCCCGTAGCCACGGGAATCACCTTGCGCCAGGACATCGGCCAATTTCTTCTGCCGGGAATACCGGATGCCCTGCTTTTCTGGGACGCGGAAATACCTCTTCCCCAGCCTCCGGTTGGGTGAGAAGCGCAACCGCGCTTGCATTCTCCGTCGCGGCACTCGCGGTCTTCGCACCTGCCGCGCCGGTAGGCGCCGCCGACAAGGTATCCTTCGGCCAGGTATCGCCGACCGCGACCGTGTGGCCCGGGGTCGTCGCGGCCCGCAAGGGCTTCTTCGCCGCCAACAATATCACGATGGCGACGGTGTCGATCGGGGTGTCGCCCGGCATGCAGGCGGTGGCGGCCGGCTCGCTCGACATCATGCACAACCCCTGCAACACGGCCGTGGCGTTCTATGAGGGCGGCGGCACCAATGTGCGCATCAGCATGGTGTCGATGGCGCCGCATCCGGCGGTGCTGATCGGCCGCAAGGGGATCGCGTCTGCCGCGGAGTTGCGCGGCAAGGTGATCGGGACCTCCGCCATCAAGTCCGGCTCGACCATTTTGCTGCGCCGCCTACTCAAAGCCGACGGCCTCGGCGACAAGGATTACGACCTCGTCGCCGGACAGGGCTCGGTCCAGATCTTCAACGGCCTGCAGGCCGGCGCGCTTGCAGCCGTGTGGCTGGTGCCGCCGCAATCCTACACGGCCGCGAGCGCCGGCTTTGCGGTGCTCGGCCGCTTCCGCGACGTGGCGCCGGCCTTCCCGTTCACTTGCTTCGTGACCAATACCAGGTGGCTCGCCACCAAAGCCGATGTCGGGCGCCGCTTCGTCAAGGCGTGGCTCACGGCCGTGGATTGGCTGCACGATCCGGCCAATCGCGCGGAGGCGGAGCGTTTGCTCGCCGGCGAACTGAAGGTATCGGCCGATGCGGCGGCGAAAACCTATGACGACCTGATCGCGAGGAATCCCGATACGTTCCCGCGCGGCGGCCGTCTCTCGCTTGAAGCTTTGCGCGCCATGCTGGGCATCATGGTCGAGGGCGAGGAACTCGCCGCCATGCCGCAAGGCGATCTCCGCCGGTATATTGACGACACTTTGCTCAGGCCCTGATGCGGAGGAAGAGATGCGCAGCACTGCGGTTGGAACAGGAGTCGTCGTGGCCGGCGCCCGCGCAGCACTGGCGGCCTGCCTGCTGGTGCCGGTGGCCGCAATCGCGCTGGTCACGCCGATCGAAAGTGTCGCGGCGCAAGCCTATCCGGTCAAGCCGATCCGGCTGATCGTGCCGTTCGCACCCGGCGGTCCGGCCGACGTGATCGGCCGCATCATCGGCCAGCAGCTCAACGTCATTCTCGGTCAGAGTTTCGTGATCGAAAACCGCGGCGGCGCCGGCGGCACCATCGGCGCGCGCTATGCCGCCATGGCCGAACCGGACGGCTACACGCTGATGTTCGCCAATACCTCGACGCTGAGCATCAATCCCGCCGTCTACCGCCATCTCGATTACGACCCCGCCAAGGTGTTTGCACCCATTGCGCTGGTCGGCACTACGTCCAACATCTTGGTGGTCAATCCGGCACTGCCGGTGAAGACCGTCGCCGAACTGATCGCCTACGGCAAGGCCAATCCCGGCAAGCTCGCCTTCGCGACGCCCGGCGCCGGCACCCCGCCCCATATGATCGGCGAAATGTTCCGCCAGCGCACCGGTCTCGATATCACCGCCGTGCCTTATAAAAGCGGCGGCAGTTCCACCCAGGACGTGGTGTCGGGCCAGGTGGCGCTCACCTTCGAGAATCCGGCGGTCGCCCTGCCGCTGGCGCTGAGCGGCCAGCTGCGTGCGCTCGCGGTGACGAGCGATTTGCGTAACCCACGTATTCCCGACGTGCCGACCTTAAGCGAGACCGTGCCGGATTTCGTCTCGGTATCATTCACCGGCATGGTGGCGCCGGCCGGGGTTTCGCCCGCGATCGTGGACAAGCTCAACGCCGCGATCAATGCGAGCCTCAAGGTGCCGGCCGTGCAGGCGACGCTTGCCCAGCTCTCGGTTGACATCAAGCCGGGCAGCGCGGAGGATTTCGCTGCCTTCCTGGCGCGCGAAAAGGCCAAATGGCTCGCGGTGGCGAGGGCGGCAAAGATCGAGCTGGATTGAGGGGTCGAATTGGCTGCACCGGGGTGGTGTTGCCAGCTCGCCGGAAGCGGCTGGCCACACGCGCCGGGCCGGTATTGATGGGCTGCATCAAGGAGACGGAGCGGGAAGCCGGCGTTCCACCGTCCACGGAACCGATGCGCAATGCGCAGGCCCGCTGCGGGATCCCTATCGCGCCGGGGATCCAGGCCAACCGGCTTGTGCCTGCGGCTGCGCGGCAGGCCAGGGGGCAAGCGCCGTTGCTTGCGCCGGCGGCGCAGCGGCCGGCGCGCCCGCAGATGCCGATGTCTTTGCATCGGACGTCGCCGCAGGCTTGGATGCGGGTTTGGGCGCAGGCTTGGCGGCGGTGTGCTGCGGCTTGTGCTCCGAGTTTATCTTGACCTTCGGTTTTTCGGGTTCGGCGGCCGCCGCCATGGCGGCGGCTTTCGCCGGATCCACCGGCGCGCCATCGGCTTCGCGATAGCCCTTGTAAAGGTCGGGAGGCACCCCCGTCGTGATGCCCGGCACCCCCTCGGGAAACACCGGTTTGCGCTCGCCCTCCAGCTTCTTCTTGGTATCCCAGAACTGCAGCGAATCAAGCGAGTCGCAGGCCGAGAGCAGCGGGCCGGCTGCCGTGACGGCAGCCACGAGGGTGAGACGTGCGAACAGGCGCATCGGCATTCTCCTTAAGACTTGCCGGATTCGGGAAACAGCGAGGCGAGCGCATCCATGCGCGCCCGAACGCCAGCCGGCGCTTCGGGATCGCCCTTGGCCAAATCGCTCCACCGTCGCGCGGCGGGGACATCGCCATTGCGCCACGCCGACAGCGCCAGCAATTCGCGCGCGGTATGGCGGAACGCGCCGGTAGCTTGGGTGAGCGGCTCGAGCCGCTGCGTCATCTCGTCGAGCTTGGCGGTGTCGGCGAGCAGGAAGGCGGCGCGCAAGACGGCAAGTTCGCTCAGCAACGGTTGGCGGGTGGCATCGGCCGCGATCTTGTCGTAGGCAGCAACCGCCGCCTTGGGGTCACGCTCGCCCAGTTCCGCGGCTTCGCGCAGTCCGGCCAGCAAGCGATAGCCGGCAGTTCCGTCGGTGACGAGTTTGCCGAACGCCGCCACGGCCTCGTCGCGCTTGCCCTCGGCGGCGAGCTGAGAAGCCTGATCGTAGGCCGCCCCGGACTCGGCCGCCTGGCGCGCCTCCCAATACTGGTAAGCACGCCATCCCGCAACCGCAGCGACGAGGACCACCGCGGCCGCCACCACGTAGTTCCCGTAACGCTCCCACAGCTTCTTGAGCTGTTCTCGGCGTACTTCCTCATCGACTTCGGTAAAGATATCCGACACGCCACGTCTCCGCCTATCAGCGCTTCGCTCCGGATGGCTTCACGGCTTGTGCTCCCGGCATTCCGCCGCGTCGCGCCACCGGCCATCCCGCCGCGCCCAGATATCGCCCGTATTGCAGGTCCGCACAACCCTTCCCCACCGCAGCCGCCGCGGCACGTCGCCCAGTAGGCTTGCAGTTGAGTATGGCGGCGGCGTGGCGGCGACCGCTAAGCCCACCAGATCGAGCGGCGATTCATCGCCCAACAGCGCACAAAAACAAACTGGGCAAATAGTGCGTTAACGGTCGGCGCGACAGGAATTGCACCTGTGCGATGGTCGGGCGCCCCGCCCGCGGCCCCCCGCCGATCGCCGAAAACGCATGGACGTCCGCACCGATCCAGCAGCTTTTGTGACGCAACCGCGATGCCCGTGGGCCGCGCAATTGCGCGCAGATCATATGCATGCCCCGAAATTTTGCGTCGGATCGAACTCGGGCCCGCGACGGCCGGTTGGCACCGCGGCGGCGCCGGCCTCACGAGCGAGGAAGCGGCCGGAGCCCGGCGCGATCCGCAGCGCCCCATCGTCGACCACGACGCGGCCGCGGCTCAGCACCGTCACCGGCCAGCCCGTCACGGTGCGGCCCTCATAGGGGGTGTAGCCGGCGAGATCCTGCATCAGGGCCTCACGAAGCGTCACCTTGCGATTCGGATCCCAGATCGCGATATCGGCGTCGGCGCCGATCACGATCTCGCCCTTGCGGGGATGCAGTCCATATATTTTGGCCGGCTCGGTCGCGGTGAGCGCGACGAATTTCTCCAAGCCGAGCCGGCCCTGCGACACCATGGCATCGAACAGCAGCGGCAGCCGCGCCTGCAGGCCCGGCATGCCGTTGGGGATGGCCTTGAAATCCGGCTCGGGGCCGGTGACGAATTTGCCGCTCGCATCGTATCGATAGGGCGCGTGGTCCGACGACACCGTCTGCAAATCGCCGAGCGCCAGCGCCTGCCACAGCGCCGCCTGGTCCGACGGCTGGCGCATCGGCGGGCTGCAGATCCACTTGGCGCCCTCGAGACCGGGGCGGTCGAGATCGGCGGCGGTCAGGAATAGATATTGCGGACAGGTTTCGGCAAAGACCTTTAGCCCCTCGCCGCGCGCCTGCCGGATCCGCGCCGCACCCTCGGCGGACGACACGTGGAAAATCATGATCGGCTGATCGATGAAGGCAGCGAGCGCGATGATCCGGTTGAAGGCTTCAGCCTCGCCGCCGCGCGGATGGCTGACGGCGTGATAGCGCGGCGCCCGGTAGCCCTGGGCGAGCAGGCGCTTGGCGGTCCACGAGATCATCGCGTGGTTCTCGGCGTGCACGCACACGAGCGCGCGGCTGTCGCGGGCGGCCTGCAGCACATCGAGCAGCTGCATATCGTCGAGCTTGATGCGGTCGTAGGTCATGAACACCTTGATGGTGGCATGGCCGGACTTCACGAGTTTCGGGATGTGGTCCTTGAGGGCCGCCTCGGTCGGATCCGCGATGATCATGTGGAAGGCGTAGTCGATCACCGCGCCCTTGCGGGCAAGCGTGTGATAGGCGTCGAGCACCTCGTCGAGCTGGTGGCCGATATGCTGGGCCGCGAACGAGATCACCGTGGTGGTGCCGCCGCATGCGGCCGAGATGGTGGCGCTTTCGAACGTGTCGGCATTGCGGATGCCGGCGGCCGATACCTGCTCGATATGGGCGTGGCTGTCGACGCCGCCGGGCAGCACCAATTTCCCGCGCGCGTCGATTTCCTTGGCGCCCGGCGGAAGATTGCGGCCGATCGCGGCGATGATTTCGCCGTCGATGGCGACGTCGGCTGGGAACACCGCCGAGGCGGTCGCGACGGTGCCGCCGCGCAGGACGAGGTCATAAGGCTTTGCGGACATCGATGGCTCTCCGGCGATACGCGGCTTTGCTTCTATCCCGGTTTGCACCGCGTTGGCGACGGTGTCACAGAGACACCGCGGGCGATTGCGCTTCGCGACACCGCGGCGAGCCGCGCCGGCCCCGGTCGGTGTGTTGTCCAGCTTAATTAATCGGTGAAGGAACTCGGCATGGCGCGCGCGGACATTCTGGTCATCAATCCGAACGCAAACTCCGCTGTGACGGCCGGGCTTGATGCCGCGCTTGGCATCCTGCGGCTGCGCGACGGCCCGTCGATCCGCTGCACGACGCTTGCCGAAGGACCGTTCGGCATCGAAAGCCAGAACGATGTGGAGCAGGTTACGCTCCCGCTGCGCCGTCTGGTCGAGCAGGACCAGGCGGCCGACGCCTTCGTGATCGCGTGCTTCAGCGATCCCGGCCTGCACGTTTGCCGCGAGGCGACGCGGCGCCCGGTGTTCGGCATCAATGAATGCGGGGTGCTGACGGCGCTTGCACGCGGGGACCGCTTCGGCATCATCGCCATTGCGGCACCGTCGATCGCGCGCCACCGGCGCTACCTGCGGCAACTCGGGCTCCTCGACCGGCTTGCGGGCGAACGCCCGCTCGGCATGAGCGTCGCCGAGACCGCGTCGGGCGAGGGCACCTTGGCCCGGATGGAAGCCGTCGGCCGCCGGCTGGTGGAACAGGACGGCGCCGACGTCCTCGTCATGGGCTGCGCCGGCATGGCGCGCCACCGCCGCCCGCTCGAGGCGGCGCTCGGCGTGCCGGTGATCGACCCGACGCTTGCCGCCGTCGCCATGGCGATCGGGGCGGTGCAGGCGCAGGCCGCTTAAGGGGCCACACTCAGATCCGAGAAAGAAAGTGCCAACGTTATAAGATGGTCTCGATCCCTTTGCGGCGAATGACGTTGAGCAGCACCAGAGCGGGTCCGGTCAGACGCTTCGCGCCACGTTCCAATTTGGAGACGTGGGCCGGCGTGACGTGAAGATAGCGCGCGAACACCGCCTGGCTCATATGGGCGCGCTCGCGGAGCTCTTTGATTTCGTCACCTGTCAGAGGAACCACCGTGTCGGCGGGTGGGCCGCGGTTGAGATCGTGCATCGTCATCTTATAGTCATCATCGCTCATAATGCCGCTGGTGTGCATGCCCTCCACGGTCTCTGTCATTTCCTGGATAAAGCGATCATCCAGCTTGTCTTTTGCGCCGCTTGTCACGATCTCACCTCGATGAGTTCCCCACGTTCAACCGCCGTTTTGATCGATGTAGCATCGGCTGAAAGCCACGCGGCAGCGATGCGACGCAGCACCGACAATTGACGATCATCGATGTTGCTTTCGTCGCTTTTGGCAAAGCCGAATAGAAACACCGAAAAGTCGCCCGATCGAAATGCGATCATCATACGGTATCCACCGCTCCGCCCCTGCCCCTTACGGGCAACGCGTTGCTTGATGAGGCCGCTTCCCAAATCAGCATCGACCAGCCCTCGTTCCGCGCGCTCGATCGCGTCAATCAGGCTCTGGTCCTCGATTCTCTCTCGCTGAGCGAAACGGGCAAAAGACTTGAGCTGGTAGATCGTCACGATGCTACATGATCTAGTTTTAGGAACTATAGTGCAGAGAACTTTACTTTCAAGCCAAATCGGCGCAAAATTATGATAGCGTCAGCAAACCGCCGGCTGTGTCGTCATACCGTGCTCGCAGTACTTTCAGGCCATATGTGCCGCGCTTAAGCATCTGGCTGGTCGCAAACGACGCCGAGGCTAGTCGTGAGACTAACCCGCAGACTAACCCGCCGGTGGCCGCACGATGCCGGTCTGGGTAGCAATCAGCCCATAATGCTCGATGCGGCGGTGGCGGGCGAAATCGAACATGCTCTCCTTGCCGAACCGCGTCGCATCGAGATCGCACGTGTGCACCAGGAGTTCGTCGGCCTCGGTGGCGGTTTCGGCGGCGATCTCGCCGTCCGGATTGACGATGACCGTGCCTCCCATCAGGTGATGGCCGTCCTCGACCCCGCACTTGGCGACCGCCACCACCCAGGTGGAATTCTGGTAGGCGCCGGCCTGGAGCGACAGCTTGTGGTGGAACATCCGCTTGGCGAGGCCTTCGCCGCTGTTCTGCGCATTCACCGAGGGCGTATTGAAGCCGAGCACCACCATCTCGACACCCTGCAGGCCGAGCACGCGAAACGTCTCCGGCCAGCGGCGGTCGTTGCAGATGCACATGCCGAATACCCCGCCCAGCATGCGCCAGGCCGGAAAGCCGAGGTCGCCGGGTTCGAAATAGCGCTTTTCCAGATGCTGATGGGTGCGCTGCGGATCGAACGCGTCGTGCCCCGGCAGATGCACCTTGCGATACTTGCCGACGATCGGTGCCGGCCTTGTCCACCAGGATCGACGTGTTGAAATGATGCCCGTCGGGCGTGCGCTCCGCATAGCCGAAGCTCATGGCCATTCCGGCGCGCTTGGCCTCCGCGAATAGCGGCCGGGTCGCGGCGTTCGGCATGTCGCGCTCGAACCAGATGTCGGCGTCGCTGCGATGTTCGTAATACCAGCGTGGAAAGAACGTGGTCAGCGCCAGCTCCGGGTAGACGATGAGGTCGCAGCCCTGGGCCCGCCGCATCAGCGCCAGCATGCGCGCGACGACGGCTTCGCGCGTATCGGCCTTCTGGATCGGGCCGAGCTGGGCGGCGGCGACCGTGATGTTGCGCATCGTCTGTCTCCCCGATGTTTTCCTTATGTGCCAAGCCGGTGTTCCGGCCCGCTGGTCAGCCGCACCACCGGCCACAGGCACGCCTGATAGATCAGCGCCGGGGGCACCAAAGGCATAGAATGACAATTTCTCATATATTAATGACTGACTTTCTTATATATTATGATTACCTTCGTCGCGCGCCGGGCCGGTCGAAACATATCCTTCGGCGATATCGCGGTCGATAGCGGCCGGCTCGCGCAGCCACGGATCGCCAAAGCCGCCACCGCCGGCGGATTGCACCAGGAACCGCTCGCCCGCCTTCATTTCATAACGGCCGGACGCCGGCGCTTCGACCTCGTCGGCCGCACCGAGCCGGACTACGAATCGGGCCGGTCCGCCCGGCGTGCCGCCCGCGAGCCCCTGCGGCGGGAAGCGCGCCTTGTCGAAGCGGCGGATCACGGTGGCATCCGCCAGCAGCTCATATTCGCGCCGCATGCTCAAACCGCCGCGCCAGCGGCCGGCGCCGCCGGAATCCGGCACCAGGTCGAACCGAGTAATCCGGCACGGGAACTCGGCTTCGAGGATTTCGATCGGCGTGATGTGCAGGTTGCTCAGATGCGTGGCTGTTGCGGAGGCGCCGTCATGGCCCATGCCGCCCCCATAGGCGGAGCCGATGATCTCGTATTGCATGGTCGATTGGCCGGGCCGGCCCTTCCGCCAAGCGATTCCGAGTGCGCTGGAGGAGCCCCCATTGGCAATCGCCCGGGCGGGAAAGAATTGCGCCAGCGCTTCCAAAATCACGTCGACCAGCTTGAGATTGACCATCTGGTAGTTCGAGACCGCGGCCGGCGGCTCGGCATTGACGATCGTGCGTGGCGCGCAGACGAGGCGCACCGCATCCCGCATGCCGTCGTTGAAGGCGAGTTTTGGGTCGAGGCAACCGATGAGGCAATAGAATACGCAGGCCTCGACCATGGACGGGCGCAGGTTGACGGGGCCGCCGGCCTGCGGCGCGCTGTCGGAGAAATCGAATTCCGCCACGCCGTTATCGATCCTAACCGTGACGGCGAGTTTGATCGGCCGGTTCACCGAGACGCCATCGCTGTCGAGGAAACCTTCCGCCGAGGCCGGCCGGCCGGATGGCAGCTTGGCGATGGCAGCCCGCAGCCCATCGGCGGAGGCTTTGAGGATGGCGGCAAAGGCTGTGCACATGGTGGCGGCCCCGAACCGCGCGCAAAGTTCCTTGACCCGCGCAACGCCCATCTCGGTGACGGCGATCTGCGCCAGCATGTCGCCGCGCACCAACGCGGGCTGGCGGCTGTTGCCGAGGATCAGCCGCTCGATGTCCGGCAGCAGCCGGCCGCCGTCGCGGATCCGGATCGGCGGGATCAGGAGCCCCTCTTGATACATTTCCGTGGCATTGGCGGACGTGGATCCCGCCACCGTGCCGCCGATATCGGCCTTGTGGGCGATCGTGCCGGCAAAGGCGACGAGTTCATCGCCGGCGAACACCGGCGCCACGAAGGCCATGTCGGAGACATGCGGCAGCCCGCCTTCATAGGGGTGGTTGGAGACGAACACATCGCCGTCGCGGATTGGGTCGTTGCTGCCGGGCTCGCGGTCAGGGCCGTAGAGCGCGAGGATGCGGCCGACCAAATGCCGGTAGACCGGCGCATGAAAAAACATCGGCGGCGCCACGATCAGCCGGCCGGCGCGGTCGAGGATCACGCAGGAAAAGTCGCGCGACTCGCGGATGATGGTGGAATAGCCGGACCGATAGAAATGGTAATGCATTTCCTCGACCAGGCTGGCGATCTTGTTGCGCAGGATTTCGACCGTGATGGCGTCCATATTTGTAACCGGCGCAAAAGTCACGGCAGTTCCCCCGAGTCATGGCCGGGCTTGTCCCGGCCATCTCGAAAATCCGCGTACCGCGCCCTCCTGAACGAGATCGCCGGGACAAGCCTGGCGATGACGAGCGGGCCGCCACGACTTCTGCCCCTGTTATCCATCGTTACGCCCCCCGCTTTGTCAGCACGATATTGCGGAACGCGTCGACCGCCGCATGCCAGCCGGGAGGAACCACGGTGGTGGCGTCGAATTGTTCGATGATCGCCGGCCCCGCCAGCGCGGCACCGGGATCGAGCCGGTCGCGCTCGTAGACGGGCGTGCGAGCGGCGCCCGCCCCCTCGACGTGCATGTGATCGAAATAAACGTCGCGCTCGCCCTTTGCGAGCGCCCTCAGCCGGCCGCGGCGAAGCGAGTGTCTCTTCGCGCTGGGCGAATTTCGGCACATCGACGCGCAGCCGCACCCGGTAGCTCACGACTTCCACCGGCCGATCGGCGGCGGCGTGGCCGTGGATCTGCGCATGGCGCGCATCGAACCGCGCACGGACGGCTGCAAGCGTCGCGGCCGACACCCGATCGGCGAACAGCCCGTCGAGCGGCGTGCGCAGTTCATAGCCCTGGCCGGTGTAGCGCAGGTCGAGTTCGCGCGAAAACCGCGCGCGCTCCGGGTCGAGACCCTCGGCCAAAATATCCTGCCGTGCCTTGGCTTCGAGGCTCACGAAAATATCCTCCGCGTGGTCGGCGCCGGTGTCGGCCAGCGGCCGCAAATCGGAGCGCAGATAATCATGCACCACATCGGTGCAGATCAGTCCCAGCGCCGAGAAGGCACCCGGCCGCGGCGGCACCAGGATGCGCGTCATGCCGAGTTCCGCGGCGACGGCCGCCGCGTGCACCGCACCGGCGCCGCCGAACGGCAATAGCGTGAACGCGGTCAAATCGACGCCGCGCTTGGCGGCGAACACCCGCACCTCATCGGCCATGCGGATATCGACGATGCGGCGGATGCCGGCGGCGGCCTGCAACACGCTCATGGCGAGCGGGGCGGCGACATGGCGCTGCAAGGCATCGCGCGCTGCGGCGACATCGAGCTTCTGCGCGCCGCCGAGAAAATAGTCCGGGTTGAGGAACCCGCAGACGAGGTCGGCATCCGTCACCGTCGGCCGTGTGCCGCCGCGTCCATAGCAGGCCGGGCCGGGGTCGGCGCCGGCGCTGGTCGGGCCGACGGTGAGAAACCCGCCGTCCACCGCCGCGATCGAGCCGCCGCCGGCCGAAATGGTGGTGAGATCGAGCGCCGGCACATCGACCTGGCGGCGGCTGATGACGCCTTCGGTCACTTCCAGCGGCGCGCCGCCTTCGATGAAGGCGATGTCGGCGCTGGTGCCGCCCATGTCGAGCGTAACCAGACCGCGCTTGGCGTCGTCGCGCGCGAGGAACGCCGCCGCTTGCGCGCCGGCCGCCGGCCCGGACAGCAGCGTATGCACGGTCCGCCCTCCGGTGATCGCCGCCGCGAACGGCATCACCCCGCCATTCGATTGCATCAGGAAGCGCTGTCTTGTGCGCACGCCGGCCGCATCGAGCCCGCGGTCGAGATCGGCGATGTAGCGCACCAGCACCGGTTCCAGATAGGCGTTCACCAGCGTCGTCGACATCCGTGGCCACTCGCGCACGCGCGGCAGCACGTCGCTCGACAGCGAAACATGGGCCTCCGGAAATTCCGCCGCGATCAGCCGGCGGGTTTCCTGTTCGTGGGCCGGGTTCATGAACGAAAACAGGTAGCAAACCGCGATCGAATGGACACCCGCGGCCTTGAGATCGCGCGCCGCGCGCCGCACCGCCTCGCGGTCGAGCGGAACGAGGATTTGGCCCAGATAATCGCAGCGCTCGGCAATCTCATGGGTGCGGCTTTGCGGCGCGATCGGGGGCGGTTTGTCGTAAAAATAATCGAACAGGTTGCCGTCGCGGGCCTGGTTCTGGATTTCCTGGATCGCCCGAAAACCCTTGGTGATCAACAGCCCGACCTTGGCGCCGCGCATCTCCAACAGCGCATTGGTGGTGATGGTGGTGCCGTGGGCGAAGAACGTCGATTGTCGCGGGATCGATGCCGCGGCGGACGAAATTTTTGACGCCATTGAGTACGCCGGTCGCCGGATTACTCGGGCGTGGTCGCGACCTTCTCGACCAGCAGCGCGCCGGTGCTCGCGTCGTAAAGCACCAAGTCGGTGTGGGTGCCGCCCACGTCGACGCCGAGACGGTAGCGCGGCGCGGCGGAATCTCCTGCGGCCTCATCCTGAGGAGCCGACCGCAGGTCGGCGTCTCGAAGGATGGATGCACGGAACGACCCAGCCCCATCCTTCGAGACGGCCGCCGCCGCGGCCTCCTCAGGATGAGGTGGGAGATTGGTTTGCGGCTGTTTAGTCTCGCGCTCAGGCTCGATGTCAGACACGGTCAAGTATCCGCCAGGTTCGTAGCCCGGATTGCAGGCGAAGCCGGAAATCCGGGGACCGCGATGCCGGAAACCAACGCCGTCCCGGGTTTCCGGCTTCGCCTGCAACCCGGGCTACTGCGCTGCTTAGACCATGTTCCGATCATGTCGAATCACAGCCTGTAAAATTCTGTGGGGGGCGGCGGCAATGGATTGGAGCCCGCGATGGCGTCGCCGTCCGCGAGGCCGCTTCGTAGCCCGGATTGCAGGCGAAGCCGGAAATCCGGGGACCGCGGTGCCGGAAACCAACGCCGTCCCGGGTTTCCGGCTTCGCCTCCAACCCGGGCTGCGCCGCCGAGCGCGCTCACCCCGCTTTGTCCCCGACCATCATGGCGCTTAAGCCGCCGTCGACGAACAGCATATTGCCGGCGATGAAATCGGAATCCTCCGACACCAGGAACAGCACGGCCCGCGCCATGTCGCGCGGCACGCCCGGCCGGCCGACCAGGTTCACCACCGGCCGGGTCGGGTCGAATTCGTCCTTGCCGACCGGCGAGCCGATCTTGTTCGGGATCACGCCGTTGACCCGGATTTTGTGCGGCGCCAGCTGCACCGCCATGGCGCGGGTGAGATTGGCGACCCCGCCCTTGGCCGCCGCATAGGCAATCGCCCGCGAGCGGCCGAAAAAGCCCGATGTGGAGCCCACATTGACGATGCGCCCGCCGCTGCCCTGCGCCACCATGCGGCGCGCCACCTGCTGGCTCATCAGGAACGGGCCGGTGAGCGTCACGGCCAGCACCGCGTCCCATTGCTCCTTGGTGATGTCCAAAATGGTCTTGTTGTCCGAGATGGCGGCATTGTTGACCAGAATATCGATGCGCCCGAACCGAGCGACCACCGCTTCCACCACCGCCGCGATATCGGCCTCGACCCCGACATTGGCGACGAAGGCCGCCGCTTCACCGCCAGCCGCGGTAATGGCAGCCGCGACCTTGTCGCCGCGCCCCTTGTCGAGGTCGATTACCGCCACCCTGGCGCCTTCGGCCGCCAAGGTTTTGGAAATCTCCTCGCCGATGTTGCGCCCGGCGCCGGTGACGATCGCCACTTGGTTGGAAAGCTTCATGTCCAGTCCCGGTCAAGCGCGCCCGCCCGCGCGGCGCGCCTCATACCACGCCGCTTGAACCGCCGCCAATGATCGCGGTTCGCCCCTTTTGCGGCGTGTGGACGTGTGTGTCATGCTATTGATACGAGGGAGGACCGGAGACCACGTCCATGACCAGAGCCCAGGTAAAGGAAGTCCTCGACCGGGTATCGAGCTGGCCGCCGGAACGGCAGGCCGATGCGGTACTGATGTTGGCCGACATGGAAGCGCAGGACGCGAGCGATCTGCATTTGACGGCGGAGCAGGTGGCGGAGGTCGAGCGGCGGCTTGCCGATCCCAATCCGAAATTCCTCACGCTCGAAGAAGTGCGGGAGCACTTTGCGCGCAAGCGAGCATGAGGGTCATCATCCCGGAGGACGCAAAACGCGACCTCGATCGGATACATGATTGAATCGCCAGGGATCGGCCCCGCGCGGGAGACGCCATGATCGATCGAATTTTTGCCAGCGTCGGCCGGCTCGAATTGTTCCCATGGGTCATATCGGAAAGGCGCCGGGCACCTACGAGTGGGTAGTGCCACGATCGCCATATGTCGTCGTGTATCAAGTCCATATCGAGGACGATTGGGTGGCCGTGACGGCGGTTTTTCATGGAGCACAGGATGGGAGCGGCGACAGGAAGGGCAATGAGGCGCACATTGCGACGCATCGTACCGATCGCTCTTGCCGCGACGCTGTTCGCCGCCCCACCTACCCGCGCCCAAGATACCGCGTCCTTCCCCACGCGCACCGTCAGGCTGGTCGTGCCCTCCGCGGGCGGTTCGACCACGGACACGCTGGCCCGGATCATGGCCGACCGGCTGGCGCGGATGTGGGGCAAGCCGGTGGTCGTCGAGAACATCAGCGGCGGCGGGATGGTGGTCGGCGCCACCCAGGTGTTTCGCGCAACCCCCGACGGCTATACCTTGATGGTGAGCCCGCCGGCGCCGATCGCCCTCAACCAGCTCTTGTACCGCGACCTCGCCTATGATCCGTCGCGTTTCGTTCCGGTGGCGCTGCTCGCCAGAGTTGCGAACGCCCTGGTGGTCAGGAACGAACTGCCGGCCGCCGATATCGGACAGCTGATCGCTTACGCCAAGGCCAATCCCGGCAAACTGAGTTATGGCTCCCAGGGGGCGGGTTCGACCGCGCATCTCTCGGCGAGCCAGCTTGAAGTTCTTGCCGGCATCCGCATGGTGCATGTGCCGTATCGCGGGGCCGTGCCGGCGCTCAATGACGTCATCGCCGGCCACATCGACATGTTCTTCGATACGCTGACGACATCGGTGCCGATGTATCGGGGCGGGAAGGTCAGGATGCTCGCCGTCGGAAGCACCGAGCGTGCCGCGATCGTACCCGAAGTGCCCACGCTGGCGGAGTCCGGACTGCCGGGATTTCGTTCCGTCACCTGGTTCGCCCTCGTGGCACCGCCCGCCACACCGGCCGATCTGGTCGGCAAGATCAACGCTGCCGTGGTCGCCAGCTTGCGCCGGCCGGATGTCGCCGAAGCCTCAAGGCGCTCACGCTGGAGCCGATGGTCGGTTCGCCGGCCGATGCGGCAGGATTTTTGGCCGCAGAGACGCGGTTATGGGGCCAGGTGATCGCGGCTGCCGGGATCAGGGCAGAGTAGAAGCGTGCCGGCGCGATTCGTCTTGTTCATGGTGTTTTTATACTAGTTAGTGTTAACCTTCTCGGCTAAATGGTGTAGACTTCGTTAAAAAATGTCTTTTTGGTGTCTATTATACGATGTATGCCGACTGCTATAGACGCATCGAAGGGGCACATGCAGGGAGCGATCCATGATCGAGCGCGATTGCATCCGTAACGGTGTCTTCGTCGCGGCGCTGCTGATGGTAACGGCGGCCCAAGCATTCGACGATGCCAAGTACCCGGACTTTTCGGGGCAGTGGGTCGCGGTTCGTCTCGGCGTCGGCGGCCAGCCGGCGTTCGATCCGACCAAACCCTGGGGGCGCGGTCAGAACGCGCCGTTGACGCCCGAATACCAGAAGGTGCTGGACGCGAGCCTGGCGGAGCAGGCCAAGGGCAATCAGGGCAATTGGCTGTCCGGCGTCGCCTGCCTGCCGCCCGGCATGCCGGCGATGATGACGCTGTTCCGGCCGATGGAAATCGTCGTGCTGCCGGAGATCACCTATATTCTGATCGACCACACCCACCAGTCCCACCGCCGGATTTTTACCGACGGGCGGGCCTGGCCGAAGGAAGCCGAGCCGAGTTTTATCGGCTACTCCATCGGGCAGTGGATCGACGAGGACGGCGACGGCAAATACGACGTGCTCGAGGTCGAGACGCGGCATCTCAAGGGGCCGCGGGCGCTGGACCCGGCCGGTACGCCGACGCACGCGGACAACGAATTGATCATCAAGGAACGCATCTATTTCGACAAGGCCGTCCCGGAATTCCTGCACGACGAGATCACGTTGATCGATCATGCGTACACAAGGCCGTGGACGGTCCTTAAGACGTACCGGCGGGTAGCGGAAAAATATCCGGACTGGCCAGAGGACGGCTGCGACAGCGAGGGTATGGTGATGGTTGGCAAGGAAACGTATTTTCGCAGCGGTGACGGCACCATCATGCCAACCGACAAGAACCAGCCGCCGCCGGATTTGCGCTATTTCGACCGCTCGCCCAAGTGAACCGGACGAGCCGTCGCGATGCACGAAGTCGTGGCCCGCTATGTCATCTTAATCGATGATCGGAGCCGATACGAAGGTGGCACAGATCGCCCTTTGAACCCGATCTGCGCCAATTCCGTCTAAGATCCGCGGGCATTAGGCGATAAATGTTCCGGGGTGCAATGAGCTCATCGCGAAGGGAGAACTACAGATGACCAATCGTGTACTTTCATTTGGCGTGGCGGCAGTGCTGACGGCGGGCATTATGGGTTTGCCAACAGCAGCGCCTGCAGCGCCGCTTTCAGGTGCGTTCGCGATCAATAACGCGGCGCCGAGCGCTGTCGAGACCGTCCGCTGGGGCGGTGGCTGGGGCGGCGGTTGGCGCGGTCGGCTGGGGTGGCGGCTGGCGCGGCGGCTGGGGTGGCGGTTGGGGTGCCTGGCGCGGCGGTTGGGGTGGGGTCGGCTGGGGCGGCGGAGGCTGGGGCTGGGGCGGAGGCTGGGGCCCCGGCTGGGGTTGGGGTGCAGCCGCGGTCGGGGTTCCGGTCGCAGTTTATGGGGTGAGCTGCTGGCGATGGGTACCCACCGCTTGGGGCTGGACCCGCGCCTGGGTTTGCTGATTTGAAACGGCAGGGACAGGCTAGGTTCCTACCGTCCAATGATGGGAATTTGGTCTGTCCGACATGCGCGGCCATCATGCCGCGCATGTGACGACATTCGCGGTATCTTAGGGCGGGCAAGGCGCCAGGCACGGCCGAAGCAGGGGTCACCGAACTCTCGCGCCTTTGCCCACCGGCGGCGCCGAAGGTGGGCACGCATCGAATCGCAGCGTCGTAGGGTGTGCAAAATCGCCCGGGCATGGCTGAGCAGCCGGCACGGCTTCGCCGGCGATTTTGCGCACGCGGTCGGCCGCTCACATCATTATCGCGCGGTGTCGTGATCGCGCGCTAACCAAAGGCCTGCCGCGTGCGCAAAAATCGCCGGACCTCACCGGAATCCGGTCAAAGACTGCTGACCTTTACGCAGCTTCCAGATAGGGTTCCCAGGCATCGATCGATACCCGCACGGCCGGATCGGCGGCGTCACCCCATAATTCGCGGGCATCGAATACCACCGTATAGAGCCAATGCGGGTCCTCGCCGCGGCCAGCCGCGGCAGCGTCCGGAAACACCTGACATCCGCGTATGTCGGTGACTGTGCCGGTACGGCCACGGGCATAGCGCGGCAGGCGGGTATGGCCCGGCGGATTGATATTGCGGGTGCGTACCCGGTCGCCGGGCTCGAATTTCGCTGCATTCGGCGCCGGCCGCTCGTAGTTGCCGCGGAAGAGAGTTTTTGCGACCTCGGAGGCCGTGAGCGTGCGCTTGACCGGTACGGTGGGATGCAACGCATGGCCGGCGGCAAGTTCGTCTTCGCCGATCAGGCCGCGTTCGACGCACAAACGCTCCAGACCGAGCTGCCATTTCCGGTAATAGCTGCTCGCAAGATACACATGCGGCGGCAGCGACTCGCGGGAGAACCGTGCGGTATCGATGGTCCATGCGCCAAGATACCCCATGGCGCGATTTATCGCCAGCACGCGGCCTTCCCATGTGGCGTGGAATACCGGCTCGTCGGTCTCAGGCTCGACCGGGCCGAAGCCATGCATGCCGCCCATGTCGTGGACGCCGTTCATGCCGCCACCCCGTCCGGTGAGCGCGCCAAGCCGGTTCCGATCATCGAATCGCGACTGATGAGGGACGCGAGCCGTACCTCGCTCCAACCCTCGGCGCCGGGCTGCCGCACCGGCACCCCAAGATAGCAGGTCTCCGCGGTCGAACCCCCACTGACGTGGCTTACCAAAAACATGACAATTGCCTCATGCTGCATCAATTTACCAAATACTAAAACTGCAGCCTTTGGCAAGTGACAAACGGCGGCGTACTCAGATGGTCCGCGCACACCGCCGGGCAATAAGCTACCTTGGCACCACCAACGTGTACACCGTGTTCGAAGTACCGCCCTCGGGCGGTGGGTTGAAAACGTGCACCGCGACCGAACGGTTGCCGATGATCCCGACGTTCTGGGCCGGCCCCGGCGCGCCGTACGGGTCGGGCGTTGCCCGCGCGATCACGCCGGCCGGGAGATCGAACTCGACGCGCCGCGGATTGCGGAACGTGGTCTTGACCGAGACCCCGTTGACCCGAACCAGCGACGACAGGGTAAACCCGCTCCCCTCCAGCACCACATGGGTTTGCGGCGAGCCTTCCACCACGCGGCTCGGCTCGATGCTGCTGAGCACGGGCGCAAACACCGCCGCCGCCAGCGCGCGCGCCGGCCTAGCCAAGGTCACATATTCGGGATGATAGCCCAGTTCGACCCAGCGGCCGTTCTTCATCACCCGTTCGATCTTCTTGGTGTTCGAGATGTCGCTCAGCGGGTCGGCACTGATGACAACCAGATCGGCCAGATTGCCGGAGCGGATCGCGCCGATCTTCGCAGGCCCGCGCACGCCGTTCTTGCCCTCCAGCAATTCGGCCGGCCATGAGGTTGCGGCTTTGAGCGCCTGCATCGGTGTAAGCCCGGCTTCGACAAGAATCTCCATCTCGTGATGCTGGCTCAAACCCGGCGTCCCGCCGGTGACCACATCCGTCCCGGCCTGAATTTTTCCGCCCGCGGCGACATAAGCGCGGGTGAACTCCAGCACATTGCGGAATCCGTCCTCGAACGCCTTGCGGTCGTCCGCCGGCAGGCGGGCGACCCACGGCATGTTCTCGTAGCGCGCGGAAAAATTCTTGATCTGCCGCTGCCGGGCCAAAATGCTGTCGGTAATGTTGCGCGGGAAAATAGACCAGGTCGGGATTGCTCAGCACGTGATAATCCTCAAGCTCGCGCGCGGCCGCCCGCCGGCTCATGCCGCCCCATTCGTAATGCAGGGTCGGATTCAGATAGGCGCCGCGGCGAACCGCGTCGGCGATCATCTCGCCGAGCCGATTGCGATCGGTCATGAAGGTGGCCCAGGTCAGGAACTTGCCCTCCTGGAACGCCCGCAATTGCTCGGCCGACATGCCGGCCTGGCCGAAGCCCCAGACATGCTCGACGATATCGAGCCCGTCGCGTAGCGCGGCCGGGGTGTTTTCCGAATGGCCGAATACCAGGAACCCGGCCTTGTGGGCCTCCTCGGCCGCAATCGCATAGGCGCGGGCAATCCGGTCGTTATGGGTCGGAAACCACGCCAGGTCGGGCTCGGTGCCGAGCCATGTGCGCACCGCTTGACGGATCTCGGCGTCCGGGGTGGTGGCCTGGAAGGCTGGACGGCCGCCGCTGTGGAACAGGCGCGGGACATCGGCCGTATCCTGGCTGCGCTGGCGCACCGCCTTCGGCACGTTGTCCAGCGCCATCACGGACGTCACGCCATGATTGACGTAAAGCTCGCCCATCCACGCTTCCCAGTGGACATGGGAATTGAACAATCCCGGAATGATGAATTTGCCGCCGAGATCGAGCACCTGCGCGCCGGCCGGCACGGCGGCGTCGGCGGGGATGAGATCGCGGATCGTGTTGCCCTCGACCAGAATGGAGCGATCGCGCAGCGGCTGGTCGGCCAATCCGTCGATGATGACCGCGCCTCTGATGAGCAGCGGCGCCGGCGTCGGCGTTGGTCCTTGGCCGAATGCCGCCCCGGCCAACGCGAGAAATCCGGCGACAACAGCGCCGAGCACCATGCTTCCGCTGCGCATTTTCAATTCCTCCCCTGCGTTTGGACGCGTTGCCCTCACCCTGGTTTCCGACCGGTATCGGCCGCCAATCCATCAACCGCCGCCTGATCGAACCGAGAACCGCCGACCGCATAATCTCACTGTGGAGCCGGTTGCACAACGCTTGTTCACGGCGAATGGTGGTGTGGGAGGTGTGGAGCGGCGCGAGGGGCGCTTGGTATTGTCGGCATTGCCCGTCCGGATCGGGACTGGCCAGGTAGACTTTGTCTGGACGGCGGCAAAGCGTTCCGTTTTGCGGCCAAATGAGCCCGCGATGCATTCGCCGCAGTCCGGCGGGCAGGAAACAGTCAATCGCCACACTCGCGTAGCGTGGCATCGGCATTTTCTAGACGGGATCGTGACGGCGCCACAAGACTAGCGGCCCGCAACGGTTGTCCGCTCCGCACACAAACACGAAAAACATAAAAAGGCCCGCATGAAGCGGGCCTTTTTATTGAAATTTACACGAAAGTTTGGTTGCGGGGATAGGATTCGAACCTATGACCTTCAGGTTATGAGCCTGACGAGCTACCGGGCTGCTCCACCCCGCGGCAAACCGAAGGCACGG
>CAWDKL010000027.1:0-11929 GCA_963802745.1 uncultured Alphaproteobacteria bacterium | reverse complement strand
AGGCCATCCCCAGACGCAGGGCAAGACCGAGCGCTTCCACCAGACCCAGCAACGTTGGCTGCGCGCCAGACCACCCGCGGGCGCCATTGCGCAGTTGCAACGCCAACTCGACGAGTTCGCGCGCACTCCAACCGAGCAGCGCCCACACCGCGCGCTTGACCGACGCACACCAGGCGACGCCTACCGCTCCACACCGAAAGCATTCCCAGCCACCAACGGACACCCACCAGGCCACTACCAGCAATACGTACTCAACCAGAGGGAAGGGCAAAGCCAATACCGCACGGGTCTCCTCCCTTTGTTATGGTACTATATGACGTGATCCGCCTTGACCGAGGCTCCTGTCGCCGATCGCGCTCACACCGAGCGGTGCATAACGACAACTGACGGCGAACCTTGCACCGTCACTCCGGCGCGCCCCGCACACATCGGCTGTTGCCGATGTGTGCAATGTCTTCGTGCCGATCTCAGGTAAGCCCGAGATCGGTTGGCGAGCCCGGAATCCATGCCCACCGGCCGGGGTTACGGGTTCCGGGCTGTCCGCTTGCAGCCGAGCCCCGGAATGACGCAGCTTATGGCCTGCACGGCGCAGACCCACGAACGACAGCCATCGCACTACCGCGTCGGCGCGGCGTCGCGCGGGAGATCCGGCAGCAGCGGCTTCTGCGGCCCCATGACCTTGGTGAGCGCCCGCCAAGCGCAGATTTCGTCGCTCCACTCCGGCAGTTTGGGCGCGGAGCCGCCGACCCCGATGGCGCCGATGAACTGGCTGCCATTTATGACGATCGGCAGGCCGCCCGAATTGGCGAAATTGCCGAAGGAGTATTGACGTAGCTCCGAAGCGCGGCCGGACAACACCTGGTTCATGGTCGCCTTGCTGGGCTGGCGCGTATTGAGCACGGTGCGCGCCTTCATGATCGCGGTGTCGATGGCGATCTTCGGCTGGCCGTCCATCCGGTACATGTAGACCGGTTCGCCGAACTGGTCGTAGATCGCGATGCTGACGCGCACGCCCTGCTTGACGGCTTCCTCGACGCAAGCCTTGCTCACCGCCTCGGCGGTGGCGACATTGATCTGGTTCTCCTCCATGAGGATTTTCGCGGCTTCGCCGCGCACCAAAAACTTGTCGCTATCGGCCGCATGACTCAATCCGCCGAGCATCACCGCCGCGGTGGCCGCTAACATTCCTACACCTAATTTCATCGCCGGTTCCTCCCAACGCGTTTCCCCGATCGGGCACAGTACTGTGCCCGATCGGGGCGGCGGTGACAATGTACGAGCGTTTCGCGATGTGCGCGCTGCGCGAGCACACGCGCGGCCGAAGGCCTGCCGCGCTGGCGCTGGACCGTGGCCGACCCGATCGCATGGCGGGCTATTTCAACGCAGAAGAGCGGTTCGAATTGCTGGGCGGGCAGATCGTGCCGATGTCACTGAACGGACGCCGTCACGAGATCATCCGCAGCGATGGTAAACATGGCATCGGACATTGCCCGAGTCCTCCGTGAAAAGCGCGGATCTGCGGAGCGGGGTAATAAAAAGCCCCGTCCGTCATCGTCGGGGCCTGGCAAAGAGCAAGTTACGTCATGTCAGCGCGCATCATGTCAGCGCGCAACATCCTCCACCGCCCCGCCCGCGGGTCATGGTTTGGCGTAAACACATGGTCAACACATAACGCATGGTCAACACATAACGCATGGCGCGGCCGCGACAGCGGTGGCTGCATAAGTCAACCTAGACCGGATTCCGGTGAGGTCCGAACATGTAGGGTGTGCAAAATCGCCTCGCGAGACGCAGGCAGCCGGCACGGTGTAGAATGGCGATTTTGCGCACGCGGCAGGCCTTTGGTTAGTTAGCGTCGCGATCACGACACCGCGCGATGATGACGTGAGCGGCCGACTGCGTGCGCAAAATCGCCGGCGAAGCCGTGCCGGTTGCTCCGCCGTGCCCGGGCGATTTTGCACACCCTACGACCCTGCGATTCGATGCGACCGAAATTTGGTATAAAAACGTCGATCAATTCGCGGTCCACCTCGGCCGGCTCCCTCGGGGCAGACGATGGAGCGCGCGCCGGATGCGACGACGCCCGGCACGAGGGCGCCCCGCAACAGAGTTAAAAATTTATTCCACATCCGGCCGCCGTTATCGAACCATTTACCAAGCTGGGACGACCAACATTTGTATGCCGATGGGGGTTGTCATGGTGGGCGCAAAATTAATCAATCAGCTGGCCGTTGCGGTCGCCGTTATGGGCGCTACCTGGACGAGCGCTGCGACCGCCAACCCGTTCTTCTTGGTGCCCGACCACGGCGCGCCCGTGCCCCTGCAATACGGTGCGCAGCCGGCCGCGATGCCGCAAGTTCAGCGTGACGAGGACGGTCCCGTCGATCCGCGCTTCCGGCGCCAAGTCGTGGAGTACCGCACCAGCGAAGCTGCCGGCACGGTGATCATCGATACGCCGCACACCTTCCTTTATTACGTGCTCGGAAACGGCAAGGCCATGCGCTACGGCATCGGGGTCGGCCGCGACGGCTTCACCTGGTCCGGCACCCAGACGATATCCCGCAAGGCCGAGTGGCCGGATTGGACTCCGCCGCCGGAAATGATCCAGCGCCAGCCCTATCTGCCGCGGTTCATGGCCGGCGGCGCGACAAATCCGCTCGGCGCCCGGGCCATGTATCTTGGCGATACGATTTATCGGATCCACGGCACCAACGCGCCTTCGACCATCGGGGGCCGGGTGTCCTCGGGATGCATCCGCCTTACCAACGAGGATGTCATCGATCTCTATGGCCGGGTGAGTGTCGGTTCCAAGGTCATCGTGCTGCCGGCGGAGCGGCAGGAACGGCGCGCAGAATTCGCGTCGAACCCGATCCTGACCGGCTCTCCACGCTCCCGTAAACGTGCTAATTAAGCATCGAAGGGCGCAATAAACGCAGCGCATTGCGCGGCACGCGCCCCACCTTCTCAATTGCAACCGGACGAAACAGCACGTAGCATCCTGCGCCCGGGTAAGGTCCCGGTTCTCTCTCATCCGAGATGAACCCCGGCGAGGGGGCTTCCATGCGGCGGCGCAATGCGCTGCGCTTATTGCGCCCCACGCGGCTCTCCGTCGTCGGAATCGCAACCGTGAGCGCGCATGACCTTGGTGTTGTCCAATCAGGATGTCGAAGCCCTCGTCACGATGCGCGAATGCATCGACGTGCTCGAAGCCATGTATATCGAGGTGAGCGCGGGCCGGGCGGTCAACCGGGTACGTTCCGACAGCCTCGTTCCGGCCAAGCGCGACGGCGCCATCTACAGCCTGAAATCGATGGATGCGATCGTCCCGGGATCGGGTGTCGGGGCCGTGCGCATCGACTCGGACATCGTGACCTGGCCGAAACAAGACGGCAATCATCCGCCGGGTCAAGGTGCCATGCGCCCCGAACGATCGCTATGTCGGGCTCGTCCTGCTGTTCTCGTGCGAGACCGGCGAGCCGCTCGCGATCCTCCCCGACGGGATGATCCAGCGCATCCGGGTCGGCGCCACCAACGGGCTCGGCGTCAAATATCTGGCGCGCCGGGAAGCGAAAACCATCGGTATTTTGGGGTCCGGCTGGCAAGCCGGTACGCAACTGATGGGGGCGTGCGCGGTGCGCGATATCGCGGCGATCCGCTGCTTCAGCCCCAATCGCGACCATTGCGCGGCCTTTGCTACGGAGATGGCTGCCGTCCTCGGAGTGCCCGTCACCCCCGTGAGCCGCACCGAGGAAGCGATCGACGGCGCCGACATCGTCATGTGCGCCACCAATGCGATCGAAAACGTATTCTTCGAGCGGTGGATGCGGCCCGGCCTCCATGTCAGTTCCATCAAGCTACCCGAGATCGCGGTTGCGGCGATCCGGCGCGCCGACCGGTTGGTGATCCATACCCGCGATTCCAAACCCCTCCACGTCACCGCCAAGAACGTCGCGGTGGCGGAAATCGCCGACGACAAGGGCTGGGGATTGGGAAAAGGTATCGATTTTTCCGCAACGCCGACGCTCGCGGATGTGATCGCCGGCGTTGCGCCGGGTCGCCGCTCCGAGGACGAAGCGACCTGCTTCATCAACAATCTCGGCTTGGGTTCCCAGTTCGCGGCGGCTGGCGCGCTCGCGTACCGCAAGGCAAAAGAAGCCGGTCGCGGCCACGAATTGCCGACCGAGTGGTTCACGCAGGACGTGCATCCCTAGCCTGTTCGCTTAAGGCGGGGGTGCGCGCGTCCCCTCTCCCCACGGCGTTCTTCACGCCGTGGGGAGAGGGTTAGGGTGAGGGGCAGGGCCGCGTCCCGACGGCGCGGCCTCGTCTCTCGTGGCAGCAGTAGTACAGGAGTGCCCCCTGAAAGTCCTGGCGGGCACCTGCCCCTCACCCTAACCCTCTCCCCATCGTGAAGAACGATGGGGAGAGGGGACGCGCCCCCCTCGTGTCAAGTGAACGGTATTGGGTTGAGGTATCCCTAGACCGGATAGGGTCGTGGCGAATTATCGTCTCGGCGTCGTGCCCGCGCTTGTCGCCGCTTGTCGTGGGCATCCACATCTTGCTTGCGACGGCTTTGCAAGGAAGACGTGGATGGCCGGGACAAGCGAGGACAAGCGCGCCCATGACTCCAGGTGTTCCGATCTGACCTAAAACGTCTGACCCCGAACGCTGAAGGGGCTCCCTCCAGGCCGCATAGGAATGGTATGGATTTTGCCGACTAAACTGAAACCTGCCCACGGAGGTAGCCAACGTGTCGGTTTCCCAAGCGACGGCCGTTCCGTACTCCGCTGCCACCGCAAAGCCCGATGCCATGGCGCTGCGGGCCTTATTCGCCTCCGTCGTCGGCTATGCGATGGACGGGTTCGATCTCCTGATCCTCGGCTTCATGCTGCGGGCGATCTCGGCGGACCTTGGGCTGTCGCCCCCGCAGGCCGGATCGCTGGTCACCTGGACCCTGATCGGTGCCGTCGCCGGCGGCATCGGGTTCGGCGTATTGCAGCGATTATTATGGCCGCGTCCGGGTGCTGACCTGGACGATCCTGCTGTTCGCGGTGTTCACCGGCCTGGGTGCGGTGGCGCAAGGCTATTGGGATCTCTTGATCTACCGCACCATCGCCGGCCTCGGGCTGGGCGGGGAATTCGGCATCGGCATGACGCTGGTGGCGGAGACCTGGCCGGCGCCGCTGCGGGCGCGCGCCTGCTCCTATGTGGGGCTCGGCTGGCAGGCCGGTGTGCTGGCGGCGGCGCTGGTGACGCCGGCGCTGCTCCCCGTCATCGGCTGGCGCGGCATGTTTGTGGTCGGCCTGGTGCCGGGGCTCCTTGCCTTCGCGGTCCGCTCCCATGTGGGCGAGCCGAAACTGTTCCTCGAAGCCATGAAGGCCCCCCGCACTCGGATGCCGGTGGCCATGTTGATGAAGGACGCCGCGACCGCCAAAATCACGCTCGGTATGCTCATCCTCTGCGCCGTGCAGAATTTTGGCTATTACGGCCTGATGATCTGGCTGCCGAGCTACCTGTCCGGCAAATTCGGCTTCAGCCTCACCCAATCCGCCGTGTGGACCATGGCGACGGTGCTGGGCATGGCGTTCGGCATATTGGTATTCGGGATTTTTGCCGACAAGGTCGGCCGCCGGCCCGCGTTCCTGACCTTCCAGGCCGGCGCCTTCGTCATGGTGCTGGTCTATTCGCAGCTTAGCGACCCGACCGCCCTGCTGATCGGCGGCGCCGTCATGGGCGTGTTCGTCAACGGCATGCTGGGCGGCTACGGCACTTTGCTCGCCGAACTTTATCCGACCGAGGCGCGCGCCACCGCGCAAAACGTGCTGTTCAATCTCGGCCGCGGCGTCGGCGGGTTCGGCCCGCTGGTGATCGGCGCGCTCGCGGTCAGCTATTCATTCAGCACCGCCATCGCGCTGCTGGCGACGGTCTATGTTCTCGACATCATCGCGACGTTGACCCTTATCCCGGAGCGCAAGGGGCAGGCGTTGACGTAGCGATCAAGGTATTCTGCAAGCGTGTGAAGATGCCGGAGACGATCGGGGAATGATGCGCGGCGGCTGCGTAGGGTGGGCAGGCGCATGGCAGGCACGATCCGTGACGTTTTGTACGGCCTTGCGTGCCATGCGCCGTGCCCACGCTGTCCGCCGGCCGGGATGTTACCGTCAAGATATCCTCGGCCGGTCGCGAAGGCGCCGCATCGAGTCTGTTGATGGCGGGGAAATGGCGTAGGGTGGGCACGGCGCATTGCTGGCACGGTTGCGCAATTTTGCGCAGCCTCGGCTGCAATGCGCCCGTGCCCACGCCGTCAGATCGCCGATGATACGTCCATGTCAAGATACCGTCGGCCAAAGATAGAGGGCGGAACCTTCTTCTTTACCGTCGCGCTCGCCGATCGCTCGGGCGATCTGCTGATGCGTCACATCGAGCACCTCCGCGAGGCCTATCGGTTAGTCGTCGATCGTTACCGGTTTGAGACGATTGCGATTTGCATCTTGCCGGACCATCTCCACGCGATTTGGTCGCCGCCAGCCGGCGACTGGAATTTCGCGCTCCGCTGGAGCCTCGTCAAGAGCAAGTTTTCGCGCCATTTGCCGGTCGGGGCGCTGCGCTCGCCAAGCCATATCGCAAAACGCGACAAAGGCATTTGGCAGCGGCGCTATTGGGAGCACGCGATCCACGATGAAACCGATCTCGCGCGTCACGTTGATTATATTCATTACAATCCCGTAAAGCACGGCTATGTAACGCAGGTTTGTGAGTGGCCGTACAGCAGCTTCCATCGTTACGTGGCGCGTGGAGTATTGCCAATGGATTGGGGCGGCAATGTCATTGTGCCGGAGAGTATTGGGGAATGAAGCGCGAAGGAGCGGTGTAGGGTGGGCACGGCGCATGGCGGGCGCGATCCCTAATGTTTTGCACGACGTGGCCGGCCATGCGCCGTGCCCACCTGGCCGGCGGCCGGGGAGTTTACCGTACACTCGGCCGAGAAATAGCACGTGCACAATTCGAAGCGTTTCACCGCGTGGGCAACGGCGAAGTGGCCGTTGCCCACGCTACGGGCCGGCCCAGCCTTTGGGCGGGTCACTGCTCTGGCCGTCGGTGGATACCCGTGCATAACCGAAAGTTGCCATGCCGGATGGTTGCCGCACGCTGCAATTTCGTAAGTATCTTTCGCATAGCGCAAGCCCTTGGAATCATTGGGTTGTGGCACCTATCTGAAAGTCTGATTTTTTGCACGGCCGCGAAACGCCCTACTGGATTATAACGCCATGCTGTCCGACGAACTTCCCCTTCTAAGTTTCTCAAGCCTTTCGGCATTCAAGCGTTGGTTGGCAGCCCAGCCCGGCAACTCTCGGGGTGCTTGGCTAAAGTTCGCGAAGAAAGGCGCGGTAGAGGCAACAATCAGCAAGTCGGACGCCATAGACCTTGCCCTCGCGCACGGTTGGATTGATGGGCAGTTGGGACGCGTGGATGAGTTTTACTTCAAGACGCGTTTCACGCCACGGAAACCAACGAGCGCCTGGTCCAAAATAAACCGTGAACGTGCCGAGCGGTTGATCGTGTCCGGCCAGATGACGCAACAAGGGCTGGCGCAGGTTGACGCGGCAAAGGCGGACGGGCGGTGGGATGCCGCGTATGCGCCACAAAGCACGGCCGTTCCCCACGCCGATTTAAAGGCAGCTCTGGGTGCAGACCCGGGCGTTCGTCAAGTGTTTGAAGCTTTGGACTCGGCGAACCGCTACGCCATTATCTATCGGGTTCACCATGCGAAGACTGCCGAGAAACGTGCGGCGAAGATCGCAGAGCTCTTGGCCATGCTTCGTCGCGGCGAAACGATCCATCCGCGCAGCACCAGACGTGGCTCGAATTCATAAATCTTGCTGATGCACGCATGCCGGAAGAGCGTGGCCTCTGCTGCCGTTGGTCGATTTTCCTTGGGCATCAAGCCAGTACAAACGCGTTCAAATTTCTGACGGGTCCACTGTTGCTCCGTCCGCCGTGCTTTTTATCGTTCCCGGCGGGCCGCCCGCCGTGCCCTCGTGCGGCTCGCGACCAGACTCCCTCACCGCCACTGCGTGCGTTCGCGCACGCCGGCCAGCGCGGCGCGGGCGTCGGCGATCACGGTCGCCGGATCGAGGGCCGCGAGCTTGCCGCCGCGCTTGAGAATGCGGCCGTCGACCACCACGGTATCGATGTTCTCCGGGCCGGTGGCTTCGAGCGCGAGATGCACCGGGTCGGTCATCACCGCCATGGCGAGGGTGTTCGGATTGATGGCGATGAGGTCGGCGCGCTTGCCGGGTGTGAGCGAGCCGATCCGGTCGTCCATGCCCATCGAGCGGGCGCTGCCGATGGTGCCGAGTTCGAGCGCCTGGCGCGCCGTCATCTTGAACTCGCTCTCGGCCTTGGCGTTTTCCACATCGCGGGCGAGCTTGAGCACGCCGAACAGGTTCGAACTGCCGGTGAGCGCCGAGGTATCGACCGAGATCCCGAGCGGGATGCCCTTGGCCAGCATCTCGCCGATCTGCGGAAAACCGTAGCCGATGCGCAGTTCCGAGCCGGGCGACACCGACACGCGGCGAGGCCGACTCCAAAATCATGTCGAGTTCCGCCGGGCTTGCGGACAGCGCATGGATGAGCTGCACGTCTTTGCCCATCAGCTTGGCCCGGTAGAGCGGCGCGATCTGGTTCACGGCCTTGCGGGCGCTCGCCACATGCACCGTGATCGGCAGGCCGAGCCTGCGGGCGTTGTCGAATTCCGGCTGGTAGATTTCCGGCCTGATCGGGCCGGCGCGGAACTGCCCGCGCCACGCCATGCCGAGTGTGATCAGCCCCTCGTTCGACCAGCTCGCCCAATCCCTGGCGAGGCTTTCGATCGGCGCCTGGTCGGCGCCATCGGTGTCGGGCAGGCCCTGCGGCCAGCCGCAGGAATGGCGGGCGCGGATGCCGACCGCGGCGAGCGCGCGGATATCCGCCTCGGCATGCGCCGTGCCGCGCACATTGTGGCACCAGGAATGCACGAAGGTCATGCCGGAATTGATCGCCTCCGCGGCGGCGAGCCTTGTGCTGTGAAAAATGTCGCCCGGGGTCATCTGCGCCCCGAACCGCGCCACGGTCGGGAAATAGCCGTCCTCCGGCCGGTCGCCCGCGAAGCTGCGGAACAGCGTGTTCCACATATGCCAGTGGGTATCGACGAGGCCCGGCATCACGATCATGCCGGAGCCGTCGATCCGCTGCCCGCCTCCCGCAACATCGCGCCCGACGGCGACGATCGCGCCGTTGCGCACATGCACCGCGCCCCCGGCGATGTCGCCGAGCCCGGCGTCCATCGTCATCACATGCGCATTGGCGATGGTGAACTCGCCGCGCGCCGGCAGTTGCGGCGCGGCGGTGCCACCCGCCTGGGCCAACGCCGTCAGCGGCATCGCGACCACTCCCGGGACCGAAGCCGCGCCCAGCGCGGCGGCCCCGCGCATGAACCGGCGCCGGCAGATTTCGTACATGACGTCCCTCGCAAAGGCATCGCGGTTTGCAGTTCGTAAACGGCAGGCAACAAGGCTACCCCAACCCTTCGGTCGGTGGAAGCGTAACGAAAGACCGCGCCCCGTGCAGGTTGGTGCCGAACGCCCGATGAGCGGCGACGGCCACTGCATCCACACCGCATCGGCCGCCGGTTGATCCAAGAGCGGCGGCGGCGTAGCGTCAAAACGGCTTCACGGCATCGGGTAACCGGGCCGGTGTTTTCTGCGTTTCGCGTCGCGTGCGAGACGGATGTCCATGTCAAGGGTGGCGGCTCGCTGGCTGTCGCGGCCCAGAACCAAGCGAGGGAGAGCTATGAAATTCGTCCGGCGGAATAGCTTGGTCGTTATCGTTCTGACCGGTGCCTTGTTATGCCAGCGAGGTCCGGCCGGAGCGCAGCTGCGGCAGACGGATGATCACAGTCACATGGACATCGAGGAGAGCGGCGGTGCGGCGGGCGAGCCGGCACAAGTCCAGATAGCGCGGGCCATGGCTGCGGGTCCGCGGCAGGTGACCAACTCCGCCCGCATTGTCGGCACCGATGCGCAAGGCAAGCGAATGGTTCTGCGCGAAGGCGGCAACGGCTTCACGTGCCAGCCGGGCAACCCGAATGTTCCTGGCCGTCCCGCATCGTGTTGGAACGAGGCGGCGCGGCAGTGGGCTGCGGATCAGGCCGCGCACAAAGCCAAGCCGACGAACACCGAGCCCGGCATCGTCTACATGCTTGCGGGCGCCGCGGAGCGGAGCGTGTCCGATTCCTCCGACCAGCCCAGTTCGCCCGTGACGGTCGGTCCGCAGTGGATGATCCTGTGGCCGTTCGATCCGAAGACGACAGGATTGTCCGCTACGCGCAAAGACAGCGGCGCCTACATCATGGGGGCCGGTACGCCCTACGCCCACCTGCACCTCATGGGGGATCCGGTCGGCACACCGGCGGAACATCTCGCCGTCCGCATGCAGAATGAGGGCGGGCCTGTTACGGTGGAATCGCGAGACATTCAAATGGCGCGCGCAATCGCCGCCGGGCCCAAGGAAATTACCGACCAGGCCCGCATCATGGGTACTGATGCAGAAGGCAATAGGATTGTGCTGCGCGAGGGCAACAACGACTTCATCTGCCAGCCCGGCAAGCCGCAATTCGTTGCCCAGCCCGCCACGTGCTACACCTTAAATTCGAAGCCCCGCATCGTTTACATGCTTGCAGGCGCGACGCAGCGCAGCATTTCCGATCCCGACGACAAGACCAGCGCTCCGCTCCAGGTCGGTGCACATTGGATGATCATGATGCCCTTCGATGCCGAAAGGTCCGGCTTGCCCGTCACCTACAGCGACACCGGGGCCTACATAATGTGGGCGGGAACCCGCTCTGCCCACCTGCATATCATGGGGACGCCGTAGATCGCGATTTCACAATACTCCGAGGACTACAGCACCAAATCCCAGTGTTCGCTGATGACATCCTGGCCGAAATTGCGCCGCGCCTCGCTCGATGTCAGCCGGAACCCCGCCCGCTCGTAGACGTGGCGCGCCGCGGTGAGTACCTGGTGCGTCCACAGCGTGATGCTTTGGTACCCACATTGGCGGGCGAACCGGACGCATTCGTCCGTGAGGCGGGTGCCCAGTCCGCGCCCCCGCGCGATCGGATCGACCAGCAGGAGCCGCAGCCGGGCAACCGTTTCGGAATCCTTGACCAAAAAGACCGATCCGACATTTTGGCCGTCCATGTCGGCAATCCAGCAGCGTTCGCATGCCGGATCGTACTTGCCGACGAAGTCCGCGACGATTTGTGCGCACAGACCCTCGAAGTTGTCTCCCCACCCGTATTCCTGGGCATAAAGTTCGGCGTGGCGGGCGACCACCCAGCCGAGATCGCCGGGCCGGTGCCGGCGGAGAATGATGTCGGGTGCCGTTTTCGGCCCTGGCGCGATCGTCGTTTCGATCGCACGCATCGCCGCGACGAGACGATCCTGTTCCGGGGTGCTCAAACGGCCCAGCAAAGCGCCGATCTCGCGCTCGGTCCGCCTTTCGAGCGGATCAAAGGCGTCGCGCCCGCTCGCTGTCAGCGACAGGACCCTTTGCCGCCCGTCTCCGGCCGCGATTTCTTTGCGGATCAGACCGCTTTTATGCAAGCGGTCCAGGATGCGGCTGAGGTAACCGGCATCAAGGCCAAGATCGTGGGCGATATCGCTCGCCGTTGCGCGGTCACGCTGCTTTATTTCATATAGCACGCGCGCTTCGGTCAACGAGAATGGGCTGTCGAGCCAGGCGTGCTGCAGCACGCCGAGCTTCTGCGTGTAAAAGCGGTTGAAGCAACGCACGGCGGCGACCCGCTGCGCGTCGTCAAGGGCCGGAGCTGACATGCATGCAGCATCGGCCAACTACTTGCTGGAAGTCAAGTATCTCTTCGCTCGCAGTG
>CAWDKL010000026.1:0-13737 GCA_963802745.1 uncultured Alphaproteobacteria bacterium | reverse complement strand
GGTCGTGACGGTCAACGACCGCGGCCCCTTTGTGTCCGGTGTCAACCTCGACCTCAGCCTGGGGGCCGCCAAGGCGATCGGCATGCAGGGGACCGGATCGGTCTGCATCGAGCCCAGTGAGGTCGCATCGGCTTCCGATCGGATGGGTGGGAGCCCTTAGCGCCGGGGAGGGCAAAAGTCGGCTTGACCGGTGTAAGATCACCTGTAACGGAGGTCCGTTGGCGCGTCAGCGCAACGGCCCTTTGTTGTTTTGGGTGGAAGCTGCCTGCGCTGCCTTATTCACTGACGCCGCAATGCAGGACGAGCCTCCGCATGGGTTAGAACCCAAGAAGCCGCCGCTTGAACATGATGTCCTCGGAGATTATCAGGACGCACGCATCGAACATCGGCCGCACCTTATGGGCGCCCCCAAGGTCTCACTGACTTCGGCGCGGCGGCCGCGAACTTCTTCGCGACCTGCTATGGCGATGCTCAACCTCAGAGGTGAACGGATATGAGCAAGTCCGACTTCGATGCGTTTGTGAAGCGTCAACAACCGGCAAACAGCAAGAGGCGGCATTCGATCCAAAGCAGCAGCTTGCACAATGGCTCGGTTATCTCGATGACCTTTATTCGCGGATCACGGCCTATCTGCAAGCCTATATCGAGAGCGGAGCCGCGCAAATCGAGTATCGCGATATTCCGATCAACGGGGATTCCATCGGTGCTTACATTGCGCGGCAGATCACTCAAAATCGGCCGGTCCATTGTCACCTTCACGCCTATAGGCACGATGCTCATCGGCACAAAAGGGCGCGTCGATGTTGAAGGCCCTTTCGGGACCGCACGGCTTAGCTTAGTCAACAAACAGGTGACCTCTTCCCGTCAGCTTTTTCGAGTGATGATAACGCGGCCCGACGATCGGCCTCCCGCTGCACCGCCGTCCGAAACGATCAAGCAACTTGAGTGGACTTGGAAAATCAGCCCGCCACCGCCCGAGACGAAGTTTATCGAGCTGTCGGAGGAGGCATTTTTTGGCATGATCCTTGCTGTCGCCAATTCCTAAACGGATCCCGCCTTCTCAACGGCCCATTTCGCTCGTTGATATTGCTGACTACCATCGAGACGCAGCGTCGTCCCTACGGCTGTACTTTACGCCGATCAATCCTGACTTTGCCGTGCGTTTTGCAAGCGACCTACCGTCCGAAGTAGAAACGAAATTAGCCGACAGGCTCGGTGAAACCGACATGCGCTCCGCACTCGCCATCATGGCCCGTGTCGAAGCCGCTTTCCGCATCGACTATCAACGACGCTGTGCAAAGAAGAAACCTGACCCTGTTTCGATAAAATTTCGCGCGCTCTTCAAGGCTCGAGACCGGAATGTGCGGTTGGAAGAGATTTGGGAGGTATGGCGTCAGTGCCATCCTTCGACGGGGCCGCTAATCAGCCAGTTACGGAGTGTGTTCCAGTTCAGGCATTGGCTTGCTCACGGACGATATTGGAAGGTCGGGAGAAAATACGACTTTCAAACCATTTACCAGCTCGTCGATGGTGTTCTTGCGAGTTTTCCCATGTATGGGTGAGTGAAAAACTCACCTCACTTAAGTAGTGGTTGTGGCGCGAACGCTTCTTCGACAGTTTGGGAGGACGCCGTTTATACCGTGAGAGCCCGCATTTTGTGTGTGTGCCCAGGGCGCGTAGCCGTTGGCAAACTGCCGCGGTAGCGGCGCATGAAGCTCTTGCGTCAGGCATGCCTATTAGCCCTATTACGCGAGCGGCATTGCATTGCGCGGCACGGTGTGGCTTGCAGGTGAGGCTCATCCACCTTGCACCGGGAGATCGCCGTTTTGCGCTACGAAGACAATCTGACGGCCGAACGGCCGACCTTCGTGACCCACCTGGAATGCGCCTATACGGGCGAACGCTACCCGGCCGACCAGGTCCACAACCTCTCGCGCGCCGGCAAGCCGCTGCTGGTGCGCTATGATCTCCCTGCCATCGCCAAGGCGCTGAGCAAGCCGGCACTGGCGGCGCGCGCGCCGGATCTGTGGCGCTATCGCGAGCTGTTGCCCGTGCGCCACACGCGGGATATCGTCAGCCTCGGCGAAGCGATGACCCCGGTGGTGGCGCTGCCGCGGCTGGCAGCAAAACTCGGCGGCGGCGAACTGTTGGTCAAGGACGAAGGCCGGCTGCCGACCGGATCGTTCAAGGCGCGCGGCCTGGTCATGGCGGTATCGATGGCCAAGGCGTTCGGGATCACCCACATGGCGATGCCGACCAACGGCAATGCCGGCGCGGCGCTTGCGGCCTATGCCACCCGCTGCGGCATCAAGACCACGATCTTTTGCCCGGAAGACACGCCTGAGGTGAATGTCAGCGAAATCGAACTACAGGGCGCGACCGTCTACCGGGTCAATGGGCTGATCGACGATTGCGGCAAAATCGTCGGCGCCGGCAAGGCGGCGACCGGCTGGTTCGATGTCTCGACCCTCAAGGAGCCCTACCGGATCGAGGGCAAGAAGACGATGGGTCTCGAACTCGCCGAGCAGCTCGGCTGGGACCTGCCCGACGCCATCTTCTATCCGACCGGCGGCGGCACCGGCCTCATCGGCATGTGGAAGGCGTTCGCGGAACTGGAGGCGATCGGCTTCATCGGCAAAAAGCGCCCGCGCATGATCGCCGTGCAGGCGGAAGGCTGCGCGCCCATGGTGCGCGCCTTCGAGGCCGGCGTGGAACATGCCCCCCGGTTCGAGAACGCCCACACCATCGCGAGCGGCATCAGGGTGCCGCAGGCGATCGGGGATTTTCTAATCCTGCGCGCGGTGCGCGAGAGTAACGGCTTTGCCATCGCGGTCAGTGACGAGGCGATTACGGCGGGGCTCGACGAAGTTGCCCGCACCGAAGGGTTTTTGATGTGCCCGGAAGGTGCGGCCACCTACGCGGCCTACAAGCAAAGCTTGGCCGACGGCCGGATCGGCCGCAACGAGCGGGCCATGTTGTTCAATTGCGCGACGGGCTTGAAATATCCGCTGCCCCCGGTGCATCGCACGCTCGACAAGGACAAGCCGATCGATTTTGCAAAGCTGTGAAGGCAAGCGTGCGGGAGCGTCGCGGGGGGAGCGTCCCCTCTCCCCGTAGCGTAGCTCTGCGCTACGGGGAGAGGGTCAGGGTAAAACGCAATTCCCTCAGTCGCACCCCTGCCGCCGGCATATCAGGATATTTCCCGGGGTTTCCCTGAGAACAGGGAATCCCTGAGGGAATTCCGAAGCCGCACCGGATGAAGAGCAATTGGAAGCCCGGCTATCGGCCCCGGCCGCGAAGGTGCAAAACCCCGCGTTCCTCACCGGTGACCTGGACCGGACCGCCACCGTTTTTGCGGCGCTCCTCGGCGCCAGCGGCCCCCGCGATCAAACCATTGCCAAGGTCTTCCATCCGGCAAGATCGAGCCGACCATCGCCCGCGCGCCGGCATATCGCTAGCCCGCCTCGGTCACGTCCAAACCACCGACGGTCACGGCTAGCGCGCCAAGCTGCGCCTTAGCGGCTCTGCGAAAAGTGACCCGAACGGTAAATTAAGCGGGTGCTTTCGCACGTATCGTTGCATGGCGCATGCTATTGAAATCATAGGAGAACACGACGCAGGATGCAAAATCGAGCAACACTTGCAATAGCGGTGGATAACCTCTGTTATCGCCCCCTGAGCTCATTGCTCAGCGCATCGGGCAGCCTCCACCCATCGGTGAAGTCGAATGATTGCTGGAAGCGGATGGCGTCTGCGCTCGAGCCGCCGGCAGGCACCGTGCCCTCGATCTGATAAAGCCTCCGATTGTGAAAGAAAACGGAAGCATAAGTCTGGCTGCCGTCCTCCCCCGCGATGCTGGCTTGCCGGCCGATGATGCGGCGCGTGCTATGGGGAATGTCGAAATTGACCTCGCCCCCGCGCGACAGCATCATGACCGCATAGGCCATCAGGTTGCCATCCGAGACCTCGGTATCCGATATGTCGGCGACCATAACTTTGAACACACCGCCCTCCTGCACAGCGGAATAGACGCGCGCTTCCACCATACGGCCGCGGGGGGCTTGGTAAGACGTGGTTTCGACCTTGGGCTCGGCCGGAAAGGCGACCGTAAAACCCTCGTTCGGGTACGCGTATTCCGTCCAGCTCTGCGCACCGGCGGGTGCGGTAGCGGCCATGATGGCGACGATGAAGGCGATGACGCGCATTTTGTGATGCTCTCGGACGAGATCGGCAGCTTGCAGCCGGAAACATCGTACGCAGTCGCCCGGATGATTGGAAGCAGCGAGAGGGAAACAGCCAAGGAATTCGGCGGCGCTGGAATTGCCTCAGAGCCTGAATGGGTCAGCCCGATTTCGCGTTGCCAAAAGGCTGCGCCGACCTTTGCGAACGTGGCTCTGGCTCGGTGGCGCCGACGGCGACAAGTAAATTGACAAAGTCAGATTCTAATGAAATTGCTCTGACATGAGGAATCGCCGACGAGCGACTGCCCTATCGAAGGCTTCCGATGCGATCAGGCTGGCGCAAACTTGCTGAGCATGCCGACATGGCAGCGTTCGCGCTTGCGGAGATCGCAATACCCCCGAGTTGGATCGGTTTTCCACCATGAGCACGGCCTTCGAGCACCTGTCGGAAATCGAGATCGGCGATCGGCTTCGCAAAGCGCGTGAGAACGCCAAGCTCAAGCAGGCGGAGGCTGCGTCTCAGATCGGTATTGCCAGGACCACGCTTGTCGCCATCGAGCAGGGCGTGCGGCGCGCACGTTTCGAGGAAATGCGGCAGCTCGCCAAAATGTATAAGATTTCGCTCAATGAACTCCTGCGCGAGGACGCCATCCACGTGGACCTGGCGCCTAAATTCCGCAAGCATTTCGGCAGAGAAGAGGCGGCTGTCGATGGCGCCATCCGTCTCTTGACCGATCTGGCGCGCGCCGAGGCGGAACTGGAAAGTCTGCTAGGCATCAAAAGCACGCGCAACTACCCGCCGGAGCGACCGATCTTGCCCGGCGACGTTCGTGCGCAGGCCGAACAGGACGCGACCGAGCTTCGGCAGTGGCTGGGCTTAGGCCAGGCTCCCATTCGAGACATCGTCACGCTGCTGGAGATGGAACTCGGTGTGCGCGTCTATATTCGGCGCCTTGATGCCCACATCTCCGGGCTGTTCGCTTATGATGAGGCCATCGGCGCCTGCATTCTGCTCAACGCCAATCATCCACGGGCGCGGCGGGATCAGACCGCGGCGCACGAACTGGCACACCTCGTCTCATCGCGCCGCCAGCCGGAGGTTCTGGAACGCGATAAAGCCGACAATTCCCGGGAAGAGCGCTATGCGGCGGCATTTGCGTCCGCTTTTCTAACGCCCGCGCGTGCCGTGATGCAGAAGTTCAAGGACGTGACCGCCGGCGCGGAAAGATTTACGCGCCGCCACGTCATTATTCTTGCGCACACCTTTGGCGTATCGAGAGAAGCCATCGTGCGCCGCCTGGAGGACTTGCATCTCATCAACAAAGGCACGTGGGACTGGTTTGAAGCCAATGGCGGCATTACCGAAGCCCAGGCGAAACAGGTGTTGGGTGATCTGATTTGGCCTGACCAGGACAAGGCCGACGCGAACCTCCCGACCACGCTGCGTCTGGCACGGCTCGCGGAAGAAGCATATCAACGGGAGCTCCTCAGCGAAGGCCAGCTTGCCCGGATGTTACGTCTGGACCGCGTTGATTTGCGAAAAATGTTCGATGGGTTGCAGGTCGACGGGAGCGGAGTGGATGAGCCTCTGTTGCCTCACTGATCCGAACATTGACCTCGTCGCCGATGCAAGTACTGCTATTAATCTCAATGCCAGTGGATATGCACGCGAGATCCTAAGCGCCATTCCCAATGCCTTGCTTGTCACCGACGTTGTGCTCGGCGAATTGAGCGAGGATTCACGCAGTGGACGCCGGGATGCAGAACTTTTCTCTGCACTTGTCGATGCAGGTTTGGTGCGGATCGTTAGCGTCGATAATCTTGAACGCGGAATATTCGAGCGCCTTGTGACCGGCCGGAGCATCGACACGCTGGATGACGGAGAGGCGGCGACCATTGCTTACGCCGTGGAGACCGGAGCAACGGCGATCATCGATGAACGCAAGGCAAACAAGATATGCCGCACGTCCTATCCACAACTCGCTCTGGGCTGCACTGTCGATATTTTCTGCCATGATCGCGTTCGCAGGGCGCTCGGCAACGTCGTTTTGGGACGCGCCGTGTTCAATGCGATGCAAGGAGCGCGCATGCGCGTATTGCCAAGGTATTTGGACTGGGTCGTGGGCATTGTCGGCCGAGAGCGTGCCGCAATATGTGAAAGTCTCCCGCGTTCGGTGAGAATCTCCAATGTCAACGAAAAGCGATAGAGTATTTTGGGCTTTCGATCGTCGTATTTTGGTCGTCAATTCGATTGGGGTGCCCGTAAGCATAGCGCCGCTGCTGTCGAGGGGAGCCCGTATGGCGTAGCCTACAGCTTCATCCGCGCCACCTGGGCACACTCGTCGAAGATTTTCATATTGGCCGGCCGCGACGGCTTTTGGCTGCCGTGGCGGCTGGAGGCGCCGAGCGGGCGAACCGAGATCGGCTGGGGGCGGCGGATGCGGTTGGCCCTGATAAGCGGGGCATTGTGCAGTCCTGTTCCCCTCTTCGCACGGCAGTCTCAGCTCCCCGCCAGCCGCCGTCAGGGCTTACGCCGAGGCATCGAACGCCGCCGGCAGATGGTGCGGCAGGCGGTGCGGCACCACCAGTACCACGTCGAAGCGCATGTCCCGCCCGGCATCCCGCGGATGGCCGGCGAGCCAGAATTCAGCCGCGGCAATAATCCGCCTACGCTGGCGCGGCCCGATGGATTCGGCCGCGGCAGCGAAACTATCGCGCGCCTTCACCTCGACGAACACCAGCACGCCGCGCCGTACCGCCACGATATCGATTTCGCCCACCGGGGTGCGGAAGCGGCGCGCGCGGATCCGGTAGCCCTTGAGCATCAGATAGACGGTGGCGCGGGTTTCGGCCGAAAGGCCCAGCCGGAACGCGACGCGGCGACGGTGTTGCCCGGAATGCTCCGGCTCCCGGTCGCCGGCGGGAATCCGGTCAATCGGCGGCATCGGTGCCGGCCTGTTGAGCAAGCGCGAGGGCGCGCTGATAGACCGTGCGCCGTTTCTCGCCCGTGGCGGCGGTCACGGCTTCCACCGCCTCCTTGAGCGACATGGCGACAAGCGCGCGCCGCAACATACCGTCGAGATCGGCTGCTTCGACCACGGTCGCAGCGGGCGGGCCGACCACCACCACGAACTCGCCGCGGGTTTCGGCGCCGTCGTGCCAGGCGCGCGCCAGGAGCCCGAGATCGCCGCGGCGGATATCCTCGTGCAGTTTGGTCAGTTCCCGGCACACCGCCGCGGTCCGGTCGCCGAACCCGGCAACCAAATCTTCCAGCATGGCGGCGATCCGCGGTCCGGTCTCGAACAGCACCAGGGTCGCCGGGACGGTGGCCAGTTCCTCGATGCGGGCGCGCCGCGCCGCCGGGCGCGGCGGCAGAAAACCCTCGAACCAGAAGCGGTCGGTCGGCAGGCCCGACGCGGTCAGCGCCGCCAGCACGGCGCTTGCGCCCGGCAGCGGCGTCACCGCGTGCCCGGCCTCGGCGGCGGCGCGCACCAGTTTGAAACCGGGGTCGGAAATCAGCGGGGTTCCGGCGTCCGACACCAGGGCGACCGCGGCGCCATCGGCAAGCCGCGCCAAAATCTTCGGCCGTGCCGCCTCGGCATTGTGGTCGTGATAGGGGGTGAGCGGTGTTGTTATGGCGTAGCGGGCCAACAAGCGCTGGGTCACCCGGCTGTCCTCACAGGCCACCAGGTCAACACCGGCGAGCGTTTCCAGCGCCCGCAGCGTCACATCGCCCAGATTGCCGATCGAAGTCGCCACCAGGTAAAGCCCGGCCGGCACCGGGCCGGCCTCGAAGGTCTGCCCGAAGATGGCGAAATGTCTGGACTTCGGGCTTGCAGCCGGGGAATGCGCCGAGACCGTCATGGCGGCATCTTAGACCATGTTCCGACGGTGTCGAAACAGTTCGAGCCATGCCGGCTGTCCAGCCTTGTCCCGGCCATCCACGTCTTCCTTGCAGCACCGTGGCCGGCAAGACGTAGATGCCCGCGACAAGTGCCGGCATGACGCCGAGAGGGGCAGTTCGGTCCGATCGAAATCCCGTCCCGGTGATCGCGGCGGCTTTGCAAGGTCCACCATTATGACAGAGGGGATGCGTTCGGCTACAAGGTCGCGTCGAACATCGGCCGGACATGCGGGCCCATTTCGGTTGCCTCGCCGTGGAGATTTTGAGTCGGATGGACTGGGACGGTCTTCTGCGCCACCGCGGATCGCGCGTGCTAGGGTGCGTGCGGGCAGGCGCGTTTGCATTGGCGGTGGGCACTGCGGGCTGCAGCGGGGTCGTCGATCCCGGCGTCCTCGCGCCCGCCACCGCGCCACCGGCCACTGCTCCACCGGCTGCGACGGTGCCGGCCGCGAACCCGGTCGCCGCCGGCACCAAGGTCGGCCTGATCCTGCCGTTGTCTGCGGCCGGCAATGCCAGCACGGTGGGGCTGGTGATGCGCAACGCCGCCGAAATGGCGGTTGCCGAGATGGCGGCGCCGAGCATTCAGCTGATCGTCAAGGACGATAGCGGCACCGCACAGGGATCCCGGTTCGCCGTTCAGCAGGCCCTCGATGAGGGCGTCGACGTGATTTTGGGGCCGGTGTTCGCCACCTCCGTCACCGCCGTCCGGCAGATCGCCACCGGCCGCGGGGTGCCGATCATCGCCTTCTCGACCGACGCGACCGCCGCCGCGCCCGGCGCATACCTCTTGGGTTTCTTCCCGGCGGCCGACGCCGAGCGGATCGCAACCTACGCGATATCGCAGGGCAAACGTTCGTTCCTGGCGTTGGTGCCCTCAACCCCTTACGGAATGGTGGTCGAAGCTGCGTTCACCGAAACCGTGAAGCGTGACGGCGGCCGGGTGCTGGCGATCGAACACTACAAGGAGGATCGCAGCAATACTGCCGACCCCGCCAAGCCGCTCGCCGAAGCCGCCAAGCGGATCGCGGACGCCGCCGCCGGCGCCGACGCGCTGTTCATGCCCGGCGGCGGCGATGCCGTCACGGACGCGGTCGCGACGCTGGCCGACGGGGGTGTCGATCCGCGCCGCCTAGCCCTGCTGGGCACCCAGCTGTGGGACGATCCGAAAATCGCCACCAATCCGCTGCTGGCGGGGGCCCTTTATCCCGCTCCCGACCCTGCCGGCTTTCGCGGCTTTGCCGATCGCTACCGCACCCGCTACGGCCAGGACCCGCCACGCCAGGCGGCGCTCGCGTACGACGCGGTGGCCATGCTGGGGGCGCTGGTGCGGGCTGCGGGTTCGCAACGGATTACGAACCAGGTTCTGACCGATCCGGCGGGGTTCCACGGGATCGAGGGCGCGTTCCGGTTCCGCGCCGACGGGACCAATCAGCGTGGGCTTGCGGTGCTGCGGGTGACGCCATCGGGCGGACAAGTCGTCTCGCCGGCGCCGCGCGCTTTCAACTGAGGGTGTGTACGCCGTCGCGCTTGCCGGAAACACACCCGCATGCGCCGCGGCGATGGCCCTTGCGTTCGGTGCAACGCCTGCACCGATTGCGTTACCCATAACGGCAAAACCGGGCTAAAAAGGGCCAAAAGGGAGGACCGGCACATGCGACCAGCCTATATGGCGAGCCTCGCGCTCGCGCTTGTTGCGATCACGTTGCGGATGTCGCCGGTCCTCGCGCAAGAGAACGCGAAACCGGAGAGCCTGAAGGTCGCGATCGGTCAGATCAACAACTGGGAGAACCAGCCGCCGACGCTCGGCCAGGAGGCCGGCATCTTCAAGAAGCACGGCCTGGTGCTGGAGACCTTTGGCACCGCCGGCGCCGGCGAAACCCTGCAGCCGATCATCGCCGGCAGCGCCGATATCGGCATCGGGGTCGGTGTCGCGGGCGTGATGCGGGCGTTCTCGACCGGAGCGCCGGTGCGGATTCTGGCCCCCGCCTTCACCGGCACCGCCGACCTGTTTTGGTATGTCCGCGCCGATTCACCGCTAAAAAGCCTCGCCGATGCCACCGCGCGCAACACCATTGCGTATTCCACCAACGGCTCGAGTTCGCACAATCTGGTGCTCGCCTTCGTGGATGAACTCGGCCTCAAGGCCAAGCCGACGCCGACCGGCACCCCGCCGGCGACGCTGACGGCCGTGATGTCGGGCCAGATCGACATCGGCTGGTCGGCGCCCCCGATAGCCGTGCGGGAAATTGCGGACGGCCGGGTGCGCATCCTCGCCCGCGGGTCGGCTGCCCCGTCGCTGCGCGACCAGACCGTGCGGGCGACCGTCATCAATGCCGACCTGTTGCGCCGGCGCCCCGATGTGGCGGCCCGCTTCATGGCCGCCTATCGCGAGACGGTCGACTGGATGTACGCCGATCCGAAGGCGATCGAACTCTACGCCAAGAAGATCGACCGGCCGGCGGAATTCGTGCGCGACACCATCCGGGAGTTCTACCCCAAGGAAGCGCTGCAGACCGAGCGCATGGCCGACATGCCGGGCATTCTTCGCGATGCCGTAAAGCTGAAATATTTGCGCGCACCGCTGAGCGACGCCCAGCTCAAGGAGCTGATCCGCACGCCGCCGCGGTAGGCTTGCGACCTGGGACCGGCACGCAAAAGGGTGCGGGCATGCGCGTCGCTTGGCGCGGCGATGGCAGCCCCCATGGTGTCGAGCGGGAGAGCGCCGGGGTGAGGGCAATGAGCGATCGCGCCGAAAAGCGCAACCATTTTGCTCTGTCGACACTCGTCCATGCGAGCATCCGCGACCGACGGCGCCGCCAAAGGGCGACGCGCTGCGACCAATAGCATCTCCCTCTCCGAGTCCATCGTTTGCCTTCACCGATGGGGAGACCTAGGCTTTCGTCGGCTTTTCGGTACTCCGTCGCAACCGAGTCTTTTCTTCAGCTCGATGGGCAGGGGCGAACTCGATCGGCTGGGGTGCTCGCATCGCGCCCAAATACGACCGGCTCTCCGATAGCGCGGCCAAAGTAATGGCTCCCCCGAGCCGAGGCGCATCGCGAGGCGATCGCGAGCCCCCGCCCCTCACCCCTAGCCCTCTCCCCACAGCGTGAAGAACGCCGTGGGGAGAGGGGCCGTGCGCACCCCTTGGGCCGTGCGCAGAGAAATGGCGCAATGCGCTTCGCTTGTTGCACCCTACGTAAAAATTCTCCGCCCCACCCCTCCGCTTGCTTTAGCTCCGGCATTCGCCTCTATTGCGGCCGACAACTCAAGCCCCTGGTGGAGTGACCCTGATGGGCCTTTTGGTGATGATTCTCGGATTGATCCTGTTTCTCGGCCCGCATGTGTTCGTCACCATGCGGCCGCAGCGCGACGCCCTCGTGGGGAGTTTTGGCGAATGGCCCTATAAGGTCGCCTTCGCGGTGGTGACGATCGCGGGGCTGTACCTCACCGGCAAGGGTTTTGGCATGTACCGCGCGGAGGGCGAGATCACCGTATGGTCGCCCCCGCGGATGATGCGCTATATCACGCAGCTGCTGATGTGGCCGGCTGCGATCTGCTTCGTCGCCGCCTATCTGCCCGGCGACATCAAGCGCACGCTCAAGCATCCGGTGCTGGTGAGCGTCAAATTATGGGCGCTCGGGCATCTCCTCGCCAATGGCGATCTCGGCGGGATCATTTTGTTCGGCACCGTACTGGCCTGGGCGGTCTATGACCGCATCACGCTCAAGCACCGCACCGATCCGGGCGGACCGCTGATTCCGCTCGGTGGGCGGAGGAATGACATTGCCGCCATCATCGTCGGGACGATCCTCTACCTGGCGCTCGGCCTCGTGTTCCATCCGCTGGTTGTCGGTCTCCCGGTGTTCGGCAGGTCGGCACTCGGAACCTAAAGATGTTGAACGCATCCCGCGCAAAACCAGGCAGCGCCGAAGCGGCTCACCGCCCCCGACATTCGCGCCCGCAAGGGCGGCGAGCCGATCGTGATGCTCACCTCCTACCATGCCCACACGGCGCGCCTCGTCAACCGCTATTGCGATGTGATCCTGGTCGGCGATTCGCTCGGGATGGTGATGCACGGGTTCGAGACCACGGTTCCGGTCACCCTCGACATGATGATCCTGCAGGGCCACGCCGTGATGCGCGGCTCCAAGCAGGCGCTCGTGGTGGTCGATCTGCCGTTCGGTTCCTACGAAGTCTCCAAGGAGCAGGCGTTCCTGGCGGCGGCGCGCGTGCTCAAGGAAACCGGCTGCGGCGCCATCAAGCTGGAAGGCGGCCGGCGGATGGCGGAAACGATCGCGTTTTTGACCGAGCGCGGGGTACCGGTGATGGCCCATGTCGGCCTGACGCCGCAATCCGTCAATGCGCTCGGCGGCTTCCGCGCCCAGGGGCGCGATCCCGCCGATTGGGGGGCGATCGAGACCGATGCCCGCGCGGTCGTCGATGCCGGGGCGTTTTCCGTCGTGCTGGAGGCGCTGGCCGAGCCGCTGGCGGCACAAATCACCCGCGAGATCGCGATCCCCACCATCGGCATCGGGGCGAGCCCGGCCTGCGACGGCCAGGTGCTGGTGCTCGAAGACATGCTCGGGCTGTCGCCATGGGTGCCGAAATTCGTCAAGCGCTATACGAGCCTCGGGCCCTCCATCGAGCAGGCGATCGCCAGCTATGCGTCCGAGGTGCGGGGCCGCACGTTCCCGGGGCCGGAGCATGTTTATGCGATGAAGAAGGGGTGAGGGGCTCCGATCATGCGCGCTTCGGCGCCGACCGTGCCGCTGCTGGTAAGCTCGCCCTTCGCCGGAATAGTTGGCCGCGCTCTCCGAGGTGACGCCGTTGGTCAACGCCACGCTATCGTCGGTCGGCAGCGTGATGACGCCGCCGTTGGAGGTCACCGAGATCGGCGCCGTAGCGCCGTTGCCCGCATGATCGCAGCGACATGCGGGACGGCCGTCCGGGATATCGCGACCAAGAGGTCGCTCATCCGGGCTACACTTGCTATGTCGTTTCTTCATGAAGATAGAAGTGACCACCAAGAGGAGTTACCTCTATTCGCGAAGCAGGAGAAATCGGCTTTGAGAAACCGCCATGGGCCGCGAGCCATGCGCTTGATCTGTCGCGCACAGGCTTTGCAATTTCATCGGTTTCATCATAAATCACATAAAAATACGTTCCTCCAGCGGGAAATCCAACAATCTGTGCCATTTTAAAAAAAAGAAACTTCTACTAGGGGATGGGTCAGCCGCAATTTTCTCTAAATACAATTTTTTATTTAAAAGAAATCTTTGATCCAAAGGTCAGGCGAGGCGTTAGAATAACGAGACAAATAATTACAACAAGCAAGCCGCACTCAATAAACCGCCGCCGAAATAGAAATACAAACACATAGCACGAGGCTAAAACAAGCAATGATAATGCTATAAACCTAATTATTGGATTGAGAAAATCGAGTTCTGGTTCAAATATAAACATGAGAGCGTCTCCGGTATTCAGAACAAGCTTCGACGCAATCGGAGCTATGGCGATCAAGATAAATTTCCATGACAAAAAGCGAGCCATTGACCCCTCCGGATGCGATGGTATGCAAAGCTGCTGTCGGCATGTTCGACTGATCCATCCATTTATAAGCCAGTTCGACATTACGAGCAATGGCAGCCGCAC
>CAWDKL010000025.1:0-97563 GCA_963802745.1 uncultured Alphaproteobacteria bacterium | reverse complement strand
CGGTGTAACCGGTTGAATTCGTTTGGCAAAAATAAGCTGGAGCGGGCGAAGGGAATCGAACCCTCGTATGCAGCTTGGGAAGCTGCCGTTCTACCATTGAACTACGCCCGCAAATTGCGCGTTGCCCGTCGCCGCAGGCTCCTGCGAACTGCAGCTTCATATGCAGATTAGCAGAACATCAGGCCGATGGCCATAGGGTCGATAGGTCGGACGAACCTACAAAGAAACGACCCGGATCGGAGCACGCCACAAACTCTCGGATGGTAACATATGCTCGGTTCAGGTGGCGAGGGGCTGCGTAGCCGAGGTTCGCCAAACGTTTGACCAACGTGTTTTTTGCCGGTCGGCGCAGCGGCGCTCAAAGTGATTGCCGCCGGGCCCTGATAAGTCGTGCGGTCCTCGATCATGTGGTAGACGGTGGTCAGGATGAATGCCGCGACGGCGACGATTGCGGGGCCGCGCCCGGCTCGGAACGAGCTGCTCACGGATTTGGCACTTATGGCCTCGATTTCCATCCCCCGGCATCGACGCGCCGTGACGCATGGGCACCGATCGCCTTTGACGACTCCCCCGGACCCGTCAATTACATTCCGGGTGGCCTTTGATGGCTTTGAGATAAGCGACCGCGGATCGCCGCTCGCTTTCCTCGCCAATGAAGAAAGGCATATACCATGAGGTATCTTTGAAGCTTTGCCCGGTTTTCCTATCGAGAAATACCTTCGGACCCCTGAGGTATTCAAGCAGATTTTCGTCAGTCCAGACGATCCCGGCATCTCGTGCCGCAGCCAAAGGAGGAAGGGGATGGTGGTAGACGCCCGTTGGGTCCTGCGGCGCCGGGGTGGTGCCGGCGAGCGACATGTAGACGTTCTGGAGATTCGGGGCGGGATTGGCGTGGTTCGGATCGGGCTCGTGCGGGCTTATGCTGTGGCAGTATGCAGTGCAGGTTTTTTGGGCCAGCACCCGGCCACGAGCCGCTTCATCCGAGAGGGCACATGATCGCCATGGACTGCCACCGACTGCAAGCACCAGAAGTGGCACCAGAAGCAATCCCAATCCCAGCAGCCATCGTATTGCGGTTCTGCGCCTCACCGGCCGTCCCCCGGTCTCAACGCATTGTCCGGGTTCCGGGTGACATTTTTGAGCGTTGGTTTCAAGGCCGCACAACAGGTGAATGACAACCTAGCGTAAAGCATTCATTTCTCCCTGTCATGCGCGACGTTTCCTGCCCGAGAAGGGGCGTCGGCGATCTTTGTTTCTCAGCGCCAAGGTCCGAACATGACGCACGGCCGGCTTCGGCGGCAGCTTGTCGGAGAATACGCAGAAACTTTTAAAGGCTACTCCGATTAAGGGTCAAAGCTTTGATATAGATCAATCCAAACCGTGGCGCTTTCCGGCTTTCACAGGTCGGAGCCGTTACATTGCGGCCCCGAAATTGCGCCCATCACATCCCCATCAGGCGCCGGTACTCCTTCCAAAAGCCCCGCACCGCGGCCTCGCTGACGCGGCTCTCCTCCGAGGAGGTCCCGGTGCCGCCCATTTCCACCACCGAGGTTTCGTCGCCGGAGCCCGCGATGCCGCGTTGGACGAAGCCGGTCGCCGCACCGTCCTCCATGGAGATGAAGCCGGCCGGCCCGATCAGGTTGGCCTGGCGCAGCCGCAACTCGGCAAGCGCATCATCGTCGGTGGTAAAGCCGAAGCAAGTCCACACCAGTTCGGTCCTGTCGAGCCCGCGCGGCACGACGCGGCGCACCGCCAGGCAATTGCGGATCTGCTGCAGCACGAAGCCCGGAAACACCGTGAGAATTTGCAAGCCGATGCCGTCGCCGAACTCGTCGATGTTCTTCAGCAGCATCTCCGGTGCCTCGAGTGCGTAGCCTTCGTTGGCGGAGCGCAGTCCGGCCTGCTCATACTCCTTGCCCGGAACGTCCTGCGTCATCGAATAGCTGATGTGATGCCCCCCGGACGGGCTCACCACCAGGCCGCCCTTCTGCGACAGCCGGTTGAGCCGGAAGGTGGCAAAAAACATGTGCAACAGGCTCGCGTGGTAGCTGTCCTTGACGTTCTCGATATAGAGCTTCCAGTTGCTCGGAATGATTTGGGTATAGCCGCCGATCGGCTTCACGGCGGCACGCATGACGCGGCGGATGCGCGCCACGTGGTCGGGCCCGAGATAGTCTTCGATCGGCGGCGTATCGTGGCCGAGCGTGCCGAACACCAGGCCGGCGAACAGGGCGATGCGCAGCTGCCGCGGTGCATGCTGCTCCGGCTTGCAGTCGGCCGGCATGCCGCCCTTACCGGCGATGCCGCGGCGAAACGCGATGCCGGTGAGCTTGCCGGTGAGATCATACGTCCAATTATGGTAGACGCAGACGATTTCGCGTGCCTCCCCGCGCTCCTTGAGACACAAGAGCGAACCGCGATGGGCGCAGCGGTTCTCGAAGGCATGGACGGCGCCGGCGGCATCGCGGGTCACCACCACCGGCATGTCGCCGAGATTCGAGGCGACGAAGCTGTTGGGGCTTGGCAGCTCGGCTTCCAGGCATAGGAACGTCCAGGTCGGCCCCCGGAAGATGCGCTCCTGCTCGGCCTCGTAGAGGTCGCGATCGGAATAAATCCAATAGGGGATGCGGGTGAGCCCCTCGGCGGGCCAGGCGCGCGATGGCGTGTGAATGTTCATGATCTGCTCCCCCCTTCGCGTCCCAGCAATGGCCGAAGACTTTTTCGATCTTCCCCCAGCGCTGCTTGCTGCCCCTTCTTAGCGACGCATGCTTGTGCGATGCCGCTCGGCATGAGGCAAGTGCGCTGACATTAACAATGTGGTGTCCGTCATGCCAGGCTCGCCACGTCGTGCCGCACCCCGAAACGGATTCAACGGGTAGGATGTCCGGCGCTAAAATAGCACCGACGCTGCCCAAATCACTCCACCCTCACGCCGGCCGCCCGGATCACGGCGCCCCACCGCGCGGTCTCCTCGCGTACGAAGCGCCGCGCGGCGTCCGGATCGCTGCCGACCGGCTCCGCCGAGAGGTCGTCGAAACGCCGGCGCACTTCCGGCGAACGGATGGCTTCCGCGATATCGGCACTCAGTTTCGCGACGATCTCGCGCGGCGTCTTTGGCGGCGCCGCGACCGCAAACCAGGTCACCGCGGCAAAGCCCGGCACCGTCTCGGCGATCACCGGGACGTCCGGCAGCGCCGGCAGCCGCCGCTCGGTCGCGACGCCGAGCAACCGCAGCTTCCCGCTTTTGACCAGCGCCAGCGATACGCCGAGATTGTCGAACATGATGTCGCAATCGCCGGCCAACAGCCCCTGTAGCGCCGGCGCGGTGCCGCGATAGGGCACGTGCACGAACCGCACCTGCGCCATCATCTGGAACATCGCCGAGGTGAGGTGCGAGGTGGCGCCGTTGCCCTGGGTGGCCGCCGATATTTTTCCCGGATTGCGCCGTGCCTCGGCGATGAAATCCGCAACCGTGCCGGCGGCGACCTTGGCGGGGTTGACCACCAGCGCGTTCGGCACCAGGCCCATCACCGACACCGGCACGAAGGCGGCGGGGTCATAGTTGAGCCGCGGATAGAGGTTCTGGTTGATGGCGAGCGGCGGTGGCGGGGTGGCCAGCAGCGTATAGCCGTCCGGCTCCGCGTTGAATGCGACCTCGGCCCCGATATTGCCGCCGGCGCCGGGCTTATTCTCGATCACCACCGGCTGGCCCCATTTGCGCGACACCGCATCGAACACGATGCGCGGCATCACGTCGGCGGTGCCGCCCGCCGCGAACGGTACGATGACCCGCACCGCATGGCGGGGATAGTCCGTGGCAGCGTCCTTTGTAGCATCCTGCGCCGCCAGCCGTGCGGGCATGAGCGCCAGCGAAACGGCGAGCGCAAATACGACGCCGATCTTTTGAAGATCGAAGCGCTGCGTCTTCACGAATTGTCTCCCAATCCACCCGCGTTAGCGTCCAGGCGAGTTCCGGCCGATCCGTTGAGCGCATCCCCGACATTGATAATATAAAGACGGCCGCCGCGTGAATGACGCACAACATACTTGGCGGTGACCCCTCCTAAAAGCCCCCTAAAAAGGGGCGGTGGCGGGCACCACAGGTACCGCCACAGGTACAGCAATAGTTGCAACGGGCGCGGGCACCGCGGGAAACGGCACCGCCGCGCCGGCAGGCGGAGCCACCGGAAACGTCAGTTCCCACCCCCCGCCTAGCGCCTTGTAGAGCTGCACGAGGTCCAGCGATACGTTGGTAGTGCTCTGCGCATATTGCTGGTCGGCTTGCAGCAGGGTGCGTTCGACGTCGAGCACGTTGAGAAAATCCGCCACGCCGTCGCGGTAGCGATCGCGCGCGAGGGCCAGCGCCGCCCGCGAATGTTCGGCCTGGAGTCGCAGGCTCTCCCGGCGTTTCTGCTCGAGCCGGTAGTTGACCAGCGCGTTGACGACCTCATGCCAAGCCTGCAGCACCGTCTTTTGGTACGCGATCGCAGCTTCCTGCTGCTGCGCCTCGCGCAGTTCAAGGGTGCTGGTCAGCCGGCCGCCTTGGAAAATCGGCAGCGTGACGCTGGGGCCGGCCATGTATTGAAGCGATCCGGCCTGAAACAGATTTTTCACGTGGAGGGAGTTGAGCACCAATGTCCCGTTGAGCTGCACGCTCGGATAGAACGAGGCGATGGCGACGCCGATCTGTGCCGTTGCGGCATGCAGCTGCGCCTCCGCTGCGCGGATATCGGGCCGGCGCCGGGCGAGTTCGGACGGAATGCCGAGAGGGACCTGCCGCGGCGCCGGAGGCACCGCTTTGGCGCGGGCGAGTTCGCCGCGGAGGGCGCCCGGCGGCTGCGCCAGCAGCAAGCTCAAGGCATTAATCAGCTGCGATTCCTGCTGTTCCAGTGCGGGGATTTGGGCGCGAACGGATTCCACTTGCGAGGCCGCATTCTCGACATCGAGCCCGGTGACGAGACCTTTTTGCTGCCGCTCCTGAGCGAGCGACAGAATATCCCGGTCGATCTCCAGATTTTCTTTTGCGATTCGCAATTGCGTCTGGGCGCCGCGCAATTGTATGTAATCGCGCGCGACTTCCGCGAGGCTTGAGACCAGCGTGTCGCGGCGCTGGTCGGCCGACTGGTCTACATCGGCGTCGGCCGCCTCGACTTGCCGGCGCACGCGGCCCCACAGGTCGAGCTCCCAGGACGCGTCGAGCCCGACGGTATATTCGTTGAACGGGAAGACGTTGGCACCGTTGCCGCCGCCGGAAGCAGCAGCGAGCGGGGCCAGCAGGCTGAGGATGCCATTCTTGCTGTAAAGTTCGCGCTGGTACTTAGCATCACCGTTGATGCCGGGGAATTCGGCAGCGGCAACGACCCCACGCTGGAACCGGCTCTCCGCCAGCCGGATCGTCGCGGTCTGGACGTTGAGATTCGCTTCCGCCACGCGCTGCTCCAAGCCGGTCAGGATGGGATCGCGAAATTCCGCCCACCATGCCGGGTCCGGGGGATCCAGCAGCCGCGCATCAAGGCTTTTCTTACCCGGCTCGAAACCGTTGGCTGGCAATGGCGGGTCTGGGGGCATGAAATTCGGTCCGAGCGTGCATGCAGACAGAGCAAAGGTAAGGACGACGCCTACCAGCACACGCGCCGCCCAGCCGGATCGTCGGGCCAAATGCCACGCTCCCCTCATGCCGCCCCCGCCCCGGGGGGGCCGCCCTTGCCCGGCGACAGGAAGAAACACAATGGAACCACCAGAAATGCAACGATTGCACAATACATGAATACGTCGGAATAGGCCAACATTGTGGCTTGCAGCCGAACAACCTGAAACACGTGTCCCAGCGCGGCGTCGTGGACGGCCGCACCGGTCCGCCCCAGCGCCCGCAGCGCCTGTTCGTAGGTGGCGACCAACGCGTCGAATGGCTGGTTGAAGGGGCTGGCCCGCCCGGAGAGGTAGACCTGGTGGGTTTGACTCCGTTGCGTGATCGCCGCGGTCGCGAGCGATATCCCGATCGAGCCGAACACGTTGCGGAACATGGCGAACAGCGCTGCGCCGTCGCCGCGGAGTTCGCGCGGGAGCGTCAAATATGCGACTGTACTAATGGGAACGAACAGGAAGGCGAGCCCGATCGTCTGGAAGGTACGCATCTTCACCAGCGTCTTGAAATCGATATTGGGCGCCAGATGGCTGGAGAACACGAGCGCGAAGCCGATGATCGTGAACCCGAGCGCGATGACGTAGCGCGTCTGCAATACCTTCATCAGCCGGCCGACCACCGGAATCAGAATGATGACCGCGACGCCGCCCGGCGACAGGACCATACCGGCCCAGGTCGCCGTATAGGATAAAACCTGCTGAGCGAATTGCGGAATGAGGACGGCGCTTGCATAGAGAATCCCCTCCGACAGCCCCGATCATCAAGCAGCCCGCGGCAAAATTGCGGTCCTTGAAGACCGCCAGATTGACAATAGGCTGCCGCGCGATCAGCAGCCACCCGATGGCGCCGAAGATGCCCAGAAAACCCAAGAGCGCCATCAGCCGGATGAACGGCGACCCAAACCAGTCGGCATCCTCGCCACGGTCCAACATCACCTGGAAGCAGCCGATCCCGACGACGATGAGCGCCAGGCCGATCCAGTCCATGCCGCGCTTCTTCTTGTTCCGTTCCCAGGGCGGATCCTCCACCAGCACCGAAACCAGGAAGACCGCGACGACGCCGACCGGAACGTTGAGGAAGAAAATCCAGCGCCAGGTCACCGTATCGGTGATGTAGCCGCCGAGCGTCGGCCCCAGCACCGGCGCCACGATGATGGCGATGGCCGCCACCCCGAAGGCGGCGCCGCGCTTGGCGGGCGGGAAGGTGTCCAGGATGATGGATTGCTGGTTCGGCTGCATGCCGCCGCCGAAGAACCCCTGCGCCAGGCGAAACACGATGAGTTGCCCGAGACTGCCGGCGATACCGCACAGAAACGAGCAGACGGTGAACATCGCAATGCAGATCAGGAAATAGCGCTTGCGGCCAAGCAAATCGCCGAGCCAGCCGGAGATCGTCAGCACGATGCCGTTGGCGATGAGATAGGAGGTCAGCGCCCAGGTGGCTTCGTCGCTCGACGACGACAGGCTGCCGGCGATGTGGGGCAGCGCGACGTTGACGATGGTGGTGTCGAGCACCTCCATGAATGCCGCGATCGTCACCGCGACCGCGATGAACCACGGATTATACCGGGGTTTCCACGGCGCCTCGGCGGCGGGCGCCGGGAGGGCAGCACTCATCGCACGGTCACCGTCGGTTCGACCGAGAGGCCGAGCGGCATTGCGAGATTGGGGTCGAGCCCGCTATCGATGACGATCTTCACGGGCACGCGCTGCACCACCTTGACGAAATTGCCGGTCGCATTCTCCGGTGGAAATGCGGTGAATTTCGAGCCGGTACCGCGCTGGATGCTGTCCACATGGCCGCGCACGTCGAGGGACGGATAGGCATCGAACTTGATCTTGACCGGCTGGCCGGGCCGCATGTCGGTCAATTGGCTTTCCTTGAAGTTCGCCGTGACCCAAAGCTCGGGGGTGACGATCGAGAAAATCTGCTGGCCGGGCGTAACGTAATTGCCCTGTTCGACATTGCGCTTGGTGATCCAACCGTCCTGCGGTGCCGTGACCACGGTCCAAGACAAATTGAGGTTGGCCTGATCGAGCCGTGCCTGGGCCTGCTCGACTTGACCTTTAAGCTGCCCGACCTGCTCGTCGGTCTCGCCGATGCGCTGCGGCACCGGGGAATTTTGCGTCACCTGCGCTTCTGCCAGCATGACCTGGGCCTGCGCCTGCTGCAGCGCCGCGGTTGCGGCATCGACCTCCTGCTGGGTCGTGGCCTGGCGATTGAGGGCGCGCTGGCGCGCGTAATCGGCTTGCGCCTTGACGAGGTTGGCCTTCGCGCTTTGCAGCTGGGCCTGCGCCTGCTCCAACTGGGCCGGAAAATTCTTGCGGGCGATCGCGGCGCCGAGTTGCTGGCCGGCGTATTGACGGTTTGCCGTCTCCAGCGCTCCTTCTGCCTGCTCGCGGTCGATCTTGTACTGCCGCGGATCGATATGGATGAGCGGTTGGCCCTTTTTTACGAACTGGTTATCGGAGACGTTGAGAGAGATGACCGTGCCTGCAACTTGTGGCGCGATCGTGATGGCACGGCCGTCCGTATAGGCATCGTCGGTGCTTTCGATGTTGCGCGTAGACCACCAATAATACCCGCCGCCCGCGGCGAGCAGGGCGATAACCATGAGCCCGATGAGCAAGACAACGGGTCGCCGCTGCTTGCGCTCCGCCGCCTCGGCTTGAGGAGGCGCGGCCGCGCTTCCCGGAGCGGGCGTGGGCGATTGCTGTGGAATGCTGTCAGCGGCAGCAGGGGATGAGGTGCCGGGTTCTGCAGCGCCCTCGCTGGGCGTGTCGGACATCGTGATCCGCTCCGTCTCGAAATCTGCCGCGCTTCAAAGGCAACGGGTCCGGTGCTGGCGGTGCCGAAGTGTAGGGTTACCCGCCGACGGGACTACGGCACGGTTAAGTTGTAGTGAAAAAACAGTATCACGTTCTTGAAGTTCCACCCCATGCGACGCTTCCGATCGAGAACGGCCTTAGACACGAAAAGCCCCGCGCCACGCGCGCTGTCAAGCGCGTGGTAATGATAGTGAACCCCCGTGCGCCAGCCAAGTGCGCCCGGTGCATCTCCAGCTTCGCCGCGGATGCGCTCTTCCGCCTCACGCGGCGGCTGGCGTAACCTCGGCGAGGCAATGGCTTAGCCTCGGCACATCGAAAGGAAGAAATCGCCACCTGGCCCCCCAAGCGGCCGGATCGTGGTCCTCGGGGCATTACCACCAGATCGCATCGTGCTTTCGCACGGCCCGCAAGAATTTTGCACACTGCTTGAAAGCCCCGTGCCGCAAGAGCGTCACGATGACTGTGCGCGACGAGCGGCTGATGAAATAGGGAAAGCAATCACACATTGTTGCAATGTCTGCGTCTGAATATCGCATCCAACCCACGCCGGCTGTACCCCACATCGCCATTATCGCTTCGGCTTAAGCGGCTTTAACACCAGAGGAGTTAGAGGGTGACCATTCAACGTTCCTGCATTCGCTTCGGTGCCTTACGCGTTTTGCGCATACGCATACGCCGCGGTGAAGCGAGCGCCTTGGATCAACGGTAAGTCCATCAGGCTCTTGATGCTAAGCGGAGCTTTATGTTTATTGACGGTATCTTCTGCAATGGAACGTCCACCTGAACCACACAGAATTAGCCATACATGCCGGAGATGCTTGCAAAATACGGCAGTTTCGACGCGTTTGACGTGCATTTAGACCGTTCAATGGAGCTAACCCGGCGCGTACGGCTCGCTCCGTTGACTTGGACAATACCCAATGGAGGTTGCTATGAACTTCGATCAAACGGAACCCGCTTCCAACCTCGGTGGCGCAGCTTCGATCAAGCGCATGGATCATGAGGCGCGGGCGGATGCGCTTGAGGATCGCATGGCGAAGCAGCTCGATGCGGCCGTCGCCGCGCGACGGGGCAAGGGCAATTTTACCGTTTCCGAGCTTCAAGCGCTTATCGACAAACGCGATTATCGGCGCGGCGCCGGCAGGTTGATGGTACATGAATTCAATATGCGCAATCCGCGGCCCAATGGGACCGGCCGCAAGGTTCCACGGCTTGCGCCGATGCCGGATAAACCGACGCTGGTGGACTTTTTTGTGCGTCGCTTTGACCCCGCGGCTCATCTGCTGCAGAGCGCACGGCTCGCCAAGAAAAACGGCGAGTTGGAAGAAGTTGTCTTAGCCTGTCTTCTGCACGACGTTGGCCAGTATCTGATGCGGGCGGAACACGGCTATTGGGGCGCCCAACTCATCGAGCCCTATGTGTCGGAGCGCGTCGCGTTTGCCGTCAAATACCATCAGGCGCTGCGATTTTATCCAGACCCGACAGTCGGTTACGAATATCCGGAAGTGTATTATGAGATGTTTGGCACCGATTACGTGCCGATGCCTCACATCCAGGCCGCCTACGATTACGCGCGGAACCACAAGTGGTACATGGATGCGCGACTCGTGACCATGAACGACCTGTATTCGTTCGATCCCAACGTAGAAGTCTCGGTCGATGAGTTCACCGATATCATCGGCCGCCACTTCAAGCAGCCCAAGGAAGGCCTCGGCTGCGATAACACGCCTGTGACCCACATGTGGCGCACGATGATCAATCCCGACGCGCCGCTTTGAGAGGTGGACTGAGGATAAGCTCCGCCTGCCGGGACATCCGGTGCCTCAGCACAGGCCGGTTTTCTTCAAATAATTATAAGCCTCGATGATTTCGCGCAGCTTATCTTCCGAGGCGCGATCGCCGCCATTCGCATCGGGGTGATGGCGTTTCACCAAGTCCTTGAACCTGGTCTTGATAACGGCCCCGGGGGCACCCTCATCCAATCCAAGCGCATGGAGCGCCTTGCGCTCGGCGTTGCGCACGGTGCGCCGCTCCGCCTCGGCGCGCCCGTGCGCCGCGCCGGTGCGCGGGCCGCCGAACTCCCGCAACACGTCGAAGGGATCATCGGAGGCAAAACCTTCCGCGAACGGCCTCCCGCCGCGGCCGCCGGGGCGGCCGGCTTGGCGGCCCTTGCCGCCGATCATTCCGACCCGCCAGGTCGGCAGATGCCCGGTGAGCGCGTCCTTCTGATAGCGCGCCACCGCGTCGTCGCTCATGCCGGCAAAGAAATTGTACGACTGATTGTATTCGCGCACGTGAGCGAGACAGAAGCGCCAATATTCGCGCTCGCGATTGCGCCCCTTCGGTGCCCGGTGGGTCGCTGCCTCCGTACAAGTGGGCCAGTCGCAACACGGCTGGTCGGGCGACGCGCGGCGTTCCTCGCCGGGCTTGACCCGGATGCGATCGAACAGGGGTGAATCCAATTTCATCACTCATTATGCGGAGGGTTTGCGGTGACGCGCAAGCTTGACAGCACGCACGGACCGTGGTTCGCATTGGGGCTTCGCCTCGATCGGGGCCTTCTGCGCTGTGCTGCGTTCCGGGCGCGGGGGGTGGTTATTCTCTTGTACGCCGAGCCAACATGATGCGCGTCTGTGACACCATGACGAGAAAGCTCACCGAGACCTTCGCGCCCACGAGCCTGAAGGTGATCGACGAGTTGCACCAACACGAAGGCCATGCCGACCATCAGGGCGAAGGCGAAACCCATTTCCGGGTCTTTATCGTGGCGGATGCGTTCGCCGGAAAGAGCCGGCTCGCACGCCATCGTATGATCAACGAGACGCTCGCGGCGGAGCTGCAGTCCGGGGTCCACGCGCTGGCGATTCACGCAGCGGCCCCCGGCGAAGGCGCCGCGGCGTAGGCTGGGCAAAATCGCTCTGCACCGCGCAAGGGCTGACGCGGGCGCTTCCGCCGATTTTGCCCACGCGGTCGCACCCCCATGCATCGTCCGCCGGGCAAAATCGCGGCGGGTCGGTACACATTCGCTTCGCCGCGGCAGGCGATTTTACGCACCCCACAAGCGGCCTATATCGGCTTGGCGATGGACTTTTGCGCCACCGGCATGATGCGCAGCGCCTCCAGGCGATTGCGGTTGCGCCGCAGCACCTGGAACCGGAAGCCGTGGAAGGTGAAGCTCTGGCCCGGCTCGGGGATCGAGCGGGCCTCGTGAATCACCAGGCCCGCAATCGTCGTCGCCTCGTCGTCGGGCAGATTCCATTCCATGGCGCGGTTGAGATCGCGGATCGGTACCGCGCCGTCCACATTGACCGAGCCGTCGGGCTGCAGGCGCACACCCGGAATTTCCACGTCGTGCTCGTCGCTGATGTCGCCGACGATCTCCTCGAGAATGTCCTCCAGGGTCACGATCCCCATGAACTCCCCGTATTCGTCGACCACGATGGCGAGCGGGCTGCGCCGGCGGCGGAACGCCTTGAGCTGCTCGGTCAGCGACCGCATTTCCGGAACGAACCAGGCCGGCCGCGCGATCGCCATGATGTCGATTTTTTTCGGATCGCCGCCGGCCGCCTGGATGGCGCGCAGCAGATCCTTGACATGCAGGATGCCGACGATGTTTTCCGGGGTGCCGCGCCACAGCGGCACCCGGGTGACAAGCTCCTTAAGAACGATCTCGGCGACCCGTTCGGGCGGCTCGCCGACATCGGCGGTGATCACCTCGGTGCGATGGATCATGACGTCCGCGACCGTCAGATCGCGCAGGTCGAGCAGACCGCCGAGCATATCACGGTCCTGCTTCTCGACACCGCCTTCCCGGTGCAGCAGATCGAGCGCGCCGCGCAGGCGCTCGTAAGGAGACAACAGCGGCTCGCCTTCACCGGCCTTGATGCCGGCGAGTGCCAGCAAACGGCGCACCGCCCAGTCGGCCGCCGTCAACACCGGGGAGAGAATCCGCACCACCAGGCGCATGATCGGGGCGACCGACAGCGCATAGACATCGGGCGAGCCGATCGCCGCGGTTTTCGGCAGCATTTCGCAGAACAGGATGATCAGCACCGTCATCACGATGCTCGCATAGATCACCCCGATCTCGCCGAACCAGGCATGCAGCAGATCGGTGGCGAGCGCCGACGACACGATGGTCGCGAGATTGTTGCCGATCAGCACGGCGCCGAGCAGCCGCTCGCGGCGGTCCAGCAGGCTGTTTACGATCACGGCATTGGGGTTGCCGGCCTTGGCAAGCCGCAGCATGGCGCCGCGCGAGGAGGCCATCAGGGCGGTCTCGCTGCCGGAGAAGAAGAACGACATCAGCAGGAAGACCAGCACCGCGAGGAGAATGAGCCATTCCGCAAGGGTCATTGTCCTGTCATCGTCCTCATCATTCGTTGAGCTTCTCGATCATGAAGGCGCGCACCGCCGCCGCATCGACGTCCGGCGCGATATAAGCATCCCCGATGTCGCGCAACAGAATGAAGGTGAGCTTGCCGCGCTTGACCTTCTTGTCCTGCGCCATCAGGTCCATCAGCCGGTCGGCATCCGGCAGGGCACCGGGGAATTCGCGCAACGCGACCGGCAGGCCGGCGCCGGCCAGGTGGCGCGTCGCACGAGCGACCCGGTCGAGAGGGAGAGCGCCGATCCGGGCCGAGAATTCCGCCGCCAGCGCCATGCCGAGCGCGACCGCCTCCCCATGCAGGAAACGCTCTGAAAAGCCCGCCGCGGCCTCCAGCGCATGCCCGAAAGTATGGCCGAGATTGAGCAGCGCGCGCTCGCCGGTCTCGCGCTCGTCGCGCCCGACGATCGCGGCCTTGATCCGGCAACTGGTCGCGATCGCCTCGGTGCGGGCCGCGCCGCCGGCGAATATTTCTTTCACGTTGGCTTCGAGCCAAGCAAAGAAACCGGCATCGCCGAGCAGGCCGTATTTGGCGACTTCCGCATAGCCGGCACGGAACTGGCGCGGCGGCAGGGTGTCGAGGACGGCCGTATCGGCGACCACCAGGATCGGTTGATGGAAGGCGCCGACCAGATTCTTGCCGTGACGCGAATTGACCGCGGTCTTGCCGCCGACCGAGGAATCTACCTGTGCCAGCAGCGTGGTCGGCACTTGAATGAAATCCACCCCGCGCCGCACCACCGCTGCCGCAAAGCCCGCCAGATCACCAACCACGCCGCCGCCGAGCGCCACCACCAGGTCGCCGCGTTCAAGCCGCGCGGCAATCAGGGCCTCACAGACTTGCTCGAACCCGGCATAGCTCTTCGCGGTTTCCCCGGCGCCGACCACGACTCGGCTTGTCGCTAGGCCGCCGGCCGCGAGCGCCGCTTCGGCCGCCGTAAGGTGGAGCCCGGCCACGGTGTCGTCGGTGACGATGGCGGCCTTCGCCCCCGGCCGCAATGCAGCCACCCGCGCCCCAAGCGTCGTCAGCTGGCCGCGGCCGATCACGATCTCATAGGTGCGCTCGGCCAAGGCGACATTGACCACGGTGGGGTTACCGGGCCGCAACGGCACCGTCATGATGCATCCTTTCGTACCACCGGAAGCTCCGGCGCCGTCCCGCCGCCGCTTCGCCGGGCGACGCCGGCCGCAGCCGTGCGTCAACCGATCACGGAGCAACGCCGAGCTTTTGGCGCAATACCGCAATGATCTCGTTGACGATGACTTCGTGGGAAACGTCCCGCGAGATCACCGTCACGTCCGCCTCAGCATATATGGGATCGCGGTGGACGAGAAGGTTGGCCAGGGTGGCGACCGGGTCGGCGGTTTTCAGGAGCGGCCGGTCGTTGCGCCGCCGCAACCTCCGCGCCAGAACATCGAGGTCGGCCTTCAGCCACACCGAAATGCCCCTGCGGCCGATATTGGCCCGGGTTTCGGCATTCATGAAGGCACCGCCGCCGGTCGCCAAAATCTGCGGCCCGTCATCGAGCAGCCGCGCGATCACCCGTGCTTCGCCGGCCCGAAACGAGGGCTCGCCATGGGCTTCGAAAATATCCGCAATTGACATGCCGGCGGCCTGCTCGATCTCCACGTCGGCATCGACGAACGCGATGCCGAGGCGGGTGGCGAGCCGCCGCCCGATCGACGACTTGCCCGCCCCCATCATGCCGACCAGGACGACGGACCGCCTGCCGAGCGCGGCGGCAAGCGCAAGGTCTTGCGCCGGTTCGGTGACGGACTCCGGAAGGGCTGCTTCGTTCATCTCTTGGGCTTCGTCGTTTGAACGGCGTCGTCATTTCGGCTTCGAAGTTGCATTGACGCTCTCATAAACGATCCGCCGGAGCAATCGCGTGCTGCTCCGGCGCGGAAGCCGGGGCGCCGGCCCAATCCGCGGCACCTTGCGCGGAGGGAGACAAGGCGGGTTCGCGTTAGCGGTCAGGCAAGTCGATTGCAGCGGACTGCTGAAACGAGACAACGTGAAAAGCTACTTAGCCAAGCACCAGCCACCAACTTCCTTCCGCGCGCGAGAATCACGCGAGACGATTTCGCTTGCGTTCAATAGCCCCCGCTTTCACCGTGGCCAATCGGCCCGTGGCCCCGTCGATGGAGGCCACCTCATTGAGACGTTCAGAGAGGGAACGCATCCTCATGATCGTGATCGAACGCGATGGAAAGACCGTTGTCGTAACCGGATGGCGCGCGTGGGTGATCGTAGCGGTCGCAATCGGCGTAACGACCGCCGTGCTTGCGGCGCTGGGGTTCCTGATCCTCGGCATCACGGTGAGCATGGTCGCATTTCTACTGGTCCTGATGCCGGCGGTCGCGATCGTGGCGCTGATGCTGTGGTTTTTCCAACCGCGGCGCATGTAAATCGGCATGGAAGAGAAACGGCCCAGACAATGCGGGCGCTTCGGCCGACGGTTCCATGGCTTGGCGCAACGGACGAGTCAAAAGCAGCGGCGCGTCTTTAGCGTTTAGACCCAAATGCCGTTCACTTAACCCGGGGACGCGCGTGAACGGTATTGCGCTTAGGCCAACGTTTAGACCTGGATGGGACCGGATTGCGGTCACGCCCGAACACCTCGGAGGGATGGCCGGGCGAAGTCCCGGCCATCCACGTCTTTATCCTAAAACCGCCGAAAGAAAAGACGGCGATGCCCGGGACACGCCCCGACAAGCGCGGGCATGAACCGACACCCTCAGCGGATGTCGGTATCCCACGCCAACGTCGCGTTAGAAAATCTGGGTGAACGCCCAGTACAGGGTCGCCGACAGCATCATGGCGACCGGCAAGGTCAGCACCCAGCCCATGATGATATGGCGGATGGTCGACCATTGCAGGCCGGAGCCGTTGGCCGCCATGGTCCCGGCAATGCCCGACGACAGCACGTGGGTGGTCGACACCGGAAGCCCGTAGGAATCCGCCGCCCCGATGGTGAGCGCCGCGACGAGTTCCGCCGACAGGCCTTGCGCATAGGTTAGATGGGTCTTGCCGATCTTCTCGCCGACCGTGATCACGATGCGCTTCCAGCCCACCATGGTGCCGAGGCCGAGCGCGATCGCCACCGCCACCTTCACCCAGATCGGGATGAATTTGGTCGAATTGTCGAGCGATTTCTTATAGGTGGTGAGGGCCGCCACATCGTCCTTGGAGAGGTCGCTCTCCTTGTCCTTCATGAGGAATCGGATCGCCTCGTCGGCCAAGTACATGTCGTTGCGGGTGTTACCCACCGCATCGGCCGGCACCTTGGCGAGCGAGCCGTATTGCTCGACCTGATTGGCGATGTCCTTCACCAGAACTGCGAGCGAAGGGTAGGTGCCCTCGTCGAGCTTGCGATGGGCAACGTAGATGGTGACGGCGGGGCGCGGATCGCCAAGCACGTTATATCCCGCCGCCTTCTGCTGAATCACCGTCGACGCAGCCGCGGAGGCGGAGCGAAACTCCACCATCTGGCTTTCCGGCAAGGCCCGATTGAGCGCATAGGCGGTCGGCACCGTGCCGATCAGGATCAGCATGATAAGTCCCATGCCCTTTTGGCCGTCGTTGGAGCCATGGGCAAAGCTGACGCCGGTGCAGGTGAGGATCAAGCAGGCCGCGAATCCACCACGGTGGCGGCTCATTGCCTTTGGGCTCGGAATAAAGTGCCGGATTGCGCACCACGAACCGCAGGGCGAGTAACAGCGCCGCTGCCGCCGCGAACCCAACGAAAGGCGAAAACAGCAAGGCCTGTCCGATTTCAGTCGCCTTGCTCCAGTCCACGCCCGATGTGCCATCTTGGCCGTGCATCAGCGCATTGGCGATGCCGACGCCGATGATCGAACCGACCAGCGTGTGCGAACTCGACGCCGGCAGTCCCAGCGACCAGGTTCCGAGGTTCCAGATCATGGCGGCGATAAGCAGTGCGAATACCATGGCGAAGCCGGCCGAACTGCCGACCTGCAGGATCAATTCCACCGGCAACAGCGATACGATGCCGAACGCCACCGCGCCCGACGACACCAGCACGCCGAGGAAATTGAAAAAGCCAGACCACACCACCGCGATCGGTGCCGGCATGGCGTGGGTGTAGATCACCGTCGCCACCGCGTTCGCGGTGTCGTGGAAGCCGTTGACGAATTCGAAGCCGAGCGCCGTCACCAGGGCGACAAACAGCAGCAAGAACGGCAGGTACGTGGTGACGCGGACACCGGAGGCTTCCACGTCGGAATAGATGCTGTAGGCGACGTACAGGAGGGCGGCCGCCAGCGCGCCGAGGAAAAGGATGATCGACAGCGGATTGACCGGATGGTCGAGCTTCGGCTTCGGCGACGCGTGAGCACCGACCGGCGCTGGCAGTGTGATGTCGGTCATGGAATGTCCCGGTTTGGAATTTTTTTGCTGACCGAACCTGACGGCTGGCGGTGACGCTCAGATGACAGATTTGCGACAAAACCTTCTCACTTTAGTCGTACACAATGGGGATACCTCGGACACGGGCCTGATCACAATCGCATGCTCCCGAATCGGAATAGTCCTCGCACGTCCCTGGCAGCGCGCCATCGGCAGGCCGTCCACCTTCGGCAGCGCCGAATTCCAGGCTTCGACGATCATTTTCGACAAGTGCAACTGATTGACACGTTCACAATACGTGTCGTCACGTAGGCCGTGCTGAGGTAGAGCCGGGATGCCAACTCACCTATTAACCGGAGGAAATCCATGAAGGCTATCGTTTCTTGGTCCAGTTGCGCCCGATGGGCATCGCTGGCAACCGCGCCGCTGCTGATGGCGGCGCAGATCGCCGGTGCGGAGATCGCCGGCGCCCAGACCTATGCGGTGACCACCCGGCCGAATGTGGAATATGTCGTCCATGACGGCGTCAAGCTCACCGGCGACCTCTACCTGCCCAAGGGGCTCGACAAGGCACCGGTGATCGTCGCGGCGCATGGCGGCGGCTGGGTTGCCGGCAGTCCGGATTCGCTCAATGCATGGGCGCCCGAGATGGCCCGCAATGGCTATGCGGTCTTCGCCATCCGCTACCGGCTGTCGAAGCCGGGGGCGATCAGCTATCCCGGAGCCGTCTATGACGTGAAGGCCGCGGTGCAGTTTGTCCGTGCGAAGGCCGGCGAACTCGGTCTCGACCCGGCGCGCGTAGCGCTGGCGGGGGCATCCGCCGGCGCCCACCTGGCCTCGCTGGTAGGCATTGCGGGCAGCGAGCCGCAATTTTCAGGCCGCTACCGCGACGATCCCAATGCCGCGGTGCCGGCCGACGTCAAGGCGGTGATTTCCTACTACGGCGTCTACGACATGCAGGGTCAGTGGACCCACGATCTCGCCAGCCGCGCCGGTGATCAGATCACCGAGAAATTCCTCGGCGTGCCGCCCTACAAAGATCGTAGCATCTATTTCCAGGCCTCGCCCGCCTCCTACGCGACGGTCAACCGCACCCGCGCCCGCTTCATGCTGATCCACGGCAAGGAGGACGACATCGTCGATCCCAAGCAGGCGACCGATTTTCTGACCCTGCTGAAGCAAGCCGGCATTCCTGCCAATATCGTGCTGGTGCCGGGCGCCGGACACGCCTTCATCAACGAACCCATGGATAAATCGGCAAGTTACACCGCGCACGTGACCCCACGGGTGTTGCGGTTCCTCAAAACCACGCTGTAACGGCAGGGCGGTTTCTCGGCGCCGGTTCATGACCATCGGAATCGAAAGGGGCCGGCATAATATTGCCGACCCCTTGCCGTCGTGGTGAGTGCCCCAAAACTCACCACCCCCCTGCTTTCCCGGCCCCCACCGGGATCGTCGCCCCAACGTGAGAACACTCTACGATGAGGCCGGGAAAAAAGCTGTAACTTGGGCGCAACACTCGGAAATAGTGTATGATATTTAGGTATTAGAACGCCTCTTTTCTCGCCTATCGAGGGGTTAGCGCCGAAACATCGGATTGTTCGTTGGGCCGGCTGGTTGGCGCTTGCGCGGTGGTGCCATTGGTGTTAGGAACAAAAAAGGAACAATTTGCTCCATGAGCCTGTTTGGACCTCGAAGCCTTTGCTCGGGTGTTCGATGTTTCAGGCTCTTGTGGGTAAGGCGCGCGGATGCCCTCGCGTCCGTCCAGGCATTGTTGCAAGGTGCCCAAAAGAGACCCCCGGCTTGGACCGCCGGAACAGGCCATCGGGCCGCATTCGACCGGCGCCTCGTCATCCGTCGCCGGGCGTGGCATCGTCGCATCGGTGGCCGCTTCGCCTCGAACGACGGTCGGACAGAGTGATGATCGAGGAGCGCCGATCGGCGCTGATGGAGAGCGGATATGGCAGGCAGCATCAACAAAGTCATCCTGATCGGCAATCTTGGCGCCGACCCCGAAATTCGCCGCCTGCCGGACGGCCGGCCGGTCGTCAACTTGCGCCTGGCGACGACGGACAGCTGGCGCGACAAGGGGACCGGGGAGCGCAAGGAGCGCACCGAGTGGCACCGTGTCGTGATCTTCAGCGAGCCGCTCGCCAAGGTCGCCGAGCAATATTTGAAGAAGGGTGCGAAGATTTACGTCGAGGGCCAGCTGCAGACCCGTAAATGGCAGGACCAGCAGGGGCAGGACCGGTATTCGACCGAGGTGGTGCTGCAGGGCTTCAATTCCCAGCTGACCATGCTGGACCGCGCCGGGGCCGGCGGCAGTGGCGGAGGCGGCGATTTTGGTCCCGACGACAGCGGTTCGAATTACGGCAGTACGGGTTCCGGTTTCGGCGCGCCGGCTCCCGCGTCCGCCCGCGGCAGCCCGGCGCGCCAGCCCGCCATGGCGGGCGGCGGACTGCGCGATGAGATGAATGACGACATTCCGTTCTGAACCGGCGCATCACCCGGCAGCGGCGTAGATCGCCTTGCAGTGGCAGATATTGGTGACGGCGCCGTCGATATTGCGGTCGGTTGGCTTAGACCCTCCGATGGTAGTGATGCGCTTCCCCGCAACCGCATCGAGCGGCACCGAGCACGACCGCGTCGCCTCGCACTCGACATGAATCGTGCACGCTCCGCAAAGTGCCGCGCGGCAGCCGAATTTGGTGGTCGTGAGGTCGCGGACACACGACCTCTTAGTCCGCTTACGGCAGCAAGCACCTAACGTGAGCACATGATTGTAGAAATAACCGGCGAGCTACGAGACGGGCGGAATGTTTGATGATAGCCGTTCTTTCATTACACGCGCCTTCTTGCGCGCGGCGTTCGATCTCGATTACCGCGCTTTCACGAAGGAGCAGGATGCGGAGTTGTTGAAGCGGCTGCATGACTGGGACGGGCGGTTGCAGCTTAGCGAGACGCAAGCGGAAGGGGCCTTCACGCAGACTTTTTTTGTCAACACCTGGGGCTATGGGGAAGCGGGTCGGGTCCACACGGCGATTGCCAAGTTTCCGGTGGCCGGTGAGGGAGCTGGCGGAGGCGCGGGCGAAGCCGACCTCGCGCTTGGCTGGTTTCGGGGCCGCAAGGACGCGATCCCCCAGGTCCTGTGCGAGTTCAAGGACATCCGCTCCAGGCTCGACGCCAAGCAGAGCCGAAAGGGGAGCACCCGCAGCCCGGTCGAGCAGTGCCTGAATTATGTTCGAGGCGCGCGGCGAGGCTTGTTCGGAAACGAGCCGGTGCAGCCGTGGTGGGGCCTCGTCACCGATATGAACGAGTTCCGCCTTTACTGGTGGGATCGCGCGCCGGCCGAATACATCCGCTTCTTCATTCGGCGCGAAGACCTCCTGTCGGGCGGCTATGACCTCCTCGGCGAATCGGAAGACGCGCGGTTCGACCGTTATCTTTTCGCCAAGCTGTTCTCCCGCGACATGCTGCTATCGGAAGCAGGACGGCCGCAACTCCTCCGCCTCGTAGAGCGGCAATGGGCGAAAGGCCGCAAGCTCGAAGGCGAGTTCTATGACCGTTACAAGGAGGTGCGCGAGCGTCTCTACAATGTTCATCGAACAATCCGGATTTCCCGGCAGACCCGGCGAGCTGCTGCGGCTGACCCAGAAGCTGCTCGACCGCTTCATCTTCGCCTTCTTCTGCGAGGACATGGGCGAGCGGATGTTGTTTCCGCCTCAGATGCTCCGCGATTTCTTAGAACCGCAGCGTCGAGCCGTTCTACGACGAGAATGGCCGGAACTGTGGGAGTTCTTCAAGCGCCTGTTTGCGCTGATGAACAGCGGCGGCAGCTCAATGCGTGACGCTACCGGAAATCAACGGCGGACTGTTCGCGCCGGACGCGCTGATCGATGGGCTGAGCATTCCCAACCACGTTTTCGCCAAGGCCGGCCAAGGCGCGAACGAGGCGTCGCTTGAGAGCGATACGACACGCTGTTCTACCTTTGCGCCCGATACAACTATGCCGCACGCGGCGACCTGAAGGAGAGCATCAGCCTCTACACGCTCGGCCCATCTTCAAGCAGTCGATCACCGAACTTGAGTACCGGGAAGGCGAACTCGAGGGCCGCGAGACGTTGCGAGCTCTCGAAGCGGAAGCGCGACGGGGTCGATTACACGCCGGAATAGGTGGTGAATATCTGGTCGAGCAGACGCTCGGCCATGGTTCGATGACGCCAAAGCCACGTGCGGTTATCCCGCCCGGAGAAGGCGCTCCGACCGCCGCGGCAGTCGCGGCCTATGTCGACGGCTCAAAGCGATCCGCATCGCCGATCCCGCTTGCGGCTCGGGCGCCTTCCTGATCTCCGCTTTCCGCCGGCTGTTGGCGGAGCGGGTCGCGGCGGACCGGGATGTTGAGAGGGCGCGCGGGAGCACCCGCCGGCGGATCGACGAACCGCCGCTCATCGCCGAAATCCTGCGCGACAACATTTTTGGCGTCGATATCAACCCGGCGTCCGTCGAGATCGCAAAGCTCGCGCTTGGCTGCATTCGGCGCGGGCGGCGGCGCCGCTGTCGTCGCTGGAGCAGACCATCCGGATCGGCAACAGCCTGGTCGGCGACGATTTCTGGGACGGGTGGCAGCGGACACCGCAAGCCGAGGAGCGGGTGAGGACGTTCAATTGGCGCACGGCCTTTCCGCAGGTATTCGCTTCGGGCGAGGGTGGCGGCTTCGATATCGTGCTTGGCAATCCGCCTTACGTGAAGCTGCAGAACCTGATGAAGGTTGACCCGGATGTCGTCGCATATCTGTCGGCTTCGCGGGGCGACGACACTTATGCCAGCGCGCGCAGCGGCAATTTCGACCTGTATTTGCCATTCGTCGAGAAGGGACTGCGGCTGCTCGCGCCGGGTGGACGCATGGCGTTTATCGCCCCGAGCCTCTGGGTGGTGAAATCAATATGGCGAGGGGTTGCGCGGCCTCGTTCGCCGCGGCCGGCATCTCGACCGCTGGCTCGATTTCAAGGCGCATCAGGTTTTCGAGGACGTGATCACATATACGGCGCTGCAATTCTTTACGCGCGAGCCGCAGGATCGGGCTCGGATCGCCGCGGCGCCGAATGGCGAAATGGCCGATATCGACTGGTCCGATCCCAAACTCGCCGTTTCATATGAAGCCATCCCGGAGTCCGGCGAGTGGCTGATGGCCACGGGCGTGGAGCGGGCTTTGATCGAACGGCTGGCACGCGACTGCTTGCGCCTCGACGATCCGTCGCTGACGACGTTGATATACCAAGGTCTGATCACGAGCGCCGACCACATCTATCATCTCAAGCGGCTGGGGATCGACCGCTACAAATGCACGCCGAAGGGCAGGGGCGCGGTATCATACGAGGTTCAGATAGAGGACGCCATCATGAAGCCGCTCGTTTCTGGCCCGGAGGCGAAGCGCTACGAAGAGCCGGAGACGGACACATACCTGTTGTTCCCCTACGAACGCGATGCGCACGGGACCATGCGGCTGATTTCTGCCGACCGGTTGGCCCGGCGCTTCCCACGGGCCTGGGCGCACTTACGAAAATGGGAAAAGGAACTGCGCGGACGAGAAAATGGTAAGATGGATCGTGAGCCAGACTGGTGGGGCTATGTCTATCCCAAGAACCTGGCAAAGCACGATGTCGCAAAGCTGATCGTGCCGCGTCTTGTTCAGCACATGAAATGCAGTCTCGACTCTGATGGTCGCTTTTGCCTGGACAATGTCGATGTTGGAGGAATTCTCCCGGCGACAGAGACGGAATCGAACTTTCTCATGGCTGTGTTGAACGCCCCGGTATGCGACTTTGTATTTCGAATTATTTCGAAGCCGTTTCAAAACGATTATCGCTCGGCCAACAAGCAATTCATAGCGCCTTTGCCCATTCCAAACGCTTCAGCAGAGGAGCGCGCCGAGATCGCGACTCGTGCACGACGTTTGCAGCAGCGGTGGACGCAACGCCGCGACCTGCTGCGTGAGGCAGACGACCGGCTCTCCGTGCTGGCGCGCGCGCGTCATCCCGCCCGCTGGCTTTGGCCCGACCTGCCGAGCTTACCGGACATGACCGAGCAGGCGCCGAAGGGCCTTCGGCTCGCCACCGACCGCCGCAGATGGGCCGAGGAGCGGCTCGACCAGATGGAGGCCGCGCGCGTGGAGGCGCTGCAGGCCGCGCTTGACCGCGGCGGCCGGCGCGAGGTGGTTTTCAACCGTGGCGAACTGTGCCTCCACGTGAACGGCACCGCGGTGCTCGACAAGATTTATCTCGACGATCCGGCAGGCCGCATGACGGAAGCCTATTGGCGCTGGCTGTTGCTCAGTGGGGCGGCGCGCGACGCGGAGCGCTTCGCGGCGGACTTGCGGCGCCCACCGGTGGCCTCCGATTCGCCCGCGGCCGCGCAGTTCATCGCGCACGTGGCCGCCTTGGCAGAAGAGGTCGCGGCAATCGAGGCCGACGAGCACGCGTTGAACGCGGTGCTGTATGATCTCTACCGGCTGTCGCCGGACGAACAAAACCTTGTGGATAACGCCGACGGACGCCGCAATGGATCGGCGGCGAACCATTAAATCGAACTGCAGATTCGCGCAAGGATGCCCCATGGAGCAACTGTCACTCTTTCAAGTCAAACGGGACGAAGAGTCTCGCCCGCCGCCCGACCTGCCCTATATCCGCAAAAGCTTGGGCCGGGTTCTTCGCATCGCTCGCGAGGCCCAGATCATGCCGTGGAGCGAGTGGGAAACGAAAAGCTGGGAGAAGCAGTTTCCGGCACTTGCTGCCTTGCTCCCGGCCGACGAAGCCGCCGAGCTGATCTCCGAATTCAAGATCGAACTGGAGCGGCTGAGCTTGGTGGACCCCCGCTGATAGGTAATCACCGCAGGCGTGTCCGCCCGCGATCACACCCGCTTGCGCACCCCGAGCCCCAGCATGAAACGCTCGCGGATCTGCACCGGGTCGCGATCGGTGGTGCCGACGCCGGGCTTGTCGTCGATGCGGGCCGCGATGAAGGTCGGGCCGCCGCCCGCGAGCGCATCGTCGATCAGCGCCTCGAAGTCCGCCTCGTCGGCCGCCCAGGCGCATTTGGTCAGGCCCGCGGCACGGGCGAGCGCCACATAGTCGGCGGTGCCGGCCGCCGGTGTCGCCTGGCCGCCGGTGATTTGGTAGAGCCCATTATCCATGATCACCATGGTCAGATTTTTTGGCTTATGCGCCGCGATGGTGACCAGGCAGCCGAGCTGCATCAAGAGCGAGCCGTCGCCTTCCAGCGCGATCACGTGACGGTCAGGCTGCGCCAGCGCCACCCCGAAGGCGATCGGAATCGCCAGCCCCATGCTGCCCAGCATGTAAAAATTCTGCGGCCGATGGCCGGCGGACCACAGGTCGAAATTGGTGTTGCCGATGCCGCCGATCACGGCCTCGTCGTGCTTGAGCTTGGCGACCAAGCGCTTGGTCAGGTCGAAGCGGTTGACCACCTTGGCATTGTCATAACTGGCAGCGGAGGCGCGGGACATAGGAGCCATCTCGGTTGCGTCGTAGCCCGGATTGGAGCGAAGCGGAAATCCGGGGCAGCGTCTGGGGTTTCTTTACAGTTCCATCCCGGGTTTCGCTGCGCTCAACGCCGGGCTACTGCGCGCTTTTTCAGGCCGCGAATACCTTGCCCCCGGTCAGCAGCGGCGACAGGATCATGGCGACGGCGGATTGGGTGGCGACCGCCTGCTTGATCGAGCGGTTGACGATGAATTCAAGTTCGTCGTGCTGCGTGATGGTGTGGGTTTCGACCGCAAGCGACTCCAGCACCGGCCGCATGGTGCGGCACACCAGCACCTGGCCGAGATTGAACTCGCCAAGCGTCCCGCGCTCCGAGATGAACATCACGGCCGGCACCTGATACGGAACCACCAGCGAGGCCAGCACGTTCGGCACCGTGCCGAAGCCCGATGTCTGCATCAGCACCGCGCCGCGCCGCCCGCCCATCCAGGCGCCCGACAGGATGCCCAGCGCCTCCTCCTCGCGCGAGGTCGCGAGCGGTCAGAAAATCCGCGTCGGCATGCAGGTTCTTGATCAGCGGCGTGAACACCTTGTCGGGCACATAGGTGACGAGCTTCACGTCGTTGCGCTTCAAGGTTTGCTGCACGATCTCGTACCAGGGCCGTGCAGCGGCAGATTGCTTATCCATGAGGCTCGATCCGGTGAAAATTTTGGTGACGGCGCGGCGCCGAGGCGTTGAGGGGCGAACCGGGCGGTGTCCTATCACGAAGGTGCGCGGCGGGCAAAGGCGGAAGGGCGGCATCGATTGGGCCGGCTGGGGGCCCCTCCGACGCAACGCACGCAGCTCGCCGGTGCAGAACCTGCCGGACCGGCCGCAGCCGCGATGATCAATCCATTAACCCACACCCTGGTGATGGTCCGCGGCGTGTTCCTGCGCGACATGCCCCTTGGCCGCGGTCGCCGAGCGCATCCGGCGGACGGCCCGCCATCGCTGCGGTAACGATTGCGGATAAGTGCGCACGGCGAGCCTGGCGCGGCAGCCGCGCCCATGCGCTGCCGCGCTTCGTCCTGGCTGGCCGCCGCCAGCAGCGCGGCCCAGTCGTCGGGGGGATCGCCCTTGTCGAGCATTTTGCGGAATACCGCATAGGCATCCGACTTCGCCCCATAGGTGCGCAGCGTCGTTTCGTCGTTCACCCAGGCAAAAATGATGATCTTCGCGTGCGTACTGTAACGGAAGAACAGCCGAAACCGCCCGCTGCCAAACTTCGCCCGGAACCAGTGCTTGCGGTCATCGCCCAGCGTTCCGCCCTGGCGATAGTCCGGCCGCGAAGGGTCTTGCGGGATCGTCTCGAACACGAGCTGGCGCAACGCGGCCAGAAGCTTGGCATTCGCGGTCCGGCGATAGTCATGCGCATCCTTGGCGCGGGCGCGTTCGACCGCCGCCGTCAGTGTCTCCAACTGGTCGAGAAACAGCGGATGCGCGAACAGTTCCCACCCGTTGACAGCGACCATCGTCAGAGATCGACATCGCCATCGATCGGAGCGTCGAGATCGACGCTGATGCCCGTGGTCAGCGCCGCGATGCGTTCCGCCAGCGCCGGCGATAAGTCCCTCAGCGCCTCGGGCCGGCGCTTGATGTCGTCGGCGAGAAACGCCAGAAAGCTTTCGATCGCCGGATCGTCATGCTCGGCATCGGCGCGATGCACCGATACGCCGTTGGCATCGACGCGGAAGACGATACGGCCGCCATAGTCCACGCCAAGCGCCTGGCGCACCGATTTCGGAATCGTCGTCTGCCCCTTTGCGGTGATGGTGCTGATTTCTTCGAGCAGAGCAGGCATGGCGAACCTCTGAATTAGATCATAATGTAAGGAAAATACATTACATTGTCGAAGTCTTGGCAACTGTGCGTGCGTTGCATGCGCATGCCATCGTGGTTTCTGCCCGCCAGTTCGGAGGTCCAGATGAGCGCAGCGATATCCGACGTCGGCCTTCACGATCAAACAGGTCGTTCCCGGATGTCGCTGCGCTCATCCGGGCTACAGCGCCTCGATGTTACCGAAACTCATCCCTGCGGGATCGGCGTGCCGTCGTATTTTCCGGGCGGCGCGGTGTCGCCGGGGCCGAGCGCGCGCTGCATCAAGAGGCTGTCGGTCCAGCGGCCGTACTTGAAGCCGACGCCCTTGAGGAGCCCCGCACGCTCGAAGCCGAAGGCTTCGTGCAGACGCTGCGACGGGGCGTTCTCAGCATCGATATAGCCGATCATCTGGCGGAACCCGGCGGCGCTGCACGCTTCGATCAGCGCCGCCAACAGCCGCCGGCCGACGCCGGCATTGAGGTGGTCCGCATGCACGTAGATCGAGTGCTTCACGGTGTAACGATAGGCCGGCCGCTTGCGGAACGGCACCGCATAGGCATAGCCGATCACCACGCCATCGCAGGCGGCGACCAGATGCGGCAGCCGGCGCTTGAGCATGTTCCGCCGCCGCCGCTTGATATCTTCCGGGTGCAGCGGTTCGAGGTCGAAGGCACCGAGCCCACGCTGGATGTGATAGGCGTAGATCGCGAGCATCGCCGGCACGTCGTCCTCGGTGGACGTCCGCACCACAACCTCCCGCGCTTTCTCCCGTATGTGGCCGGCCGCTTCGTTCAAAGTGAAAATCCCCCTATGCGCCGGATCGTCGACCACCTGTTGATGACAGTTTCATGACAGCAGAGATTTTACCAATTTCAACCGGCGATCGTTGAGCCTAGGGTCCTTGACGATCGATGCGAAGCGTCGCGCATGCCTACCGTCGGTGGGACCCAAAGCCACTGTTGCGGATGCGGATCCGGCCCCCGCACGACCGCGGCGATCGCTTGGTCAATCCAGGTCAATTTCCATTCCATCCTCTGCAGCCTCGCAGTCGCTGAGGTCGCCCATGCGCTGCAACATGTCGGCCGACATATGCGTGAGGACCAGCCTTTTGGCACCGGTCAGAGGAAACTTTTCGCGCAAAGTTACGTAGTCGAGGTGAAAGCGCACCTTGCGCTCGTAACAATACGCTTCAGCGATCAGCAGATCAGCGTTACGGGAGGCAGCAAGCAACGCATCGACCCATTCCGTGTCACCGGTGTAAGCGATGATCTTGCCATCACACTCGATACGAAGCGCCAGCGATGGCGCGCCGCTGGGATGCAAGACGTTGTACCCGGTTGCGGTCACAGCGATCGAACCGACGTTAACCGGAGACTCGGGTAGAATTTCGATAAGCTCGATCGGAAATTTCCGCTCGACCTTCGACGAGCCTGGAAAATGCGCTTCCATCAAAGTCTCAAGCCGCATAGCCAAGCCTTTCGGGCCGGCAATGACGAGAGGTCGGGACCGGCGGCTCACCAATTGGGCATCGAGAATAAAAGCAGGCAAACCGCCGAAGTGATCCGCATGCAAATGCGACAGAAAAATTGCGCCAATTTGGTTCGGGGCAACATCAAAGCGTCGGATTGAAATCATGGCCGAAGCCCCGCAATCGATCAAGAAGCTCGCCTCCTCACGATCGACCAGGAAGCAGGTATTGCAGCGACCACCTGAGCCGAACGCATCGCCGGAACCAAGAAATTTCACCCGCATGTGAGCGGCCTCCATCGCGGGCCTTCAGTTCGGGGCCGGCACCGTACTCAGCCCCAAACCTTTCCCCTCAATAGTCTGAACCCTGGGAGGCAACTACCGCCACCGCCGGTGCACCCAAAGCCACTGCTCCGGATGCTCGCGGATCCAGCCCTCCACCACGCCGGTGATGGCCTGCATGGTGCCGGCGACCTCGATGCGGCCTTGCGCATCGCGGACCGGGGGCACTTCCTCGCTGATCTCGCCGCGGAATCGGCCGCCCGGCAGGCGGATCACTCTAGTGCCGTAGATCGGGCATTCGACTTCGCGCGCCAGCATGGCGGGCAGCGGATTGACCTTGCAGGGGCGGCCGAAGAAGGTGACCGGGATGCCCTTGGTGTAATGCTGGTCGACCAGCATGGCGACGTGGCGGCCTTGCTGCAGCGCACGGGCGAGCGCGACCGGGGCGCCGATGCCGGAGGCTACCAGTTCGCCCATGATGCCCTGGCGCAGCGCGATAACGGCGTCCGCCACGGCGCCGAGATTGGGCCGGCGATAGAGCACGACCGAATCGAGCCCGTCGCTTGCCGCGATCACGGCCGGCAATTCCCAGTTGGCGAGGTGGGCGGCAAACACCACCGCGGGCTTGCCGTCATCCTTCACGTGCAGAAAGCGCGCGATGTTGTCGGGCGTGTAGTCGATATGGGTGCGGCGATAGGGGTCGCCGGCACAGATGTGGTCGAGATGCGCGATCTCGGCGCCGACCCGGCCGAGATTGTCCCACACGCCGCGCAGAATTGTTTCGATCTCGGCGTCGGTCTTTTCCGGAAAAGCCGCGCGCAGATTGGCGCGGCCGGTGCGGTGCTCGGGCAGCCACGGCCCGACCCGGCGCATGAAGGCGCCGGCAAGATTGCTGACCGCGATGCGGTCGCACCGGTGGACGCCGGCCAGCACGCGCGCCGCCGTCCATCCGGCGACCTTATCGGCAGCTTTCTTTAATCGACCGCGCATCGGCACTCAAAAATTCACGATCACCTTGCCGAACACCTGCCGGGTTTCGAGCCGCGCCAAACCCCGCTCGAATTCGGCCAGCGGCACCTCGGTGTCGATCACCGGCAGGAGGCCGGCGGCCATCTTGGCGAGTGCGGCGCGGATATTGTTCATCGAGGCTCCGAACGAGCCAAAAATCCGGTATTGTTGCTGGAACAGCTGCATCAGGTTGAGCGTGGCCGATGGCCCTGAAGTGGCACCGCACGTGACCAACCGGCCGCCGCGCTTGAGCGACAGCAGCGAGCCGTTGAAGGTTTCCGCTCCGGTGTGCTCGAACACGACATCGACGCCCTTCTTGGCGGTGATTTTTCGCACCATGTGCTCGAACCGGTCGGTCCGGTAGTTGATGACGTGGTCGGCGCCGAGCGCTTTCGCCTTCTCGGCCTTGGCGTCGTCCCCCACCGTGGTGATCACGGTGCAGCCGATCGCCTTTGCCATAAGGATTGCAGCGGTGCCGATGCCGGAGCCGGCGGCATGAACCAAAATGGTCTCGCCCGGCTCGAGCTTGGCGTTGTCGAACAGCATGTGCTGCACGGTTGCGAACGCGATCGGCGCGCACGCCAAGTCGCGCATCGCAATGCCCTCCGGCGCCTTGATGACCAGGCGTTCCGGCATGTTGACGAGATCGCGGGCAAAGCCGTTGACATGGAACCCCATGATCCCGCCGACATTTTCGCACAGATTGTCGCGGCCCTCGCGGCAGGCCTTGCAGGTACCGCAGGTGAGCGCGCCATACATCACCACCGGGTCGCCGGGCACAAGCGCGGTCACGCCCGGCCCAGTGGCCGCGACCACGCCGGCCGATTCGGCGCCGACGATGAGCGGCAGCTTGCGCTTGGCGAACGCCATGCCGCGATAACCCCAGACGTCGATGTGGTTGAGCCCGACGGCTTTGATGCGAATCTGCACCTCGCCGGCGGCCGGGGCCGTGGGCGGCGCCAGATCGGCGGGTTCGAGCTGGCGGTCGGCAACAACCCTGAGGGCGCGCATGTGGATTCTGGTCGCTCCGGATGGTTTTGCGTATCTGGCTTGCACGCGGCACGGCCGCGCCGGCCATCGCGGCCCGTGAATCCGTATGTCCCACAATCGGGCGCCATGCAATCGCATGGCGACCCGGCGGACCGCCTCTGCAGGAACGCGGTGGGCAGTAATAGTACCCATTGTCATCACCCTGTCAGAAGTTTACCCTTCGTCCGGGGTTGCAGTCGGAACCGCTGGCGTCAATCGGAAAGCTGTGCGATGCCCAGCCGGTCTCAAACAAGGTCTGGTCTATGCGAGTTCGAAAACAGCGATGCGGCCGCAATGTACGCGCGTGCCTGTCGGGCCTGGTACGGCAAGCGAGCCCTAAAAGTGGTCAACGACCAAATCCGGCATCTGCAAAAGCGTGGCGACCACAAGGGTGTCGTCATTTGGGGCGAAGTCGCCACGCAGCTGTCGCTGCTTGGCATCGGCCCGAAGGATCGCCACCATGATTCGGAGGCTCAGCGGGCTTGATAGGGATTTGGGCATGCGGAGGAAGTCGTGAAACGGTGCCGCATGGTCCTCATATTGCTGCTGTTATCGTGGTCGGCGGGTGCGTATCCGGGCACTGCCGGAGCGCAGGATCGCGATGCCTTTCTGGCCCGGCAGACCATCCATTGTCCCGGCTGCGATCTCAACGGAGCCAGTCTCGATCGGCGTGACCTCACCGGCGCCGATCTGTCGGGCGCCGATCTGCGCGGGGCAACATTTTCCCGGACGGTGCTGCGAGGGGCGAACCTTGCCGGCGCAAATCTCGCCGGTGCGCCGCTCAAGCGCCACGACCTCGCCGGCGCCAACCTGTCGGGAGCCAATCTCGAGGGCGCAACGCTGCATCGGGCCATCCTGCGCGGCGCCAATTTGTCCGGTGCCAATCTGAACGGCGCCAATCTGAACGTCGCGATCCTCACCCAGGCCAATCTGCGCAAGGCGACGCTGGTGCAGGCGCTGCTGTTCCAGGTCGAAGCCGGCGGCGCCGATTTCGCCGGCGCCGATCTCAGCGCCGCCCTGATGGGAAGCGCGCGGTTGATCGTCGCCAAGCTCGACGGCGCCAATCTCACCTTCGCGGATCTCTGGGAGGCGCGGCTCACCAATGCGAGCCTGCGTGGCGCCACACTGACCGACGCGAACCTGCACGGCGCGACGCTCTTGCGCGCCGACATGCGCAGCGTCAGCGCGGAGCGCATCGACCTCACCCGCGCCGCCATGCGGACCGCCAATCTTGCAGGCGCGGTGCTGCGGGGGGCCGACCTGTTCCAGGCCGATCTGGTGGAGGCCGATCTGACCGGGGCGGACTTCGGATCTTCGCGGCTGTCGGCGGCCAAGCTCTTCAACGCCATCCAGACCGACACCAAATTTGAAGGTGCAATCATGCCGGACAACAGTGTCCATCCCTGATCGGCATACAGCCTCGCGCGGACCCGCAGCGCCGCTTTCGCGGTCCTGGTTTTTAAGCTATGGGTTGGAACGACGTGACCCTCGGTGAGGATTTAATGGCGCTCGACATGTCGGTTTCCCTATCCGTCCCGAACCCCCGCGCCGAGCTCGGCGATGGCCGGACGGCTGGCCCAGTTCCCGACCTCGGCAAGGAGACCGAGCTGCGCGCCTATCGCGACATGCTGCTGATCCGGCGTTTCGAGGAGAAGGCCGGCCAGATGTACGGCATGGGGCTGATCGGCGGGTTCTGCCACCTGTATATCGGGCAGGAGGCCGTCGTCGTCGGGATGCAGCTGGCGCTGCGGCCGGGCGACCAGGTCATCACCGGCTACCGCGATCACGGCCACATGCTGGCGTGCGGCATGGACCCGAAGGGGGTCATGGCGGAGCTGACGGGCCGGCGCAGCGGCTACTCCAAGGGCAAGGGCGGCTCGATGCACATGTTCAGCGTCGAGGCGAATTTCTATGGCGGCCATGGCATCGTCGGGGCACAAGTGTCGCTCGGCACCGGCATCGCCTTCGCTAACCGCTACCGCCAGGACGGCAAGGTGTGCCTCACCTACTTTGGCGACGGCGCCGCCAATCAGGGCCAAGTCTACGAAAGCTTCAACATGGCCGAGCTGTGGAAGCTTCCGGTCGTTTACATCATCGAAAACAATCGCTACGCCATGGGTACCTCGGTGACGCGGGCGTCCGCCCAGACCGACTTCTCCAGGCGCGGGGTGTCGTTCAACATCCCCGGCGAGCAGGTTGACGGCATGGACGTTCGTGCCGTGAAGGCGGCCGGAGAGCGCGCCGTGGCGTGGTGCCGCGACGGCAACGGTCCGATCATCCTCGAAATGATGACCTACCGCTACCGCGGCCATTCCATGTCGGATCCGGCGAAGTACCGCACCCGCGAGGAAGTGGAGAAAGTCCGCACCGAGCACGATCCGATCGAGCAGGTGCGCCAACGCTTGCTCGCAACCGGACGGGCGAGCGAGGAGGAACTCAAGCAGACCGACGCGGGCGTGCGCAAGATCGTCAATGAGGCATCCGAATTCGCCACCCACGAGCCGGAGCCCGATGCATCCGAGTTGTGGACCGACGTGGTGCGCTGACAGGGATAGTCCCGCTCGCGGGGGAGGGTTAGGGAGGGGGAGTTTCATGTCCAGCAACGCCGCAAGTTACCCCCTCCCCAACCCTCCCCCGCAAGCGGGGAAGGGGGTTTCAGTGCCCAACACCTCACCCACAATTGGGGGCCGTGTAACGCCGCTGCGCTTCTCAGCGCGCCAATCGAACCGATGATTGATCCTCAGTGCCCCACTGAGTTAGCTGGTGCCGGAACGAGAACCGCATGCCCATTCAAGTTTTGATGCCCGCGCTGTCGCCCACGATGGAAAAGGGCAACCTTGCCAAATGGACCAAGGCCGAGGGTGACCGCATCAAATCCGGCGACATCCTCGCCGAGATCGAAACCGACAAGGCCACCATGGAGGTGGAGGCGACCGACGAAGGCATTTTGGGCAAAATCCTGATTCCGGAGGGAACCGCCGACGTCGCGGTGAACACCCCCATCGCGGTTATCCTGCAGGATGGCGAGGACAGGGCGGCGCTCAGCAAGCCGGCACCCGGCCCTGCGTCGGCTCCGGTCTCCAAAGAGGTGGCGGAATCCCGGGCTCCGGATGCACCGGCGGCCGATTCGCGGCTCCCCGCAATGCCGGCGATCGTCCGTCCTGCCGCGGCCTTCCCGGAAGAAATGCCCGAGCCAAAACTTGCTGCCGGCACCGAAATGGTCACCATGACGGTGCGCGAGGCGCTGCGCGACGCCATGGCGGAGGAAATGCGCCGCGATGCCGACGTGTTCGTCATCGGCGAGGAAGTCGCCGAGTATCAGGGGGCCTACAAGGTCACCCAAGGGCTGCTGCAGGAATTTGGCGCCGCGCGGGTGATCGACACGCCGATCACCGAGCATGGCTTTGCCGGCCTCGGCGTCGGCACCGCGATTGCCGGGCTCAAGCCGATCGTCGAGTTCATGACCTTCAATTTCGCCATGCAGGCAATCGATCACATCATCAATTCCGCCGCCAAGACGCTCTACATGTCCGGCGGCCAGATGGGCTGCTCCATCGTGTTCCGCGGCCCGAACGGCCCTGCCGCCCGCGTCGGCGCCCAGCATAGCCAGGACTATTCGTCCTGGTATTCCCACGTACCGGGCCTCACGGTGATCGCGCCCTACACCGCGGCGGATGCCAAGGGATTGCTGAAATCCGCGATCCGCTATCCCAATCCGGTGGTGTTTTTGGAAAACGAAATTCTCTACGGCCATTCGTTCCCGGTGCCGAAACTGGACGATTTTCTGGTGCCGATCGGCAAGGCGCGCATCGCGCGGGAAGGCGAGCACGTGACGATCGTGGCTTGGTCGATGGGCATGACCTATGCGCTCAAGGCCGGCGAAGAACTCGTCAAGGACAATATCAGCGCCGAAATCATCGACCTGCGGACGCTGCGGCCGCTCGACACCGAAACCCTCATCCGGTCGGTGCAGAAAACCGGGCGCTGCGTCGTGGTGGAGGAAGGCTGGCAGCAATCCGGCATCGGCGCCGAAATCGCCGCGCGGCTGATGGAACAGGCCTTCGACTATCTCGATGCGCCGGTTGCGCGGGTTTCCGGCAAGGACGTGCCGATGCCCTATGCGGCAAATCTCGAAAAACTGGCGCTGCCTTCGGTCGCGGACGTCATCGCCGCCGTGAAGTCGGTTTGCTACCGCTGAGGCCGATCCATGCCGATCAATATTTTGATGCCCGCACTGTCGCCCACCATGGAAAAGGGCAATTTGGCCAAGTGGCTTAAGAAGGAAGGCGACCGGGTCAAATCCGGCGACATTTTGGCCGAAATCGAAACCGATAAGGCCACCATGGAATATGAGGCGATCGATGAGGGCGTGATCGCCAAGATTTTGGTCGCCGAGGGCACCGCCGATGTCCCGGTCAATCAGCCGATCGCGGTGTTGGCTGCGGAAGGCGAGGACGCGAAGCCGGCGGGTGGCGCGCGGCGGCGGCGAAGCCTGCTGGCGCTCCCGGAGTGTCGCGTCCGCGCCCGGCGCGGGCTCGCCCCACCCGGCGCCTTCGGCGCCACCCTCCCCGAAGCCGGGGAGGGATGGTGGAGCGTCCGGCGTTTCTCCGTCCTACGTCGCAGGCACCAATGCGGAGGCGGGCACCCATCCCTCCCCGGCTTCGGGGAGGGTGGCGAGCGCAGCGAACCGGGTGGGGTCCAACGGCCACGCAGGCTCCAACGGCCATGCCGGGCGCGTGTTCGCGTCGCCGCTGGCGCGCCGCCTCGCCAAGGCCGCCGGCATCGATATCGATCAAATCGCCGGCAGCGGCCCGCATGGGCGCATCATCGCCCGCGATGTGGAGGCGGCAAAAGCGGGCGGCGCTGCGCTACGTGCGCCGGCCGGCCCGGTGCCGGCACCCGCAACGGCAGCGCCGGGCATCGCGCCCGCACCGGCGCTCTCCGACAAAGCGACGCTCGACCTGTTCAAGCCCGGCACCTACGACCTTGTGCCGCACGACAATATGCGAAAAATCATCGCCCAGCGCCTGACACTGGCGAAGCAGGCGATCCCGCATTACTATCTGACCGTCTCGTGCACCATCGACAAGCTGCTCGCCGCCCGCGAGGAGATCAATGCCGCCGCCCCGACGGGCGCGGACGGCAAGCCGGCCTGGAAAGTGTCGGTGAACGATTTCGTCATCAAGGCGCTGGGGATGGCCTTGATCAAAATCCCTGAGGCCAACGTCACCTGGACCGAAGCCGCCATGCTCCGGCACAAGCACGCCGATATCGGTGTCGCGGTGGCGATGCCCGGCGGGCTGATCACACCGATCGTGCGCAGCGCCGAGACCAAATCGATCACCGCGATCTCCCGCGAGATGAAAGATTTTGCCACCCGCGGCCGCGCCCGCAAACTCCGGCCGGAGGAATATCAGGGCGGCGCTTCGGCCATTTCCAATCTCGGCATGTACGGCATCGAGGAGTTTACCGCCGTCATCAACCCGCCGCAGTTGACCATTTTGGCGGTCGGGGCCGGGGAGCAGCGCGCCGTCGTGCGCAATGGCCAACTAGCGATCGCCACCCAGATGAACGTGACGCTGTCCTGCGACCATCGCGCCGTAGACGGCTTCGTCGGTACCGAACTCATCGGTGCGTTCAAGACTTATATGGAAAATCCGTTGGCAATGTTACTCTGCGGGTGAATTTATTATTCTGACAAGACCCAATCGTAGATTTTCCGACACGCTCCCAGACACTCTCTAGTGCATAGTTGTTGCATTTAGGTAATCCATTTGTTGCGTTTATAGATTTCCTTCGCGTGAAGGCCAATACACAAGATCATTTCCAATCTGTCGAACACGTTCTAACCAAGCACGCGCTTCGCCTTCACTAACGTCACTATCGATTGCGCCCTGCAGCAGCATTGCGTATTCATTCTCAATGCAGCTCGTAAACACCCCAGGGTCATCCGTATTAATGCACGCCAAAAGACCATGCCCAACCTCTTTAAAAAGTTGGGTCGTTGGCAACGTGGCCAGAGAACCGGCACCGGATATGCGAAGATTGGACGCCGGGTTTAATTCAACGATCACTCCTCTTTCGCGAATTCGCCCCAATAACTCACTCTGCACACATAGAACCAATTCCCTGATGTCGCGACGCCGCGAATCGACCGACATCGCTTCCCCTCTGTTACGCAGGGCCACTTCCGTTCTGCTCATATTCAACAATGGGTGCTGAATATCAGCCCTCCCAATCGATTGCACAAACGGCATCACGGTTTTACGCCATACCCAAACGTGATCTTCAGCATTTATCTTCCTCACGTCAATTGGCAATCCGACATATATCATATCCGCAGTATCAGATATCATCATCAACAACAGCTGATTATATTCATTTCTCAACTCACCACTGCATTGCCCCTGTACAAATTGATACAGCCAACAAACGCTGTCGTGGGCCATCCCCACGGACATCATTCTAAACTCGCCAACTCGCTTATCAAAGCTCTCAGGCGACGTGACCAACGCCAAACCGTGGCCGAGCCCATCTCCCGATCCCAGCCCGCACACCTCCAGCGCTGCGCCTATCTGATACAATCCCTCCAGAACGTCTGCAAAATCCTCGCCAGCGTGAATCGTAAGACCCAATCTATTCGAACTGGGAGACGCTCTATGAATGCGACGTTTCCTAAGCCCAATCCATTGCTCCAGTCCAGAAGAAAGCTGGTCATTGGGGTTGAGGGACTCCAAGTATGACATAGCATCCCGGTCATTCCGCAATAGACGCAGATGAGTTCCAAACAGCGCTGCGGGATTGTCCCGCTCTTCCCCCGCGATGTCGATCCGCGCAAGCGCTGACATCCACCGACGATGATCGGCGTTCCTGCTGGCAAGCGCAACGCGCAACGCCGCAGTTTGGCGATCCAGCACTTTGAGCTTATTCCAGTGATGTTGCCGCGTCCGGTGGAAATGAACTGCAAATCGAATGTCCGGAATTCGCCCATGGGCACTCCGAAGCCTCTCGACAAGCGTCTCCCACTGCTGGAAGAAGAAGAGATAATCCCTTGCTGTATCAAAAGGCTTGATCCGCAACTCTAACCGCAGCAAGTGCGGACTTTCGAGCAATTGCTGGCAGGCATCTCCGAATGGCAGCATTCTAAGCCTGACGCTCGAACCATAATTTGCCGTGCTTGATCCTACACGCCACCGATGTCGAGGATCGCGGCTTTCCAGCGCGCGGAAATGCCGAGCTGAAAAATAACGCAAGCCGGGCTCGGCGCCAAACGTCCGCTGTCGTGACAATCGAAAAAACCGATGTTTCGCAGAAAGGTAAATGTCCAATTCATTCGTAATGTCCTCAGCATTTTTGCCGCTGCCAAGAGCCGTTCGCCAAGCGGAAGCGAGCATCCGTCGTTCCTGCGCCAATATTTCTTCCGACCAACGCCACCATTCTCCCTGCACGGGAGAAACCAAATCGCAATCGGTTGTAGTCTCTTCCGCATGGTCAAGGAGTATCCGCCGCCTCAAATGACATAATTCCTGATCCAGCTTAAGATCATAACCCTCACGCCTATATATACTGCGCAACTCCTTAAAAAGTGCAGCAGCGGACTCCCGCGACAACAGCTCCTGCCAAGCCATTTGTGGAAAGCGCGCGCCCCCGACGTGCACATGCAAGTCGGATATCCCTCGCTTCCACAGTTGAGCCAATTCATTGTCCCCGACATAAGCAATCGTCTTCCAATTGGTTAGCTCGTCAATATGTCGAATACAGTTTTCTGTTCCGTGCGCTATAACGAGATCCAGCGTCAACAACGCGTCCGGATCAAAATCGCCACAAAGCGCCTCCCAGGTATTTATATACCTCGGCGAGATAATTGGTTGCTTATCATGCCAGAGTATGCCAGAGCTAATCGAAGTTAAAAGCTCAACATACCAGTCTATTAGCCTCGGCTTTTCTTGAACAAAGCATAGCATGGCAGCGTCAAAATCAGCTCTTGATATATAAGCAGATTCGCTATGAAAAGTCCTATAAAAGTATTCATGAAAACCATCAATACGTGTTCCGCGCTTAAAAGACACCAAGTGAGACAATACCCGCTCGTCCCACAAGATTAAAGCCTTAGCCAAAAGAACGGAAAACGATTTGGATATCTGTCTCATCCTAGTCACGGACATAACCCTCTTGAAACAGGCCGGCTGAGCTTAGTCATTGACTTCCATCTCATGGCGACCCGCGGGCACCACGCTTCACGAAAGTTTAATGTTGTATTGCTTTTCTACGTCATCCACAATAGTCGCTCTCAACTTTCGCAAACAACGGTTTGTCGCCCATAACCATTGCTCAATCTCTCCAAACATACCCCGCACATCTTTCGGGTCAACGTCAGGTTCGCCAACATTTGAGAAACCAAGTCGTGACATAATCTCCCTAGTGTAAATCAAATCCTTCATCCAGTGTTCCCCAAACAACGTTTCCGGGGCTACATCTGGCATAATGGCCAAATGTTCAGCAATCGCTTCCCCGAAAATCGTTTGTAGTTCTTCCAATTTTTTACGCGCACCCGCAGCTTCTAACTTACCGAGCCCACAGTGCTCAATAAACTGAACACATTCACACGAATTATGAACCGCAAGCAACTGCTTTATAAATAACTTCGCAAATAAATGCAAACAATTCACTTTAATATATCGCACCAAAAGCGCCAACGTCCCAATCAGTTTGCCCCATTCGTGTATCTCCATGATCGAATCATTGTATACCTTTAAAAGATTATCGTTGACTTTTGCTGCTCGATATTGCGACTCAGCTTCGTAAATCGCAGCCATTATCTGGCTATGAATAATCGCTGGAAAACTTGGAGCCAGGCCCAAGAGTAACCATATCAGCTTTCGGGCCTCTCGCGCATGGCGGCGGCGCATCGCGTAGGCCGGCTGATCCTTACTTTGGTCGCCTCGCTCTCGCGCAGAAACATCCAATCGTAACATCGGGTCGGAAACTATAAGTTCCTCAAATTGTTTTTGAACAGGCTTCAAAAAACTTGTACTTTCGGCGCCATAATAAGGCCAGTTCGAGCAAGTAATACGGCCAACAGATCTTAAAGTTTTCATCCACTTTTTGTAATCATCCAACTCTCCCTTGGCCGAGGAGTCAACTGTAGCCACCGCCGAGAACAAGCAATCGATATCAGTTTTAAGTGCTTTCACCTTGTCGTCATTGACATTTGATTCTTTGGGAATTAGATCACAAGCCTTTTCAAATGCCTCTAAGTAATGATGTTGAGAAAAACAAGCTTTCATATTTTCTAACCACGTCAACGGCCGAAATAATATGCGGCGTTCGATATCTTTCCGCGAATAGAAAGGCATATGACTTTGACTGTCGATCACGGCAAACGAAATTCGCTGCTGCTCTCGCACCGGGTCGACTGCGCGGCCGCTTTCCATCCATCCTGGATGGATATTATGAATCCGTATCGCGTGCCAAGCACGGCGAATATCCGTGACCAATGCCCCGTACAGAGCGATCATGCGCATCGTGTTGCTAGTTTGCTCGACGGCCGTCAGAGGCGTTTTTTGGGCCGGTTGCGCCAGTTCCCGCCCTTTGCTCTGCTCGTCGCCGCCCTGCGCGTGCTGTCCGGGCTCTGCGCTTCGGTCCTGGACGCCGCCGCTCCGCGTCGAGTGCGCTGATCCTTCAGGAGAATGCTGCGCTTCACGCTGTGCTATTTGAGTTTGCTCCCAATAAGGCTCGACAATCGAAGTAAGCTCCCTAATACGAGGATCGTATTTTATATCAAATTCAGAAAACGTACCCTTGAAGCGCAAAATGCTGCTTGAAAGGCGCCAGATGCCCTCCGTAACATCTTTCCGGAAAGATGACAACTCGTCTCGAACAAATTGTTCATAGGCGCGAGTATATTTTTCTCCGATATCCAGCGGATGTAAGGCCAATATCAAGTTGGCGGAAGGCACATCAGAGGTGTACTTTATGCGCTCGCAAACGACCTCGGTAAAATATCGAAGCAAAAGCTCGTCTTGCTCGTCCTGTAGGAAGTCAACCCATCGACCGGACAGGGAAGCTTCCCATCCTCCGCTTTGAAGACGTTCGCTCTCAGATTCCTCCGTTTCGGAGATAACACTAATGTCAGGGAGTGCGGCAAGATCATAAAAATAGATGCAATTTCCCGGAATGGCCGCATGGTCAACCCAGCGCCCTACACCATATCGACGTTGTTGCCGGGGCATCTGTCCTGGCTGAAAAAATCTTCGCATGTGTCGCCTCCCCCGTAGGCGCGGGAGCAATCCGCTAGGTACTAATTCGTCAGCATTATGGCGAACGGGGGTTGCGATGGCAACATCTAAACGATACCGAATGTAATCATACGAGTAACTGACCTGGGACAGTTCATGACCTCGGATACGAAATAGTCTCTGTCCAGACCATACGGAGCTGGTGCGTTGGTGACGAAGCCAGGAGATCAAGTTAGCATCTTGGTCGCCAAGGCTTTGAATCAGCGCGTAGTTTTCCGGAATGTCGTGCAGCATTACAGTCAACCGCTTCTTGGTACGAAATTGTGGGAGAGGGTCGGCCTGGCCGGATATTTGGAGCGGTCCTTCGGGCGCAAAAAAATCGCGAAAGGTTTCAATTTGTCTCGCAGAACGAGGTGCAAGAGGAGCGGCGTATTGGTTAGTAAAAACCCACCAGGCCAAGAATTCTTCGAGCGCGCGAGATTGGGCCGCGTTGGGAACATCGCGCGCGTCCAACTCTCGTCTTATCGCCAAATCAAACTTTTCAGCGAGAAATTCATTGCGTGCAGCATCTATCCGCGACAGACAAAGAGTGAGAAAGTCAGAACCACTAAGTTTTTCAAAATCTGTCCGCTTATCGTCTAGCTTTTGGGTTGTTCGACTAGACCGACCAAGTTCCGGTTGCCGCAGCACGATACGGCGCGCAGGAGGCAAAATTTTCTCAAGGTAATCCTCGATTGCCTTCAATTCGCCTTTACGCCATTCGACCGCGATTTGTCCTTCGTCAACGCCCTGCACCGCTCTGATGGATGGTTCCAGCCGTTGCATTGCAAGATGGAGAAGGGAATTTCGCATCGATCTGATATTACCGGCGAGGACAGTTATAATTCGGGGGTGGTTAAGAAACATCCGTATCGAATGCAAAATATCTTGGGTCAATTCTGGGTGAACATCAGAATCATCAAGGAGGACCACAAGCGCCGCGGCTCCGTGGTAATCGATGTATTTGTTGACGAATGCTCGCCAAGCATTGATTTGGTTAGATGATAGCCGGGACTCTTGCTCGAAACGCTCAACAAGATTGGGATAGTCGATACTATCGCGAATAATGGCATCGATACCAAACCGTCTTGCAAAATACCACCCACGTTCGACGTTACCGCAAAGCTCATTCTTTATCTTTTCTCCCTCGGATTGTAGCTTGCGTTGTGCTGCACTCGAGTTTTGTGGATCATTTATCGTGCCGTCGATTTTATCTATCATCGCCGCAAAAATCATCTCCATTAAAGATTCACCAGTCACCATGTCTCCGGGAAAGATAAGTTTTAGAACATGGGCCAAGGAGGGCCTAGTACGGCGAGAGTCACGTAAAACGGATAGGAGGCGGTTGTCAAGCACGGCGGGATCAGAAAAGAATTTCTTCCAATCGTCGGATATCAGATGATCTTGGCGTACTAGACTTGACAACTGTTCCAGAGCATACTGGATTGTAAGTAGAGTATATGTCTTTCCGGCACCTCGTCCGCCATCGATGCAGAAAACATGGTGAGGTCGAAGTACATCAAAATTCTGAGTGTCGGCTTGGTTCGATGGCTGCAGAGCTTGAGCAGCTATTTCGGCAAAATTCTTTAAGATGACTTGCACGGCGGGACGTTCTGTGGTCAGCAAATCATCCGGATTGGTCGCACGGAAGGATTTAGTCGATGAATGTGGTTCGAGAGTGCTCATGAATGGGTCTCCTCGGTGATTAACTTTAAGTAGTAAGATGCCACTGTGCGGTTCTTTGAATGCTGCGGTACCATTAGCATGAATGGGAGCGAGGGTGCAAGAGGTGCTGGTAAAAAATGTTGGCGGCGGCTAGCTATCGATATCGGCCGCATCTCCGGTACCCGGCCCCCACGGGCGCATCATCGCCCGCGATGTGGAGGCGGCAAAAGCGGGCGGCGCTGCGCTACGTGCGCCGGCCGGCCCGGTGCCGGCACCCGCAACGGCAGCGCCGGGCATCGCCCCCGCACCGGCGCTCTCCGACAAAGCGACGCTCGACCTGTTCAAGCCCGGCACCTACGACCTCGTGCCGCACGACAATATGCGAAAAATCATCGCCCAGCGCCTGACACTGGCGAAGCAGGCGATCCCGCATTACTATCTGACCGTCTCGTGCACCATCGACAAGCTGCTCGCCGCCCGCGAGGAGATCAACGCCGCCGCCCCGACAGGTGCGGACGGCAAGCCGGCCTGGAAAGTGTCGGTCAACGATTTCGTCATCAAGGCGCTGGGGATGGCCTTGATCAAAATCCCTGAGGCCAACGTCACCTGGACCGAAGCCGCCATGCTCCGGCACAAGCACGCCGATATCGGTGTCGCGGTGGCGATGCCCGGCGGGCTGATCACACCGATCGTGCGCAGCGCCGAGAACAAGTCGATCACCGCGATCTCCCGCGAGATGAAGGATTTTGCCACCCGCGGGCGCGCCCGCAAACTCCGGCCGGAGGAGTATCAGGGCGGTGCATCGGCGATTTCCAATCTCGGCATGTACGGCATCGAGGAGTTTACCGCCGTCATCAACCCGCCGCAGTTGACCATTTTGGCGGTCGGGGCCGGGGAGCAGCGCGCCGTCGTGCGCAATGGCCAACTGGCGATCGCCACCCAGATGAACGTGACGCTGTCCTGCGACCACCGCGCCGTAGATGGCGCAGTCGGTGCCGAACTCATCGGCGCGTTCAAACTCTATATCGAAAGCCCGATGGCCATGCTGGCGTGAGCATCGGCGGCGCTCACTGCCGGGTGTGTCGAGGGCGTCAATCATAGGCCGTTCGCGGTGCGCTGGACCGTGACGATGGCGTGGGATGGCGTGGTGCCTCACGTGGAAGTTTAGCGGAATTTGACATATATTGATTGCACGGAGAGCAATCATGACGGATACGATCAGGATTTCCTCGGCTGAATTGGGCAGGGAGGTCGGGCATTACCAGGACGTGGCCCTGTATCAGCCCGTTATCGTTACCCGCGACGGCTGCGACCTGACGGTGATGATCTTGGTGGAGGAATATCGGCGGCTCAAGCGGCGCGACCGTCAGGTTTTCGCTGCCGGTGCGTTACCCGACGAGCTGATCGAAGCCGTGCGTGGTTCCGAGATGGATCCCCGCCATCGCCATCTTGATGACCTCATCAAAGATTGGACGCCGTGACCCTTCGAAGCCGGAGAGATCGGCACAGCGCTCAACCAAGCCCGATCAAAATAGTTGGATGGTCACGAACTGCTGGTCAGTTTTCGACTAAAGGGGACCTGATGCGTCCGCGCAGTCCGTCGAACACGTCGCGCAATCAAGCAGGAACGTACGTCAGCCTGATCACGTCTTCGCCAATCAGATCGCTGGTCACAAGGCGGAGCGGCGGCCGGGGAGCGGCGAAGAACGGTTTGCCGCGACCGAGTACGACGGGGTGGAGGTAGAGTCGATACTCATCAATAAGACCAAGTTCGGTTAGGCTTCCTGCCAAGTCCGGTCCGGCAACGTCAATCTCTCCAACGAGCTGAGCCTTCAGCCCACTTATTACCGCCTCGATGTCATCCTCGACAAGTGTGGCGTTAGGCCCGACCGACTTCAACGAGCGCGACACGACCCACTTCGGTTGGCTCCGCCACGCCGCCGCGAAGTCGTGTTCCTCCGCGTCCCACTCCGAACGGTCTTCGTCCCAATAACGCATGACCTCGTACATGCGGCGCCCGTACACACTGCCCGTCAAGTCGCGCACTTGCTCAATGAAGTGGCGAAAGAGCGCAGGGCTTGGCCTTAATTCAAGGTGGTCGACATAACCATCCAGGGACTGGTTCATTCCAAAGACGAGCTTCGCCATGCTACAAAATCTCCACCCCAGCCCGTTCAGAATTCCTTGAGCCGACGTTGCACTGAAGTGAGGTTGGACACAATCTGCGCGCCACTTTACCGATGATCAATAATCAGACGGGGCGGTCACGCGGGCCGCGCGCCCGGACAACGATCACAGGGAGGACAGCATGCGAATCGGTTACGCACTCGGTGCAACGGCGCTCGTGGCACTGAGTATCATGGTCGGGAATGCCCAGGCATGGGACGACAGCAAATATCCCGATCTCACCGGCCAATGGCGCCCGGTCGGCGGACCGGGACGGTTCGACATGAGCAAGCCGGCCGGCCGCGGCCAGGAGGCCCCACTGACCGCCGAGTACCAGGCGATCTTCGAGGCCAACCTCCGCGACCAGGCCCAGGGCGGCCAGGGGACCTCCTCGACCTATACCTGCATCTCGCCCGGCATGCCGCGGGTGACCAATGGGTATGGCGAGATGGAGTTCGTGGTGACGCCGAATACCACGCACATCCTGATCCGCCATATCGACGACGACCGGCGCATCTTTACCGACGGGCGCCCCTGGCCGGACGACCTCGACCCGACGTTCCTGGGCTACTCGATCGGCCACTGGATCGATACCGACGGCGACGGCCGTTACGACGTGCTCGAAGTCGAGACGCGCGGGCCGTTCAAGGGACCGCGCGCCTTCGACGGCAGCGGCCTGCTGCTGCATGCGGACGGCCAGACCGTCATCAAGGAGCGTATCTTCATCGACAAGACCGATCCGAATGTGGCCCATGATGAAGTCACGGTGTTGGACCATGCGCTGACGCGGCCGTGGACGGTGATGAAGACCTATCGCCGCGTGGCCAATCCGCGGCCGCGCTGGACCGAGGAAAATTGCAGCGAAAATAATCACGTCGTGATCGGCAAGGACGACTATATGCTCAGCGCCGATGGTCTTTTGATGCCGTCCAAAAAGGATCAGCCGCCCCCGGATCTGCGCTATTTCAAGCAGACCCAAAAATAATCGGGGAGCCCCGCAGCATTGAAACTGCGTGTTTAGACTGAATACAATCCGTTCATTTAACCCGCCCCCGGGTTTGCGGCGCTGCGCGCCTCCAACCCGGGCTACGCGGCGGCTCCCCCGCAGCCCCCGCCGGAAACCCGGGGGCGGCATCGGAATTACTACCGGCGGACTATCGAGGCGCGGGATCGCATTATGGCCCCGCCCCGCCAATGTCTGAATCCAGTTTCGCTCCTTGAGCGGATTCGTGCAATTATGTTTTCAGCTTCGTAACGTGGGCGCCCATGTCGGGAATGAGCCGCACGCGATAGGTTGCGTTTCGGCATTTTAGCACCCAGACCGCCAGGTCCGGTTTGGACCGCTTAACATCCCGCATAGCGGTGATCGGCGGATGGCACACATAGCCTTGACTGCGAATTTGAGCAGCCACATCGGTGGCGGGCGTTTGGGCGCTGCATAAATACGGCGTTCCAATCAGTGCCGAGCAGATCAAAATACTGCGCATGGTCATTGCATTATCCAACGGCTTATCTCCAACCACTTGATGTTGCTGTCATGGTCATTCCTGGCGTGGCGGGCCGGCACCTATCACTGGTTGCGTTCGTCGCCGACTCCAGTACCGCGCCAATCTGGTGGTCGGTCCGCGAAACGCGAGATAAGACGGCACCGACACGATCAAGGCGATGATCAGCGATTGGATTGGATAAAACCAGCGGAATACGGTGATTTGATAGATAACATCGATGATGATCGCCAGGATGAACAGCCTGCCGAGGTCCCTCCAACCTTCCGACAACAGTTCCCGTCTGCGGCCGACACCCGTCAAAAGCGCCCAGTTGTAGGGAACATCACCTTGGCGCGCCGACCGCAGCCCGGCACGAATAGCCAATATGGCCGCGACAAGGGGCTGAAGCACTAGCCGAAAGGCGAGCGGTCCATCCACGCGGCCGATGAGATCCTGCCAATCCCGGGCAAACAAATCCTCCATGGGTTCACTCGATCCCACCTCGGTTGCATCTTTCTATCTTTTCGGCTTTTCGGTCTCATGGGGCCGGGTCTCATGGGGCCGGCTTGCGCAAAGAGATCGGGAGGATATCAAAACTCTCCCGATGATGCATTCATTACTCGCCCTTACTTCGCGTCGCGCGCCTTGGCGTCGGCTTCCCGCAATTGCCGGACATCCTCGGGGCTGAGCGTCGGCCGCTCGATCTTCAGCGTGAGCTTATCCAGTTTGCCGGTGAAGCGGAACGGCACGTGGTAGTCGCGGTCGTCCACCGGTGTGCCGGTGTCGGCGCCGATGTCGAAGTTCTCGTCCCATTGCATGATCAGCGGTATCGTGTGCGGGATGGTGCGGCGCGCCACCTCTTGACCGTCAACCTTGAGAACGCCGGTGCCGCCGCGGCCGATGCCGCTCACATTGTTGAAGGCGAGGGTGCCCAATCCCAACCCGTCATACTTGAAATCGAACTCCAGCGTGTGCTTGCCCGCCGTGAGAACGTCCGGCGCTTCCCAGCGAAACCGCTCCAGGTCGACGAAGTTGTACAAGAACACGGGCTTGCCTTTGAGCACATAGAACCCATAGCCGCCGAACCGGCCCCCCTGGGTCACGATCATGCCGTCGCCGCCACCTTCAGGCACGTCCACATCGGCCTTGAACGTGTACGAGGCATCGAGAATGCTCGGCGCATCGCCGTTCGGCGTGCCGGTAATCTCGCCGGACCAAGTGAATTCGGTGCGGCCGGCGGAGAGGCTCGGACGCGGCGCGACCACCCGGGTGGCAACGGTGGCATCGAGCGGCAGGACCTGGTACTTCCTTGCCTCCTCCCAGAACAGGTCTTCCAATTCCCTGAGTTTCCCCGGATTGCGGGCCGCTAGGTCGTCGGACTGGGTCCAATCCTTCGAAAGGTCGTACAGCTCATACGGGAAAGCGGCCGGATCTTGGCTCACGGCGCCTGCAACATTCCAAGGCGGCCGCTCCACTTTGGTGCTGGCGATCCAGCCGTCATGGTAAATAGCATGGTCGCCCATCATCTCGAAATATTGTGTGCGGTGGCGCGAAGGCGCATTCCGGTTCCGCGCGTCGAATGTGTACATCATGCTGACGCCTTCGATCGGCTTTTGCCGGATGCCGTCCACCTCTTCAGGGGCACGGATGCCGGTCGCTTCGAGGATGGTCGGCACGATATCGATCACATGGTGAAACTGGTTGCGGATGCCGCCTTTGTCCGTGATCACCTTCGGCCACGAGATGGCCATCCCCTGGCGGACGCCGCCGAAATGCGACGCGATCTGCTTGGTCCAGGAAAACGGCGTGTCGAACGCCCATGTCCATGGCACCGCCATGTGCGGATAAGTCTGGTCGGACCCCCAGGCATCGTAGAACTTCAGCTGGTCCTGGACCGGAACATCGATGCCTTGAATCGAGGCCACTTCGTTGGGCGTTCCGATCAGCGAGCCCTCGGCACTGTTGCCATTGTCGCCCGCAATGTAGATGATCAGCGTGTTGTCGAGCTTGCCCATGTCCTCGATCTCTTGGATCACGCGCCCGATTTCGTGGTCCGTATAGGCAAAGTAGGCCGCGAACACGTCGGCCTGGCGGATGAACAGTTTCTTCTCGTCATCCGAGAGCGTGTCCCACTGCTTGAGCAGGTTGTCCGGCCACGGCGTCAGCTTGGCGTCCTGCGGGATCACGCCGAGCCGCTTCTGGTTGGCGAAGATGGTGTCGCGCAGCGCGTTCCAGCCTTTGTCGAACAGGTGCATGTCGCTGATTTTCTTGATCCACTCCGGCGTCGGATGGTGCGGCGCGTGGACCGCCCCCGGCACGTAGTAGATGAAGAACGGCTGCTCCGGATCGATCGCGGTGATGCGCTTCATGTAGTCGATCGCATCGTCGGCCATCGCGGTGATGAGGTTCCAGCCCGGATTGTTGTCGTAGGGGTAAATCTGGGTGGTGTTGCGAAACAGGTTCGGCTGCCACTGGTTGGCATCGCCGCCGACGAAACCGTAGAAATAGTCGAAGCCCATGCCGACCGGCCATTGGTCGAACGGCCCCGCTTGGCTCGCCTGGAATTCTGGCGTGTTGTGGTCCTTGCCGAACCACGACGTCCAGTAGCCATGGTCCTTGAGGATTTTACCGATCGTCGCCTTGTCCCGGGTCATGATGCTGTTGTAGCCGGGAAAGCCGGTTAACTGCTCGGCGACGACACCGAAACCCATCGAATGGTGGTTGCGTCCGGAGATGATCGCGGCGCGGGTCGGCGAACACAGCGCCGTCGAATTGAAGTTGGTGTAGCGCAGGCCGTTATTGGCGATGCGGTCGAGCGTCGGCGTCGGGATCACGCCGCCGAAGGTGCTGGTGACGCCGAAGCCGGTGTCGTCCGTCATGATCAGGAGCACGTTCGGCGCACCGCGCGGCGGCACCACCCGCGGCGCCCAATACGGCGTCAACTGCGCGGCATTGCGTTCGATCCTGCCGCGGAACGGCGGCGGTGGTGGCGGCAGCTGCGTGCCGGGGATTGTCGTCGTGGCGCTGGGGGAGCCCGGTACTCCGGTGGTGCCCTGGGCTTGCGCGGCGCCCATACCCAGGGCGACGAACATAGCGGCGGCTAAAGATGCTCGCGCCCTAATAAAGGGCGGTGCTTTGGGTGGCTCCATCATGGAAGCATCTCCATTCCGAGGCTGGTTTCGCTCAGGCGGATAGCACCGGAGTGTGAACGGCGTTTGATCTGAGTCAACATTGATTCCCAGGCGCGGCGCGCGGCGCTGTCCCCAATCTACAGCCGGCGGATTAAACTTGAAAATGCCAGCGCGGTAGGGCGCTCTTTACCATTGTCATCCAACAACTCTTGGTAGATCATCGTTATTTCATCGGCTCATAACCGCTAAATACATAACGAAACGCTTACGAATCAGGTTTTCTTTGAATAATTCTTGCAGTCCGCGCGAAACTCGCTTTGATTTGCCGTAGCGCCGCGCTGATCGCGCATGTCCAAGCTTTTCTTCCGTCCTAGCAACGACGCGCCTCAAAAGCATGACAGTAATATGAGACCGCGTAGAGTTCTCCCACGACCTGCTTGAGGTTTGCACTACGGCGACGATGAGCGATTCTGCGGCTGGATGTTCAAGACCGGGTTGACTTACGTTAGGGTGTCGAGGTTAGCCCGCATGTTGTTCCCGAGCGCGGAGTATGCTTATGATTGTCGTCGATAAAGCCCACATCACCGCGGTGCTGTTGACCGGTGCTCTGCTCGGTTCAGCCTGCGGAGCGGCCTCGGCCGCGGTCCGCATCGAGGGTCGCGTGGATGCCGGCGGCGGCGCAGTGGAACGATCGACGGTGACCTTATGGGCCGCCACCGCCGGCGAGCCGCGGCGCTTGGCGCAAACCCGAACCAACCGCGAAGGCCGGTTCGAACTGCGCGCGGAGGAGAACCCCAGGCGGGATGTCGTTCTCTATCTGGTCGCCGAAGGCGGCGAAGCTGCGGTGAACAGGAGCGCCGGCGACAATAAGGCCTTGGCCCTGCTGGCGGTCGTCGGCAGCGCGCCGCCCGAGCGGGTCACGATCAACGAGATGACGACCGTCGCCTCGGTGTGGACCAGCGCGCAATTTCTCCAAGGCACGGAACTTAAAGGTCACGCGCTCGGCCTGCGCATCGCCGCCGGCAACGTGCCCAACTTTGTCGATCTCGCGACCGGCGGGTGGGGCGAGGCCATCCAGGGTCCGCTGAACAGCGGTCAAACCCCGACGCTGGCCAATTTCGCCACCCTGGCGGACCTGCTGGCGGGGTGTGCCACGCGGGTGAAGGCGGATGCCTGCAACCAACTCTTTGCCGCGGCCACCGATCCAAACGGCAAAGTGCCCACCGACACACTGGCGGCCGCTCAGTCCATCGCCCGCAACCCTTGGTACCAGCCGGATAAGCTGTACGCGTTGCTTGACCAGTTCTATCCCGTTCCGCCGGGCAGGAACCTACGCCCGGTGCCGTTTATGCCGTACCTCAATTACGCCCCCAGCGCCTGGGTGCTGCCGCTCAAGTTCGATGGTGGCGGCTACCGGGCGGGCGGCAAGGCCATGTTCGACAGCGAAGGCAATCTCTGGGTGGGTGACAACTTCACGGTCGGTTGGCAGGGGCAGGACAGCCTGTGGGAAGGTCATGCGACCAAGTTCGCGCCCAACGGCAAGCCGCTGTCGCCGGCCGTCACCGGGTTCACCGGCGGCGGAATGGAGGGCGGCACTTTCGGTGCCGCGGTCGATGCCAAGGACAACGCTTGGTTCACCACCTATGGCAGCAAGGCGATCGTGGTGTTCGACAAGAACGGCAAGCCGCTCACGCCGCCGGAGGGCATCACGTTCAATGGCCGGCTTGGGCTCATGCAGGGCGTGATCGTCACGCCGAGCGGGGATGTGTGGGTCTTGGGTGTCGAGAAGCGGCAACTCGTCCATTTCCCCAACGGCGACCTGGCCAGGGGCCGCATCGTTTGCGAGGGTGACAGCGCGGAACCGTGCAAATCATTCTTGGCGCCGTTTCACCTCGGCATCGACCAGCAGGACCGAATTTGGGTGGCCAATAGCACCGACCATGTTACGCGCTTTCCGGCCTCCGACCCGAGCAAGGCCGAGAACTTCACGACCGGCGTGCTCAACAGCGGCCTCGGCATCGACAGCCAGGGTAACGTCTGGGTCACCAACCGGTTCGGCAGCGGGCTGTTGGGCATGTGGCATCTGATCGACATGGGCGTACGCCTGAAGCTGGAGGGTGTCGCCTCAGCGTCCGACTACCTGACGAAGACCATGTCCGAGCAGAAAGGCGGCGCGGGCAGCGTCACGCTGCTGAAGCCGGACGGCACCCAGTTTCCGGGTTCGCCGTTTAAGGGCGGCGGGCTCCCCGGACCGTGGGCCGCCGCCGTGGACGGGAATGACAATGTGTGGATTTCCAACTTTGCCATGCCGAGCAGTCCGATCGTGCAGCTATGCGGCGTGCGTACCGAGAATTGCCCGCCCGGATTCAAGACCGGCGATCAGATTTCGCCGCCCGGCGGCTATGTCGGCGGCGGCTTGCAGATGCAGGTCGATATCGACATCGATCCCGCGGGCAATGTTTGGGTGACCAACAACTGGCAGGACATCGATAGCTGCATCGGCACGCCGAGCGAAGCGCTTTCGACCCGCTGCGGCGGCCAGGGCGTGGTCGTTTTCTACGGCATGGCGAAGCCGGTGCGTGCCCCGCAGATTGGGCCGGCGCGCGCACAATAATCGCGCCGCATAAGCAATCGTGGTGCATTGGGCACCCGGCGTGCCGCTGCTGCGCCGGGCTTGGGCCGTAACGGCTCCGTCCGTCAGCGCCTTAACCTGCCTTAACTAGTCAAGGTTGATTTCCACGGGGCTAGCGGCGCATGGTGGCCGGGTCACCGTCAACCCATGGTTTGGCGCGTGGCCGACACGGAGGAGAACCCCGACATGAGGCTTTGGAGATTACCGGTACTCGGCGTCCTGGCGCTCGCCGCGGCCTGGATGGGGTGCGCGTCCGCATCCGCACAGCAACCGCAGCCCAATATCATCATGATCATGGGCGACGATGTCGGCATGTGGAACATCGGCGCCTATCATCGCGGGCTGATGGCCGGCCGCACGCCCAACCTCGACCAGCTCGCGGCCGAGGGGATGATGTTCACCGACTATTACGCCGAGGCGAGCTGCACGGCGGGCCGGGCGAACTTCATCACCGGCGAACTGCCGATCCGCACCGGCATGACCACCGTCGGCCAGGCCGGCGCCGCGATCGGCATGCCGGACCAGGCGCCGACGATCGCCACCGCGCTGAAATCCATGGGCTATGCGACCGGCCAGTTCGGCAAGAACCATCTCGGCGATCTGAACCGGTTCCTGCCGACGGTCCACGGCTTCGACGAGTTTTATGGCTATCTCTACCACCTCGATGCCATGGAGGACCCTTGCCACCCCAACTATCCGCAGGCCCTCAAGGACAGAGTCGGTCCCCGCAACATGATCCACAGCTACGCCACGACGGTCAACGACCCGACCGTGCAGCCGCGCTGGGGCAAGGTCGGCAAGCAGCGGATCGAGGATGACGGCGAGCTGTGTCCGAAGCGGATGGAAACCGTCGATGATGAGATTCTCGCCAATGCGCTGAAATTCATGGACAAGGCGCGGGGCGAGCGCAAACCGTTCTTCGTCTGGCTCAACCCCACCCGCATGCACGTCATCACGCACCTCTCGGAGAAATACGAGAAGATGCGCAACGCCCAGAACGGCTGGACCATCCAGGAAGCCGGCATGGCGCAGCTCGACGACATCGTCGGGTCGGTGATGAAATACCTCAAGGACAACGGCCTCGAGCAGAACACCATCATCGGCTTCACCACCGACAACGGCACCGAAAACTTCACCTGGCCCGACGGCGGCCAGTCCCCGTTCGCCGGCGCCAAAGGCACCGCGATGGAAGGCGGCTTCCGGGTGCCGATGATTCTGCGCTGGTCCGGCAAGGTGCCGGCCGGCAAGGTCGAGAACAGCCTCATATCCGGCCTCGACTGGTTCCCGACATTCGTGGCGGCGGCCGGCAACCCGAAGATCGTCGATGAACTCAAGACCGGCAAACGGCTCGGCGATACCACCTACAAGGTCCACCTTGACGGCTATGATCAGACCGATCTCATTACCGGCAAGGGGCCGTCGCAGCGGCATGAAGTCTTCTACTTCACCGAGTTGACGCTCGGCGCGGTGCGCATCGACGATTTCAAATACCGCTTCATCGATCAGCCCAACGGCTGGCTGGGCGGCACGGTCAAACTCGACTGGCCGAGCTTGGTCAACCTGCGCCTCGATCCGTTCGAGCGCACCGGCTTGGCCGGCTCGTTGTTCTACAAGGATTGGTTCGTCTATGAGTTCTGGCGCTTCGTCTTCGTCAAAGACGAAGTCGGAAAGTACGCCCAGACCTTCCTGGACTTCCCGCCGATGCAGCCGGGCGCAAGCTTCAACCTCGAAGCGCTCAAGCAGGAACTGGAGAAGAAGATGGAGGCCAAGCCGGCGCAGTAGTTCATCGTCGTTGCAGTTCCAGACCGAATTCTGGTCACGTTTGGAACACTGGGAGTCATGGCCGGGGTTGTCCCGGCCATCGACGTTTTTACCCCAGAACCGCCGAAAAAGACGTGGATGCCCGCGGCGACAAGCGCGGGCTGACGCTAAGAGCGTTTCGGCTTGATCGCATTCCGGTCTAACCACAATACCGTCTTAACCCTGGGATGCCCCCCTCTCCCCATCGCTTCACGATAGTGAAGGACGAGTGCCACAGACGGCCCGGCCGATCGTCTCTGGCAGCTTAGCTTGCAACGAATGCAACCGCAGCTCAGGCGCGCACAGTAGTCACGCGAGGCAGTCTCGCGGTCGCTGCCACCGGGAGCGCCAATGACCGAGGCGGCGACACCTTGGCGGTGGCCTATCCCGACTCGACGAAGGCTCGCAACGCCGCCGGTGCCCACACGGTAATGCCACCGTAGCCGGGCTCGACGAGCCCGCGCGACATCAGCTTTCGCAGCGCGGTTCCGGTGCTGTTGCGCGACAGGCCGGCTGCGGCGGCCAGCATCTCCTGCGTAATCGCAATCTCCACCGGGGCGTTCTCTTCCGGTCCAGCGAAGCGGCAGCCGGCGAGGCGTGCCAGCACCGCGGCGCAGCGCCGCTCGCTGCTTCGGATCATGAGGTCGGCCGCGACCGTGGTGACGGCATAACTGTATGTCGCCAGCAGCTCCAGCAAGTGCGGCCACCACTCCGGCCGTTCGTCCAGCGCCTGCGTGATCGCCCACTGAGGTGTGCGGGCCAGCCATACCGGTGTATGGGCGTCTACGGCGACGACGCGGGGCCGCCGGCTGACGATGGGTAAGTAGCCGAACCAGGAAACCGCGTGCTCGACATGCAGCAGCGGTGTGTCGGAAACCGTCCGCATCGCGACGGCGCCTTGCGCGAGTCCGATCATCTCGCCGGTTTCCTCGCCGCCGTCCTGGATCGGGGCGCCGGCTTCGACGTCCTCCCAACGGCTATGCGCCAGCACCGCGCGCTGGAAATCGGTCGGGGTCGTGCTGAGCCAGCCGTGCTGGGTCAGAATCTGCAAGCCCTGATCTCGGTCCATGTGGCGATTGTCTCCGGTCAACGTGTCCATGTTTTAAAAATTATGAAAAATTACCCAAAATTGGGCAATGCCGTGCCGCTCAAAATGCTGCAATGCAATATGCTCCACAAAGCTTGTGGGCGTGCACGAACTGGTGAGCACGTTGCGGTACATGGCCGATAGCACGGCTTCGAGATGACCGGAACGTCGCTGATTTCGATGACAGGGAAGCCAACGTGTCCAATTCGACCCGCGCTGCGACCCAGCGCACGTTTTTTGGTGATGGCCGCGACTTTCCTCCACGCGGCTTCGGCAACGATCGTTGTGACCGATACGGCGGTGATATCCGAAACCGTGCCAACGGTGCGGAGCGGCAGCGAAGATACGCCGGTCTCGCTCTTCGGCATGCCGTCGGCGGATACGCCGAACAGCACCGATACGCTGGCGTGGGAGCTAACGGTATCATGCAGCGTCATTGCAATCCCGGACGGCACCGGCAGCGGGCCGCCACGGTGATGTTGATCGGAACGCCGGCCGCGCCCATCTTACAAGCAATTCCCCTCGACCGAATTCCCCTGCACAATCGAGAAAGCGTCAATGAAGATGATCACAAAAATTGTAAAACAGTTTTGATCGAGGTTTCCGAGGACTCCTGCTCACAGATGGCCCGTCGTTGTTCTGTCCGGCTTATACCGAGACGGGCTGTGGGGCGACGAATCCAATAATAACTATTTGGATGAATTTTAGGCAGCTTGGGCTCCGGTCCCGGCTAAAAAGGCGGCATCACCTTTGCGGGCAGTAAGGCGGGATTGCTCTTTATACACCGCGCTGCCTCCAACTGCGCATCGTGTGCTGTATTTCAACGGGACCGGCACCGCGACGATGAAAGTCGGTTTTGCGCCGGCGTAGAGCGGGCTCGATGACCGATGCGGGCGGCGGCCGGCACCGCCCCCACAATCGCGATCACCGGCGATCGGCGTCGCTACCGCTCGCCGACCTATACGGAATCGATGAAGGCCCGCAATTGCGCCGGCGCACACACGATGATGCCGCGGTAGCCGAGTTCGACGAACCCGCGCGACACCAGCTTTCGCAGCGCCGTCCCGGCGCTATTGCGCGACAGGTTGGCCGCGGCGGCTAGCGTATCCTGCGTAATCGCAACCTCCACCGGCATGTTCTGCTCCGGCCGGCCGAAGCGGCAGCCGGCAAGCCGTGCCAGCACCGCGGCGCAGCGCCGCTCGCTGTTTCGGATCATGAGGTCGGCCGCGATGGTGGTTGCGGTATTACCATATGTCATCAGAAGTTGCAGAAAGTGCCGCCACCATTCCGGCCGTTCGTCCAGCACCCGCATGATGGCGCGCTGCGGTGCGCGGGCCAGCCATATCGGCGTGTGGGCGTTTACCGCGATGACCCGGGGGTGCGAACTGGCGATGGGTCCGTAGCCGAACCAGCAAACCGACCGCTCGATATGCATGACCGGCGTGTCGGGGGCAGCCAAAACCGTCCGCATCGCGACGGCGCCTTTGGCGAGCCCGATCATTTCGCCGGTCTCTTCGCCGCCGCCTTGGACCGGGGCCCCCGCTTCCAGGCTTTGCCAGCGGGAGTGCGCCAGCACGGCCCGCTGGAAATCCACCGGGGCGGTGCTGAGCCAGCCTCTTTCGGTAAGGGTGCGCAAACCTTGTTCTCTGTTCATGTGACCACCGTTCGAGAACGCCCTGAATGATTTAAAAAGAAGCATCGCGCACAATTGTAGCAATGCTTCGCGACGGCCAGATAATAACCCCATTGACCACAATTGTGCAATGCCTCGCGGTGAGTTTAAATTGGGCTATTGCCCATAATTGGGCAATGTTTCACGACAATCAGCATTCCGCACGATCGGGCATTGGCCCACGCCGCCCCAACCATGTCAGCTTCGTAATAAATTATATTTATTGGGGAGCGCCACCATGTCCAGCGCCGCCCGGACCACGTTTGGCTCGAGCGTCGCGGCCACGACCGGAAAAGGCCCGTCAGCGATCGATGCGGGCGAGGGTGAACACCCCATATACGGTTGGCATTGTAGCGCAGATCGATTGCACTGCCGTGACTACGGTCGATCTGGAAAGCGGGCGTCGCCGCCACGGGAAGCGGGCCGGTGATTGGAGGCCGCCCAGGTCCAGACCCTAGGTGTCGCGCGGTACAGCCAGCACCTGACGTTACGGAACAGATACCCTGGGATACCAACATTTCCAGCGATGCCCCTCCGTTCCGAACGGTGGCCGGTTCGAGCGATCCCAAAGCGGTGGTGACCATTGCCGGGGGCAGGATAGTGCTGCCTCTTCCCGCGGGTTGAACTGAGGTAGCCCACGCCCTCCTCGGCAGTTTCTGTGTTCGGTTGCTCGCCGTTTCTCCGTCCGCGGCCCGCCCGTGCACGGACGCGGCGGTCGCGGCTTCAAGCAGCCTGCCCTCGCAAAGGCGGGGGACAGCCGCAGGCCATCGCGTCAGCGGAAGGGGTCCTTGGTAGCCACCGCCTGCGTCACCTGGGGCAGATCGCCGGGTTGGGCAAATCGCGGGGCGCAGACCGCAGGCTCTGCAATCACTGCCATGAGCAGCGCCCACATGACCGAATTCTGCCTGCACGGGAAAGCGAAGAGCCACGGTGCTTGGCGCCACGACCGCGAGTGCCCCCGGCGCCTGGACCGTCACGCCGACAGCAACGCCGCTTAGACTTACGTAAACACAAAAAAATCGTCGTCCGTCGCTTTTCCGGTGACACAATATTTCACATTCGGAAACTGGAATAACCGATCATTGAAACTGAGGGTCGTAAATAGCGAGACGACTTCTGGCATCGCGTCGGCCCCGCGGAGAGCGCTCGCCAAAATCGCCCCGCCGCTGTCCGCCGTTATAAACAGGCGGCAGGATGCGATAATATCGCAATATTCGAATATGTCCGCAACCTTGTACCTGTCGTTCCCGCTAAGCGCTTCGAAATGGCGGGCAGTGGAATACTTCGAGCCCAAGAGCACAATCGAGCGGCGATCGAGGCCGCGCCACCGGCAAACATGGTTGACAAACGAGTCGAAAACTTTCGGCGGAATTGGTCGCGAAATAGACGAAGGATCCGTAAATATCGTCTCACGGAGATCGGGTCTCCATTTCGGCTGATAGTATACTTTTGGAATTTGGTGGACCGGCTGAAATCCGTGCAGCGCCTCCAAGGCCTCGACCAGCGTCCTGCGCTCGGGCTGCTGCCAAATCCATTTGAGCATCTCTTGCGTCGAGAAATTGATCCCGACCTCGTCCACGAAACCCGACACGAAAGGATTCAATTCCCATACCAGGCGCCGGGCTTCCGGATTGCGCATGCCCGGTTCGTGGACCGGGCGGCCGATCAGGACCTTGAGCCCCGCACGTGCGTATAATTCAGGCAGAGTGCTGTGACAAAGATTGTCTCCCAGTCCGCCCGCGTGGGCGGAGATCACCACACTGTCGCTCATCCAACCTGCCACCCGACTGTGATACCATGGATCGCGAAGATAACCACGGGATAATGCGGTGTCAACGTATTCTGACGGTGTGAACACGGTGTGAAGCGCGTTGAACGACAGTGGTGCTTTGCGTACGTTGCCGGCGACGTTGCGTTTGCCATTCGTGCCGGTGAGCGGCAATCCGGCCTGCGACGGCGCGCCTCTCTGTTCCCTATGGCTTCGCGAGCGCGGCATTTTGCGCCGGCGCCATGTCGGCCGATCTCGCCGGCGCCGACCGCCGACACCCACGGCCCGACCCGTTGCCGCCGGCGGGCTGATGCCGCGTGCCGGCCTGGCCGGCCTTGGCTTCGCGATAAGTGTTGGACAAGCGGCACGGCCTGTGGTCGCTGGACAGACCGGAGCGGAGAACTCCGGCATGCGATGTGCTCTACGATGCGACACGCAAGTCGCGAACGGAGGGTTTTATGTCAATACCTATGCAAGACCGTCGGGCCGTCATCGCCGGAGGCCTCAGTCTGGCCGGAGGCATGCTGACATCGACTTTGGCGCCCCGCATCACGGCCGCACAGACGGCCCCGCGGCCGATCCGCCGGTCGGAGCGCTATCCCGACAGCTTCATCGGCGAGCGCAAGCCGTTCAAATGGCCCGGCGACAACACGCTGGCGGTCTGGTTCGCCCCCAACGTGGAAGTGTGGCAGTACGACTCCGCCTTCGGGGTCGGGATCACCCCCAACCCGGGCAATTACGTGCCGGACGTGTTCAATTACGCGTGGCGCGAATACGGCATGCGGATCGGACTGTGGCGCCTCGCCGACGTCCTCGATGAAGCCGGCGTGAAGGCCACCGTGGCGTTGAATTCGCAGGTCTGCGACGTTTATCCCAAAGCGATCGACGAGATGAAGAAACGCGGCTGGGAATTCATGGGCCACGGCACCACCAATTCCACCACCCTCGCCGGGCTCAATCCCGACGTCGAGCGCGATACGATCCGCAGTGTTCTCAAGACCATCGAACAGGCCAGCGGGAAACGGCCGCGCGGCTGGCTCGGTGCCGGGCTGATGGAAACCTATAACACGCTCGATATTTTGGCCGCGGAGGGCGTGATCTATTGCGGGGACTGGAACAACGACGACCAGCCGATCGCGATGAAGGTTAAATCCGGAAAAATGTTCGGAATTCCGTACTGCAACGAGATCAATGATATCCCGCTTTATATCCGCAAAGGATACACGGGCGAACAGTATCTCCGCTCGGTGATCGACCAGTTCGATGCGCTTTACGCCGACAGCCGCAAGCAGCCGCGGGTGATGGGCGTGCCATTGCACCCGATGATCTCCGGGCAGCCGCTACGCATCAAGTACCTCCAGCGCGCCATCGCCCATATGAAGGAGCATCAGGGCGTCTGGTTCGCCACCGGCAGCGAGATCATCGACGCTTTTCAAGCCGTGGGGTGAGATCGGCCCGATGTAGAACCGATACCGTTCACTAAACCCGGGATGCGCCCGCGCCCTCTCCCCATCGTTCTTCACGATGGGGAGAGGGTGTACGCGCATCCCCGGATTAACCAAACGGTGGTCCTGCGGAACGGCTTTGCGCGATGGCGCGGGTAAACCTCCGCGCTTGCGCGATCGCCGACATCAGGACGACAGCGGCGCCAGGCGCGCCAATATGATCAGAATGATCAGCAGCGCGATCCCGAGGCCGAGGCTCCAGCCGATCAGCTTCTTCTCGATCGGCAGCAACGGCTCGTACGGGGCTTTGGCGAGTTCTTGGCGAAGGTTCGGTTGCGACATGGTGGCCTCGCGTTTGGGGTCCGGCACAGGTTAAGCTCTGCGCCTCAGCAACGAAAAGGTCGGAACGCCGGGTGGGGCGAGGGGGCCAACGTGGCGCCTTGCCCACGCAGAACGGCGTATGGTGAGCACGCTGGCGTTGTGGCCGCCCTACGAGGCCAGCGGCGGCTTCACGCCGCTGAACAGCAGCCACGAAATCGCCAGGCCAACCCAGATGACGAAGCCGAACAGGCTGAGCACATAGACCGCGGCCAGCTTGGCGAAGCCGTCCTGCCAGAGCTTGCGGAAGTTCGACAGCACGCCGATCGAAAAGAACGTCAGGATGAAGAAGATCACCCGAAACGTATTGGCCTCGCCGTTGGCGGCCGGCAGCCGGGCCACGATGTCGGCCGGGGCCGCAAGCGCGATGGTCAGGCCGACCGCGAAGGTGATGACGAAGCCGAGCACGAATTTGGGAAACCGCTGCCAGATTTCGCCCGCGCGCGCCTTGTCGCTCGTCGGGTTGATGTGGTTGGTCCAGATATAGCCGAGGATGAATGCCCACACGCCGATGAAGATGTCGATGAACACTTTTACGGTCGCGGTGGTGCCGAGAATCCAGCCCGGCTGATAGCGGATGCCTTCGGACGCCGCCTTGGCGAGAATCAGCGCCTCGGTGATGCCGCCGGCCGCCACCGCCGCGCCGTCGGTCTTCACCGCCAAGCCCATCCACGCGCCGGCGACCATCGGCTCCTGCCAGAGAAAGGTTTGCGCCAGGAACGGCAGCAGCAGCACCTCGACCACGGCGAAGATGACGACCAGGGAGGACACCAGGATCGGAATCGCCGGCCGGGCCCGGATGGCGCCGCCCGTCGCGATCGCAGCGGCAACGCCGCACACCGAAATGCCGGACGCCAGCGGCACCGCCCATTCGCGGTTGAAGCCGAACCATTTGCGGGCGATGAAATACACCACCGCCCAATAGATCAGGTAGGCCTCGATGATGGCCGCGGTGCCCCGCAGCACCAGCGAGGTCGCGAGACTGAGCCGGCTCGCCGCATTGACGGCGATGAAGCCGCCGAGAATCACCACGGCGATCTTGACGTACAGTTCGGGCCGGATCGCCTCGTTGAGCCATTCGGCAAATTTTGGAAAGACATTGGCGATGACCAGGCCGGATATCAGCGCGACCACGAAGCCGCCTTCGTTGGTTAATTTGAGCGACCAGCCGATCCCGAATTTCTGCAGGTCCGCCGGCGTGACGGCGGCGATATGGGCGTTGCTGCCGATGATCCAGCTGGCATAGGCGATCCAGAACACCGCCGTGAAAGCCGCGGCGAAGCGCCCGACGTCGGCCCGCAGCAGCGCCGCACCGGCGGTGAGCACGGCGAGCAGCGCCAAATACGTCACCACGAACGCGCCGGCGCCGCCGAGCGCCGCATAGCCCTTGGCGATGGGCGCGAGCGCCGTGCCGGGAGCGGTCCACACCGAGGTCGCGACAACCCAGCCGAGCAGATCGGTACCGGCGAGCCCCGCCAGCGACAGCACGAACACCAGCAGGCCGATCGCGACGGCGAGCCAATCTTCGTTCCAGGCCGAGGCGGCCGGGGTGGCGACGGCGCCCAATGATGTGGTTTCGGTGCTCGACATCCTTGTGCCTCCTGTGCGGCTGCCGCGGCCGTGACCGGCGGAGTGTCGCGAACATATCCGTGCGAAGCCGACAGGCCGTCAACCGCTTTAGAAAAAAAAGATGAATACCGGTGTCTCGTTATCGCTTGACGAAATAACACGACGCCGCATCGGCACAGCTCGATAATAAAATTCTCTTGCGTCACCGCGCTGGACGGACCCGTCAGCGGCTTTTCGAGTTGGCCCGTCCTGTCCCCAACATCCGAAGCTGCCGCGATCGCGCTGCCGCTTGCTCAGTCATAAAGGCCGCATTCCGCAAAGCCGAAAACGCCGTGGCCGCCGCCGCAATGCGGTCCGTTCGTGCGGGATGGAGACGAAGGAAGCGCTATTACGGCGCTGGCTTGCCGAACCCGAATACGCCAAAAAATACCGCCTGTGCGCGCGTCAGCCAGATCGCTTCAGCGTCGCCAATCCGCCCGGCGATGATGCGCTTCTCGACCGTGGCGATCTTATCGAAGCGCATTGCGGACGGCACCTTCAGCCCGGTTCTAAGCGTCAACGCAATTCGCATCGCGTCAGGATCACCACGGACGCGGTATCGACGTGATGTATGCGACGACCACGTCGGTTCGCCGATCGTTGTCGGTAGAAATGACCAGCGCAGGACGTCGCTTGATGGCGGTAAGTCGGTGAAAGGAAAATCCGTCAGAACAATCGCACCAAAAGGTATCTTAGCCACGAACGGAAACGCTCGACCAAGTCGGCATCGCCATAGAGATCGGGCTCGTCGGCCAGCCAGCGGAATGCACCTCCCGCGTCATTCACCGCCGTCAGCGACGGCCCCTCCGCCTCGATGCTTTCGATGACAACACGCAACCGCTGACTCCAAGGAATGCCCCGACGCCGCAGTTCGTCGCTCACCTTGCCGGCCTCAATATCGTTGAGAATTCGCCTCATGCCATAAACATAACCGCGCGGACGTCCGGCGGCAATGTCCCACGGATCCGAATAGAAAACGACGAGGCCGGGTTCGGCGGATGGCAGCGGCCACGAACGCTACGAGTTCGTCAACTCGTCATCGAGGTGGGCATGGCGCGGGTCCATGAGGCCGCTATCGCCGCGATATCCTCCTCGCTGAGGTCAGTGGCGCGAAGGACCTCGCGCCTGTCCTTCTTTCGTTGACGTTCTTCGGCGATGCGTTCGGCAATGAGCCGCTGCACCGCTTCTTCGATCGAAGCGGAGTTGCCGGTTGCCACATGTGCCTGCAACCAGGTTTCCTGGTCGGGTGTGAGGGCGAGCGTTATCGTCATATTTTGTTCGATGAGTGATCTCTTGGTCGCAACCCGGACGACCTTCCCGCAAGCCGCTGCGCTCATGCGGGGTACCTGCTGATTGGCATGCAATTTATGCTGCCGGCGCATTCGCCGACTAGAGCGGGCTCCATACAACGTCATCGTCTGTCGCCAAGGCTATTAAATTCGCCCCTTCCGGACACTTGAAGTCCACCCTAACGCCGATGCCCAGCGGAGCGTTGGCCTCCGGCAAAACGAACTGCGCGTCGGAGCCATCCAACTGCAAGCTCTGGATGCGCCCCCATCGCGCGCCTGTCGAGTTCGAGGGATACGAACACGGGCTGACCAACGAAGAGCCGCTGTGCGGGCTTCTCGACTATCACGACCGTTCCGTTCTTAAACGGTCCATCGCCTTCCCGTTGCACGAGTTCGATGCGGCCGACCAAAGCAGCATGATGAGCCTTAAGGTAGCTGCCGACAGCCATCGCGAAGATCGACTGCGCAAAAGCTTGGATGAAGTTAACAGCATCGCACATCGCGTCCACGCCGAGTAAGTCCGTTGGATTGCCCCCGTGTGCGATTTGGTTGCGGCGCTCGACAAGATCCTTGATGCGTTCCTCGACGAGTTCGCAAGGACGGGGTGTTGAGGAACAACCGCCACCCCCATTTACCCCTTGGTATCAGTCGAAAATTTCCGCTGGCGAACCGCCTGCTGACGTTCGATGCCGATGCCGCGAACAGCTTGTCGATCTCGGCGACGCGCAGGTTCCCGTCGTGCGCGACCACCGCTGCCTTGTTCAGCGTGTATGGCTTATCGCCGTTTAGGCATTCGAACAGGTTCCTCACCACTTCGAGTTCGGTCAGTCCGGCGTAGCGGCCCTCTCCGATGCGCCCACGCGAAAGCATCTCGGCCGTCCGCAAGAGGTGTTTCTTCAGGAGCTTCGACGGCAAATCCATGTAGTGAAGGCGGTGCGACTCAAATTGCGCATACGCGACGATACGACCTGATGAACTTCTCGCAGGGGGCGTGCAGAGCGACAACGAATGCCGCGTCGTCGAATTGGCGGCGGACTAGCAGATACCGCTGCAGGAGCAAGTCCTGTTGTCGGGAGAGCGCATCGTTGACCGGGTTGATCGAGTTCCAGAAGGACTCGCAGTTCTTCCAACTCCTTATTGAATTCGTCAAGCGTAGAACGCACAGGTGGGCTCCGTCGCGATCACGCTTCTTAAATCTTAGCGATCGCGCTGGCGAAGGCCCCGCACACGCAACGGTTCCGGTCCTGGGTATCGTTGAAGTTTGTGCGACGCCCGGAAAAGAGCTCTTGGTTCTTCTCGTACATCGCCATCAGCTCTTGCCGTAGCACGGCCTTCTTCACAACGAGCTTGGCCCGATGAGGCACCACGTCGGAGCTGTTTGCGACGAACATGAGCGGATCGTACACGATCTTGGTTGGTCGTCGCTTCGAGAAGTCAAGCACGGTGAACGCTTCGCTCTCCAGTACTTCCCAAAGAAAGGAGACGGTCGCCTCGAACATTGAGCGGTACTCCGCGAGGCCGGCGTCCGGGAACTTGTTCCCTTCCACGATGAACCGGTCCAAGAACTCGGAGATCTTGTTCAGCCCAGCCTTAAACTCGCTGATGTGTCGATAGGCGAAAAAGCGTAGCACCAGTTCCACGTCCTCCATCTTCTTGAACATGCTGATGCCCGCGGTGGTCCCCTCGTCGCTGGCCTCGTCCGCCTCTTCGTCGGCGTCCTTCTCTTCTGCCTCGGGACTAATCGGGATGCCCCACATGCGCCGAAAATTTTCGTTTTCGGAGAGTTCGAGACACAGCCAATTCAGCGGGCCGTCGTAGACCGCGTTGCGCGTCTCCTGGCTCCCGAGTTTCACACCGCCCGAGTTGAGGCGCTCGAACACCATCTTCTTCAGCATCGCGGCCTGCTTCTCGCTCTCCGCGGTCTCCTTGAGAAGGATTATCGATGAAATGTAGCGGCGATTAATGCCGTCTCTGATCTTTACCGGAAGCTGCGAATACTTACGGCCGTCGAGGTCCGGCCAGTATTGCAGTCCGGTGAGCGCGAATTTGTCGGCGTAAAACTCGCTCAACGCGGTCAGGCGCTGTCGTCCGTCCATTACCTCGAAGCGAGCCAGGTCGCGCTCATAGAGGAAGACCGGGGGCACCGGCACGTTCATAAGGAACAACTCGATAAGTCTCGATTTCCTGTCTATGCTCCAGCGGTGGCGGCGCTGGTATTCGGGATCGAGTTTGTACCGAAGTTCCTTCTTACCGTCTTCACCCTCTATCTGTTCCTCCAGCATCGCGAGGATGCCAGCGAGAGGGTACCGCGCCTGCTCGGTAACGATACAAATCTCGCCTTTTACATAACGGCTGTTCAGTTCCTCGTTCGTCGCCTTGGGCTTGCTCACGCCGTCACTAAACGAGACCTTCTCGAAATCGAAAAAATGGCTCGCCCTAGCCTTTTCCGTCTTTGCAGCCGCCGCTCTCCTCGGGTTTGCTTTTGTCACAGGTGCGCCCCCTTAAGCATGATGGCAGTACACGTCATATTCGGTGATGGCCTTCCTCGGTTCTGCCTGGAACTGCCGCACTTGGCGGCGACCGCCGTCGGAGTCGGGCGCCGCCCTGGCTGCCACCATCTTCCAGCCGGAGCCGACCAACGATTTCTTCAGCACATCCATCGGCTCGGCGTTGCGATCATAAATCCCGCCGTAGCGGATGATGAGGCGCGCCCCTTTCGTTGTATGTGAAGCCACATTCTTCCAAACGTGACCCATCTCGGCTGCAAAGTGGTCGGCGCCCGAGTGCGCAAGCTGCCCCTCGGGCTGCCAGTAATCGACATGGTCTGGGCCGCCGAGGAACCAAAGCCGGAGCCACTGGTCTGGCAGATAGGTGCGCATACCGAAATAGGGAGGCGACGTAACGACGATGTGCGCCTTCGGTATGTGGATGAACGTATCTGCCTTTCGGCTGTCTCCCAGCTGTACCATCCCCTCGACCTCCGGCGGCGGCTCAGCGAGGTAGCGTTCCGCCCGCGTCTGAATGATCGACAGTACGTCAACCTCCTCGGGGCGCATGCCATGTTGGGTCCAGAACCTCACAGCGTAGTTCGGCTTCGGCGCAAACGTCCTCGGCGACTAATTCGAGAAGTACGAGGGCGTCCCCTTCGGCCGTGGGCCGTGGAGCGCGCCGAGAATGATTGCACGCAGCAGTACGAGTGTCGGCGTCGAACACTCGGTGAGCAGCGCCTCGCGGAGTTGGCAGAGCCGGACGAGGGTTTTCTCATGATATGCGAGCTTCCAGAATTCGCCGCTGGGAACCGACACCGGTTCCTTCGCGGCATCCAGCATGGAGCGCACGCTCGCTACGACTTGGCCGGGTTCGGCAGTAGCGAGCTTTGCCTTGGCAAGCGCTGCCGCTACCGGGCTGCTATCGATCCCCACGGAGGGCATTTGGAGCAACCGAGCCGCGAAGTTCGTGGTGCCACGCCCGCAAAACGGATCGATCGCCCAGTCGCCGCGCTTGCCGTGCTTCTTGAGCACGCGCAGCGGGAAGTCGAGCGGGTACATCGTGTAGTAGGGGCAGACTGCGTTCAGGGCGTCATTGCTCATGAGGAAGAGACCGGTCGCACCATTCGGTGAATAATGAATACGGCCAATCGCTCACGGGCGCCACCAGTCCGTGTTTAACCGGATTGAAGTAAATATATCGACATAGCCTGCGTAGTCGCGTTCATCGCGCAACGTGTGTTCCGAGTTGCTGCGTTGCCAGATGCCCCGTTCGCATTTGCGCAAGCGGCTTGGCGAAAGCCGTTCTCCCGCGGAGAGTCCGCAAGCGAACATGCTTCTGATCCATCGTCGAAAGTCGCGCCAGCGTGGACCGGCGTCAACGTTGCTTCCGGCACAATGGGAGCGGATGAAATCCGCCGCCCTCCCCTCCCCTCACTTCGCCGCCTTGGCCTCTGCTGCGGCCTTGTCGGCGGCGCGCGCTCCGGCGAGGATGCTGGACATGGCGTAGTTGCCTTCGTGGCAGGCATATTCGTAGACGGGCTGGTCGCTCTTCTTCATCGGAACGACGGCGGTGAACGGCCGTGTCCACACGGTCGGATCATCGACGGTGAATTCGTACATGAGCGTGTCGGCGTCAACGCGGGTGAATTTCTCGACCAGGTGCATGTTCGGGCCGGAGTTCGGGAAACTCGTCTCGCGCTTGAAGTTGATGGTGTCGACCACCAGCGTGTCGCCTTCCCAGTGGCCCCGCGAATCGCCCCGCCAGAGCGGGACTTTCCCATGCGGACGGCCGTCGAGCGGAACGATCCGGGTATCGTGGATCATCTCGTTGACGATCGCGACATAGCCGGGAGTCTGGAACAGCTCGACATTGTTGTTGTAGGCGCCCGGCGTCATCGGCGGTCCCGAATTGAAGCCGAGGATGCAGCGCTCCGCCAGCGGCCGGTCTTCATAGGAGTCGGCGTGGGGATGGCCCAGGTTGGTGTCGTTGCGGTCCGCCGCGATGCGGTCGGCTCGCTTCTGTCCTTCCGGCGTCATGGCGGGATAGCGGCCATTGGGCGGATCGACGATCAGCGACGTGCGCTTCGTGCCGACGATCTTGTTGCCGCGGTCCCACCAGAACTCGTTGTAGGCGGCTCGCCCGGCCACGCCGCCGCCCGCGCCGGCCCACCCTTGAGGCACGGCACCTTTCGGACCGAACGCGGCATCACTCGGTGGAGGGGCCTCCCCGCCCCCCTCGTCCTCCGCATCGCGATCCTGCCGGCGGTTCTCGCTCGCTTCCCAGGCCGCGGCTTCCTCATCGGAGGCGAAAAACGCCTTGTTGCCCAGTTCGAGCGGGCGCTGCATCGGCGTTATGGTGCGATAGTCCCACACGCCCTGCAGGTCCGGATGGCCATCCGCCAGCCGCGGCACCGCCCCGCCCTGCTCGGCGGCGGATGCCGGCGCCAGCATCGCGGCTGCGATTACAACGGAAAGACTTCCCACTGAGGTAGCAAGTTGACGTTTCACTGAAACCTCCCTTTCACGTGTTTGGGTAACAGGGGCAAAAGTCGTAGCTCCGTAGGGTGGGCAAAGGCGCCTGCTTGGGCCGCTGAAAGATCATCGGCGGAGCGCGCCGTGCCCACCACCGGCACCACGGTGGGCACGGCGCACTCACATCGATATCCATTTTCAAAGTCATACCAGCCGCCTTTGCCACCCTACAACTTCGGAGAGTAACCGAAGTGAGAGGCCGACCGCGTGCGCAAAATCGCCGCAAATGCAGTGCCATGTTAGCCGCCGAGCAGGGCGATTTTGCACACCCTACGGCGCTGCCTGCTTACGGAATTTCCCGTAAAGCAGCTCTTCGACGAACGGCACGCACCGAAATTCCGAGAGCTGGGCGTTCTTTTCCAACCGGCGATAGAGCGGCATGCTGATCTTCCAAGGCCGCGAATACACTTTTGGGTCTTCGATGGTGGCTTCATACATGAGAGCGTCCGGGCTTATCGGCGTATAGCGCTCGACCACGTGCAGCGCGTCGCTGTGGAAATCGCCGGCCCTGTCGAACCAAGTCTGATCGTTCTGGCCCGTCACGTTGACGACCAGCGTATCTCCCTCCCAATGGCCGGCCGAGTGCCCCATCCAGCTGTCGGCAGGATTCGCCGGCTTCTTGGCCATCTCGATCGTGCGCATGGCGCCCGCATACTCGTAGGCGATCAAAATGTCCTTCGACGTCTGAACGATCTGGAACGGATAGGGCATGTACGTCGCCCGCGGGACGCCGGGCAGATAGCACTTGATTTCCGGATCGTCGGTCAGCCGGTTGGCAAAATTCGCCTGCTTTTTTGCTGCCGCTTCCGGGAGATACGGGATTACACCGCCCTCGACGACACTAAGCCCGCCGGGTTCGGCGCCGACCGCGCCCAGCGCCACCACCAGACCGGTCCGCGCCGGATGTTCCTGGAGGTCCCAGTTTGCCGTGTTGAGCGCCTGCCAGATACCGTTCAGGTCCGCCTTGCCATCCGGGGTCCGCGGCGCATGGTAAGCTTCCGCCGCCCGCGCGGCGGGCATCGCACCGAGATGGAGTGCCGTGGCGAGAACGGCCGCGGCACCCGCAAACAGTGCGCCTCTCACGCATTTCGTTTGCATCAAGCGTCTCCTCTCCAAAATCGGCGGTCCTGCTTATCGTCCGCAGGTATAGCTGGGCTATCCACGTGGAGTCGCGGGCGTGTCACGTCTTCCACGTCTTGTCGGCCACGCGCTTACATCTGTATCTTAACGGGGCCGCCGGGACAATTCAGAGCTGACGTTTTCCGCACGGCCCATCATGCCCGAGGATGCGCGCGTCCTCTCTCCCCATCGTTCTTCACGATGGGGAGAGAGCTAGGGTGAGGGGCAGGTGTCCGCCAGGACTTCGGGGGCACACCTGTATTCACCGCTGCCACGAGAGACGATGTCGCGCCGTCGGGACGCGACCCTGCCCCTCACCCTAGCCCTCTCCCCACGGCGTGAAGAACGCCGCGGGGAGAGGGGACGCGCGCCCCCCACGTTAAGTGAACAGCATTGGGGCTAACCGCCCTTGTGCGTGCCCGCAAGGGTGCTGATGCACCTTGCGGCGGCGCGGTTGGCGGGCGCGCAGAGGGGAGGAGTCCGGCGCGGGCCGGCGCCGTCAAACCACATTGAACCCCCGCCCGTCGGGCAGCCGATAGCGGCTGAAATCCGCCACATCGATCGTCAGGATGTCCACGACCCCGATCTCCGCCGCGAGCCAGTAGAGCGAAGCATCCGCGAAGTCCATCTCCCGCTTACCCACCTCGATATACCGTCGCATCCACCGGACCATCTCGCTCAAATGGTGGGAACTCGAATGGGTAGACTTGGACGCCGCCCAGTTCGACCCAGCGGAGCATTTCGAACCGGTGCGGCGGGTCGAGCAGGTAGGCGGCCTCGACCACACACGGCCAAGTCGTCACCAGCCGCAGCCCCTCCCCGGCGAGGGTCGCCACCGTGGTATCGACACGCTTGTGATGACGATCGTCCACGGCGAACAATGCGATCAGTGGCCCGGCGTCAATCAGCACGTTTCGCACGCAATTTTACCTTCAACCCGATGCCGGTTTGCTCCGAACGGTCCACATGGCCCGCCGGCGTGCCGCTTCTGACCTGGCGCAGCAGGTCGTAGGGGTTTTTCATCCCGAGCCGAAGCTCCAGCGCGTCCTTCACCAGTTCGCTCTTGGAAATTCCCAGCCGTTTTGATTCTTCATCCACCCGCGCTTCCAGAGCCGGGTTCAAGCGCACCGAGAGCGCCACCGAAACCTCCTATGTCTCCTCGTATTACATGAATACATCGGCCTGCCGCTTTCCACAAAGCGCGGTCGCTGAAACGTCTCTCGTCGCGCAGAACAATCCACGCTCGGTCAGCAAAATGGTGCCCTGCGGCATGTCGGGTCGAGCGAACGCCGAGGACTTCCAATCCAGCCGCAATTGCGGCACACGTCCCCGAAGCGGCCCTGCGCCGATGCCGTGCCGGCGCTAGCATCGGCACGTGCTATGCCGTGGCGTCAATCCAAGGTTTTCATTGATCCGAACTGCCGTCACGGGTGATCTGCGCGCCATGAACGAAACACACGCGTCCTTTTCAGCTAACGGCGAAACCTATGGTTTCCATGATGTGCGCGCCGCACTCGGCGCCGACACCTATGCGCGGCTGCCCTATGTGGCGCGGGTGCTTGCGGAAAATCTTTTGCGCAATCGCGGCCAGCCGGGCGTGACCGCGGACGTTCTGCACGCGCTCGCCGATCCCGGCGTTGCGCCGGATACGGTCGCGCTGCCGTTGCGGGTGCCGCGCGTGGTCGTTCCGGATTCCTCTGGGGATTCCGGTGCTGATGGACCTGGCGGCGCTGCGCTCGGCGGTGGCGCGGAAGGGGGGCGTTCCGGCGCGCATCGACGCCACGGTGCCGATGACCCTCGTCGTCGATCATTCCCTTCAGGTCGATGCCGCGGCATCAGCCCGACGCCGAAGCGATCAATCTCAAGCGCGAGTTCGAGCGCAACGGCGAGCGCTATCGGTTTCTCAAATGGGCCGAGCAGGCGTTCGATGGCTTGACGATATTTCCACCCAACTCCGGTATTATCCATCAAATCCACCTGGAACAGGTCGCCGCCGTCACACTCGTCGATCGGTCGCGGACGCCGCCGGTTGCATTTCCGGATTTCACCATTGCCGGCGATTCGCACACCCCGATGGTGAATGCTCTTGGGCGTGCTGGGGTGGGGGGTCGGGGGGATCGAGATCGAAGCGGTGGTGCTGGGCCAGCCTTACATCTTCCCGAAGCCGGAGTTCGTCGGTGTCCGTCTCGACGGTGCGCTCGCGGACGGCATCACCATGACCGACGTGGCGTTGACGCTGACCGAACAGCTGCGCGCCGCCGCGGTGGTCGGCGCGTGCGTCGAGTTCTTCGGTCCGGCCGCCGCCGCCCTGACGGTCCCGGACCGTGCGACGCTTGCCAACATGGCGCCGGAATATGGGGCGACGACCGGCTTCTGGCCGGTCGATGCGCAGACCATCGCCTATCTGCGGATGACCGGCCGGTCGGCCGAGCATGTGGCGCTGGTGGAAGCGCATGCGCGCGCCGCGGGCCTGTTCCGGACGGCCGGTGCGGCGGATCCGGTTTACGACCGTGTGATCGCGCTCGACCTCGGCACGGTGCGGCGGAGCATCGCGGGACCCGGCATGCCGCATATCCGGCAGGATACGTCCGGCGTTGCGGCAAGCTTCCGCGAACGCGACAAAGGCACGGTCATGGCGACACCGCGAACACCCGGCGAACTTCCCGAAGGCGCCATCGGGATCGCGGCGATCACCTCCTGCACCAATACGGCCAATCCGCACGGGATGATCCGTGCCGGGCTCGTCGCCAAGGCCGCGGTCGCGCGCGGTTTGCAATCCGCGCCGTGGGTCAAGACATCGCTTGCGCCGGGTTCGCGTGCCGTCACGACCTATCTCGACCGCGCCGGACTGCTGGCGCCCTTGGAGGCGCTCGGTTTTGCCGTCGTGGGCTATGGCTGCACGACGTGCGCCGGTAAATCCGGGCCGCTCAAGCCCGTGGCCGTCAAAGCCGTGGAACAGGACGGCCGAACCATTGCGGCCGTGCTGTCGGGCAACCGCAATTTCGACGGGCGCATCCACCGCCTGGTGGGCGCCAATTATCTTTGCTCGCCCGCGCTGGTGGTCGCTTTCGCGCTGGCCGGGCGCGTGACGGTCGATATCGACCGCGACCCGATCGCCAACGACGCCGACGGCGCCCCCGTCCTCCTGCGCGATCTGTGGCCGGACGATGCCGAGGTGGATGCCGTTGTGCGCCGCAGCGTCACGTCCGACGTGTTCGTCAGTGGCGCGCAGCCAAGTCCCTTGGTGAAGGCGAGCTGGGAGGCGCTTGAGGCTAAGCGCGGCGTGTTATTCGATTGGGATGCCGCTTCGACCTACATCGTCGAGCCGCCATTCTTTGCAACCGAGCATGCGGGATTTGCGACGGCACAGCGTGTCGAGGGCGCGCGCGTGCTCGGCGTCTACGGGGATAACCTGAATACCGATCATATATCGCCCGGCGGCGAAATCCCCCCCGACAGTCCCGCCGGACAGTATCTGCAGTCGGCCGGCGTGAAGCCTGCAGCTTTCAACTCCTATGTCGGCGCGGCGCGGAAATCATCACGTTATGATGGGTGGCACCTACGGCAACGTGCGCATCCGCAACCTTATGGCCGACGGCCGCGAGGGATGGTGGACGAAAATATATCCCGAAGGCGAATTGATAACGATCCCCGATGCCGCCGTGCGCTATCGTGCGCGCAATGTTCCGGTGATCGTGCTCGGCGGGCGCAATTTTGGCGCCGGGAGCAGCCGCGACTGGGCCGCCAAAGGGCCCGCTTTGCTCGGCGTGCGCGCCGTGATTGCGCGCTCGTTCGAGCGGATTCATCGCTCCAACCTGATCGGCGTCGGCGTGGTCCCACTGTTGTTCGCGCCCGAGCAAAGCGTTGAGGCGCTGGGACTTGTCGGCAGCGAGGAGTTTGGTTTCGAGGGCATCGGCGAAGGCATCGCGGCACGCCGGCCGCATTGGCGTCATGGCGCGCCGTCTCGAACGGCGAGGAACTCCGCTTTGACGTCATCGCGGATGTTCGCTCCGCTGCCGAAGCCGCGCTGCTGCAGCGGGGCGGCATGTTTCAGGCTGCCTTGGAGGCGGCGCTCCCGTGACGGTGACCCGCAGGCTCTGCGAGAAGATCGTCGCGACCACCGCGGACAGCGTCGGTGAGGCGGCCATCGCCAAGGCGCGCCAGCTCGTCCTTGACGGGATTGCGGTCGCGGTCGCCGGCGCCCGCATCGAGGAAGCGCCAAAAATCCTCGCCAACTATCTGCGCGGACAGGGATCGAAGCCGGAATGTTCGGCGTTGGGCTTCGGTTTTCGCCTTGCCGCGGTGCCGGCGGCACTGCTCAACGCCACCTCCATGCATGTGCTTGATTTCGAGCCGATGTGGACGCCCGCAACGCACGCGCTGTCGCCGGCGCTCGCCCCGGTGCTGGCGCTTGCGGAATTGATCGGCGCCGATGGCCGCGAGGTGTTGACCGCCGTCATCAAGGGCATCGAAATCCAGGGCTGGATTCGGGCTGCCTGCGGCCACGTGGAGTCGCGCGATTTCAAGTTTCATCCGCCCGGCATGGTGGGGCCGATCGGTGCCGCCGTCGCGGCTTCCCATCTGCTAAAGCTCGATGCCACGATGCTCGCCAATGCGATCGGCATCGCGACCTCGCGCTGCGGCAGCCTCACCAGCAACACCGGCACCATGACCAAGGCCACCCATTGCGGCTATGCGGCCTCGCTCGGTCTCGAATCCGCGCTGCTGGCGGCGAACGGCTTCACGGGTGACCCGGAGGCTTTCGACAGCGCGAGCGGCTATGCCGCCATATTCCTGCCGCCCCGTTTCGACCGCGAGATGCTGTTGTCCTTCGGCCCGCCGTTTCGTCTCGTCGATCCGGGCTTTGCGCTAAAAGTGTTTCCATGCAAGTTCACGACCCATTACGGCATCACCGCCGCGCTGGCGGCGCGGCGGCGCATTCCATCGGTCGATGCGATCCGTACGGTCCGGATGCTGGCGCCCGTGGTTCGCACCGGCGACCGCCCGCATCCCAAGTCCGGACTGGAAGGCAAATTCAGCGTGCAATACACCCTCGCGGCGGCATTGCTCGACGGCGCGGTGACGCTGTCGAGTTTTTCGGACGAGCGCCTGCATCGGCCCGACATGCAGGCGCTGCTGGGCAAGATCGCCGTCACGATGACGCCGGACATTACCACCGAATACAACGCCGGCCGTTACGTCGATCTCACAATCGCGCTTGCCGATGGCACGGTTGTCCGCGAGCGCTGCGAGCGGCCGCGCGGGTCCTGGGGCGCGGAGCCGATCTCGGAAGCCGAGCACTTCGTGAAGGTGCGGGACTGTCTTGCCGGGTCGCTGGCGCCCCCGGCGATCGACGAATTCATCGCGCTCGGGCGCCGTTTCGAACAGCTGGACGGGAACGGCGTGCGCCGGATGCTCGCGCTTGCAGGCCGCGAGGAGGGCGCGCGATGCTGCTGATCGACAACAATGTCGTCAAGCAGGTGCTGACCATGCGGGAATGCATCGAAGCGCAGGAGCGCGCCTTTGCGGGCACGCTCACGGGCGCGTCGGTTTCGCGTCCCCGGACCGACATATTCGTTCCGTGCGATCGCGAGGACGGTTACTACCGCTGGGGCTCGGTCGAGGGCGCGAGCGACGGCGTTCTGGCCGTGCAGACTCAAGTCGGATATCATCAGCTGGCCGGAAAGCCCGGACGGCACGCGGACAGAGAGCAAATACTGCATGCAGCCCGGCACCTATTGCGGGCTCGTGCTGCTGTTCAGCACGCAGAACGGAGAGCCGCTTGCCATCATCAATGACGGTTACCTCCAGCACATGCGCGTCGGCGCATCGGCGGCCGTGGGCGCACGGCTGCTGGCGCGCGAGGATGCGCATGCGGTCGGGATCATCGGCTCCGGCGGGATGGCGCGCACCGTGCTGGAAGGGCTCGTGGAGGTGCGGAACATCAAGACCGTCAAGGTCTACAGCCGTGCCGTGGCAAACCGCGAAGCATTCGCCAAAGAGATGGCGGACCGCTTGCACGTCGCCGTCGAGCCGGTCGGGAGCGCGCGCGAGGCCGTCCAAGGCGCCGACATTCTGGCGACCTGCACGGACAGCATGAATCCGGTGATCGAAGGCGGTTGGATCGCGCCCGGTATGCATGTGGTCAATATCGGACCGCATGATCTCGGCCCGGACGCGGTCGCGCGCATGGATGTGGTGGTCCGGCAGGGCGTCGATGCGCTGCCGATCCCGGAAGACGCCGTGTTCCGCAAAGGCATCGGCCATAGCCACGGCGCGTTTGTCGGCGGCAGTCCGGAACAGCAGAAGCGGCTGCCGAAGGCCTCGCCCAAGCGCGTCGCGCAATCGGCGGGTCCGCTCTATGCGGATGTGATTTCCGGCAAGGCGCCGGGTCGTACCAGCCCTGACCAAATCACCCAATACCGGCCGGTCGGAAATTGGGGTCTGCAGTTCTCATCAGTCGGCGCGGTGGTGTATCGTCGGGCGAAAGAGCAGGGTCTCGGCCGCATCCTGCCGACCGAATGGTTTTTGCAGGACATCAAGAACTGAACAGCGCGCTGGTGCCCCGTGTGCTGTAACATCGGAGTGAGGCGCCATGAACCGTCCCCGCCGCCGATTTCTGCGCCTCGCCCTGGGCGGCGTGGCGATGCCGGCGCTGTCGCTCGCCGCCAGGGCGCAGGCCTATCCGTCGCGGCCGGTGCGCATCATCGTCGGCTTTGCGGCCGGCGGCACCAGCGACATCGGCGCGCGCCTCATCGGACAATGGCTGCAGGAGCGGATGGGCCAGCCATTCGTGATCGAAAATCGGCCGGGCGCCGCCACCAATATCGCCACCGATATGGTCGTGCACGCAGCCCCCGACGGCTATACGCTGCTGATGGCCGGCCCGTCGAGCACCATCAACGCGACGCTCTACGACAAGCTTGGCTTCGTGTTTCTGCGCGACATCGCGCCGGTGGCGAGCCTGTTTCGGCAACCGCAAATCATGCTGGCTCACCCCTCATTACCCGCCAAAACCGTTCCCGAACTCATCGCCTATGCCAAGGCCAATCCGCGTAAGATCACGATGGCATCGGCCGGCACCGGTTCGATCGGTCATCTGGCGGGCGAATGGTTCAAGATGATGGCTGGTGTCAATATGCTGCACGTGCCTTATCGCGGTGCAGGACCGGCATTGGCCGATCTGATGGGCGGGCAGGTCCTGACGGCCATCACCGGGATCGCCGGATCGATCGAGTATGTCCGCAGCGGGAAGCTGCGCGCACTGGCCGTAACGACCACGGCGCGCACCGAGGCGCTCCCCGACGTTGCGACCGTGAGCGAATTCCTGCCTGGCTTCGAGGCAGGCGATTTGCTCGGAATGTGCGCACCAAGAGCAACGCCGGCCGAGATCATCGACCAGCTCAACAGGGAGGTCAACGCCGCGCTGACCGATGCCAAGCTGAAGGCGCGCTTTGCCGATCTCGGCGGCACACCGCTTGCACTTACCCCTGCCGAATACGGCAAGCTGCTCGCCGACGATACCGAGAAATGGGGGAAGGTGATCCGCGCAGTCAATATCAGGCCGGAGTAACGCCGGCGGCTGTGAACCGGCACTATCTGCGGAATGTGGTGCGATACCAACAGGCTGGGCACGCATGTAAGCGACACCATCATCATATTGGCGCCGCAGTTCGGCGCACGATCGAACGAGCCACGCTGGATCCGGCCAACCGGCCCTTTGGCTCACTTTCTGAGACATACATGGGCCGTTTCTTGGTGGGTGGATTATGAGATTGGTGATACGCTTTTTACAGCGCTTGCTGATCCTTGGCCTGGGCATCTTTACGGTCTGGCTGATCGTTTTTGTGATCTTCAGATTTGCCGACCACAGGCTGCCATGGATTCTGGCGGTGGGGGTTACGTATGGGGTCGCGGCATATATCGTCCTGCCGCGCGCCATTCGTATGGGTCTTAAAATCCTGCAGCGCAAAAGTGTGCCGAGCTTCACGATTACCGGCGACGGCTTGCCCGGCGACCCCGTCAATATCGTGCTCATGGGCAAGCTGAGCCAGCTCCGCGCCGCCTTCGCGACCGCCGGCTGGACCGAGGCCGACCGGTTGGGCCTCGCCAGTTCGTGGCGCATGGCGCGGGCCTTCGTATTCAACTCGCCCTATCCGAGCGCGCCATTCAGCACCCTCTATTTGTTCGGACGCGGCCAAGACATCGGTTTCCAGAAAGCCATCGATAACAGCCCGCGCAAGCGCCATCATATTCGATTTTGGGCCTTGAGTTTCGCGCGTGCCGAGGAAACATTGGGGACCGCCAGCTTTTGGCTCAACGCCGACCGGCCGGCGGAGGACGAAAACGTTTTTTGGGTCGGAGCCGGCACCAGAGATACCGGTTTTTCGCTGACAAAACTTTCATTCCAGATCACCCATGCAACTGATTCCGATACCAATACCGAACGAGATTATATCATCGCGGAGCTGATGAAAAATCGGGTGATTGGCGACGTGCAATCCTATCAATCCGGCCAACCCCTGGCAGCAAGACACGTCAACCACTACATTACCGATGGGGAAGTTACGTTGGCGAGCTTGGGACACGCCGAGAATTAAGCGCTTCAAACGCACCCATGCCCCGCGAAAGCGGCGCATCCAGTAACCCCCGCGTCATGGGCTATGAGGTGGGCCTCGACCGCCGTTATTCTGTCGGTCGCGGCGTCAGCATTCCGTCAGGGTGTTCAGGCCGGATTATCGGGCATCGTTCCGTGCCCGGATTCCTTGTCCTACGAGACCTTGATCCGCTGCCTCTTGAGCAAATCTTGCGCAGAATCTGTTGTGTTCGCAGAAGTTTTATGTGAGGATCGCGCGGCTAGAAAGGCTTGATCCACAAGAATTTCTAGAGCTTAGGCAGAACCGGGAAACTGGCGCCGGGGTGCGAGCAGCCCGTTCCGCCGCCGGGGTAACATCATGAAAATTCCGCGCCGTCGCTTTCTCATGCACACGCTCGCGGGCGCCGCCGCGGGCGTCCTGCCCCGTTTCGCCATGGCGCTCGATTATCCGGCCCGGCCGATCCGCTTCATCGTGCCGCTGGCGCCGGGGGGCGGGCTCGATTTCGTGGCGCGGCTCACCGGGGAATATCTTTCGCGGTCCATCGGCCAGCAGGTCTATATCGAGAACAAGCTGGGCGCCGGCGGCATGATCGGGATCGAGACCGCCGCCAAGAGCGCGCCGGACGGCTATTCGGTGCTCGTCACCAACGACAATGTGGCGAGTGCGCCCCATGTGCTCAGCGTCAACACCGACTACGTGAAAGATCTTCTGCCGGTCATCGAGCTGTCGCGGCAGACGCTGGTGCTGGCGGTCCACAACGGCTTTGCGGCAAAATCGGTGGACGACCTGATCAAGGCCGCCAAGGCGCGGCCGGGCCTGAGCTATGCGACCTCCGGGGTCGGCTCCAACCAGCACATTTTGGGCGAGTGGTTCGCCAAAACGGCCGGCATCCGGCTGGAGCACGTGCCCTATCGCGGGGCCGGCCAAGCCATCAACGATCTCCTCGCGGGCCATGTGCAGGTCGGGTTTCTGGGGCCGACCGCGCTGATCCCGCATTACCGGACCGGGGTGCTGCGGTTCCTGGCGCAGTCCTCCAAAACGCGCGCCCAAAGCCTGCCGGAGGTGCCGACCTTCGAAGAGGCGGGCTTCGGCGGCATGGTGCTGGAATCCTGGTACGGCGCCTTCGTGCCGGCCGGGACGCCAGCCGCGGTGGTGTCCTATCTCAATGCCGAGATGGGGAAGGCCGTCGGCGACGCCGCGACCCGCGCCAGCATGCTGCAGACCGCGACTGAACCGGTCGGCGGCAGCGCGGAGGCATTCGGCCGCGTGCTGCGCGATGATTCAGCCAAATACGCAAGGCTCGCCCGGGAACTCAATATCCGGATCAGCGGCTGAATATCCGCACCTCGTTGCCGCACGACGGAGGCCCCGCCATGAGACCGGCCGCTGATGATGGCGCCACGCGTCATATCGGGTTCGACCGCCGCCGCGTCCTCGCCGGAGCGCTGGTGCTTAGCGCTGCCCGGGCCGCGCCGGCCTCCGCGCAGGCTACCTTCCCGAACCGGCCGATTCGCCTGATCGTGCCATATCCGCCCGGCGGCGGCACCGACTATTTCGCCCGCCTGGTCGGCGGCGCGATGGCGCCTTCGCTCGGGCAGCCCGTCATCGTGGAAAACCGGCCGGGCGCCGCCACCATCATCGGGGCCGAATCGGTCGCCCGCGCGGCGCCCGACGGCTACACGATCCTGCTCGGCGACACCGCCACCTTTGCTGCCAACACGAGCCTCTACGCCAAGCTCCCCTACGATCCGCAACGGGATTTCGCCCCGATCACGCTCACGGGCCGGTTTGCCATCGTGCTGCTGGTCAACACCGGCAAGCTCAAGGTCGCCAGCTTGAGCGAACTCATCGCCGCCGCGAAGCGCGCGCCCGGCACCATCGATTATGCGAGTCCCGGCGTCGGCAGTCCGTTCCACCTCGCCACCGAGCTGCTGGCGGGTGCCGCCGGCATCAAGCTCAACCACGTCCCTTACCGCGGCGTCGCCCCGGCCCTGCAGGACCTGGCCGGCGGCCAGATGGGCATGATGTTCGTGGACTTCGCCAGCGCGCGTTCGCAGCTGGCGACACCCGGCATCAAGGCGCTCGCGGTCGCCTCGGCCACGGAATTCCCCGGCCTCCCGCAGGTGCCGACGGTCGCGGCGAGCGGCTTTCCGGGCTTCGAAGCCTGGGCCTGGCAGGGCTTCGCGGCTCCGGCCGGAACGCCCGCGGACATCGTCGCCAAGCTGCAGGCAAGCTACGTGGCGGCTGTGCGCGACAGCGGCATCGTGGCCAAGCTCACGGCCGCCGGGATCGATGTGCTGCAAAGCACGCCGGCGGAATTCGCCGCTTACATGCGCAGCGAAGGCGAAAAATGGGCTAAGGTGGTAAAGGCCGCCAATATACACGCCGATTGACTGTAGACAGACACGTCATGAGAAACAGGTGGGTGGTTACTTTTACCGTCTTGGCCGTGCTGGCGATCGGCTTCCTGGCCGCGATTCAGATGACGCGGCGGTTCGACATCGCGGATGCGCAGGCGCGTTTTCAGCGCCTTTATGAGGCCGGCAATTTCTTGGCTGCTTTGGCCGAAGCAGAAACGACCGAGGCGGTGGCGCGGCGCCGCGGTACCGATAATATCGCTTACAATTTGGCGCTTAACGACCTAGCCCGCGCCCATCAGGCGCTGGGCCATTATGGCGACGCGGCCGCCATGTTCGAGCAGGTGCTGGCGGCCCTCCGCGAAAACGTTCCACCGATCGATCCCGGCTTGGGGCAGGTGCTCGCAAACCTCGCCACCGTGTATATGTTGCAAGGGCGCCATGGCGAGGCGGAGAAACTGTATAAAGAAGCACTCGATATCGCAATGGAAGCGCTGGGGCCGAACGACATCAGGGTGGCGGCGCTCATGGGCGACCTCGCAAATGCCTACAAGAACTTGGCCCGCTATGACGATGCCGAGGCGCAGTACAAACGGGCGCTCGACATGGCCGAGAAGACCGCCGGTCCGGACAGCCTCCCGGTGGCCCTCATCCTCAATAATCTCACCAAGGTCTATGAGGATCAAAGCCGGTTCGCCGAAGTGGAGGCGGCCGGCAAACGGGCGCTTGCGATCCGCGAGCGGGCGCTCGGACCAGACCATCCCGACGTCGCCGCAACCCTCAACAATCTTGCCCATGTCGATGAGCGCCGCGGCCGTTATGCCCAGGCCGAGGCGCTGTATCGGCGCGTCATCGCAATTTGGGACAGGACGCTTGGCCCGAAGCATCCCTACGTTGCCACGGCGCTGCTCAATCTGGCCAGCGTGTACGTGGACGAGGACCGGCTGGCAGAAGCGGAGTTACTTTACAAGCGTGCGCTCGGCATCCGGGAGGCAGTGTTCGGCCCGGAACATGCCGAGGTCGCGACCGTACTCAACAATCTCGCTGCGATCTATGAGGCTCAGGACCGCTACAAGGACATCGAAACCTATTCGCAACGGGCGCTTGCCATCATGGAAAAGGCGCGCCCGGAAAATCCCGATATCGCAAAGGTGCTGCGCAAGCTTGGCGCGGCGTATGACGGACAGCAACGCTACCGGGAAGCGGCGAAGCAGTTCGACCGGGCAATCGCGGTCTTGACCGAAGCATTCGGGCCCGACCATCGCTTCATTGCGACGGTGCTGATCAGCGAGGGCCGCCTTTACGAGCACCAGCACCGCTACGCGGAGGCCGACGAGGCTTACCGGCGTGCGCTGGAAATCAATACGGCCGCGCGCGGCACCGGTCATCCCGAGGTCGCCAGGGTACTCAACCATCTGGCGCGGTTGAGTATCGTTCGCGGCGATGCCGGCAATGCCGTCGCGTATTCGCGCCAGGCAACCGCGGCCATGCTCGCCCATGCCGCAGTGGATGCGCCGGACGGACGGCGATCGACGGATGGTGGAGGGGCGATAGAACCGCGTGACAACCCGTTCATAACGCATGTCGCCAGCCTGGCGGCGGCCGCCCGGGCGGATGCCGAGCCCGCGCTCGGCCGCGAGGCCTTCGAAATCGCCCAGCGGGCAAACCAATCGTCGGCCGCCGCCGCCGTGCAACAATTGGGGCCGCGCTTCGCCGCCAGCAGCGACGCGCTTGCCGCATTGGTGCGGGAAAACCAGGACCTGTCGGCGTTTCAGCGCGACCGCGACCGAGCACTGGTCGAAGCGCTGTCGCGACAGGATTCCGCGCCGGAGCGAGCGCGGGTGGACACCATTCGCCGGCAGATCGCCGACACCGCGAGCAAGCTGACGGCCAACGCGATACGCCTGGAAAGGGCATTCCCCGACTATGCGGCGCTCTCGACACCAAGGCCCGTCAAAGTCGAGGAGGCGCAGAAGCTGCTCGGACCGGACGAGGCGCTTGCATTCTTTCTGAGCGGCGAAACGGAGACCTATGTCTTTGCCCTCACCGCCAAGGAATTCGGCTGGCATGCAATCCCCTGCGGCCGGGACGAACTTCAAGCCAAGGTTGCAACCTTCCGCCGCGGCCTGGACGTCGATGCCATCGAACGCTTCGATCTCGACTTTGCGCACGGGCTTTTTGATCTCCTTCTTGGTCCGGTCGATGCGCTCATCAAGGATAAACGCCATCTGCTTGTCGTGGCTTCGGGACCCTTGACGGCGCTTCCATACCACCTGCTGGTGACGGAGAAACCGGCGCGGCCGGCACCGCCCGCCGGGTACGCGTTCTCCACGGAGGAGGCCGCCTTCTATCGCGACGCCGCCTGGCTCATCAAACGCCAAGCGGTCAGCGTCGAACCGTCGGTCGCAAGCCTCAAGGTGCTGCGATCGATTGCTCCCAGCAAAGCGGCGCCGAAGCCCATGATCGGATTCGGCGATCCGGTGTTGGCCGCACGCACGACGGCAGCGGGCGACCGCCGCGCGGTGGACGACCGCGGGACCGGAAGCCAGTCTTACGCCGATTTCTGGATTGGTCACAGCATCGATCGTGCAAGGCTTGCGCAAGTTCTGAAGCGGCTCCCCGACACCGCGGTGGAACTCAAAACGATCGCGATGGACCTCGGCGCGTCCGCGGACGATATCCACGTGGGACGCGATGCAAGCGTGACGACCGTCAAGGGGGCGCGGCTTTCCGATTACCGCATCGTCTATTTCGCCACGCACGGACTCGTTGCGGGCGATATCAAGGGATTGGGAGAGCCCGCGCTCGTACTTTCCCTGCCGGCGCAGCCGACCGACGACGACAACGGCCTGCTGACCGCAAGCGATGTAGCCAAGCTAAAGCTCAACGCCGATTGGGTCGTGCTGTCGGCGTGCAATACGATTGCCGGCGACAGGCCCGGTGCGGAAGCCCTTTCCGGCCTCGCCCGCGCGTTTTTCTATGCCGGTGCGCGCGCGTTGCTGGTGTCCCATTGGGCGGTGGACACGAAGGCGGCTACGCGTCTGATGATAATGTCATTTGCGGCCTTTGCCGATCCGACGGTCGGACGCGCCGAAACCTTGCGGCGAAGCATGCTGGCCTACGTGAACGACGCCTCGGTGGCGAAAAACGCCAATCCGGCATATTGGGGCCCATTTGTGGTGGTCGGCGAAGGCGCCCGACGCTAACGCGATAGGGTCTATCCCACTCCGCCGGTATAGTGTGACGGCCGCCGTCGCACCGCCTTCAATCAGAAGTCAAACCCCAATCCGATACGAACCGTTTGGAACGATTCGTGAACATCGATGCTCGCACTCGTCGATGGAGAACCGCAGGTATGGCAATCCGTAATCACAGGAACGCTCTTGGTATAGCTGCCATAATTCGTATACCGGTATTCGATTCGAAGCTTCCATCCCGACCAGATTTCGGTTTCGACACCACCGCCGACCGTTCCGCCGAGCCGCGTATCGGACCAGGTTGCATCGGAGGTTGCGGTACCGAGCCCGAAACCGGCGGGAAGAATGACGCCATTGAAGGTAAACGCCCCGCTGATATTTCCGAGCGCCACGCCGCCGGTGGCATAGACCAAGGTCCATGGCGTGACGAGGTAGCCGTAGCGTACGCGAAAGGCGCTATCCCAGTTTTGCGTAACCGAACCGGTCTTGCTGTCGGAACGCGTGCTGTTGTAGCTCTCGGCGTTAGGTCCGGCAATTGCCGATGCGACGAACGCGCTGGAGGATGTCGTCGCTTTCTTCCACGACCAATCGGCTTCGACACCGGCGACATAGCTGCCCAATTGCCAACGGTATCCGATAAAGGGGCCGACGGTGTAGCTCAGCGAATGTCCGCTAAATGAGAACGGCGTTTCAAAACAACTGACGCCGAGGACGCCGGGGTTCGAGGATTCGCCGCGTCTCCCCGCGCAAATGTAGGCACCCGGTTCGGCGAAATTGTTGTTCACAGAGCTTATCCCGTTGGAACCGCCGAACTGAGCTCCGGACCAGTTGGGGGATTGTGGCGGCTGCGGGGCCGGATGTTGCGCGGCCGAGCGCTTCGGTGGCTGCGAAGACGACGGCGCCGGTGAAGGCGACGACGGCGAATCCGGAGCGGCGATAGCCGGCCCCAATATGCCAACGGCAGAGAACAACCCGATTCCGATGGTCAGAAGCCGGCCCATGATCTCTCCCAACCCGGTAGGGTAAGCTGACCGGCGACCCTTTCGCCAAGCGCTTCACCAGGCTAAGCGAAGCGGCACGCTACAATCAATGCGCAAGGGTGGCCGATCCTCGAAGGACGGTGTTTTATCGCGCGTTGTTGCAGACCTGCCACGGTTTCGTTTTCGAAAAATCCCGCGGTTTGACACGCGGTCCGGCACCCGGCCTCGGCGGCTCGGAAAAAACCATTATGGGCTGCCGAAAGGTGGTCCAGGTCACCGCGCGAGACCGACTTGGCTTGTGGCTGCTGCCTGCTCGGCGGGGCGTGAACGGTCGGCGTCTGCAAGCACCAGCACGGCCAAGCAGCAAAGCCGCCGCCCGGAAATTCGAATGCGCGACTATTGGGCAACGTTGGGAACAGCCGCTCGTGCGTGCAACAGCCGTTCGGTGCTTGAAATTGAAAAATGGGATAAGGTGGCGAAGATCGCCAACATCCGAAGCCGGATCACGCGGTCGCGCAGAAGCGGAGAACGACCGTGATTGCATTGCCGCGCCGCCATGTCCTGTCCCTCGCCGGCGCCGCCGCCCTAGCGCCGATGCTGGCGCGGCGCGCTGCCGCGCAAGCCTATCCGGCGCGGCCGGTTCGGGTGATCGTTCCTTTCAGCCCCGGCGGCGTGACGGACGTCTCGGCGCGCGTCATCACCGGAAAGGTCGGCGAGCAGCTCGGGCGGCAGTTCTACGTGGAGAACATCGTCGGCGGCTCCGGCAATGTCGGCATGGGCCAGGCCGCCCGTGCCGCCCCGGACGGCTACACGGTGCTCACCGCGTATAGTTCCATGGTGACCAATCCGTTCCTGTTCCCCCGCATCCCCTATCACCCGGTGAATGATTTCGACCCCGTTTCGCTCGCCGTCACCTCGACGACAGTGCTGGCCGTCACGCCGTCATTGCCGGTTGCAACGGTCGGCGAACTGGTCGCGCTGATCCGCGCCAGTCCGGGCAAATATAGCTATGCCTCCGCCGGCACCGGCACCACGTCGCATCTGGCCGGCGAGCAGTTTCGGCTGTCGCTCAACCTTGACCTCGTCCACGTGCCGTTCGGCGGCGGGGCACCGTCGATGGCCGCGGTCGTCGCCGGCCACACCGCTCTGGGCTTCAGTTCGCCGACGGCCGCGGTGCCGCTCATTCGCGACGGCAAGTTGCGCGCGCTCGCGGTATCGAGCCGGAAGCGCACCGCGATCCTGCCGGAGGTTGCCACCATCACGGAGGCCGGCTTGCCGGCGATCGAAGGCGACAGTTTTGTGGGTTTCGTGGTCCCGGCCGGCACGCCGAAGGACATTATCGCGGTGCTCAATCACGAGATCGTCAAAAGCCTGTCGAACTCCGGAAATGCGGCAGCAGCAGGCGACGCTCGGCAACGATATCGCCGGCAGCACGCCCGAGGAATTTGGCGAGCGCATCAAGGTGGAGCTGGCGACCTGGGAGCGGGTTATCAGGGCCGCGCATATCAATGCGGGGTGATGGCGATCTGGATCTGCGCGATTTACACGCACGGGCGGCGCTTTGGCCTCCAAAGCCGTTGCCCCGATGGTCTCGAATCGCGGTTCTGATTTTCATCGGTTCCTGATTCGCACGCGAAAATACACATGATTGCGATGCACAACATCACCAAAACCATCGCGGATGACATATTTAAATTTAGTTCCTGGTGGGTAACGCTTTTGGTGCTGTCCGTAGCCCTGCTCATTCCGTTGTCGATCGCCGACGTACCGCCAATTCTGGACTATCCGAACCATCTCGCCCGTCTGGTATTGCTTGCGGCGGGTCCCGGCGACCCGGAACTGGGGCGCATCTTTACGCCGCACTGGGCGGTTACTCCGGATTTGGCGATCGACCTCATCGGCCCACCCTTGCTGCACGTGCTTCCGGTCCACATCGTTGGACGCATGCTGTTAGGCGGCACCTTGTTGTTGAATCTTGCGGGCGTGGTGACCCTGCATCGCGCACTATTCAGACGAAACGCGTTTTGGCCATTTGCGTCCGGTCTCGTCGCGTATAACGCTACGTTCTTGATGGGCAATCTCAACTGGCAAATTGGATGCGGCCTGGCGATGCTGTTTGCCGCCGGATGGCTAACCTGGCGCGAGAGCCGGCCGCTCGCGACGGTTTTGTTATCGGCGGTGGCTTCTATGGTGTTGTTCTTCTGCCACCTGATGGGGCTGGTATTCTTTCTCGTGCTGATCGGCAGCGCCGAGGTCTACGCGATGTGGAAGCGGAAGGCCGTCGTCATGGGCACCCTATCGTTAATTGTAGTTTCGGCTGGGCCGTTTTTTTTGTGGCTGCTATCGGATCTGCATCACGAACCCGCAAGAACCATTTGGCTGTCGCCGCAAGATAAGCTGGTACAATTCGCGAGTCCCTTCATCAACTATTGGTTTTATTTGGATATGGCCAGTGCCGCCCTTGCCTATGGCGGGGTATTGCTGGGGGTGGCGTCCGGATGGTTGCGATTTGCCCCGCAAGCCGCGGTGGCGGCCGCGACGCTCGCGATCCTGTACGTTGCGCTCCCGTTCGACCTCGTGGGGGCAAGTTTCGTTGACACCCGTGTGGCCATTATGCTCGGTTTTCTTATATTTGCAGCTGTATCTCCGGCACGTTTGCCTCGCCGGTTCGGACGCGCAATTGCCGCCGCTGTGGTCATGTTATTCACGGTTCGGATGCTGGTGGTGGCGGCAGTTTGGACGGAGCATCGGCGCGATCTCGCCGATCTTCGGGCCATTATCGCCTCCGTTCCCCCAGGCGCAACAGTCTACCTTGCCGATGTGCCACCGGAGGACGCGCCTGAATACTGGGATACAAGGCCGCGCCGGCGGCTCTCAAACGATCTGCGCACCGAAGTTCATCTCCCGGCATTGCTGGTCATTGAGCGCCGGGCATTCTGGCCATTTCTGTTTGCCAATCCGACACAACAGCCGATCCGGCTTCGGCCGGCCTACGCGGCGCTGGTTCGTGCGGCAGCGTCCCCCCATTCCGATGCGGCCCTGCGCGCGGATCCGGAGGCTGGGTCGGCCGCGCTACGCGACTTCGACTTTGCGCTTTTGCTGGAAGCAGGAGCGGATCAAGACCTCGCGACTTCTCGTTCCGCAATGCCTCGCTCTGCAGTCGCGAAATGATTTTGCCGCCCTGTTCCAGGTTCGGCATGACGCCTGCTTATAGAAACCGAAGTCGCACCGCCGCGCCGCCCGCAGGCCTTAAGTCTGGGGGAAAGTCGCGGTGCGCATCCTTCGGATCGGCGTGGCGTGGCGCTGCGCTTATTGCGCCGTACGGCCCGATTTTAAATCGCGATCCGGGTTTCGATCGCTTCATAATCGGCCCGCAGCCCGCCATCGGTGGCGTCGAGAAGGCCCGCGGCCACGAGCGCCTGAACATCCGCGTGAACGTTGCTGTAGTCGCGCCCGAGCGCCTTCGCCAAGGCGCGCACGCTGGCGACTTCGTTTCTGCGGACATAGTGGAGCAGTTCCATCCGTTTGCCCGTCAGGACTCGCACCAAGGCATCCCAGCTTTCGAAGGCGAGGTGACGCTCATGGAACGTCTCGCCGCGTTCGGCCCGGTGCCAGGCATCGACGAACCGATTTGACGCATCGGCCTCAAGCGCACCGCCGACCGTAATTTTCAGGTCGCTCATTTGCCACCTCGTAAGCTCTGCACATCGGCCCAGAAATCGGCCATCAACTGCTCGATCGTGGTAAAATGATAGGATGTCTCGACCTCCTCGAAATGGCGATGATCGCCTTTACCGCGCTCATTGTCGTAGCCAATCTCCCGGACGCCAGGACCGCCATAGAAAAGCGAATATTTCAGATTGTGAGCGGACGGTGGAACCGGCGACGGAACTCGCCAAATCACCATTTCCACGATCGCGCCATCCTCATAATCGATGCGTTGATGAAACAGCAATTCGGCTTTCATGTCGCATTCTTCATGGCACGACGAACCATATGGCGTCAAGAGCCGTATGGTCTACCCTCTCACTCCTCCCCCGCCGGACCTCCCCGCATCGCCTTGATGCCGGAGCGGCGCTTCTTGCCCTCCAGGCGGCGCACCTTGGAGCCCAGTGTCGGCTTGGTGGCGACGCGTCGGATCGGGCGCACGGCGGCGGCCTGGATGAGTTCGACCAGGCGTTCGAGCGCGTCGGCGCGGTTGCGTTCCTGGGTGCGATGGCGCTGGGCGGTGATGATCAGCACGCCGTCGCGGGTGAGCCGGTGGCCGGCTAGCCGCTCAAGCCGGGCCCGCACTTCGTGGGTGAGCGAGGGCGAATGACGCACGTCGAAGCGCAGCTGGACTGCGGTCGCGAGCTTGTTGACGTTCTGCCCGCCGGGGCCCGAGGCGCGGATGAAGCTTTCCGAGAGCTCGTCCTCGTCAATCGCGATATGGTCGGTGATGCGGATCATCATGGTGCGCGCGTCATCTGGGGCTTGCCTGGCTTGCCGGCAATTTCAAAGCCACGGGGGCTTCTTCTCCCTCCCCGGCTTCGGGGAGGGCCGGGGTGGGGTCCTTTCCACGGCACGGCGCTCTTCAATGATCCCGCCCGGCCTTTGCAACACCCCACCTGGCCGCGCTTCCGCGCGGCCACCCTCTCCGAAGCCGGGAAGGGATTCGCTTACCCCCGGTTCTGCGTGGTCACGTTGAGCAGCGCAGGCGTCCCGGAGCGGATGGCCTCGAAGGCGCGGCGCAGCGCCGGCATCAATTGCTCCGGCGCCGTGACCTTCTCGCCATAGCCGCCGCAGGATTGCGCCACCATCTCGAAATCCGGAGCGGGGTTGAGTTCCACCAGCGGCATCACATTGGCCTTGGCGGCATGGCCGTCGGGGTAGACGTCGCGGGTCGCCTGCCGCACCGCGTGCCAGGCGTGGTTGTTGGCGATGATGGTCAGCGTCGGCAGTTTTTCCGCGCGGCCGACGTAATGATAGGCGAGCGGATTGCCGAAATAATACGAGCCGTCGCCGACCGCCGCGATCACCTCGCGCTCGGGCGCGGCGAGTTTTGCCCCCAGCCCGGCGCCGAGCCCGAAGCCGAGGCCGCCGGCGAGGCTCGATCCCAGATAGCTGCATGGCGTGGTGATATCGAGCCCGCTTACGGGCAGTCCCAGTTCGTTGACGACGATGGCGTCCCTGGCCTTGAGTTCGTTGAGGCAGTGGGCGAGATAGAGCGGGTGGATCAGGGTCTGGTCCTTGACTTGGTCGATCAGCTTGGCGCGCTTGGCCAGCATCTCGGCGCGCAGCCCGGCCATCGCTTTGCGGCGCGCTTCGATCGCCGCACCCTTGCCGGCCATCGCTTCGCCAAGCGCCTCGCGCAGCATCGCGAAGGCCGCGGCCGATTCCCCCGTCACCAGAAGATCGCCCTCGAATTCCCGGAACGGATAGCGGGTGAACAGCGGATCGGGTCCGAAGCAGATCACCTTGGCGTGCGGGCGCAGCGGATGCAGGCGGGGAATCCACGGCACCGCGCTGTCGAACACCGCGATGACGTCGGCCTTGCCGAGATGCGCGGCAGCGTCGAAGCCGAGACACATCGGATGCGCGGTCGAGAGGCTCACGTCGCGCGCCTCCGACTGCACCACCGGCAGGGCGAAATCCTCCGCGAGTGCCGTCAGTGCCGGCCATCGCCTCCGCGGTGCGGCCGGCCGAGGAGGTGAGGATCAGCGGAAACTCCGCCTTGGCGAGGAGCGCCGCCGCTTCCTCGATCGCGGCGCGCGACGGCACCGCGGAACTGGCGCCGAGCGGCGCGCGCGCCATTGCGCCGCGGCGGCACCGCGGCGTCGCACAGCACCTCGCGCGGCAGCGTGAGGTAGACCGGCCCGCGCGGCTCCGACATGGCGATGTCGAGCGCGCGATCGACGATCGAGTCGACCGGCTGGCCGGCGCGCAGTTCGTAATCCCATTTGACGAATTCGCGCACCAGGCTGCCCTGGTCGAACATTTCCTGGCCCCAATGGATGGAGCGGTTGCGCGAGGCCTGGTGGCCGGTCTCGGTGAGCGGGGTGCGACCGGCGCCGAGAATGACCGGCACATTGTCGCGCGCGGCATTCATCAGCGCGCAGACGGTGTTGGCGGTGCCGACCGTTACGTGCACCATCACGACCGCAGGCTTGCCGCTAACCCGGTAATAGCCGTGGGCCATCGATACGGCGACATTCTCATGCGGCACCGTGATGACGCGCGGGTATGCGCGATTGGAGCCGGGACCGCGCGACAAAGCCTCGATGATCGGGGCGAAATCGGTGCCCGCATTGGCGAACACATAGTCGATTCCGCGCTCGGCGAGGCGGGCGAGGAAGGATTCGGCGGACATGCGGGCGGTGTCGGTCACGGATTGATCCTGAGCTTGCGGTGAACCGGAATGGATTTTGATCCTATCACGCCGGCGCCCGGCGGACACCGATGCCGAGCGCGGGCGCCAGCACCGCCATCAGCAGCGCCGCGGTGCCGACCGGGACGAAGGCGACGGTCGGGATGGCGGTGAGATCCCAGGCAATCCCGCTGAGCACCGGGACGATCACGGCGCAGGAATAGCTGATGGTGAAGATTCCGGCGGCCACGCGCGGCACGTCCTCGGGCGCATTGAGCAGCGCCGGCAGTGCGAGGATCAGGATCAGCCCGCCCGCTGCCGCGAAGCCGACCAGCGCGGCGCCGGCGACGACCAGCTCCCGCTGGCCGAGCACGACGGTCAGCACGCCGGCGAAGCAAAGCAACCCGCAGACGATATAGGAGCGGAAATTGCGCTCGAATCGGCCCGCAAAGGCGAGCAGCAGGAACGATGCCGGCAGCTGCCCGGTATTGAGCGCCACCAAGGCCGGCCCGACCAGGTCGCCCCGGCCGGTTTGGGTGAGGAATTCCGGCAGAAAGGCATTGGTGGAAAAATAGGTCGCATTCACACCGCCCAGCATCAGGCCGAGCCGCCACATCGTGCCGCTGTGCCAATCCGGCCACCAGCGCCGCGGCGGCGCGGGACCTGCGCCCCCTGCAATACCGGCCACCGCGGTTTGCCGTGGCGCCGGAGACTGGCGCGGCGCCAGCACCAGCATGACGACGGCGAGCGCGACACACGGGATCGCCCAGGCCACGAAGGCGAGCCGCCAGCTGCCGCCGACGAGCGGCAGCACCATCGGCAGGGTCAGCGCCACGGGGATGATTTCCCCGATCAGCAGCCCATTCGTGTAGACCGCGGTGCCGAAGCCGATGCGGTCGGGTAGCCAGGCCCGCACCAGCGGCGGCATCGCGGGCTGCATCACCGCAACGCCGAAACCGGTCACCACCGAGGCGGCATACAAGAGGCCCACGTCCGGCGCGGCGCCACGCAACGCCGACCCGGCGGCGGTGATCAGCAGCCCGGCGATCACGGTCGCGAAGGCCCCCAGCCGCGCGATGAACAGCGAGCCCGGCACCGCCGCGACCGCAAACAGGATCACCGGCAGGCCGGCCAGGATGCCGACCTCGGTTTCGCTCATGCCGAGATCGTCGTGGATGCGCGGGATCAACGGCGGTACCGCCAAAATGGTCATGCGCAGGCCGTTGCCGGCAAGCCAGAGCAGTGCCACACAAGTAATCGCTTGCCTACTCGACACAGGGGCAGAGCGCGTGGCGGGCGGTGGTGCCGGCCGGGTTGTATCGGGTTGCGGTGAATGCATGTGGTCTCCGGCCACCCTTGAAGTGAACCGCCCCGCGGTCGCATGCCGCGCCGGTGGCGCCGTGTGTTTATCAGCGAATTTGATTGATGGTATGGCGCCTCAGTCAAACGCGCTTGTCACCGCGCACCGAACAGCGGCAATCCGTTCGCGAGCTTGTCGCGATCGCCGCCATCGATGGTACCATAATCGATCGTCAGCTCTTCGCCCGCTGCAATATCGCGGGCGGCGACCACCACCCCCTCATCGTTGCGCAGCACCTCATCGCGCGGCACCAAATTGGGCGTCGGCGAATGGTTGAGGAACATGGTGTGGTCGCCGCCTAGGTAGATCGACCCCCGGTCCAAGCTCAGCACCCCGTAGGTTGCCACGTAGGCGTGCACATGCGGCGGCTGGGATTCGAGCCAGGACACCGGATGGCGATGGTCGATGCCGGGATCGAACTGCCAAACCACCTCCCCGGCCGCCACCGGCACCTTGGTAAAAACACCAAGGCCGTGAAGTGGACTCGGTCGCGCTTCGCTCGGAATCAGCAGCATGGAACGCCCTTACGCGGTTGCGATGATCACAAAGGCGCCGGCGGACCCGAGTGCGAGATCGATCGCCGCGGCCGGCTCGACCGCGACCGTGTGGACCCGGGCGTGCGGAGGACCGTCCTGGCAGCGCGCGATCATCGCTACCACGGCGGCAGCCGGACCGGCTATCACCGCCTCGACGGTGCCGTCGCGCCGGTTGCGGACCCAGCCGGTGAGACCAAGCTGGACGGCCTCCCGTTCGACGAACGCCCGGTAGCCGACCCCCTGGACGCCGCCGCGGATCGTCAGCCGTTTGATCTGCAAAACCTCATCCGCCACGGCGCTTGGCTCCGTGCCATCGACCGCGCCGGAGCGGTCGTCTGCGCGTGCGTCGCCCATCGCGCCAAATCGCGGATATAGCGCGGCGGGAACCCTGCCATGCGCGCCGCTTGGGTGACAATCGGCAAATATCCCGGCCGCGGCCGCCCCGGCATACGATCGCGGCCGACATAGACCAGTGCGGCGCGCCGGCGCCGACCTGTCACCACCGCCATGGTGACGCTGCGGTAGAGCCCACCGTCGAGGTTCTCATAGGCGTTGAGGGCGGCAAGATCGCGCGGCTTCAGCCGCCAAAGCAAGCCGTGAACGCCACCGCCCGGTGCCGGGACGATCGACGCATAGCCGCTGCCCATGATGATGAAGCGATGGCCCGGCAGATAGGCGCGGCCTTCGGGGCGCGCCGTCGGGCAGTGCCGCAGCAGCAGCGGCTCGCTCATATTCGAACCGTAGGCGAAGTGCAGCATTGCTCAGCGACTCCGCGCCGCCCGCCGTTGCAACCCGAACGGAACGGCGACGACACCACCCGGCAGCGGCCGCGGCGCGCCGGTGGTGGACGGAAAGGTGAGCGGCAATCCGCGCAGCGTCCGTACGGCGAGGAACGCGAAGGCCTGGGCTTCGAGCGCATCCGCCGACCAGCCGACCGCGGTTGCGGTTTCGACCCGGGCGGGCGCGAGATGCTGCGCCAGCATCGCCATCAGGGTGCGGTTGCGGGCGCCGCCTCCCGCAACGATGACGGAGGCCGGCGGGGCCGGCAGCTGCGGCACGATGCGCGCCACCGCCATGGCGGTGAGTGCCGCCAGCGTGGCGGCGCCGTCGGCCAGGGAAAATTCGCCGAGCCCAAGATTGGCGTAGCCGAAGGCATTGCGGTCGAGCGATTTCGGCAATGGCGCGGCAAAAAACGGGTCGGCGAGCACGCGATCGATGAATGCCTCGTCCACCCGGCCCAGCGCCGCGGTGTCGCCGCCGTCGTCATAGGCCGCGCCGGTGCGCTCCCGCATGAAGTCATCGATCAGCGCGTTGCCGGGGCCGGTATCGCTGGCGATCGGGTCGGCGCCGTCGGTAATGTAGGTGATGTTGGCGACGCCGCCGACATTGAGCACCATGAGCGGGCGCGCGCGGTCGATCGTCGCCGCGATGGCGCGGTGAAACACCGGCACCAGCGGCGCACCCTGGCCGCCGGCCGCCACATCGTCGGCGCGGAAATCGAACGCGACCGGGATATTGAGTGCGCCCGCCAGCGCGTCGCCGTCGCCGATCTGGACCGTGAGGCGCGCCTGCGGCCGGTGCAGCACGGTCTGGCCGTGGAAGCCCACGACATCGACGGTTTCGCGTGCGATGGCATTGGCACCCAAAAAGCGCTCGACCGCGGCCGCATGCAGCACCGTGACCATCCGTTCCGCTTCGCCAAGTATCCCGGGCCGGGCGATGCGATCGGACAGGGTGCGCCCTTCCGCCAAGGCGCGGCGCAGCACCTCGCGCTCCCCGGGCTGGTACGGCTCGGTGGCGCTCGGTCCGAACTGCGTCACCGTTTCGCCGTCGGTCTCGATCAGGGCCACGTCGATCCCGTCAAGGGACGTGCCGCTCATCAGCCCGATCGCCCGCATCATCCTCTGCATCCCGAACAGCGCCCCCGTGCCGCGGTTTCATTCCCCTACCGGACCTGATAAACCACGCCGCGCAAATAGAGAACGCACCATGTTCGACCTTCAAGTCCGATTTTCTCAACGTGTTGTCGAGCCGCGGCTTCATCCAGCAGGTGTCGGAGCCGGACGTGCTCGACGCGCTGGCGGCTGAGAAGAAGATCACGGCCTATATCGGGTTCGATTGCACCGCCAATTCGCTGCATATTGGCAGCCTGGTGCAGATCATGCTGCTGTACTGGCTGCAGCAGACCGGCCACCGGCCGATCGCCCTGATGGGCGGCGGTACCACGCGGGTCGGCGATCCTTCCGGCAAGGACGAGAGCCGGCGGCTCTTGACGGACGACGTGATCGGGCAAAATCTTGCCGGCATCCGGGAGGTGTTCGGCAAGTTCCTCACGTTCGGTGACGGCCAGGCGCTGATGGCCAACAATGCCGATTGGCTCAACGGCCTCAACTACATCGATTTTCTGCGCGATGTCGGCCGGTATTTCTCCGTCAACCGCATGCTGGCAATGGATTCCGTCAAGCTGCGGCTCGACCGCCAGCACGAGCTGTCGTTCCTGGAATTCAATTACATGGTCTTGCAGGCCTATGATTTCGTGGAACTTTACCGTCGGCACGGCTGCGTGCTGCAGATGGGCGGCTCGGACCAGTGGGGCAACATCGTCAACGGCATCGATCTCGGCCGCCGGCTCGAGAGTGCCCAGCTGTTCGCCCTCACCTCGCCGCTGATCACCACCGCCTCGGGCGCCAAGATGGGCAAGACCGCGGCCGGCGCCGTGTGGCTCAATCCCGACCTCGTGAGCCCCTACGATTACTGGCAATTTTGGCGCAATACCGAGGACGGCGACGTGGTGCGGTTTTTAAAACTGTTCACCGTGCTGCCGCTCGACGAGATCGCCAAGCTCGCGGCGCTGCGCGGCGCCGAGGTCAACGAGGCCAAGAAGGTGCTGGCGACCGAGGCGACCGCGCTGGTGCACGGCCGCGCGAACGCGGAGGCTGCCGCCGGCACGGCACGCAAGACTTTTGAGGAAGGTACGCTTGCCGAGACGCTGCCGACGGTGGAGATCGCGCGTGCGGATCTGGAGACCGGGCTCAGTCGTGCCCACCGCGTCCGCCGAATAAGGCCGCCGTTCTGGCCCCTCGCTCTCGAACGGCGAGGCCCGGCGCCAGATCAAGGCCGGCGGCCTCGGGTGAACGACGAACCCGTTACCGACGAGAAGCTGGTGCTGCTCGGCGCGGGATGTCACGCCGGAAGGCGTGATCAAGCTCTCGCTCGGCAAGAAGCGCCATGTGCTGCTGAGGCCGGCGTAAGGAATGCGACGTCGCGAGATTTGCGGTAGCTGAGTGGGTACATCCAGGATTTTGACGTGCCCCAACAGACTGTGCCCATAGACTTGAAGCTACCCATAAATATGCGAATAGGGGTACATGAAAACGACGCTTGAACTTCCCGATCAGCTGTTTCGAACCGCCGAGGCGACGGCGGCCGAGCGCGGTCGGACCACGCGGGCACGCCGGCGCGCCCGCGTGGATGCAAGGTTTCGGCATGCTGAAGCATTTGCGTGAGGAAACCGCGCGGGTGCAGGCCGTCATCGATCAGGAGTTCGAGGTCGTGCGTGATCCTCGACACCAATGCGCTTTCGGCGTTTGCCGACGGCGAGCCCGCGGTCGGCACGATCCTGAGCCTGCAACAGCGGGCCGCAACTCCGGTGAGGGGGAACGGGAATACCGCCGCAGTGCGTTTTGAAAGGCGGACGCGAGATGATCAAAAATTTCAGCGATCACGCTGCCAATGAGCGGACCTTTCTGGCGTGGGTGCGCACCGCCATTGCGGTCATGGCCTTCGGATTCATCGTGGAGAAGTTCAACGTGTTCCTGGAAGTGGCGGCGCCGTCGCTGGCCGATCGCACGCTGTCGCTGCCGGGCCAGCGATTCGGCAACATCGTCGGGCTGGCGCTGATCCTGTTCGGAGCCGCCATGGTGGCGATTGCCGCCATCAGGTTTCTAATAACCGCCAAAAGCATCGACAGCCAGGATGTGCGGCACGGCCCGGGAACGCGGCTCGACGTTGCGCTCGCTGTCCTGTTGGTTTTGCTCGGCTGCGCGCTGTTCGTTTTCCTGTCGAACGCCTTTGTAACGATCGCGTGAAAGCGAGACTGCGGATTCGGGACGAGTTTGCGCACCATCCCACGGCGGCGTCGAATTGCCGCTGGTACCGGTAACCAGCCGCGCTTACGGCTCCAAAAACACGGCCAATGCGCCGAGGCTGTCGGTCGCATGCATTATAGTTACACCGCTCGGTGTTCACTTAATTCCATTTGAGCGCCGCAATGTCCAGTTACAAGGCTAGCGGCGGCGGGAGGAAGGCAAAAAACTGGCCGCCTTAGGACGACGCTGTTGTCTATCCCGGAACAAAGTGGAGTTGATACGAAGCTGCCGATTGCCTGCGTGCCGCAGATAAGATGCACGATTGCGCTGAGCGATCGGCTCGCTCCGGTCAAGGCTGCAGCTACTACGCCTATTGGCGGATTATCCGGGCACCCGCCGAAACCGAAGGACGGCTGATCGGAAAGGTAGATCAGGCATGCAGACGGAACAGCTAAACCTCCTCATCCCACCAAACCGGGCAAAACTGTTCTTAACCTCGGGAAACAGATGACTGGGTGACCCACAACGCCACATCCAACATAAGATGTCCAATAAAATGGGATTGATCGAACACAGCAGCAGAGAACGGTATTTAGTGCCGCATGGAGCGGTGCACGCGATAGCGAGGGCGGAATACCGGCTCCGATGCGGGACGTGTGGGATTTTGCTACCGATCCCGCTCCGCACCGCCGCCGGCGCTCCGCCGCCATCGCCGGACGCTTGGCGGGAATGGGTGGTTTGATCCGGATTGTCGTGTCGGCGGTAGCACTGTCTTCGCTGCTGCTGCTTGTGCTCATGCTTTTTGCTTTCCGCCCTGTACCCACCCGCCTGGTGGCGCACGTCGTCGCAGCCGAGCCCGAACGCGTAGCCGCGCCTGACCGCGCGCCGCTGCCGCCGGCGGTGGAGCCCGAGCGCGCGCCTCCGCCTCCGCCTCCGCGGCCGGTGGCGGCGGAGGCCCAGCGCGCGCCGCCAGTGGTGGTGGAGCCCGAGCGCGTGACGCCGATCGTGCCGGCCCGGGTCAAGACGGTCGTAGCCGAGCCTGACCGCGTAACCCGGCAACACCCTGTCAGTAAAGAAGACAGACGATTTCTGCTCCCGATACGGCCTACACAAAGTCATCACCCGTGGCGGACGATCCTGGAGATGCCAGAAATGACCGAGGCTGCCTGCCGCTGTCTGCCGCCCA
>CAWDKL010000024.1:0-23532 GCA_963802745.1 uncultured Alphaproteobacteria bacterium | reverse complement strand
ATTCCGCGCCGCTCCTCTGCTTGCCGGCACCTGCTCGCCGCGCCGGCCTTCGCCGCCGAGGTCACGCCGGACCGGCTCGCCAATGCGGACCGTGAGCCGCAGAACTGGCTGATAAATCACCGCACCTATGACGGCCAGCGCTTTCGCCGCTCGCGCGCATCAACAAGGACACCGTGAAGGGACTCAAGCTCGCCTACACGGTGGCGCTCGGGGGCGTGGCGGCGAACGAATACGTGATGTCAACGCCGCTCGCCGAAGACGGCTTCCTCTACGTCACCAATTCGGCCGGCGTGCTCTACAAGATCGACGCCCGCGCGGGCGATGTCGGCCGCATCGTCTGGCGCATGGATCCGGGCCAGGAGAAGCAGGACCGCAACCGCGGCGCCGCGCTGTGGGGCAATTTCGTCATCACGGCAGCCGGCGGGCCGCCGCGCATCATCGCAACCGACAAGAATACCGGCCGGATTGCGTGGGAAACCACCTTCGCGGATACGCCCGAAGTCAACCTCACCTCGGCGCCGCTGCCGGTGCGCGACAAGATCATGGTCGGCGCCGCGGGCGGCGACAATGGCGTGCGCGACTGGATGGCCGGCCTCGATGCCGAGAGCGGCAAGCTCTTATGGCGCACCTACACGGTTCCGGCCCCCGGCGAGCCCGGCTCGGAGACCTGGAAGGACAAGAACAATGCCTGGCGCACCGGCGGCGGCGCCATCTGGGTCACCGGCACCTACGATCCCGCCACGCACCAGACCATCTGGGGCACCGGCAACCCGGTGCCGATGTACGACCCGACCTACCGGCCGGGCGATAATCTGTTCACCAACAGCGCCATCTCGTTCGATCCCGACACCGGCAAGATGAACTGGTACTTCCAGTACACCCCCGGCGACATGTGGGACTACGACGAGGTCGGCACCCACATCCTCATCGACGACGTGGTCGCGGGCCAGCCGCGCAAGCTCATCACCCATTCGGCCCGCAACGGTTTCCTCTACACGATGGAGCGCGCCAGCGGCGCCATGGTCAGCGCCAAGCCCTATATGGAGGTCAACTGGACCAAGGGGATCGACCAGAAGACCGGCAAGCCCATCGACTACGATCCGAACAAGGACATCCAAACCTATTCGGGCCTTGCCAATCAAACCCTCGCGGGTGGCAAGCGAGCCTGCCCGGGCCACGCCGGCGGCAACAATTTCTGGCCGTCGTCCTATAGCCCGCGGACAAAACTCATCTACGTGCCGGCGCTGAGCAATTGCGAGGAAATCTCGCTCGACCCGACCAAGCACAGCACCGAACGCGGCTGGAACGGCGGCGCCTTCAAGACCGCCGAGCGCTACGAGAGCAACCTGACCGCGCTCGATCCGGTCACCGGCGAGATCAAAAAGAACCTGCACCTGCGCTACCCGAACTACGCGGGCGCGATGACGACGGCGGGCGGGCTGGTGTTCGTCGGCCTGCTCGACGGCACGGTGGCGGCCTATGACGACACCACACTCGCCGAGCTGTGGAAGTTCAACGCCGGCGCCGGTTTCTCGGCCCCGCCCATGAGCTTCGAGGTCAACGGCAAGCAATATGTGGCGATCGCCTCGGGCGCGAGCCCGGCCGCGCGCTCACGCCTCGTCAACACGCCGGAACTCAAGGACCAGCGCAACGTCACGATGCTCTACGTGTTCGGGCTGTAACCCAGCCGGCTTGAGCGAAGCGGAAATCCGGGATGTGCTATTCCCGGCACCGACCATCCCGCATGTCGCTTCGCTCATACGGGCTACAGCCAAACCAAATTTGCAACGGGAGGAGCCACCAATGACATGCAATACCCTAATCCGCGCCACCGCGCTCGCCGGCGCCTTGCTGGCGCCGGCCGCCTTCGCGGCGGACGTGACGCCGGAGCGGCTGCTCAACCCCGACAAGGAGCCGCAAAACTGGCTGATGAACCATCGCAGCTACGATGCTCAGCGGTTTTCGCCGCTCGCGCGCATCAACCGGGATAACATCAAAAGCTTGAAGCTCGTCTATGCGGTCCCGCTCGCCGGCACAACGGGGAGGGAATTCATCGAGGCAACGCCGCTCGCCGAGGACGGCTTCCTCTACATCACCGATTCCTGGGGCGTGCTCTACAAGATCGACGCCACCTCCGGCGACGCCGGACGGATCGTGTGGCGCATGGACCCCAAGCAACAGGCCCCGGCGGCGAACCGCGGCGCCGCGCTGTGGGGCAATCTGGTCATCACGCCGGCCAATTCGCCGGCCCGCATCATCGCCACCAATAAAGACACCGGCCAGGTGGTGTGGGAAACCAACGTCGCCTACGGGGTGCCGCAGGTGCAGATCACCGGCGCGGTGCTGCCGATCCGCGACAAGATCATCGTCGGCGCGTCCGGTGGCGACCGCGGCATCCGCGACTGGATCGCGGCGCTCGATGGCGCCGACCGGCAAGCTGGTGTGGCGCAAATTCACCATTCCGGCGCCCGGCGAACCCGGCAGCGAAACCTGGAAGGACAAGAATAACGCCTGGCGGACCGGCGGCGGCGCGGTTTGGGTGACCGGCAGCTACGACCCCGACACCCACCAGACCCTGTGGGGCGTCGGCAATCCGGTGCCGATGATGGATGCGCGCGCCCGGCCGGGCGACAACCTGTTCACCAACAGCGTGACGTCATGGGACCCCGACACCGGCCGGATGGCGTGGTACTTCCAATACACGCCGGGCGACATGTGGGACTATGACGAAGTCGGCACCCACATCCTGTTCGAGCGGGTCATCAATGGGCAGCCGCGCAAACTCGTCACCCATCCGGGGCGCAACGGCTTCGTCTATACGATGGAGCGCAACAATGGCGCGATGGTCGGCGCCAAGGCCTACACGGAAGTGAACTGGACCGCCGGCATCGACCAGAAGACCGGCCGGCCGCTCGATTACGACCCCAGCAAGGATGTGCAGCTGTATTCGGGGCTCGGCGCGCCGTCCGGCGACACCGACGTGAAAAAGGTTTGCCCCAACCGCAACGGCGGCAACAATTATTATCCCTCCGCCTACAGCCGCAGGACGCAACTCCTGTACGTTCCCTCGATCACGTCGTGCGAATTCGTGAGTCACGACCGCGACCGGCCGAAGACCGAAAAGGGCTGGTTTGCCCGCTCCGGCGGCTCCTTCAAGGTCGAGGATCGCTATGAGAGCGATCTCACGGCGATCGATCCCGCGACCCTGGAAATCAAGAAGAAAATCCATTTCCGCTATCCGAATTATGCCGGAGCGCTGGCGACCGCCGGCGGCCTGGTTTTCATCGGCCTCTTGGACGGCACGGTGGCGGCCTATGACGACTTGACGCTCGACGAACTGTGGAAGGTCAATGTCGGCGCGGGCCTGGGCGCGCCACCGATCAGTTTCGAGGTCAACGGCCGGCAATATATCGCCATCGCCTCGGGACCGAGCCCGCAGGCCACGCAAAAGCTGCGCAATACGGAGGAACTCAGCAACCAGCGCAGCGCGACCGTGCTTTACGTGTTCGGGCTGTGAGTCGTGCCGGGTGACGGCAAATCCAACGAACAACCAAACCAAACGGAGGACCATCATGACACGACGCAACGATCGCATCCGCGCGGCGTTGTTCGGCGCTACCGTCCTGACGTCACCGGCGATCGCCGCCGACGTGACGCCGGAACGGCTCCTCAACCCCGACCGCGAGCCGCAGAACTGGCTGACCAACCACCGCAGCTATGACGGCCAGCGCTTCTCGCCGCTCACCCGCATCGGCCGCGACAATGTGAAAAACCTCAAGCTCGTCTATGCGGTGGCGCTCGGCGGCACCACCGGCAACGAGTACAGCGAGGCGACGCCGCTCGTCGAGGACGGGTTCCTTTATGTGACCAACTCCTCCGGCGTGCTGTTCAAGATCGACGGCCGCTCCGGCGATGTGGGCCGCATCGTCTGGCAGATCGATCCCAAGCAGGAGCGCCAGGCCAACAACCGCGGCGCCGCGTTCTGGGGCAATCTGGTCATTTCGCCGGCAAGCTGGCCGGCGCGCATCATCGCCACCGACAAGGAGACCGGGCAGGTGGTGTGGGCAGACCAACGTGTCGTTCGGCCAGCCGGAGCTGCGCATCACCGGCGCGCCGCTCGCCGTCAAGGACAAGCTCATCGTCGGCGCGTCGGGCGGCGACAGCGGCGTGCGCGACTGGGTGGCGGGCCTCGATGCCGCGACCGGGGCGGTGCTGTGGCGAAAATTCACCATTCCGGCGCCGGGCGAGCCGGGCTCGGAAACCTGGAAGGACAGGAACAACGCCTGGCAGACCGGCGGCGCCGCGGTGTGGGTCACCGGCACCTACGACCCCGACACCAACCAGACCATCTGGGGCACCGGCAATCCGGTGCCGATGTTCGATCCGACCTACCGGCCCGGCGACAATCTCTATACCAACAGCGCGATATCCTACAATCCCGACACCGGCGGCATGAATTGGTATTTCCAATACACTCCCGGCGATCTTTGGGATTACGACGAGGTCGGCACCCATATTCTCATCGACGGCATGATTGCCGGCCAGCCGCGCAAGCTCATCACCCATTCGGCCCGCAACGGGTTCCTCTACACGATGGACCGCTTCAACGGCCAAACCGTCGTGGCCAAGCCCTATATGGCGGTGAATTGGACCAAGGGGATCGACCAGAAGACCGGCAAGCCGGTCAACTACGACCCAACCAAATCGATCCAGACCTATTCCGGCCTCGCCAACCAAACTCCGAACGACCCGACCAAAAAGGTGTGCCCGTCGATTTTCGGCGGCAACAACTATTATCCGTCCTCCTACAGCCCGCGGACCAAGCTCGTCTATATCCCGGCCTTGAGCACTTGCGTCAACGTGACGATCGACACCGCGAAGCACAACAAGGAAAAAGGCTGGAACGGCGGCAACGTCACCACCGGCGATCGCTATGAAAGCGACCTGACCGCGATCGATCCCTTCACCGGCGAGGTGAAGAAGACCAAGCATTTGCCCTACGCCAACTACAGCGGAACGCTGGTAACCGGCAGCGGCCTGGTGTTCCTGGGGCTGACCGACGGCACCTTCGCGGCCTTTGACGACACCACGCTCGACGAGCTGTGGAAGATCAACATCGGCTCCGGCTTTTCGGCGCCGCCCATGACCTTCGCGGTGAACGGCCGCCAATACGTGGGGATCGTATCGGGGCCGAGCCCGCAGGCGCGGGTCAAAAACGTCAACACGCCGGAACTGAAGGAGCAACGCCACGCGGCGGTGCTGTACGTGTTTGGGTTGTAAATGCGTGAACCTGTGTGTGATGGGTATGGCACGCCCTTCGCGTGTCATGCCCAAGCCGACCGACGGTGGGCACGTTTCGCATTGCCCAAGACGCAGATTGCCAACTGTTGACGTGGTCACTTTATGCGGTTCGAGATTCTGTGCAATATTTCGGATATCGAGGCCTTCGCCACCGGAACCGGGATTCGTGAGATCGCCCGTCAGCGCAGATGTACGGGCGCGGAAGGTGGCGAAAGCGCAAGGGAACCGCGCAGATTCGCCTTAGCGATGGCAGCGTTCACCTTGCGGAGATACACTGGTACGGAGCGAGCGGATTTGGCCGCGTGGAATTCAAGATCAAGCACCTCCTTGACGGATGAGACAAGACCATGCCGCAATCGCAACGACTGGTTGTCTGCGTCGATAATGAGGGGTACCCGGCATCGCTGGAGAAGCGCAAAATTTATGTCGCGCTTCCGGACCCCTCGGCGGAAAGAAATGGGCTTCTGCGCGTTATCGACGAGTCGGGCGAAGACTACCTCTATCCCAAGGAGTTTTTCGTCATCGTGGCGTTGCCGGAGGCGGGCGAGAAAGCCGTGATGGCGGCGGTTTGAGGGGCATCGCTGCGGTCGGGCCCGCCCACCAGGTGTGACCAGGTCCCAGTGGCATTGCCTACCCCTGCAACCCTACCCCGAAGATCACGGCGGCCGCGACCCCTAACTCTTGACGCCGCCGTCCGGGCGGCGCGATGCGTTGCACCGAACATGATCACGGGTCCGCCATGAACATCCAAGCTTCGCCTTCAAAATTCATCAAGGGTGCGACCGGCGACTGGGAGGTCGTGGTCGGCATGGAAATCCATGCCCAGGTCAGCGCGAATTCAAAGCTATTTTCCGGCGCCGCGACCGCCTTCGGGGCACCACCCAATTCGCAGGTGTCGCTGATCGATGCCGCGATGCCCGGCATGCTGCCGGTGATCAATGAGGAATGCATCGCCCAGGCGGTCCGCACCGGGCTCGGGCTCAATGCAAAAATCAACCTGCGCTCGGTGTTCGATCGCAAAAACTATTTCTATCCGGACCTGCCGCAGGGCTACCAGATCAGCCAGTACAAATCGCCCGTGGTCGGCGAAGGTGAGGTCGCGGTCGACATGCCGGGCGGAACGATCCGGGTCGGCATCGAGCGGGTGCATCTCGAGCAGGATGCCGGCAAATCGCTGCACGACCAGCACCCCACCATGTCGTTTGTCGATCTCAACCGCGCGGGCGTCGCCCTGATGGAGATCGTGTCGAAGCCGGACCTGCGCTCCGCCGAGGAGGCCAAGGCGTTTCTCACCAAGCTGCGCGCCATTCTTCGCGCACTCGGCACCTGCGACGGCGACATGGAGAAGGGCAATCTGCGCGCCGACGTCAACGTCTCGGTGCGGCGGCCCGGCGACGCGCTCGGAACTCGCTGCGAAATCAAGAACGTCAATTCGATCCGCTTCGTCGGCCAGGCGGTGGACTGCGAGGCCCGCCGCCAGATCGAAATTATCGAGGATGGCGGCACCATCGAGCAGGAGACCCGGCTCTACGATCCCGCCCGCAACGAAACCCGCTCCATGCGCAGCAAGGAGGAGGCGCACGACTACCGGTATTTCCCGGACCCCGACTTGCTGCCGCTGGAACTGTCCGAGGCCTATGTGGCGCAGCTGCGCGACAGCCTGCCGGAACTGCCGGACGACCGCAAGGCGCGGTATATTGGGGATTTCGGGCTCGCCGATTACGATGCCGGCGTCCTGGTGGCCGAGGCCGAGAGCGCCGATTTCTTCGAGGCCGTGGTGCGGCGTCCCGATGGCGGCGACCGCGATGCCAAGCTTACCGCCAATTGGGTGCTCAATGAACTGTTCGGACGATTGAACAAGGAAGGCCTCGCGATTGCGGCATCGCCGGTATCGGCGGCGCAACTCGGCGGCATCCTCGATCTGATCGGCGACGGCACCATTTCCGGCAAGATCGCCAAGGAGCTTTTCGAAATCGTCTGGGTCGAGGGCGGCGATCCGCGGGACATCGTGGCGGCGCGCGGCATGACGCAGGTCACCGACGCATCGGCAATCGCCAAGCTGGTGGACGATATCGTGGCGCAGAACCCCGACAAGGCGCAGCAAGTACGGGCGAAGCCCGCGATGCTGGGGTGGTTCGTCGGCCAGGTAATGAAGTTGTCGGGCGGCAAGGTGAATCCGCAAACCGCGAGCGACCTCCTCAAGGCAAAGCTTGGCCTGTAGGCACCGATGCGATTTGTGCGGCAGGCGTGTCCGCGCAACGATAGATATTCCGGCTGCAATCTCGGCGGAATCCGATTGGTCCGCGACGGCAGCGCGCGCCGCCGGAATTACCGTTCTGTTAACCATCGGTTCTGCAATCCGGCCGCGCGGCTGCCCTACCAACGATCGTTGATCGATCGTTAGCGAACTCCACTCAAGAGTGGGGTCATGACGCTCAGCCTTCGTTGGTCCTTTGCCGGCCCCCTTTTGCTGTTGGTGCTTGCCGGCTGCGCCCGCATGTGGTTCGCCGAGCGCGAGCCATGGCGGCGCGAGGCGGAGGTTGCTTGCCTCAAGTCCGGCGCCGTCAAGGAAGGGCCGTCGGTCGCAATCATCCAGGCCATCAATGGTCCCGGCATGTGTGGCGCCGACTACCCTCTTCGGGTGGCCGCCCTTGGCGCGCCTGCAATCCCGGGTTTCGCCGCCGAACCTTTGCGCCCGCCTGGCGCCGTGGCCGGTGCGGCCCCGATCGCGCCGGATTATACCCCTGTGCCCACTCCCTCAGCGCCCTACGGCGTGGACAGGGCGAGCCCGCCCGACGTTTACCCCGGACTTCGCCCCGCGCCGGCGGCGCCCCCCGGCCCGGTGCAATTCGGCCGGCCCGATCCCGCGGCGTTGACGATCGCCCCAGCGGCAGTGACGCCGGCCGCGACGCTCGCCTGCCCGATCGTTTCGGCGCTCAATCTTTTTGTCAGCGAAGCGGTGCAGCCGGCGGCAGTGCGGTGGTTCGGCCAGCCGGTCGTGGAATTGCGGCAGATATCGTCCTATTCGTGCCGCGGTATGAACGGTGATCCGAACGCCAATATTTCCGAACACGCCTTCGGCAACGCACTCGACATGGCCGCTTTCACGCTTGCCGATGGGCATAAAATCACCGTCAAGGATGGCTGGCACGGCACGCCGGAAGAACAGGGCTTTTTGCATGACGTGCAGGGCGCGGCATGCGACCGCTTCACCACGGTTTTGGCGCCCGGCTCCAACGCCTATCATGAGGACCATATCCACATGGACCTGATGCGCCACGCCAGCGGCCGCGTCATCTGCCAGCCCGCCGCGATCCCAGGCGAGGTCGCCGCCGCCCGGGCGGCGGCGCGGTATGGCCGGGGGACGCCCGCGTCATCCTATGTGGGGACGGCTGCAAGACGGTACTAAAACGCATACCGGACGCACACTGGGTGTGCCGATGCGATTTTAGCCGGCACGCAGATGTTCAAAAATCCGGCGTTTCCGCCTGCGGGATCGGGAACAAGTTTCTGCCGAAATGATCGCCGTTGTTTTCGGCGCAGACCATCTCCAATCGCGCGTTGGGCACCTTGCGCCAGCGCCGCGCCATGTAAAGCGGTTCGTTGAAGGTGTCCGGATCATCGACCTTGACCATCACGTCGAGCATGCCACCATCGGCCGAGACCTTGTAGCGCTCGACCACATGCAGCTTCTCGCTATGGGGCGTGCGAAACCAATCGAGATAGCTGTTGCGGGTCGACAGCCCGACGGTGTCGACGACCAGTTCGCCGTTCTCGTAGCGTCCGATCGATTCGCCGAACCATGACGGCGTCACGACCTCGGCATGCTGTTCGGTCAAGTAATCCGACGCACCATGTGGTCGCTTTCCCAAATCATCCACACTTCCTTCGGGGTCTGGATGAAATAGAACGGCTGCGCCGGCGTCAGCAATTGCTCCGGGACGCCGCCGGGATAGCAAGTCAACTGAGCCGAGAACGGAAGGCCGCGCACCCCGGACAGCACCTCATCGTTGGAATCCTGCATCTGCTTCGCCGCCCAGGGCTTGAGCACCGGGTCTTTGACATTGCCGATATGCGGTGTCACCTGCCCCGGACCATCCCGGTTGCCATGGTACGGATAGGCGGGGTCTGGCCGGATCGGTCCGCGTCCCAGTCCCGGCGGCGGATCGAGCCAATCGACCCCGAGTGCCAGCCAAGCGAACTGCGCCGAGGCTAACGCAGGGATTGCGGCGTTGCCGGGTGCCAACTCCTGCGCCAAGGCGTCGGCCGCGAGGCCGGCCACGAGAGCCGCTATGGCGACACCTTGCCCTGCGGCAACCGTACGCTGCCACCTTGTCTTACAAGCACCACGCTCGCAATTGAAAGTCCTGGGGGCGTTCGACATCGGACGGCTCGGTTCCTCGCGGAAAAATCGGTTGGCATCTTTACCCGTTCAGCGGTGCCGCGCAACATTGCCGCCAAAATGTTGCTGCCGAAGCCTCCGGGCACGACCCTTCCTGCGACATCATGCGCCACCCCTTCCCAAGCCCCCTCAACATACCAATATGTGCGGTGTTTCGCGCGGCCGGACATTCGCTCCAGCGGGAGCATGGCCGCGATCGGGAGGACTTTGATGTTCCGCACAGTTTTTCGGGCCGTGACGGCCGCGATGATGGTCCTGGCCACGCTCGCGTTTCTCGGCTCCGGCGCCGATGCTCGCATCGGCAGCGGCTTGAGTTCGGGCAGCCGCGGCTCACGCACTTTCGCGCCCACGCCGTCCACCTCAACGATGCCGTCGGCCGGACCGCTGCAGCGCACCATCACCCAGCCCAGCCTCGGCGCGCCGCGGCCGAACCTTGCACCGCCGACGGGCGGTTTGTTCGGTCGATCCGGATTTTGGCGCGGACTCGCAGGCGGCTTCCTCGGCGCCGGCCTGTTCGGTTTGTTGTTCGGCCATGGCTTTATGGGAGGGCTCGGGGGCTTGGTGTCGTTTCTGGGCCTGATCTTCCAGCTCGGCTTGGTGGCCCTCGTTGCGATGTTCGTGTGGCGGTGGTTCCAGCGCCGCAATGAGCCGGCCTATGCGGGTCCGCTCTATCGCGACAGCGCGCAGGCCGGGCCGCTTGCCGGAATGGGATTGGGCGGCGGCAGCGGCGCTGTAAAGCGCAGCGATGATGTCGGCATCACCGGGGCGGACTACGATGCCTTCGAGCGGGTGCTCGCCGACATCCAGGACGCCTATAGCCGCGAGGACATCGCCGCGCTTCGCGCCCATGCGACGCCCGAAATGGTGTCGTATTTCTCCGAAGACCTGGCACAAAACGCCAGCCGCGGCGTGGTCAACCGCGTTTCCAACGTCAAACTCCTGCAGGGCGACCTCGCGGAAGCCTGGCGCGAGGGTGGAAGCGAATACGCAACCGTTGCGATGCGGTTCTCGCTTAACGACATCATGGTGGACCGCGCCAGCGGGCGCGTGATCGAAGGTGGGCCGCAGGAAGTGGTCGAGGCCTGGACATTCCGCCGCGTGCCCGGGGCGCCGTGGATTTTGTCGGCGATTTAGCAGGTGCGATAAACGGGGACCCAAGTTGCCGTGCCGGTGCCTCGTTCGGGCGCCGGCGCGCGGCGAGACGAAGCTGATCGAAGCCGGTACGGAGACATACAGCCGCGCAGGTGCGCGTCTCTGCACCGGCGATTCTACTATTTTTATGGAGTGCCGATCACCTCATTTTCACCGCCCGGGTTTCTGAGCACTATATTGGTACCGTAACAGCCGAATCACTCTGATTTCCCTGCTCCGGCAAGGGGTACCTTCCAAACACCTTCGCAGTACGTTTCCAGCCGAAACGTGGTATTAAAAGACCATTTTCAACGGAAATCCAGCTCGGATCTGCCTCGTCCGAAGGATTTATGGCACTCCTGCCGTCAGCGAGCGGGGTATTTATTTATTTTTAACCATGCTGAACCTTTTCTGTCGTCGCGGCGACGAATCCGCATTCGGGTGGTGGAATTTTTGGGAGTTTGTCATGGCCGCGTCTCGCATTCGTCCGATCCTGGGCTCTGCGATCTTGGTCGTTCTCGGCGTGCTGACGCTACCGGTCGTGTCATCGATCGGCAGCGCGCAGGATCTGTATCCGCCCGTACCGCTGCGTAACAGCTTTCCGGCCTTGGCCTGTTCGCGTCCGGCCTCCGAAGAGGCGCTACGTATCGAGCAACTGATCCGATTGGTCGAACAGACGCGGGTCAAGGCGGCGCACAATCCGCTGTTGCTGGCCGACGCCGCCTATTACGAGGCCGAACTAGCGGCAACCCGCCGCTGCATCCAGTCTCTCGCAGCGCGTTGATCCTCCACGCCCGCCGCCGGCGGCAGGGCATCTTCACGCTATTGATGGCTCTGAGATAATCAGCTGCGGTGCGCAGAAACCGTCAGTGCATTGCGATAAGTCTTTTACGCTTTACCGGCCACCTCGCTGCCGGCAATCATCCTGGCCGCGAGGCGCAAGGCGATGCAGCAGCACCTTCACTACGCTTTCGTACGCATGCTCTGGCCATGCGGCAGACTTGCCTTGATGTCCGGTATTCCAGTCAGGAATATGGCATCATGCTGGTATCCCTTATAGGCGCAGAAAATATATTCGTTCCAGTGGTTCGGACTTGGACCATGCTTCATGATATAGGCGGATGCGTCCATATCAACGGGGAGTTTTTGCGAATTGAGCCGCAGGATTGCCCTGGCAAGATAGTCCGCAAACATGCGTTCAGTGATGCCGACGAGAATGTAGGGCGAGTTGAAGACGATGTGGTAGTCGAACTGTGGGCCGACGGGCGGCAAAACGCGAACATACCACAGTTCTCCTGGCCGGCCCACATAACCACTGGTCACCAGGCAGGGTCGCTGCTCTTCCGAGTTGAGCGCGCGCAGCCGGACAAAACGGCCTTCAGTACCACAATGCACATAGACGCCCATGCTGGATCGCTGCATATGACCGATAGCGTCCCGAAGCGCGGGCGGTATTTCGATGACTTGCGCGATCCGCAGAATACATGTTCCGATGGTTTCATGACTCGAGCCGAATAGGACATCGAACAGCGCCCACATGGTAAAATAACTTGTTGACAGCGGGCTTATCGGCGGCCCGCTGGGCTGATATTCATCCTCGGCATCGCCGACGATTTTGACGAACGGCCGCGTCTCCGTCAGGCCCGAAAGCTGTTCCCCGACCACGGACGCGAAGTTCTGCGCCGAGGTATAAATCGCATGGCAGGGATCGTGCCCTTTCGCCGTCAGTTTCCTCACCCGATCCGCATCGAGCCGAGAATCGCGGACGATCGCCTGCGCGGCGCCCTGGTGCATCAAACCGAAGACATTGGGTTTGAGCTGAGATGCGATTTTAGCCGCAATCTTGTCGGCCGTCGTGCCCATGAGTGTCGGCTCCCGATTCGCGGGCGTACTATAGCGGCTTACGCGGGCGCGAAGGTCGATCGTTTCCGTAGTAAATGGAGGCGATCGTGCGCCGGGTAAATCCATCGGCCTGGGCGGCAGGTCCGCCGATGGGTTTCGCTTTTGCTCAACATCATCCGACGAGACCTATGGAGGTCTCGCCGGGCCCCCTCACACGTACTGCCCACCATTGATCTGAATCTCCGCCCCGTTCACGTAGGACGACATCTCGGTGCACAGCACGTAGATGATCTTCGCCACCTCGTCGGTGGTGCCGAGCCGGCGCAACGGGATTTGTTCGACGATCTTGTCGGTACCTGGGGAGAGGATGGCGGTGTCGATCTCACCCGGCGCGATGGCGTTGACCCGGATGCCGCGCGGGCCGAAGTCGCACGCCATTTCGCGGGTAAGGGAGGCGAGCGCGGCTTTGGAGGTCGCGTAGGCGGAGCCCGCGAACGGGTGGACGTGGGAGCCGGCAATCGAGGTGACGTTGACGACGGAGCCCTTGGCAACCTCCAGCTCTTCCACCAGGCCGCGCGCCAGCAGGATGGGGGCAAAGAAATTCACCTGGAACACCTGTTGCCAGACCGCATAGGTGGTATCCATTGTGCCCATGCGGCTGCCGCCGTCGCCCTTGGGCGAGATGCCGGCATTGTTGACGAGCGCGTGCAACTCGCCGCCGAGGCGCTGCTTGATCTCCTTGATGGCGAGCACGGTATCTTCCGCATCGGCGAGATCGACCTGGATGTGATCCTCCGGCCCCATGGCCCACGGACAGTTCTCCGGGAACGGATGGCGGGAGCAGGTGATGACGCGCCAGCCGGCGGCGGAGAAACGCTTGACGGTGGCATGGCCGATGCCACGGCTGGCTCCGGTGAGAAGCAGGGTGCGGCGCGGCTGGTTGGAGGGGGGCGCGCTCATGGGGGTGCACTCATGGGGTTGCGCTCAATGGTTGATGCGGCGGATCGTTCGCTCATGCGGAGCCATTATATAGGGATTGTGCATCGGCGTCGTGATAGCCGTCCAAGCGGACTTGCCCACGGTGTATGAAATGCGGCAGGGCGCCTTTGGCTCCCCGTCACATCTCCTTCCCGTCTTCACCTGACGGTAAGGCAAGCTTTTTTGCAAACGGCAGAATGCGGCTGCCCCCAATCGTGGGGCTTCCCGCCAACGGCCTCCCGACGGTCCAGACGGTCCAGGCCGACTTGACATGTCATATACGTTCGTAGGGGCACTGTGCCCACGCGAAAAATGCCGGCGGGGAGTTCCTCCCCCTCGTCGGCTCGCCCATGCACTCAATGGCCCGCGCGCGCTTTTTACCTCTCCTCTAAAGAGAGAAGTCAACCGCGCGCGGCGCGACAGTGAGGGGCCCTCGGTGGAAGGAGCCCCTCGGCTAGCAGCTCTAAAGCGGCTTTTGGAACTTCAACACGAAATTGTCCACCGGACCGGTCGGACGCTGCGTGCCGAAGTCGCGCGGGTCTTGCGGGTTGCGCCAAAATGCCCCTTCGGCGACCAGCTTGAAACCGGCGGCCTCGACTTCGCGGCGCAGCACCGCTTCATCGATGCGGTGGAGCGACTTGCCCACCTCGATGTCGGCGCCGGCCTTGGCGGCATGATCGGCGATCACCAGCAGTCCGCCGGGCTTGAGGGCGGCGAACAATTTGCGGTTCATCGCGGCGCGATCGACCGGCAGATAGGTGGTGTCGTGATAGAAGAACAAGAACGTCACCGCATCGAGATCGCGCACGTCCGCCGGCACCGGATCGTCGTACGGCCGCACCAGACTCACGGCGTTTTTCATGGCCGGTTTTTGCTGCCGTGCCGCGAAGGCTTTTCTGGCGCCTTCGAAGAAATCCGGCGGATTTTGACCATACGCGGTGCCCCCCGGCGCCACGGCGCGCGCCACCAGTTCGGTGCTGTAGCCGCCACCCGCCCCCATATCGAGCACCTTCATGCCCGGGCGCAAGCCCGCGAAGGCCAGAAACGGTAGCGGGTCGCGGCGCTTGTCGGCCTCGCGATCGGCGTCGCTGCGATCGGGCGCGGCGAGCAGGGCCGCGTAGTTCGGGGCCGTGGCCTGCGCCGACACCGGTGCAGCGCCGAAGCAGGTTGCGAGCAGGGCGGCCGTCGCTGCGGCGACGGCGGTTGAGCGAATAAAAGCGGCGGAACTGCCGATCATCGTTTCCTCCTGGGTTCGGCATCGTCTAGCACACGCGGGAGACGCCGGCATGACATTATTGCCGGCCTTTACCCTCCCGCGAATACGAGCACAGAGCGGGTTAGCGGGCTTCAGCCAAGCCACGGAATGCAACAGTCCGCCCTCAATTCCTCACATAGCGCATCAGCCGCTTCGGCCCGACTTCGGCGCCGAAAATATTGCCCATGGCGTCGGCCGTCACGCCCTCGGCCGCGCTCGATCCGGTCGCCTTCGCGGCCGGATCCGGAATGAAGGACGTAACCGATCCGTCGGTGGCCTTGCCGACCCGGATGCCGCGCTTCCAACCGTCATGATTCTTCGACACCGATTCCGACTCGGAGTTGGCAACATAGATGACATCGTTGCTGTCGATATAGACCCCGCTCGGCCGGCTGAACTGCGCCCATTGGTCGATGAATTTGCCGTCCTGGTCGAATATCTGGATGCGGTTATTGTTGCGATCGCCGACGAACAGACGGCCGCGCGAATCCATCGCCAGCGCATGCGGGGTGTCGAATTCGCCCGGCGCGGTGCCCTTTTTGCCCCAGGTCTTGATGAACTTGCCGTCCTTGGCGAATTTCACGATGCGGGAATTGGTATTGCCGCCGTGGCCGTCGCCAACGAAGATATCTCCATTGGGAGCGACCAGGACCGATGAAGGTGCGTTGAAAGTATCAGGCCCGTTGCCCGCCACGCCGGCCTTGCCAAGGGTCATCAGCACCTTGCCCTCGGGGCTGAACTTGAAGACCTGATGGCCCTTACCGTCCCGGCCCTGCGCATCGGTAACCCATACATTGCCGTCGCGATCCACATGGATGCCATGCGGAAACACGAATAGACCGGCGCCGAAACTTTTCACCAGCTTGCCGGAGGCGTCGAATTTAAGCACTGGATCGAGATTTCGAGCCGGCGCAGGAATTGGCCCCGCAGCGCTCCGCGACCCATATGCTCGTGCCGTCGGGATCGATCCACACCCCGGCCGTGGAACCCCAGGTACGGCCCGGCGGCAGCTTGGCCCAATTCTCGATCGAGCGGTACGGATTGGGTAGGATATTGGTCGGCGTGGCGGTCTGGGAATAGACCGCTCCGGCTGCCGTAGCGACAAGCGCGAAGGCCGCGAGCCGAGACAGGAGAGTGGTGCTGTGAGGGTTCGGCATGTCGGCATCTCCTCCAGTCTTTCATGCGCGCCTGTGGCCTTGGCTGCACAGGAGCTGCTGATTTCGTCGGCACAATCATAGCAGCATCGAGTCTCCGCAGGAAGTAACGCGCCAACATCATCCTCGCATCAAGCCAAAGATCGCGATTATAATACCGTTACACTTCTATTCCGGCAGCAACGAGCACAGGACGCAAAAACCACGTCAAACCGGATCTCGACATCAAGGCGGCATCGCGGTGCCGCCCCATTCACAATTGAAAGATGTCCGTTACGGGCTTCACCCCGTGCGTACCAAAAGCGCTCAATTTCCCGGTCGCTGCCGAGGTGAGCATGGCCATGCGGGTGTGCGCATTGGCGATCGGTGGCTTGAACCAGCCGAAGCGATCATCGATGCCGGTTAAAGGAATGGTGCGCGCCTGGTGCGCTCGCCCGGCGCTGTTTATGCGGCGCGGCCGCCAGCCGTGGGCGACGGAATTCAACCTCGTGTCAAACTGGTTTGCAGCACAGACGCGGCCGTTTTCCATGGCACGAATCCCGTAATCATTTTCCGTGCGTTCAATAACGCAACCTTCTCCCGGATTGACGCCGGCAAGAATATAAATGACAGGAACCGCAACCGGGGTTTGGCACAGCCGTTCTACTGCATCCGCGTAGCTTTGCGCCTCCTCAAACACCTGCCGCAGCAAATGCGCGGGCGGCAAGCCGGCCGCTGCGAAAACCTGCATACGATTCTTTACCCAATCGCCGATATAGGTGAGTTGATGACACTGCATCGGTGCCTGATTAAGTGCGGCCGCAAACCGCCGCGGTGCCATGCCGTGAAACACCCCGCTGACGCCCGGCCAGGTGACGTTGTAAAAATCCCCAGCCGGGCCGTTCTGATGCGCGATGATCATGTGATGGCCCAGCTTCGGAAACCTCCAATCCATGACGCGCGCCAAAGTCGGACCATCTTCTTTGGCATAAACGGCGCTGGTGCAGCCCCATTCAAAGCAGATATTGAGGGCGTGGACGCCGGGTACGCCGAGGTGATCGGCATAAAAGTCGATTTCATCGAGATAAGGATTGTTTGTTTTGATCAACCAGCCGCGCGACAGGCGATCGCCATAGGGCAATAAAAGATGGCCGATAATTTCAGAAAAGAGCCCGAACGTCTTACGGCTTGCGCTTATCAGGTCTTTCGCCCGCTCGCCATGATCCCGCATCAATTGCCGCGGACCATTGGCCCGAATGTCGATCAACGGGATTACCCTCATGGGAACATCCATGGTTTTTGCACCAAGCTACCTATAGCTGCCCGCATTGACGCCAGCGCGTGAGCTTTTATGCATTACAAGGCGATCGAGAGCCGCCCCGGTCGCTCCCGCAGCGGCAGCGGCTGATCGTCCAGCATCGCTCGGATTCCGGCGCGAGCCTCGCTTTCCGCGATGCCGTGATGCGCGAAGCGTTCTCGGCATTCCGCCAGGATCAAGTCGGCGTCCTGGATGAGCTTTAACCGCTTATACTCGTCCGGATGGGCGATGCCCATGCTGGCGCCCAGCACTTCCAGCACGTTGATGACCCGGAACGGCCAGTCGCGCTCATGCGCACACAGCTCGCGGTGATCCACATGGTAGATTGCGACCAGCGCATCGATGCCGGCATCGCGCGCCGCTTCGAGTTCCTGCAGCTGCAGCTTGCGCTTGTAGTCCGGTAGCGTACGCAGCGCATTGCTCATCAGCCCCACCGCGGGCTGGCCGAGGTCGATGAGTTCGATGCCCGGAACCGCGGTGAGGAGGGTGACGGCGGCCTCCACCACGCCCGGAATGCCGGGATGACGATGCAGCGCGATGCGCATCGGCACGGGCAGGCGCAGCAGCGGCCGCAGGTCGCCGATACGGGAACCGAGATAGCGCATGAACGGCGTCATCTCGAACGGCCGGCTGCCGACCTGGCGCTCGTAAGCGGGCAGCATCGCCTCGGTGAATTGCACTTGGCAGCTCGCGCACCAACTGAGCACCTGCCCGCCGCGGGCAAGCTTTTCCATGGTGTTCTGCGCCATGTTGGCGGAGACGGCGGTATCGCCGGTGCGCAATTGCGCCACCCCGCAGCAATGGGTCGGCCCTCCCATGACCTCGTAGCGGACGCCCAGCGCATCCATGACGTCGAGCGCGAGATAGGCGATATGCGGCGTCTTCAGCAGATTGCAGCCGGTATAAAACACGAAGTCCGGTGCCGGCGCGGTGTCCGCATCGTTTTGCTGCCGGCGGGCGGCGGCGCGCTGGCCGAGCCGGGCGAGCGCATCATCATCGAGCTGCATGCGCGACTGCACGAAAACTTCGCGGCTGAGTTTGCGGAATGCCTCCACGCCCTGGCGCCGCTGTTCGTGCGGTTCGGCCGCGCTCTTGGCCATGGCAAGCCGGGCCATGGCCAGCATGAACCGCGGGTTGACCCCTTCATCACAAGCCTTGATGCAATCCCCCGTGAGCATGCAGGTGGAGGCCCAGCGGCGCGATGCCTCCGACCCATGCCCGCCCTGCAGGATGTCGATCACGCCGGCAATGACCTCGGATGCCGGCGCCGCGACGCCCGCGGGCATCGTCACCGGGCAGACTTCCACGCACTTGCCGCACCGCGTGCAGGCGTCGGTCATCTCGGCGACCCGCCCGCTCAATGCATCATCGAAGAAATTGCTCATGGATCACCGCCTCGCATGTGCGACTAACGGCGAATCTATGCTCCGCCGATCGCTGGGCCAACAACACGACATTGCCGATCGCTGCGCCCCGGCCGAGCGATCGAGCGATGCTCCAACCGGAAATTTTACTAAGTTTCCACTAAACTGAACGCGTTGCTCTGCGCCATGTCCACGAGGCTGGAAGCATCGCCCGTTCCTCGCTAACGTAAGATGTCATTGGGAGTTCATCATGGCCATCAAATTCGGCCGCCCGCTGGAACAGACGGTGCGCTTTGAACGAGCAGAGGTTGAGGCGGGGACCCGTACGCAGCTCGACCTTGCGGTACGCCCGCGCCGCAACCGCCGCTCCGAATGGGTGCGGCGCATGGTGCGCGAGCATGTGCTGACCGCCGACGACCTGATCTGGCCGCTGTTTCTCATCGACGGCGAACGCAAGCGTATACCGGTGCCTTCGATGCCGGGGGTCGAGCGCATTTCGATCGACGAGGCGGTTCGCGACGCCGAGCGCGCCGCGCGACTGCACATTCCCTGCATCGCGCTATTTCCGTATACGGATCCGCAGCTTCGCGACGATTCTGGTACCGAAGCGCTCAATCCGGACAATCTGGTTTGCCGCGCGATTCGCGCGCTGAAGAAGGAGGTACCCGACATCGGCCTGTTATGCGACGTGGCGCTCGATCCCTACACCAGCCATGGCCATGACGGGTTGCTGCGCGACGGCGAAATTCTCAATGATGAGACGGTCGATGTGCTGGTCAAGCAGGCGCTGGTGGAAGCCGAAGCCGGCTGCGACATCATTGCACCGTCCGACATGATGGACGGCCGGGTCGGCGCCATTCGCCGTGCGCTCGACGCGGACGGGCGTATCGAGTTGCTGATCATGGCCTACGCGGCGAAATACGCTTCCGCCTTCTACGGACCGTTTCGCGATGCCGTCGGCTCGTCTGCGGCGCTCGTCGGCGACAAGCGCACCTACCAGATGGATCCGGCTAATACCGACGAGGCATTGCGCGAGGTCGAGATGGACATCGCCGAGGGCGCCGACCTCATCATGGTCAAGCCCGGAATGCCGTACCTTGATGTGCTGCGGCTGGTGAAGGATACCTTTGCCATGCCGACCTTCGCGTATCAGGTATCCGGCGAATATGCGATGATCAAAGCCGCGGCGGCCAACGGCTGGCTCGACGGCGACAAGGCGATGATGGAGAGCTTGGTGGCCTTCAAGCGCGCCGGCGCCGATGGCATTTTAACCTATTTTGCCCCGCAGGTTGCCGAAAAGCTGGCAAAGGGCTGACGGGAAATGATGGTTTGAGCGCCGAAACGAGCCCCCCGGGCAGCGGCCATATCCAACAAGCGAGGGGCTCAGTTCAACAACGGAATCCTGATTCCGATGGCAGATCAGCATCGCGATTCCGCGCAGCGTCCGTCGCCGGAGGCCCTGCTGGCCGCCGCCCGGCGGGAGACCAGCAAGGCGGGAAAACTCAGAATCTTCGTGGGCGCCGCCCCGGGCGTGGGCAAAACCTATGCAATGCTGCAGCACGCTCATGCCAAGCGCCGCGAAGGCGTCGATGTGGTCGCCGGCGTGGTCGAGACCCACGGGCGCCACGAGACCGACAGCTTGCTCGAGGGTCTCGAAATCGTTCCGCGCCAGCAGATAGCCTACAAAGGCCGGGCCATCGCGGAGATGGACCTCGACGCCATCATCGCACGTCATCCGCGGATCGTGCTGATCGATGAACTCGCCCACACCAATGCGCCCGGCAGCCGGCACCCCAAGCGCTATCTCGACGTCGAAGAAATTCTCCGCCACGGCATCGACGTCTATACAACCGTCAATATTCAACACATCGAGAGCCTCAACGATGTCATCGCCCAGATCACCGGCATCCGGGTTCGGGAAACCGTACCGGATTCGGTTTTCGATGGCGCCGATGCGATCGAGCTTGTGGACCTCACGCCCGACGACCTGATCCAGCGCCTCAAGGAGGGCAAGGTCTACGTGCCGCAGCAGGCCGAGCGGGCGCTGGCGCATTTCTTCTCACCGGAGAACCTGACGGCGTTGCGCGAACTGGCGCTGCGGCGCACCGCGGACCGGGTCGACGACCAGCTCCTCGCGCAAATGCAGGCGCGGGCGATTCCCGGACCCTGGGCCGCGGGCGAGCGTATCCTGGTCTGTGTCAGCGAGGACCCGCGCGCCGCCGGCCTGGTGCGCTACGCCAAGCGGGTGTCAGACCGCCTGCACGCGCCGTTCGTCGCACTGTCGATCGAAACCCGGCGCACCGTCGGCCTGCGCGAAGAAGAACGCGACCGTATTGCCGATACGCTGCGCCTCGCGCATGCGCTCGGCGGTGATGCCGCCACCATCCCGGGCGGCGACCGGCGCCTTGCCGACGACATTCTCGCCTACGCTCACGCCAACAACATCACCCAGATCGTTATCGGCAAATCGGCGCGATCGCGCTGGTTCGAGATCGTCCACGGCTCGGTGGTGCATGACCTCGTCCGCGGCTCCGGCAACATCAGCGTGCATGTTATCGCGGGCGACCGGGAGCCCGGCCAGCCGATCCCAAAAAAGACCGTGCGCACCGCGCCGCGCCACGAGCCGCTGCGATTCTACCCTTACGCGATGGCATTCCTGGCCATCGCGGTCGGCCTCGGAGTTGGCCTTGCGACCGAGCCCTGGCTTGGCATCGAGAATGTGGACCTGGTGTTGCTCACCGCCATCGTGGCGGTTGCGGTTCGCTACGGCCTCTATCCATCCCTGTTCGCAAGCGCGATCGCATCGCTGTGCTATAATTTTTTCTTCCTGCCGCCCGTGTACACCTTCGCCATCACGGATCCGGCCCATGTCACCGCATTCGTGCTGTTCGTCATCGTTGCGGCGATCGTCTCCAATGTGGCGGCACGGGTGCGCACCCAGGCCGTCGCCGCGACGGCGCGGGCGCGGACCACGGACGCACTTTACACTTTCAGCCGCAAGCTCGCCGGCGTGGCCACGCTCGACGACGTCCTGTGGGCCACGACCTACCAAATTGCCTTGATGCTCAAGATGCGTGTGGTCATCTTGTTGCCGGAACATGGCACCATTGCTGTCAAAGCCGGCTATCCGCCCGAGGACCGCATCGATGCGGCCGATGTGGCGGCGGCCAACTGGGCCTGGGAAAATAACCGCTCGGCCGGCCGCGGATCGGATACGCTGCCGGGGGCGAAGCGCCTGTTCCTGCCCATGCGCACCGGACGCGGCCCGGTCGGGATGATCGGGATCGACAGCGACAAGCCCGGACCGCTGCTGACGCCGGACGAGCGCCGCCTGCTCGACGCGCTTAGCGACCAGAGCGCGATCGCGATCGAACGGGTTCATCTTGTCGAGGATATGGACCGGGCCAAGCGCACGATCGAGACCGATCGCCTGCGCTCGGCACTGCTGACCTCGATTTCCCACGACCTGAAGACGCCACTTGCCGCCATCCTGGGTGCGGGCAGCACCATGCGGGATCTCGGCGGCGCGCTTGACGAGGCGCAGAAAGCCGAACTTGTCGGCACCATCATCAATGAATCCGAGCGGCTGAACCGCTTCATCGCCAACCTGCTCGACATGACCAAGCTCGAATCCGGCGCGGTCGCTCCGATCACGTCCCCATGCGATCTCGGCGAAATCATCGGCAGTGCGCTGCGCCGCGCCGGCAAAATACTTTTCCACCACCACGTTGAACTCAGCATTGCGGCCGATCTGCCGCTGCTCGATCTCGATGCCGTGCTGCTCGAACAGGCTGTGTTCAATATTCTGGACAATGCCGCGAAATATGCCGCGGAGGGCTCCAAGGTCAGTATCCAAGGCTGGCGCACCGGCGATGTCGTCGAACTAAAAATCTTCGACGAAGGCGAAGGCATTCCGCAAGCCGATCTCGAACGTATTTTCGATAAATTCCATCGCGCCAACAAAGGCGACAGCGTTCGCCCCGGCACCGGCTTAGGCCTTGCGATCGCCCGCGGTTTCATCGAGGCGATGCATGGTAGCGTAGCGGCCGCGAACCGGACCGACCGCTCCGGTGCGGTATTTTCGATTCGCCTGCCGGTTCCGGCAGCGGCTCGCAAACTGGAGACCGCAGCATGAACGCCGCACCGCTGAAAATATTGATCGTCGATGACGAACCGCCGATCCGCAAATTGCTGCGGATGGGACTGACCACCCAGGGCTACGCAATTCTCGATGCGCCAAACGGCAAGACCGCCTTGGAATTGCTCGAAGACCACCCCGATCTTGTGATCCTCGATCTCGGGCTGCCGGATATGCAGGGCCTCGATCTCCTTAAGACGATCCGCGCCCGGATGGACAGTGTACCCATCATCGTCCTGTCCAGCCGGGATGATGAGTTCGGCAAGGTCGCAGCGCTCGACGGTGGCGCCGATGATTACGTCACCAAGCCGTTCGGCATGGAGGAATTGCTGGCCCGCATGCGCGCGGCGTTGCGCCACCAATTGCAGGTCCACGGTGAGCGCCCGGTCTTCCGGGTCGGAGACCTGACGGTCGATCTCGTCCGCCGCATCGTCAAAATGCACGACAAGGACGTAAAACTCTCGCCCAAGGAATACGACCTTCTGCGCGTGCTGGTGCAGCATGCCGGCAGGGTGCTGACCCACAAATTCCTGCTCAACGAATTGTGGGATAACTCCACCGACACGCAATATCTGCGCGTCTATGTGCGGCAGCTGCGGCAGAAGATCGAGGACGACGTGGAACGGCCGCAATATATCCTCACCGAAACCGGGGTCGGTTATCGGTTGCG
>CAWDKL010000023.1:0-6967 GCA_963802745.1 uncultured Alphaproteobacteria bacterium | reverse complement strand
ACCATCTGGGGCACCGGCAATCCGGTGCCGATGTTCGATCCGTTCTACCGGCCCGGCGACAACCTCTACACCAACAGCGCCATCTCCTGGGATCCAGATACCGGAAAGATGAACTGGTATTTCCAGTTTACCCCGGGCGACCAGTGGGATTACGACGAGGTTGGTACCCACATCCTGATCGACGGCCAGATCGCCGGTCAGGCCCGCAAGCTGATCACCCATTCTGCCCGCAACGGCTTCCTCTACACCTATGAGCGCAGCAACGGCCAGCCCGTCTTGGCTAAACCCTATACGGACGTGAACTGGACCAAGGGCATCGACCAGAAGACCGGTAAGCCGCTGGAATACGACCCCACCAAGGACATCCAGACGTACGCCGGCATCGGCAACCTCAACCCCAACGAACCGCCTAAGCGCGTGTGCCCGTCGCTGTTGGGCGGCAACAATTACTGGCCGTCATCCTATAGCGCCAGCACCAAGCTCCTCTATATCCCGGCGCTGTCGAACTGCTCGACGATCACGATCGACCGGGAAAAGCACAGCAAAGAGCGCGGCTGGAACGGCGGAAACGCCGTCACCCCGGAACGCTGGGAAAGCAATCTTACCGCCATCGACCCGCTGACCGCCGAAATCAAGAAAAGCGTGCACTTGAATTATCCGAATTTCAGCGGCACGCTGACCACCGGCGGCGGACTCGTATTCCTCGCGCTGCTCGACGGCACGGTGGCAGCCTATGACGACACCACGCTCGACCAGCTGTGGAAGATCAATGTGGGCTCCGGTTTCTCAGCGCCGCCGATGACCTTCGAGGTCAACGGCAAGCAATATGTGGCGATCGTGTCGGGGCCAAGCGCCGCCGCCAAATCGCGGCTCGTCAATACGCCCGAACTCCAGGAGCAGCGCAACGCCACCGTGCTCTATGTGTTCGGGCTGTGAAAAATGCGTAGCCCGGACTAAAGCGCAGCGAAAATCCGGGTCATACCTGGGCAAAAGTTGCGGCTGCCCGTTCGTCATCGCTGGCTTGTCCCGGCGATCTCGCTCAGAATGGCGCGGTTTACCGGTTTCGAGATGGCCGGGACAAGCCCAACCATGACCCTTAGGAAACGCCACGACTTTTGTCTCTCTTACACTCGTCACTCGAAACCCGTTACAGGGCAAAAGGAGATCATCATGGGTAACCACTTCTCAGGCTTGATGGTAACGGCTGCCATTGCGGCCGCGGCCGGCGCTGCCATTGCGGTGTCCGTCATCCCAGCCGCCGCGCAGGCTCCGGCGGTTTCCGGCACAGGCGCAAAAACTCCTTCGCTGAAGACACCGTGGGGCGAACCTGATCTGCAGGGGATTTGGACCGACGAGTTCGAAACGCCGCTGCAGCGCCCGGCCAAATATGCGAACCAAGAATTTTTCACCGAGGCGCAACGGGCAGAATTGGACGACGTGCGAACCGGGATACTCACCCGCCGCGCCACCGATGTTAACGCCAATAACGGCTATAATGGCGCGGTGTTCTTTACTACCAAGCGCACCGGGGCGCGCACATCGCGCATTGTCGATCCGCCCAATGGCCGGCTCCCCGCCCTGACTCCGGAGGCGCAGAAAATCGCTGCGACCGATCGCGAATTTCGGCTCGCCATGGTGCAATCGACCGATACCTGCAAAAAGGGAACGGCGGCCTGCGCCGGCTGGAAATACTCTTCGCAGGCATCGCCGCGCCGCGCCGAAACCCCGCCGCGCTACATCACCGGACGCATCAATCGCAACGACGGTCCGGAGGACAGCTCGCTGGCGGAGCGCTGCCTGACCGGTGGGCTGCCGGAGTTCGGCGGCGGCACCGGCAGTTTCCGCCGGATCGTGCAGACGCCGGGCGGCATTTCGATCTTCTACGATGTCGGCCAGGGCCAGGGTTGGCAGCGCAACATCGTGATGGACGGCAGCCCGCATCTGCCGCCCAGCATCCGGCAGTGGTACGGCGACTCGCGCGGCCATTGGGAGGGCGACACGCTCGTCATCGACGTGACCAATTTCAGTCCGAAGACCGATGCCTTCGGATCGCGCGAAAACCTGCATCTCGTCGAGCGCTGGACCCGCACCGGGCCAAAGACGCTGGCCTACGAGGTCACGATGGAGGATCCGACCGTGTGGGCTCGGCCGTGGACCGTCAAGCAGGAGTTCGGCCGGCAGAGCGACACGGAAAACCGCATTTATACCGAGCCGCGCTGCATCGAAGGCAATCAGGGCCTTCCCGGCTTGCTGCATGGACGGCGCACGGAAGAGCGTCTCTTTGCGCAGGGCCGCGGCCCCGACCCCACCGCGATCGACAATACCGCCGATTTCGCCGCGACCGAGACGCTGGAGGACCCGCTGCAGCAGTGACGCGTTGATGCGCCGTTCTTCGCTGCGAGGGTTAGGCTGAGACGATCTGCGCCGGTTGTGGACGCATCCGGCGCAGGCATCCTCGGTCGATGAGCCTACCGGCAAGCCGGCGCCGCCTTATGTGGTGTCAGGCGCCGCAAGCTGGTCTCATGGACAGCCGGCGCACCACGACATGATCGACCTATCCATCGATGAGAGCGCGGTCCGCCGCAACAGGCCGTGCATTTGTGTGACGCAGCGGACCGTCGTCAACGACATGACGTCCGATCTCCTGGCCGCCGCCCGTGCCAGGCTGCCGGCACATTTTCCTACTTTTGATTTACGCAGGACGCATGGCGGAGTTGAGCTTTCACCTGCCAGCGGTCGCGCCGTCCTGCGGGATGAATTTGGCAATGCGAAATCATGTTGCGGTGCAATGACTTTCTTTACTTTCACAGTTCGCAAGATTGTGTACTCTAAGCAGTTGGTGGAGCGGGGATTAGTACGAACGTTCAAGTCCAACGAATACAAAAAGACGTCGCCAGAGGAGGAATGCATGAGCTTATCCGCCGGATCGATCTCACCCCACTCGCGTTTCGTCGCGGATTTTTCCAGGTACGAAACAGCGCTTGCCTCGCCGGCTGCCAGCGTCCTTGTGACAGCGCTGCTCCCGGTGATTTGCATCTTGCTGATGTGTTTTTCGGCAGATGTATGGTTCAGCGTCCTCGCTTTCCTGCCGGCATATGGCCTGTTTTGGATGAACGTCCGCAGTGCCATAAAGCATCGCTAGACTTGTGGACCGGCGAGCGCGGTTTTCCAATTTTTTGTTTTACGAAGACCGCGGCAGTCCAAGGCGGATGCGAGCACTGAGCCCGGGGAGCCCGGGAGGCCTCGACCGGGCGGCTGGGAGGCGGGACATTTTCGTCCAACCATTGGCAAGCCGCCCAACGCCACGAGATACGTGCGCCGGACGTCACCTCGGGCCGGCTGCCTTGCGGATGGCGTCGGTGTCGGCGAGCCAGACCTTGTCGTCGGCCTTGAGGCGCACGAGGACACGGCGCATGGCGGCCGCCCCGTCCGGCGTGCCGACGACGAAGGGATGGATGCCGATGACGACGGCAGTCGCTTCGCGCGCCGGATCGGCGCGCGCCTCAGCGGCAAGCTCCAGCACGTAGTCGAGCCACAGGGCCTCGATCTCCGGCGGCCCTTTCATGCGCGCGAGCTGCTGGCCCATATCGACGGTCACGACCGGATAGGGCAGCAGGTCCAGCGACCCTTCCGGCGTCTTGAGCCGCTGGATGATGTCGGAGTCCATCTGGTCGAGCGTGTAGATGATGCCCTCGGCGGCCACGGCCTGCGCGGTGTCGCCGTTGGCGTAGACGCTCGGGCTCGACCAGCCGGCCGGCTTGACGCCGGCCGTGGCGGCGATCAGGTCGAGCGTGCGCCGCACATAGGCTTTCTGCTCGGCGATTCCGCGCCCGAGCGGCAGACCCTGGCTGGTGTTGTTCATGCCATGGGCGACGATCGGCGCGTGCGGCTGCGACGCGCGCAGCTCCTTCCACACCGCAGGGTACCTGCCGGGAAACTGGGCGCTCAGCACGATGGTGAGCGGCACCTCCAGCTCCTTGAATAGCCGGCCGACGCGCGGGATGCCCCAGTCGATGCCATATTGCCGGAACGCCTCGTTCACGAGGTCCGGATTGCGCGTCACCATGTCGGGCCGGTAGACCGGACCCTGGCCGAAGCCGAACTCCTCGACGAACAGGGCAAAGCTCACGGCGACCTTTTTGCCGCCAGGCCATGCCGCGACGTGCACCGGCTCGCGCGGAAAACCGGTCACCGGGTCGGCCAGGTCCTGTGCGGCGCCCGCCGCGGGTAGGTACGCAGCGCAGGCGAAGGCAATTCCGGCCAGGATGGCACGCATGAGGCTTCCTTTCGATGCCGGCGCCGTCACGGCGCGAGGAATGTTCACGCTCGCAGGAGATGGGCCGGGGTGCGAAGAGCGGAATCGCATTGCCGCTACGCACTCACTTTTTCACGGGCGCATAGAAGATGCTATCGATCTCGACAATATCATCGTCGAACAGCCGCCGGACCTCGACCATGGTGCGCGGCGGATAGGGCGGCTTGCCCCAGAGTTCCGCCTGCGCTCTATCCACCATCGGCGCGAAACGGAGCAGGTCGCTGACATATACGGTGATCCGCACGCAGTCCTGCAGGCTTGCGCCCTCCGATTGAGCGATCAACCTGATATTCAGGAACGCCTGCCGTATGCGGCCCTGAGGGTCCGTCACCAATGTGTTGGTGGCCGGATTGATGCCTTGCATGCCGGCGATGAAGACGAAGTCGCCGGCGCGGGCACCGAGGCTCCACGTCCCCTCCGCCCTGATGGCGCCCGGAGGATCAAGGGTTTTTACGCCGTTCGGCGACTGTGCCAAGCCAAACCCTGAAGCAACAGCCGTCGTGATCCCCACCAGGGCTACCCGCCGCAGCATTGCAATCTCCTCTCGAATGCAGCCACGTCGCAGCCGCCTCACACCTTGGCATACGGATTCATGGCAGATCCGCCAAGGTATTCCGGGGGCCGTAGGGCGCAATCGCTTTATTGCGCCGCTTTTTGAGGCAAGCTTTTATGCATTCGTGTTGACCGGAACGTAGCATGAATGGCGTAATAAAGCGATTGCGCCCCAGGTTGCTTTTTTAGACTTTTGGCCACGCAATCGGGCGCTTATTGAGAATCTGCTGCACGAACCATTCGCGGGTTTGCTCGTCCGCGTCGTTCCATGCATCAGCTAGACGATTGTAGGCACCTGAACGGATGGCGGTATGGGAGGCCGCAGCAATCTCGTTTAAGGGTGCGGGCTCCTTGGCGCTCTGTTTTTCGAGGTCGCGTTGGGACTCGCTCATGCTGCCTCTCTTTGATCGCCCGGTCTTCACATTTATCCGAAGATACCACCGCTCACTTTGCACCGTCCTTTGAGGAGCAAGTCACGTGCCAGTAGAGAACATTTTCATGCGGTTCTGTATGTGACGGTATTAAAATACCTCCACGGCGTGAAGCGAAATGAGTCGGCGGAGCCCTGCTTGCGTCCGGTTCACAGCGATCGACCAACGCTCGCCAAGAAATGGCTGCCCGGCCCGCGTCCGCATTACCTGCGATCAAGCCAATTCCACTGCAAGCCCAATTGCGCTAGCCTTGCGTCAACCAGCGCGAGCGAAGCCGGTGCGTGGGCGCGACATCATGTCGGGGCTCGGACGGTGAAGTCCGGACCGACAACCAAGGAGGATGACATGGAGGCGATCGTTGCGAATCTGGTGGCTCGTTTCGAGAAGGGATTGCTGAGCCGCCGCGAACTGGTTCAAGGCCTCACGATGCTGGCGGCCGGCGGATCGGCGGCCAGCGCGCAGGAAGGCCTGAACTTCAAGGCCGCGACCATCGACCATGTCAGCCTTCAGGTCGTCAACCTGAAACGGTCGAGCGAATTCTATCAAAAGATGTTCGGCTTCAAGGAGGTGAGCGGCGAACCGGCGCGCAATATCCTTCGCCTCGGCAATACCACCAACCTGGTCTCGCTCAATCTTGAAAAGCCGACCGGCATCGTGGATCATTTTGCCATCGGCATCCCGCGTTACAACAAGGACGTGGCCGTGCGCTATTTCACCGAGCGCGGCGTCAAGCCGCTGGAGGGCAATTTCGCCGGCTTTCACGTCATCGATCCCGACGGAATCCGCGTGCAAATCAGCCCGCAGCGCTGACCGGGGCGGCGTAGCGGCGTAAGCCGGATGAGCGACCTCACGGCCGCGACATCCGGGATGGCCTTTCCCGCACGTCGCCGCGCTCATGCGGGCTACACGGCCATGCAGGCTACGGGGCGCGACCGTTGCAGGCAAGCAGCCATCGGAACCGCTCAAAAATCCGGCTCCCGCGCTTGCGCCGCCGTCACCCATTCCAGCAGGTTTTTCCTGGAGACCAACAGCCGATGCAGCGTGCGGATCACCGCATCAAGCATGCGGTAGCTCTGGTCAGCGAGAAACGCGAGCCGCAGCGCGTTGTTCACCACGGCGACGCGCAACTGCGCGATCGACCCGCGGATCGCGCTATGGCGCGGAGGGCCGCCAAATTGCGGCACGAAGGCCAAAACCGCGGGCATCAGCGAAGGCAACGCGATGGCGACGACGACGGCGAGGCTCCACAGGGCGGCCGACGCCGGCGAAGCCGTCCAGCCGAGGGCGAGCGCGCCGACCGTGCAGGGCGCCGTCAGCGAACGCCTCAGATTGTCGAGCATCTTCCATATGGCGAGACCGGTCAGGGGGCTCTTCCAGCGCAGCCACTCGGCCATGAATGGCAAGAGTTGCCAATCGCCGCGCGCCCATCGATGCTGGCGTTTGACGTCGACGTCGTAACGCGAGGGAAAATCCTCGACGAATTCGATCGAAGAGGCCAGTCCCGCCCGCGCCAGCGATCCCTCGAACAGATCGTGGCTGAGCAGCTGATTCTCTGGGATGCGGCCCGCAAGGGCAGTTTCGAAACCATCGACATCGTAGATGCCCTTGCCGGTGAAACTGCCTTCGCCAAACAAGTCTTGATAAACGTCCGAAACGGCGCCGGCGTAGG
>CAWDKL010000022.1:0-78121 GCA_963802745.1 uncultured Alphaproteobacteria bacterium | reverse complement strand
CGCACCCTCGCCTGCGTGTCGGCCACATGCGCCTCGAGTGTCGCGAAATCCGGCACATCGGCCGCATAGGCCAGCAGCGCCGCAAGACCGGGTGCGACGGACTTCGGCTCCAGGGGGCCGGTCAGGCACAGGCGCAGAATTTGGCCGAGGTCCTGATAGAGCCGCGTCGCCGGGCGCAGCACCTCGGCGTCGGCCGCCGACAGAATTCCAAGCCGCGCCGCCTTCTCGAAAACCGATGCCGTCGCGGTGTCGAGGATTTCCGGTGCCGCGGCGGCATGCACCAGTTGCAGATATTGCGCGATGAATTCGAGATCGACCAACCCGCCGGCCGCATATTTCAGGTCCCAGCGGGCCGCCTCGCCCTTCTCCTCCGCAACGGCCCGGCGCATGGCGCAAACATCGGCTGCGACAGCGGGGGCATCCCGCGGCCGGCACAGCACGTCGCGAATGATCGTTTCCACACGCGCCGCCAGCGCCGGCGTGCCCGACACCACGCGGGCGCGGGTCAGCGCCATGTGTTCCCAGGTCCAGGCCTCGTTGTGCTGGTAGTGTTCGAAGGCCGCGATCGACGTGGCGACCGGCCCCGACCGGCCCGACGGCCGCAGCCGCATGTCCACGTCGTAGAGGCGGCCATAATTGGTTTGCGTGGTCAGCGCATTGACGAGGCGCTGGGTCAGCCGCGCGTAATACTGCGTCGCGTGAAGCGGGCGGGCGCCGTCGGAGTCCGGGTGCGCCGGATCGAAGCCGTAGACCATGATGAGGTCGAGATCGGAATTGGCCGCCATTTCGCGGCCGCCGAGCTTGCCCATCGCGAGCACGACGGATTCGCCCGCCGGAACCACACCGTGGGCGGCGCGAAAGCTCTCGGCAACCTTGCCATGCAGTGCCCGCACGATGGTGTCGGCGAGTGCCGCAAACGCTGCCCCCGCCTGCTGCGCCGATGCGGTGCCGGAGAGAATTCTGGCGCCGATGAGAAAATTTTGTTCCTGGCCGAACCGGCGCACCCGATCGAGAAAATCCTCATCCGACCCGGCCTGGTCGAGCCAGGGCGCAAGGCTTTCGGCGAGTTTGTCCGGCCCCGGCAGCGCCCCAAAGAAGGCCGGATCGATCAGCGGATCGAGCACATCCGGGTGCAGGGCCAACGTGTCGGCCAATCGCGGCGCGGTGCCCAATATGCGGGCAACCAGCGCGAGCAGATCGGGGCTGCGCCGCAGCAGCGCAAACAGCCGCGCGCCACTGTGCAGATGACCCAGGAAGCGGTCGAACGCGGCAAGCGCGGCGGCCGGATTTTCCTCAACCACGATCAGATCGAGCAGCAGCGGTACCAGTTCGGCGAGTTGGGCGCGGGCGGCCTCGCCCCTGAGGCCGCGCGGGTGACCGGCGAGCCAGCGCCGCACCGTTGCGGACACCGCAATCGGGTCCTGAAACCCCATGTCTTGCAAGGCGGCGAGGGTTTCCTTGGCGTCGTGCTCCTTGGGAAATACCAGGCCACGGCGCGCCGCTGCCTGCACCGGCGCGTGTTCGAACAGACGGGCGTAATGGCTCTCCACGGCCCGCAGATGTTTTAGCAGCACCTCGGCGAATGCATCGCGGCCCGGGTAGCCGAAAAACCGGGCGAACCGATCGCAATCTTCGCGCCGCTGTGGCAAAATATGGGTCTGTTCGTCGGCCACCATCTGCAGCCGATGTTCGACTTCGCGCAAAAACCGGTACGCGGCTTCCAGTTCCGCGCAGGTCTCCTGGTCGATCCAGCCACTGTCGCTGAGCGCCCGCAATGTCGCCAGCGTCTCGCGACCGCGTAGCGCCGGATTGCGGCCGCCGGCGATGAGCTGCTGGGTCTGGACGAAGAATTCGATCTCGCGGATACCGCCGTGCCCGAGCTTGATATTGTGCCCCTCGACCGCCACGGCGCCGTGGCCCCGATAGGCGTGAATCTGCCGCTTCATGTCGTGGATGTCGGCGAGTGCGACGAAGTCGAAATATTTGCGCCAGACGAACGGCGCCAGCTGGGCGAGGAACGCCGCACCGGCGATCCGGTCCCCGGCACATACGCGCGCCTTGATCAAGGCGGCGCGTTCCCAGTTGCGGCCGCTGCCCTCGTAATAATGCAGGGCGGACGGCACCGACATGGCGATCTGGGTCGATGCCGGATCGGGCCGCAGACGCAAATCGACCCGGAACACGTAACCGTGCTCGGTGCGCTCCTGCAGGAGCCGGAGGAGCTTTTGGGCCATGCGCACGAACAGCACGCCCGGCTCGATGCCGGAGACAGGCGCCTGGGGGGCGAAGAACACCATCAGATCGATGTCGCTCGAATAGTTGAGCTCGCCGGCCCCCATCTTGCCCATGGCAAGGACGAACAGACCGCATCCGGCCTCCGGATCGCCGGGGTTCGGCAAGGTCAGCGCTCCGCTCCGCGCCGCCTCCCGCAACAGATGGCGCAAAGCGACCGCCACAGCCGTGTCGGCGAATGCCGTCAATGCGGCGGTAACCCACATCACATCGCGGATGCCGCCGATGTCCGCCAGGGCGATCAGCAGCGCCGTTTCCGCCTTCGCGACGCGCAGGCGCCGCATCACGTCGGTATCGGATGCGTCCGCCGGTACTTCGGCCGCAGCCGCTCGGATGGCCGACAACCGGACATCGGGGTCGGACCGTAGCAAGGTCACCAGCCGTGCCGGATCGGCCCGGATCAAATCCCACAGATAAACCGAATAGGATGCGATCGCGTCGATCAACTGGCGAATCGGCGGATGCGCCGCGACGATGCGGCGCAGCGCGGGGGCCGCTTCGGCACTGCCAAGTTCTTCGAGCCACACGTTAACGCGGCGGCGCCCTGGCTCATCAGCAAGCGCGCGCGGCGCAACGACAAGCGCCGCCAATGAGCCTGTGCAGAAATCGATGTCCGGCCAAGGTGCGGACATCGATGAGTCCAAGATCAGTGGAATCGCCGAATTGTCGCGGCCAGTGGCGGAGATTTCTTCTCCCTCCCCGCCTTCGGGGAGGGCCGGGGTGGGGTCCTTTCCACGCATGTCAGCTGATCTATTCATGCCGCGCCGCCTGAACCCCACCCGGCCGCGCTTTGCGCGTCCACCCTCCCCGAAACGGTCCGAATACGGGGAGGGATAAGTCCGTCACGCGGCCCGTTGTGTCAGCGGCGCGCGCGGCAACGCAATCCGCGCGCGCAGGCCGGGCGCATTGTCCTCGAGTTTCAATTCGCCGCCGTGGAGCCGCGCCACCGCGGAGACGAGGCTCAAACCCAATCCGGACCCCGGCCGCGAGCGGCTTTGCTCCAGGCGGACAAAGCGATCGATCACGCGCGTGCGGTCGCCTGCGGGAATTCCGGGGCCGCGATCGCTCACCGTCAGGACCACCTGATCATTGAGACTGCCCGCCTCGACGCGGATTCCGCGACGCTTGCCGGCTGCGGTTTCGCCCGCATCCTGCGCCTGCGGCGCGGCATATTTGATGGCATTGTCGACCAGATTCGCAAGCGCCTGGCTGATCAGCTCGCGGTTTCCCTTGACGGCGGCGGGGCCGTTGGTCGCGACATCAAGGGTAAGGCCGTTATCCTCGGCCACCGGTTCGTAAAGCTCGCTGACATCGCGCGCCACCTCGGCGGCATCGAATTCCGTCATGTCGTCACGCACCTCGCCGGACTCCGCCCGCGCGATCATCAGCAACGCGTCGAAGGTGCGGATCAACCCGACGGATTTGTCGATGGTCTGTTCCAGGGCGCGCCGATAATCGGTGTCGGCACCGGCGGTTCGCAACGCCTCTTCACAGCGATTGCGCAGGCGCGTCAGCGGCGTCTTGAGGTCGTGCGCGACATTGTCGGTGACCTCCTTCAGGCCGTGCATCAGCGACTCGATCCGGTCCAGCATGCCGTTGACGCTCGACGCTAGGCGATCGAACTCGTCGCCCGTACCGATGACTGACAGCCGGCCCGACAAATCCCCCGCCATGATGGTCTGCGCCGTCCCGGTCATGGCGTCGACGCGCTTGAGCACGCGCCGGCTCACATAAAGGCCGCCCAAGATCCCAAGCACCATGACGATCGCGACCGACCACTGTCCGGCCAGGACCACGATGCGGAACATGCGTTCGCGCTCTTCCAGGTCGCGGCCGACCAGAAGCCGGAATCCGTTGGGCAGGCGCGTGACCCGCACCAACGCGTTGTGCTCGGCGGTTTCCGGCTCTTCGAGACGCCGGTAGGCGGTTTCCACCCAGCCCTCGGTCTCCAGCACGCCCGGTTCCAGCGAACCCACATTGCCGGCCAGCCACTGCCCGGCCGGCGCGGTGACGATATAGAGGCTCGATCCCGGCCGGCGCGAGCGTACATCGATGATGCCGACCAGCCGCCGGATGCCGGTCTGGTTATATTGGGCATTGAGCAGCAGAAGCTCGGCATTGACGGCGCCGACGATCTGCTCGTTGATCAGGCGGCGGGTATTGAGGGCAAAATAAATCAGCAGGAAGGCCGCGAACAACGCAAAAACGATAAGGTAAACCAGCGTGAGCTGGAATGCCGTCGTGCGCAATAATTTACCGAGAGCCGTCACGGAGAACCTCTATTGGGCTGACATCACATAGGTTCGGTATCGGCAAAATGCCAATCGCGGCGAACCGACGGACTATCTTCGTGCAGTACCCATCTTCGACGCCCTTTTTTAGCCGTGCCTGGCGCCTTTGCCTATGATGCCGCGATACGATGCGACCGGAACATGGTTTAAGCATACAGGCGCACCTCCTCCTTCCATTTCCTTTTGCCATGGCGGAAGGTAACGGGACGAGTCGGTGGTTCATCGCGCTTGATGATGTCATCCAGTAAGTCGGACACCTTGCCTATCATCTTCCGCCCTTCCGGCTGTGCGCATTCAGAGGTCAAAAATAGGATCCGAATCAAAAAATCAGATGATCCAGGAGTTTCCGTTTCGCCCTTCTCCCAGCGAGCAATGGTCTGATCGGTGACACGAACTTTCGCCGCAAGTTCCGCCTGCGTCAAATCCATATGCTCGCGCAAAAAGCGGAGTTCCTTAGGTGCTAAGGCCTTGCGCTCGGTAACGAGATGAAGGCCAATGGCCTTCCACAGGTCGTCAAGGTCTTCAACGGTGATATAATCCTCGCCATCCACGTTCTCTCGGGACCAACCGCTAAGTAGATAAACGTCATCAAGTCCACATGCCTTGTAGTGCAGGACCTTTCCGTCCGGGTTCCGACCATTCCTTCTCACAAACTTGGTCACCTCACGTCCTCCCATTCTACGGTTTTGACGAAAATCTTTTCGTTTCGTAGGGTGACGACGACGACCCCGACCTCTCTGCGACCTCTCACAGCCCGCACCATTTTCAATTTCCATTCCCCAGGTGACTGCCCTGGCTCCAGATTTCCTTTCAGGTCGCCATGGCGTAAGACCTCAACGGCGGTTCGGTCCGTGATGCCACGTTCCTCCATGCGAGCAAGACAATGTTCTGACCATCTTATATTACCGGCGTCAGATGCTAACCGGCGGACATTGTCGCGCACGGTCTCGGGGCGTGTTTGAACCGCATTCGCAAGCTCACCTTGGTCTTTCGCTCCCGGCATCATCCCTATCAACCTGATAGGTTCCGGAGTGTCAATATAGTAGGTAGCGAGTTGATCTGGATAAGGCCTGTTTAAAGCGGCATTGCTGTTAGCCGCAGGTGCGGTGCCTCAGACACTATCCGCTTTGGTGGCGGCCCTCTATCCTGTTGTGCTAAGCGCCTTACCGAAGCAATGGACGCAAGGGCACAACCAGACCCGCCGACACCGCTACCCCAAAATCAATGACTTACCTGGCGCCACCGTCACGGACCATGTACCCGGCGCCGCGCACGGTGTGCAGCAGCGGCTGTGCGAAGCCTTTGTCAATCTTGGAACGCAGGCGGGATATATGCACGTCGATGACATTGGTCTGCGGGTCGAAATGATAATCCCACACATTTTCCAGCAACATGGTGCGGGTCACGACCTGGCCGGCGTGCTTCATCAAATATTCCAGCAGGCGAAACTCCCGCGGCTGCAATAAAATTTCCTCCTTGCCGCGCACCACGCGGTGGGACAGCCGATCGAGTTCGAGATCGCCGACCCGATACACGGTATCTTCGCCGCGACCCATTTGGCGCCGCGCGAGAACTTCGACCCGTGCCAGCAATTCGGAAAACGAATAGGGTTTGGGCAGGTAGTCGTCCCCGCCGGCCCGCAGTCCCCGCACCCGGTCATCGACGGCGCCCAATGCGGAGAGAATCAGCGCCGGAGTGCCGATATTCTTGGCACGCAAGCGGCCGATGACGGTGAGGCCGTCGAGCTTCGGCAGCATGCGGTTGACGATGAGCACGTCGTAGCCGCCCTCCAGGGCGAGCGATAGTCCTTCCTCGCCGTCGGTCGCGCGGTCCGCCACGTGGCCCACTTCGCGAAACGCCTTGGTGAGATAATCGGCCGCATCGCGATCGTCTTCAATGATCAGCAATCGCATGCATCGCACCAATTGGGCATCGGGTACCAAGGTCTGAACCGGGGCAGCATTGTTCATCGTAGCCAATCCCCATTGCGAGTTGACACGCAATTTCGAAGTCATCCCTGAATGGTGAATGGGGCGGCAGGACGCGCCTGCCGCCCATCCACTATGGATCCCGGCGGGGGGCGAAGACTGCCGGATTCCACGGTTCCGCTTGTTCCGATGGAAAGGGGGACGGGCTTGTCGCCCGTCCCCTGAAGCCGTGCCGCCCCGGAGGGGAGCAACGAACGGGGCAGTACGGCTTCGGCTGGGTTCAACCGCGCGGACAGTCCGCTTAGGCGTTGCCGAGCGGGACCGCGACGAAGTGGGTTCCCTGGTTCGACTTCACCCGCATCAACACGCTCTTCTTGCCGTCGCTTTGGGCGTCGGCGACCGCCTTGCGCACGTCGCCCGGTGACGACACCGATTTACCGTTGACGTCGAGAATCACGTCGCCGGTCTGCAAACGTTCGCCCGCGGTGCCGTTCGGATCGACCTGCGTAACGACGACACCCTCGCCGCCATTCCGCGCCGGAGCCAGCGTCAGGCCGAGCTTCGGCACATCCACGCTCGGCGCGTTGCGGCCTTCCGGAGCCACGCGGGCCTGCAGTTCCTTCGGCAGCTCGCCGAGGGTCAGCGTCAGCGTGTCTTCTTTGCCGCCCCGGATGACCCCGAGTTTCACGGCGGTCCCCGGCGCTAAGGCGCTGATGCGGCGGGCGAGGTTACGGCTGTCGGACACCGGCTCGCCATTGACCGAAACGATGACGTCGCCAGCCTTGATTCCGGCCTTCTGGGCTGGACTGCCCGCTTGCGGCTCCGCCACCAGTGCGCCGCGCTCGTTCTTCAGACCGAGGCTGTCGGCGATCTCGGCGGTAACCGGTTGGATCTGCACCCCGATCCAGCCACGCGTGACCGCACCATGATCCCGCAGTTGGGCGACAACCGCTTTGACGGTCTCGGCCGGGATGTCGAATGCGATACCGACATTGCCGCCGGACGGCGAGAAGATGGCGGTATTCACGCCGATGACGTTGCCGTCGAGGTCGAACGTCGGGCCACCGGAATTGCCCCGGTTGACGGCCGCATCGATCTGGATGAAGTCGTCATAGGGACCGGCACCGATGTCCCGGCCACGCGCCGAAACGATACCCGCCGTCACGGTGCCACCGAGCCCGAACGGATTGCCGACGGCCAGCACCCAGTCGCCGATGCGCGGACTCTTGCCGGCGAAATGCACGAATGGGAAGTCCTTACGCCCGTCGACCTTGATCAACGCCACGTCGGTGCGCGGATCGGTACCGATCACCCTGGCCGAATAGGTCTTGCCGTCGTCGGTGGTCACGTCGACATGCTCGGCTTTGTCGACCACGTGGTTATTAGTTACCGCATAGCCGTCGGCGGAGATGAAGAAGCCCGAGCCCTGTCCCACAGAGTACTGACGGCGTTGCGGCCGCGATCCCTGTTGGTCGCCGTCGGGGCGGCCGAAGCGCGGGCCGTCAGGCTGCGCGAAACGACGGAAAAAATCCTCGAACGGCGAGCCGCGCAGCGGGTTTTCTTCATTGAGTGCCACGTTGCCGCCGCCGGCATTGACCCTCACCTTGACGGAGATGACCGCAGGCTTCACCTGCTCCACGATATCGGCGAAACCGACCGGGCGCTGGGCAATGTCGGCATGGGCGTAGGGTGGCGCAAATAATGAAGAGGACTTCGGCGACGTGCCGAAATCGGCGAACAGGACGCCGGCCCCGAGTCCGGCGACGGTCGCAAGGAGAACGATCCGGCGCTTGGAAAAGAGGCTCTTCCCCAAACCCGTGAGTGCGTTCGCTGGCATGTGCTTGCTCCTCTGATGCTTCACATAAAGCGCCTTGAAGCGCTCGTTGAGCTAACATGGGGAGTGATGCCTTTCTGGATGCTGAACATTGAATTAATCTTTGGTAACGCGCTTTATGGTACAAAGGTGGTCTTGCGGTAACGAAAAAAGCCATCCGCGTTCTTTGCGAAACGCGAATGGCGGAGGGAGGCGACACGTGGCACCGGGCGATCGCTTGGTCGTTCAGCCGTCCTGATCGACTAATTTGGCGAGTTGGCGTTCCTCGTCGGGGCTCAGCGATGCAGTGACGATGGGAGCGGCGCGCCGCCGTCTGATCGCCAGAACCATCGCGATGGCACCGGCAATCAGGGCAACGGCCGGCGTGAGCCATAATGCCGCGGTCTGCCATTCGAAGCGCGGCTTCAGCAGCACGAATTCCCCATAGCGCGCCACCAGAAAATCGACCACCTGGGGATCGGAATCGCCGGCGGTCAGCCGCTCCCGCACCAGGATACGCAGATCGCGGGCAAGCGGGGCCTCGGAATCATCGATTGATTGGTTTTGACATACCATGCAACGCAGCTCGCGCGATAGGGCGCGTGCGCGCGCTTCCAGAGCCGGGTCCTTCAGGATTTCATCGGGCTGCACCGCAACGGCGGGTGGGGCACACAGTAGCACCACCCCAATGAGCAGGACATAGGTCTTCGACCAGCGCATCGGTGCTTACTCGGCCGGCGCCATGACAGCGCCCTTCGAACGCGCCGGCTTGGGCGCCCCGACACGCAGCCGCCGGTCCGACAGCGAGAAAGCGCCGCCGATGAACATGACCACGGCGCCAAGCCAGATCAGCAGCACCAAGGGCTTGTAATAGAGCCGGATGTCCGCCGACGAACCATCGGCACTGACCTCGCCAAGCGACAGATAGAGTTGGCTGACGCCGCGCGCCATCAGGGCGGATTCGGTCGTCCCGCTGCCGCGCGCCGCGAATGTGCGCTTGGACGGCTCCATGAGGCCCACGAACTCGCCATGGCGACGCACGGTGAAAACCACCGCGAGCTCGGAAAAATTCGGGCCAGCCCGGCTTACGGTGTGGTCGAAGGTAAGCTCATAGTTGCGGATCGCCACCTTATCGCCCTGTTTCATGGACAGGACCCGTTCCGTGCTCCACTGCGTTTCGCCGACGATCCCGAGCAACGTAACGCCAAGGCCCATATGGGCGAAAGCGGTACCCCAGGCGGACCGGGGCAGGCCCGCGGCGCGGCGCGCTACCGTCGAGAGCGGTGCCCGCAGCAATCCAATTCGTTCCACGATTTCAGTGACGGCGCCGATAATGACGAACAGGGCGAGACCGACGCCGATCGATCCGATCAGCGGCTTGGCTTCGACCACCCAGGTCGCCGCCAGCCCGATCAGGGCGACCAGGAAGGCACCCGACAGGCGTTGCGCCACAGCCCCGAGATCGCCCCGCTTCCACGCCAGCAGCGGTCCGAACGGCACCGCGACGAGCAGCGCGGCAAACAGCGGCCCGAAGGTCGTATTGAAAAACGGCGCGCCGACCGAAATCTTTTCGCCCGTAAAGGCTTCGAGCGCCAGCGGATAGAGCGTACCGACGAAGACCGTCGCACAGGCCGTGGTCAGGAACAGGTTGTTGAGGACGAGGGCGCCTTCGCGCGAGATCGGCGCGAACAAACCGCCGTGCTTGAGCAGCGGAGCGCGCCAGGCGAACAGCGCAAGTCCGCCACCGATAAACATCACCAAGATCCCTAAGATGAAAATACCGCGCAGCGGGTCGGACGCAAAGGCATGGACGGATGTCAGAACCCCGGAGCGCACCAGGAAGGTGCCGATCAGCGATAGCGAGAATGCCAGGATCGAGAGCAATATGGTCCAGATCTTCAAAGCCTCGCGCTTCTCCATGACGACCGCCGAATGCAAGAGTGCGGTGCCGACCAGCCATGGCATCAGCGAGGCGTTCTCGACCGGGTCCCAAAACCACCAGCCGCCCCATCCGAGCTCGTAATAGGCCCAATAGGAGCCCATGGCGATGCCGACGGTCAGGCACATCCAGGCGGCGAGAATCCACGGCCGCACCCAGCGCGCCCAGGCGGCGTCGATGCGCCCTTCGAGCAGAGCGGCGATGGCGAACGAGAACGAAATCGAAAATCCCACATAGCCGAGATAAAGCAGCGGCGGATGGATCGCGAGGCCCAGGTCCTGAAGGACCGGATTGAGGTCGCGGCCTTCGACCGGAGCGGAGGCGAAGCGCAAGAACGGATTGGACGTAACCAGGATGAACAAGTGGAACGTTGCGGCGATCCAAGCCTGGACGGCGAGCACCGTCGCTTTCAAGGCGCGCGGGATGTTATTGGCAAATGTCGCCACCAAGGCACCGAAGAACGAGAGGATCAACACCCACAGCAGCATCGAGCCTTCGTGGTTTCCCCATGTGCTGGTAATTTTATAGAGGATCGGCATCGCCGAATGCGAATTCTCGAACACATTGCGCACGGAGAAGTCGGACGTGACGTAACAAGACACCAGCATCACGAAAGACAAGGCCACGAAGCCGAACTGGGCGAGCGCGGTCGGCTCGGCCACCGCCATCAAGGCGCCGTCGCGTGTCCGCGCACCGATCAGGGGCACGACCGATTGCACCAGCGCCAGGACCAGCGCCAGGACCAGAGCATAGTGGCCGACTTCCGCGTTCATATGGCGCAACCTTTCTTGAGGTGGCAATGCAAGGCCCGAGTTCAGGGCCGCAGCTTTCGCAGCGCGCGATCGTTTTACCAAATACAAGAGCCGGACGATTTTGGCATCATCCGGTCGGCAAGGCTTCGCTGTCGCTCGTGGGTCGCACCCATATCACTGGCGCACTGCACCCGCCGCATTCGCGTTATCGACACGCTTGCGCTCGGAATCGTCCTTCCAATGCCCCTGCTTTTTCAGGGCGTCGGCGACTTCCTTCGGCATATAGGTTTCATCATGCTTGGCAAGCACATTGTCGGCCTTGAACACGCCGGAGCCGTCCAGCGCTCCCTCCGCCACGATGCCCTGCCCTTCGCGGAACAGGTCCGGCAGGATGCCCTGATAGGTCACCGGAATGGCGTGGTTACCGTCCGTCACCTCGAAGCGGACCGCCAGCGCATCGCCGCGGGTCACGCTGCCCGGAGAGACCAGTCCGCCCAGCCGGATCCGTGCTCCCGGCGCGACATGTTTCTCCACCACGTCGGTCGGCGAATTGAAGAACACGACCGAATCCTTCATGGCGAACAGGATGAGCAATACGGCCGCCGCGAGCACGCTTACGCCGCCGGCAATCATGGCGAAGCGCCGCTGCTTGCGAGTCATCGCGCTACGATCTCCCTTGTTGCGCGTCCAATCGACGCCGGAGCGCTCTAGCCTTCGACACCGAGGCTCTTGATGCCGTCATCCAGTGCGCGAAGTTTTGCCGGCTCGTGGGCGAGTGCGCCACGGGCCTCGCCCACGGCGGCTTTTGCTTTATCACGCTCGCCCAGCACCATATACGCGCGAAATAGCCGCAGCCACCCATCGACGTTGGAGCCATCCTCGTGGAGCTGGTTGGCGAGCCGCTCGACCATGCTGCGGATGAACTTATCACGGGCCTCCGGCGACATCTCGCCTGCGGCCGCCACATCCTCCTGACGCGGTCCTGGCGGCGTCACGCCCTTGCCCTCGACGCGGGCCAGCGACTGCCGGACCACGGGAAGCCATGGCGCTTCCGGCGGGGCCTTGGCGATGAGATCGTGCCAGAGGCGGGCCGCCTCAGATGAATTGCCATCCTGCTGTGCCGCGAGGCCTAAGTAATACATCGCCTTGAAATGATCGGGCTCCAGCGCTTCGGCACGATCGAACGCGGTCTTCGCCTCGGCGGTGACAACTCCGTTGGCGGCGGCGGTCAGCGCCTCTCCGAGTTCCACTTCGCGGTCGGCGGTATCGCCCAGCAGATCAAGGGCATTGCGCCGTGCTTTGACGGCGTCGTCATAGCGCTCCAGCTTCATGTAGACCGGCGCCACGATCTCCCAGCCCCGCCCGTCCTTCGGGTTTTCTTCGAGATGGGTTTCGACCTTGGCGATCAGGGCCGCGATCGAGTTGGCGCCGGCCTCGGCCTCGGCATCCCGGCTGCCGAGCGGCTGCCCCGGCAAGTCGGGCGATCCGAGCAGCCCGTAGAGCGGAATCGCCACCAGCGGCACCGCGACGGCCGCCGCAATCAGCGCGGCAAATCGACGCCTGGATGATCCTGACACCTCCGGTGCCGCCGCACCCCGTCCGCCGGGATTGGCCGCCGCGAGTAATCGCCGCGATACTTCGATCCGGGCGGCCTCGAACTCGTCGTGCCCGATCCGCCCATCGGCGCGGTCACGCTCGATCTCTTCGAGCTGGTCGCGGTAGACCGCCGTATCGCTGCCGGAGGCCGCAACGGCTCGCGCACGCGCCAACGGCCAAATCACGGCCGCAAGCGCGGCGACCGTCATCAGCGCAAAAATTGCCCAAAGCGTCATGGTGCGAGATCGTCCATCTTGCCAGGTTGTGTTTACAACACAAGGCCGGTCGGGACCGCAATGTCAAATGTGCACGTTGACACAGGCCAGTTCCGTGTTTCCCTGACGGCGCAGGGTCGGGTCGGACGCTTCGAACGATGACCGGACCGACCGCGGTGCCGCCGACGGTTGCGATGAAGCAACGCTTCGACCACTGAGCCGCCAAGCCGAGCCGGCCCCCCCGAAAGCCGTTCGACTTTGACGAAGAGGAAGCTCGCATGCATTTCAGGCGTTGGCTGAATGGACGATGAATGCTATGGGGGTGCCCCGTACAAAGGGAGGAACCATCATGACGCGAACGATCGTTATTTCCACCATCGCCATCGCAATTCTGGGATCGGCGGCCACGTTGGCGCAGGCCCAGCAGCCGGCACCGCTGAACCCCAATTTGGCGACCTTCTTCGTCGCCGATAACCCGAACGGCACGGGCAACCTCGGCGGGCTCGCCGGCGCCGACCAGATGTGCCAAACCCAGGCGCAGGCGATCGGCGGGCGCGCAGCCATGCGCACGTGGCACGCCTATCTCAGCACGGAACAGCGCGGCGCCACGCCGGCTGTCAATGCCCGCGGCCGCATCGGCGCCGGCCCCTGGCACAACGTCAAGGGGGTATTGATCGCCGCGGGCGTGGGCGCTCTGCACGCCGACCAGCCGGAGCTCCGCGACCGCAACAACATCCAGAAGGCCACCGCTCTGGACGCCAAGGGTAACGAAATCCCGGGCGTAGGGGCGCCGATAAATCAGCACGACATGATGACGGGCTCCGATCCGGATGGCCGTGCCTACCTCGACGGCTATGATCACACCTGCAACAACTGGACCTCGGACGCCATGTCGGGACCGCAGGCTAACCCGAACGTTCCGGCGGATCGCATGCGCGCCATGCTGGGCCATAGCGACCGCTCGGGCGGCGCGAACACCTCGTGGAATGCCGCGCATCTGAGCCAGGGCTGCAGCAAGCAATCGCTCATCAACACCGGCGGCGCCGGCCGGTTCTACTGCTTCGCCATCAACTGACGCGACAAGCGGCATTCGGGATCAAACCCGCATACCGCCGGTTCCGGCCAAATCGAATCTGCGCCGCTGCCTCGGGTGGCGGCGCAGTTTCATTTCCGCTCAAGCTCCGCATCGGTCAGTGTATCGACCTCACCTCAGCTGAGGGGTGAGTTTCCAAGCTTGGCCGGCGTGGCGCGACGTTAGCGTGCAGGGCCGTGAGGGCGCAGTAAGCGAAGCGCATTGCGCCGCGCCGACCCAAAAGGGAACCCCACGTTACGCTATTGGCCGCGGAGCCGACGAAAACCCATGATCATCGTTTCTTGGTCAGAACTATGGTGATGACTATTGACCCGATTTTGCGTTCTTTCCGTGCGAAGCGATAACCTTTACGGTGAGCGGATCGAACGCATCATCCTTTTCGGCTACCCCGCTCGCGGCGATGCGCGGTACGGATTCCGGTTACGATGCGGCGGGGTTCCTTAAAGACTTCCAAGAATTTGTCACGGAGGCGTCGGCTGCAATAAGCCCGCTTCCCGACGCCATGATATGAGAGCGTCCGCCGGACCGCCAACCGCCCGCAGGCTGGTTCGCGGCCCGGTGCCTCCCCGGAAAAAGCCGTGATGGCGAACGCCGTCGGCGGTTACTTCGCCGCGGCGGGGAACGCCGGCAGCTTGCCGACATCGCGGGCGTCGTGCTGGATAATCACATCGGCCTTGATGTTGGCGGCGATCTGCTTCACGCGCTCGCTCGACGAAATCGTGTCGGCGCGGTTGGTGTTGAACGTCGGCACGCCGTTCTTCTCGTAATTTTCGCGGAAATGCGCGAAATCGCCCGAGAGGATGACGTTGCCCTTGTCCTTCAGCCGCACCAGCAGGGAATGATGGCCCGGCGTATGTCCGGGGGTGTCCAGCATCACCACGGTGCCGTCGCCGAACACATCGCGGTCGAGCGTCACCGGCTCGACCTTGCCTTCACCTTTGATCCAGTTGGCGAACGGCTCGGGATTCACCCCGGCGGCGGGCTTCGGGCTGGTCAGAGCGTCCCAGTCGCCCTTGCCGATCAGAAGGATTGACTTCGGCAGCTGCGCCACCTGGCCGATATGGTCGCCGTGATAGTGGCTGATACCCACATATTTGACCTGCTCGGGCTTCACCTTGAGCTGCGCCAGCAGGTCCACCAGCGGAACTTTTGGTGCCACCGCGCCGGCGGTCGTCGGCTGGCCGGTATCCCAGACCATATAATCGTTGCCGTGCTTGATGAGGTAGCAGCTGAAAACGAGCTGCAACTTCAATCCGGCATAGTCGAACGTATCGGAGAAACGCTGGCCGACTTCGGTCGGCGCCGCGCCGGTGCCGCAATCGAGCCGGGTCAGCGTGATCTCCGGCGCTGCCTGCGCAAATGCGGACAGGCCGACGAGGGCATTGACGCCGGCGCCGAGCGCCAGCATGGACAAGGTTCGCCGCATGGTTTCCTCCTGGGTGGTGGTGAGAGCGTCGATTTGATCGACATAGGGGCGCGATTGTTGCCCTGTCGTGACAGGCGGGTCAATCCGCCCGGGCGCGCAAGCGCGGAGCGCAGCGAAGCATGCGCGCGGCAACGCGCGTCATGGCACCGATGCCCTGCGCGCGCCGGCTCGCGGTTCGCCTGTGCGCTCATTCATCCAACCGGATGAGCGTGCTTGCGGCCCCGACCACCACCGGGAGGGCGAGGCACCAGAAACCGATAAAGGCATATAGCAGCGCGGCACATGCGCATCCCGCGCCGAAGCAGAGAATGCTCCGCGACAGATGGCCGAACCGCGTCCGCACCGCTTTGCGCTGCGCGCCGGCGCGGACCCGTAGCAGATCGACCGCGTCCAGCACGACCTGGGTGGTGTTGCCGGTCATGATCGTGGTGGGCGGCAGGCTGGCGAAATGCAGCCGCTGGACCGCGTTCTGGATGGCCATCGCGGCAATCCCGGCAAAACCGGTCAGCAGGGCGACCGGCGCATCGCTGTTCGGGAACGGTCCGAGCCCAACCGCGAGCACGAAGAACAGCAGCAGGAAGATCGTCTTCGCCCCGAGCAGCAGCCGCAGCGCCGGAATGTTTCGCGCTTCCAAAGCCACCTCGATCAGCCGCACCAGGGCGATCACGGCCATGAATTCGGGAAGCGCCAGAACCTTGGCGATCGCGCCGTGGGTGCCGAACACCAGCGCCGCGCCGAGGGTTACGAAATTGCCCGTCACATGGGCGGTGAACAGGCCCTGCAGCCCGAGAAAGCCGGCCGTATCGACGAAGCCGGCGTTGAATGCCAGCAACGCCGCGATCAGAAGGCTTTTCATGGGCACCGCCGCTCGGCTGCAATTGTAACATCCGCCGATTGGCGCTTGGGGCCGCTGGGGTGACGGCGTGGAGGGGGATCGCACCGGTCGTCGCAAGCACTGGCGACAAGGCCCATGGCGGGCGATTGATCGGTCTCATGGAATCGATGGACCGGTATCATTTAGATTTGCGATCTTGTTTGGTGAATCGGCCACATTCGACAGCCTGAAACGATCCGGGCGCGGCCTGTTCAATTGCGGCGAGAATGAGCGGCACCGCGGGTTGCAAAATCCGCCACTCGACCGAGGACAGCGCGATAATCGCAAGCTTACGTCCGGCCAAGTTCTGTTCGTGAACCAAGGTTTGGTCGCCGGTCAGGAGCACCTCGATCCCGTCTTGCTCGGCAACGTGCAAGAGTTCACCGTTCTTCAGTCCCGCCCACCCCTTGTACGTGACAGTTAAAACCTCGTGGAAGCCGAGCGGCTTCCTGAGACGGTGGTCAAGATTTTCGTCAAGCAGAACCTTCACCGTTCGGACTCATGTCCTCGCCGGGCATGGGCAAATGCAATCAGCCGCTCGATTTGCGCAACCGTGAGCGAAGGAAATCCCTCGCGCACTTCCTCAATGCTGTCGCCCATATCGTAACTGTTCACGATGGCGTCAGGCAAAATGCGGGTGCCGCGCACGATGGGACGGCCGGACACTTTGCCGGGAATCCGCTCGATGAGTTCGCAGCCCGTCCAATCGATTTCGGTGTCGAGCGTCGCCATGATGTTCACCTCTCCGATAGGCCTGCGGTGGCAGCCAACTTTCACGGCATTGTGTCAACGGCGAACCTCCGGTCAGTGCCATTCGTGGGCACCGGGTCTTGTGTTGCCGGCGACGCAAATCTTGAGCCGGACCGAAACATGCTATAGCGCTGATTTCGTGCAGACTTTATCACGGCAGCCCCGAATTGTGCAGTGGTGAGTTGTAAGTAGCCGTGATGATGCAACGCGTCAAAATCGTTGTCGCCAGGGATTCCGATCGAGGAGTGCGCGACGCATGCCCCCGCCAGCGCGCCGATCTCCTCCTCGTCGAACGCGGCCTGTTCGAAAGCCGGGCGCGGGCGCAGGCTGCGATTGCGGCAGGGCTGGTTACCGCCGACCGCGAGCCGGTACGCAAGGCGTCACAGACTATTCCCGTGGATGCCGCGATTGCCGCCGAGCCGGCGTTCCCGTGGGTGTCGCGCGGCGGCGTCAAGCTGGACGATGCGCTCGCCCGCTTCGGGGTTTCCCCCGCCGGCCGGGTCTGCCTCGATGTCGGCGCCTCCACCGGGGGCTTTACGCAGGTGCTGCTGGCGCACGGGGCGCGGCTGGTCTATGCGCTCGATGTCGGTACCGCCCAGCTGCATCCGAGCCTACATCGCGAGTCGCGGATCGTGTCATTCGAACAGACCGACATCCGCGCACTCGATCCGGCGCGGCTCGTCGAACGGCCGGATTTCATCACCATCGATGTGAGCTTCATTTCGCTGAAGCACGTGCTGCCGGCAGCCTGCGCGCTCGCCCGCCGGCCGGCGCATCTCCTCGCGCTGGTGAAGCCGCAGTTCGAGGCGCCGCGCCGCGCGATCCGCAAGGGCATCGTGCGCGACGAGGCGGTGCACCGGGCCGTGGTGGCGGACATCGCCGAGCATGCGGCGGCGCTCGGCTGCCGTGATATCGTGAGCTTTCCGTCCGCGATCGAAGGGGCCGACGGCAACCGCGAATTCTTCATCGGAGCTGCCCTTGGTTGAGCGCCTGACCATCGACCACCTCGGCAACCGCGGTGACGGCGTCGCGCTGGCGGATGTGGGGCCGCTCTATGTGCCCTACGCGCTGCCGGGCGAAACCGTGGAAGTCGATGACTGGCCCGGCCATCCGGACCGGCGGCACCTGTTGCGCGTCGAGGCGCCGAGTCTGGAGCGCGTCGCGCCGATCTGCCCGCATTTCGGCGTGTGCGGGGGCTGCGCGCTGCAGCATTGCGACGCCGCGCCGTACCGTGCCTGGAAGCGCGAAACCGTGGTGGCGCAGCTGCGCCAAGCCGGGATTTGCGGCGGAGGTCGGCGAGTTGATCGATGCCCATGGCGAGGGCCGCCGCCGCGCCGTGCTGCATGCGCGGCGCGGCACCCACGATATCGTCGAAGTCGGGTTTGCGGCGCTGCATGCACACCGGATCGTCGGGATCGACCGCTGTCCGATCCTGGAGCCCGGCCTCGGCGGCGTCATCGAGGCTGCCTGGGCGATTGCCGAGGTGCTAAAGCCCGCCGCCAAGCCGCTCGATATCCAGACGACCGCGACCGCGGGCGGCATCGACGTGGATGTCCGCGGCTCCGGGCCGCTGACCCCGCAGCTCACGCTGGCGCTCGCGCGCGTCGCCGACATCCATCGGCTGGCGCGGATCACCCGCCATGGGGAACTGGTCACGCAGCGGGCCGAGCCGGCGGTGCGGATGGGGCAGGCCAAAGTGGTGCTGCCGCCGGGTGCGTTCCTGCAGGCGACCACGCTCGGTGAGGAGATTTTGGCGCAGCGGGTGCGCGCCGAGCTGTCGGTGCCGCCAAGGCGGTCGCGGACCTGTTCGCCGGCGTCGGACCGTTCGCGCTGCGGCTCGCCGAAACCGCGCGGGTGATGGCGGCCGACAGCGACGAGCCGGCGATCCTGGCGCTGCGCCGGGCGGCGGCCGCAACCAGCGGGCTCAAGCCGATCGCGGCGGAGCGGCGCGACCTGTTCCGCCGGCCGTTCGTCGCGGTGGAACTTGCCGGGATCGAAGCGGTGGTGTTCGATCCGCCGCGCCAGGGCGCCGAGGCGCAGGCGCGCGAATTGGCCAAAAGCGGCGTGCCGGTGATCGTGGCGGTGTCGTGCAACGCCGCCACCTTCGCGCGCGACGCCAAGCTGCTTGATCGACGGCGGCTACCGCATCGGTACGGTCACGCCGGTCGACCAGTTCCGCTATTCGGCGCACGTGGAGCTGGTGGCGCGGTTTGCGCGATGATGCAACCGCGGGATTCGCGCGCGGCGAGGGACCGTAGCCCGCGTTGAGGCGCGCGGCCGTTCGATCAGCGCTGGCGGTGCCACGCGCCGAAATGCGGGGACGGCCTCGCCGTCCCGACACGCCGCCCCGGATTTCCGGCGCGTGGCGAGGCTAGCGCAGGTGGTCACGCCGCGCGCCTGCAATCCGGGCTACCGCTCCCGCTACAGCGCGCCGGGTTGCAATCCCTTGGCGCGGACCGTCGGCGCGGCTTCCGGCGAGACGAAGAACCGGATCAGCTGCTTGGCGGCTTCCGCCTGCTTGGCGCCGGCCGGAATGCCGGCCGAGTAGAAGATGCGGGTCTGCAATTCGGCCGGCAGCGGGCCGACCACATCGACGCCCGGAACCGGCATCAGTTCGGTGAGCTGCTGCACCGCGATCTCGGCGTCGCCCTTGGCGGCAGCGGTGGCTGACGGGGGTGCCCACCACGATCATTTTCGACTTCATCTGCTCGGCGATGCCGATCCGCTCCAGTACGCTCGCGAAATACTGGCCGCTGCGGGCATTGCTGCGGGCCACCGATTTGGCGCCGAGCAGCGCCGCCTTGAGCGCCTCGACGGTGCCGATGTCCGGCTTGCGGGCGCCGGCTTTCACCGCAAGGCCGATCCCGGAGATGAACACGTCGGCGCGGGTGCCGACCATCTTGCCCTCCTTGAGGAGTTCGTCGATCTGCTCCGGCGCCATGATGGCGAGGTCGATGCCGCCGCCCTTGACCTTTGCCATCGCCGCCGCGCCGCCCTCATAGGACACGTTGACCTTGTGGCCGGTAGCCGCCTCGTAAATCGGCAGCAGCGCCGACAGCACGAACTGCGTCTGCGGCTGGCCGATCATGGCAATGTCCGCCGCGCGGGCGCCGCTCGCGAACACCGCGAACACGGCCGTTGCCAAGATGATCCCCGAACGTCGCGTCATCACTGACAGTCCTCCCTTTTCGATCCGCCCCACGGATAATCCCAAACGGCCGCGAAGGCTATTCGCCGCGGAGTTCGTTTCTCCGGAGGGAGGGCCGCGGCGGATGCACGCAAATGCCTGCGACTCGGCAAAATCGATGGCTCTGCTTATCCGCGGAGCCGCGACATCATTGCCGATGATGGAGGAGCGAGGCTGCTCTCGGATTCATTTCACCGCAATGATCACCGCCTCGGTCAGCATGAAATCGATATCGCCGTTGGTCTCGTGCGGGCGCAGGAAGGCCTGCAACGCCGGCGAACCGTTCAGCAGCGTCTCCCGCAGCTCCTGTTTTGCCGCCGGTGGCACGTCCTGTTGATCGGCCCACGGGCCGAACACCATCGGCTTGTCGAGAACCTCGACCTGACGCTCGCGAAGTCCGGCCTCCGCCACCAGAGTGCGCCATTCGCTTAAAGTGAGGCAGCGCACGTGACTGGGATCGCGGCGTTTTTCGAATGCATTGTAGACTTCGGCGGCCTTTGCGAGCGCCTCTGCGTCGCCGTCGACGACGCTCGGATCGGGTGAGATATTGTTGACCAGCCCGAACACCCCGCCGGGGCGCAGCACCCGCGCGGAGTCCGCCACGAATTGCCGCACGTCGTCGAAATGATGCGCCGCGATGCGGCAGGTAACGAGATCGAAGGTGCCGTCCGGGAACGGCAGCGATTCGGCCCGCATGTCGGCGAACGCGACATTGGCAAACCCACGGTCGCGGGCGAGCCCGCGCGCCACCGCCAGCATTTGCGGCGTCAGGTCGGCGGCAACCACATGGGCTAGGCGCGGCGCCAGCGCCAGCGCCACATGGCCGGCTCCGGTAGCGATGTCGAGCGCGCGCCAGGAGGGTTCTGGGGCCGCCAGTTCCACCAGCCGCGACAGGCTGCCGCCTTTGGCATGCGATCGGCTGGTCGCGTAAGATGCCGCGAAGGTGCCGAAGCGTTCCTGAGCGAGCGATTTCGTCTTCAGTTCTATCACTTTCGCTCCTCTCGGCATGGCGGCGGATGAACGCTGCGGCGGGGACGGACATCGCGCATCGCCGGCAACATTAAGCAGCACGATGGCCCGGCCGCAAGCCGCATACGTCCATGGCCTATTCAACGGCCGCATTGCATGCTTGAATGGCGCTCGCACTCTCGGGACCTTAAAACATTGACCGCATTCGCTGAGCTTTCGAAAGAATCCGATCCGATCGTTCTGGTCGACGCGCACGACGTTCCCGTGGGCGTTGCGCCGAAGCTCGAGGTGCACCGGCGCGGCCTGAAACACCGGGCGCTCTCCGTGCTGGTGCGCAACCCGGCCGGCGAGATGCTGGTGCACCGGCGTCACGCGGCGAAATATCATTCCGGAGGATTGTGGACCAACGCTTGCTGCAGTCACCCGCGTCCCGGCGAGCCGGCCATTGATGCCGCCAAGCGGCGGCTGGCCGAGGAAATGGGCATTCGCTGCGAGCTGACGCCGCTGTTCACCGCGCAATACCGGGCGACGGTGTCGAACGGTTTCATCGAAGACGAACTGGTTCACGTGTTCGGCGCAACCTATGAGGGGCCGATCGAGCCGGATCCATCCGAAGTCGCCGAGTGGAAGTGGATGCCGTTCGCCGAGCTGACGGCGGATATGCAGCGGCGGCCGGAAATTTACACCATCTGGCTTCGGCATTACTTCGGGGAACATGGCGATGCCATCGCGGATTGGATGCAGACAGGTTGAGCTGCCAAAACCAGAAAAAATCGAGCACAGGTTGCATGGCTGCCGGCACGCAGGGCGGATGTGCTATTGCGCCCCGCCTTGCCCGTCTCCATCCCGAACGCGGGCCATATCGAGTCGACGCGCGTGCCGCGGGGCCATCAGGCCAGTAACGCTGCTACATCGATCGCAGGCAGGCTCACCTGCGAAGGTACGAGCTTTCCCTCGGTCAGGCGCCGCCGATACTGATAGACGCCATTTTGCGGATCACGGAACAATTCGACGACGTTGTCGACAAGATCGACGATCCACACCTCGGGAATCTGGAATCGCGCATACAAATCCAGTTTCGGCCCGCGGTCGTAGCGTCGCGAGGTATCGGACACTTCGATGAGCAGAAGGACGTCGGCGGCAGTGGGATGCCGTTCGCGATACATGTCGGAAGGGGGTCGCAGCAGCAACCCGTCCGGTTGCGGCTGGTTATACGCATCCAATCGAAGCGCTCCCTGGACGCTGAGCGCGACCAGCCCATCCGCCACCGCTCGGCCGAACAGCTCGACCAATTTAATCGTGGTCCCGCCATGGGCGCTGCCGATCGGCACCATGTCGATGATCTCCCCCTCGATCAACTCGACGCGATCCTCCGGCTTGAGGATGCCGACCTCCGCCATCTTATAATAGTCGTCCACGGTGAGCCGGTGCGGCGCCGGCTCCGGGGGACGGTCGAGCATCATGGCCATCGGGACCTTCTACTATCGCTGTGATCGAGTGTTTATCATAGCAATTCACGGGTTTGACGAAATCCCCGAGTGTGCCAACGGACGAGGAATCGGACTTCCTTGTCCATACTTTTCCGCATCGATTTAGCAATGGGAGCTTTGGCGAAGAGATTTTTTACGCGCAGCTGCGGCTCAATGGGAATGAGGTGTTGAATGAGTGACCCGTTGGCACCGCAATTGCCGGCTTCCCTTGAGGGACAGCTACGCCGGGTCACGCCTCCGGCTGACGCGCCCTACGCTGAGCTACCTCGCGGTTCCCAATCAACTCCAACACCAGGGCCGGCGTTACCGGAAAGCGCGTGATGCGCGCCCCGTAGGGTCGCAGCGCATCCTCGATGGCGCACACGACGGCGGCGGCGGCCGGAATGGTGCCGACTTCGCCGGCGCCCTTGGCGCCGAGCGGATTGAGCGGCGACGGGGTCTCCTGGAATATGGTTTGAAACATCGGGAAGCAGGTGGCGGTCGGCATGAGATATTCGGCAAAACTGGTGCTCAGCGGCTGGCCGTCGTCGTCATAGTCCATGCGCTCCCAAAGTGCGTTGCCGATGCCATGGGCGATGCCGCCATGCACCTGGCCGTTGACGATCAGCGGATTGACCAGGATGCCGGAATCCTGCAGCGCCACATAGCGCAGGATCCGAACCTCGCCGGTTTCGGCATCGACCTCGACTTCGGCGGCGTGGCAGGCATTGGCGTAGGCGAGTGCGTCGGTGCGGAAATAAGACGACTCCTGCAAGCCCGGCTCCATGCCGGGCGGAAACGGATAGCCCGGCGCGCCCTGCAGGATGCGGGCGAGTTCGCCGAGCCGGACCGAAAGCTGCGGCGCGCCGGCCACATGCAGCACGCCGTTGGCGAGTTCGAGATCATGCTCCGCCACTTCGAGGACATGGCTCGCGAGCTTTTTGGCCTTCGCCGCCACCGCCCGCGCGGCCATCAGCACAGAGGAACCGGCCGTCACCAGCTGCCGGCTCGCAAAGCCGCCGAGCCCGACCGGCACCACGGCGGTATCGCCGGCAATCACCTGCACGTCGGCAGGCGCCAAGCCGAGTTCGCGCGCGCAAATCTGGGCGAGTGCGGTCTTCAGGCCCTGTCCCATGGCGGCGGCGCCGGTAAAGACCGTAACCCGGCCGGAGGGCGCCACCCGCACCACGCCGGATTCGAACGGGCCGCGGCCGGTGCCCTTCATGGCGTGGGCGAGCCCGATGCCGATCAGCCGGCCCTGGGCCCGCGCCGCTGCCTGACGCGCCGGAAAGGTGTCCCATTCGGCGGCGGCCAGCACCTTGGCCTGGGCTGCCGGATAGTCGCCGCTGTCGTAGACGATGGTCGCCCCGGCCCGCGTCTTGAGCGGCTTGGTGTAGGGCATCTTGCCGGCCGGAATGAGGTTGCGCCGCCGCAGTTCGGCGCGCTCGATGCCAAGTTCGCCGGCGGCGATATCCATCAGGCGCTCCATCACGAAGGAGGCCTGCGGATAGCCGGCGCCGCGCACGGAGGACACCGGCACCTTGTTGGTCAGCGCCACCGTCACATCCATCGCGAAGGCAGGCACCATGTAGGGCCCGGATAGCGTGGAGGCCGAATTGTAGGGAAGGTTCACGTCCTGCAGCGCATAGGCGCCGAGATCGTGTAAGAGCCGGCCGCGGATGCCGAGGATGCGGCCGTTGGCGTCGAGCGCCATTTCCATCGACCAATGCTGGTCGCGCTCCTGCACGGCGCCGAGAAAATGCTCGCGCCGGTCCTCGGTCCATTTGATCGACCGGCCCAACAGCTTCGCCGCCGCCGTGACGGCGACATCCTCCGCATAGACGCAGAGTTTTGGCCCGAAGCCGCCGCCGACATCGGGCGTCGCCACCCGCAGCCGGTTTTCGTCGAGCCCGAGCAGCGCCACCAGCGCGTTGAACAGGTCATGCGCCTTCTGGGTCGAGGCGTGGACGGTCATGGCGCCGTCGGCCTTGCGGTATTCCACCGCGATGCCGCGGCCTTCGATGGAGTGCCCGGCGCCGCGGTGCGGCCAAAACCCTTCGCGGATCACATGCGCAGCCGCGGCAAACGCCGCCTCCACATCGCCGTAGCCGATTTTTAGCGAGAACGCGACGTTGGAAGAGAGCTCCCGCCGCACCAAGGGGGCGCCGGGCTGCGCCGCCATGCGGCAATCGGCGGCGCCGGGCAGCACGTCGTAATCGACCGCGACCTGCGCGACCGCATCCTCGGCGAGATAGCGATCGCGGGCCAGCACCAGCGCCACCGGTTCGCCCACATAGGAGACTTCGCCGGGGGCCAGCGCGAACGGCCAGCAGCGGTCGAGCGGCGTGCCGGAATTCGAGGTGCGCACCATGCGGCGCTTGGCCAGCACGGGCACGATGTCGTCGAAGCTCAGCACGGCGGCGACACCGGGCAGCGCCCGCGCGGCACCGGCATCGATGCCGCGGATCAGCGCATGCGGATGCGGGCTGCGCACGAAGGCCGCGTGCAGCGTGTTGGGAAGCGCGATATCGTCCACGAAGCAGCCGCGGCCGGTGAGCAGCGCCGGGTCTTCGAGCCGCGGCAGGCGGGAACCAATCATGTCAGTTTGTTTATTGCGGTGGCGGTAGCCACAACGTCTCCGGGCATTGCGTAGTCCTGCACCAAAGTTTGCTCTACGTCGGCAGCAGCTGAACCATTACTCCGTGCGTGAAACCTGGTGTAGACGCCGATCGCGGTGAGCTTTGAGAAGGCAGTCGCGAATGTGAGCGAAAAAGCGTGGCGGCAGCATCCCGTGATCGAATCGTCGCGGTCTTGCGCCTAGCACCGGCTGGAGGTCGGGGCCCGGCCAGATGAAATCATTCGTTTCCGTCACCACGATCCACGACGGCAGATCGTCGAGGCCAAGGTGACGCTTCAAAGCGGCGGGTATCTCCACCGCGTCGGCGGAATCGATTGGACGCGCGTGCGTGACCGGAATCACCGTGACCACCTCTTTGCCCTCAATAATGCGCTGCACGGCGACAATGACACAAGGCCGATTCTTCGTTTCCCTCTTCGATGCCGCGGAGGTGCTCAGTGGCCCAAAGGTAGGAATAGCAAATCACCAGACCCGGACGCGGAGTCGGTAAACTCACGGCGACCAGTCTTTGATCATATCATCGAGATGGTCGTATTCGGATGGTACCGCGCTCTGGGCGATGGCGTTAACAGTTTCGTCGTCGAGATCCTCGATGCGGCGGGCAATGCGTCCCTTGGTCACCATGTCAAAGAACGCCGCCGACATCAGCACGGTGTGGACGCGACCATTCTTGGTGATGGCGACCGGCGCTCGCTGCGCAGCATCCTGGTAGCGCCCGACATTCTGCTGGAACTCGGTGGATGTAACCTTCATCTTCGCTCCTATTTATCTAACTTAGATAAAATAGATGATTGCCGCAACGGGATTTTGAAGCCGTCATCGTGCTTTGGAAAAATCCGTCAGGGTGTCTGCCAGGACTGTCAGGGACCGATCGCTTTTGCCGCCATAGCGACGATATCCTTCGGCGTGGCATAGACCTCCGCCAACAGCGTCTCGATCTCCGTGGCCGTCACCGGGCTCACATCGGCCTGCAGCTTTTGCGCATCGGCTAAAAATTCCGGGTCGGTCATCGTGGCATCGAAGGCGGCGGCCAACGCCCGGCGCCGGTCGTCCGGGCAGGCCGGGCGGTGCCGCATAGGGGCGCGCCATCGCCTGCCCGGCGAGGATGAGCCGCAGCATTTGCCGCTGCGTGTCGTCCCTGGCGCGGTCCATCACGGACGGCACCTGCGCGATGTCCGGTTCCTTGCGCAAGCCGAACTGTACCGGCATGAACACCTTGCCGTCCTGCATCCAGCCGGTGTGCCGCGCCTTCATGGTGCTCCAGGACATGCCGCACACGCCGCTCACTTCGCCGCGTTCCATGGCCAGCGTGGCGTCGTTGGTGCCCGGATAGCCGCTGACCAGCTTGAGCTTGGCGCCGAACACGTTGCGCAGCACATTGGCGAAGATGTCCGGGTCGGCATCCTTGGCCAGGCCGCCCATGGTGAACGGCTTCGCCAGCATGTCGTCGAAGGTTTTGATCGGCGACGTGTGCCATGTCATGCAGACGCTCACGTCGGAGGAAATGCTGCCGAGCCAGGTCAGCCGCCTGGCATCGAACGGCGCCCGCGCGAGCAGCGGCGCCACCGCCATGCTGCGCGAAAACGTGCCGATGACGGAGCCGTCCTTGGGCGCCGCATTGTAAAGGTAGAGGAGTGCGCGTTCGCTGCCGGCCCCTTCACGGTTCTGCGGCACGACGCTGGGCTGACCGGGGATATGTTTGCCAAGGTGACGCGCCAGCAGGCGGGCGTAGAGATCATAGCCGCCGCCGGCCGAAAAGCCGATCACCAGCGTCACGGTGCGCCCGCGATAAAAGTCGGCGACGCCCTGCCCGGCGGCGGTTGACACCGCGAGCGCAAGCGCCACGACGCCGGCGACCAGCGGCGCCACGAAGGGGGCAAGGATTGTCGGACCGGGGCGTTGCATGCGCGGGGCTCGGAGTGGCGAACGGGGTGAGAATGGCCAAGATTTTGGATTATCGCACGGTCGGCGCCGGCCGCGAAGGCCTGTCACGATCCACTCACGGCGGCCGATGCCGGACCGGCCTCGCAAAGCGAATATATCTCGACGGTCCGGCAGCTGCGTACAACCGGTCCCATCTGTTAGACTGGATTTCGATCAGGTCGAATCACACTCTCGGCGTCATGCCCGCGCTTGTCGCGCTTGTCGCGGGCATCCACGTCTTGCTTGCGCCGGTTCTAGAACAAAAGACGTGGATGGCCGGGACTTCGCCCGGCCATGACTCCCAGGGTGCTCGCACGTGAACGGAATCCGGTCGAGATTAGAGATATTTGATCGAGGAGACAGCGATGCGGCGGCGCGACGTGTTGCGGGTCGCGGCGGGAGCGATCGCCGCACCGGCGCTGCTCCGCGGGTCCACGGTCCGCGCGGCGCTTCCGGCCTTCCCGCAAGTCGCAGAGACGGATGCGCTGCTGCTGACGCCCACGGATTCACGCTATGCGGCGTATCTGCCGGCGTTCAACGAACGCACCATGAAGCGCCCGCAACTGCGAGCGATGTGCCGGACCGCCAAGGGCGTCGCTGCCATGGTCAACTGGGTGCGCGACAACGCCATGCCGTTCGCGGTGCGCAGCGGCGGCCATTGCTATGAGGGATTCGGCGAAAGCGAAAGCGTCGTCATCGACACGCGCATGCTTGACCGCATCACTTTCGATCCCCAGCGCCGGGTGGTGACGGCCGGGGCCGGAAGCTCGCTCGGCGGCATCTACACGGCGCTGAAATCGTCGGGACTTGCTTTTGCGGCGGGGTCGTGTCCGACCGTCGGGGTGTCCGGGCACATGCTGGGCGGCGGTTTTGGTTTCCTGGCCAGACCTTACGGCCTGTCGTGTGATTTTCTGCGATCGATCCAGTTGGTCGATACTACCGGCACGGTGGTGACCGCGGACGCAAATCAAAACCCTGATCTGTTCTGGGCCTCTCGCGGCGGCGGCGGGGGCACTTTCGGGGTGGCGACGCAGTTCCAGATCGGCCTCGTGCCGTTGAGCGATGTGGTGGTGTTCGCCGTCACCTGGCGGCTCCCGGTGGCGCGCGCCGTGCGGGTGTTCGGCGCGTGGCAAGCCTGGGCACCCCAGGCGCCCCGGCAGATCACATCGTTTTGCCGGGTCACGAAGATTCGCGAAGGCGAGATCGAGCTGCATTGCGCCGGCCAGTTCGACCGGAACCGCCAAAGCGCTGCGAACGGAACTTGTCCATCTCACATCGGTGGAGAACCCCTCCACCGCCGTGACCGTCACGCCGATGTCGTTCTTCGGCGCCGTCAATCATTTTTCCGGCGGCTGGAACTATCAATCCGCGTTCATGAAGGGAAAGTCCGATTACGTGACGGCGCCCATGAGCGATCACGGCATCGAAACCCTGATGGGGCCGCTGCTGACGGAATCCATCACGATCGTGTGCGATTCCTATGGCGGCGCCATCGCGTCGGTCGCCGCTTCGGACACGGCCTTTGCGCACCGGGCCGGAACGTTGTTTGCGATGCAATACGTCACCACCTGGGAGCATGCGGCGCAGACGGCCGCGCGCCTGGCGGAAATGCGCCTGCTCTACGCGGCCATGCGGCCTTTCGTGTCGGGGGGCGCCTATGTCAATTATTGCGATCTCGACCTCGCCGACTGGCCGAACGCCTATTGGGGGCCGAACCTGCCGCGCCTGAAGAGCATCAAGGCAGCAGTCGATCCGCAAAACCTGTTCGCCCACGCGCAAAGCGTCCGCTGAACGCGCCATCCGGTGTTGCGATTGCGGCGCGGCACCTGTTGCAATTTATCCTCGCGATGTCGGCACGGTACCAACATTGACGTTTCTTCATGTACCGGAAAGTCTGCCGTAAGCTCTTCTGGTAGAGCATGGTCTCGCAAGACTTGGTGTGCAACAATAGCTAAGATAAACCACAATGCGGCCGCGTCGATCGTGCAAGCCGGTCGGACGGGCGGAAGCGCTTGCCGTCGGGGCAATGAACAGTCATGGATGACCGCACCACCACGGAGTTTCTAAAGACGCTGCCGGTTGACGTGCCGGGGGCGCGCAGAACCGCACCCAAGAAGCGTCGCGGCACGTGGCTCTTGCTTTTCATAATCGCCGCGGCGGGCGCGGGCTGGTGGTACTATGGGCACCAAACGGCGCCGGTGCCCCAGCAGCCGGCGGGGCGGCAAAGCCAATTCGGCGGGGCCATGCCGGTGGTGGTCGCGCCGGCGGTGACCGGCGACATCGACATTACCCTCAATGCGCTTGGCACCGTCACCTCGATGGCGACGGTGACGATCCGGTCGCAGATCAGCGGCTATCTGGTCCGTGTCGCCTATGAGGAAGGCCAGGTCGTCAAGAAGGGCGATCTGCTCGCCGAGATCGACTCCCGTCCCTATGAACTGGCACTGCAGAACGCACAGGGCGCGCTGGAGCGCGACCAGGCGATGCTGCAATCGGCCGAGCTCGATCTCAAGCGCTATCAGGACCTCGCCAAGACCAACGCCATCCCGCGCCAGCAGCTCGACCAGCAGGTAGCGCTGGTCGCGCAGGATCGGGGCAATGTGCTGTCCGACAGGGCGCAGATCGATACCCAGAAGCTCAACATCACCTATACGCACATTACTGCGCCGGTTAACGGCCGGGTCGGGCTGCGGCTTGTGGACCAAGGCAATTATGTCACCCCGGGCGATGCAACCGGCCTCGTGGTGATCACCCAGATCATGCCCATCACGGTGATCTTTCCGGTGCCGGAGGACAATCTACCCCAGATCATGAAGCGGCTCGCCGCCTCCAAGTCATTGCCGGTAACGGCGTATGATCGCAGCGGCACCACCAAGCTGTCGCTCGGAGCATTGAAGACGCTCGACAATCAGATCGATACCACCACCGGTACCCTTAAGCTCCGGGCCGAATTCGCCAATGAAGACAACGCACTGTTTCCCAACCAGTTCGTCAATGTGCAGCTGCTGGTAGACACGCTGCACGACGTCACGGTAATGCCGACCAGCGCGATCCAGCGCGGCGCTCCCGGCACTTTCGTCTATCTGCTCGGTTCCGACAACACCGTGACGGTGAAGCCGGTGACCCTCGGTGCTTCCAGTGGCGAGCGGGTCGCCGTGCTCGCGGGTCTATCCCCCGGTGATCGCGTCGTCATCGACGGCGCCGACAAGCTGCGCAACGGCGCGCGGGTGGTGCCGCGCGATGTCGGCGGGGCGGCGATTGCCGGCGGCGGACAGCCCTCCGGCGGCGGACGGGAACGCGGTGCCCGCGGCGCGGCCCCCGCGGCCGCTGCACCGGAAAACGCGGCACCAGCGAAGGCCGACGCCGCAAGTGCCGCGGGCGGAAACCCGCCGGAACCGGGCCGTGGCGGAAACGGCGGCGGGCGGCGGTCGCGCGGCGCGCCGTCCCCGTGATGACTGCTCCCATCGGCGCGTGAGCGCCCGGCCAGGAGGCCGTACCGTGAGGCCGCTCCGTTGAACCCGTCACGCCCCTTTATTCTGCGGCCGGTCGCAACCACACTGCTGATGATCGCCATCATGCTGTGCGGCGCGGTCGCCTATCGCTTCCTGCCGCTCGCGGCACTGCCGGAGGTCGATTACCCGACCATCCAGGTGCAGACGTTCTATCCGGGCGCGAGCCCCGACGTGATGACCTCGTCGGTGACGGCGCCGCTTGAAGTGCAACTCGGGCAGATGCCGGCGCTCAACCAGATGAGCTCGGCAAGCTCCGCCGGCTCATCCGTCATCACGCTGCAATTCAATCTCAAGCTGAGCATCGATGTGGCCGAGCAGGAGGTGCAGGCTGCCATTAACGCAGCCGGCAACCTGTTGCCGTCCGATCTGCCGGCGCCGCCGATCTACGCCAAAGTCAACCCGGCCGACGCGCCGATTCTGACGCTGGCGCTGCGGTCGGACTCGCTGCCTCTGACTCAGGTCGAGGACCTTGCCGATACCAGGCTGGCGATGAAGATATCGCAGCTGCCGGGTGTCGGCCTTGTCAGCATCAGCGGCGGCCAGCGGCCCGCGGTGCGCATCCAGGCGGATCTGCGCAAGCTTGCCGCCTATGGGCTCAATATCGACGATCTGCGCACCACGCTCGGCAATACCAACGTCAACACGCCCAAAGGCAATTTCGACGGGCCGATGCGGGCCTCGACGATCAATGCCAACGACCAGTTGATGAGTGCCGCGGCCTATCGCAACCTCGTCATCGCCTACAAGAACGGGTCGCCGGTGCGGCTCAGCGACGTGGCCAATGCGGTCGATGGCGCGCAGAACGACAAGCTCGCGGCCTGGATGAATCTGTCGCCCGCCGTGATCGTCAACGTGCAGCGTCAGCCTGGTGCCAACGTCATCGAGGTGGTGGACAATATCAAGGCCTTGCTGCCGCAGTTGCAGGCCGCGCTGCCGGCATCGGTCGATGTGTCGGTCGTCAGCGATCGCACCATAACCATCCGCGCCTCGGTCGAGGACGTCGAATTCGAGCTCATGCTCGCGGTCGTGCTGGTGGTGCTGGTGATCTTCGTGTTCCTGCGCAGTGCGCGGGCCACGATCATTCCGAGCCTTTCGGTGCCGCTGTCGCTGGTCGGCACTTTCGGGGTCATGTATCTCCTTGGCTTCAGCCTGAACAATCTGTCGCTGATGGCATTGACCATCTCGTCCGGATTCGTGGTCGACGACGCCATCGTGGTGATCGAGAACATCTCCCGCTATATCGAAGAGGGCGAGTCCCCGCTCGACGCCGCCCTGAAGGGCTCCGAGCAGATCGGCTTCACCATCATATCGCTGACGATCTCGCTGATCGCCGTGCTGATCCCGCTGCTGTTCATGGGCGACGTGGTCGGCCGGCTGTTCCGCGAGTTCGCCATCACGCTTGCGGTGACGATCCTGATCTCGGCGGTGGTGTCGCTGACGCTGGTTCCGATGGCCTGCGCCAAGCTCTTGAAGCCGGTGACGGAAATGCGGGAGAATGCATTCCAGCGCGTCACCCGCGAGGGGTTCGACCGGCTGATCGACGGCTATGCGGTGCTGCTGCGCTTCGTGCTCCGCCACCAGACCGCGACGCTGCTGGTGGCGCTGGGTACGCTCGGGCTGACGGTGTGGCTCTATATCATCATCCCGAAGGGCTTTTTCCCGGTCCAGGACACCGGCCTGATCCAGGGCATTTCGGAGGCGCCGCAGTCGATTTCCTTCGCCGCCATGGCGGAGCGCCAGAAGGCGCTGGCCGCCGTCATCCTCAAAGACCCGGACGTCGATAGCCTGTCGTCCTTCATCGGTGTGGACGGCACCAATATCACGCTCAACAGCGGCCGTTTCCTCATCAATCTCAAGCCGCACGATACCCGCACCACCAACGTTTCCGCGATCATCGAACGCTTGCGGCAAGCGACCGCGGAGGTGTCAGGCATTTCCCTCTACCTGCAGCCGGTGCAGGACCTGACGATCGACGACAAGGTGAGCCGAACTCAGTATCAATTCTCGCTCGAAGACGCCAACCCGGAGGAACTCGCGGTCTGGGCACCGCGCCTGGTGGACAAGCTCAACACGATGCCGCAGTTCTCCCAGGTGTCGAGCGATATCTCCGCCTATGGGCTGACCGCCTATATCGAGATCGATCGCGATACCGCCGCCCGGTTCGGCATCACGCCGGCGACGATCGATAATGCGCTGTATAATTCGTTCGGCCAGCGCATCGTTTCGACGATCTTTACCAACTCCAACCAGTACCGGGTGATCCTGGAGACCGATCCCAAACTGCAAGCCTCGCTGGACTCGCTCGGTTCGATCTACGTGCCGAGTTCCACCGGTTCGGGGCAGGTGCCGCTCTCTACCGTGACCAAGGTGCGCGAGAGCACGGCACCGCTGCGCATCGATCATCTCGGCCAGTTTCCCGCGACCGCCATCTCGTTCAATCTGGCACCGGGCGCCTCGCTCGGCGCGGCGGTCGAAGCGATCAAGCAGGCCCGCGAGGAGATCGGCCTGCCGATCAGCGCCAATATCCGGCTGCAAGGCGCGGCGCTCGCGTTCCAGAAATCGCTCGCCAATGAATTGTTGCTGATTCTGGCCGCCATCGTCACGGTCTATATCGTGCTGGGCGTGCTGTATGAGAGCTTCGTGCATCCCGTTACGATCCTATCCACCCTGCCCTCCGCCGGCATCGGCGCGCTGCTGGCCCTGATGGCGGCCGGCCTCGATCTTACCGTCATCGCCATCATCGGCATCATATTGCTGATCGGCATCGTGAAGAAGAACGCCATCATGATGATCGACTTCGCCCTCGATGCCCAGCGCAACGAGGGCAAGCCGCCCTATGAGGCGATCTATCAGGCCTGCCTGTTGCGGTTCCGTCCGATCCTGATGACCACCTTTGCGGCCGTGCTCGGCGCGCTGCCGCTGATGATGGGAACGGGCGTCGGATCGGAGCTGCGCCATCCGCTCGGCATTTCGATCGTCGGCGGATTGCTGGTGAGCCAGGTGCTGACGCTGTTCACCACGCCGGTGATCTATCTGTGGTTCGACCGGCTGCAGCAGCGCTATTTCAACCTGGATGCCGCCGTGCGCGACGCCGAACAGGGGAGTGCCGGGCTGGGGAGACCTGCGGAATGAACCCGTCAACCCCGTTCATCCGGCGCCCGGTCGCCACCATTCTGCTGACCTTCGGCATCTTTGCCGCGGGTGCGGTGTCGTTTTTCCAGCTGCCGGTGTCGCCGCTGCCGCAGGTCGATTATCCGACCATTTCGGTGCAAGCGCAGCTGCCGGGCGCCAGTCCGGAAGTGGTTGCCACCACGGTGGCGACGCCGCTCGAGCGTCACCTCGGCCAGATCGCCGACGTGACCGAAATGACGTCCAGCAGTACCGTCGGATCGGTGCGCATCAACCTGCAATTCGGCCTCAACCGCGACATCAATGGCGCCGCGCGCGACGTCCAGGCCGCCATCAATGCGGCGCATGCGGACCTGCCGACCAGCCTGCGCTCGAACCCGACCTACAAGAAGGTCAATCCGGCCGATTCCCCGATCCTGATCCTCGCGCTGACCTCCGATACGCTACGCCAGGGTGAGCTTTATGATGCCGCCTCGACGGTGCTGTCGCAAAAGCTGTCCCAGGTCAGCGGGGTCGGTGAGGTCGTCGTCAACGGCAGTTCGCTGCCGGCGGTGCGGGTCGAGCTCAATCCGAATGCCCTCTATAAGTACCGCATCGGGCTGGAAGACGTTCGCGCCGCGCTTGCCTCCGCCAATGCGCATGCCCCCAAGGGCGCGATCGAGACCGGCGACCGCCATTACCAGATCTACGATAACGACCAGGCCACCAAGGCCGATGAATATCGGCCGCTGATCGTCGCCTATCGCAACGGCGCCGCGGTGCGGCTGACCGACGTGGGCGATGTCCTCGATCAGGTCGAGAATATCCGCAATGCCGGACTTACCAACGGCAAACCGTCGGTGCTCGTCACCGTCTACCGGTCGCCGGGTGCCAATATCGTCGAAACGGTCGACCGCATCTATGGGCTGCTGCCCGAGTTGAAGGCCGCGATCTCGCCGGCGATCGACCTGACCCCGGCGGTGGACCGCTCCACCACGATCCGGACCTCGCTCAAGGAAGTCGAGCGGACCCTGTTGATCTCGGTCGCCTTGGTCATCCTGGTGGTCTTCATATTCCTGCGCAGCGGCCGGGCGACGCTGGTGCCGAGCGTGGCGGTGCCGGTGTCGCTGATCGGCACCTTCGCAGCGATGTATATGCTCGACTACAGCCTCGACAATTTGTCGCTGATGGCACTGACGGTTGCGACCGGGTTCGTGGTCGATGACGCCATCGTGGTGCTGGAAAATATTTCGCGCCACATCGAAGAGGGCATGCCGCGGATCGAGGCGGCCATCAAGGGCTCGACCGAAGTCTCGTTCACCGTCATCACGATGAGCATATCGCTGATCGCGGTGTTCATCCCAATTCTGCTGATGGGCGGTATCGTCGGCCGCCTGTTCCGCGAATTCGCCATGACGCTGTCGGTGTCGATCCTGATCTCGCTGGCGATTTCGCTGACCACCACCCCGATGATGTGCGCGCTGCTGCTCAAGAAGACGCCGCACGGCGAGCAAGGCCGCTTTCATCGCGCCACCGAATGGTTCTTCAACGGCATGCTGCGCGGCTACGACCGTACGCTCAGCTGGGCGCTCAACCATCCGCGCCTGATCCTGACCGTCCTGCTGGCGACCGTGGTGACCAATTTCTACCTCTACACGATCATTCCGAAGGGCTTTTTCCCACAGCAGGACACCGGCCGCATCAATGGCGGCATCCAGGCCGACCAGAGCATTTCGTTTCAGCTGATGCGGCAGAAGCTGGCACAGTTCATCGCCATCGTGCGGGAAGATCCGGCGGTCGATACGGTGGTCGGGTTCACCGGCGGCGGCCAGACCAATGGCGGTTTCGTCTTCATGTCGCTCAAACCTTTGAGCGAACGCAAGATCTCCGCCGATCAGGTGATCCGCCGGTTGCGCGGCAAGCTCGCCCAGGTCGCCGGTGCGACGCTGTTCCTGCAGGCGGTCCAGGACATCCGGGTCGGCGGCCGCGCCGCCAATGCGCAGTATCAATTTTCCCTGCAGGCCGACACCGTCGACGAACTGTATACCTGGGCGCCGCGGATTCTGGCCGAATTGCAGAAGGTGCCGATCCTGACCGATGTCAACAGCGACCAGCAGAACAAGGGACTCGAAACCGACATTACGATCGATCGTGAAACCGCGGCCCGCCTCGGCATTTCGGTCGCGCAGATCGACAACACGCTCTACGACGCCTTCGGCCAGCGCCAAGTCTCGACCATCTACAATGCCCGCAACCAGTATCACGTCATCATGGAGGTGGCGCCCAAATACTGGGAGAACGCCGATACGCTGCGGGACGTTTATGTCAGCACCTCCGGCGGTGCCGCCGGCGGTACCCAATCGACCAATGCGGTGGCCGGCACGGTGAGCGGGCCGTCGGCGTCATCATCAACGGCGGCGTCATCGACCGCGGCGTCGATCGCCGCCGACGCGGTCCGCAACCAGGCCCTCAATTCGATCGGCAATACCGGCAAGGGCACCGCGTTCGACCGGTTCCGCGGTCTCGACCAACGTCGAGACCATGATCCCGCTGAGCGCCGTTACCAAATACGCGCCGGGCAATATCCCGCTCGCCGTCAATCACCAGGGCCTGTTCGTGGCCTCCACAATCTCGTTCAACCTGGCGCCGGGTTCCTCGCTCAGCGACGCAGTGGCGGCGGTGAACGAGGTAATGCTCCGGCTCGGCGTTCCGGCCTCCATCCACGGTACCTTCCAGGGCACCGCGCGGGCTTTCGAACAGTCGCTCAAAAGCCAGCCTTACCTCATTCTGGCCGCCCTGGTGGCGATCTACATCGTGCTCGGCGTGCTGTATGAGAGCTACATCCACCCGATCACCATTCTCTCCACCCTGCCGTCGGCGGGTGTCGGCGCGGTGCTGGCCTTGATGCTGTTCAAGACCGAATTCAGCATCATGGCACTTATCGGTATTATTTTGCTGATCGGCTTGGTGAAAAAGAACGCCATCATGATGATCGACTTCGCCCTCGATGCCGAGCGCCGCAAGGGCCTGTCATCGCGGGCGGCGATCTACGAGGCCTGCCTGCTGCGCTTCCGCCCCATCATGATGACCACCAGCGCCGCCCTGTTCGGCGCCCTGCCGCTCGCGCTCGGCCTCGGCGACGGCGGCGAACTGCGCCGCCCGCTCGGCATCGCCATCGTGGGCGGTCTGATTCTGAGCCAAGTGCTTACGCTCTACACCACCCCGGTGATTTATTTGTATCTCGACAGCTTCAGCCTGTGGCTGCGCGGGCGGCGGGGACACGGCCGGAGGCGGGAGCACGGGGTTCCGCTCGGGCCGCTGGTGCCGGGGGAGTGACCCGCGCGGGCTACCGGCAAGGGCATATCATAATACAGTTACGGAGGTTTTGAACGCGAGGTTTATCTATGGGTAGATGTTTCGTAGCCCAACCGTTCGATGATGGCGAGTTCGATAAGCGATATACACAGGTATATGAACCGGCCATCGCTGCAGCCGGACTTGAGGCCTATCGCGTTGACCGCGACCCAGGGGCTGCGATTCCGATAGATACTATGATTAATGAAATAAAATCGTGCTCTGCATTCTTTGTCGATATCACCCGCGATAACCCAAATGTTTGGTTTGAATTGGGGCTAGCCATCGCTTATGGCCAACATGCATGTATTGTCTGCGCGGCAACGCGGATTAAATTTCCGTTCGACATCCAGCATCGAAAAATCATTCGGTATAAAATGGAGGCTCCCGCGGATTTTGACGATTTGAAAAGAGAGATTGCTTCTCGCTTGAAGGCAATCATGAGTCAACAGACGTCAATAGACGCCGTGGAGGAAAGATTGAGCCAAAAGCCTCGATTGGGAACGGGGCTCTCCGATCTCGAAGTGCTAACCCTTACAACAATTGCAAACGAAGTGAGATATTTCAGTGCTTCGCCAATGCATTTGATTTATGACCAAATGGGTAAAATAGGATACCTTCCTGTAGCAACCTCAATTGCGATGCGACGACTTACAAAAGCTCATTACATCGAACAATACGAGGACACTAATCTATGATAACGGAGAAAGGTTTGTCGCAGTCAAGTTGACCGACGAAGGATGGCAATGGATCGAAGAAAACCTCGATCGGGTACCACACCATAAGAATAATGATATCCCATTCTAAAATGAAAAATGAAAGTGCACCATGTCAATGCAACTCGACCACAGCCAACCTGATGCCTTGCGCGGCTACTCGGAAGGCCGAGTGACGGCGATCGAGCTGCGCCGCCGGCTCGGCGGCGCGACCTACGGGGAGGTTCTCCTCCTGCTTGGCGCCGCGAACCTGCCGCTGCCACGCCCGCCGCGACAGGGGCGCGAGGAGCAGTTGGAACGGGCTCGGCGATGGCTGTTCCCGCCCCATGAACCATAGCCTCAAGCTTTTCGTCATCGATACCGGGCCGCTGATCACGCTGGCCGCCGCCAACGCGCTGGATTATTTGCTCCTTGTTCAGGCCGATATCGTCATTCCTGACGCGGTGCTCTACGAGGCCACGCATGACGCGGCAAAGCTTGGCGCGCAAAATATTATCAATTGGGTCAAGGCCCACCGGTCGCGGATCGAACTGGCGCCGACCCAGGCCTTCGCAATCTTCGAAGCTGCCCGCGAGTCCATTCCGAGGCTGCGCCAGCCTGATCTCGGCGAGCGGGCCGCCGTCGAAGTCATCGAGGAGCCCGACCGCTTGACCGGCAACGAGAGGGCGGTGCTGTTGTGCGAAGAGTCCGCGCTTCTTCGGCGCATCGAAATACGCGACAAAGAGCGCATCGTGGAACTCGGGACGATGGATTTTTTGCGGATCCTGGAATCCGAGCGCCGGATTCAGTCCGCCGACCATGTGTTCGAGATCGTGCAGGAGGCGGGCCGCAGTGCGTCACGCGTCGAAAAGCTGCCGGGCCACACCGAGGCAATGCGCGAGGCCATTCGCGCCCTACTGCGGGAGCGCAATACCAAACCGGATAGGCAATAAAACTGGGACCCTTTCGCAATCATACCCGCGAGGCCGACTCTGGCTAACCCCTAAATGGAGCGGCGCTATGCGCGGGGGCTTATCGCGCCCTGCAGGTTCACTTCGCTCCTTCACCATCTTGTTCTAAATCCTTGAGCAACTCCGGATGTTTGTCCAGCAGCCGAAACAGGTTGACGACCGCCGGCAACGGGATGACTTCGCCGCGTTCGTAGCGGGAAAACGCGTTGTGGCCGTCGCCGGTGAGGCGGGCGGCGGCAACTTGACTGAGGCCGAGCTTCCGGCGAATGCGGTGAATGTCCTTGCCAACCCGCTCGCGGTCGCGCAACACCAACGCATCACCCGCAGCGGCATAACGCCGGGCGCTACCGGGGTCGAATTCGATTTCACCACAGTCCGCGCAACGCCAACCGCTCAATCCCTCTACCGCTGCCGTCACGCCGGCATGATCGATGGTAAAAGTCTCATCTTCGAAGCGGGTCATGCCCCTATGGGTCTCGCAGTTCAGGCACCTTTTCGGCACGGTCATCTCTCCTCGAACTGGATCACGACGGCGGCGTTCCGCATGCTTACCTTGATATAGGCGACCTTCCGAACCGCCGTCGCTGCCCGGTACACGTCTTGCCACACACGATGATCCGCATGGGTCGTCATCGATTTGAAGAAGTTACGAACCCACGGGGGCTTTGATGGCGGGCGCACGCGCCTTATAGTCCGGCCCGAATGTGCGCGCGGTCCGCCGCCATCAGCCACGGAGCCGTCGTGAAGCCATTGCCCGGAGCGACCGGAAGCATCGAGACGCGCGCCTCGTGGGTGGTCGCGACGGTGGCGCTCGCAACCCTCGGCATGTCGTTCGGCGCGCCTTGGGTTGCGGTGGTGTCGCTCAAAACCATTGCGGCCGAATTCGGCGGCGCCCGTTCATTGCCCGCACTCGCGGGTTCGCTCAGCTGGATCGGGGTCGGCGTGGGCGGCATCTTGATGGGCCGTGTCGCCGAGCGCATCGGCGTGCGCTGGACCGTCATGTTCGGCGCCGCGATGATCTGCTCGGGCCTTGCGGTTCCTCGCTCGGACAACCGTGGCAGCTGATGCTCGGGCACGGGCTGTTCATGGGGCTCTTGGGCAATGGCGGCATCAATGCGCCGCTCTATGTGTATGTCAGCAAGTGGTTCGACCGCCGCCGTGGCTCGGCGCTGGCGCTGATTTCGAGCGGCACCTATTTGGCGGGGGCCGTGTGGCCGCCGGTCTTCGAGCGCGTCGTCGCAGTGGCGGGCTGGCGGCAGACCATGTGGATGTACGGGCTGTTCGAAATGGCCATGGTCATTCCGCTCGCCGCCGTGTTCCTGCGCGCGCCGCCGAAGCCGGCGCTGCGGCATGTCGGGCTGTTCGCCGACCCGGTGCCGGGGCCTGTGCTGGGCTGGCCCCGCGGCCTCGTCTATGCCTTGCTGTGCGCCGCCGCATTCCTGTGCTGCACCCCGATGGCGCTGCCGCAAGCCCATTTGGTGGCGTTCTGCTCCGATCTCGGCATCGCGCCGGCGCACGGGGCCTTGATGCTGACGGTCGTGCTCGGTTGCGGCTTTGCGAGCCGGCAGCTGTGGGGCTGGTTCACGGACCGCCACGGCGGGCTGATGACGCTGGTGGTCTGTTCGGCCTGCCAGGCGGCGGCGCTGACGGCGTTCCTGCTGACGCAGGACGAAATCGGGCTGTTCACCATATCGGCCCTGTTCGGCCTCGGATTTTCCGGCTTGGTGCCGGCCTATGTGGTGGTCCTGCGCGAACTTTATCCCGTGAGGGAGGCGAGCTGGCGGGTACCGACGCTGTTGTTGTTCAGCGGCTGCGGCATGGCGACGGGCGCCTGGATGGGCGGGGCACTCTACGATGCGTTCGGCTATTATGGGCCTGCGTTCATGGCGGCGATCGGTGCGAACCTGGTCAACCTGCTGATCGTGTCGACGCTGCGGCTGCGCCAGTACGACGATACGAGCGGCGCCGCCGCAGGCGGCGCCAGGATGGAGGGCGCACCGCTTGCGCGCCCGTAATTCGGGACGGACGCCGTTACCTGGCACGTCCGATCCCGGATAAAGGGACCGCGAAGCGGCGGTCCCTTTATCCGGGCTACACTCTTACCCTGCGTCGTCAGGGCGTATAAATCCCACGGTTGTACCAGTGGAATGAATCCCAGCTCAGTACCTTTTCGCTGCCGTCGAACAGGGCGCCGATCGGGCCGCCGCTTGCCTTGAACGAGAAGGTCTTGACCCGGTCCTTCACCGGCACCGAGGCATTCTTCATGATATCGAGCCCGGAATCGACCTTGAAAATCTGATAGGTGCTGGGATTGCCGGGGACGAAGAACTTGGTCTCATTGGTCGGGTTGCGGCGGCCCGGACCGCGCTCATAGGTGAGGTGCGTTTCGAAGCGCTGGCCATTGGTGCCGACGAACTCCCAGTTCTCCTCGCCCTGCGTAACGCCGTTGGCATTATTGAACGCGCGCGAAACCTTGGATGAAGACGCGGCAACGTAGTCGCCGAACGGTCCGGGCGCTTGCTTGGCATCGGAGACGATGCCGTTGATGACCATTTGCCCCGCATTGTTGGTGCCGGTCTGCTTGACCGGGATTGCCACATAGACGAGCTGGTCGCTGGTCTTCGGCGTGCCGTTCGGATTGGTCACGTTGACGCGGTCGATGAAGATCACTCGCAGATTGGCGTCCTTGGCGGGGCCCTGGGTGGCGATCACCGGCTCCCAGCCGGCCGGCAGCAGCTTTTGCAGCGCCGCGTCGTTGACATGAAAATCGAGCTGGAAGCGGAATTCCGCACTGTTCTCCAGCAGCGTGTCGGCGCTCGCCCGCGGCATGGTAACGCCCACGGCGCCCGCCGCCAGCAACGCGCCGGCGGCGCTCAAGACAATCATCCTACCCATGACGTCGTTCCTCTCGTTTGCTTTTGCCGTCCGTCGTCCGGGGAGCCGGACGCCTGCCAGATGCCTGTCATTGTCGCGAAAATCCAGCCCCGAAGCTGCATTTGCCGAAGGATCGTCATCGGTTCCGCCTTTTTCCATGGGCCACAGATCGCACGATGGCAACGTTCTACGGCCGATCGGCTCGCTTCCAAGCCCTTTGCGTGAGGACGCGCCTTCGGTTGCGCAGGCGCCGTTTCGAGCCGGTCCAAAAGTAATCTCTTTGTGACGAGCATCACATACAGCCGACGTCTCCATCGTCATGATAGGTGCGCGCACCAATGAGGTGTTGAACGTCTCGGAAGGTCTTGCAAGTCATGAAACCATACCAATTTGCAATTGTCGCGATCACCGGCACGCTTACCGCGCTAGGGGCCGGCCCGGTGATGGCTCTCGACGCCAGCATGGCCGATGCTCTGTCGGCGCACTTCACCGCCGACGGATTCTCGACGACTTTGCCGGCGGTGGCACCCGCACAGGGCACCGCCCCTCCGGCCTACAACCAGCAGGACGCGCTGCCGGGCTATGTCAAGACGTTGAACATTGCCGATAAGCTGGAGCCGCCGCCCGCGCTGTACGCCCAGCTCACCGGTATCTTCGATCATGCGACCGGCAGCGGGATCGGCGTTAACAGCTATGGCTCGGGAGCCGATACCTCGATCGCCACGGCCGCGCTATCGCTGAACCTCAACCCGCCACCGCCGGCCGCCGGTATCGCTCCGTTGGTGCCGCTGCAAATCGGCGCGACCAAGGTGCAAGCCAGCGCCAACTACAATGTCGTCGTGCCGCGGCCGCCGTTTGTCAGCGGCACGGCGAGTTTTGGCACGTTGACGATCGCGGGCTCGCTGTTGGGAGGCAGTTCGCTGCCGCCCTACAGCGGCACGCCGCCCGCGAACCACATCTTGTTCAGCAACGCCGCAGTGACGATCACGCTTAACGAGCAGTCCATCGAGGCGGAGCTGGTAACCTGCGTGGTCGGCCAAGGCTGCACCGTCACCCCTGGCGGCATCAAGGTTGCGGCTGTGCATGTCGCGTTGACGAATGCCAGCATCTTCGGTCGGATCGTATCCGGCGATATCTACCTCGGCGAAGCACAGGCCGGAGCCGCGTTGCACTGAGCGGATCGCCGCGCCTTGCAAAGGCAGCACCGCGCTGAAATAACGGCGCGGTGGACGTTCCCGCGCACGCGGGCCAGGAAGGAAGCACCTCGTTGCCGAGCGATATCGTGATGATGGGCGCGCAGGCGCTCGCGGGCGCCATCCGGTCGCGCAAACTCTCCTGCGTCGAGGTGATGTCGGCCTATCTCGACCATATCGACGCGGTCAATCCCAAGGTCAACGCCATCGTGGCGCTGCAAGAGCGCGCCGACCTTGTCGCGCAGGCGCGCGAGCGGGATGCGCAACTGGGGCGCGGCGAGGCGGTCGGGCCGCTTCACGGCCTGCCGCATGCCGTGAAGGATCTTGCACCCGTCCGCGGCGTTCGCACCACCATGGGCTCGCCGATCCTCAAGGACAACGTGCCGGCGGCCGACAGCGCCATGGTGGAGCGGCTGCGCCGGGCCGGCGTGATCTTCATCGGCAAGACCAACACGCCGGAATTCGGCCTCGGCTCCAACACCTTCAATCCGGTCCATGGCATCACCCGCAATGCCTATGACCAGTCGCGCTCCGCAGGCGGGTCGAGCGGCGGCGCCGCGGTGGCGCTGGCGCTGCGGATGCTGCCGCTGGCCGACGGGACGGATTACGCCGGCAGCCTGCGCAACCCGGCCGGCTGGAACAACGTGTTCGGCTTTCGCACCAGCCTCGGCCTGGTGCCGGCCGATGGGCGCGATCCGTTCCTGCTCACCATGGGGGTAATCGGCCCGATGGCGCGCAGCGTGACAGACCTTGCGCTCCTGCTTTCCGTGCAGGCCGGCTACGATGCGCGCGTGCCGCTGTCGATCGCGGGTGACGGCGCCGCGTTCCGGGCACCGCTGGAGCGGGATTTCAAGGGCACCCGCATTGCTTGGACCGGCGACTATGGCGGCCACATGCCGTATGAGCCCGGCGTGCTCGATCTGTGCAAATCGGCGTTGAAGACATTCGAATCCATGGGGTGCATCGTCGAGGAGGCACGGCCGGAATTCTCCATGGAGGCGCTGTGGCAGGCGTTTCAGCCGCTGCGGGCCTGGCAGACCGCGGGGCCTTTGCTGCCTCATTACCGCGACCCGGCACGGCGCGCGTTGTTGAAGCCGGAGGCCCTGTTCGAGATCGAGCGCGCGCTAAAACTCTCGGCGCTCGATATCACGGCGGCGTCGGCGGTGCGGGCCGAATGGTACCAGGCGACGCGGAAATTCTTCGAGACCTATGATTATTTCATCGTGCCGACCGCGCAGCTATTTGCCTTCGCGGCCGATTTGGATTGGCCGAAGGAAATCGCCGGAGTGAAGATGCAAACCTATATCGAGTGGCAGCAGGGCGTGGTGCCAACCACGATGGCCGGCAATCCGGCACTGGCGGTGCCGGCCGGCTTCAACGCCGCCGGATTGCCGATGGGTATCCAGATCGCCGGGCGGAATCATGGCGACTTCGCGTGTTTGCAGCTTGCCCACGCCTATGATCTGGCCACCGGCTGGACTGAAAAGCGGTTGCCGGCTTTGCTGGGCACGCCTGGATGAGTCTAGATTGGAGTCACAGCATCGCAGCGCGGGCAAAGGCTGAGCTCTTCGTGTGCCGTGCCCACGATCGGCGCCGCTGGTGGGCACGGCGCTGGAGTGCCGTGATTCCTCTTCCGGCCGTGACGGGCCCTTTGCCCACCCTACGATCCTGCAATTCGACGCGGCGGGAATATGGTCAAATGCTAAAATGCAATACCGTTCACTTAACCCGCAGATGCGCGCGTTCCCTCTCCCCATCGTTCTTCACGATGGGGAGAGGGTTAGGGTGAGGGGCAGATGCGCGCCAAGGTTTGAGGGGTACTGTGACATTCGCTGCTGCTATAGGAGACGATCGGTCGCGCCGTCGGTGCGGGCACCTGCCCCTCACCCTAACCCTCTCCCCACGGCGTGAAGAACGCCGCGGGGAGAGGGGACGCGTGCATTCCCGGGTTAAGTGAACGGTATTTGGTCCAAACGCCTCTTATGATCGGAGAACGCCCGTGAGCGCCCCGCCGCAGGTCCGACGCAAGGACAAGCTGATGGCCGATGCGCGCGCGCTGGATTTCCTGGCGCGCGGCTATTGCGGCCGGATCGCGACGGTCGGGCCGGACGGCTGGCCGTATTGCGTGCCGCTCCTCTATGTGTGGGCGGACGGCGAAGTGCTGGTTCACAATGCGGCGGCGGGCGGTCACTTTCGCGCCAATGTGGAGCATGAGCCGCGGGTGTGCTTCGAGGTCGACGAGGCCGGCGAGGTGTTCGATTATGGCCGCTTCGAATGCGATTCCTCGGTTGCATACTGCAGCGTGGTGGTGTTCGGCACGGTTCGGATCGTCCAGGACACGGCTGCCAAGCAGCGCTTCTTCGATGCCTTGATGGAAAAATACGGCAAGCCGGATTCCGGGCGGCCAAAGCACTTCTATCCGCGCCTCGACGACATCACGCTTTACGCGATCGCGCCGGAGCGCATCACCGGCAAGGAAACGCCGCTCCCCGCCACCGCGGAACAATGGCCCGCCAAGGACCGCACCAAATCGCCGCAGGTCGTTCGTTAGTCGCATCCGGTGGGAACATTGGTCGAAGACCCGCGCGTCTCAACGTTGCCCAGCAAGTCTTCGCGCGGATGCGATCACGCCATCCTCGGGCCTGGACCGCGTCCGGGCGAGCCGTTATCGATGGCCCCCAGGCCATGCCTTTGGAAGGATGCCCCATGGTTCTCGAAATCGCCCAGATCGACGTGAAGCCCGGCATGGAAGCTGCGTTTGAGGCCGGTGTCGCTGCGGCGGCGCCGGTATTCCGGCGCGCCAAGGGCTGCACCGGCATGGCGCTTCAACGCTCGATCGAGAAGCCCGCGCGCTATCGCCTGTTCGTGCAGTGGGAAACGGTAGAGAACCACACCGTCGATTTTCGCGGTTCGGCCGATTTCGCCGAATGGCGGGCCCTCGTCGGCCACTGTTTTGCTTCGCCGCCGGATGTCGAGCACGTAACGGAAGTCGTGAAGGGCTTCTGAACTCCGCAGTTGCCGGCAACGCCGGGCAGGCCGAGGCGGACAGATGGAGATCTGTGACGCGCGTTTTGGGTTACGGCGGCGGGCTCTCGCCTTTTAACTTAACGCTTCACGGAGCATTTTTCGCTGCTTATGCGGCGATATCTACGTTCGCCAACGGCACAGCGATCACGGCTCAGAAGAAAAAGCTGGTCGATCCTTCGAAGGTGGGGAGCAGCCGGCCGAGCAGGATGACGGCAAGCCACAGGCCCAGCGAGAGACCCGCGGTCACCTTGGTCAGGGTGCCGGCATCCTCCTCATCGCCGAGGACCAGCACGCGGCGATGCTCCGTGACGGTAAATAAGAGGGCATTCAATCCGGCCAGCAGGACCAAGAACATCTTCAGCTTGAAGGCGGGATTGGGCCAGTACATGAACGGGTCCGTCATAAAGAATTCGATTCCGGTCAGGAGATTGATGAGGAACCCGAGGATCACGAACGGTAGAAATGCGAGGGCCGCGCGCATCGGAACCCTGCGGATGTACCCCATGAGCCGCAGATCGACGATCATGAGCCCGCCGACCATCAGGCAAAGCCCGAAGAAGTGGAACGTTTCTCCGGTCGCAAACATCCACCGGCTTTGCCGCACGGCGGCGCCTAACGGCAAATCCTTAATCCAATGCAGGACGTCAGCCTCGGTCATGCGATTTCCGTTCGGTTCCAGCCGCCTCTGGGCACTTCCGTTCAAATCCTCAACCAAATCAGAGCGGCGGCGGCGGGATCGTGTATCCGATAAGCCGCCCGGCCGTAATGGCGGCCAGCCAAAAGAATATCGAAAAGACGGCAGCGATTTTGGCACTGGCCGGAGCTTCCGCGGCCGCCACGACCAACGTCCCGTCCGGCGCCGGAACACCTTCGGAGCCGTAATCTTCCGGCTCCTCCATCGTCTTCGCCAGCACCCACAGCGCCAAGCCGGCGAAAACGATCAGGATCATTTTAATCCAAAACGCCGGCGTGTCGGCCAGCCGGCGCGGCTCGCCGACAAACAACAGCACGCCGGAAACGGCATTCATCGCAAAGCCCACCCATGCCAGGGTGAACAGTTTGTGGAAAGCCTCGAGCGGGAATGCCCGCGAAAATCCCAATACGCGGGCGCAATACATGATGGAGACACCGACAACCATGCCCATGCCCACGGCATGAAAACAGAGCACCACGGGATAGCCCCAGTCGGACTCCCGCAGCCACGTCGAAAACTCCGTCTGTTCAAGCCATGCCAGCAAGTTCATGAGATCAGGCCTTCGCTTTCGTCGCAGCCGCGACCGTTGGGCGTCGGCGCCGGCCGTCGTGCGGGATCATCATCTTGTCGAACGTTCCGTCCCGATCGAGCACGATATGCTTGAACACCGCGAGGACGTGCAGGGCGATGCCGGCCGCCAGGAACAAGCCTACGTAGCCGTGAATGCTGCGCAGGAGGTGCTGCGCGTCCGGCCATTTTTCCCACGGGCTTGGAATGGCAACGGCGAACACCTGGATCGCGTCTCCATCCAACCACACCATCAGGGGACCCGAGACCAGCATGGTGCCGATCGCGATCAGAAGCAGAAAATGGAAATGCTTGCCGATGGCGAAAAATACCAAGTTCTGCTTCGCCAGTGGTCCCGGATGGCCGACCGCAAAGCGCCAGGCGATGCGGCCCCACAGCAAAGCGTAAGCCGTCATGCCGATGGTCATGTGCAGATGAACGAGCCGCGGATAGGCCGCCTGGTCCGCCGCCTGCGACATCATGCCGATCACCAACATGGCGACCACGATGGCAGCCGTGACCCAATGCAGGCCGATCGACAGCCAGCCGTAACCGCTCGGGCTATCCGTCAGTTTCAACGGCTGCCAGCCTCGATCAGGATGCGAACGCAGCCGCCGCGGCCGTCAAAGCCATAAATCATCGTTGCGTCCGCAGTAGCCATACCTGTTTCGCTTTCGCCCGAACCTTGGTTTGCCGGCGGCACAACAGCGGTTGGTAAACTCACTAAAGGGGTGGGCAAAAATACGCACTTCGCGCCGCGCCCACCCCGATCACAGCGGTGGGCACGCGGAGCCTGCCATCAGGCCCGCCGAAGGCGGGGCCCGTTGGCTTTGCCCACCCTACACCGCCTAACTCCGAAATCGGATCAGCCACGATTTTCCGGATCGGCGAGATTGCCGAGCGAGTGATCCTGGTAGGGCACATCCTGCATCAGCTGCACGCCCGGGGTCTTGTTCAGGTTGAGCCGGCGCGCCGGCATCGTCCAAGGCTCCAGCAGGTAGACCGGGTCTTCCACCGTGGCCTGGTAGATCAGCGTATCGCCCTGCCGGCGCAGCCGCTCGATGACCTTCATCTCGGCGCTATGGAAGTAGCCGGGCCAATCCAGCCACGTGCGGTCGGTGAAGCCCATCGACGTCACCACCAGGGTATCGCCCTCCCAGCAGCCGACGGCCAAACCATAATAGGTCTGGTCGAACTTCAGCACCGGATCGTGTTCCCGGCAATCCGTCGGGACGACCCGAAACGTGTTTTGATACTCGTAGAGAAACACGACCTCGTTAGCGGTCTGCACGATCTTGTTCGGCGGTCCGATGCGGGGCAGGCCGCGCGGCAGGTTCTGCCACTCGGGATCCGCATAGTCGATCCACTTGCCGCCGGCATTGGCGTGATAGTCGCTCAGCCGCACCTTCTCCCAGTACTCCGGCTTGTATTGCGGCTTGCTGACCTGTCCGCGATGCGCAATGGCGCAGTCCTGCTCGAAGGTGATGTATTGCTGCGTTCCGGACGCCCCGTTGGCCTTGAATCGCTCCTCGCCGCCACGGGCCGGGAAAGCGTCGATCTGCGTCTTGCAGGTGGTTGGCGTCAATTGCGCAACGCCGCCGCCCCAAATGCCGTTAAAGTCGGGCCGGGTTTGCGCGAGCGCGGGATACGCGAACAGCGCGCAAGCGAGCGCCGTCATTACCGCGCCCAGAGGCGGGCGAAACGTCGTCATGGTGGACCTCCGATTGCCTGTTGGCCGCGTCATGCCCGTGCGGTCGCGGGCTTGCCGGTCTTCCGCGCGCGGCCGGTCACTTCGCAATGCCGTTCTCGTCGATGAAGCCGACTTTGACATACTTGCCGTCCGGAAACGTGAACGCATTGGTGAAGCCGAGATGGGCGCCGGTGCGATCCGGATTGTAATCGACCTTGTAGGTCTCGCCCACCACGAACAGACGGCGATCGCTCAGCCCCAACCGGCGCAGGCCGTTCGGGCCGACGGTCTCGGTCGCCCACTGCTCCACCGTGCCGTCCGGCTTCTTCACGTCGAAATGGAACCAGGCATGTGGATTGATCCAATCGACCTTGGTCAGGACGCCCTGGAAGCTCTCCTGCTTGTTCACGTCGAACTGCGCCTGCACGGCGTGATGGGCTTGTGTTGCCGATACGGCCAGCCCGAACGCCAGCAGCGATCCGATAACCACAGACTTGTGCATGGTTTTTTTCTCCACCTTCTTTTTCATTTCGGGCACCCGTTTTGACTTACCGGTTCCAGCTAGCCGCCGATGAGCTGAGGGCCGATATGATGCTCCACTGCCGATTCGGTCGCAGAGACAAAAGCCCTGCCGCCCCTGGTCATCGCCGGGCTTGTCCCGGCGATCCCATTTAGGAGATCGCCGTGTGCTGCTTTTCGAGATCGCCGGGATAACCCCGGCCATGACCCGTACCAACCGCCACTGACCGTTGTCCCTTCGATCCGTTTCGCGGCGAAGCGCTCACTTGGCCTTCGCCAGCAATTCCGGATCCGGAAAGATCTCGTATGGGTTGGACCACCCCTCCGTTACGGTGATGTCGAGCACCTTGGTGCCGTCGATCTCCTGCACGATCCGCCCCGGCCAATAGGTGCCGGAGTGAAACTTGTCGAGCGCCGCGCCGCCGAGGCTCTGGCCGTTGCGGTAGCCGGAATAGGTCGCGACGATCTTCTTTGCGGCTCCGCCCGGCATCGCGATCGTCGTCTCGACCCGCTCCGGCCGATTGTCGGCGCCCAGCGTGGTGGTGTAAATTTGGCCGTTGACCGAAACGGTCAGCACGTCCTTGCCGTCGACCTTGGACACCTGGACCGGCACATCGCATGCCTTGCCGTCGAGGCATTTCTTCGCCGACGCGAAGGCCGCGGCATGGATGGCCGCATGCGGCATCAGCCACATCATTTGGGCACGATAGGCGGCATTGTCTGAAGCGCTGGGGTTGATGCCCGGCTTTTCCTCGTTCCAGGCGCGGTCCTTCTTCACCACCCGAACCTTGCGCGCCAGGTTCGGCCCCTCGACATCAAGCCGGCTCGCCGGGATTTGCAGCGCGACCGCATAACGGAACTTTTCCACCTCGGCCGGCTGGCCAAATCCCTGCTGACCGGCTCCCGACGCCTCCAAGTCGATCATGGTGCCGCTGCCGACATAGGCGAGCAGGTTGACTTGGCCGATGACCAGCCGCGAGTCCCGCACCAGTCCCAGCGCGTTGGCCGCGGCCCGGATCACCGGATCGATCTCCTTGGCCGGGATTTCGGTTCCCCAGTATCCGGTATTCGCCGGCGTGAATTGCGCAAACGCCATCCCGCCCGACAGTGTCCCGCTCAGCGCGGCCGTTGCGAGCAGAACGACTTTGGCTACCGCTTTCACAATCATGTCCTCCAGCGCACCCGTGGTGGCATCGGGCATCGTCTTAATGCGCCCGAATCGCACTCGTCAACTCGGGACACGGCGCCGCGGCAGATACGCACGCGGGCGCGAAGCGCATCATTGATCTGCATCAATGTCCGATTGCGGCGGGGTCGCATCGCGCGTCACGGTGGGCGCGTTCGGCGTGGGCGATCCGGATGCTGCGACCGGGTTCGATTCGCGCGCCCGCGCCCACGGACGGTCGAAACCTTCCGGCCGCGCCGCAATGGCTTCGAATACGCCGTCGCGATGGATCAGCGCGACGGCGCCGCGACGCTGCAAGGTCTTGCGATCGATCACCGTTGCGGCACAATCTCCGGGCGCTACCCGCGCGGTGACGATCAAGCCGGCGCGCAAGCAGTCATCCGCCAAAGCCGCCGCCGTCCGGCTCACGGCGACTGCCGTGCCGTCGGCAAGCCGCGCCACGCAGCCGTCGGGATCGCAGGCGAAACCGGCGGTTACCGACGCATCCTTGGGCAGGCGCGCATCCCCGTCGGCCGCCAGCCATTCCGGCAAGGACAGGGTATCGGCGCCGGATTTGACCGCGCTTAAGCGACCGTCGCCGCCACGCACCGCGATGATGTCCGCGCCGGCGGAGATCAGCACGTCGGGCCGGGGCGCCGTCAGCGCCACGGCGCAGCCGGCCAATGCGAATGCGATGCCGGCATACCGCAGCGGCGAGCGCAGCAGACAGATCACGATCAAGCCCGCGGTGCCGAGCAGCAAGGCATTCGCCCCGAACGCCGGAATGTGGCCGACCGCGCCGGGCAGCCGCGTGACCCACAGCGAGACGGCGACCATCCAGTCGATCCCCGCGCCCATCAATTTCCAGAGCGGCCCGTCGAATCCGAACGGCATCGCCAACAGCGCCAGCAGCCCGGCCGGCATCGATACCGCCGAGATGACGGGCATCGCCAGCAGGTTGGCGATGACGCCATACGGCGCCAGACGGTGAAAATGATACGCCGCATAGGGGGTCGTGGCGAGGCCGGCCACCAGCGAAGCCGTGAACAGCAACACGATTTCGCGCACGCCCCACAAGGCAACGCGCGCGGCGAGCGCGGTGCCGGGAGCCGCGATCGCCCACGGCATGCCGTGCTCATAGGTCGCGATCAGCGCCAGCGTGGCGGCAAACGACATCTGGAAGCTCGGATGGATGACGGCTTCCGGCACGATCAGCATGACGGCGAGCGCCGCCACCGCGATGGTGCGCAGGGTGAGCGTCGGCCGGTCCGCCATCACGCCGATCAGCACCACCGCCGCCATGATGTAGGAGCGCTGCGTCGCCACCTCGGCGCCGGACAGCACCAGGTAAAACGTTGTGGCCGCCAGTGCCACAAGCGCCGCCCATTTCTTGATCGGGTACCGCAGCGCCAGCGGCGGGACCAGCGCCAAAATTGCGCGCACGATGAAAAACACCACGCCGGCCACCAGCGCCATATGGTACCCGGAAATCGACAGCACATGCCCAACTCCGGAGATGAACATGGCATCGAACACCGGGGACGTGAGAGCGTCGCGCTTGCCGGTGATCAGCGCCGAGGCGATCGACCCCGCATCGCCCTTCACGGCCGCCCGGATGCGGCTGTCGATCGCATCGCGGATCGCTTCAACACTTGCGGCGAAGCGTAACCGTAGGTCGGGCGCGACCGGCGGCTGCAAGGTCGTGATCGCGCCGAGCGCAAGCCCGGTGGCTCCGATCTGTTTGAAATAGAGGTCGCGGGCGAGATCATAACCGCCCGGCCGGAACGGGGCTGCCGGCGGGTTGAGCCGTGCCTTCAGCGACACAAACGCGCCGACTGCCGGCGCGGTGCCCTTGCGCACCGAAAGGCGAACCCGCTCGGGTTGCGCGGTCAGGCGCGCGCCTTCAAGCGCCGCGACGCGCAGCACGATGCGATCGCTGCGCTCGCGCTCCTCGCGGGTTTCGACGTACCCCGACACGGTCACGCTGTAGGCTGTGGCCGGCAGGATCGTATGGTCGAACAGGCGGGCCTTCAGCGCCGCGGTCGCGAAACCCACCGCGATCACGGCGCAGCCTAGCGCCGCCGCAAAGCCGACCGGGCGTGCCCGCAGCATGAACGCGACGATCACGGCGGCCCCAGCCAGCAGCGCCGCCACCCACCATACCGGCTCGCGTTCGGCGGCGAAATACGCCACGACGCCGAAGCCGAAGCCGACCGGCAGCCACGGCATCAGCCGCCCGGGCGCAACCTCCAGCGCCGCCCATTCGCGTAAGCGTTGTGCGATCGGCCCGGCCAATTCCGACAGCGGACGCGGCCATGGCGCCGCAATTCCGGGAGTTCCGGGCCACGGCCATGTGCCGACCTGTCCTTGCGCTTTCTGCCGCTGTGCCATCGCGGGCTCCGCCAGAGGCACAGTCTAATCGCGGGACAGGCCACAAGGCGAGCGCATGTTAACACTTTCTTAAGATATGCGACAAACCGCCGGTAAATCTATCCGGCCCGGCGCCCGCGCGCCGCGGTGTGCAGCTGCGGCGGTCGGCTTGAGTGGTTTTGGCCATGAAGGCGCGAACGCGGCACCACACGCGCGATATCGATAGCCGTCATGACGAAGTCGATGACATGGCGGCCGAACGCGGCGCGGTTCGCGACCCCCGACGCCTTCTTCACCACCGTTTCGTACGCTTTGCGCCCAGGCTCAGCCATGCTATTGTCCGACAATACATTTCCGGAGCGCCCATGAGCGGACGACAGCGCATGACCGATGCTGAAATCGCCGAGATTCGGCGCCGCCGAGCTGGGGTGCGCGCTTCGCTCGCGTGCGAGGGCATGCACCTGACCGCCGAAGAGGAAGCGCTGTTCGACCTGATGGATAAGTGAACGCCTCACTCCCGGACGAGCGCGCCGCCGCGCATTACCGAATTGAGCCGCGCGAAGCGCCGTCAGAAGGCTTTTGCCCCGACCTGATGCAACACCCGTACTGTTATCCAGGCACCGACGTCCTTCGGAACAAGGAAGATATTCGCGACAAGGCCGAGCTTGAGGCGTTCGAGCGCCATGGCATTGCGGCGGACCGATTAGTTGACGCTGTCATCACAGTCTGCCGATCACCGTCGCCGGTTTTCGCGAAATTCACCGTTACATGCTGCAGGACGTTTACGACTGGGCCGGCGAGTATCGAACCGTCAATACCGGTAGAACCGGTCCTTTCTGTAGGGCCGACTACATCGGTCTGCAGATGGACAAGCGCTTTGCGGCGCTTCATGCCGAGGACAATTTGCGCGGGCTACCGCCGGAGCGGTTTGCGGCGTGCGCGCCCGAACACATTTGCGAACTGAACGCCATCCACCCCTTCCTTGACGGCAACGGGCGCGCATTGCGGGCGTTTCTGGAGGTTTTTGCCCGACAGGCCGGCCATCCCATCGATTTGGCGCGGATAGACCCGAACGCCTGGAACGAAGCCGCGAAACGAAGCTACGAGTTCGCAGGATTACCGCCTCATGCGCGATGTCATCGTTGGCGCGCTGGCGCAATGGACCGTTAAACCGCCTTAGACCGCCCGACTAACTCTGCCCTAATCCAGCCCTAATTCCAATACCGTTCACTTAACTTGGCGCGCGCCTCCCCTCTCCCCGCGGCGTTCTTCACGCCGTGGGGAGAGGGTTAGGGTGAGGGGCAGCGGTACGTGAGGGCCTTCGGGGGGCATTCGTTGCAGCTGCCAGAGACGATCGGCGGCGCCGTCTGTGCTGGCACCTGCCCCTCACCCCAACCCTCTCCCCATCGTGAAGAACGATGGGGAGAGGGGGCGGGCGCATCCTTAAGTGAACGGTATTGGCCCTAATCCACCCGCCGCTTCAATGGCGTCACGCTGAACTTGCCGGCCAGTCCATCGAGTTGCGCCACCAGCGCCGCCGGCAGCGGTACCCCGTCGCGCAACCGTTCCGCGCGGCAATCGCGGCGGCGGTCGCCCGGCAGGCGGATGTGATCGACGCCGGGCAGCCGCCGCGAGGCGCGCAGGTCGGCGAGGTGGCGGTCGGTCTCGGCCATGAAGGTGGCGAGCGGCACGAAGCGCTTGATATCGACCGCCACCATGAAATGCCCGGTATTGGTGGCGCCGGCCTGGTCGTAATTGAAATCGATGACGTCGCGGCCGAACGCGGCGCCGTTGAGGACGCCGCCCAAGAGGCCCAGCATGATGGCGAGCCCAGCACCCTTGTAGCCGCCGATCGGCAGCAGCAGCCCCTCCGCGCTGCGCTTGGGATCGGTGAGCGTGCCGCCGGTCTGCGTGTCGATCAGCCAGCCCTCCGGCATGTCGCGGCCGGCGAGCGCGTATTTCTTTACCGTGCCGTAGGAAACCACGGTGGTCGCCATGTCGAGCACCACCGGGCCGTCGCCGGACGGCACCGCGATGCCGAGCGGATTGGTGCCGAGCAGCAGCTCGGAGCCGCCCCACACCGCCATGTGATTGGCATTGGCGACCGCGGCATAAAGCCCGATCATCCCGTGGGGAACCGGCATGGCGGCGTAAAGCCCGGCGGTGCCGGCGTGATTGGACCGGCGCACCCCAACCCAGGCGACCCCGGCGTCGCGGGCGAGTTCGATCGCGGTTTCGGCGGCGCGGCTCACCACCAGGTGCCCCATGCCGTTGTCGCCATCGACCAGCGCGGTCGCCGCCGCGGTCCGCTCCACGGTGATGCGCGGCGCCACGTTGACGCCGCCGGCGCGGATGCGGCGGACATATTGCGGCAAGCGAAAGATGCCGTGGGCATCGGCCCCGGTAAGATCGGCTTCGGTCATCAGCCGCCCGACCGCGGCGGCATCGGCGGCCGGCAGCCCCACCGCCACCATGGCATCCGCGATGAAGGCTTCGAGGACGCTCGCGGCAAACCGGTGATCGGCGTCCGCCTCACGTGTGATGATGCTCGTCGTCATGGTCATCGGCAGCCCTCCGCGCAGGAGTTCTAGCCGCTGGCCGGTCGCTGTCCAGCGCCGCGACGGGGTAGCGGGCGCCCATTGTGCGCCCGCCGGGCGGCTGTTGCTTTCCGGGAAATGCTCGTATGTCTCGTTGCCGCTCTCAGCCGGGATGTCTCAGGCTTCGCAGTCGGGCGGAGCGATGCGGATGCCCGGTACTATTGATCGCCGTCAATGGCAGGGCGTTCGGAGCGGAGTAGCGTTGCCGCGACAAGTCGGAGGTGCCCCATGAAAGCCAGCGATATCATGTCCCCCCGCGTGATTTCGATCGCGCCCGATGCCAATGTGCAGGCCGCGATCCAGATGATGCTGCAAATGCATATCAGCGGGCTGCCGGTGATCGACGGCAATGGCATGCTGGTCGGCGTGGTGACCGAGGGCGACTTTCTGCGCCGCGCCGAAACCGGTACCGAGCGCAAGCGGCCGCGCTGGCTCGAATTCGTCATGGGGCCGCGCCGCATGGCGGAAGAATATGTGCATGCCCATTCGCGCCGGGTTGACGAGGTGATGACGCGCGATCCGGTCACTTGCGCGGAGGACACTTCGCTCGACGAGGTGGTGCAACTCATGGAGCGCCGCCGCATCAAGCGGCTGCCGGTGATGCGGGGCACCCGGGTGGTCGGCATCATCAGCCGCGCCAATCTGTTGCGGGCGCTGGCCAATCTCGGCGCCGCGGCGCCGCCTCCGGCCAAGAGCGACGTTGACATCCGGGCGCAATTGCTTGCCGAGTTCGAAAAGCAGACCTGGGCGCCGGTGGCGCTGATCGACGCCGTCGTCAAGGATGGGGTCGTCGAGCTCTGGGGCACCATCACCGAGGAATCCCAGGGCGAGGCGTTGCGCGTTTGCGCCGAGAACATTCCGGGCGTGAAATCGGTGGTGAGCCATCTGACGTGGATCGAGCCGATGTCCGGCATGGTGATTAGCGACCCGATGGTGATACCTATGTAGGTGGACAACCACGGGCGATCGGTATGCTGGCCGGTGGAGCACGCCCGGAAGCGGCTCCGCTATTGATCGAGGTGGCCGGCGCGGAACGCACGGTTCGAGACGTGGGGACCGATGTGCAAAATTCTCCCGCTTATGCAAAATCCCTTGCTTATGCAAAATCCCTTGTTGATGACTGATGGAACATATTGCGAACTGAGAACAAATGATGTACATGTTCGCCATGGCTGCTCGCTGGCAGCCAAACGGTCCCGGTGATCGTTTGCCGAGGGTGCGAATCCCGGCCATAAGGAGGGGAACATGGCGAGCGCATTGCGCGTGGTCGAAAGTACCGGAATGGACAAAACCAAGGCGCTGGACGCCGCGTTGTCCCAGATCGAGCGCGCCTTCGGCAAGGGCTCGATCATGCGGCTCGGCAAGGGCGGCAAAGCGATCGAGATCGAAACGATCTCCTCCGGCTCGCTCGGCCTCGACATCGCGCTGGGTATCGGCGGGTTGCCGCGCGGCCGCGTGGTGGAGATTTATGGACCGGAATCGTCCGGCAAGACCACGCTGGCGCTGCATTGCGTCGCCGAGGCGCAGAAGCGCGGCGGCATCTGTGCCTTCGTGGACGCCGAGCATGCGCTCGATCCGATCTATGCCCGCAAGCTTGGTGTCAATATCGATGACCTGCTGATCTCTCAGCCCGATACCGGCGAACAGGGGCTTGAAATCGCCGATACGCTGGTGCGTTCCGGCGCGGTCGAGGTGCTGGTGATCGATTCAGTCGCCGCGCTGGTGCCGCGCGCGGAACTTGAGGGCGAGATGGGCGACAACCAGCCCGGCATGCAGGCGCGGCTCATGAGCCAAGCGCTACGCAAGCTCACGGCCTCGATCAGCCGCTCCAATACCATGGTGATCTTCATCAACCAGATACGCATGAAGATCGGGGTGATGTATGGCAGCCCCGAAACCACGACGGGCGGCAACGCACTGAAATTCTATGCGTCGATCCGCCTCGACATCCGCCGCATCGGCACCATCAAGGAGCGCGATGAGGTGGTGGGCAACCAGACCCGCGTGAAAGTGGTGAAAAACAAGCTGGCGCCGCCGTTCAAGCAGGTCGAGTTCGACATCATGTATGGCGAAGGGATCTCCAAAATGGGCGAGATCATCGATCTCGGCGTCAAGGCCGGGATCGTGGAGAAATCCGGCGCCTGGTTCTCCCATGACAGCCAGCGCATCGGCCAGGGCCGCGAAAACGCCAAAACCTTTTTGCGCACCAATCCGGACGTGGCCGCCCGCATCGAGGCCGCGATCCGGCAGAATTCCGGCCTGATCGCCGACAAGATTTTGGCCGGCGAGGACAGTGGCGATGAGGATGCGGAGGATTAGACCGGATTAGACCCAATACCGTTCACGGTAACCCGCCCCGAGTTTGCGGCGCTACGCGCCTCCAACCCGGGCTACGTGGCGCTTCTCCGTAGTCCGGTTGGAGGCGCGCGGCTGTTGTCCGCACGAGGTCTGCGACCGGCGCCGGAAACCCCGGCGGCGGAGTGTCGGCTCCGGGAGACGGAGTCCCGGCCCCGTCGGTTATCCGCATTCCCCGCCGCGCTTGTGGCCGGGAGCGGGCCGCGACGGGGATGTTACCTATTTCGCCAGCGTCGCGCTGATCAGCCGCACGCCGTCCGCGCTCGCCCATTCGGCCGGGCCGGCGAGCGAGGCGATCTCGCAGCCGTTCGGATCGATGATCAAGGTTGTCGGCATGCCGATCGCCTTACCGACGGTTTTGAGGTCCTGGAACACCTTGGCGTTGGCGTCCGTGTAATAGGCGAGATGCGCGATCCCATTGTCGCGCAGCCAGTTGCGCGGCTTGTCCGGATCGCGGGTGTCGATGTTGACCGCCACCACCTCGAACCGCTGATTACCAAGCTTGTCCTGCAAGGCGTCCAGCGCCGGCATTTCCTTGCGGCACGGAATGCACCAGGTCGCCCACAGGTTCAACAGCACGGTACGGCCGTGCCAGTCCGCGAGTGTCTTCGCCTGCCCTTCGGCATCGCGGAATGCCAGCACCGGCAGCTTGGTGGCATCCTCGGCGATTTTGACGGCGGCAACCTCGCCTTGGGTCAAAGGCTCGAGGCGCCGCGCGAGATCGCGCGCGGGCCGGCACGACGGATCACCCGCATTGCGCGCGGCGCCCACAAAGCCGTATACCGCAGCCGATGCGCCCACCGCCACAACAACGGCGGCCGCAAGCGGCAGCCAGCGTGCGGCGCGCGCCCATCCCTTCGGCGGCCGCCGCCGCGGCGACCGGCGTCTCGCTTGCCGGCCCCGGCGCCGGCTTTTCCTTGGAACGATCCGTCATGGTCTCAACCTTCGTTGATCCGTCATGAGCAACAAAATGTGGGGCGGCCGCTTCGGTGCCGAGCCCGCCGCCATCATGGCGGAGATAAACACCTCGATCGATGTCAACCGCAAGCTGTTTCGCCAGGACATTGCGGCAAGCCGCGCGCACGCGCAGATGCTCAAGGAACAAGGCATCATTTCGGCGTCGGACGCGCAAAAGATCCTGCGCGGCCTCGACGCCGTCCTCGCCGAGATGGAGGCCGGGACCTTCGTATTCAAGCCGGCGCTGGAAGACATTCACATGAATGTCGAGGCGCGGCTCGCGGAATTGATCGGCCCGGCCGCGGGCCGGCTGCACACCGCGCGCTCGCGCAACGATCAGGTCGCGACCGATTTCCGGCTGTGGGTGCGCGACACCATCGACGACCTCGATGCCGGCCTGGCCGAATACCAGCGTGCCCTGGCCGAAACCGCGCTCACGCATGCCGCGACCGTCATGCCGGGGTTCACCCATCTGCAGACTGCGCAGCCCGTTACCTTCGGTCACCATCTTCTGGCCTATGTGGAAATGGCGGCGCGCGACCGCGGCCGGTTTGCCGATGCCCGCAAGCGTCTCAACGAATCCCCGCTCGGCGCCGCAGCGCTCGCCGGCACCTCGTTCCCGCTCGACCGCGCCATGACCGCCAAGGCGCTCGGCTTCGACCGGCCCGCCGCCAACTCGCTCGATGCCGTATCGGACCGCGATTTCGTGCTGGAGACGCTGGCGGCGGCGGCGATTGCGGCGATCCACCTGTCGCGCTTTGCCGAAGAGATCGTGATGTGGACGTCGCCGCTGGTCGGCTTCCTGAAACTGTCCGACCGGTTCACCACCGGTTCGTCGATCATGCCGCAGAAGCGCAATCCGGATGCCGCCGAACTGGTGCGCGCCAAGACCGGCCGCATCGTCGGCACGCTCGATGCCCTGCTGATCGTCATGAAGGGGCTGCCGCTCGCCTATCAGAAGGACATGCAGGAGGATAAGGAAGGCACCATCGACGCGCTGGCGGCGCTGTCGCTGTGCCTCGCCGCCATGACCGGGATGGTCCGCGACATGACGCCCGATACCGAGCGGATGCGGCGCCGCGGCGGGCCTCGGCTACGCGACCGCGACCGATCTCGCCGACTGGCTGGTGCAAAACCTCAAAATGCCGTTCCGCGAGGCCCACCATGTGACCGGCCGCATCGTGGCGGCGGCCGAACCTGCCGGCGTCGCGCTCGATGCGCTCCCGCTCGCCGCCATGCAGGCGATCGAACCGCGGATCACCAAGGCGGTATTCGGCGTCCTCTCGGTGGACCACTCGGTCGCCAGCCGCGTCAGCCTCGGCGGCACGGCGCCGAAAAATGTCCGAATGCAGGCAAAGCGGTGGCTCGCACGGCTTGGCGGAAACAAAAAATAAAGAGCTACCCCAGATAGTTACGGAGGATCACCGGATCGCGCTCGTATTCGTCCGGCGATCTGCTATGGTTTTCGGTGGAATACCGTGGCGGGGGCCAACGGGGCAAATCGGGGTGAAGGTGAACAGACCCATTGATCCATGGCGGGGGCTTGCCTTGGCGGCCGTCGTCCTGACCACGGTCGGGCTTGCGGCTTGCGGCCGCAAGGGCAATCTCGACCCACCGCCGAGCGCGGCCCTTCCGGCCTCGCCGCAGACCAACGCGCCGCGCTCCTCGCTCGGCGAGGATAATGAGGCGCCGGTGCCGGCGAACGGAGAGCGGCCATCGTCACGCCATCAGGCGGCGGCAACGCCGCCTGCGACTGCATCGCCACAAAACAAGTCATTCTTTTTGGATTTCTTGCTGGGCAAGTAGATTACCTTTCGGCGCGTTTTGGTTTGCGCCGCGGAGCCGGGTGCTCCCCGCCGCGGCGATGGGTTGATGATTGTTGACAGCCGCCACCGCCACCGCCTGCGTGGCGAACCGGCGCCAGGTCTGCGCCGGTCCGCCGCGCCGCCCAGTTGCCCCTCCCCGCGATCGTCGGGACGCTCGCAAGCTTTGCCACGAATGGCCACAGCGCCGGCCGGCACTCGCGAGGCGCAATAGTGCGCCTTGCCGCGTGGACGGTAAATAACGGGGCGACTTGCGCGCAATGGGCGCCCATCCGCCCATGATCCGGCTTGACGCGCTCCGTGCAGCGGGAAATTACCGGAGACGAGGCGCCCGCCTTATTGCGGTCGCGCACCGGCGCTTTTATTTATACAGCTCTGAAGCCGATGCCGCTGAATCCCCGAGAGCGTTGCGGTAGCTCAAAACATCGTGGATCGGCCAGACTTGCAACGGGGACCGTCCATGATCTTCCGCCAACTGTTTGATCAGGTTTCCGGGACCTACACCTACTTGCTCGCGAGCCGCGCAGGCGGCGAGGCGCTGATCATCGACCCGGTGCTCGAGAAGGTCGATCGCTACCTGCAACTGATCCGAGAACTCGACCTCAAGCTCGTCAAGGCGGTGGATACCCATCTTCATGCCGACCATATCACCGGACTGGGTGCGCTGCGCGACCGGACCCATTGCATCACCGTGATGGGGGAAGAAACCAAGGCCGACGTGGTATCGATGCGGCTCGGCGACGGCGACAAGCTTACCATCGAGGGCGTCGTGCTCGACGTGCTTTACACCCCCGGCCATACCGACGATTCCTACAGCTTCGTGATGCCGGACCGGGTATTCACCGGGGACACGCTGCTCATCCGCGGCACCGGGCGCACCGATTTCCAGAACGGCGACGCACGGGCCGAATATGAATCGATTTTCGGGCGGCTCCTCAAGCTGCCGGATGCGACGCTGGTCTATCCGGCGCATGACTACAAGGGCGACACGGTGTCGACCATCGCCGAGGAGCGCGCCTTCAATCCGCGCCTGCAGGTGAAATCGGCGGAAGAGTATGTGGAGCTGATGCATAATCTCAAGCTCCCCAATCCGAAAATGATGGACGTCGCGGTGCCGGCCAACATGAAGGTCGGGCTCGCCCAGGAGGAGATCGCCCGGCGCGGCTGGGCGGTGACGGCCGAGGCGGCGCGCGGCCTCATCGGCACGCCCGGCGTGGCGCTGATCGATTTGCGCGAACGCTCCGAGCGCGAGCGTCACGGCACCATCGCGGGGGCCGTGCAGGTGCCCTACCCGTCGCTCGCGGACCATATTCGCCCCGGCGGGCTGCTCCACGAACTCGCCAAATCCGCCGGCAAGACGCTGTTGTTCTTTTGTGCCTATGGGGAGCGTTCCGCCATGGCGGTGCAGGCCGCCCAGCACGCCGGATTGGTCGGCGCCCGCCACATGGCCGGCGGGCTCGAAGCCTGGAAGACGGCGGGTGGAGAGGTCGTGCGATGAGGCGCGTGCCTCCCGCCGTTGCACCGCGGACGCTCGGTCGGCCAGGTCGAGCGGCGCGGCCCTGTATTATGGCTCGACCGCATCGCCCCAGCGCCAGGACTTGCGCCGCCGATAGGCGGCGGCATCGCGACTTGCCGCGATGTCGGTGACGAGCCCGGCGGCGGTGCACAGTTTCGTCGCGGCGGCAACCTTGGTGATATGCGGCGGGGCCAGTACCCGCGCCGTGGCCGGCCGCGGCGGCAGCCGCGAGAGCACCACATAGGAAAATTTCTCGTCCTCGAACGGCACGTCTGCGCCCTTGACCCGCAGGTGGTCGCGTGAGCGCGGCAGCCGCTGGGCGAAGTGACACCAGTCCGGCGGTGCCAGCGGGCAGCCCAGCGCGTGCGGGCATGGCGCCGCCACATGGGCGCCGGCGGCGATCAATGCGGCGCGCATGCGCAAGACGCGGGCGCAGCCCGCCGGCGTGCCGGGCTCCACGATGGCGAGTGCACCGGCGGTCGCCCTCCAAAGGGTCCGGGCGAAGTCCTCGACGGCCGCCTCGGACATCTCGCCGGCACAATAGCTCGCCACCACGAGATCGGCCGGCTCCATGCCCGGCAGCAACGTCATCGCGTCGCCGAGCCGGTAGAGTCGCTGTTCGGCCCGCGGCGCGGCAACAGCGCGCAGCGCGTCATGGATTGCGCCTCCGATGAAGGCCAGCGCTAGTGCCCGCAGCGTCGCATTGGCGTCGATCAGGCGAACATCCCCGAGGCCGGGAAACACCCGGACGGCGGCAAAACTGGCGGTGCCGGGGCCGGCGCCCACATCAAGAAGCGCACGGGGCGCAAATTCCGGCAGGGCGTCGCGCATCGCATCGAATACCGCGACCGCTGCCGCATAGGTCGCGGGCATGCGGGTGAACGCATAAGCGAGCGCATCGTCCGCGGTGACGATCGCCTGCGATCCGCCGCCGGTGCGATAGCGGCATGACTGGGCGGCGGCGCGCCCGGCGAGCGTTTTACGCGACACCCCTTGGGCAAGCATCGCAAATGCCGCCTTCAGCTCAATGGGCAGGTCGGGCGGCGTCCGCATCGCGTGTTCCGTCCGCGGACCTATGGCCTGGCACCGAGTTTCAGCGGTCCACCCACGACGACACCGGGCGGCGCCGCGATCGCGCCGGGCACGAAAAAATCGGGAGCCAGCGGCACGCTCGGATCGACCCGGTAGGGTTCGAAATCGGTGATGCCCTCGGCCGCCAGGAATGTATCGTCGATGAGAAAATTCCCCGTAAAGCTGTTCGCGGGTTTCCGGAAGATCCGGTAAGCGGCGTCGGCGAGAATGTCGGGGCGGCGCGAGCGGCGCATGATCGCATCGCCGCCGAGCAGGTTTTGGATCGCCGCGGTGGCGATCGTGGTGCGCGGCCACAGCGCATTGACCGCGATGCCGCGCGTGCGCAATTCGCCCGACAGCCCCAGCACCACCATGCTCATGCCGAATTTCGCCATCGTATAGGCAGTGTGCGGCGCGAACCATTTTTGCGCCATGTCGAGGGGCGGCGACAGCATCAGGATGTGCGGATTCTCGGCGTTCGCCAGATGCGGGATGGCGTATTTCGAGACCAAAAAAGTGCCGCGCGCATTGACCTGATGCATCAGGTCGAACCGCCGCATATCGGTGTCGGCGACAGTGGTGAGCGAGATCGCGCTCGCATTGTTGACCACGATGTCGATGCCGCCGAAATGCGCCGCCGCGCGCGCAATGGCATCGCTGACGGCGGCCTCCTCGCGGACGTCAACCGTAAGCGGCAGCGCCTGTCCGCCCGCCGCCGCAATCTCGGCCGCCGCGGTATGGATGGTGCCGGGGAGTTTTGCGTGCGGCGATTGCGTCTTCGCCGCGATGGCGATGTTGGCGCCGTCGCGGGCGGCGCGCAGCGCGATCGCCAGCCCGATGCCGCGCGAGGCGCCGGTGATGAACAGCGTCTTGCCTTTGAGCGACATAGTTTTTTCCCTCGCAAGCGCGCGGCACGCAGATGGACGCCGTTGAAACGAAGCACGCATTGGAACGAAGCGCGCCTGGCCACCGGGCGCTTGGGGTGATGCGGCGGCCCCAGCTTCACCCCCTGCGGGTGAGAAACGCCTCGAACGCGGCTTGCGTTTCGACGGACCGCAACCGCGCCTTGAAGATTTCGGCTTCCTCGTCGATCCGCTTCACCACCTCGGCAGGTGGACCGTGAATGAGCCGCCGCGCTGCCGCGACCGCTTCGGCCGGCAAGCTCGCGATCGCTCGGGCCGCCTTGAACGCCTCGGGTTCGACCTCACCGGCCGGGACCACCAGATTGACGAGCCCCAAGGCCTTGGCATCATCCGCGTTGAGCGGATGACCCATGACGAGGAGTTCGAAGGCACGGCGCGCCCCCATCAGGCGTGGCATCAGCAGGCTCGATCCGGCCTCCGGCACCAATCCGAGATTGGCAAACGGCGTGGAGAAGCGTGCATCCATCGCGGCGACCACATAATCGCAGTGTAGCAGCATCGTGGTGCCGATGCCGATCGCGACGCCTTCGACGGCCGCGACCAATGGCTTGCCGGCGTGGGCAAGGCGGTGGAGCAGCCGCATGACCTGCGGCCGCATGCCCTCCATCTCGCGGGCGGCATGGAGAAAATCCTGCAAGTCGCCGCCGGCCGTGAATGCGGTCGGCCCTCCGGTGATGACCACGCAGCGGACACTTTTGCTCACCGCGGCGTTTTCGAGCGCCTCCGCCAGCGTCTCGTACATCGCATCGGTGAGGGCGTTTTTCTTGGTGGGCCGGTTGAGCCGCAAGATGCGCAACGGTTCGTCATCGGTGACGATTACATGCTCGGTCATGCGGTACCTATTCCAGCATCGGCCAACAGCATTGCGTCCGCGGCCTCGGTGACGACGCGTGCCAAGCCGGGCGCCTGGGCCGCCATGTGTTCCGCGAAGAAACGGGCGAGGGCGATACGGCCGGGTGGTTCGGCACCGTTATGGCCCGCATGCCGCATCGCGGCAAGCGCTTCATCGGCCAGCAGGCAGCCGCCCATCGTAAGCCCGAACAGACGCAAGTAGGAAGTAGCGCCCGCCAGCGCCGCTTCGGGCGATGCGGCCAAGGCCCCTATCATCCAGTCGGTTGCCTGCGCGAAGCTGTCGATGGCCTCGCGGAGCCGCATTCCGGTCGCCCCGAAGGCCGGGTCGTTGGCGCCGTTCACGGCATCCGCGGTGTCGCGCAGTTGGCTGATCAGGGTCCGGACCACCGCCCCGCCGGACAGCGGCACCTTGCGGGTCACCAGATCGATCGCCTGGATGCCGTTGGTGCCTTCGTAAATTTGGGCGATGCGGGCATCGCGATAATACTGCGCGGCGCCGGTCTCCTCGATGAAACCCATCCCGCCGTGCACCTGGATGCCGAGCGAGGCAACCTCGGTACCGATATCGGTGGAAAACGCCTTGGCGAGCGGCGTCAGCAGCGCGGCGCGCTCCTGCGCGACCTTGCGGGCGGCGGCGTCGGCGGTCAGGTGGGTACGGTCGATGGCGACCGCGGTGGCCAAGCAAATCGCCCGCGCCGCGCGGGTGAGCGCGCGCATCGTCAGCAGCATGCGCCGCACGTCGACATGGGCGATGATCGGCACCGATTGCCCCGGCCCCGCCGTGGCATGCCCCGGCAGGCGGCCTTGGCGGCGCTCGCGGGCATAGGCGATGGCCTGCTGGGTCGCGGCTTCCGCGATGGCGACGCCCTGCAGGCCGACGGCAAGCCGCGCCTCGTTCATCATGATGAACATGCAGGCCATGCCGCGGTGTTCTTCGCCCACCAGATAGCCGACGCAGGAGCCGTGGTCGCCATAGACCATGTGGCAGGTCGGCGAGGCATGAATGCCGAGCTTGTGCTCGATGCGATTGGCGCGCAGATCGTTGCGGGCGCCGAGCTTCCCGTCGGGGCCCAGCAAAAATTTCGGCACCAGGAACAGCGACAGACCCTTCGTACCTTCCGGGGCGCCGGCAATACGCGCCAGCACGAAATGAATGATGTTTTCGGTGAGATCGTGCTCCCCGAACGTGATGAATATTTTGTTTCCCGTGATGCGATAAGTGCCGTCGGGCGCGCGCTCGGCCCGGGTGCGCAGCGCGCCGACATCGGAGCCGGCCTGCGGTTCGGTCAGCTCCATCGTCCCCATCCACTCGCCGGAAATCAGCTTCGGCAGATAGGTGCGCTTAAGTTCCTCCGATCCGTAGGCCGCCAGCGCGTCAACTCCCGCCATGGTGAGAAAGGGCCCGAGCCCGAACGCCATGGAGGCCGAACTCCACATCTCGATACAGGGCGCATTGACGGCGCGCGGCAGGCCTTGCCCGCCCCATTCGGGCGGGCCGACGACGCCGTTCCAGCCGGCCGCCGCCCAATCCCGATAGGCTTGCTTCCAGCCCGGCGGCATCGTCACCGCGCCGTCATGCAATGGGGTGCCATAGCGGTCGCCCGGGGCATTGAGCGGCGCCAGGACCTCGGACGCGAACCGGCCGGCCTCGCCCAGGATGGCCGCAAGATCGTCGTCGCCGAGGTCGCGGTAGAACCCGTCGGCACGCGCCCGCTCGAGCCCGGCCGCATGCTTAAGGGCAAAGAGAATGTCCTCGACCGGCGCCCGATAGGCCATGACACTATGCTCTCCGATTTTCATCGCGTGCCCGCGGCCGACGCACGTGGCTTCGATGCTTGCCGGGACCGGCCATCCGCCGCCGCGCGGCACCGGGCGGATCGCCGTCCTCCGGGCGGCCGCAGGCCGGCATCGCCCAATGGTTTGTTGTGCCGGTCGCCGCGGCGATTTGCAACTGCCGGGAAACTCCACCAGGCAACCCGAACCGCTCCCGGAACGAGGCAGATGCGCCGCGCAGGACTCCTGCGCGGTCGCACCCCGCGGCGATGCGATGGCCCGGCGTCCTCGGAGGCGCCAGCAGCCTGGGGCAGATTGTCAGCCATGGAATAAAATACCACCGCTCGCCATCGCCCTGATTCCGCGCGGGAGGCAATTGATCTGCCGCGGCGCAACAAGTATGGTCCGCCCGCGGTGGGGCGTAGCCAAGTGGTAAGGCAGCGGATTTTGATTCCGCCATTCCCAGGTTCAAATCCTGGCGCCCCAGCCAGCGGCCGTCCGCTGTCCCTCGTATTTTCAGGCTCGGAGATGTGGCGACCTTTCCGGGATTAGCCGCCGCTCGTTCGGTCTTTGACAGGAGAGTGGCCGTCCGCTGTCGCGCGGTGCGCGGGTTCGCGGCGGCAGTCTGTGGCCCGCGCATCGTCAATAGCCGAAATCTTGCCGGATGGCGTCCCCCGGACCGGTTGCGTTTCTGCAGAGACCGGTTCGATAGGTTCGCGGGACGTTCGCCGGCGGCCGCGTCTGTAGTGATCGAGTTCAATCGGCGGACCAACCAACCGGTCTCTTGCCGCCGGTCGCGTATGCTGCCCTAAGGAGCTTGCGGTTCCCACCCGAAAATAAGGCGGGTGGCATCGGGACGCTGCGGGTCTATGAACTCATCGGCTCTTAGGTCGGGACCGTAGGCGGGCACCTTTAAACCAAAAGTCCAACAGAGCGGAGCGCAGAGTGTAACTGATCTATCGTATATGGCTTACTCAGCACCATAATAGAGCTATCGCCTTTGAATTGCTCGCGGATCGACGCTTCGTCTTCCCCGCTTGCGACAACGATTGCGAGATGCGGATCGACCGCGCGGAGTTGTTCGATGACAACGTTACCTTTGGCATCCGGAAGTCCCATATCGACAATTGCAGCTTCGAAGCGGACATCGGATCCGAGTAGCTTTTGCTTCGCCTCGGCGGCCGATCCGGCGATTTCTGCCTGCAAGCCGAGTTCCGCAAGGTAGTCCGCCGCCAACATTTGTATCAACACTTCATCTTCCACAACGAGAATACGTGGAGGGCCGGCAGGAGCGTTCAGCATGTTCCTTACCTTTGTCGCGAGCGCCGGGTAACCGAGGGCTTGACGATCAACTGCACGCCGGGATCAAGACGACTCCCGTGCATGAGGGCATCGCGCGCATATCCCGTCGTAAAAGGAACTTTGAGCCGGCGACGCCGTTGGCGGGCCTCCGCTGCCAGTTGGCGTCCGCTCATGCCGCCGGGCCGGCTGCCTCTGAATGACACCGAACACCTCGGTGTGCACGTTCTTTCCGGCGATGTCGGAAGCAAGGCCGTGCAGCATTGAGAGCCGCCGTTCGCCGATGATGCCTGCGGCCTCCTCCATGACGACGCAAAGCATGCCCACGATCATCGCTTCTTTCCCAAGCGCCCGCGCGGCATGTATTCCGGGGAACCGCACCTAGGAACAAAGGAGGGTCACATCGAGCCCAGATGCCGTAGTCGCAAGCAGATATGACGCACCGAACATCTTCGGCGTCTGCGGCCCCAGGCGTCAAGCACGAAGTTACTCGTCCGGATCGCGCCAGCGGAACGGTCAGGACGACTCATGCGTGACCCGCGATAGGCAATGGCCCGCCGCACCGCCCTTTCCGTTTAAATGATTGCCGATACGAGGTGAGGGCGCCGGCTGTTCACGACCCCGTGATAACCACGGCGCGGCCCGCAGTCCCGAAAGGTGAGGCAGCCACCGGGTCAGCCTGGCCTTCATCCACGGACCGCGCAAAGCCGCACGCGCTTTCATTCGGGGCGTACGCTGAGCCCAGCACCGATTTGACCATTGCACCGTGCTCGCTATCGGGGTTAAACGCCTCCCCAGCGACGTCCGGTGCAAGTGGCTTGTCCTCTCTCCGATCGTCCCGCAGGGCCCTCAAGAATTCTGAGTGCCAGCGCTCGATATCATATTCGCAAACCGTCGCGAGCAGTTCCGCGTGACGGCTGCGCCGTTCCGCGATCGGCATGTCGAGCGCCTGCGCGATGGCATCGGCCACCGATTCCGCATCATATGGATTGACCACCAGGGCACGCCGCAATTCGTTTGCGGCGCCCGCGAAGCGAGATAAGATGAGCACGCCCGGATCGTCGGGATCCTGGGCAGCGACATATTCCTTTGCAACCAGGTTCATCCCGTCGCGCAATGGCGTCACCAAGCCGACACGCGCCGTCCGATAGAGCCCGGCGAGCTCCGACCGGCTATACACCCGGTTGACGTAGCGAATCGGAACCCATGACGCGTCCCCATATTTGCCGTTGAGCCGACCGGCAGCGGAACTCAAAGCTTCCTCCAATTCCGCATATTCGGGAATGTCCGAGCGATTCTTTGGCGTAATCTGCAGATACGTCACCTTACCTATCCAATCGCCGTGATTGGCGAGGAAGTGGCCGAACGCATCCAGCCGCTGAATGAGCCCCTTGGAATAATCCAGGCGATCGACCCCAATCATGAGAACACGTCCGCCAAGGCTTTCGACGGTTCTTTTCACGGAAGCCGATCGCGCGTTGCCGCGGGCCAAGCGCTGGAAAATGGGGGCTTCGATCGCGACGGGAAATGTTCCGATCAGTGTCTGCTTTCCGCCCACGCCGACCTTAATTTGTCGATTTCCTTGTGCGAACAGTCGCAATTCCCGATTCGGATTACATTCCGACAGCAAGTAGCGAGCAAAATTAGCGGCATCTCCGTCGGTCTGAAAACCGACGACGTCATATTGCATAAGCAGCGGAATCAATTGTTCATGTTTCGGGAGGGAGGTCAGAATCTCCGGGGAAGGAAACGGAACATGTAGAAAAAACCCGATCCTATTGGCGTGACCTCGCCGGCGCAGCGCGTCCGCGAGCGGAATCAGATGGTAGTCATGAACCCAAATTAGATCATCCTCTCGAATCGTCTTCTCCAGTTCGGTCGCGAAATGATTGTTGACCCTAAAATATCCGCTGAGATCGCGAAGCGCAAACTCGGCGAGATCGAGGCGATAATGAAGAATTGGCCACAGAACCCGATTAGCAAAGCCATTATAGTACTCGTGATGGTCGGCCTTCGATAAATCCGTAACAACATATGTTACGTTTTTATGCGTGATGGAGGTTGTTTTCAACTGATCGGCTTCACCGACGTTGCCGCTCCAACCGAACCATACCCCCCCGTTTTGCCGGAGGGCCGGCCGCAATGCAACTTCCAGCCCTCCCGCGCGCTTCGCGGCGTCGCCGAAGGGAACCGAGACCCGATTGGAAACGACGACTAATCGTGCCAATAGCGATCCTCCCAGCTTCGAGACAGACGCATCGCAGTCAAAATCAGGCCGGCCATCGAGTAGGTCTGCGGAAAATTCCCGCACAATTGCCCGGTCGCAAGATGCACATCCTCTGCGAGCAGCCCGTACTGGTTGCGGTATTGCAAGGAGTCGCTGAACATTTCGACAGCCTCTTCGCGCCGTCCAAGTTTCCACCATGCATCGATCAGCCAGAACCGGCACACCAAAAAGGCCAACTCCGGTAAACCAAAATCGTCTTCGGTGACATAACGCATAACGTGCTTGCCGCGCAAAAGTTCACGTTCAATGGCATCAACTGTGCCGACGAAACGTGGATCGGTGGCGTCGATCAAACCGATTTCCGGAAGCAAAAGAAGGCTGGCGTCGAGTTCGCCCGAGCCGATTGCAGCGGTGAACGAGCCACGCTTTTCGTTCCACGCCGACGTTAGCAATCGTGATTGAATATTCTGTGCTACTGCAGACCAGTGACCGGCACGATCCGTCATCCCGAGATGTGCCGCGATCGCCGCCAGTCGATTGCATCCGGCCCAGCACATGGCCGTCGAATGGGTGTGGACCCGCATACGGCCCCTATACTCCCAGATCCCGGCATCCGGCTCGAATGCTGAGCGCGCCGCAGTGTGGCCCAGACGCTCAAGCAGACGGAAAAGGCCAGTATCGCCCGGTTGCGGCAATCGCCGGTCAAAGAACATCGGCACTGCAGCAAGGATGATGCTGCCGTGGGAATCGTGCTGTAACTGCTCCACCGCCGCATTGCCGATGCGGACCGGCCCGTCGCCGCGATAGCCCCCGAGGTGCGTAGCGACTTTCTCGTCCATGCGATCGGTCGCCACAATGCTGTAGACGGGACGAACCACATCTTCCGACGCGATACCAAGAATGAATGAGATGAAATCCTCCATGGTGTGCGTCGCGCCAAGCCGGTTGAGTGCCTTGACGACGAAATAGGCATCGCGCAGCCAGCAATAGCGGTAGTCCCAAGTGCGACCGGATCCAGGAGCTTCGGGGATGGACGTCGTATGCGCTGCGATGATCGCGCCGGTCTCCTCGAAATTACTAAGCTTTAGCGTGATGGCGGCCCGAATAATAACATCTTGCCAATCATAGGCGATTGATAGACCCCGAACCCAATCGAGCCAATAATGACACGTGCGGTCGGCGAATTCGCGGCACGTCCTCGAAAGATCCGCGGGGAATGGCTCATCAGGCCCCATTACCAAACATAGGGACCGTGTCAGCACAAACGGCGCCTCACGATCGATATAAGACAGGGGTGCATCGGTCGTCAGCCGGACCACGATGTCGTCGCTTCGGAACGCGATATGATTGCTGCCGATCGATTTCGACAGCAGCGGCATTCCGTATTGATGAGTTGGTCGAAACCGGATGGTGATTCGTGGCATGCCGGCCAACGGCTCGATGATCCGGACCAATTGGGCGGGTCGGAAAGTCCGATCGAAGTTCCGAAAGCGCGGCGCGAAATCGGTGATCTTGACCGCTCCACCCTTGTCGTCCGTCAGTACGGTTGCAACGACCGCGGTGTTGCGAACATAGTCGGAGGCGTATCCGACCATTCCGTCGAGAACGACGTCCGTGAAGCCCTTCTCCTGGTCCGCAGACAACAGTCGGGAAAATATAGGATCACCATCGAAGCGGGGGAAACACCACCACACAAGCCGTGCGGACGGATCCACCAAAGCAGCTGTGCGGCCGTTGCCGATAAGAGCAAGATCAAGCCCGAAGTCTTTCATTCGCCGACGCTTCCCTCGCTGCGACACAGCCGCGCGAGCCACCGCCGAACCTCATACGGCGAATCGAACGTTCCAACGGCGCCGGCGATGGGCCGCTCCACCGAATATCCAAAACCGCCGAGCTTGGGAAGAACGCGGAATACCAACTCGTCCGTCGTATCATCACCGATGAACACCGGCGTGCGATATAAGAAAGGGGGGCTACGCATCATATCCGACACGGCTTCGCCTTTGCTAAAATTCGGCGACTTCAGCTCAAACACGGCCTTTCCGGTCATGATTTCGAGATCCTGCAGGCCGATCTGCTGCAGCATTGCTTGGATCTGAAGTTTAAGGCTGTGCTCTATCTGCGGTACCAGACGATAATGGATCGCAATCGAATATCCTTTATCTTCCAGGATAATGCGGGGATCAAGATCAGCGATATGGTCGATCAGTCTGCGCAAGGCGGCACCGATAATAGTTGGATGCCGCACCTGTGTGGTATCGTTCCCCGAGAGCCGCATTTCGGCGCCGTGTCCGCCTATGGCCGGCAAACGTAACGGCGCAAACAGGGCGTCCAGATTACGGATAAGGCGGCCGCTGACCAACGCTACCGCACCACCGCTCAGATCGTGTAAGTTCTCAAGCGTTGCACGCAGAGACCGCGGAACGACGACGCTGCCGGGGGTGATCGCCATATCAAGAAGGGTGCCGTCAACATCGAGCAGTAGCGCAATCGTTTGAAGGTCTGACGGCTTCGGCACGGCGGGCTCAAACGACCGGTGTGCTGCGAGACTTGTGCGCATCATTGATCCAACGACGGGTTGTGCGGTGGACCGCGAGAGGACTCGGCAAGGCCGTGTTCAGGCGCTGTTCCCCCGGAAAGACGCGCCCTCTTCCCTAATGCCTGAACGGGTCTGAGGTTCCGCGTAGCGCGTGAGTGGTCTCTCAAGATCTCCCACTACGATCCGATGCCGCGTTACACCGCTCGTTCGGCGAGCGCTTTCAATCCGAGGAACGTCGTTTCCGGGTGCACGATCACATTGGTCGGGATGGATTCGAGATAAGCGCGGAACCGCCCTTTCTCCTCGAAGCGTTGCCGGAATGCCGAGTTCTTGAGGCAGTCAAGAATGCGCGGTGCGATTCCGCCGGCGACGTAGACGCCCCCCCGCGCGCCGTAGGTGAGGGCTAAATTGCCGGCGAAGCCGCCAAGCAGAGCGCAAAACATGTCGAGCGCCGCACAGGAAATGGGGCAGGTCCTTTGCAGCGCCGCCTTTGTGATGTCGATAGCATTGCGCATCGGAGCGTCGAGCCCGTCAACGGCCGCGATGGCGTGGTAGAGATTCTCCAGCCCCGGCCCCGACAACACCCGCTCCGCCGAAACATGGTCAAACCGCTCGCGCAGATATGCCATAATGGCGTCTTCGCGGTGTGAGGTGGCTGCACAGGTCACATGGCCTCCCTCGCTCGCAATTACGATGGGACGCGGCCCGTCCGCGATCAGGCAGGCAACTCCAAGGCCAGTTCCCGGCCCCAGTACCGCCGCAGGTTTTCCCGGCGCCGCGTGTCCACCTCCGAGCGCGCAGAGGTCCTGCTCGGTCAAATGCGGTAGCGACAGCGCGGTTGCCTCGAAGTCATTAAGCACGCGAACGCTATTGAAATCGAAGCGGTCGCGCAATTCCTCGTCATCGATCGTCCAGGAGGAATTGGTGAAATAGAACCTGCCGCCGTTGACCGGGCCAGCCACCGCGAGTATAGCGTCGGAGACCGCGATTTTGCGATACTGGACTTTGAGCAATGTCTCGAGGGCGTCGCCGAAATTCCGATGGTGCGCCACTTGACTCCAGGTAACGGGTCCGATCACACCGTCCTTCAGGAGCGCAAATCTGGCGTTGGTTGCGCCAATGTCGCCCAGCAATACGGTTTTGGATGGCACTGTCGATTGCTCGGAAAAGGCGGTCATGCGTCCAAGTCCAGCGTTTCGACGACTTCCATCATAAAGGCCATGCCACCCGCGGATCGCCGGAAGGGCCCGATTACGCGGACCCTTCCTGTTAACTTCGGTCGTTCGCAGCTGTATTACGCCGCTCGGCGATTTACCCTGCTCTCCGCGATGCTCGTCAGTTTCTTGTCCGTCGCCTTTTCTTCGTCGAGATTTTGCTGCAGAAGCGCCGCGCAATCATCATGTCCCAGTTGCCGGGCCCATGCGATCAAGCTCCCATACCGCGCGATTTCGTAATGCTCGACCGCTTGCGCTGCGGCGATAAGGGCCGCATCGAGTACCGACTTGTCCTCGATGTCGCCTGCCACGTCATCCGCTTCTTCGAGGATTCCATCGATAGCAGGGCAGTCGATCCCGCTAGGCTCGCTGCCATGCAACCGGAACACCTGGTCGAGGCGTTTGACCTGATTCTGGGTCTCGCCCAAATGGGTCTGGAACCCTTGTCTCAGCTGAGGGTCATTCGCCTTCTCGATCATTTCAGGCAGTGCCTTCACGATCTGATTTTCGGCATAGTAGATATCTTGGAGGGTGTGGACGAATAGATCGTCCACATTCGCGATGTTTGCAGAGAAGAAGCCCATCGTTGTGAGTCCCTGGTTCGGTGTGAGGCCACGCGAGGGCCAGAGGTTAACTCCCGCGCTGGAGGACAATTTATGAACCCGCAGCGAGTTCCCAAAATCCTCACATACCGAACACCGGGTCATCTCTACAACGGCGGTCCGGTGCTATTTCAGTTGAGTATTGTAGCGAAAGCGACGCCGCTTTCGCATCAGGTGCGCCTCGTCTTCGTTGGCGGGCGCGTCGGAACGTCGCGCGCCGAACTGCGTTCGTTTCCCAGCTGAGCGCCACGCAGATGGCCCATCGACGAGCCCGCGCGAGCGTGGGCACGTGCTTGGGTCGAAGTCACGCTGGCGTTGACATTCCCGTGCGATGGCGCAGACCCGCGATCATCGCACGGATTCCACTGTGGGGAGCTGCAACGCCGCCTCGTTGCGTGTGAATGAGCGTCCGGATAAAGGCGAGTTTTCCGATCACCGGGGAACTCAGTACAAATGGATAAAGGTCATGCGCTCCCATGCTCCGGTTGATCGAATTGGCGGCGAAGGTGAGAGGAATCCAGGCTTTGATCAAACGGTCCGTATCGGCCACGTGAGGATCGAAGTCGATGGTGGTGGGGAGACCTTTCGTGAGCTTGGGCGCAACGACAAGGCCGAAGGCACCCGCCGTCTCGAGCGTATCGACCATGTGAAAGTAGTGCGCCCAGGTCTCTGCAAAATCCTCCCAGGGGTGCGCTGTCGCGTACGCGGTCACGAAGTGCTCCGGCCAGTCGGCTGGCGCGCCGGCCGCATAATAGTGCTGCAGCGCGGCCGCATAGTCCTTGCGCTCGTCGCCGAAAACCTGCCTGAATTCCTTCAGATGTGATGAATTGGCAACCAGGCGATTCCAATAATAGTGGGCGATTTCGTGACGGAAATGCCCCAGCAGAGTACGATAGGGTTCTCCCAGTTGGCTGCGGCGGCGTTCGCGCTCGACGTCATCGGCTTCTGCGACATTGATGGTGATGATGCCGTTATCGTGACCGGTAAGAACCGGGGCTGCACCGGAGGATGTGGCTCCCTCAACCAGAAAATCAAACGCGAGTCCGTTGGGATTGTCTGCGCGCGTTTGAAGCGGCAGACGCAGGCAGATCAGTGTATAAAACAGTCGTCGCTTGGCGACCTCGATTTGGCGCCATCGCAACACATTGTCGTCCTGCCGCAGGTCTGGAATGGTCCGATTGTGCCGACATGCTTGGCAATATTGGGCGGGGTCATCCGCCGCGATCAGCCAATTACACCCTTGGTGCGCCGCATTGGCACAGTACCGGTAGCGGCCGGGACTTGCGAGCGCACGCCAAGCCGGCGGATCGGATCTCAGTGCGGTCATGGTGTTCAGGGACGGCAGATATCCGAGTGAAAGCCCGCAGCTCTCGCACCGCGTATTCTCGAAATAAAGCGGCTGGTTGCAGTTCTGGCACTCAAATAGCTTCATCGGTTGTGATTTCCTGGTTGTGAACAGGCCGGAGTTCCAGCGCGTCCGCTGCCGGGGACTGCGAACAACGAACAATCGGCTGTGGGGTTGCAGGTGTATCGCTGAAAAGATCGATGGACCTGATCGCTACACGCCGATGTCTGTCAGAGAAAGCGTCGCGACCGGAGCAAGCCCCCTCGCCATTCCATTAATTGCTTTCCATCGTCCGGTTCGAGTTGTACATACGAATGCGTGCTGAACCTCATGAAGCGCGGCAGCGACCGGCTGTTTCCTCGGCACACCCCACAATAGGATACCCAAGAATGAGCGGTGCAGACGAAGGCCCGACTCCTGTCGTCGAGTCTAAACCGAATGAGAATGAAAGGCCGCCGGAGCCCCCCGCACTTCGGCGGAGAATTCGGCAACAGGAGATACTTGCCGAACTGGGTGTAGGCGCCCTGCAAGGCGCGGGTTTCGACCAGTTGCTAGGCGACACCGCGCGTTTGACCGCCGAGGGCATCCAGGCTGAATTTTGCAAGATCCTGGAGCACATGCCGGCGGAGAATTGCTTTCTCGTCCGGGCCGGCGTGGGCTGGGGTCCGGGCATTGTCGGAATCGCAAAAATCGGAGCCGATCTCGCTTCGCCTGCCGGCTTCGCGCTGCGGACTGGAAAACCCGTCATTTCCAATCATCTCGAAAACGAGGAGCGGTTTCGTACCCCTGAGCTTCTGTTGCAGTATGGTATCCGCCGCGCCATGAACGTCATTCTGCAAGGCGACGGCAAGCCGTTCGGCGTACTTGAGGTTGACAGCCGATCCGAGGACGAGTTCGCCGCGCCAGACCTCGCCTTCCTGCAAGGTGCCGCCAACATCCTCGGCATGGCGATTGAGCGCGAACGCCACGAACGTAGCCTCAAGGCGGCTCTCGCCCGCCAGCAAGTGCTGCTCCAGGAGATCAGGCATCGGGTCAAAAACAGCCTCGCCATCGTGGCCAGCATGCTCGCGGTCCAGTCTAATTACGCGGGTAATCCGGATGTGACCCGACATCTTCAGGATGCGGCCAACCGTATCTCAGCGGTCGCAAAGGCTCACGAACGTATCGATCAGGGCAATGGTGCCGATCAACTCGATCTCGGTATTTATATCGAGCAGATCTGCCGGGACCTGGACGAGGCGGTCAATAATTGCACGATCGAGGTGGATGCCGCACATGGTATTATTATCATGACCGATCGCGCCATTCCGATTGCGCTGATCGCTAACGAGTTGATTACGAATGCTGCAAAATATGCTTATCCGTCACCACTTTCGGGAATCATTCGGGTTCGTCTTGCCCAGCACCGTGACGGCGACATTGCGCTTTCCGTTCGTGACGAGGGGGCTGGGCTTCCACCAGACTTCGATATCCGCCGTGCGACCGGGCTCGGGATGCGCCTCGTGAGGGCCTTTTCACAACAATTGAATGCGAAGTTCACTGCCAACCGCCTGACCCGCGGCACCGAGTTCATGGTGACGGTACCCCGCAAATCGTGATTTTCAATGTACGGGAAGAGCCAAAGCACACTATCACTCTTGCGTTGCTGCTTATTGTAAATCTGATAGTATCAATTTGCCGTTAATAATTTCGTATAAGCCGTTCGACAATCGAAGACGGTGGAAAATCGAATTGTTGCGTTCGGAGCAACGCTTGATGCCCCGCCCCCGTCCACGCCGACCATCTTTCGCTTTGCGTCAATGGTATGTTTCTGCGCATGCCGAGCGGGGCTCGGGATGCGACCTCAGCGCGCGTTCGGATCTCAGCCATTCTCCACGAAAATGCTTCGGAGCAACTCCCGTCCGAGCGGCTTTTGGAAAATGGGCACACCCGGGAAGGGCGGCCCGATCCTGTCCGCAGCATACCCGGTCATGAACACGAAGGGCACATGGCGTGCTTGTCAGATGCAGGCAATGGGATAAGCCATTTCGCCGAGATTGATGTCGAGAATACCCCCATCGATCCGTTCCCGATCCACGGCGGCCAGCGCGTCTGCCACCGTACCGAAGGGGCCAACCACGTCGAGGTCGAGATC
>CAWDKL010000021.1:0-92064 GCA_963802745.1 uncultured Alphaproteobacteria bacterium | reverse complement strand
CCCCTACGGCACGCTCGCCGCCTGCGCCGCGGCCACGTAGCGCGCCACGTCTTCGTCGAGCAGGAAGCGCTCGATGCGCAGCGCTTCGGCGGCGCTGCGCACGGCGGCCACGTAGGCGGCGTGGTCCGGATAGCGCTCCTCAAGCGAGGGGCGCGGGTCGCCGGCGGCGAGGCGCTCGGCCTTGGTCTTGGCGAAGTCGAGGCGCTGGCCGGCGGCGTCGCAGCCGTCGAGGCCATCGGCGCGCAGTGCCCAGCCGGTGAAGGTCGCGACCGGGACAGTCACGTCGGGCAGGCGCACGCCGGCGATGTCGTTGCCGTCGGCATCCGCCTTCGGCACGTAGACCGGATAGGGCGTGCCGACCAGCTTCGGCGGCAGCACCGTGAGCAAGCCCTTGTCGAAATCGGGACCGAAATCCCACAGATCGCCGGTGTGGGCGAGGCCGTTGTAGACGACGCCCGGAATGTTCGGGAAGCCGTAGACGTGCTGCGGCAGCGGCGGCACCAGCGTTCCGTCGGCGATGCGGGGCAGGCGGTCGGCCGGCGGTGCGGTGTCCTTGCTTACCCAGGCGTCGAGGTCGGTGAGGAGCGCGCGCAGGGCGGCATTGGGGCGCAGCGGGTTGCGCGGCTGGGCGCAGATGCCGGGGCCGTTGCCTGCCCCATGGGGCAGGCTGGAGAGCAGATAGTAGCGCACGTTGTCGACGCCGCCGAGGTCGTGGCCCTCGCTGTCGGTCTGCGCCATCGAGGAGGCTTTGGCCCAGTATTCGTTGGCGGAATTCGCCTCGAAAGTCTTCGGGCAGGTGTTGCTTTCCTCACAGCGGCGCAGGCGCCAGTCGGTCTTGCCGGTGACGGTGTCGGTCACCCTCACGTCGCCGAACGGGAACTGGTATTCCGGCGTCCAGCGGGCGATGTGCTGGCGATGGGTGCGCACCGGCTGGGCGAAGCGGTAGTTGATGAACAGCCCGCTGCCGCCGGCCTTCCAATTCAGCACGCCGTCGAACGCTTTCGGCACGCCCGCGCCATGCTCGGGCTGGTTGAAGCCGAGAGCCACGAAATCATGCATGGTGCGGCACGGCTGCGACGAGCAGAACGAATAGATATTTTGCACGTCGCCGGCGAGCGGATTGGGGGTGCCGCGGTCGTCGGTCTCGGCATTGCGCAGGAAGGTGGCGATGTCGCGGATGGCGGCGAGGCCGACCGCGGCCACCACCGGGTCCTTGGCCTCGTAGGTGAACTCGTAAAGCGCCGTCGGGCCGAACGAATTTGGCCCGCCGAAATTGCCCGAGGTGAGCTTTACGGCGGCAAGCTTGGCGTCCACGTAGTCCCAGTCGCTCGCCGGCACCGCGAGCGGCTCGTCTTCGTAGTTGCGCCGCACCGTGAGGCTCGCCTTCGACTTATCGGCGCTCACGGCCGGATAGGTGAGCCGCTGCTGGGCCGGGGTGGCGTTCTTGTCGATGACGAATTCTTCGGTATTGAGGCCGGTGATGGACGAACCGTCGGGGTTCTTGGCGACCGGCACGGTGGCGGTAAAAGACTTGCCGTTGCGCGGCGCCGAGAAATCCCAGCCGGTGTCCAGGATCGTGTAGCCCTGGCGCATCAAAAAGCCGTTGCCGGGGTCGCCCGCGGATTCGGTGTCGTTCTCGGTGCGGCTGTCGTTGAGCGTGCCGAGCACATTGGTGCGGCCGCGATTGGTGATTTCGTAGAGGAGCCGCTTGTTGGCCTTGGCGCGGTCGATCGGGCGCAGGATCTGGAAGTCGGTCGCATAGGGCGCGGTGCCGTTGGGGTTTTTCACCGCAAGGTCGATGTCCATGATGACGCGGTTGACCGGGTCCTTCGGGTTGACCTCGCCGATGATCCGGCCGCTGATGCGCTCATACTGCCCGACGGTGCCGAAGGATTTGCCGCTCATAGGCCGGCGATTCGGTCTTGGTGATCACGATCTGCGTCACCCGCGCCTGCGCGGGCGGCGCTGCGGCGAATACCGCACCCGCGACCGCCACGCAGCTGAACATGGCGGTTTGTCGAACCCTAGCGTCCTGCCGTGATCGTCTCATTGTCATGCCTGCCTCCCGCAGCGGTGGATTCAAGATGCCCAGTTTACCCTATTCGTAGCGCAAAACGTCCGCCGGTGAAACCGCCCGGCGGCGGCGCGCATCCGCCGGATCGGCGTTGGCGTCTAGCGAGACGCCGCGGCGGCGAGCTTCGATCAACATGGGCAGCCACTCGGCGCGCAGGGGCGCCAGCGCGTCCCCATCCGCTGGTTGTTGGCGTCGAGAAGACGGGGTTCCAAGGTATTCATCGCCGGCTCGACGGCCGCGAAAAAACCGGCCGTGGCAACCGATCCCGTTGTATAACAGCCGCCAACCCGGAGGCCCGACGGCTTGTCCTAGCGCCAATCCGGGGGACGGTATCAATATCAATCTCGGCGGAGGAGGACGCGATGCGACGCGCAGCGGCATTGAATACGACAGCACTGAACACGACGGTACTGCACACGACAATACTGGCAGTGGCATTGGGCGCGGCTCTGGTAATGGCGGGCGCCTCGGCGGCATCCGCACAAGAAGCCCGGCCCGGCGCGCCGTGGCGCGGCGCCGGTGCGCCTCCTTGCTTCGGCTCGGACGGCGGCTCCGTCAAGTGCGTGCCGCCGGTCGGCACCGTAGCGGTGCGGGCCGGACAGCTGTTCGACAGCAAGAGCGGGCAGATGCTGCGCGGGCAGATCATCGTGCTGCAGGGCGACCGCATCACCGAAGTCGGCCCGGAATTGCAGGTAAAAATTCCGGCGGGCGCCCAGGTGATCGACCTCAGCCAGGCCACCGTGCTGCCCGGCATGATCGACGCCCACACCCACATGTTCAACCCGCCGAAGCCGGGGATGTCGCGCGAGACCTCGACACTCATCGCCATCCATAATTTCCAGGCGGACCTCAACGCCGGCTTTACCGCCGCGCGCGACATGAGCTCCCACGGCAACGGCTATGGCGACGTTGATATCCGCAACGCCATCAACGAGGGCCGGCTGGACGGGCCGCGCTACCGCGTTTCCGGCCGCGGCATCGTGTGGGGCGCGGCGCCGGCGACCGGCCCGGCCAATCCGCTCGCCAGCATCGTGGTGCGCAACGTCGATGAGGCCCGCGCGGCGGTGCGCGAACACATCGACCACGGCGTAGACTGGATCAAGCTGTTCCCGACGGGGGCCTATTCGTTCTCGCCGACCGGCGAGGCGAAATACGTCCTCACCTACCCGATGCCGGTGCTGCAGGCGCTGATCGACGAGACGCATCGGCTCGGCCATAAGGCCGGCTGCCACGTCTATGGCGGCGAGGGCCAGAAGAACGCGATTCTGGCCGGCTGCGACACCATCGAGCATGCCTTCGGCCTCGACCAGGAGCAGGCCGACCTGATCGTCTCCAAGGGCCTCTCCTACGATCCGACGCTGGTGCGCTACACCGAGCCCTACATGGACGACAACGACAACAAGAACACCGGCGGTAAATACCGCATGATCCCGATCTTCAACAAGGCCGTCACCATGGCGGGCAAGACCAAGGGCATCCGCATCATGGTCGGCAGCGGCGTGGACGGTTCGACCTTCCCGCACGGCACCCAGGCGCTGGAATTCGAGGCGCTCGTCAAGCAGGCCGGCCTCACCCCGGCGCGCGCGATCCAATCCGGCACCATCGTCAACGCTGAGGTTTTAGGCTGGGCCAACGACCTCGGCTCGGTGGAGAAGGGCAAATACGCCGACCTGGTCGCGGTCTCCGGCGATCCTTTGGCCGACATCGCCGAACTGCAGCGCGTGAAATTCGTGATGAAGGGCGGAAAAATCATCCGCAACGAGCTGACGCAGTTCGCCGCGCCGACACGGTAAGCGGTGCGCGTCGTGGCCGGGCGTATCCCGGCCATCGCCGGCTGTGCCCATAGGATGGGTTGAGCTCTTGCGAAACCCATCCCTGGCGGTTGCGGCGCGGAAGACCACCGATGGGTTTCGCAAGAGCTCAACCCATCGCCAGAACTCCTTCGGTGGACCTCAGCATTTGCGAACTACCACATGGATAACATCGACGAAATCTTCGCAAAGGGTTTAAGTCATTTTGGTTGACGTCACGTGGACCGAACCAATACCGGATCAATTTGGAATACCGGAGAAGCGTCAGAACCGAGATGCTTGATACGGCCACCCGATTCCTTGGCGGCCATTATGGGCTCATTCAGACCGCCCGCGAATTATCGCGTTTTCTTGATGGCGTTGAACCCGAACTCGCGACACTTTTGGAGTTCTTTGCTGGCGTCCAAGCGGAGACCGATGCATTGCCGGTTGGACCGGAACGAGCTTGTTGGAATGTCAAAGCGAGTTGGAGGATCGCAAAATCGCGGCCGCGGAGCGACGGTGGCGCAACGTAGCGAAGTGCGCATCCTCGGGGAACGCCCATCTCCGGCGCTGTGCGACGCGGCTCATGCGGTAAATTCACACGCTCCCTCTCCCCATCGTTCTTCACGATGGGGAGAGGGGTGGGGTGAGGGGCAGGTGCCCGCTCAGACGATGCAACGTTGGGCTGGAAACGAAAGCCGGAGGCGGAATATCACCATCACGCTCCGGCGTACGGGGACCGCGTAGCCGCCAATTCCGTCAGCGAGCAACACCGGCACGAGGAGATTAGGCCGTGTACATCGCGTCGTGCACGCTCCCGTCACGGGCCACGCGCCATGGCTGCATGGCGTTGAAATGAATGGCACGGGCCGGCTTTTGCGACTCGGCGCTGGTGAAGCCCCAGTTGCCATAAAGCTCTTCGCGCGAGGGCTGGACTTCATCGAGTTCGTCCGTGCAGCGCGACAGCAGCACCGCCTCTTGGCCGTCCCAGGCCCAGTCGAACGTAAACCGGGTATGCGCCCGCGAATGCACCGGCGTCTGCAGCTTGGCTTCCTTCCAGCTGCGGCCGCCGTCGGTGGAGACGTCGACCTTCTTCACCACGCCGCCGCCGGACCAAGCCAAGCCGGTAACCTCGACATAGCCGCGGCCGGGTATTTTCAATCCAGCCGACGGGCGGGTAATGATCGATTTCGGCCCAAACTGGAAGTGATACCAGCGCGCTTTGCCGCCGATATCCGGTCTCAGCATGGAGTGGTTCATGCTTTCATTCCAGGTATGGTAGGGCTGATCCACCACCTTGATGTGGCTCAGATACTTGATGCTGAACGGCGCCTCCCAGCCCGGCACGACCAGGCGGATCGGGTAACCCTGCTCACGGCGCAGCGGCTCGCCATTCTGACCGTAGGCGACGATGACGTCGTCCATGGCTTTTTGGATCGGAAGGGTGTGACTGAACTTGCCAGGGTCGTTCCCTTCGGAAACCAGCCAAGTTCCCTCCTTCTTGACGCCGGCCTCGTTCAACAACACGGAAAGTGGCACGCCGGCCCATTCGCTGCAGCTGGTCATCCCGTGAACGAATTGGACCGGCAACCCCATGTTCGGATTGCCGGCGTTATGGATCATCGGCGAGCTATTGCCATGACACTCCAGGAAATGAATCCGCGATACCGAAGGCAGCCGCTTCAGATCGTCCAGCGAGAAACTCAGCGGACGGTCCACCATACCGTGGATCGTCAGGCGATGTTGCTGCGGATCGATTTCGGGAAAATGCGACGCGTGGTATTGAACGAAGTGAAGCGAGGCCGGAGTGATGATCCCCGCATAATCCTGCAGCGGGGTGTAGTAGGTGATGTGATCGACGCTCATTCTGGCGCCGCGGCGCGAGAGCTCGCGGTGGTCTTGCGCATCTTTGGCTACTTCGGCCTTTGCCGACTGGCCGTGCGCGGCCCACTCCGCGCTTGCGCCCGCACCGGCCGACACACCCGCCAGGGCGGCCGCCTGTTTGAGGAACCGGCGCCGGTCAGATATATTGGATTCCATGATAACCTCCCTGGTCCCGATTTTGGGGGTGCAGTGTTTGCCGACTACCTTCAAGTGTTCCGTAGAATTGCCGGGCTGTCAATTGCACTGAACCGCGTTTCGATCGGATCAGAGAGGCTGAAAGCAATACAACCGAGCTTGCCAGACCGGATTCCGGTCAGATTGATTCGATCTGATCGAAATCCGTCTCATCGCCGGACAGACAAGTCGGGACCGGCGTGTATTTGGGCTTTGCGACCGCGCGAGGAAGCCAGCCGGGCTACCCCCCCAGCGCCGTTACGGCCCATTGCTTCATCATGTCGCCGTTAAGAAATTCGAGAATGGCTTGCTCATACGCGGCCGGCATCCCTTTTGACACGACCGTAGCAACGATGACATCGCAACTATTGTTAAATGCAAGCGACAGAACCGGCTTCGCAGAGGTGTTGCCGGCCTTGTAGTCGCGGCTGCGCCCCTTCATCCAATGGACCTTAATCGGCCGGCCGGGGCCGAGAGCGGAACGTGCGTTGCCGACAAGATCAAGGTCGCTGACGCGATCGAGTTCCTCGTCGTCGGCCACACCGGTTTGACAATTGCAGAAGCCGATTTTCGGCCGGATATAGAGCGTAACCTCAGTCCCGCAATCGGCCGCCTTGCATTGAAAGGCCGATCCCTCGCCCCACTGGTCGATGGGAAATGGCCACGCGGCCGCGTTCCAGATCGGTCCGGCGCCCGCAGGCGCGCTCTGCATTTCCTCCGTTTCGCCCGGCGGTTTGGCCGCGAGCAACATCGCGTAGCCGCCAATCCCGGCAGCCAGCACGACGACGACGGCGGCGAATATCCGCTTGTTCATAAGTGCTCTTGCTGTTGGCCTCGGCGAGCGCGCCTCGTCCACCGGTTTTGAAGTTCCCAACTTATGCCGCGTCATCGGAGGACTGAACGCCAGAGGACTGAACGCCAAGAGCCCGAAACCGCGATCCCCGCGGGTGAAGCGCCAGGGGCCGCTTGCAACCTCACCCCGCATCGGCGACGCGGCGCACCAGGAACGAGATGCAGTTCAGGGTTTGCCGACCAAGTCTCGCCGGACGCGTGGGCAAAATCGCCGAAACGATCCGCCCCGCTTGCGCGGTGGTCGGAAATTCAACCCGCACCTTTAACAGCAACTAACGGCTGCACCGCGGCGGCGCAACCGTTCCCTTCCGCATAGCTAACTTCTAGCCGAGGCCATGGCCCTCATCATGACGCCAAATGCCCGGCCGTTCGCGCTCACCACCAGCTGGGCTTCGGCTCCGGCGGATACACGGGCACCGCCGGAACGAAGCCGTTCCGGTTCGGCATCTCCACCTTCGGCAGGGTGTTGGCGTCCATGACCTCGCCCTCTTGGATGATGCCGTTCCGATAGAGCAGGAACGCCACCAGCGAGTAAACTTCGTCATGGGTCAACGAACCCGGCTTCGGCACCGGCATCGCACGGTTGATATAGTCCCATGCGATCGTCGCATACGGATAGTAGGCTACGCTGTCCCGGTCCTCGGGTTTGAACGGGCCGCGGAACGGCTTGCCGGGAGCGCCCAGCACCAAGCGCCGAAGCACTCCCTTTTCGCCATTCTGCCCGTGGCACACCGCACAGCGCTTCGCAAAGATCTCCGCGCCTTCCTTGGCGGTTCCGTGCCCAGCGGGAAGCTGCTGTCCCTGCGGGCCGATCAGGAAGTCGAAGCTCTTGATTTCATCCTGGCTCAGCGGTGTCCCGACATTGAACTTAGGCGCCTGCGCGAGCCCAGCGGCCGGGGCCGCCAGCAGCAGCACCGGCACGAGGAGATTAAGAAGTGTGCATCGCATCGTGTACGCTCCCATCGCGGGCCACGCTCCAGGGTTGCATGGCATTGGTATGAATGGAACCGCGCGGCGGTTTATCCAACTCGCCATCGGTGACGCCCCAGTTTTTATAAAGCTCCGCGCGCGAGGGCTGAACGTCGTCCAGTTCGTCCGTGCAGCGCGACATCAGCACCGCTTCTTGGCCGTCCCAAGCCCAGTCGAACGTAAACCGGGTATGCGCCCGCGAATGCACCGGCGTCTGCAGCTTGGCTTCCTTCCAGCTGCGGCCGCCGTCGGTGGATACGTTGACCTTCTTGACCTTGCCGCCACCGGACCACGCGATACCGGTAATCTCCACATAGCCACGGCCGGGAATTGTGAGACCGGCGGACGGCCGCGTAATGATCGATTTCGGCCCGAACTGGAAATGGTACCAGCGCGATTTCCAACCCAGGTCGGCCCGCGGGATGGAATGATTCATGCTCTCATTCCAGGCGTGGTAGGGCTGGTCCGTCACCTTGATATGGTGCAGGTATTTTACGCTGAACGGTCCTTCCCAGCCAGGCACGACCAGGCGAATCGGGAAACCCTGCTCGCGACGCAAAGGTTCGCCATTCTGGCCATAGGCGACGATCACGTCCTCCATCGCCTTACCCACCGGAAGGGTGTGACTGAACCTGCAGGGGTCCGCCCCTTCGGAAACCAGCCAAGTTCCCTCTTTCTTGACGCCGGCCTCGTTCAACAGCACCGACAACGGCACCCCGGACCATTCGCTGCAGCTTGTCATCCCGTGGACATATTGCACCGGCAATCCCATGTTTTCGTTGCCGGCGCCATGGACCATGGGCGAACTGTTGGCATGGCATTCCAGGAAATGTATCCGGGACACGGAAGGCAGCCGCCTCAGATCGTCCATGGAGAAACTCAGAGGCCGTTCCACCAGCCCGTGGATCGTGAGCCGGTGTTGCTGCGGGTCGATGTCGGGAAAATGCGACGCATGGTACTGTACGAAATGCAGCTGCGTTGGGGTGATGATCCCCGATAAATCCTGCAGCGGGGTGTAGTAGGTGATGTGATCGACGCTCATTCTCACGCCGCGGCGCTGCTGCTCGCCACGAACGTGGGCATCCTGCGCCTGCGTCTCAGCCTTGGCCGACTGGCCCAGCGCGGCCCATTCCGCGCTTGCTCCGGCACCCGCGGACACGCCGGCCAGTGCGGCGGCGTGTTTTAAAAACCGCCTCCGGTCAGATCCATTGGAATCCATGCTTGCCTCTCCCGTGATTCCGAACTCTCGGTTTGAACTTACGTTTCGCCGGCTAGCCTCGCAGTGTTCAGCACAAGTGTCGGCGTGTCAATTGCACCCCCTGCCGGGATATTGTTACCACCGGCCGAGACAGCATTCGCGCGCCCACGATTCCGCCGATCACAGGCCGGATATGTAGCGCGCCATCGCCTCCCGATCGGCGATCGAAATCGACTTCATGAGGTTCATCATGTCGGTGCTGTTGGTCCGCTCACCGTCCGCATAGCGGCGCATGGCCTCCACGAGATATTCGTAGGTTTGGCCGGCCAGCCGCGGCGCCGTCAGGCCGCCGACGAGATTTTGCTGATGACAGATCTGACAGACTGCGATGGCGGCGGGCGGCGATGCAGGGGCGGCGGCGGCAGTTGCACCCGCCGCGCCGGCGCGCGGCGCCGGCCAGTTACGCTTGGCCAGAAAAGCCGCTGCCTGCGCCAGTTCTTCCGGCGTAAGGGCGGTTGACATCCACTGCATGACCTCGCTGGCGCGCGCACCGCTCTGGAAGTCATGCAGTTGCTTGAGGAGATAAGCTTCCTGCTGACCCCTGATCACCGGCGTGCCCGCACTTCTGGGCACACCATTCTCGCCATGGCATGTGTTGCAAACCAGCAACTTCGCACCGAGAATGGCCTGAGCCTCGGCGATATTTCCCGGCGAGGCTACGGCGGCCGCCTCGATCATATGTTCCCGCGCCTCGGCGGCTTTTGCCGGCGCGGCCAGCACGGCGAGGACGGCCAGAGCGCCGAACACGGTCGGAAAGTGATTGTTCATCATGGTCACGCTGCCATTGTTCCAAAGTCCGCGGTCCGACAGCGCGACCACCGCGCTGGAACCAGCCAGACATGCCGCATTGAAGCTCGCGGCCAGGCCACACGCCTGACCCCTGCGACGAGACAACCTGCCCCGACAATTCGACGCTCGGCAACTCGACGGTCCACAATCCCACGGTCGCTTCCGTTGGGAACGCGGATTGCCAATGTGGTCACATCGTGCGCGGGCAGCCTCGGGTTTAAAACGTGGCGGAAGACCGGACTTGCCCGCCTCCGCCACGGCCGATTTCGCTACCTACTTGTCGAGCAACTCAATGTAGCCCAGATGGCTCGATGTGTCGCCCGACCACCAGATACGGTTCGGGTTGGTCGGATCGAGTTCGATCCTGCGCGCATCCGACTCGATGATCGGCAGCGAGAACTCCGTCCACTTTTCGGTCTTGGGATCGAAGCGGGCGATTTTGTCCGCGGTCTGCTCGGTCACCCAAATCGCCTTGGTCCGCGGATCCGGAACCGCGAGATAGGTGCCGCTTTTGGCGGTCGGAGGCGCGTGGAATGTCATCGTGCCGTATTTCGAATCGACTTTCGCGAGCCTGCTGGTCTCATGGAAGCCGACCCAGACATTGCCTTCCCAATCCGCGCCCATGCGGCGCGGAACGTTGACGCCGGGGGTCGCGTACTCGTCGATATGTCCGGAAACCGGGTCCAGCCGGCCTAGTTTTTGCGCTTCCCGCTCGGCAAACCAAACCTTTCCATCGGTCGCGACATCGATTCCGTAAGCGCCCGGGTACTGCTTGGTATTCACCCAGTGCGGAATGTCGTAGGCGGTGAACTCCTTGGTCTGGATATTCAATCCCACGATCCTGGTGCCGGCGGTCGACCACACCATCTTCCCATTCGGGTCGACGCGCATGCTGTTGCCGCTGATGGGGCCTCTGAAGTCGGCGGGTACCGGATAAACCGTCCACTCGTTGTTCTTGGTGTCGAACTGCAGCCAGCGGCGGTTGGTGCCGATTTCGGACATCCAGATCGAATCCCCGGCGCCACGCGCCGGCGCTCCCATGTGATTCAGCACGCCGATCGGCCGCGGTCCGGGGGGCGGATCGAACTGGGTAAACTCATAAGTCTTGGGATCGAAACGTCCCAGCTTGTACACGTTGAGTTGGTTGACCCAAGCAACGCCACGTGGATCCACGACGATATCGTGAAGGGCTGCGTCCGGATTCGCTACCGCGTAGTCAACCGCGATATACTTTGCGGCATCGCCCTGCAGCAACGTTCGCGACAAGCGGCCGTTGGGATCTGCCTTCGGGGTGGTATCGGAGAAATTCTTCGCCAGATAATCGACGACGGTCTTCTGTTCCTCAGGCGTCAGATCTTGTGCCCCGGGCTTTTCATGGATGCGTTCGCGCATCCAGGCGATCTTCTGCTCCCAATTGTTCTTGGTCCACCGCATCTGCGTCAGCCGGTGCAGGAAATGGCACTGGTTGCACTTGGTTTCCACGATCGCCTTGCCGGCTCCTTCGGGAAGCACCGGCGGGTCCAACTCATAATCCAATTCGTTGCCGGCAACGCGTCCCGGCCGGCGAATCCAGCCATTGGGCACCACATCGCCTTGCTTATCGGTCAGCGCCACATCGGCGGTCGCCGGCTTGCCGTCCGTCAAAGCGACCGGCGTCGGCTTGCTCTGGAAGCCGTCCCCGATACCCTGCACCGTATAATTGCCGGGCGGCAGCTTGTCCAGGCTGTACCGGCCTTCCGCCTGACTGACGACCATGAATGTCAGCCGGCGCTCCGGATTGAATAATTTGACATAGGCCCCGGACAGCGCTTGCCCGGATGCACTCTTGACCACGCCTTGAACGCTGCCGGCAAAGTCTGCCGCGCGCACCGCCTGCACGCCGGCAAACAGCGCCACAACCGCGGTTGCAGCTAGGATCCAACTCCTATGGCTCAACATCGCTTTTCTCCTCCCTTGGCCGGAATTTACTTCTGGGCCTTTCGGGTTCACCACTATACACGCGTTTGATGTAGAATCGAGCCCTCCGAGAGCGTTTTTTCTCCGCGACGCCAGAGGGACGAAAGCCGGAAATGCTGCCCTCTGGCACGGCCGTACCGCGCCGGCGTCGGCCGGACGGATGCAAATGGTCGCCACGGGTCAACGCCCGCACCATGTCCACCGGTCGGACATCTCCGTGTTCCGGCGGCGCGACGGTTGTCAGAACTCCACGTCGAGTTCTTCCATCTCATCGGGTTCATTCTGCGCCGCCTCGATCCATTCGCGCATGTGGGGCATCGCCATGATGGTCCGGCAATAGCCGGCGCAGACCGGGTCGAGCTTAACATTGTAGGTCATGAAACGGGAGCAGACCGGGGCATACATGGCGTCCGCCATGGTGGGCGTGGCGCCGAACAGATACGGCCCGCCGGAGGCCGCCAGGCACTCGCGCCAGATCGTCACGATGCGGTCGATGTCCGCCTGGGCGCCAGCCCATACCTTGAAAGCCGGGTAATGGCCCTTGATGTTCATCGGCAAAGCCGAGCGCAGATTGGCGAAACCGGAGTGCATCTCGCCGGAAACCGCGCGGCAGCGGGCGCGGGCGGCGATATCCTTGGGCAGCAGGCCGGCCGCGGGGAACAACTCGTTGAGATATTCGGCAATGGCCAGCGTATCCCAGACCTTGACCGACCCATTGGTCAGCGATGGTACCAAGAACGAGGGCGACAGCAGCAAAAGCTCGGCCCGGGTGGAGGGATCGTCGGCCGCCGCGACCTGCTCCTCGAAATCGAGTCCGGCCATCCGGCACAGCAGCCAACCGCGCAGCGACCACGAGCCGTAATTCTTGCTCGCGATCATCAACTTGGGCTTTTCCATACGCGCCATCCCTCATCTACCGGACCCGCGACGACCGCGGATGTAGCATTATCCATATCGCTCAAGCATTTACGAATGGTCCGCAGACACAGAGGGCAGCTACCTCGGTGCCTCCCACGCCCGCCATGCTAGTCAATGTCGAAGGATGCGCAAATATATGTCGCACTGCAACAAAAATTAAACTAGCTTTCAAGACCGAGGGTGGCGGCTAGATGGCAATTACCGCGCCCAAGGGGTACCAATGCTCTACCTAGCCTATCAGGCGCACTGCGATCTCATGGTTCCGATCCGCACGCTGGCCTCGCTGGGCGCCGGCATCTTGGGTTCCGAATTCACCACGAATATCGGCGCCCTGCGAAACCTGACGGCCGCCTATGAGCTGATTGCCAGGGCCGGCCTCACCCATGAACGGCCGCCGTTCGACATCGGCACCGTGACGGTAGGCAATCGCGAGGTTGCGGTACGGGAGGAAGCGGCCCGCGTAACGCCCTTTGGTACGCTGCTGCATTTCAAAAAGGACATCGACGTGGCGCAGCCGCGCGTGCTGCTGGTGGCACCGTTATCGGGACATTTCGCCACCCTGCTGCGCGCAACCGTCAAGACCATGCTGGCGGACCATGACGTGTATATCACGGATTGGCACAATGTTCGCGATGTGGCGCCATCGCAGGGCCGCTTCGGTTTCGACGAGTACATCCAGCACATCATCGACTTCCTCGATACGATCGGCCCGGGCGCCCATATCGTGGCGGTGTGCCAGCCATGTGTGGCCGCCCTGGTGGCCACCGCCGTGATGGCGCAATCGCAGCATCCGGCCCAGCCGGCCAGCATGACCCTGATGGCGGGGCCGATCGATACCCGCGTTCACCCGACCAAAGTCAACGAACTCGCCAATTCGAAGCCGATCTCCTGGTTCGAGCAGAATTTGATTGCATCGGTACCAATGCGTTATCCGGGCGCCTTGCGCCGGGTTTATCCGGGCTTCGTCCAGCTCGCGGCGTTCATGAGTATGAATATCGATCGGCACATCAAGGCCCATAAGGAGCTGTATCGAGCATCTCGCCAATGGGGAGATCGAGAAGGCCGAGGTCACCAAGGCTTTCTATGATGAATATTTCGCCGTGCTCGACCTCTCGGCGGAATTCTATCTCGAAACCGTGAAGCTGGTGTTCCAGGAGCATGCGCTGCCGCTCGGCAACCTGAAATGGAACGGCGAACCGGTGGAGCCGCGGGCCATCCGGCGCACCATGCTGCTCACCGTCGAGGGGGAGCGCGACGACATCTGTGCGGTCGGCCAAACGGTCGCGGCCCACGATCTATGCAGCGGACTGCGGCCCTATCTCAAGCGGCACCACATGCAGGCGGGCGTCGGCCATTATGGTGTCTTCAGCGGCCAGCGTTGGACCAGCCAGATCTATCCGATCCTCAAAAACGTGATTCTTTCGAGCGAGTGATCGCTCTCGGCACGGTGCGTAGCCGCCGCGGAGCGCAGCGCCGCTTGCGCTACGGGGGCTTGTCCATCCAAACATTTTGGAGACCGTACCTGTTCACCTCGCCCCTTGAGCGAGGTGAACAACGACAGTCTCGCAAGATGTGTGCATGGTTGAGGCGACACCGGGAGACAATCGGCGTCTACCCACTAAGCTCTGCACGGTCACCGCCTTTCGCCCAACAAGCGCTTGGCCCACCAGCCGGCGCGCCGCGGCGCCTGCTGCTCGGGGCTGGCCTCTGCGGCCGACGAAGTCTCGGCCGCCTGGTCCGCGGCGCTCGCCGGAACGGTCGCCGGCACGACCGGCGCCGGCAATGTCGCGCCGCCGATCACGAAGGGAGCCGGTTCGCGAATCGTCGACCGGCGCCGCGATGGGCCCGATTTCGCCGGAACGGCCGCGTCGTGTTCTGCCGCCGGAGCCGGCTCGGGTGCCGGCTCGTTCTGCGGCGTGCCGGATAGTTCCGGGGGTACGGCGTGTTGCAAAGGTTCCGCGGGCACATGACCGGCTGCCGGCGCGGTCATGATCGCCTCGATCGGGGGACCGCCAAAATCCGCCACCGCGTCGGCGATTTCCGCATCGATGGGCGGAACATCGGTTTCCGGCGGCGTCAACAAAACCTCGTCTTCGCGACGATTGCGCCGGCCACCGCGACGGCCACGGCGGCGGCGGCGAGCCCCGTCAGCGTCGCCGCCTTCGCCATCCTCCGCGAGCGTCTCCAACGGCGATGCGCGACTTGCCGCAGCAGGCTCGACACGGTCGGTTTCGGCGGCGAACAGATCCGGCTCCTCGGGGGCGCGCTGCGTCGAGGCCGGGGTCACATCGTCCTGAACGAAGGGCTGCTGCTCCAGAGATTCCGTTGCCCGCACCGCGTCGTCCCGATCCGGCCGTTCTTCATCCCGGAATGAGAGGTCCGGACCACGCGGTTCCGCGCCGAGAGCCTCGGAGCCTGCGACCGCCGATTCCTCATCGGCCGAACGAAAGCCAGCCTCTTGACCGCCCTCGTCCTCGCGCCGCCCGCGACGCCGACGGCGCCGCCGGCGCCGGCCATTGGCGTCCCCGTTGTCACCGTTTTCGGCCGCAGCTTCGGCGGTCTCCGGTCGTTCGGCCGGCTCGGCGGTCTCCGCAACCGCGTCCACCGCCTCGTCTTCCTCCACCCCGACGGCCTCGCTCTCCTCGATCGACTCCTCCGTCTCCTCCGGCTCCTCGGCCTCGTAATCCGCGACCGCAATGTCGCTCGCTTGCGCCGCGGCCGCCTGCGCCGCAAAAGCTCGGGCCTGTTCGATGCTGTGGACCTGCTCGCCCTTTTCGACGATGAACGGAGTTTGCCCGCTGATCGTCGGATCCGCCGTCACCGTCACGGCGATATGAAAACGCTGCTCGAGTTCGTGCAGATGGGCGCGCTTCTGATTGAGAACGTAGAGGGCGATCTCGGAACGGGTGCGCGCGATGATGTTATGCGTGGCGCCGCGCTGAAGCTGCTCCTCGACCATGCGCAGGAGCTGCAAAGCTACCGACGCGACCGAGCGGACGTGACCGGTGCCGCCGCAATTCGGGCATTTGTCGGTCGAGCTTTCCAGCACGCTGGTGCGGATGCGCTGGCGCGACATCTCCATAAGGCCGAAATGGGAGATGCGGCCGACCTGAATGCGGGCGCGGTCGTTCTTCAGGCAGTCCTTGAGCCGCCGTTCGACCGAACGGTTGTTGCGCTTCTCATCCATATCGATGAAATCGATGACGATGAGTCCGGCAAGATCGCGCAGACGCAGCTGGCGGGCGATTTCCTCCGACGCCTCGAGGTTGGTCTTCAGCGCGGTATCTTCGATGTGGTGCTCGCGGGTGGCACGCCCCGAATTGACGTCGATGGCAACCAGCGCTTCGGTCTGGTTGAGCACGATGTAGCCGCCGGATCGCAGCTGGACGATCGGCGAAAACATCGCATCGAGCTGGCTCTCGATGCCATATTTGGTCAGGATCGGCTGGCCGTCCCGGTATGGTTTGACGTTCTTGGCGTGGGTCGGCATCAGCATGCGCATGAAGTCGCGCGCATCGCGGTAGGCCTCGTCGCCGGCCACCACGACTTCGTCGATGTCCTTATTGTAAAGGTCGCGGATCGAGCGCTTGACCAGCGATCCTTCCTCATAGACGAGCGTCGGCGCGCTCGAATTCAGCGTGAAATCCCGCACCCTCTCCCAGGCGCGCAGCAGGTATTCGAAATCGCGCTTGATTTCGGTCTTGGTGCGCATCGCGCCGGCGGTGCGCAGGATGATGCCCATGCCCTCCGGCACTTCCAATTCCTCGGCCACCTCCTTGAGCCGCTTGCGGTCTTGCACGTTGGTGATCTTGCGGCTGATGCCGCCGCCGCGGGCCGTATTGGGCATCAGCACCGAGTAACGGCCGGCCAGCGAAAGGTAGGTCGTCAGCGCCGCGCCCTTGGTCCCGCGCTCCTCCTTGACCACCTGGACCAGCATGATCTGGCGGCGCTTGATGACCTCCTGGATCTTGTACTGGCGGCGGTAGCGCGGCGTGCGGTCCGGAACTTCCTCCATGGCGTCGGCACCGCCGACCGATTCGATGATTTCCTCTTCCTCGCCGTCGATGGCGCCGTCACCACTCTCGCCGTCGCCATCGCCGTCGCCGTCATCGCGGTCGTGCCGCCGCCCCCTGGCCGTCACCGCACCGCCGTCGGCAGGCCTGTCGCCCGAAGTATCCCGAGGGCGCTCGTCACGATCCTCCGTTGCATCCGCCGCTCCCGGCGAAGCATGACCGTAATGGGTTTCATCACGCCCGGAGGTCGCGGCGTGTTCGTCGAATTCGCCGGTTTGCAGATCGGAATAGCGTGCGGCAGGCTGTTCCAAACCGTGAAGCTGTTGCGGCGCCTCGTCGAAGCCGGCCGTCGCTTCGCCCACCGTCTCCACGGACTGGGCGCTCTCATCCACGGTCCCCATCGCCGCAGCGGCGGCGGATTCGGAAACCATCTCGGATTCCGCGTCGATCGGTTCGCTCGACAGCTTCTCCGACGCCCGTTCCGCGGCACGGCGGCGCGGTTGCCGCCGCCGCGAATTGACGCGCCGGTCGGCTTCCGCCTCGGCGTCGCGGTGCGCACGTTCCTCCTCATCGATCAGCGCCTGCCGGTCGGCGATGGGGATTTGGTAATAATCGGGATGAATTTCACTGAAGGCCAGGAAGCCATGCCGGTTGCCGCCATAATCGATAAAGGCGGCCTGCAGGGACGGCTCGACGCGTGTCACCTTGGCAAGGTAGATGTTGCCTCTGAGCTGCCGGCGGCTGGCGGCCTCGAAATCGAATTCTTCAACGCGGTTTCCACGCACCACGACCACCCGGGTCTCTTCCGGGTGGGTCGCGTCGATGAGCATCTTGTTGGCCATTGATATGTCTCTTGAGGGCGCGCCAGATGACGCTTGCCCGACGCTCGGCGACCATCGTCCCGAGAAACGTCAGGGTGCTGCCGGAAACCGGTGCGCCGCGTGGGGGATGAAACTTGAGGGTGGCGAGGTGAATGGCGCCGGAGGGGCGGTTCATCGGGGTGCACAAGGACATCCAGCCGCCAGCCTGGTGGCCGTCGGAGCAATTCACCTTGCCGATAATCGCCGCCATGGCGTATTCGACCTCAATGCGTGGCGACAACGCAGACGACGTTGCCTTTTGGGTATCCGCTGAGATCCGCACGAGCGGCAAGATGCCGGGAAATCTACGTTCGGATTATGCGAGCGTCATGGACAAACCAACGGCTGCTCTAACGAGCCGTTGACGACCGAGCCTCGTGCCCGAACGCAGCGGAACCAGAATCGCTGGACCTGCAGCGAATCCCTTTTAAGCCCGATATTTAGGCATGGCAAGCTACAACTGCCGGATTGCTTCGTCAACCGTGAATAAAAGATGACAACGATGACCGCGGGTCACCGCCGGCGGTTGCGGTGCTGGGGCGGTCCCGGCAGGCTGCCATAACAACACACCGGTGTTGCCCGGGGCCGCGGCGCCCGCCGGGTATTTGCGCGGGGGTGCCGGCGCCGATATGGTGCGCAGGCGCCGCGGCGGCTCGCGCCGCCGTGCGAAGGATGCCTTCATGAGCGCGCCCAACAGCAAAACCCCGACAATGCGGCCTTATCTGCCGGCCACCGCGGCGTTCGCCGGCGGCACCGATTCCCCGCGCGGGTTTCTGGAGCGCTGCCTGGCCGATCTTGAGGCCTGGGAACCTCGGATCGGCGCCTTCGTCACCCTCAACCTTGCGGGCGCACGCGCGGCGGCGGATGCGTTGACGGCGCGCTGGCGCGCCGGACGGCCATTGTCGCCGATCGACGGCATGCCGGTCGGCGTCAAGGACATCATCGAAACCATCGACATGCCGACCCAGAACGGGTCGCCGCTGTTCGAGGGATACCGCAGCGAACGCGACAGCGCCAGCGTCGCCGCGCTGCGCGAGGCCGGCGCCGTCATCGTCGGCAAGACGGTGACGACCGAGTTCGCCGCCACCGAGCCGCGCGGCACCCGCAACCCGTGGGATACGGCGCGCACGCCCGGCGGCTCCAGCAGCGGCTCCGCCGCCGCAGTCGCGGCCGGGGCGATTTCCGTCGGACTCGGCACCCAGGTGATCGGCTCGATCCTGCGGCCGGCGAGCTTTTGCGGCTGTTTCGGCTTCAAGCCGACGGTCGGGGCGATCAACCGCGGCGGCAGCTATGATGGGCTGTCGCAAAGCGCGCATGGCACCATCGCGGCGAGCCTCCCGGAGGCCTGGCGGGTCGCCTACGAGATCGCCCGGCGCGCGGGCGGCGATCCGGGCTTTCCCGGGCTTTACGGGCCGGCAGCACCGCCCGCGCCCGTGCGCCCGCGCCGGCTCGCGCTCATCGAAACCGACGGCTGGGCCGCGGCGGCGCCGGCCGCCCGCGAAGCCTTGGCGCGGGCCGTCGCCACGCTGCAGGCCGCCGGTGTGGCGATCGCCACCCGCCACGACGACGCCACCGTCGCCGCCGTCGAAGCGGCGATTGCGGGCGCCCGCGATCTGTCCGCGCGGATCAATGCGTGGGAATTGCGTTGGCCGATCAACACCTATCGCTCGCGCGATGCCGGCAAGCTGAGCCGGGCGATGCTCGACCGCGGCGCGCAGGCCGAGGCGATGACGCTCGACGACTACCGCGCCTGCCTCGCCGATCGCGAGCGGCGCCGCGCCGTCTACCGGGCGCTGGCGGCGCAGTGCGACGCCGGCATCACGCTGTCCGCCACCGGCGCGGCGCCGCTCGGCCTCGGCTCCACCGGCGATCCGGTGTTCGTGGTACCGGGCTCGATGCTCGGCGTCCCGGCGCTATCGCTGCCGCTGCTCCAGGACGGCGGCCTGCCGCTCGGGCTGCAGCTCCTAGGCTTCGCCGACCGCGACGCCGACCTGTTCGCCGCCGCCGCCGCGGTGCTGGACCTGGTGGGAGACCGGTGAGGCGCCGCGGCCGAGAATTCCCCGGCCGCGCCGTGCTTCCCCTCTCCTCGCGGGACCACTTCCCCCTCTCCCCATCGTCCTTCACGATGGGGAGAGGGTCGGGGTGAGGGGCAGGTACTCGCACAGACGGCTCGGGCGTTCTTCTCCGCCGCAGCAGTGAACACGCATCAACGACGCCTAACGGCCCTCACGCGCTCCTGCCCCTCACCCTGACCCTCTCCCCACGACGTGAAGAACGCCGCGGGGAGAGGGGACGCGCGCATCGCCGCCGGAGCCTGTTCGCTCACATCAAAGCGGCCCAGGCCCCGCGGGACCACTTCCCCCTCTCCCCATCGTCCTTCACGATGGGGAGAGGGTCGGGGTGAGGGGCAGGTACTCGCACAGACGGCTCGGGCGTTCTTCTCCGCCGCAGCAGTGAACACGCGTCAACGACGCCCAACGGCCCTCACGCGCTCCTGCCCCTCACCCTGACCCTCTCCCCACGGCGTGAAGAACGCCGCGGGGAGAGGGGATGCGCATCCGCGGGTAAAGTGAGGGGACGCGCATCTGCGGGTAAAGTGAACGGAATTGGATTTAGGCGTAATGCCGCCGGGCCGCGCCGCGCAGCCCGCGACAGCCTTCTCCGCAGAGAAAACACCCATGACGCAGCCGCTCGCCGGCATCACGGTTCTGGATTTCACCACCCTGTTGCCCGGCCCCTTGGCGACCCTGATGCTCGCCGAAGCCGGCGCCGAGGTGATCAAGATCGAACGGCCGGGTGGCGAGGAACTGCGGCGCTATCCGCCTTATGTCGGCGGCGAGAGCGCGCTTTCGGCGCTGCTCAATCGCGGCAAGAAAAGCCTCGTGCTCGACCTCAAGGCGCCCGATAGCGCCGCCCGGCTGGCGCCGCTCTTGGCGCGCAGCGACGTGCTGGTCGAGCAATTCCGCCCCGGCGTGATGGCGCGCCTCGGCCTCGGCTACGCGGCCGTCAAGGCGGTCAACCCACGCGTGATCTACTGCGCCATCACGGGCTATGGCCAGCACGGGCCGCGCCGCGACGAGGCCGGCCACGACCTCAACTACATCGCCGCGACCGGCCTCCTGGCGCTGTCGCCGGGGCCGATCGATCGTCCGACCGTGCCGCCGGCCCTGATCGCCGACATCGGCGGCGGCGCCATGCCGGCGGTGATGAATATTTTGCTCGCGCTACGCCGGCGCGACGCCACCGGCGAGGGCTGCTTTCTCGATATCGCCATGGCGGACGCGATGTTCACCTTCGCCTGGCATGCGCTGGCGACGGGCTTTGCGGAAGGGCGTTTCCCGGCACCCGGCGCATCGCGGCTCGCCGGCGGGTCGCCGCGCTACCGGCTCTATCCCACCCGCGACGGCAAGCTCCTCGCCTGCGCGGCCCTCGAAGACAAATTCTGGCGCACCTTTTGCGCGACGATCGGCCTCGGCCCGGCACTCGCCGATGACAGTGTCGATCCGGCCGCCACCATAGCCGCCGTTGGCGCCATCGTCGGGAGCCGCACCGCGGCCGCATGGCAGCCGCTGCTGGCGGACGCCGATTGCTGCGTCACCATCGTGGCGGATCTCGCGGAAGCGGTCGCCGACCCGCATTTCGCCGGCCGCGGCCTGTTCGCCCACCAGGTGGCGACCCAAAATGGCGCGGTCCTGCCGGCGCTCCCGGTCCCGATCGATCCGGGCTTTCGCCGGCCGCCGGGCGCCGTAGCGGCGCCATGCCCCGGCGCCGATGATGCTACGTTATAGCGTTTCTGCGCTTGCCGCTGTGGCTCACCTTGAGCGAGCCCATGTGCAAGCGGTGTATCGTTGCTTGCCACAGCTACCGTTGCGCTATATACGGCCACACTTATCGATGTTCGAAGGAGACCACCATGAAGCTGAGCGCACGAAATATTCTTAAGGGTAAGATCACGAGCGTGACGAAGGGCGCGACGACGACTTACGTCGTGATTGAAATCGGCGGCGCGGCCGTGACTTCGTCGATCACCAACGAAGCGGCCGAAGAGCTCAAGCTTGCCGTCGGTCAATCGGCCTATGCGGTCATCAAATCCTCCGACGTGATGGTCGGGGTAGATTGACGGAATAAATTGTGACGGCGGTGAAAACCGCCGCCTTGCGATCGCTTCATCCCATGATCGGACGCCATTCGCACGATTTACATTCGGTGGGGTCTAATTTTGGCGCGCCGGGTTGCGCTATTTTTTTGCTCTTGCGGCGATCTACTGAGGCCTGCGGGCAGCTTGGGCAGGCGGCGCAATGCGCAAGAGCTTATTGCGCCCCACGCCGTCTGCGCGCTAAATACCGCCTCAGAATGCAACCTGCGTGCGCATGCCGACGGCGTCGTATACCGCGCCCGCATTGTTGGCCACCAGCGGGGTCGTCTGCTTGTCAACGATGCCGTGCAGGTAATTGAGCGTGAATTCGATGTTCCGCGTGGCATACCAGTTCAGGCCTATTGTAACGACGGATTGCTTACCCCCTGTAACGCCGTTGACATTGCCGAGCAGGTCGTTGAGGTTGATGTAACTGTAACGTGCAGCAATTTCGAAGGCGCCCAGTCCGCCGGTCGCGAGCGAGAACGGGTTTTTCGGAATGATCGTGCCGTAAGAGCCGGAGGCGGGAAGATAGGGCCGGGTGCTCTCGCCGCTCAGAACCAGACCTGCCTCCACATAGCCGCCATTGAAATTGAGCGCGGGCAGCCCGAATTGACGGTCGATATTGTACCAGAAATATTCCCCCTGGACGAACAAGGGGCCGTAGCTCCCGGCCAGCTCCCCACTGTACACCTGGGCGCCGGATACGTAATTGATGGTTCCGGTGGAGATAAGCTGTGTCGGATCGAGGCGGATTTCGGGACGATCGGCCAGTGCCGACAAGTATTTTATCCCACTGGTGGTGTTCGACGGCGGCCTAATGAGGAATTCCGCATCGCCGCCAATGTGCAGCGTATAATCCTTCTCCTGCAGCAGCTGATAGGTCATCCGCCCCGTAGAGCCGAGCTGTTCGGTTTGTCCGTTCACCGTGGATGTGCTTTGGTTGATATGAACGTCGCCCGCTCGTGGGCCCGTCGCATAGGCGCCTGCCCAGAAGCGATCCGTATAGACATTGGTGCCACCGGCCGCGCGCGCAGTGCCGGCCGCGATCTCGACCGCCACAACCTGCGCGGAGGCGCGTTCCATGAACAAGATGTCGTTTAAGCTGGTGTTTTGATACATCGTATAGGGCACGTTGATGTAGCCCAGCTCCTGGACGCTGGAAATCCCATCTCCCTTGAGGCCGGCGAACTGCAAGTAGGCGTTGTCGATGCCCGTTCGCCGTCCGCCGGGCAGCGGACCGGACGATGGAGAGTTGGCGTTCGGCCCCGAAGCTTGATTGCCGAAGCCGTCCGATGCACCTCCGAATTCATAGATGAGACCATACCTCCAATCGCTCAAGAAGGTTCCGAGCACGCCGAAGCGGGCCGACCGGGCGTTAACGCCGTCGTCGAGGTCGCGCACGGTGGTGGCAGGGCTATTGGGATGATACGAGTAGCCTCCTGCATCGAAAAATACGCGGCTCGTGAGCGCGATGCAATTTTGGCCGTCGGCGGAGCAAATCGAAGGGCGGTTGTTTGCGGACATCTTGACGGTCGCGCTCGGTGCCGGCGGAGGCGCCGCCGCTGCCTTCACGGTCGCGGTGGTCGCGGCGGTCGCGGTAACCATCTGCGGCTTGACCGCACCCGGCGTAGCGGCGGAGTTGGCGCCCTGCGCGGCGTCCGCCGGCGTGGCCTTCCGCTTCGCCTGGGCCATCTCGCTCTTCATCAGCTTGAGCTGCTCTTCCAATTGCTGGGTGCGCGCTTTGAGCTGTTCCTGCAGCTGCTCGACCTGCCGCTGCAACCGATCGATTTTATCGATGTCCGGGCTCGACTGCGCCTGCGCCACAGCCGTATCAGCGCCGACGCCAAGAAACACACGCTGCCCAATAGAATTTGCTTGGTCCCCATCGCTGTCCCTCATACCCCGATCGGCCCCCTGGCCACCCATTTTGTTATACTTGGCAAAATATTACGGACAAGAAATGAAGCCGCTGGCAGCGGCCGCCTTGGCTGGATTCGAATTGGCTGTCGCTCACCGGCAACATAACGCGTGACCGGCGGCGTAACCGCAAAAATAGAATATGCTATTTTTGTGGCGCCCTTGCCATAATATGGCAAGATTGGGGCGCGCGTAACGAAAATACTCCCTTCGGAGCGGCAAATCATTTCAAAGCAATGGTCTTGATCTGCGCCACAATAGGGCCGCCCTCGGTTAGTCCGAGTACGTCCCAGGACATGCGGGTAATGTGAGCGAGAATCCGGTCACCGGTTCCGTCAGCCCCGAGCCCGATCGCAACATTGATCTGATAGGTTCCGTCACGCTCGGCGGAAAGAATGCGTCCCTCGAGGCAATTCAGGATCGTACTGCAGCCCGCCGCGCTTAGGGCAAGGCTCACGTCCGAGGCCGAGATGACGGCCCGCCTGCGCTCGCCGATCGCCGCCTTCACAGCGGGAACGAGTAACGTGGCGCCGTTCACTGCGAGCTTCGTCAGCCCGTAGTTCGCGTCCTGATCCAAAATTTCGCAATCGAGGCTGACGGCGGCGTCGGGCAGGCGCGCCAGTGCCGACCCCGGATTGCTTTGAATGTCGCGCAACGAACCGCTGGCCACCACCTGCCCGCGGTCGATCAGAACGATATGGTCGGCGAGCCGCTCCACCTCGGAAACGTCGTGGCTGACATAGAGAACCGGAATGGCGAGCGAGGCGTGAATGCGCTCGAGATAGGGCACGATGTCTTCCTTGGTGAAGCGGTCGAGCGCCGACAGCGGTTCGTCCATCAGCAGCAGCTTCGGCTGCGACAGCAGCGCGCGTCCGAGCGCGACCCGCTGGCGCTCGCCCCCCGAAAGGCGGAGCGGCAAGCGCTCCAGCAGGTGTTCGATGCCGAGCAGATTGGCGACTTCGTCGAATTGAATGCGGGTCTGCGCCCCACCTGCAGTCGCGCGGCGGTAGCCGTAAAGAAGATTGCGCCGCACCGACATGTGGGCAAACAGGCTCGCCTCTTGGAATACGTAGCCGATCGCCCGGCGATACGACGGCCGAAAGCTGGAACCGTCCTGCCAGACTTCATCCTCGATGGAAAAGTACCCGTCCGGCAACCGCAGCAGTCCGGCGGCGCAGCGCAGCACCGTCGTCTTCCCGCATCCCGATGGTCCGAACAGGGCCGTAAATCCGCGTGCCGGCGCTTCGAACGCGGCGTCGAGTTGGAATTTGCCCACCGTGCCGCGAAAGCGCCCGCGGATGATGCCGTCGTTGCTCATGCCATGCGCCGCCCGGCACGCTTTTCCAGCACCATCATGGTGAAAATCACCGCAAATGCGAACACCAGCATTCCACCGGAAAGGATATGGGCCGGCACCCATTGCAGCGTCTCGACATAGTCGAAGATCGCAATCGACAGCACCCGGGTTTTTCCCGGAATATTGCCGCCGATCATGAGAATGACGCCGAATTCGCCGACCGTATGGGCGAAGCCCAACACCGCCGCGGTCAAAAATCCAGGCCGCGCCAGCGGGATCGCGACGCTCCAGAACGCGTCCCATGGAGACGCCCGCAATGTTGCGGCAACCTCCATGGGGCGATCGCCGAAGGCCTCGAACGCATTGCGGATCGGTTGCACCACGAAGGGCAGCGAATAGAGGACGGAGCCGATGACGAGGCCTTCGAAGGTGAACGCCAGGGTGCGTTGACCTTGCAGGCGGGCGATCAAGCCGCCCGGACCGTTCGGCCCGAGAAACAGCAGCAGATAAAAGCCGATGACGGTCGGCGGCAACACCAGCGGCAGGGACACGATGGCGGCCACCGCCTCCTTCCACACGGTGCCGGAGCGGGCCAGCCACCAGGCGATGGGGGTCCCGACGACGAGGAGCAGCACCGTCGAGATCGTGGCCAGCTCAAGGGTCAGGCGGATCGGCGGCCACAGCTCGGCGAAGAACTCCATCGCCGTGTCAATCCGCCGGCGTGGCGTAGCCGAACGACTGGATGACGCGGATCGCCTCCGGCCGCTTGAGGAAAGCGAGAAACGCCTTGGCGGCTTCGGAATCCTGGCCGGTCTTCAACAGCACGGCATCTTGCCGGATGGGTGTGTACAGCTTTTGCGGAACCTCCCACCGCGAGCCTTTATCGTTGCCGACAAGCTGCGCCAGGGCAACGAAGCCGAGCTCCGCATTGCCGGTGACGACGAACTGATAGGCCTGTGCGATGCTGTTGCCTTGTACGATTTTCGACTGCAGCGTGTCGTACACGCCCATGGCCATCATGGCCTCGATGGCCGCTGCTCCATAGGGTGCCGCGGCCGGGTTGGCGATCGCGATCTTGCGGAATTTCGCCTGCTCCAGCGTTTCCTGTCCGGTGACGAGACGCGGGTCACTGCTCCACAGCACGATTCTCCCGATCGCATAGGTGAACCGGCTGTCGGGGACCGCCAAGCCGTCGTCGACGGCCTGTTTCGCGCGCTCCTCATCGGCGGATAGAAATATCTGGAACGGCGCATGCTGGGTGATTTGGGTATAAAGCTGGCCGGTCGATCCGAAGCTCAGAATCGCGCGATGGCCGGTTTGTTTGGCAAACGCCTCGGCGATTTTCTTCGCGGCTTCGGTGAAGTTGGCCGCGACGGCGACATTGGTCTCGCCTGCGAAGGCGGCGGTCACCGCGAAGAAGGCGATGCAAACCGCGGCGCCGATCGCCGCCGCCGGCCGCAGTGATGAACGGAATGCCTTCATACGAATTCCCCTGGCTTGCTTGCCCGGCCTCAATGATTACCGACACCACCGGCTGCTTTGCCGCAGCCGCGCGGGGGTAGCGCTATATATCGTTAAACATGTCGCAGGCCCGATGCAACTGCGGTGCTTTGGATCACTTTGGACCCTGCGGTCCGATCGCCGAAGTCCGGCCGCTATCGCGCTGCCCGCCCGCGCCATATGGTGTCGCCACGCGCCGCGCGCCTAGTGCAAACCCTGGTCATTCGATGTCGAGACGAATGACGTCGCGTACCGACCGGGCGGGGCGCCGGTCACCGGGTACGATCAGGCGCAGTCCTCGCTCCGGGAGCGGTGCGCCGTTCAGCCGGTTGGCGAGCTGAATTGGTCGGCCGGCGAATTGCGGGCTGATCTCGGCGACGGCAACGACCGCGTTGAAGCCGTCCGCCCCCGTCACCCGCACCGCAAGGCGCATCTGCGCGACCGGATCGTTCGGCTCGACGGCACCGGCCGCGACAAGCACGTCCCACAACAGCGGCCCGGAGAATTCTCGCTGCTGCTCCCCCCGCTCGTTGGCGGTGTTCATGTTTTGCGTGATGGGCTTCAGGCCGACCAGGCTATCGAAAGACATGACACGCGAGACGCGGCCTGCCCGGTGGACGATAAGTCCAGGTGACGTCGGTACCGGCTCGACCAGCGCCACCGGATCGAACCCGTGCGCCTTCATCACCGCCTGCCCGCCTTCGGACATCACGAAGGCCGCGAAGCGCAAGGTCAAGGGCTTGGCATTGAGCAGGACCATGCCATACGCCGCTCCGACCGCGAGGTCCGGCGGGAGAGGTACGACGGACAGGCCCGGCACCTCGTGGAGGATGGTGGGACCTGCGCTGCAATAGGCCAGCGCCACATCCGCGCGGTCGGTCAGAAAAATCCCCTCGACGGGACCCTTGCCGAGAAAGAATGACGGCGTCTTGGCGCCGCCGCCGTAAAGCTGCTGGGCCTTGGCTTCCAGCGCCGCACGGGCACCGGGGCGGACAGCGTCGGCGCGGGCAAACACCGCCCAGGCGTAATCTCCGGCGGGATCGGCCCCCGGGGTCGATGTCGCAAGGCGCACGCGCGGATCGAGCAGCCGATCCAGCATATTGTCGGGGGTCAAACCATCCGCCGCATGCGCCACCGCGCACAGGTGATTGCGGGTGAAATTGATCACCATCCGGTCTGGGTGCCCGGCCGCAAGGCGGCGCGCCTGCTCCATGTCGGCGGATGCGAACAGATCGACATCGAGCCCGGCATCTATTTTCTCCCGCATCAGCCCGGAGGGGCCGAATTCGGGAGTTGCGATCGTATCGGCGCCCGCCGGAAACCGGCGCAGCAAATCCGAAAACGACTCCGTGAGGCTGCCGGCTCCGGCGACCCGCAAAGTATCTGCCAACGCGGGAGACGCCAGCACCACAAGGGCGAACAACAAAGCAGGAAGACGTTGCATCATGTTTTTGTTCCGGCGCTGCATGCGACCAATCACCGAGGCAAAAAACATACCGTCCGGTGTTATCGCCGTCGAGCGATTCAATTTATCGCCAAGGCGCGTTCCGGCTTGGGCTCAAGCGATGCAAGTCCCGACAGCAGGCTCGCCAGGCTCGAGGTCCGCAGCGGAATGAACGGCTTGGTGGACTGCCGACAGTGACGTTTGACCATGCCCATGGCGTCGTGGCTGATGCAATCGATCGGAAACACCGCGCAGTCCGCCCGGCTCACGAGACCCGGCAGCAAGGTCATGCTGTGCTCGATACCACCATCGTGGTATAAAAATTCACCGCCGGCATTCTCCACCACGGCTTTGAGCTGCGGTATCTGGTGAGCCCGCCCGCCGACGTAAAGGACCTGAGTGCCGGCCAGTGCCGGCCCCGTCGCCTCGCAGCCTTGCACATTGCCGTCGATTTCGGCCTTCGATCAGCGTCAATTCGCGCCGCAGGTTCTCCCGCTCCCGCTCGGCGTCCTGCCTGGCCTGCTCGGCCTGCGCCAGCCCGCGTGTCGCGGCGGCGAGCCTTGCCTCCAGCCGTTCGCGGCGGGCGGTCTCGCGGCTCAACCGCCGGTCGAGATCGATCAAGGCATCCTTGGCGGCGCGGGCATCGTCGGCGGCATGCTCGGCCAGCACCGGTGTCTGGGCGAGCGCGCGGCTGAGCGCCTCGTTGAGCAAGCGGATTTTCTGGTCGCGGGCCGTGAAGCCGTCGCGCAACTGGCGTTGTTGCAGTTCGACCTTGGCCGACAAGGCCGCATTCTCTTCCTCCAGCTGGCGCAACCGGCGAATGTCTGCGCGGTTGGCGGCGCCGACCATATGGGAGAGCATGTGCACATCGCCGAAGGTCTTTCGCATGACCGCATCGGTCGCCGCCGGATGGCTGAGCACGGCCCAATAGGCGCCCGGAATGTCGCCCCGCTTGACGGCTTCGTCCCACAGCCGGAGCAGCGCGGCCTCGTCCTTGGCCTTGGCGAATTGCTTGATGGCGGCCTCGTGACGGTGGTCGAGCGCCTTCTGGATGAACTTGCCGCCGCCTTGCGACCGCCCGGCGAGCGCAACACCCTGCTTGTGCAGGTCGTGATCGGATGCGGTTTCTGCGCCGGGAACGCCAAGCTTGACGAGCAGGCGGCGGATCTCCCCGCCGGACAGGCAGGTGCCGATGATCGAACAATGCACGCTGTGATGCATGTCCCAGATCGCGGTGCGCCGCTTGGCCGCCGGCTCGGCAAGAACCTCGCGGACGCCGTCACGCGCGGCGCGCGCTTTCATCGGAATCATGCTGCCCGGAAACACCGGTAGGTTCGGCCGGGAACCGGCCGAAAAGATGCTCCCTAACAGGTCAGGCGCGCGTGACGACATGGCGGCTCGCTATATCTCTGTGAATATAGCGACAGTCGCATATAATTTCGCCCTTGCAAAGGGGGCAGATCGCGCGGCGTCGCATTTTGTGCAAATTGTGCAAAATACCGCCGACGGCGGGCGGTCCGGCCGCCGTCCGCTCCAATATCAGGAGGGCTTGCCGGTCGCCTTCGCGCTGAGCGCCAGCAGCATCTGGCCGACTTCCTCCAGCGCACCGGGCGGCACGCCGAACATCAGCGCGGCGGCGCCGACCTCCAGCATCAGGAACGTGTCGTCGTGCTCGTCCTGGCCCACATTGATGGCACTGAGCGGCAGCGGGATCGCGGTGTTCGGCGGCAGATCGAATTCGGGCGGCCCCTGGAGCCGCTTCGCCTCGCAACTCAGGGCCAGCATGATGCTGACGATATGCTGGACGTCCTGGATCCGCAGGCAAATATCCACCGGGCCTTGCTGGCTGCGTTGGATGCGCAATCCGATCGCGCTGCCGTCTTGAGCGACTTCGCCCTGCACATCGAGGACGATCGGCGGCTCGAACGTTCCTTCGGCCTCTTGCGTGATCACGAAATGCTCCTTTGCAATGATCGCGGTCTCATTTCGTGACTTCGCAAAATGTGCGGGACTCGGCGCGGTTTCGCCGCGCCGCGGTTCCGGCAATCGAATGCCACCAGCGGTCGAGCGCCTCGCGGCGGCAGGGCAGCCGGACGTTCATGCCGTCGGCAAACCGGATCAAGGTGTGGAAGCGGCGCTCCGGCACCGCGATCAGGACCGGGATATCGCAATCCAGCGCGCGGCCGATGAGGCCGGTCAAGCCGCCGCCGCCGGCCTCCGATTGGCCGAAACGATTGACGATCAGGATATCCGCGCCGTCGGCGAGATCGCGTGCGACCCGCGTCGCCACGTCGCCGAGCCGTGCCGCGTCGAGCCGACAGCCAGCCGTGGGAATATTCGCGCTTGGCGTCAGCGGGACGGTATCGCCGCCCGGCAGCATGACCACGCCGAGGCCGGGATTTTCCGACCGGCAGTGACGGCCGATCTGAATGACGCCGACCGGCCGCAGTCCCCGGCCGCGCAGGTCCGCGGCGAAGTCGATGAGCAGGCGGTCCGGATCGTCGTCTATCCCGTAGACCACCGCGGCCAGATCGCATTGGGCGTCGAATGTCATGCGGTCTTCCTTCGTCCGTCGTTATATCGGAACATATACATCGTTCGACAGCGATACGGCAAGCGAGAACGGATTCCGGTCATTTGAGGAGTCACGGCTTGGCTCCGTCCGGTTCATCCCGGATGGCCAAGCCTGGGTGTGAGATGACCGCCATGGAGACGAAGGGGCGATCCCACCCTGCGCCCGCCGCCGATGGGCCGGCGCCAGTGCTGTTGGCGCAGATCGCCCTGCGGCGGTGCTGACCGCGGCGGAAATCCGCGGGGCTATGCCTGGGCTATATCGGTACTGAGGTGTTCATCGCTGCCTGCAGGCCAATGGCGAGCGCAACACCTCCATGACAGTTGCATGAAAGAAATATGACAATTTCATAACAGTTGTGTTACAGTTCTCTTGCACGACTTGCCCAGGAGGCTTCGCTATGTTCGCAAAAACGACGTTTGCTCTAGCCATGATCATCGGCTCCACAGCGGGAGCGCCGGCCGCAACAATCCACCAGAATCCAACGCGGGGGACCGCGCATCATGCGGTTACCCACCGCTGGCAGGTCGATCGCCAGGCATCCGCGCCGGACTCGATAGGTGTACCCACTTACGGAGTTGCGGCTGTGAACGCCTCCCAGAACCGCGGGCCGGGCTATATTTACCTTCCCGGCAAGGGAATCGTGGAGTCGTGCGGCTTGCCAACCAGCTATTGCTGGGAAACGCCGTAAACACATCCGCTGGCAGCAGCGCCGGTTCTAGACCGGATTTCGACCACGTCGAATCAGCGTCTCGGCGTCGTGCCCGCGCTTGTCGCGGGCATTCGCGTCGTCCTCGCGACGGCGCTGCAAGCAAGACGTGGATGGCCGGGATAGGCCCGGAGCAGCCCGGCCATGACTTCAGGTGTTGTGAATCCGATCGGTGGGGCGGCGCATAGCCGAATGAGCGTCCGCCGAAGAGATTTCGCTTCGCTTCAACCCTATCCGGCGGTGCCTCATCCCCAGAACGCCGGCCGCGCCTCTTCCAGCCGGCCGCCGAGGCGCACGGCGGCGACCCGGCGCGCGAGCCCGGTGGCGTCGTCGGTCTCGACCGCGAAGCCGCATAGCGTAGCGGGCCCGAGTGCGGGCTCGAACTTGCCGCCCGGAATGCGCCGGGTGAAGCGGGACAGCGGCTCGTCCCTCACCATCCCGATGCAGGAATTATAGTCCCCCGTCATCCCCACATCGGTCATGAAGGCGGTGCCGCCCGTGAGCACTTGATGGTCCGCCGTCGGCACATGGGTATGGGTGCCGACCACCATGCTCACCTTGCCGTCGAGGAAATAAGCCATCGACTGCTTTTCGCTCGACGCCTCGGCGTGGATGTCCACGATGATGGCGTCGGCCGCGGTCTTCAGCGGACAGGCCGCGACCTCGCGCTCCAGCGCCGCGAACGGATCGTCGAGCGGGTCCATGAACACGCGGCCCATGACGTTGACGACCAGCACCCGCGCGCCGTTGCGGGCATCGATCAGCGCGGCGCCGCGGCCGGGCGTTCCCTTCGGATAATTGACCGGACGGATGAGCCGCGACGCGCGGCCGATGAACACCAGCGCGTCCTTCTGATCCCAGGCGTGGTTGCCGAGCGTGATGGCGTCGGCGCCGGCGCCCACCAGGTCCTGGTAGATCGCTTCCGTGATCCCGAAGCCGCCGGCGGCGTTCTCGCCGTTGATGACGACGAAATCGAGCTGCCAGTCCTGCATCAGGCCCGGCAGGCGCTCCAGCACGATGGCGCGCCCGCTGCGCCCAAGAATGTCGCCGATGAAGAGAATCCGCACGCGTTCACGACCTGCAATCGATCACCTCGCGCTCCGTTAGCACGAGATCGAGGCGCACGTCGCGGGGAGTTGCCGGCACCGCGGCGATTTCCTGCACCGCGAACGCAATCCCGATGGCGGTGACGGGCTTTTGCCGGCGCAGGCGCGCGAGCGTCATGTCGTAGAAGCCGGCGCCGTAGCCGATCCGCTGGCCGGTGCGATCGAAGGCGGCGAGCGGCACGATGACGATGTCGGGGGCGACTTCCGGCGCATCGGCGCAAGGCTCGCGAATGCCCCACACGCCCGCAACCAGCGGCGCGCCGAACGACCATGCCCGCATGATCAGCGGATGTCCGCGCTCCACCACCACGGGAAGCGCCAGCTGCGCTCCCGCATCGGCAAGGCGCCGCATGAGCGGCAGCGGGCTGATTTCGCTTCTGATCGGGAAAAACCCGGACACGATGACGTCCGGACCCACCGGGACCGGCAGGCCGCGATCGGCGACCGCCTGGGCCGCCGCCATTCGTGCGGCTGCCGGCAGCGCATCCCGCAGCGCCAGGGCGTCGCGGCGAAGTTCCGCCTTCAGACCGGGGATCGCGGTTTCATCTGCCAGGGACATGGATCCAGGGACATGGATGCGGAGCCACTCGAGCCGTTAGAGCAACGATCCCGGGTTCCCTACGCATGTAGGTGGGCGCCATATGCCCGAGCCCACGGGCCCGGCCAGGGACAGCTCCCTTCAGAATCGATAAGGCCCCGAGAATAAGGCTCCTGACGCACTCAGCAGCCCCGCCATTGGCAATCTAATGCGGCGGCGCGCGTTTCGCCACCAGGAAATCGCACCGGCACTTGCCGCACGCGTCCAGATGTGGATGCGAACTTCGCGCCTCGATCCGGCGCGGAGTTCCGTAGACTTGGGCGACGCCCAGGAAGACGCCCAGGAATAAGTGCTTCACCCCGTTCAGCCTCATCCTGAGGAGCGCGCCGTAGGCGCGCGTCTGGAAGGATGGATGCACGGCAGTGGCTTGCTGCCATCCTTCGAGACGCATCGCTACGCGATGCTCCTCAGGATGAGGCCGGAGGCATGATTTGCGTATTCCTGGACGTCGCCTTATGTACTAAAACACCGCAATCCGCTACCGTGCCGCCGCCCTTCAATTGGCAAATTTCGCATTTTATATATGCGCCACGCCTCATCGACTCAGAGGATTTGCAAGCGATGCGTACGCAATTTCGTCTCCTCGCCTGTCTCGCGGTTGTGCTGCCCATGGTGGGCGGACCGAGCCTCGCCCAGGACGTACGGGTGCCGTCCTCCGCAAGCGAGATCAGGCTGTCCTATGCCCCGGTGGTGAAACGGGTGGCACCCGCCGTGGTCAACGTCTACGCGGCGCGCGTGGTCGAGAATCGCGTTCCGATGTTCGACGATCCCATCTTCCGGCGTTTCTTCGGCGGCGCAGGCGGGGGCGCGCGCGAAGAGGTGCAGCGTTCGCTCGGTTCCGGGGTCGTGGTCGATCCGTCCGGGCTCGTCGTCACCAATTTCCACGTCATCGAGAATGCCGACCAGGTGAAAATATCGCTCGCCGACAAGCGCGAATTCGAGGCCGAGATCGTGCTGCGCGACCAGCGTTCGGATCTCGGCAGTGCTCCACATCAAGGACACCCGCGAAAAATTCGCCGCCATCGATCTTGGCGATTCCGATGCGCTCCAGGTCGGCGACGTGGTGCTGGCGCTCGGCAATCCGTTCGGGGTCGGGCAAACGGTGACGCACGGGATCGTCTCGGCGGTCGCCCGTACCCAGGTCGGCATCACCGACTACCAGTTCTTCATCCAGACCGACGCCGCCATCAATCCCGGCAATTCCGGCGGCGCGCTGGTCGATCTCGGCGGCAAACTGGTCGGCATCAATACGGCGATCTTCTCGCGCTCCGGCGGCTCCCAGGGCATCGGGTTTGCGATTCCCGTCAATATGGTGCGCGCCGTAATTGCGTCGGCGCAGGGCGGCAGCGCGGTGGTGAAGCGGCCCTGGCTCGGCGCCAAGCTGCAGGCGCTGACGCCGGAGATCGCTGAAAGCCTTTCCCTCAAGCGCCCGGTCGGGGCGCTGGTGGCGAGCGTTGCGGCAAAAAGCCCGGCAGGGCGCGCCGGGCTGCGCACCGGCGATCTGATCGTATCGGTGGACGGCCAAGCGGTCGATGACGTCAACGCCTTCGACTATCGCTTCGCCACCAAGCCGCTGGGCGGCCAGACCCAGATCGCCGTCATGCGCGGCGGGCGCGAGACCAAGCTTGCGGTGGCGCTCGAAGCCCTGCCGGAGAGCCCGCGCGAGGAGACCGTGATCAAGGCGCGCTCACCGCTGCACGGCGCCAAAGTCGCGAACCTGTCGCCGGCGCTGGCCGACGAATTGCGGCTGGATACCGATGCCAAGGGCGTCGCCGTCATCGAGGTGGAGACCGGGTCGCTGGCGCATAATTTCGGCCTGCAGAAGGGCGACGTGGTGCTCATGATCAACAATGCCAAGATCTCGACCACGCAGGATCTGGTGAAGGCCGTGAGCCAGCCCAGCCGGCTGTGGCGCCTCACCATCCAGCGCGGCGGCCAGCAGATTTCCGCCATGTTCGGCGGATGACCGCGCGCGGCAAGCGGGATACAGGAGGCCTGTTCGCGGCGGCTGGATTGGACCGCGATGCGCCGCGCCCGCTTGCCGACAAACTGCGGCCCCAAAGGCTGTCCGAGGTGGTGGGCCAGGATCATCTGATCGGCCCCGACGGCGTGCTGACCCGCATGCTGGAAACCGGTACGCTGGGGTCGCTCATTTTCTGGGGGCCGCCCGGGACCGGAAAAACCACGGTGGCGCGGCTGCTGGCGCAGGCCACCGCGCTGCATTTCGAGCAGATCTCCGCGGTGTTCTCCGGCGTCGCCGACCTGAAAAAGGTGTTCGACGCCGCCCGCCTGCGCCGCCAGACCGGCCTCGGCACGCTGCTATTCGTGGACGAAGTCCACCGCTTCAACCGCGCCCAGCAGGACTCCTTCCTCCCCGTGATGGAGGACGGCACCGTGGTGCTGGTCGGCGCCACCACGGAAAATCCGTCGTTCGAACTCAATGCCGCGCTGTTGTCGCGCGCCCGCGTGCTGGTGTTCCGTCCGCTCGATGCCCCGGCGATCGAGAAGCTGCTGGCGCGGGCCGAGGCGATCGAAGGCCGGCCGCTGCCGCTCGACGATGAGGCGCGGGCCTCGCTGGTGCGCATGGCCGACGGCGACGGCCGCGCCGCGCTTACGCTCGCCGAGGAGCTTTGGCGCGCTGCCCGCCCCGGCGAGGTTTTCGATGCCGAACAACTTCAGGAGGTGCTGCAGCGGCGCGCGCCGATCTACGACAAGGTCGCAGGACGGCCACTACAATCTGATTTCCGCCCTGCACAAATCGGTGCGCGGCTCCGATCCGGACGCCGCGCTCTATTATCTCTGCCGCATGCTCGATGCCGGCGAGAGCCCGCTGTTCCTGGCGCGGCGGGTGGTGCGCATGGCGGTGGAGGATATCGGGCTCGCCGACCCGCAGGCGCTCGTGATCGCCAATGCCGCCAAGGAGGCGTATGATTTTCTCGGCAGCCCGGAGGGCGAACTCGCCATCGCACAGGCGGTGATCTATGTGGCCACTGCGCCGAAATCGAACGCCGCCTACAAGGCCTACGGGGCGGCGATGCGCACCGCCAAGGAAGCCGGCTCGCTGCTGCCGCCAAAACACATCCTCAACGCCCCGACCAAACTGATGAAGGGCGAGGGCTACGGCGCCGGCTACGCCTACGACCACGACGCCCCGGATGCGTTTTCCGGCCAAAACTATTTCCCCGAAGCGCTCGGCCGCCGCCGCTTCTATGATCCGCCGGAACGCGGCTTCGAGCGCGAAATCCGCAAGCGGCTGGATTATTGGGCCAAGCTGCGGCGGGAGCGGGGTGGGGAGTGATGGGCGGGGTGGCAGTATGGCGTCGCGGGTAGTCGCGGGCGGAGGCGGTTCATACGCGGCGCGGAGGATGGGTAGAGCGGAAGCGAAACCCATCGGCGATCAACGCTGATGGAGAATGACCGATGAAACAGGAGCCTGGAATGGGTTTCGCTTCGCTCAAGCCATTCTGCGCGTAAGTTAAGCTAAGGTGGACGTGACCATGAAGGAAAACTCTCGACAAAGGCGCGCAGCTGAGGACAGGGCGATGCATCAGATATTTCCCGACCATGCCGCATTGGTGGCCGCTTGCAACCGGCGCCACATCCGGCGTCTGGCGTTGTTCGGCTCGACGTTAAAAGGCACGAACAGGCGCGATAGCGATATCGACCTTTTGGTTGAATTCGAACCTGAGGCGACACCCGGTCTGCTCGCGATGGCGGCCATCGAAAGCGAACTTTCCGCGCTTCTGGGAGGGCGTAAGGTTCGACCTGCGCACCGCCCTCGACTTGAGCAAGTATTTTCGTGACGAGGTGGTCCGAACGGCCGAGGTGCAGTTTGAAGCCGGGTGACGTGATCCGCATCCGCCATATGATCGACACGGCGCAAACCGTACGACGCTTTGTCACTGGCCGGCAACGTAATGAACTCGAATCGGACGCGATGCTGCTTTTTGCGCTGGTGCGTGCCGTCGAGATCATCGGCGAGGCGGCGTCCAAAGTTTCGCCCGAAACACGATCGGCAACGCCGTGGGTGCCATGGAGCGCTATGATCGCGATGCGCAATCGGCTGATTTACGCCTATTTCGATATCGACCCAAACATTGTTTGGAAGACGGCAACGGAAGAAATCCCGGCCTTGATGCCGCTCCTGGTTTCCCTTCTGCCTATGGAATAAGCTTGGCGATCATAAATCCTTGTTCGAGGTCTTGGCGCAAGGCAGCACGGTGTGGACGCGGCGCGCACAGGCAAGCTGTGCCGCGGTCGCGGGCGGACAGGCGGGGTCAAAGAGCGCGGCTTGATGGCGCTCCTCATCGCTCATAGCGTCGAATTCTCGCCCATCGCTGTTCGGCGGATCGTTCGGATCCAGCCTAAAACTCGTGGTATATTCATTTTTTATGCAGATCGGTCCCTCTGGCGGATTTGGTTGCCTCACCATTGTGGAGCGGTTTATTCCAGACCATGTTGCGGTCATGTCAATCGCCGCCGCTGTAGGGTGGGCAAAATTGCCCTGCCTCGGCGAAGCGGCGGCGCCGAACCTGTGGCGATTTTGCCCACGCGGACAACACAGGGGGACGCGACCGCGTGGGCAAAATCGCCGCAAGCGACGACGCCAGAGCCCGTATGGAGCAAGGCGATTTTGCCCACCCTACGCCGCTCGCCGCTCCGACGTCAGCGGAATCTGGTTTAATATCCGAGACAATCACTGTCTGTGCTTATCATTCTCCACCTCGCGCACCGGCGTCTCCGGCGTCAGCCCGCCGCGCCGCCGCGAAAATGTCTCGGCGCCGTTCTCCGCCCACCGGCCTTCCACCGCGCGCTCCGCGTACCGGTCCCACGCGGCGTCCCACTCGCCGAGCGAATAGCCGTGCCATGGCGGCTGCGGCTTGAGCGGCGGCAGGCCGAGGTCTTCCCACAGGGCGCGGGCGTGTTCCATGTAGGGGCGCGCGGGCAGCGCTAAGGGCGGCATCGGGTTCTTCAGCGTGGCGTCGATCAAGAGCGTCTGGTCCTCGCTGCGGCGGCCGGTTTTTGGGCCATGGCCGCCCGAGCGGTGCGGCACCACGTGGAGATCGTCGCCCATGTGGGCGCGATAGGCCAGCGACCAGAACACCGCGTCGGCATTGCGCGGGTCGATGTCCTCGCTCACCGCGATGACGATCTTGCCGCAATCGGCCTTGAGGATGGAGGCGCCGTTAAGCCCGCGCCAGATCTCGCTTTTCGGGGTACCGGGCGCGAATTGCAAAAAGATCACCGGGCGGATGTTGCTCAAAGGCTCGTGCAGCACCACGGCGCGGATGCCCTTGATGGACAGCGCATCGCGCAGGTGCGCCAAAAACACCGGCTCGTAGGCGACGCGCTTGATCACGCTGGATTCGCTCGGCGTCACCTGGCTCACGATGGAGACGAACACCGGCTTGCGCTTGTGGGTGATCGCCGTCACCTGCATCGACATGTTGAAATCTTCGAGCGCCACATAGCCGTGGCTTTCCCCGAACGGCCCCTCCGGCTCCAGCAAGTCCGGGTCGATGAGCCCCTCGATGACGATCTCGGCGTCGGCCGGCACCTCAAGCGGCACCGTCACTGCGCGCACCACCGGAATCGGGAAGCCCGCCAGCGCGCCGGCCACCGCCATCTCGTCAAGATCGATCGCAAGCTTTTGCGCCCCGGTGAAGGCCGCCGCGGGGGCACAGCCGATCACGATCGCGCACGGCATCGGCTGTTTCCGCGCCCGGTATTTCTGCCAGTGCAGATAGCCCCCCGCCCCGCCGATGCGCGCGGCCATCCGCACGCCGAGCCGGTCGTTGGCCTTCAGCTGCGCCCGGTAGGTGCCCATGTTGCGCACCCCGGTGTCCGGATCGACGGTGATGCATAGCGTCGCGGTGAGATAGGGCGCGGCATCGAAGCCCGGCGTCGATACCGGCACCGGCAGCCGCGACAGCCCGCCGCCCCCCGCGCGCAGGGCCTCGCCGGTGATCACCACCTCCTGGCATGGCGCTGATGTGGCCGCGACCGGCGGCAGTGGGTGTGCGATGGCGTCGGTCCACGCCTTGCCGATATCTTCGACCGCGCAGCCCAGACCCAGCGCATAGATGCGGGCCGACGCCGACAGCGCGCCCACCACGACCGGCATGTCGAACCGGCGCCCGTCCGCCCCCACCACATGGGTGAACAGGAAGGCGCGCCGCTGGTCTTCGTCTAGGCCGCCCTGGAACTGCCAGCGGACCAGCGGGTGCAGCTCGGTATCCTTGTTGACCGCGCGGTCGATGCGCACCAGGAGGCCTGCGGCCTCCAGGTTGGCGAGATGTTCCTGAAAGTCCGCCGGGGCGCGGCGGGTTACGGTGTCGCGCGGCGAAGCTTCCAGCATGGTCCAACCTTGTGCGATACGAATCCGCGAGCGTATACAGGCGCCCACCATCACGGGCAAATGCGGATGCGTTTTGCCGACGCGGTGCGATCCGCGCGACGAATGGTTTCGTTCGTGCTCGGGTTGCGGCATAAGATGCCCGCGGAAACGGCCCAAACGGTGAAGGAGTCAGGCATGCGCCGGCTAACGATTCTGGCGATCGGTCTTGCAGTGGCAGCGACGTCCGTCCTCGCGATGTCGCCGCAAGCTGGTGCCGCAGAGTGGCCCGCCAAGCCGATCCGGCTGGTGGTGCCGAGTTCCGCCGGCGGCGCCGCGGATTTGATGGGCCGCACCTTCGCCACGGCGCTGAGCCCCATTTTGGGTCAGCAGTTCGTGATCGACAACCGGCCCGGCGCCGGCGGGGCGATCGCCACCGAGGCCATTACGCGCGCCGATCCCGACGGCTACACCCTGGCGGTGTCGGGCCTGCCCTACCAAGTGCTGGGCCCTGCCATGAACGCCAACACCGCGTTCGATCCGGTGCGGGACTTCACCCACATCGCGTATTTCGGCGGCTCGCCGATCGTGCTCGCCGTGCACCCCTCGCTCGGCGTGAAGACATTCGCGGAATTGGCCAAGCTCGCGGCGGCGGAGAAAACCGGCATCGACTATGTCTCGCCGGGGATCGGGACGGTCGGCCATGTGGTGGGCGAATATCTGGTATCGAAGGGGAAGCTCAATATCCGCCATGTTCCCTACAAGGGCGGCGGCGCCGCGATCATCGACTTGGTCGCCGGCCATGTCAAAGTCGGCGTGATGACGTGGTTGACCACGCTCGAACAGATTCGCGCCAAGGGCCTGGTGCCGATCGCCATCTCGACGGCGGAACGGCTGCCTGAGTTTCCGGCGCTGCCGACTTTCACGGAACTGGGCTATGGCGACATCGTGCTGACCGCTTGGTTCTCGCTGTCCGGACCGCCGAAAATGCCACCCGCGATTGTCGAGCGGCTCAACCGCGCCGTCAATGAGGCAATGAAAAAGCCGGAAGTGCGAACCGCCATGGAACGCGATGCGTCGCTTTCCCGGCCGATGACGCCGTCCGAGTTCACCGCCTTCCTGCAAAGCGAAGTGCGGAAATGGAGCCCGATCGTGCGGACCTTGGCGAAGGCGCAATAGGCTGGGCCGGTCTCGATGGAGAAGATCGCGATGGCCACATTCACCTACGACCACATTCATTTGCGCAGCCCGGATCCGGAGGCAACGGCGCAATATTACGCGCGCATGTTCGGCGCCGAGATTATCCGCACGATGCAGCAGGGCCAGCCGCGCATCGATTTGAAGCTCGGCGGCGCCAATATCTTCATCGCGCCGGTCGCCGACGGCAGCGCCGTCAATCCGCCGCCGGTCACGCCCTATCAGGGGCTCGATCATTTCGGCCTGGCGGTGAGCGGGATCGATGCCATCGCGGCCGAGCTCAAGGCCAAGGGTGCCGAATTCACCATGGAGCCGACCACCATACGGCCGGGCATTCGGGTGTGCTTCATCCGCGGGCCGCAGGGCGTCTCGATCGAATTGCTCGACCGCAATATCGGGTGACGGCTTGGAACGGGCGCCGGGCTGCGATTTCTGAGTAGCCCCTGCTCTTTGCGCATGATATGGCTCACCGAGCGGTAAATGAACGTGAAAGCGTCGATCGATGTCGCGTCTCTCGTTTGAGTTTGAGGATGATCTGCTTGAGCGCATCGAGCGTTATGCAAGGGCAGCGAACAGTTCCGTCGAGGAGCTTGTGAAGGACCATCTGACGATGATAGCGAACCAAAACGATATCGAGCGGCAACGTCGAGCGCGCAGTGAATTGGTTCGTTTGTTCGCGCAGTCTCCCTTGGAATTCGGCGATTGGAAGTGGCACCGGGAAGAGCTTTATGACCGCCCTGGTCTTTCTCGATACCAACGTGTTAGTGTACGCGGCGACGCGTCCGACGGAAGGTGATCGAAGGAGTTCCGTTGCCAGGCGGTTGATCGAGGATGTTGATTTCGGCATCTCATCGCAAGTCCTGCAGGAATTCTATGTAACGGCGGTGAAGAAGGCCATTTCCGGCCCGTCGCCCGAAACCATCATGACGTGGATCGACAGGCTGATGCAGGTACCGGTGGTCCCAATTGATGCACCACGTGTGGTAAGAGCCATCGAAATATCGCAGCGCTTCCAGCTTCCGTATTGGGATGCCGCTATCGTTGCGGCGGCCGAACGGCTGGGGGCGCCTGTGGTCTATTCGGAAGATTTCAATGACGGCCAGAGCTATGGATCGGTGCGGGTACAAAATCCCTTCCGCATCGAGCCGGGGCCGCTGAAGGAAAGCATGTGATGTCCGTTCTGATCGACAACACCACCAAGGTCATCTGCCAGGGCTTCACCGGCAAGAATGGCACTTTCCATTCGGAGGCGGCCATCGCCTACGGTACCCGGATGGTCGGCGGGACGTCGCCCGGCAAAGGCGGCACCACCCATCTGGGGCTCCCGGTGTTCGATACCGTCGCCGAGGCGCGCGAGCAGACCGGCTGCGACGCCAGCGTCATTTACGTGCCGCCGGCCGGTGCCGCCGATGCCATCGCGGAAGCCATCCAGGCGGAAATCCCGCTGATCGTCTGCATCACGGAAGGGATTCCGGTGCTCGACATGGTGCGGGTGAAGCGGGCGCTATGCGGCTCGAAATCGATGCTGATCGGGCCGAATTGCCCCGGCGTCATGACGGCCGGCGAATGCAAGATCGGCATCATGCCGGGAAACATTTTTAAGCCCGGGTCGGTCGGCATCGTATCGCGCTCCGGCACGCTGACCTACGAGGCGGTGTTCCAAACCACCCGCGAAGGGCTCGGCCAGACCACCGCGGTCGGCATCGGCGGCGACCCGGTCAAAGGCACCGATTTCATCGCCGTCCTGGAAATGTTTCTGGCCGACGACGCCACCAAATCGATCATCATGATCGGCGAGATCGGCGGTTCCTCCGAGGAGGATGCCGCCCAATTCCTCAAGGACGAGGCCAAGCGCGGGCGCAAGAAGCCGATGGTCGGGTTCATTGCCGGCCGCACCGCTCCGCCGGGCCGCCGCATGGGCCATGCCGGCGCGATCATTTCGGGCGGCAAAGGCGACGCCGGCTCCAAGACCGACGCCATGGAGTTTGCCGGGATCAAGGTGTCGCCGTCGCCCGCTCGGCTCGGCAAGACCTTGGTCGAGGTGCTCAAGGGCTGACGGAGCGTTTTCGCCTTTGGAATCTTGAAATCGTTTTTGTTAAAGATTCGTGGTCGCCTCCCCCGCAAGAGGGCAGACGCTTGTGTCGGAGCGCGCTGGAACATGCCCGATAAACCCCGGCAACGTGTTGCGCAAGGTTGAAGCGATAGATGCCGCGGTTGAAGCAATGGCCGCGCAGATGCGCGCGCGTTCCGGCATTCTCGAAGCGCTCCGTTCCGAATTGTTGACCTTGACGGAGCGGATTCGTGAGCGGCGGGAAGCGCCGGCCAACGTGGTGGAGGTGGCAGTATGAGCGTGGCGACGGAACCTGACGATCGCCTGTTATGGTGCGAACAACAAGCAGCGCTACTGCGTCGACGATCGGCCAATGAACTCGACTGGGACAACCTTGCAGAGGAAATCGCCGACTTGGGCAAGAGCGAATTGCGGGCCTGTGAGTTGCTGCTGGATCAAGCGCTGCGCCATTGGTTGAAAGCGCAGGCATGGCCACAATCTTGGGACGCGCCGACATGGCGATCGGATGCGTTGGGATTTTGCCGACAGGCGCGCGGCTTTTTCACGCCTTCGATGCGTCAACGGCTCGATATCGCCTCGCTCTATGCCGACGTGCTCACCGAGTTGCCGACCGCGATTGATGGGCAGCCGCCGGGGCCGGTGCCGGCGACGTGCCCGGTCACGCTGGACGAACTGTTGGCGGGGCGGCTGCCGTAATGGCCCGAAACAAGATCGTCACAGTGCGGGTCAAATATCGTGGTTTGCCGGATAACGAGGATCCCATGCCGCCGCGACCGGAAGGTTTGGAAAAACCCACGCTGGCCGAATTCTCCTCCGATGCCCGCACCCGGCCCCAGGCGATCGAACCGCACGGCGACGTGCTCGTGGAGGATTTCGATGGCCGCCTGTTGCCCTGCGATGCGCAAGCGGCTGCCGCCTGTGCGACCATCTTCGCCGCCCGCCGACAGGCCGGCCGACCGGCTTCGACACACGATCCGATGATTGCGGCGGTTGCCCGATCCCACGGTGCGCGCATGGTGACGCGGGACATCAGCGGCTTTGAAGGTTGTGGCCTGACATTCATCAACCCTTGGTTCGTGCCATGAATAAGGACCACAGCCTGCCCGCCGACGAAAATACGCAGACCATCGCGCAATTCCAGGGATCGGTCGGGCTGATCGGGGCCGGCAAGATGGGGACGGCCATGCTGGAGGGCTGGATCGGGCTCGGCCTCGACCCTGCCCGTCTTGCAGTGATCGAGCCGCAGCCGGTGGCAACGATCGCGGCACTAGCGGAGCGCGGCCTGCGCCTCAATCCCGATCCGGCGTCGCTTTCTCCCGCGGCCATCGTGGTTGCCGTCAAGCCGCAGATCGCCCCGGCGATCATGCCGACGGTGGCCGCGCTGGTGCGTCCCGACACCGTCGTGGTGTCGATCATGGCCGGACGCACGATCGCATTCTTGGCCGCCGGTCTGCCGGACGGCACGGCGATCGTCCGTGCCATGCCCAACACGCCGGCCGCGATCGGCCGCGGAATTGCGGTCGCAGTGCCGAACGCGCATGTCACCGCGGCGCAGCGGCAACTCGCGGACTTGCTGCTGGCGGCGAACGGTGCCGTCGAATGGATCGATGACGAGGCACTCATGGATGCCGTTACGGCGGTGTCAGGTTCCGGCCCCGCTTATGTGTTCCTGCTCGCTGAAAGTCTCGCGCGGGCCGGCACGACGGCGGGCCTGCCGGCAGCCTTGGCGGAACGACTTGCACGCGTGACGGTGGCAGGTTCGGGCGAATTGCTGCACCGCTCGGAACTCCCCGCCGCAACACTGCGCCACAACGTGACCTCGCCGGGCGGTACCACCGCGGCGGCGCTGGATGTTCTGATGGCGCCCGACGGCCTCGATGCCCTGATGGAACGCGCCATTGCGGCGGCGACAAATCGCGGCCGCGCACTCGCCGGATGAACTGCCGGCCGGAATGGGCACTGGATGCTTCGCCTGCGGCGGCCTACATATAAGCGTCCGATGCATGAACCCGGAGACGGAGGCTGCCATGGCGCGCAAACCCCCAGAGCAAGACGCGGAACCGCCGCACCGGGAGCGCGGGTCGCCTCCTCCACCGCTCACCGATCGCGGCAAGATCATTGAAGCGTTCCTCGTCTTGCTGGCCGAACAGCGAATCGAGGACATCGGCTATGACGACATCGCAGCCCGTGCCGGCGTGTCCCTGGCGTCGCTGCGCGAGGAGTTCGGTTCCAAACTCGCCATCGTGGCGGCCTACGTCAAGGAGATCGACCGCAAGGTCCTGGCCGGGGGCGATGCGGACATGGCCGAGGAGCCCCCGCGCGAGCGGTTGTTCGATGTGCTGATGCGGAGGCTGGAAACGCTGTCGCCGCACCGGGCTGCCATCCGGTCGCTCATGCGCTCGGCGCGCTGCCGCCCGCCGCTGGCACTGGCCCTCAACCGGCTGGCGGTCCGGTCGCAGCAATGGATGCTGACCGCCGCCAACATCGACGCCTCGGGTCCAAAAGGCATGTTCCGGGCGCAAGGCTTGGCCATGCTGTTTGCCGGGGTGTTGCGCACCTTCGTGGATGACGAAGATGTAGGGCTCGCCCGCACCATGGCGGCGCTCGACCGTGCCTTGGCGCGCGGCCAGCGCTGGTCCGGTTTCCTCGACGATCTATGCCGCTTGGCGCCGCGCCGCGCTTGTGTCGGCCGCTCGCGCCGACGGCGTCGCGACCTCGATCGCGATCTCGGCGACGAGATGGTCGCGGTATAACCGCATCGGCGAAGCGCGCATCTACACGGGGATGCGTACCACGGCCCGCAATCCGCCCATCGGGCTGTCGCCGAGCATGATGTCGCCACCATGCGAACGGGCCACGTCGCGCGCAATCGCGAGACCCAGGCCGCTGCCGCCCTGGTCCTGATTGCGCGCATCGTCGAGGCGCAGGAACGGCTTGAAAACGTCCTCGCGCAGGTGCGCCGGAATGCCGGGACCGTCGTCATCCACCGTGATGGTCAAGTACCGGTGATCGCGGTGACCCGTGATGGCAATCGCGGCGGCAAAGCGGGCGGCGTTGGATACCAGGTTGGCGAGGCAGCGCCGGAACGCGTTGGGCCGGACCGTCACCACCGGATAGCCATAGAATTCGACGCTGGCACGTTGTCCGTGACGCTCGGCATCGGCTTCCAGCTCCGCCAAAAATGCCGCCATGTCGGTAGGCTCGGACGGCTCGCCGGCGTCGCCGCGGGCGAACGCCAGATAGGCATCGAGCATCTGGCCCATTTCGTCGATGTCTTTCTTCATCGCATCGGTGTCGCGGCTGTCGCCGATCAAGGCGAGTTCGAGCTTGAAGCGCGTGAGCACGGTCCGCAGGTCATGCGAAACCCCGGCCAGCATGGTGGTGCGCTGCTCCATGGTGCGCTCGACCCGGGATTTCATTTCCAGGAAGGCTGCCGCGGCGCGCCGCACTTCCAAAGCTCCGCGCGGCCGCAAATTGGCGACTTCGCGGCCTTTGCCAAAACTCTCGACGGCTTCGGTGAGGCGCAGGATCGGGCGGATCTGATTGCGCAGAAATAGAATCGCAACCGTAATCAGCACGAGCGAGGTGCCGACCATCCACAGCAGAAAAATTTCCGAATTGGACGCATAGGCCGCGTTGCGTCGTGCGAATACCCGCATGACCGCATCATCGAGCCGGATACGGATTTCGACCAAGCTCGACCGGCCGACCGTATCGATCCAGAACGGCCGGCCGATCTGCTTGCGGATCTCCTCCGACAGCGCCTGGTCGAGCAGCGAGAAGAACGGTTTCGGTCCGATCGGCGGCATTTCGGTCGCGGGCAGGAAATCGACCGCAAGGCCAAGCCGGTCCCGCGCGATCCGTCGCAGTTCGGTAAACTCGCGATCCTGTGCGAAACTCTTGTGCAGATCCGTCAGCGCAGCCACGTCCTGGATCACGGCGGCCGACAGCCGGCGCGTTACGGTGTTCCAGTGCCGTTCCATAAAGACGAACGCGACCACCGACTGCAGGATCACCATCGGGGCGATGATGATCAGCAGCGCGCGGGCATAAAGGCCTTTCGGCATGATGGCTTTGAGGCTGCGGTCTATCCGCTCGAAGCCATCCGCCAGGCGCCCGGCGGCCGTGCGCAGCCGCATGATGCCGACATCGAGGCTCGTCATGTCAGAACCATGAGCCGGTAACCGGACCCGCGCACGGTTTGAATGAACAGCGGATTGCCCGGATCGCTTTCGATTTTGCGGCGCAGCCGGTTGACTTGCACATCGACCGCGCGCTCGCCGGACGTGCCCCCAAGGCCCGCGAGGGCGATGCGCGTCACGGTCTCGCCCGGCCGCGCCGCCAGCAGCCGGAGAATTTCCTTTTCGCGGTCGGTCAGGTGGATGACCTCGTCGCCGCGGCGCAGTTCGCCGCGTAACAGGTGGAACAGGAATGGACCGAAGCGAACCGACTCGGCGGGGGGCGGGGGTGTCGCCGGCTGCACGCGCTTGAGAATATTGGCGATCCGCAGCGACAATTCGCGCGCCTCGAAAGGCTTTGCCATATAATCATCGGCGCCCATTTCAAGCCCTCCGATCCGGCTTTCGGCTTCGGCCCGCGCGGTCAGCATCAAGACCGGCACTTGCGACGTTTGCCGCAACGTCTTGACGAACTGGAACCCGGTCTCACCGGGCATCATCACGTCGAGAACCAGGAGATCGAACGACAAGCCGTCGAGCTTGGCACGGGCGTCGGCGGCATTTTGTGCGGTTGTGACGCGATAGCCCTCGCGCCGCAGATAGCGCGACAGCAGGTCGCGGATCCGGCTATCGTCATCGACGACCAGCAGATGGGGAGCGTCATCGAGCAGCGGCGCGGGGAGGTCTTGCATCGCCTGGTCTCTCTTGCAAATCGGCAGCCACGGTCAGGGCCGTCGACGCGTGCGGTCGGTCCCTTCGATGAGACGCAGCACGCTCTCGCGCCGATCCGGGTCGAGCATCGCGATCAGAAAGCGTCGTGCCTGTTCGCGGTTCGTGGCTCCGATCTCGGCAAGCGCGCGATCGATGCGGGCAGTCTGCAACGCCGCGAGCCGCAGCGCCAGTGTTTCCCCCGTGGCGGAAACGAACAACAATCGTTGACGACGGTCGATGGCTCCTTCTTGCTGTTCCACGTAGCCTTCATCGATCAGCTGCTTGAGGACCCGGCCAAGCGATTGCTTGGTGATCTGCAAAATATCCAGCAACTCCGCGACCTTGATCCCGGGATTGCGGTGGACGAAATGCAGCACGCGGTGGTGCGCGCGCCCAAATCCGAATGTTATCAATATCTTGTCGGCATCGCCGACGAAGTCCCGATAGGCGAAGAAGAGCAGTTCGATCAGGTCGAACGCCGGTTCCTGCCCCGCCCGGACTCCCGCGGTCTTCACGAAGGCGGTTCCTAAATTTATGTCAGCCATGTTGACATATTTTCGATCTTTTGTTACAAGCCAAGCACACTGAACGAAACGATCGTGCTCAAGCCTGGAGGTCGGGACGATCATGGCGTGGTGGGTGCAATGGCGCTCTCACTGCAGATCGACCATATAGGGAGTCGCGCCCCCGCGCAAAAAGTGAAGGGACAGAAAATGGCGACGGAATGCCAGGCGCTTTTGGAACGACAAGGAGACGACCATGGCGGTGCCTTTTGACCAATTGCCCGGCGTGATCTGGTTCGACGGGAACCTGATCCCCGGACCGGAAGCGAAGATTCACGTTCTTACCCACGGACTACATTATGCGAGCGCCGTATTCGAAGGCGAACGCGCCTATGGGGGCGTCATCTTCAAGAGCACCGCCCATTCCGAGCGGCTAAGGAACTCGGCCAGCATCCTCGACTTCGAAATCCCCTATTCGGTCGCCGATATCGACGCCGCCAAGCGTCTGGTAGTGGAACGGAACGGCCAGCCGAACGCCTATGTGCGGGCCATCGCGTGGCGCGGCGCGGAGCAACTGGGCGTCTCCGCCCAGGGCAACAAGATTCATCTTGCCATCGCCACCTGGGAATGGCCGAGCTACTTTGACCCTGTGCAGCGGCTCAAGGGCATCCGGCTCGATTTGGCGGATTATCGTCGGCCCGACCCGCGGACCGCGCCGTGTCTCGCCAAGGCCGCCGGGCTGTATATGATCTGCACCGTCTCCAAGCACCGTGCGGAGCGGCGTGGCTATGCGGATGCCATGATGCTGGACTGGGAAGGGCGGGTCGCCGAGTGCACCGGCGCGAATATCTTCTTCATCCGCGACGGCAAAATTCACACTCCGATCGCCGATTGCTTTTTGGCCGGGATCACGCGTGCAACGGCGATCGATCTCGCCAAGCGCCGCGGCATCGAGGTCATCGAGCGCCGCATCCTTCCGGACGAGCTGGCCGGGTTTTCGGAATGCTTCATTACCGGAACAGCCGCCGAGGTGACCGCGGTTGCGGAAATCGCCCATTGGCGGTTCACGCCCGGCGCCATCACCAACCAGCTGATGGACGACTACACGGCCGAAGTGCAACCTCGGGACACCGCGGTCGCCGCGTAGCCGTCTGATTGGTTGCCGCTATCAGCGGGAGCGCTGACTGTCCGGGTCCAGAAAGTTGGATCTCGTCCTGGTAAAACAAGACCGTCAGCCGGCTACGATGCGGTCCATGGCCTCCGCCAGCGCCACATCGCGGTCGGTGACGCCGCCCGCGTCGTGCGTCGTCAGCGTCACCTGCACGGTCCGGTAGACATTGAACCACTCCGGATGGTGGTCCATCTTTTCGGCCACCAGTGCGACACGCGTCATGAACCCGAACGCCGCATTGAAATCCGCGAAAACGAATGTTTTGGTGATCGCATCGCCGTCGGCCGCCTCGCTCCACCCGTGGAGCCGGGTAACAGCGGCGGTTCTGGCTTCGGGGGTAAGCTTGACCATGACCAAATTTCCTCACGAGCGGGCGCGCGAAAAGGTTACCCGGGGCCTGAAGGCACCGGCCGACTTGCCCTGACTGCCCCGAGGGCCGCGCTTGCCCGGATTGCAGCCTCAGCGTCAACGACGACCCGCTGAACAGCGTTCCATTCAACACGTCCTTGCGGCGCTGTTGCGGCAAATTCGCATTGCCAGACCGGCCGCGGCGCTCTACCGCTGTGAGCCGCCGAATGGTTAACAATAGGAGGAACCTCATGCGCCAATTGCTCGCTTTGGCGGCTCTCACCGCTACCCTCGCCTCGAGTGCCTTCGCCCAACAGGCGGCGCCGACGCCGAACACCTTCATGAACAACAAGGACATCATGGCGCTGGTCGACAAGGCCAAGGCAGACCGCAAGGGCAACGCTCCGCTGGTCGCCGAGCGTATCCTGACGATGGCGCCGTATCGGGCGCAGCTCGAATACCGGCCCGGCACCTCGCCGGCCGCCGTCCATGAAAAGGACGCCGAGCTGATGATCGTGCTCGAAGGCACCGGCAACATCGTCACCGGCGGCAAACTCGTTGACGAAAAGCGCAACAATGCGAACAATCTGGGCGGTTCATCGATCGCCGGCGGCAACTCGCAAGCCGTCGTCAAGGGCGATATGCTGATCGTTCCGGCCAACACCCCGCATCAGGTGATCCCGACCGGCGGCGCCCCGATCGTGCTCATGACGATGCACGTACCGCATCCGGCCGCCGGCTGGCCGCCGGCGAACTGAGCGGCACCGCGTGCCTGTAGGATGGGTAGAGCGCCAGCGAAACCCATCCGCGCCGTGGCCGGTCTTGTCCCGTACCCCGTGCCTATCCGGTTAGTAGGGTGGGCACGGCGCAGGGCGGGCGCATTTTACGTACCGTGCCGGCCATGCGCCGTGCCCACGTCGGCAGGGGGCCGGGGATTTTAGCGTCGGATACCTTCGGACAAGAGTTTGGCCGAACGAACTTAGAGGGCGCACGTCCCAAGCGCATCGTAGCGCCGGCGCGGCGGGAGTGGTCCCGCTTGATAAAGTGGCTGTCGAATGGCTATTCTTGCGTCATGAGCGAACATAGCATCGCCGAGGCCAAGGATCGACTGCCCGAGTTGATCGAACGCGCCCTCAATGGCGAGGGCGTTGTGATCACACGGCATGGCCGGCCGATTGTCGAGCTCCGCCCGGTTGAATCGTCCACCCGTGCGTTACCGTCGGAAGCCATTGACTGGCTGGCGCAGCGCCGGGTCGGGAGACACATACCGACGCAAGACGCAGCCGCGCTCGTCCGCCTCATGCGCGACGAGTGAGGGCTGTGAGTGTTTATATCGATACCAGCGCTATTGTTCCTCTCTTTGTCCTTGATCCCCTGAACGAACGGGCGGACGCATCGCTGCGTCGCCTCGGTGACGAATTGGTGGTCAGCGATTTTGCCGCCGCGGAGTTCTCGTGCGTCATCGCCCGGCGGGTACGAACGGGTGATCTCAGCGCGGATGAGGCAGGGATGGCGTTTTCCCATTTCGACGTGTGGTGCACCCATTACGCTCGCCGCCTCGAACTCGAGGCCGGGGATATATCCAGCGCATGCGCCTTGGTTCGCCGGTTTGATCTTTCCCTTCGGACGATCGATGCCATTCACATTGCGATGGTGCGAAGAACCGGTTCCAGGCTTCTGACGTTTGATAAGGTCATGGCGCGGGCGGCTCGCGCACTTGAATTTGAGATCGTACCAGAGTAAGCGTTGGCCGACTGCTTTGCTGGGAGATCGGCCGTGAATCGCCCCCGGCAAGGCAATGATTTGGCTCGCGCGCTTCTCGCCCACATTATGCGGCGCGCGTTCTATCAGGATACCTTCGATCGAGAAACGTGGGTGCACCAGATCAGCCGCATGACCGCGTGGGCAACGGCGACGCGGCCGTTGCCCACGCTATGATTTCACCCCCGCATCCCGGATCGCCCGCCACACCTTCTCGGCCGTCACCGGCATGTCGATATGGCGGATGCCGTAGTCCGACAGCGCGTCGATGATCGCATTCGGCACGGCCGCGAGCGCGCCGGCGCAGCCGGCTTCGCCGCAGCCTTTGACGCCGAGCGGGTTGGTCAGCGCCGGCACCGGATGGTGCTCGGTGACGAAGCTCGGCATGTCGGCGGCGCGCGGCATGGCGTAGTCCATGAACGAGCCGGTAATGAGCTGGCCGTCGCCGTCATAGACGGTGTCCTCCATCAGCACCTGGCCGATGCCCTGGACGAGGCCGCCATGCAGCTGGCCTTCCACCAGCATCGGGTTGATGAGGGTGCCGAAATCGTTGACCGAGGTGTATTTCACCACCTCGACGATGCCGGTTTCCGGATCGATCTCCACCTCGGCCACATGACAGCCGTTGGGGAATGCCGAGGGCACCCCCTCGCTGGCAAGTTTCACATCGAGCGATTTCGGCGCATCGTCCGGCAGCGTGATGCCGGAGCGCAGCTTGGCGGCGAGTTCGATGACGCCTATAGAACGGTCGGTGCCGGCGATGACGAACCGGCCGCCGTGAAATTCGATATCCGCCACGGCGGCTTCCAGCACATGGGAAGCAGCCTGCCGGCCCAGTTCCACCACTTTGGCGGCCGCTTCGACCGCCGCGGTGCCGCTCGCCATGGCGGAACGCGACCCGCCGGTACCGCCGCCGGTGATCAGTTCGTCGCTGTCGCCCTGCTTGAGGCGCACGCGATCGAACGGCACGCCGAGCCGGCTCGATACGATTTGTGCGAACGGGGCCGCATGGCCCTGGCCATAGTCCAGCGTGCCGGTGATAAACGTCACGGTGCCGTCGGCCTCGAAGCAGATGCCGCCCATCTCTTTATTGGGCGGTGCCGTCACTTCCAGATAGCTGCCGGCCGCGATGCCGCGCAGCTTGCCGCGCTTGCGGCTGTCGCGCTTGCGCGCCACAAAACCCTTCCAATCGGCGGCCTCGAGCGCATGGGCGAACAGCGCGGGGAATTCGCCGGAATCATAGGTCAGGTCGGAGGCGGCGGCGAACGGCAGTTCCCGCGGCTTGATCTGGTTGCGGCGGCGCAGCGCCAGCCGGTCGATCCCCATCTCGCGAGCCGCCGTGTCGATCAGCCGCTCCATGAAATAATTGCCCTCGGGACGGCCGGCGCCCCGGTAGGCATGCACGTAGGTGGTATTGGTGAACACACATTGGGTCGCGACTTCGATCAGCGGCGTGCGGTAGACGCTAACGGTGTTCTTCACCGCATTGATGGTCGCTGGTATGGGCGCCACGGTGCCGAGGTATGCGCCCATGTTGGCGGTGCCGGTCAGCCGGATCGCAAGGAAATGGCCGTCGGCATCGAGCGCCAGTTCGGCGACGCGTTCATGGTCGCGGCCATGGCTGTCGGAGAGAAAGCTTGAGGACCGTTCGTCGGTCCATTTCACCGGACGCCCCAGCGCACGCGCCGCGTGCATGAGGCAAATATATTCCGGATAGGCCTGCGCCTTCATGCCGAACGAGCCGCCCACATGGCCTGAGAGCACGTGCACCTTGGCCGGCGCGATGTTGAAGATGTCGGCGAGTTGGGCGCGCAAGCCGAACACGCCCTGGCAGCCGGCGTGAAAGGTAAAGCGCTCGTTTGCGGGGTCGTAGGCCGCGGCGGCCGCGCGCGGCTCCATGGCGTTGACCACCAGACGGGTGTTGCGGAGCGACAGCCGGGTCACATGGGCGGCCCGGGCGAAGGCGGCAGCGACCTTTTCGGCATCGCCATAATGGTAATCGACCGCGATGTTGCCGGGCACGTCGTCGAACACCAGCGGCGCGCCCGGCTTGACGGCCTCGCTCGCCAGCGTGACGGCGGGCAGCGGGTCTATGTCGAGTTCGACCGCTTCCGCGGCTTCCTTGGCCTGCATTGCGGTCACGGCCACCACGCAGGCCACCGGATCGCCGACGAACCGCACCTTGTCGGTGGCGAGTGCCGGCCGCGGCGGCTTGCGCATCGGCGTGCCGTCGCGGTTCTTCAGCGGGGCGAAGCATTTCAGCGTACCGTAGCCGGCTGCGCTGAAGTCTGCGCCGGTATAGACCGCGAGCACCCCCGGCATTGCCAGCGCCGCCGCGGTGTCGATGCCCTTGATCACCCCGTGGGCATGGCGCGACCGCACCATCGCCGCATAGGCCTGGCCGGGCAGGTTCACATCGTCGGCATAGCGGCCGCGGCCCTGCACCAGCACCGGGTCCTCGGTGCGCGGGACCGGCTGGCCGATAGCGAATTTTTGCACGGCCCAGGAATTCGGATCATTTTGAACATTCATGAGAATTCGCTGAAATCGAGGGTGACGGAGAGGCTCAGATAATCCAGCTTGATGCACCGCACAAGACAGGCGGTGTCGGGGCGGGGTGCCAGGACATCGGAGCCGGTGTCCGGTGTTCTCGGGCCAACTCTCCCATCGGGGCAATCGGACGCCGCAGGGTCGGTTTTGGACAAGGGGGTATCGTGCGCGCGGTCCGCGCGTGTATCATGCAAACATTCTTGACCGGCCAACATCGGAAATCCGGTTCGGGAACGCTTTCAACGTGAGGGGAGGATTTTATGCGAACACGTCCCACAGCGGGCACGGTGTGTGCCGGTCTCATCGCCGCCGGCTTGGTGGGCGGGATCGGCATCGGCGCGCAGGCGCAGCCGGCACCGGCCGCTCCGCCGGATACGGCCGCCTTGCGCGCCCAGTACGAGAAATGGCGCACCGAGTTCAAGACCTGGGGTACCTACGCGCCGCTCGGAGAGGATTCCAAGGGCACCACCAGCCTGATCACGCCGCAGAAGGTCGCGAGCGCCATGCGGCTGGCGAAGGACGGGATCGTGATCTCGCTTGCCCATGCGGAACCGCAGACGGTCGCCGCCGATGTCGGCGCCGCCGGCATCTTCCACCGCGTGACCAACGCCATCACCGACGGCGGCACCACCGACAACTATCAGGTGAGCTACCACGGCCAGACGGTCGCCCACATCGACACCTGGTGCCATTTCTTCGAAAATGGGCAGATGTACAATGGTATCTCGGTCAAGGACAATTTGAACGCCGAGAAGGGCTGCATCAAGGGCAGCGTGATGAACTGGAAGGGCGGCGTCACCACCCGCGCCGTCCTCTATGATATCGCCCAGCTCAAGGGTGTCGATTGGGTCGACCCCAATGTGCCGATCAAGCGCGCCGATCTGGAAGCGTGGGAACAGAAATCCGGCGTGAAGATCGGCCCCGGCGACATCCCGCTGCTTTACATCGGCCGCTGGAAGCGCCGCGCGGCGCTGGGCCCGTGGACCGGCCAGGTGGCGGGCTATTACCCTGACACCATCCCGTGGATGCATGAGCGGCTGCCGTCCTTCATCGGCCACGACTTCAACATCGACTGGAATCCGCGGCCGGGCTGGGAAGGCATGCGCAACCCGATCCACGTGGCGGTGCTGAACTGGATGGGGATCAACATCATCGAGTGCCTCGATCTCGAGGAGTTGGTCGCAACGGCGCGGCGGTTGAACCGCTACGAGTTCACCATCACCTTCGCGCCGCTGCCGGTCGAAGGCGGAACCGGATCGCCGGTCAATCCGCTGGTGACGTTTTAAGGCGACGCGCATCTCCCTCTCCCCATCGTTCTTCACGATGGGGAGAGGGGTGGGGAGAGGGGCAGGTGCCCGCACCGACGGTTCTATCGATCGCCCAAGGCCATCGCATCGCGTGTCCCCTGAATGGGTTGTGCCCAAGCAAAATCCGCGGTTACTGCATCCACGGGAGAGAACACCCAATTGAAGCGACGATTTACCAGCCAGCACTAACGGTTCGAACGCGTCGGATACACTGCCGGGCCGCCGCTCCCCGGTCGGAGAGCGGCGGCCGGGCGGTGCAACCCATGGGACCCTTGCGATGAAACTCCCCCGCCGACAGTTTTTGCATCTGGCCGCCGGCGCCGCCGCGTTTCCGGCGGGGATCTCGCATGGCGTCCGCCCAAACCTATCCGGCCCGGCAGGTGCGCATCGTCGTCGGCTTCACCGCCGGCGGCTCGACCGACATCGGCGCGCGCTTGATCGCGCAGTGGCTGCAGGAGCGGCTCGGCCAGCCGTTCGTCGTCGAGAACCGGCCCGGCGCGGGCACCAATATCGCGACCGAGTCGGTGGTGCGCGCGGCGCCCGACGGCTACACGCTGCTGATGATCGGCCCGTCGAGCGCGGTCAACGCCACGCTGTATAGCAACCTGAATTTCGTGTTTCTGCGCGACATCGCGCCGGTCGGCAGCCTCACCCGCCAGCCGCAAGTCATGCTGGCCAATCCGTCGCTGTCGGCCAAATCGGTTCCCGAATTGATCGCCTACGCCAAGGCCAATCCGGGCAAAATCACCTTGGCGTCCGCCGGCACCGGTTCGACCGGCCATCTGGTCGGCGAACTGTTCCAGATGCTGGCCGGCGTCAAATTCGTGCACGTGCCGTATCGCGGCGCCGGGCCGGCGCTGACCGACCTGCTCGGCGGCCAGGTCCTGCTCTCGTTCGCCGGCATCGCCGGCTCGATCGCCTATATCAAGAGCGGCCAGCTGCGGGCCTTGGCGGTGACCACCGCGGCGCGCGCGGAGGCGCTGCCGGACATTCCGACGGTAAGCGAATTCGTGCCCGGCTACGAAGCCGGCGATTGGCTGGGCGTCGGCGCCCCCAGAAATACGCCCCCCGCCATCGTGGATCGCCTCAACCGCGAGATCGCCGCGGCCCTTGCGGATCCAAAAATCAAGGCCCGGTTCGCCGAATTGGGCGGTACGACGCTTACGCTGACCCCGGCCGAATTCGGCCAGCTGCTGGCCAGCGAAACCGAGAAATGGGCCAAGGTGATCCGGGCCGCCAACATCAAGCCGGCGTGAGGCCTCGGTCGCCACGTCCCAAGGCGCCTCGATCGGCCCGAACAGAATGGTGGATTGTCAGAATGCTAGGAATACCGCGGCGGTACGCCCACTTCATGTTCGGAGTCATCCAGTCGGCACTGACCAGCGCGGTCGCGGCTGCGATTGCGAGCATCGACCTGTTGCCCGAGCGGGCGTTCGCGCTGCACTGGCTGAAGTCGGCGCTTCTGGCCTGGCTCGTCATGTTGCCCGTCGTGCTGTTCGCCGCGCCGTTCATCCGCAAGCTGACGGTGTATTTGACCTATGATAAATCCGCATAGGCCATTGCGTGGACCCGCCGGCAGCGCGCCGTGGCGGTGACGACCGAGGGGTGCGTTAAGCCGCAGCCGCCTCGCCGAGGCGGAACGTCCACAGCGCCGTAGGGTGGGCAAAATCGCCCTGCCTCGGCGGAGCGAATGCGCCCGAACCGGCTGCGATTTTGCCCACGCTGACGGCGCTTGAGGATTGACCGCGTGGGCAAATCGCCGGAATCGCCGACGCCGCTTCTCGTGCAGGGAAGGCGATTTTGCCCACCCTACGCCGCTTCGCCGGCAATTGGGTTCAGATTTCCATTTCGTAGGGCCCCTGCGGGTCGCTCAGCGCCTGCAGGCGCAGCGCGGCGGCGCGGGCGAAGGTGAGCATGACGCTCTTGCGGGTGGCGGCATGCAGTCGGTGCTCCGGGGCTTCGCGTACCAGTTCGGCGCCAAAACCGTCGGCCAGGATCAGGCCCGCATCGAGCGGAAAGATATCGAGCGGGACGTCGGCGCAGGTTGCGAAAAACAGCCGGTCGCAATGCATCCGGTAGTCCGGCCATTTGCGGTCGGAGCGGAAATCCTCGACCGAGGACTTGATTTCCACGATCCAGATTTCGCCGTCGCCGCCGAGCGCCACGATGTCCGCGCGCCGGCCGGAGAGGAGCGGCAATTCGGCGACGCAGGAAAGCCCGAGCGCCAGCAGCAGGCGCTGGGTGCCGCGCGCAACGTTAAGCGCGGTGCGCGACTGCCGGCGGTCGCGCGGCGGGGCGGGGGATGAGATCACCGACATCGCGCCACGGCCCCTGTCCTGTTGGTCAACGCTTGACGATCCGCGACCGCACTTGTACCGGCACGGCTCCCGATGGCGCCCCGGTTCGCACCGGCGATGCGGGCGGACCACGTCCGGCGGGAGGATTCCACGCCGCGCCGCCCGGAACAAGCCACGGTGCGCCGTCACCCTCCGGCACGCACAGCAGACAAATATCGGCAACGCGGCTTGCCGGTCAGCTTATGGTGGCGCAACATCCGACCAGCTGGAAGCACCGCGTGCCGGAAATGGATTACGAAACCGAATACGACAATCGGGCACGGGTGCCCGAGCACCCGCAAATCTTTGCCCGATGGACCGAAGCATCGGGCGCCCATCGCGCCCGCCTGGCGGGGCGTTTTGCGCGTATCAGCTATGGCCCGACGCCGCGCGAAATCATCGACCTCTCCGATGTACGGCCCGATGCGCCGCTTGCGGTGTTCATCCATGGCGGCTGGTGGCGCAGCCTGGAGCCTTCGATGTTCAGCGCCATGGCGGCCGGGCTCAACGCCCAAGGCGTCGGAGTCGCGCTGCCCGGGTATCAGCTTTGTCCGCAGGTCCGCATTGTGGACATCGTCGCCCAGATGCGCCGCGCGCTGCTCGCCCTGTGGCGGCGCTACGGCAAGCGCATGCTGGTGATCGGGCACTCGGCCGGCGGCCATCTGACGGCCGCCATGATGGTCACCGACTGGCCGGGGCTCGACGGCTCCGCGCCGCCCGACCTGGTGACCGCCGGCTACGCCATCTCCGGTGTCTACGACCTGGTACCGCTGCTGCAGGTTTCCGTGAACCAGGATCTTCGCCTTGACGCGCAGAGTGCGCGAAACCTGTCGCCCGCGCTATGGCCGGCCCCCCGCGGCGCCGTACTCGACGCCGTCGTCGGCGCGCGCGAATCGTATGAATTTTTGCGCCAGAGCCGCATCATCGTGGACCGCTGGGGCAAGGACGGAGTTACGGCAAGCTATGAAGAGATCGCCGGTACCAATCATTTCACCGTGCTCGACCCGCTGACCGATCCGGACAGCGCGATGGTGGCGCGGCTGTTGACGCTGGTGCCTTCATCCTGATTTCGCGCTCACGTGAGCCTCGCGGCGGCGGACAGCGCCAAGTATCCAAGTAGGGTCCGCAAAGGCGCAAGTCAGGGCATTTGTGATTGTCCGCGGGCTTGGGGCGCCGTGCGCACCGTCGGCGGTGCTGGTGCGCACGGCGCCGTTCGCCGATGTTTCGCCACGAAGGCCCGTGCAGGCGCCTTTGCGCACCCTGCGAATCCGCGATTCGACGCAACCGGAACGTGATCGAGAATCGCACAAAAAAGCCCCGGCCGTCGCGACAGGCCGGGGCTCCGGGGTGAAGCCGCATGCGCAAGGCTGGGGGAGGGGGGACTGCGCATGATCGAAACTGGCTTCCGCCTTGAAATGGGCCCAGTCCCATGCGGTCGAAAGTGACCGGATGCCGCAGCGCACGTGACCATCCGTCGCTTGCAACACGGATGCTGTGCCCAGGATCTCCGGAAATCCTTGTTCCTTGGGCTTGCCGGCAGCCGCGGCGGCGAAGGATAATGCGTCAGCGGCCGGGCCATCCGCTTGCCGCACGAAGTCGCGAACAGGCGGGGCTGATCCATGTTTCCTATTCCCAAATCGGTATTCCTTACGCGCGGCGTCGGTGTGCATCGCCACGCTTTGACCGCCTTTGAATATGCATTGCGTGACGCAGATATCGAACAGCAGAACCTCGTCATGGTGTCGTCGATTCTGCCGCCGCGCTGCGAGTTGATCACCCGCGCCAGCGGTGTCGCCACCTTGAGCCCCGGCGAAATCACCTTCTGCGTGATGGCACGCTCGGAGACCAACGAAGCCGGCCGCCGCATCGCCTCCGGCATCGGGCTCGCCCGGCCCAAGGACCCGACCCACTACGGCTATATCTCGGAGCATCACGGCTACGGCCTGACGGAGGCCGACATGCGCGACTATGTGGAGGATCTGGCGGCCACTATGCTGGCGTCCACGCTCGGCATCGAGTTCAATCCGAGTGCCGCCTGGGACGAACGCAAGCGGGTCTATGCGATGAGCGATCTCATCGTCGACAGCCTCTCCATCACGGCGTTCGCCGAGGGGGCGCCCAACGGCGATTGGACCTGCGCCGTCTCGGCGGCGGTGTTCCGCTTCGCGACACCGGCCGAATCGGGCGGCGTCCCATGAGTTTTCCGCCGACCTATGCGGTGCCGCCGACGTTTCTGGGCACCAGCCGCCATGACCCGGCGTCTCCGATTTGCGTCGCCGGCATCCCGTACGATATCGGCACCACCAACCGCAGCGGTGCCCGCTCGGGTCCCGCGGCGATCCGGACCGCAAGCCGGATGCTGGTGGACGGCGCACATCCGCAGCATTGGGTCGATCCGGTGGACCTGCCGTTCGCCGATATCGGGGACTTTGCGACCGCGCTCGGCGACATCGCCGCCAGCATGAAGCTCATCGAGGAGCAGGCCCGCAACATCGCGCATCTGATGACGTTGGGCGGCGACCACAGCATCACCTTGCCGCTGCTGCGGGCGATCGCGGGCCGCCGCGGGCCGGTGGCCCTGCTCCACTTCGATGCCCATGTCAACACCTGGCCGGACAATTTCGGCCAGCCGCTCGGTCACGGTTCGGTATTCTACCGCGCCATCGAGGAAGGTTTGGTGCAGCCGCACCGGATGATCCAGGTCGGCATCCGCTCCCCGGTGCAGCGCGAGGTCTATGACTGGACGATCGAACGCGGTGTCACCATCCTGACCGCCCAGGATGTGCATGCGATGGGTCCGGCCGCCGTGACGGCGCAAATCCGCAAACATTATCGGCGATGGGCCGGCCTACCTGAGTTTCGACATCGACGTGCTCGACCCCGCTTTCGCGCCCGGCACCGGAACGCCGGAAATCGGCGGCCTCGCCAGCTGGCAGGTGCAGGCCGTTCTGCGCAGCCTCGGCGGCATCCCCTTCGTCGGCATGGACGTGGTCGAAGTGGCGCCGGCCTATGATGTGGCGGAAATCACCGCACTCGCAGGTGCCACGGTGGCGTGGGAATATCTCTGCCTGCGCGGCTGGGAAGCCGCTACGTAGGATTCGACGCGAAATCATCGATTCACTCGTCGTCACCTCCCCTACACCTCTCCCCAGTGGGGAGAGGTATAGAGGGCGCAACCTCATCGCGCCGCAGCGACGGCCTCGGCGAATTCGCGCCCGCCCGGCAGCGCAGCGAATCGGTCCATCGCGGCGTTGGTCGCCGCGATGAGCTTGGCCACGGTATTGTTGCGGATCGCGACGGGATTGCGTTCGTAGCCGGCTCGCTGAAAGAAATTGGCGGTCGGCACCTGCTCGCGCAGCGCGGCCGGCATCATCACCATGTCGAGACCGTTGCCGTCGCCGGTGAGGTTCAGCATCTCCAGTTCGGCGGCGGCGAGCGGCGCCCGATAGCCGCGGCGGCGGGCGAATTCGACCGAATCCAAGAGCTTCTGCACCTGCAGCAACGGGCCGATGTCGATATCGAGCACGAAGGCATGCACGCCCAGCCCCTGCGGGGTGTTGGCGAGGCGATCATGGGCCGTCCAATCGTCCGGCACGGTACGGCAGAATGCGATCGCCCGCCGCAGAACGGCGATTTTGCGCTCCAATTGTGTTCGGGCATCGCCCGTCAGGGCGGCGGCGCGCGCCGTGAGCGATCCCCACGAAACGATCGCCGTGCTCGGCGAGCAGTTCGACCGAATTGGTGTTGAGCAGCTGATTGTAGCCGAGCGCAGGCGATACCGCGCGTGCATCACGCGAATATTCGCGGCCGGCTTGCATATCGTAGGTGCCGTTGCCGCCGGTCTCGAACGCATAAATGCGAACGATCTGCTGTGGGGTGAGTCCCGCCGCCAGCGCGGCTTTGGCGTAGGCGCGCTTGAAGGCGAGATCGTCGCGCGGCAGCCGCGGCGCGAAGCCAAAATAAGCGCGGGCCGATTCGAGGAAATCCGCGACCACGGGAATAGAGGGTCGCGCCGCCGGTTGTGGTGCGTCTTCGGATCGCTGCGGCGGCGGTTCAGACGGTGGCGGTTCGGGCGGTGGCGGCCCCGTATAGACCGGCGGTTGTGTCAGCACATAATCGTCGAGCGAAACGCCTTGATGGTCGCGGCGCTTGGCATTGCGCTGGCGCCGTTTTTGCGCGACCGCTTCCCAATAGGTCGTCGCCGCGGCTTCAAAAGTCTGGCGGGCCTGTGCATAGGCATCGAGCTGGCGCCGGTAGATCGCAAGCGCTTCGGGGGACTGGGACGATGTCATGCCCGCTGGGGGCCTTGAGGCCGAGGCACCGGCCTCGGCTGAGCCGCCAAGCACTGAAAGAAACACCAAAGCAGCGCTGCAAAGCGCCGCCATGGTAACAGTCGGTGCGCCGCGCCGACCCCTCTGATCGGGGCGATCCGCGAAAAGGGCGGATGCCGCTGCGACCTTCACTTGCCGGTCTGCTTGAAATAGCGCAGGTCGGGTGGTGACTGATTTTTGCGGGCCGGCATCAAATAACCGTCGCCGCTCAAGAAATAATTGTCCTTGCCGATGACGATGTGGTGGTTGTTCTCGTTGCAGTTATCTTCATACCAAAGCACATTGCGATCACGGCGATACCGCTTGTCCACCGTCCAGGGGTGGGTGAAAGCGTGATCGACGATGGTGATCTCGTTGTGCATGATGTCCGGATTGGTCTTGTCGAGGTGAATGCGCTCCTTGACCACGGTCTCATTGTCATCGTGGAGCGGGATGCCGGAAAACTCGACCGTCCGCGGGCCTTTGAAATTGCGGGTTTCGACTTCGAGCGTATCGAAGCGGCCGTCGCCGTCGGTATCGAACCACTTGCCGATCGAATAGCCCATGAAACTCGGCTCTTCGTCCTTGGGGAAATCCCGCCCGTCCGTGTAAATGCGGCGCGGCATGAAGGCCTCGAAATTGACATAGGTGATATTGGGAAGGATCACGAATTCGATCGGGAAGATAACGCCCATCACCCGCGGCATCCCATTGGTGAGACATTTGTAGCGGGTGTCGAGGCCCTGGCCGCCATTGGCCTGATCGGCGATGCTCGCTTCCAAGCGAGACTGATATTCCGGCGTCAGCGGCGCCTGCTGGCCAAGTCCGGCGGGTTTGTCCTGATCCCATTGCGTTGCAAGCCCGCGCGGCCGTTTCCACTGGCCGGCCCAGTCGGGGTACTTGCTCTCGTCGAACGCCGCGGCGCCCACGACCCCAAGCCCCAAGGCCGCGACGGCGGCCGTCATCCGAATTGCACCCCGATAGCCCAGCATCCATTCTCTCCCGACAGGCGATGAGCGCCGCGATGTCCGGCGCAGCGCATGGCGGTCGAGACTACACCGGTTGTGGCCGCGCGTGAAAGATGGGGCGCATCAACGCGACGATCGGCCTAACAAGCGCCGAACCTGCCCACACGAGTCCCCGTGCGGGTCGCCGCGGCGGCGCCAGCGCCGCCTTGCAACAACGGCATCAAGTCCGGATCAATCTGCGCCGTGATCCAAAGAATCGCCACGATTAACTTGTGCACTGACGACGTCGACGCAGGGCTGGGGGATTGGAGAGGGGTGGTCCCGACCTCACGTTGGGGTTGGGGGCGGAGGTCGGGACCTGCTCTTTGGGGAAGAGCGCTGGCTCTTTGGGGTAAGAGCCTTAGTGAATATATCACCACGCCCGTGAAAAAACCACAAAAAATGGTCAACAATTCGTGACAAGGCCGCCTTTTTTTGGCGGCCTTGTCTTCACGAACGACCCGAGAATCAAAACGGTATGATATTGGATGGTCGGGACCGGCTTCAAGGGTCTAGATTCGCCATTGCGGCAGCAACGTTGATGCAGTCCGCCGAGGCGCCGTACCGTCCGACGACCGACGACCCTGGTCGCCGGTCGGTCGACCCGCCCCTCATCAATGAGTTCTGTGCGAAAGACACGCCATCCACCTGGTCGTTCCGCATTCCACCCCATTGACGCCCTATGGCGATTCCGTCGGGCACTACGCTGGCGACGCGCCGGTAGCGCCGTAGTCGATACCGCCGGGGTTCGAACCACCGAACGTACGTCGATCATTACCGTACACCCCGTACGCAACACGCTCACGTTGCCGAACGGTTCAAGATGGTCGGCGACGCGGACTTCTGAACTCCTGATCCCGTCATCCTTCCCGGTTCGACTTTGGTGGTAGGATTATTTGTAACACCCCGGTCGGCCCCGACATTTTTGGACACCCCGTTCGGGGTATCCATGGATTCGCCATTTTTACCAAGTCTTATGCGGCATGGTTCGGGCGGGGATCGGGAGCCGGGGCCGTACTCTTGGGGGAAGAGCGGTGGGTGATGGGGGACTACAAGTCAGGGTAAGATAACAAGGCTTCGATGGTCGGTTCTCAAGGGTCGCCTACGGGCGACCCTTTTTTAGTACCATATGCGCGCTATTTGACCCCACCCGACCCGCCGGATAATGCACCTCTCGGCAGCGATCCAATACGATTACGATCCGAGATGGTGCGGCGACCGTCAATGCGATCATTTTGACCCGAACCAGACCTTCCGGTTACCGGGCTTTGAGTAGCGGCCCGCATGAGCGAATCGACGTGCGGGGACTCATTCCCCAGAGGACCAAGCGGTGACTCACGCCGGCTGCCGCTGCTGACGTTCACGTCTCATTCGTACCACTTCACGACCCCGGTCGGTGTCGCAAACCCTTCAATCGTCCGAATCCGCTTCTCAAGCCACCATCCGTATTCGGGGATCCAATCTTCGAACCTGCGGTTGAGTCCGAGATCATGGGCCCAGTGCTGCGCGATATTGGGATTGAACTGCGATTGCCGGCCGACCGCGATGAGATCCGCCTGCCCGTTCTGCAGGATGGCTTCGGCCTGCCGCGCTTCCAGAATGATGCCGACCGCCATCGATGCTACGTTCGCGTCCCTGCGGACGCGTTCGGCATAGGGCACCTGGAAACCGAGGCTGCGCGGGACTTGCGCGGCCGTGGACGATCCGGAAATACCGCCGGAAGAGCAGTCGATCACGTCGACTCCGCGCTCCTTCAATTCCCGGGCGAAAGCGACCGTGTCGTCGAGGTTCCAGCCGTTCTGGGCGCCATCGACGGCGGAAACGCGGACGAACAGCGGCATCGCTTCCGGCATTTCGCGCCGCACGGCCTCGACGATCTCGAGCGGCAGGCGCATGCGCCCGGCGCGATCGCCGCCGTAGCGGTCATTGCGCGTGTTGGAAACCGGCGACAGAAACGAGGCGAGCAGATAGCCGTGGGCGGCGTGAATCTCGATGACATCGAAGCCCGCATCGACGGCGCGCCGGGCTGCGGCTGCCCAAGTGTGCACCATCGCCTTGCACTCGTCGGTGGTGAGCTGGCGCGGGGTCAGCCATCCGGCCGCGACCGGCTCGCCGGTCGGACCCACGGGCTGCCACATCCTGGCGCCCGCCGCGATTTGCTGCGGGGTCAGCGGACCCATGCCGTCCATCGCCCGCTGCGAGGACGCCTTGCGCCCACCATGGGCGAGCTGGATGCCGATCGCGGCCTTCTCGCCCTTCATGAAGGCGATGAGGGGCTTGAAGCTTTGCGCCTGCGCATCGTTCCAGATGCCGAGGTCGTGCTCATTGATCAGGCCGATCTCTTCAACGGCAGTCGCCTCGGTAAAGACCAGCCCGAAGCCGCCCAGCGCATAGCGGCCGAGATGCACGGTGTGAAAGGTGCCGCAGGTGTTGCCGGGTCCGGCGCGGTAGTGGACCATTGGTGGTACCACCAGGCGGTTCTGGAGGGTCAGGCCTCGGATTTTGAGGGGCTGGAACAGCAATGGGCGCGCGGGGTCGATGCGATCGGCGGCAAGGGCTGGCATGAGGGCGCCTGTTGGGTGAGGGACATTACGTATGCTCGCGTGTCGGCATCGCATAGTTTCGCTATTTCGATTACAGGTCCAGCGGGCCGGTTGAGGCGACACATATGAACGGCGAGCAACAAGAGAGCGACGAATAAACGGTGAGAGAGCTCGATCCTTGGCAGAATGAGGGCTTCATGTTCGGGGGACGGCAAAATTCGAATATGGGATACACTGTCGTGGAGTAAGCCTAGGTTGATCTCAATTCCACGTGACGTTTCGCTCGCTGTCGCCTGGGCCTCGGTTCGCGACGGATTGCCACTGCCTCATACAACCTATATATATTGGCAGCTGCTACCGGCGAACCAATCCATAAGCTCGGTCGTGGTGAAGGTGGTGTTTATGACGTCGCGTGGTCTCCCGACCGTAATTCGCGGTGGCTCGCCGCAGGCGCCGTGACGCCAGCTGTCACAATCTGGGACACAGCAAGTGGGTTTAAACATCTATCACTTGAAGGACATATAGGGTCGGTCAGGTACGTAGAATTTTCTGGTGATGGCGAACTGCTCGCTTCGTCGTCAGAGGACGGCACTGTTAGACTTTGGAGTTGCTTGCGTTGGCGAGAGATCGCAGTGATTGGGAGGACGAATATTCAAGCCCAGGACCAGAAGTGCACCCCACAAAAGCGAGATTTTCATCGTCCCGACCGTCCCGACTAGCTTTTCATCCAAGCCTGCCGCTCATAGCACTTAGCGGTTTGCTCAAGGATTCGGTTATCAACGTCTACGAAATTGATCTTGGGCTCCTTCTCAAACAACCAGTCGCACCGACGGTTAAATACACCACTGCTAAGGTCGTGCTTGTGGGCAACTCTGGTGTCGGAAAAACGGGACTTGGGTGGCGGTTGGCGCATGGTGCGTTCAAAGAGCATGCTTCGACGCACGGCCAACAGTTCTGGCTGTTAAATCAGCTCAGCAAGCAACGGAACGATGGCGCGCAATGCGAGGCCGTCTTGTGGGATCTTGCTGGGCAGGATGATTACCGGCTCATTCATGCGCTATTTCTTTACGATACGGATTTCGGCACTCGTGCTCTTTGACCCTAGTCGTTATGATGACCCATTGCGTGGCGTCGCATTTTGGCTGAAGCAGTTGAAGGTTGGTGCGCAGGATGTTGTCGAGATACCGGCGATGTTAATCGCTGCGCGCTCTGACCGCGGATCGCCCCGACTGACGCGGGAAGAGCTCGATACCTTTTGTAAAAGGCGTGAAATCAAGGTCCACATACTAACCAGCGCCAAAACAGGCGAAGGCATAGAGGAACTTGTCCGACGCATGCAAGGTCTGATTTCTTGGGATGACAAACCGGCGACTGTAACGACCGAGACCTTCAGCAAATCAAAGATTTTGTCCTCGAGCTGAAAGAGAACACCCGCCGACGAAAGATGATCTTGAGACCAGATGAACTTCGCTGGCGCCTGTCAAAGACCGATCGCAAGTGGAAGTTTGGCGACGAAGAGATGTTGACCGCCGTCGGCCATCTGGCGACACACGGCTATGTAACCCGCTTGAATACCTCGCGTGGCGAACCCCGCATCCTGCTCGTGCCTGAATTGCTCAATAATCTGGCGGCATCGTTCGTGTTGGAGGCGCGTCGCAACCGTAAGGGACTGGGCTCACTGGAGGAAGAAGCGGATCCTATCCCACGGCTACAAGTATCCGGAACTCAAGCAGTTCGCTGTAGCGGAGAGGGACAATCTGCTGGATTCGGTTACCGCTCTGTTCTTAGACCATAATATTTGTTTTCGCAAACCGATCCGTTGCCTGGTCGCGCCTATCTCATTTTTCCGGAGTTCATCAATCTCAACGGCGGATGAGGACGACGCGATGCAGGTGGCGGACGGTCCGGCCTCACCGTCAGCGGCGCTTTGGAAACGTGCATGCCTCGCTGGTCGAGCTGATTTGCTACACGCAGACGTTCGGCCGCACGAACCAATGGTGGAACCATGCCCGCTACGAGATGGGCAACGGTGAGGTGTGCAGCTTCCGCTTGGATGCAGAGCGGGCGGGCGAATTGGATTTGGTGCTCTACTTCGGCGCCAGCACAGCCGCTCCGGTGCGGATGCTGTTCCAAGGTCTGTTCGAGAGTTTCTTGGGCCGCCGCAGTTTGACAGTGCGCCGCTTTGAACCTGTGGCCTGCATGAATGGACACCTCCTTAATCGCGCAGTGGTCCGTGAGCAGATGACCAGTGGCGCCAACTTCGCTTTCTGCAACCGCTGCGGCGAGAAGATTGGGTTGCCAAAGGCCGACCAACCCATTCAACTCACGCGCCGGCAGGCCGAAGCCGTGGAAGCGAATCGCCGCGCTGCGGACGCGCGCTCCCAATTCGAGCAAGTGCTGTTCCGCCTGAAGAACTATGCAAAGGATCAAAAGATCACCACGCCGGAATGTTTCATCAGCTATGCTTGGGGTCACCCCGACCACGGCGGTGGTTGAGAAGTCGCTAGCGACCGACCTGCAAAAGCGCGTAAACGTCGTGCTGACCGGTGGGAAAATGCACGTATAGGCGCAAGCGTACCGCAATTCGTGGAGCGCGTGGCTAAGAGCGATCGCGTCATTGTCGTGGGAACTCCTCTCTACCGAAAGAAGTACGACAACGAAGATCCGATGCGGAGCTTTAGCATCGCTACGGAGGCGACCTGATTGGCAAGCGCATGATCGGAACCGAAGCGCAGAAGGAAAGCGTGCTCCCCGTGCTACTGGAAGGAACGGAAGAGTTGTCCTTTCCTCACTTGCTGCATGGTCGAGTGTATGCGGATTTTCGTAAAAGCGAAGCCTACTTCGACGTGGCGCTCGGGCTCCTCTTGAGTGTTTACGGAATACAGCCGACAGAACCAGTGGGGATGGACCTTCGGGAAACATTAACAGGTTTTAAAGCTTGACCAGGTCGTGGTGTCGCCTGGAAAATGTTGCAGTCGGTTTTGTGTCGCAACGTTGGAAAACCAAATTCTCTTCTTTCCAGAGTTTACCGTTGATAACCTGGATTCGGGCTCGGGCGGTTGGCGTCCGGACGCCTCGACAGAAGGAACCGGGATGGGCAACGTGCATCGGTACCGCCTAGTCAACCTGTGGTAAGCGCTCCATCGGTCTGGTCCTCATTGCCACGTCCTGCCGCACGCCGCAGCCTCCTACCGCGCGAGCCGTTTGGTTCACGTCCGCCAGCGTGACAAACGTCGGGCCGGCCGCTATCAGCCGGTGGCAGCGTCGAACCGGGAACGGTGCCGTCCCGAACCATGGCCGAGATTCTCTTCATCAAGACCTCATCGCTCGGCGATGTCGTTCACCACATGCCGGCGGTGACCGATGTGCGACGGCATGTGCCGGATGCCCGGCTGTCCTGGATCGTCGAGGAAACCTATGCGCCGCTGGCGCGCCTGCATCCCGGCATCGACGAGGTCATCCCGGTCGCCTCCAGGCGGTGGCGAAAGCGCCTGGCGAAGCCTGGCTCGTGGCGCGACACCTGGCGCGACACTTGGCGGGAGATCGGCCGGTTTCGGGAGGATTTGCGGTCGCGGCCCTGCGCCGACGCCATCGACACGCAGGGGCTTTTGCGCACCGGCCTGATCGCCAGCAGCCTGCGCGGCACCCGGCATGGGTATGACCGCGCCAGCATCAAAGAGCCGCTGGCCTGCCTGTTTTACGATATGCGGCACAAGGTGGCGTGGGAGGCGCATGCGATTTGGCGCAACCGCAAACTGTGCGGCCTGGCGCTCGGATACGAGCCGCCGGCGGCGATCGATTATGGGATCGACCGTGCGACGATTGCCGGGCGGGTGGCGAATGCGCCCACGGGGCTGCCCCAAGCGGTGCTGATCCACGGGAGCGCGCAGCCCGGCAAGCTGTGGGCGCAGGCGCATTGGGTCGCGGTCGCACGCGGGCTTCGCGAGCGCGGCTTCGACGTGCTGCTGCCCTGGGGCTCCGAGCCCGAGCGGGAACGCGCCGAAGCCATCGCGGCCGCCGCCGGGGTGGGCGAGGTGCAGGGCGGTAAGCCGCTCGACGCCGTCGCCGCCATGCTGGCCGGCGCCGGCGCCGTGATCGGCGTCGATACCGGGCTCCTGCATGTCGCGGCCGCGCTGGGCGTGCCGCTGGTCGCCATCTTCATCGACAGCGAGCCGGGATTGACCGGTCCGATGGGGGCCGGCCCGATGGCCGTGCTCGGCGGCAAGGGCGCCGATCCGCAGCCCGCCGAGGTGCTGCAGGCGTTCGATCGCATCGCCGGAGTGACGTAATGGAGCATCCGTCACGCCGCGGCGCGACCGTCGCGCAGATCATGGTGCTCGCGCTGCTCGCCGCCTATTTCATGATATGGCCCGTTTGGCGGGCCGGTTTCCCGATCGAAATCGCGCAGAACGAGGGGTGGAACGCCTATCACGCCGATGCCGCCATGGGGGCGGCGCCGCTTTATCCCTCCCCCGATACGCTCATCGTCAACAACTACCCGCCGCTGTCTTTCTATGCGGTCGGCTGGCTATCGCAGGTGTTCGGCGACGCACTTTATGTCGGACGGGTCCTGTCGCTTCTTGCCGTGGCGGTCCTCGGTGTCCTGATCGCGGTGGTGATCCGGCAATTGGGCGGCGGACCCGCGGGGGCCGCCGTGGGCGGCTTATGGTTCGTGGCCGTGATGGCGCGGTCATTCGCGCGCTTCGTCGGCATGGACGATCCGCAATTGGTCGGCCATGCCATGATGGTCGCCGCGCTGGTGTGGTTCTTGCGCCGGGAGGCCCGCGGCAAGTCGCTGGTACCGCCGATCCTCGCCATGGCGGCTGTGGGCTTCTACAAGCACAATATCGTGGCGGTGCCGGTGACGGCGTTACTGTGGATCGCCCTGCAGGACTGGCGGCGCGCCGTCATGCCGGCTGCTGCCGGTATTGTCGCGGCGGGGCTCGGTCTCGCGGTGTGCGTGGCGGTGTTCGGCGACGCGTTCCTGGCCAACCTGCTGACCGCGCGGCCCTACCGGGCGATGCGGGCCATCAACGGGCTCGGCCGGCTGCAATGGATATTGCCGGCCCTGGTGCTGTGGGGAATTTGGGCTGCGGCCGAGCCCGCGAGCCGGGCGGCCCGGTTCACCATGCTTTTCGTCGCGGTGGCGTTTGCGGCCTATCTTGCGCAGTGGACCGGCGAGGCCATTCTGGACAATGCCCAGTTCGACCTGGTCATCGCCACCGCCATCGGCCTCGGCCTTGCCTTCGATCGCGCCGGTGTCACGGCGGTCGGGCGCCGCTATGGCGAAGCGGCGGCGCGTGCGATCGTTATTGTGGTCGTGGTGGCGCGGCTGGTCGCGACCTTGCGCATCGAGCCGGCGCTGGTGCTGTTCGATCCGGCCTACCGGGCAAAATATTTCGCCAATGCCGAAGTGGTGCGCCAGGAGGCGGCGCGCATCGCGCAAATTCCGGGGCCGGTCGCGTGCGACTACAAGGTCGTTTGCCGGCTTGCCGGCAAACCGTTTGCCTATGACGATTTCCGCGCCGAAATGCTGGTCGCGACCGGCGCCTCCCGCGGACTCGACGAGCAAGGGCTGATGCGCGCCCATGGCCTGACCTATGTGCGCAACGATCCGCGCGGCGGCATCGAGGCGTTGTTCCGTAGCATCGGGGACAGGCCGTGACCGGTAGGATGGGCTGAGCGTTTGCGAAGCCCATCAACGTCCGCGATGGGTTTTGCGGCATCCGGACGCAGAATTGTGCCGAAACCGCGGTGGCGACGTTGGGAATGCGCTGGAAGGCGTTGGCCTGGTTCGCTATCTTGCTTACATGATGTGCACCGGCGGCGATGCGTGCATTCCCGTCCGAACACCTGCAAATGCGGAGACACGATGACAAAAATGCTTGAACAAGCGGTCGAGAAGGTGCGCGAATTGCCCAACTCGGTGCAGGATGAGGCGGGCGAAATGTTGTTTTCCATAGCGGCCAGGCAGCGCGGGCTGATTGCGCTTGATGAGGAAACGCGGTCCGCAGTCCGGGCGGGAAGGGCTCAGGCGCGCCGCGGCGAATTCGCGAGCGACGACGAGATGGCAGCGTTCTTCGCGCAACATGCCGTAGCACGCTAGCCGAGTCATGCGTGTTCGCTATACGCGGGGCGCCAAGTGTGATCTTGATAGAATATTTAGAAACCTTGGCCGACGTTCTCCCGTCGCGGCCCGCGCGATCAAGACCCTCATCGAACGTCGGATCGCGCAGCTTGCTGATTTTCCCTTCATGAAACGGGGATCTATGAGCTCACGATCGTGCGCTATCCGTACAAGATTTATTATGAAGTCGAAGGCGATGAAGTATGGATCATTCATGTGCGCGACGCTCGGCGAAGGCCGTGGAAGCCAAAGCGCGACGAAACTAGGCGCCGCCGATCGGATAAAATGAGCGGCGCAGGATAGGCTGCACGCTTTAAAAAGACGATGCGGAAACTGCGGGAATACGAAGGATAAACAAAACAAACTAATGGAACAAGCCCGGCCCCGTCGGCCGTCTCGGTTCGCGGACATACGACATGGAAACGCCTCGATGCTGACGCGTGAGCATAACGATCTGGTAACGCGCACCGGCCCTGCGACGCCGATGGGCCAATTGCTGCGCCGTTATTGGATCCCCATCCTCCACGCCGCCGAACTCCCCGAAAACGACAGCCCGCCGGTGCGAGTGAAGCTGCTGTCGGAGCGCTTGCTCGCATGGCGGGACAGCCAAGGCCGCTATGCGCTGACCGACGAGTTCTGTGCCCATCGCGGCGTTTCGCTGTGGTTCGGCCGCAACGAAGACGACGGCCTGCGTTGTCCCTATCACGGCTGGAAATACGACTACACCGGACAGTGCATCGAGGTGCCGTCGGAGCCGGAGGCAAGCGGCTTTTGCCGCAAGATCAAGCTGAAATCCTACCCGCTGGTTGAACGTCGGCGGTACCCTGTGGGCCTATATGGGGCCGCCCGAACTGCAGCCGCCGCTTCCGGCATTCGAATGGGGGGAACTGCCCCCGGCGCATAGGTATTTCAGCAAGCGCCAGCAGGAGTGCAACTATCTGCAGGCCATGGAAGGCGGCATCGACTCCAGCCACGTATCGTTCCTGCACAGCGGCGAATTGCACACCGATCCGCTGCATCGCGGGACCAAAGGCGCGCTCTATCAGCAGGACCGCAAACCGAAATTCGAGGTAATCGAATCGCCCGGCGGGTTTTATATCGGCGCGCGCCGCCAGGCCGAGCCCGGCCACTATTACTGGCGCATCACCCAATGGATCATGCCCTGGTACACCATGGTGCCGCCCTATGGTGACAATGCTCTCAACGCCCATGCCTTCGTCCCGATCGACGACGAGAACTGCTTCGTGTGGACATTCACCTACCATCCCTTGCGCCCGCTCAGCGAAACCGAGATCGACGTCATGCGCCGCGGCGGCGGCATTCACGTCGAACTGATCCCGGGTACCTTCCGGCCGGTCATCAACAAGACCAACGATTATTTGATCGACCGTGAAGCCCAGAAGGCGGGGCGCACCTATAGCGGCGTACGCGGGATCGCCATGCAGGACGCCTCAGTACAGGAGAGCATGGGCCCGATTCAGGACCGCACCAAGGAGAACCTGGTCTCCACCGACAACGCCATCATCATGGCGCGTCACCGGCTGCGCCGTGCCGCGCTCGCCTTGGCGACCGGCACGGCACCGCCGGGACTGACGCCGGAATCGCAGCAGGTACGGTCCGCAACCTTCGTGCTTCCTCACGATGTACCTTTCGCCGAAGCCCGGCGCGAGGATTTGCAGGTGAGGCCGGGCGTCGGGCACACCTCGGTTTGAGCGGGAGGGTGCGCCGCAGAGCCGCAACGGTATCGAGCAACAGCCGCACGCCCCCCCCGTCGCAGCCTGGGAGAAGCCCGGACCACGAATCAGTTCGGCCGAAATTTGCTGCAGCTCGGGATCGGCGGCATGGAACCATCCGACCGCTGCAACGTTAAAGTCGCCGGCCTTGTTTTCAAAACTAACGCCGAGGGGGACCGGTGCCGTGATTCACGATATGATCCACCAGGCGTCGTACATGGCGCACGGCTACTGCCTGCTGTGGAAGCCGTGGCTGGTTGGCCTCCATGCGGGATCGGATTTACTGATCTCTGCGGCGTATTTTGCCATTCCGGTTGCAATCTGGATCTTCGTGAGCAAACGACCCAACATCGAGCTCCGAGGCCTCGCGTTCATGTTTGCGGCTTTCATTCTATGGTGCGGATTTACCCACGTGTTCAATTTCATAACGCTGTGGAATCCGATTTACGAGCTTCAGGGCTGGGTGAAAGCGATTACCGCCACCATATCGGCGGCGACCGCCGTCGCCATTTTCCCACTGATCCCGAGAGCGCTTGCCATTCCAAGCCCGAAGGAACTCCAGATCGCCAACGACCGCCTGTCGGCGGAGATCATGGCGCACAGGCAAACCCTGCAAGAGTTGGAACGAGCGCGCGCGGAACTCGAGGAACGCGTGAGCGAGCGTACCCGCGAGCTTAATGAGCTGTCGGAACGGTTTCGGCTCCTGTTCGAAAGGGCGCCGGTGGCCATGCTCACGACCGACCATGAGGGCCGCATCAAACAGGCTAACGCCGCGGCCACGGGTCTGCTTGGCTACGCCGCCGACGAACTCGTCAACGAGTTCGTCGAGAGGGTCCTGCCCGAGCGGATTCGCCAGCTTCATCTCGGCTTACGCAAAGAATATCTCACGCGTCCGGAGGCGAGGCCGATGGGCGCCGGCCGCGACCTCTATGCAAGGCAAAAGAACGGAAAGGAATTTCCCGTCGAGATCGGACTGAACCCGATGGAGGTGAAAGGGCAAACACTTGTGGTGGCGTCGGTCGTCGATATCACCGAGCGGCGGCAGCGCGAGGACCAGATCAAGCTGTTGATGCGCGAAGTCAATCATCGCTCGAAGAATATGCTCGGTGTCGTTCAATCCATTGCGCGTCAGACGGCGGGTAAAAACCACAAAGACTTCGTCGAGCGGTTTTCGGAACGCCTCCGGGCGCTCGGCGCCAGTCAGGATCTTTTGATCAGCACCGATTGGCGCGGCGCCGAGCTTGCAGATTTGATCAAGGCGCAGCTTGCCCACTTTGGGGATTTGATCGGCCATCGCATCATGGTTGAAGGCCCACCCGTGCGACTGAACGCCGCCGCAGCTCAAACGATCGGGATGGCCTTGCATGAGTTGGCGACCAACGCCAGCAAGTATGGCGCATTATCAAATGCCGTAGGCACGATCGACATCGCATGGCAAATGGGTGGGACCAGCGGTCCGCCTCGGTTTACACTGAGTTGGAAGGAACAAGGGGGACCTCCGGTGATGGCGCCGATCTATCGCGGATTTGGCATGACGGTTATCGGCCCGATGGCCAATTTGGCTCTCGGCGCCACCGTGAAACTTGATTTCCCACAAGACGGTTTGCGGTGGCAAATCGACTGCCCGGCACAAAAGGTGACGGAGATCGACACCCACACAACGGATAAACCCGAGGGGATTCTGTAGTGTCCGCGCGCATTTTGGTTGTCGAGGACGAACCCCTGATCGCGCTTGAACTTGTGGAGGTGCTCACCGCCGCCGGACACACGGTGATTGGCCCGGCGACCGACGTCGCCGAGGCGCTAAAACTGCTCATCGATCGGGGTTGCGATGCCGCGGTGCTCGATGTCAACCTCGGCCGCGAAACGGCTGCGCCGATTGCCGAGGCGATGCGCAGCCGTGCCCTCCCGTTTGTGATCGTCTCCGGTTATTCGAAACAGCAGCAGCCCGCAGCCTTTTTGGGAGCGCCGTTCTTGCCGAAGCCAATCGACACCGCTGCGTTGATGTCTATGCTGCGCGGGCTCATAAAGTGAATTGGTTGCGGCTGGCCTTAGCGATACCAGGTCCCAAAAGGACCCACCGGGACGGCGGTCGGAAGGTCCTTGAACAAGTTCGTTATACCAAATTCCGGTCGCATCGAATCACAGGGTCGTAGGGTGTGCAAAATCGCCTCGCGGGCACGGCGGAGCAACTGGCACGGCTTCGAACGGCGATTTTGCGCACGCGGTCGGCCCTCACATGATTATTATCGTCGCGGTGTCACGATCGCGGCGATCATGAGTAAAGGCCTGACCGCGTGCGCAAAATCGCCATTTGAAGCCGTGCCGGCTGCCTCCGCCTCGCCCGGGCGATTTTGCACACCCTACGAGCTCGCGATCCTCGACCGGAATCCCGTCTAGTTAGCCCGACCCGGGACACAGGCAGGGGCAGCCCGAGATCAAGCCTGTAACCGAGGTGTCAGGCTTGGTGGTTTTTCAAACATCATCTGCACTGCGGCGGCGACCTGCTCGGGGGCGATGTCGCGCATGCAGCGATGGTGCTGGAGCCGGCAGGTCGGTTTGTGGCAGGGCCGGCACGGCACGCCGGTTGCGGCTTCGATAACGCCCGCCAGCGGATTGAGCGGTGCCCAATGCCACGGGCTGGTCGGGCCGAAAACCCCGATGGCGGGCGTCCCCATGGCCGCCGCGACATGCAGGAGGCCGGAATCATTCGAGACCGCGACCGCCGCCGTGGCCAGCGCCAGGATGGCGTTGCGCAAATCCGGCCCGGTGAGATCGCGGGTTTCCGGGGCGTGGCCCGCGATCTCGGCGGCGAGCGGAGCCTCGCCGGGGCCGCCCACCACCCAGACCGCGAAGCCCGCGCGAGCCAGATTGGCGGCGAACGCACCGAAGAACGGCCAGCGTTTGGACGGGCCGACCGCGCCGGGCGCCAGTACGGCTACTGGCCGGTTGTCCGCCGCGAAGCCTATCCGGTCGCGCCACGCCGCAACCTCCTCGCGCGGCACCACCAGCTGGGGCGGCGGCAAGTCCGCCGGCAGCGCGGCGCCGTTCGACAGCGCCAGGGCGGCGCAGCGATCGACCATGCGGGGCAGCGCCTTTTCGCCACCGCGAATATCGTTGAGAAGGCCCAGCCGCAGTTCGCCGAGAAAGCCGGTGCGGCGCGGGATGCCGGCAAGGAACGGCGCCAGGGCGGCCTTCCATGTCCGCGGCATGATCAGCGCGTCACCGTAATGCTCCGTGCGCAGCGTGCGGCCGAGATCGCGCTGCTGTGACCACGCGAGGCGCTTGCGCGGCAGATCGAACACGATCCCCTTGCGTACGTCCGGCATGTAGTCGAGCAGGGGCGCAACCATCCGCGTGGTCAGCACATCGATCGGCCGGTCCGGGAATCGCGCACGCAACAAACGTACGACGGTATGGCAACGAACGAAGTCGCCAATCCACATGTAAGGGACGATCAGGATGGGGCTGCCGGTGCTCACCGCCGCATCAGTGCCAAAACATTGCGCGGGCGGCAAGGCACACGCAATCGCGAGAAGTGGGATTTTTTGCGTGTTATGATACCAAATAGTGCGCCCGCCCGAATCGGCGGCGCATGGCGCCGATTCCCGCGAAAACCGGACCGCAATGGTTGCCAAAAGTTAACAAATGGTTTCTTTCGCAAAGCGGTAACGCTTTGAATCAAAACGTGTTTGAATTATCCACGGGCGCGGTCGCAACCTGGCGAAAGCTGTGCTACTTTGTGGCTAGGGGTCGGCAAAATCTTGGCGATTCCCGGGTGTCGCATCACCGGGTGTCAGGCTGGCGGCCGCGGTCAACGCGGGTCCGCAACACCGGGGACAGGGGCATCCGGAACCGTCTCAAGTCAGTTTGAGGGGCCGGAATCTGATGTTGCAGAGAGTAAACACCGCCGCGAACGCGACTCTGCGCGTGGGCGTCGTCGGGGTGGGCGTGATGGGCTCGAACCATGCGCGGGTTCTTGCGGAGATGCCAGGGGTCGTGCTGGCGGGCGTGGCGGATCCGGACCCGGATCAGGTGCAATATGTCGGGACTGCGCTTGGGTGCCCGGCGGTGTCCACGATCGAGGCTTTGTTCGATTTGGGCCTCGATGCAGTCTCGATCGCGGCGCCGACTCATTTGCATCGCGATCTGGCGCTCGCCTGCATCGAGCGCGGCATTCACGTGATGGTGGAGAAGCCGATCGCATCGACGGTAGCGGAGGGCCGGGACATCATTTCGGCGGCGCGCCGCGCCGGGGTAACCTTGATGATCGGCCATGTGGAACGGTTCAATCCGGCCGTGCAGGCTATCGGCGAGGCCATTCGCAATGAGGATATCCTGTCGATCGCGATTACGCGGGTGGGCCCGTTCCCGCCGCGGATGTCCAATGTCGGGGTCGTCATCGACTTGGCGGTTCACGACATCGACCTGATCTGCTGGTTCACCGGATCGCATATCGTCGAGGTGCAACCGCAGCTCTCCAATGCGATGGCGGAACGCGAAGACATCGCGCTGCTGCAGTTCCGGACCGCCTCGGGCGTGCTCGCGCACATCAACACCAATTGGCTCACGCCGTTCAAGGCGCGCACCGTCCACGTCGCCACCCGGCGCAAATACGTGATCGGCGATCTCCTGACCCGGCAGGTCACGGAATGCTACGGGTTCCAGCCCGACGGCAGCTACTCGATGCGGCACCTGTCGGTCGGCCATGCCGAGCCGCTGCGCGCGGAACTCATGGCCTTTATCAAATGCGTGCGGGACCGCTCGCCGCCGCCCGTGACCGGTGAAGACGGCGTGGCGAGCCTCGCCACCGCGATCCAGTGCCTCGATGGCGTTTATCCCGCCGAGTTGGCGGCAAAATCCACGCGCCGTGTGGCGGTCGCCGCGCCGCGGCGGGCCCGCGCAGCGCTCGTTCGCTCATGAACCAGCACACCCGGGTCGCCTCCGCGCCCATTCCGTTCATCGACGTGGCGGCGCAACGGCGCCGCCTGGGCGGCCGCATCGATGCGGCGGTCGCGCGCGTGCTCGATCATTGTCAATTCGTGCTCGGACCCGAGGTGCGGGAACTCGAAACCGCACTGGCGGCGTTTTGCGGGGCCCGCCATGCGGTAACCTGCGCCAGCGGCACCGACGCGCTGCTGATGGTACTGATGGCCAAGGGCATCGGCCCCGGCGATGCGGTGATCTGTCCGTCGTTCACGTTCTGCGCGACCGCCGAAGTGGTAGCACTGTTGGGCGCCACCCCGGTATTTGCAGATGTCGATGCCGAGACCTTCAACATCGCGCCCGACAGCGCGCGGCGGGCCGTGACGGTCGCACGGCGGGAGGGGCTCGTGCCGCGGGTGATCATGCCGGTCGATCTGTTCGGCCTGCCGGCGGACCACCAGGCGATCGGCGACATCGCCCGCGCCGAAAATCTGTTCGTGCTCGACGATGCCGCCCAGGGCTTCGGTGCCGTCACCGGCAACCGCAACATCGGTACGGCGGCCGACGCCACCGCGACCAGCTTCTTTCCCGCCAAGCCGCTCGGATGCTACGGCGACGGCGGCGCGATCTTCACCGACGACGACGCGATGCGCGACCTGCTGGTGAGCTTGCGGGTCCACGGGCACGGCACCGACCGCTACGACAATGTGCGGATCGGACTCACGGCGCGGCTCGACACCATCCAGGCCGCGGTGCTGATCGAAAAGCTAAAAATATTTCCCGACGAGATCGCGGCCCGCAACCGGGTTGCCGAGCGCTATGCGCAGGGCCTTGGCGATGCCGTGACGGTGCCGGCGGTGCCGAAGGACATGACGTTGGTCTGGGCGCAATATACCATCAAGATCGCGGCCGGCACGCGCGACGGCTTTGCGGCCGCGCTCAAGGCCGCGGGCATTCCGACCGCCATCTACTATCCAAAACCGCTGCACCGGCAGACGGCTTACCGCCGTTTTCCGGCCGATGAAAACGGACTGCCGGTTTCCGACCGTCTCGCCGAGGAGGTCATCAGCCTCCCGATGCATGCCTATCTGGACGAGCCGACCCAAGATCGCATCATCGCGGCGGTGCGGCAGGCCGTCGGCAAATAGATGGGGCCGTTAAACGGGTGGTCGCCGACGGAGACAGTCATGGCCGGGCCGGCCCGGCCATCTCGGGTTTGATGGAAAAGCCGTCACCAGAATACCGGGATGCCTGCGACAAGCGCGGGCATGACACCGGGGTGGGTAATTCCGTCTCCTCGAAATTCGGTCTGGAGCAACGCCGAGATATTCGCAAATCGCTTCTCCGACCTTATCCTGAGGCGCATCGCGGAGCGATGCGTCTCGAAGGATGGCAGCGAGTCCGTGCCGTGCATCCATCCTTCGAGAGCACCTACGGCGCGCTCCTCAGGACGAGGCTGAAGGGTGCAGCATTTATTTCTGGGCGTCGCTTAAGGTGCTGCGGCTTTGAAAATGTACCGCGGTGTGGCGCGGAATAGAGCGGCTGCCCGCCCATGCTCAAACGCATCCTCACTGTCGGCGGCCTGACGCTCGCCTCGCGTATCACCGGGTTTTTGCGTGATATTATGTTGGCCGCGGTGCTCGGCGCCGGACCGCTCGCCGATGCGTTCTTTATCGCTTTGCGCTTGCCCAATCATTTTCGCGCGATCTTCGCCGAAGGCGCCTTCAACGCGGCCTTCGTCCCAGCCTATGCGCGAATCCATACCGAGCATGGCAGCGTCGCGGCAAAGCTGTTCGCTGATCGCGTCTTCACCATGCTGCTGGCGGTGGAGGCCGGATTGCTCGCGGTGGCGCTGCTGTTTACGCCCGCCGTCATTGCCGTGCTGGCGCCGGGCTTCGGCGACGATCCGAAGCGCTTCGCGCTGGCGGTCGAACTCACCCGGATCACCTTTCCGTATCTGCTGCTGGTGTCGCTCGTCACCCTGTACGGCGGCATGCTCAACGCGCTGCAGCGCTTCGCCTCGCCGGCCGCCGCTCCGATCCTGCTCAATCTGTCGATGATGGCGACGCTCGCGGTGGCGAGGCTGTTTCCCAGTGCCGGCCACGCGGCCGCCTGGGGCGTGCTGATCGCGGGCGGGCTCCAAGTCCTGCTGGTCGGCGCGGATCTGCGCCGCCGCGAAGGTCTGCCGGGATTGCGCGCCCTGCATGTTCGACGGCGATGTGCGGCGCTTCTTCCGGGCGCTGGGGCCGGCCGTGGTGGGTTCAGCCGGTACCCAGATCGCGCTGTTCGCCGATACCATCATCGCCAGCTTTCTCGCCGCCGGGGCGGTGTCGGCGCTCTATTACGCCGACCGTCTCAACCAGTTGCCGATCGGCGTAATCGGTATCGCAATCGGCACGGTCCTGCTCCCCGAAATGGCGCGGCGGATCGCGGCGGGCGATACCGCCGGCGCCAGCCGGGCGCAGAACCGCGCGATCGAACTGACTCTGCTGCTGTCGGTGCCCTGTGTCGCCGCCTTCGGCATCGTGCCGGACCTGATCATGCGCGCGCTGTTCTCCCGTGGCGCCTTCACGGCCGAAGATGCCGCCGCGGCCGGCGCCACCTTGGCGGCCTATGCCGTCGGGCTGCTGCCGTTCGTGCTGTTGCGCGCGGTTTCATCGGCGTTCCTGGCGCGCGGCGACACCGCCTCCCCGGTCAGGGCGCTGCTGATTTCCGTCATCGTCAATGTCGCACTTAAAGTGCTCCTGATGGATCGTTATGCTCAGGTCGGTCTCGCTTTCGCGACCTCGGTCGGCGTGTGGATCAATTTTTTGCTCCTGGTGTGGTTCGCCACGCGCCGCCATCTGCTTGCCGTGGACGCGCGATTGAAAACATCCGCCCTGAAATTCGCCGTGGCGGGCGCCATCCTCGCCGTGGGGTTGCAGCTTGCGTCAGGGCCGGTGCTGCGGTGGTCCGAACCGCTGGGCCCTTCGCGCTTCGCCGTCGCGCTGGCGGTGCTCGGCATGCTGGGAGCCGTAATTTACGCGATCACCATCGCTAGCATGTTCGGGCGGCAATGGTTTCGCGAACTCGCACGCCGGCCGAATCGAAGGAGTGAGGTTCCATAATGCTGAGGGGCGCCGTCGTTAAACGCGCAGCGGCCAATGCGGCGTCAAATTATCACCGTCGGCGCCTGCGACCTGACGCAGGCGGTTTGCATCAACGGGGCCAGACGGCCGCGGCTGCTACTGCGCTCGCTATCGTTCGGTGAAATCCTTTGGAAACAGCTCGTTGGTTTCGTCCTTGAACGAGAAGTTCGCCAAAACCCAGCCGCGGCTGGTCATCTTAAAGTTAAACCGAAAGTAAATAAATCCAACGTTTTCGACATATGAATAATAAACAATCTGGCGTAGTGCACCGTTGTAATCTTTGTCGATTACCTTCTTCGCGAAATCAAAATTCTTCTTTTCAAATATTTCCAAGAACTTTGCCAGCGTTGAAGACAAATCAGGTTTTCCGATCGTATCGGCAATCAACTCCGCAACTTCGCGGGGCGGCTTTTTGGAAATTGATTGCAGAACTCCTTCGCAAAATTTGTCCGGATCAGCAATACGAAGCGGCTCTGCCGCTAAGGCAGAAACTGCCAAAGCCAGAATGGCGGCGAAAGCGATCCTCAACGCGCCGGGCATGCTCCCACTCCTTAAATTGCGCTGATCCTGCGATCGCGTCTTATAACTACGCGTAGTGTAAACCGGAACAGCAATCCGGTAAAGAAGTGCACGAAAAAATCGCTCCCCATGCGCCGGAATGACTGCTCTTGGTCGTTGAACGCGCCCCGGCGGAGCAGGCAGCCGCACCTGCCGCGCTGTCAGGCTTGGAGCAACCGGCCGCGGACGACCGACAGAATCTCCTCGCTTAAAGCGTCATTGACCCCGGCGCAGATGCGCGACAATGTCAACGCACCGATCAGGGTGGAGATCACCACAATGGCGGTTTGCCGCGAATCCATCGCACCATCCGCATCGGGTATCAAGTCGGCAAACGCCTCGAGATAACGCTCCACGCCGTCGGCAAATTCCCGTTTCAACGCTTCGCCGTGCCGTGCGGCGTCGGTTCCCAGCGCTGCCATTGGGCACCCGCTGCCGGGCGCATCGCGGGTCGCCTTTGAGAGATAGCGTTCTACGTAATGGCCAAAAGCCTGCAACCTTTCCGCATCGGAACGGATTCCGGCAGCCGTCCCGGCGGCACGAGAGACTGCGGTATCGAAGGCTGCCCGCAAGGCCTCGACCGCCAAATCTTCCTTTGAACCGAAGTGGTTGTAAAATCCCCCATGGGTGAGGCCCGCCTCCTTCATGACGTCCGCCACGCCCAATCCGTCAAATCCCTTTTCGCGGAGCAGGCGCGCGGCAGCGTCGAGCACGCGGGCCTTGTTCGCCGCTGCGGCCTCCTTGCTGATGCGCATAGCGATTTCCCCCAAATTCAATCGCGGTGTCTCTTGACAAAAATGTTGACGATCATCATTAGATGATGACGACGCTCATCAATGTATGACGTTGTGGCGCCAGCTGCAACGGCAGGGTTGCGATCCAGTGCCCGCAACCGCACTTGTGGAGATTTGACCAATGCTTGCCGGCACAATTGCGGCGCTGCTTGATCGCCGAGGCGTGTATTACGGATGGGTCGTGGTCGCGGTGACATTCGTGACGCTGTTGACGACGGCCGGTGCCATGGGGCTGCCCGGTGCGCTGATCCTCTCCCTCAACAAAGAGTTCGGCTGGGACACCGGCGAGATTTCGACCGCGCTTGCCTTGCGGCTGGCCCTGTTCGGACTGATGGGCCCGTTTTCGGCCGCCCTGATCGAACGGTTCGGCGTGCGCAACGTCATCCTTTCTGCGGTTTTGCTTATCACGGCGGGGCTCGTCGGCGCGCTGTTCATGACCAAGATCTGGCATCTGCTGATGCTGTGGGGCCTTGTGGTCGGGATCGGCACCGGTCTCACCGCGCTCGTGCTCGGGGCCATCGTCTCAAGCCGATGGTTCACCCGCCACCGCGGCCTGGTGCTTGGAATACTGACTGCGAGTTCCGCGACCGGCCAGCTGGTGTTCCTGCCGCTTGCAGCCTGGCTCGTCGAACATGCGGGCTGGCGGAGCGCCGTTGTCCCGTCAATTGCCGGCCTCGGTCTTACGGCGCTCCTGGTCCTGCTGTTCATGCGCGATCGGCCGTCCGACCTCGGACTTGCACCGCTGGGCGAGACCGTCGTGGCTCCCGCGGGGGCCGGCAGTCAACGGCCCGCCATTTCTCAGGCGTTTGGCGCCCTCGCACTGGCTTCGAAGTCGTCCACGTTCTGGATACTGGCAGCGACGTTTTTCATCTGCGGGCTCAGCACCAACGGGTTGATCCAGACGCACTTCATCCCGCTCTGCGCCGATTTCGGCATGCCGCAGGTCGAAGCCGCTTCGGCGCTGGCCATGATGGGGGTGTTCGATTTCGTCGGCACCATCGCGTCGGGCTGGTTGTCCGACCGCTACGACAACCGTTGGCTGTTGTTCTGGTACTACGGCCTGCGCGGGCTTTCGCTCATCTACCTGCCGTTCTCGACCTTCACGCTTTATGGACTGAGCCTGTTTGCGATGTTCTACGGGCTCGACTGGATCGCCACGGTACCGCCGACCGTGAAGCTCACGGCGGCGACGTTCGGCCGCGACAAGGCCGGCATCGTGTTCGGGTGGATTTTCGCCGCCCACCAGATCGGCGCCGCCACGGCGGCATTCGGCGCCGGCTTCTCCCGGAGCGAGCTCATGACCTACCTTCCGGCCTTCTACGTTGCCGGTGCCGCATGTCTTGTCGCGGCGGTCCTCGCCATCACGATCCGGTCAGGCCGAAGGCCGGCGCTACAACCGGCGTGACGACACGTCTCAAGCAATCGATCGGCGCTGACGCGCCAATACGTGGAAGACTTCCATCCGGAGCGCAACCATGAATATCGCAGGTCTGTTGGGACGTCGCACCTTATTGAAGGCGACGGCAGCGTTGGGCGGCCTCTCGACGCTGGGCACCCGAATCGGCGCGCAGGCTCAGGAGCGAGGCAAAGACAGCGGCATCGAAACCACCGGGGATGTCCGCATGACTGATATTCCGGTCAGTTCAACCGCCAAGATCACCGTGGAGCGCCGCGGGCAGATCGTTCTGATCGGCATCAATCGGCCCTACATTCACAACCGGATCGATCCGGAAGCCTATTCCGCATTGGCTAAGGCCTATTATCAGTACGACCATGATCCGTCGCTGCGCGCGGCCGTTCTGTTCGGTCATGGCAATGATTTCTCCAGAGGCATCGATGTCGATGCGTTTGCGGCCATTGTGACATCCGGCCGGCCGCGCACGACCGCAAGCGACACCATCGATCCGCTTGCCAAAACGTCAAGGCTCTCGAAGCCGCTGGTCGTCGTCGTGCACGGTGACACATGGAACATGGGCCATGAGCTTCATCTCGTCGCCGACATCCGGGTCGCGGCCGCCGACACAAGGTTCGGCCAGGATGAAAATACCCACGGCCGGTTCCCCGGCGGCGGCGCCACCATTCGCTTCGTTCGTGAAGCAGGATGGGGCAACGCCATGCGCTATATGCTGACCGGGGACCACTGGGGGGCTGAAGAAGCCCTGCGCATGGGGGTGGTGCAAGAAGTTTCGCCGACGCCAGCGGCTGCCCTCGAAACCGGCATTAAATTTGCGGAAAAGATCGCCGCTTGCGGGCCGCTCGGAATCAAGACGACACTGGCCTCCGCCCATCTTGTGATCGATCCGGCGGAAGCGGATGCATTGTCGAAAACAAGCGCGCAATACGGGGCGCTTTACAGAACCGAGGATTTTAAGGAGGGCCGCAGCGCTGAGGCGGAAGGCCGTCCGCCGATTTACCAAGGGAAGTGATCAGTGGCAGCCGCGGCGCCGGAGTACCTCGCATGATTGAGCTGCCGAACGCGGAACGTCGCGCCTCGCCGGTCCGCCGGCGTCCCCGCAGAGGCGCCTAGAAACAACGCGGCTGCTCGAAAGGGCGCCAGGAGCTGCGGTTGCCCAGCCAAAGCACTTCTTCGCAATCGCAAAAAATGGCCCCGCCGCTCGACCGCACCTTGCTTATCTCCGCTGATAGTCTAGCTACCACTGGTTATGCTGCACTGCATCCTTGGAGTCCTCATGCCTCGGTCACGACCTGCGCGCGCATCCCTGCTCATTTTTGTTCTCGCGTTGACAAGCTGCAGTGAAAGTCCGCGGCAGCAGGCGGCGCCCCCGCCACCCCCTGCCGTCACGGTCGAGAAGCCCGTCAAGCGTGCCGTCATCGATCGCGACGAATATGTCGGGCGGTTTGTTGCCATCGACAGTGTCGAAATCCGTGCCAGAGTTTCCGGGTACCTGAGTCGAATCGACTTTACCGACGGCCAGATGGTCAAGAAGGGCGACCTGCTGTTCACGCTGGACAAGCGCCCGTACCAGGCCGCCCTCGACCAGGCGGTGGCCAACCTCGAGCAGGCCCGCGCCAACCTGGTCTTTGCCGAGACCGACCTCAATCGCGGCGCCCAGCTGGTGCGCGATCGCACCATCACGGAGCAGACCTTCGATCAGCGCACCCAGGCCAAGCGGGTCGCCGAAGCGACGGTGCGGGCGCGCGAGGCAGCCGTCGCCACCGCCAAGCTCGATCTCGAATTCACCGAACTGCGGGCGCCGGTGGCGGGCCGCATCGGCGACCGGCGGATCTCGCTGGGCAATCTCATCACCGGCAGCACCACGGGAGCGACCTCGCTGCTCGCCACCGTCGTGTCGATGGATCCGATCAGGTTCGAGTTTACCTTCGACGAGGCATCCTACCTGCGCTACCAGCGGTTGGCCTCGAGCGGAACCGATATGGCCGGCCGCACCGGCGGCGTCACGGTCGAGTTGAAGCTCCTTGACGAGCCGGACTTCCGGCATCAGGGCCGCATGGACTTCGTCGATAATGCGATCGACCGCTCCACCGGGACGATCCGCGGCCGGGCGGTGTTCAGCAACGCCGATGGCGTTTTCACGCCCGGCATGTTCGGCCGGGTGCGGGTGCCGGGCTCGCCATCCTACACGGCCCTGCTGGTGCCCGACGCCGCAATCGGGACCGAACAGACCCGTAAATTCGTGCTGGTGGCGGATGCCGACAACACGGTGCGGATGAAATACGTCACCCTCGGGCAGATGGCCGACAATCTGCGGGTGATCAAGAGCGGCATCGCGGAGGATGATCGCGTCATCGTCAATGGCCTAATGCGGGCGCGGCCGAACCAGAAGGTCACGCCGCAGGAGCAGCCGGCACCGCCGAAGCTGCCCGGTTCGCCCCAAGCCAGGGCGGATTGAGGCAACCCATGCGGATATCGCATTTCTTCATCGACCGGCCGATCTTCGCGGCCGTGATCTCGATCGTCTTCGTCATTCTTGGCGCGGTGTCGTTCTTCCGCTTGCCCGTAGCGCAATATCCGGAAATCGCGCCGCCCATCATCAACGTGTCCGGCCAATATCCCGGAGCCAGCGCCGATGTGGTCGCCGCCACCGTGGTGTCGCCGATCGAGGACCAGATCAACGGCGTCGAGAACATGATCTACATGTCCTCGAACGCGACCTCCGATGGCCGCTTTACCATCGCGGTGTCGTTCGAACTCGGCACCAATCTGGATATCGCGCAGGTCCAGGTGCAGAACCGCGTCGCCATCGCAACGCCGCGGCTGCCGATCGACGTGCGCAACATCGGCGTCACCGTCACCAAGGCGTCGCCCGACCTGATGATGGTCGTGCACCTGTATTCGCCCGACCAATCGCGCGATTCGCTGTTCGTTTCCAACTACGCGACCCTCGAGGTCAAGGATACGCTTGCCCGCATCTACGGGGTCGGTTCGATCACGGTGTTCGGCGGGCGCGATTTCGCGATGCGCGTCTGGCTCGATCCCAACCGGCTGCAATCGCTCGGCATGACGGCGACCGACGTGACGCTGGCGCTGCAGGGGCAGAACATCCAGGTGGCGTCAGGCGTGCTCAATGCCCAGCCGGTCGAGCATGCCGGGGCGTTCGAGATCGCGGTGCAGACGCAGGGACGCCTCGCCGACCCCGATCAGTTCGGCGACATCGTGATCAAGCAGACCCCCTCCGCCCTGGTGCGGCTTCGCGACGTCGGGCGGGTCGAGCTTGCGGCGCAGGATTACACGACGAATTCATTCCTGGATCGCGACCCCGCCGTCGCGCTCGCGATCTTCCAGCTGCCCGGCTCCAATGCGCTGGCGACCGCCAACAATATCGTCAAGACCATGGAGACGCTGTCGGCGCGCTTTCCGGCCGGCATCAAGCACGCCATCGTCTACAATCCGACGGAGTTCATCCAGCAATCGGTCAACGCCGTCATCGAAACCATCGGGGAGGCGGTACTCCTGGTGGTGCTGGTGGTGATCCTGTTCCTGCAAACCTGGCGGGCGGCGGTCATCCCGATCGTGGCCATTCCGGTGTCGCTGATCGGCACGTTCTTTTTCATGGGTGCGTTCGGCTTCACGCTGAACAATCTGTCGCTGTTCGGCCTGGTGCTGGCGATCGGCATCGTGGTCGACGACGCCATCGTGGTGGTCGAAAACGTCGAGCGCAACATCGCCACCGGGCTGTCGCCGCGCGACGCCGCGATCAAGAGCATGGACGAGGTCGGGGCCGCCCTGGTCGCCATCGCGCTGGTCCTGTGCGCGGTGTTCGTCCCGTCGGCCTTCATCACCGGCATCTCCGGGCAGTTCTATCGCCAGTTCGCGCTGACCATCGCGGGCGCCACGGTGATCTCGCTCGTGGTCTCGCTGACGCTGTCGCCGGCGATGTGCGCGCTGCTGCTGAAGCCGCACGACCCGCACCACCGGGCACGTTGGTGGGAATGGCCGGTGCGGGCATTTTTCCGCGTCTTCAACTGGAGCTTCGACGGACTGGCCCACGGTTATGGAGCGTTGGCCGGCAAGCTGGTTCGCTATTCCGTGGTGATGCTGGTGGCCTATGTCGGCATCCTCGCCTATGGCCTCAATGAATTCCGCAAGACGCCGGTCGGCTTCATTCCGCAGATCGATCGCGGCTATCTGATCGCGGTGACGCAGCTCCCGCCGGGGGCTTCGCTCGCCCGCACCACCGAGGTGCAAAAGCGTGTCATCGATCTTGCGCTCAGCACGCCGGGGGTCGCCCACGGCGTCAACCTGGTGGGCTTCAACGGCGCGACCTTCACCAATGCGCCCAACAATGGCTCGATCTTCCTGACCCTCGATCCGTGGGCGGAGCGCGCCAGCGATCCGCAAAAATCGGCGGCCGCGATCACGCGCGCGCTGTTTGCCAAATTGTCTGCGATCCAGGAGGGGGTCGTCTTTGTGGTGCAGCCGCCGCCGGTCTCCGGCATCGGCAATGCCGGCGGCTTCCGCATGATGGTGGAGGATCGCGCCGGCCAGGGGCCGCAGGCGTTGCGCGACGCCACCGGCGCCGTGGCGGCGCGCGCCAACCAGACGCCCGGCTTGACCCAGGTGTTCACGCTGTTCGAGACCTCGACGCCGCAGCTCTATCTCGATATCGACCGCGCCAAGGCGCAGCTGTTGGGCATCAACGTGCCCGACGTGTTTGCCGCGCTGCAGGTGTTCATCGGCTCGGCCTACGTGAATGACTTCAACCTGTTCGGCCGCACCTTCCGGGTCATGGCCGAGGCCGACGGGGCATTTCGCGGCGACGAACGCGATGTGCTCAGCATCCGGGTGCGCAACGCCAGCGGCGATACGGTGCCGCTCGGCTCCTTCACCACCGTGCGCAGCATTTCGGGACCCTACCGCGTGCCGCGCTACAATCTCTATCGCGCCGCCGAACTCGACGGCGCGGCAGCCCCCGGCTATTCGCAGGGCCAAGCCATCGCGGCGATGGAAAAGCTCGCCGCCGAGACCCTGCCTGAGGGGTTCACCTATGAGTGGACGACGCTCGCCTACCAGCAGATCAAGGCCGGCAACACCGCCGCCTTTGCGTTCGCGCTCGCGGTGGCATTCGTGTTCCTGGTGCTGGCGGCCCAATATGAAAGCCTGACCTTGCCGCTCGCCGTGATCCTGATCGTGCCGATGTGCCTCGTCGCCTCCATCTCGGGGGTGATTCTGCGCGGCATGGACAACAATATCCTCACCCAGGTCGGCTTCGTGGTGCTGATCGGGCTCGCCGCCAAGAACGCCATCCTGATCGTGGAATTCGCCCGCCAGCTGGAGGACCAGGGCCGCGACCGCTTCGCCGCCGCGGTCGAAGCGGCACGGCTGCGGCTGCGGCCGATCCTGATGACGTCGCTCGCCTTCATCTTCGGCGTGGTGCCGCTCGCCTGGTCGGTCGGCGCCGGCGCGGAACTGCGCCAGGCGCTCGGGACCGCGGTGTTCGCCGGCATGATCGGCGTGACGGCCTTCGGGCTGATCTTCACGCCGGTGTTCTACGTGATCACCCGCTGGCTGGCGGGCCTGTTCTCGCGCCGGAGCAAGGTGGCGCTTCAACACGCGCCGCAACCCGCGGAATGACGCGGCGGCAGCGGGATTTGAGCGCTGGCGGCAACCACGCCAGTTGCCCCGCCTATGCGGCGAAATCCGCTTGCCACAGCGCTTCGAGCCGCGCCATCTGGTCGGGCTCGAAGGGCGGCGCGCCCGATATGGCGGCGATCTCCTCCAGTTGATCGCGGGTCGAGAAGCCGCCGAGCGCCGTGGCGACGCCCAGGTGCATGAGGACGAAACGGTATGCGGCCTGGGCCAGCGTGCAGCCGTTTTCGCGCGCCAGGAACGTGAGCATGCCGGCCATCCGCCGCAGCCGCAAATTGGCGGGCGCTTCGAGGTCGTAGGCCCGCGCCAGCGCATGCCGCTTGAGGCCGGCGACGCTGTCGTCAGTCAAAAAGCCGCTCGCCAGCGGACTGTAGACCGCGGCCGCCGCGCCATATTGCCGGGCCGCCGCGATGACATCGCCATAGTCGCGCGTCACAGTGAGCCCCGCGGGTTTGGCCCGCCCGGCCGTCGGATTGAACAGCGTGTAGGACACGTTGATGAGGTGGAACGCGCCGGTGGCAAGCAATTGCCGCACCTCCGCGCCGTCATTGCCGCGACAGATGAAACCCGCATAGCGGATCTTGCCGCCGGCCTTGAGGCACGTGATGGCATCGAGCACCCCGCCGGGCGCGAGAAAATGCGCGATCGCCAGTTGCGCATAGTCGCGGCCCGTAAGCTGCGGGTCGTGGCGCGACGGGCCGTTGTGGATCTGGAACATATCGATGCGATCGACGCCGAGCCGCCGCAGACTCGCCTCCGCCGATCGCACCACATGGCCGGCCACGTCGGCGAGATTTTCAGCGCGGATTTCCACCTTGGTGTTGAGCACCGGGGCGGAAAGACCCCGGCCGGCGCCGAGCGCCTTGAGTACGCGCCCGAGATTGGTCTCCGCAATGCCGTCGCCGTAGTCCGGCGCGTTGTCGAAATAAGTCACGCCCAATTCGAGTGCGCGGGCCACCACAGCCTCCTGCTCGGCGGTGCCCCCGCGCACCATGAGGCCCGCATTGCCGCCGCAGCCGAAGCCGATCTCGGAGACCACGAGATCGCTGGTTCCGATGGTCCTGTAGCGCACGCGGTGCCTCCGCTAGTACTACTGAGTCAGAAAGCCGCAGGGTAGTACATTTGCGAATCGTTTAGAGGACTCTTCCCAGCGAGAATGGGGAGGCTGGGATGGTTTTCCACGAAGCCAAAGAGGCTGCAGAGCGGTTCGCGCACTACGTCGGCGAGCTTGTCGGGGTGATCGGGCACGCGGATCGGGCGGGTCCGTTGCGGGATTACTGCACCGGCTTGTTGCTGCCCGGCGAGCGCAAGAGCGTCGAGCCGATGGCGGCGCTGACGGCGCCGGCGCGCACGGCGGCGCAGCATCAGTCGTTGCTGCACTTCGTCGGTCAGGCGCCGTGGTCGGATGCGGCGGTGTTGACCAAGGTGCGCGAACTGGTGCTGCCGCATTTGGAACGTCACGGCCCGATCGCGGCGTGGATCATCGACGATACGGGTATCCCCAAGAAGGGGAGCCATAGCGTCGGTGTGCAGCACCAATATTGCGGCCAGCTGGGCAAGCAGGCGAATTGCCAAGTGGCGGTGTCGCTGTCGCTTGCCAACCATTACGGGAGCCTGCCGGTCGCGTTTCAGCTGTACTTGCCGAAGGTCTCATGGGCGGATGATGCGGCGCGCCGCCGCAAGGCGGGGGTGCCGGAGGATGTCGTGTTCAAGACCAAGCCGGAAATCGCGCTGGAGATGATCCGCGCCGCCAGCGAGCAGGGCCTCCCCGGCACCCTGGCGATATTCGATGCCGGCTATGGCCACGACAGCAAGCTGCGGGCGGGGGTGACGGAATTGGGGAAGGCCTATGTGGCCGGCATCCAGCCGCAAACCTTGGTGTGGAAACCGGGCGGGCGGCGCGGGCTTGCGCCGAAAAAAGGACGCCGCGACGCTCCCGATACGATTTCGGTCAAAGACCTCGCCCTCGGTTTGCGGGCGAAATCCTGGCGCACCATCACATGGCGGGAAGGCACCAATGACGGGCTGTCATCGCGCTTTGCGCGGGTGCGGGTTCACGTCGCTTCCAGCCATGAACGGCCCAATAAGCCGCGCAAAGAATGGCTGTTGATCGAGTGGCCCGAAGGCGAGGAGGCCCCGACCAAATACTGGCTCTCGACCTTGCCGCATAATATTCCGTTCGACGATCTGGTCGATGCCGCCAAATTGCGTTGGCGCATCGAGCGCGACTATCAAGAGCTCAAGCAGGAGGTCGGGCTGGCGCACTACGAAGGCCGCGGCTGGCGCGGCTTTCACCATCACGCGACGCTGTGCATTGCAGCCTACGGTTTCCTCATCTCCGAACGGGAGACGATTCCCCCCTCAGGACCTCGTTGCGCCGGGCGACGCACGCAACCTGCCATTCCCGACCGTCGCCGACCCGGCGCACCCACCCTTGCGTCCCGAACGCCACATGCCAAACTCGATCGCCACCATGCGCCGCCGGCTCATCGTCGCCATCGTCAAACGCTTGCCCCGCTGCCCCTGCTGCGGTGCCGCGGCTCCACGGCGGGCGCGAACGCATTTTATGACGCAGTAGTAC
>CAWDKL010000020.1:0-7835 GCA_963802745.1 uncultured Alphaproteobacteria bacterium | reverse complement strand
ACGGACATTGTCGTCCTGGTTGTAGATGATGGTGATGTCGCCGTCGTCCTTTTGCAGCATTTGAAAGGCGAGCTGCATTGCGAAGGTGAACGGCGGCGCATAGTTGCGGCATTGGTCGGACAAATTTGGAAAGCCCTTGCCGGCACTGGCGAGTTCGCCCTTTTGCCTCACCACCGCCCCGGCGGCCGGTTTGAGAATCGGATTGGTGTAGTCGCCGACGAGCTTTCCGCCGTCGCTGGTGCCGTCCCGACGCCGCTTCAGGTTGGTCACGGGCTGCGGACCTGTGGGCATCGGCTCGAAACCGAAGGCGTTGCGGCTCCAGCGAACCCCGGCGATGCCCGCATCCTCGGCGACGGCAACCGCCGGCACGGTAAGCATCGCCGTTGCAAAAATGCTAAAAAACAGAGTTTGCCGTTTCATCGTTCGTCTCCTCTTCATCTGCGTCCGTAAATATCCCTGGTGCTGCATGTCGGCGTCAGCTTCAAGCACGCACGTCAAGGAGCTCTCCTCTATGCCCGCCTCGGAGAAAAGCTGCCGACATCACGGACATCATTTTCTTGATCTGATTGACCCAAGGAGAAATTGGTATCGTCGGCGAGGTTGTTAGTTTCGATATACGAGCCCTATTGAGGTTCGCGCCGCCTAGAGTTCGCGTGGCACGCATGACGGTATGCAAGAGGCAAGTGTGGTGAGCATCACTTTTCCGGACGATTGAAGTATCGAAGGTCGGGAGGACGCTGGCCCTTCTTTGCAGGCATGATGAAGCCGTCGGCACTTAGAAAGTACGGCTCACCCTGAATCCGGATATGCGGGTTGTTCTCCGGGCAGTTGTCCTCAACCCACCAGGGTTTGTCGATAGGGCTGCGGCGGTAGTGCTTGGTAACGGTCCACGGACGCGTCAGGGCGTGGTCGAACACGGTGACTTCATTGTAGATGTCGTTCGGTTCGTCTTTCTTGAACGTGTAGCGTTCCTTGACGACGGTCTGGTTGTCCGCATGCAGCGGGAGACCGCTTGCGTCGAAGGCGCGGGGGCCCTTGAAATTGCGGGTCTCTGCTTCGAGCACGTCGAATCGGCCATCGCCGTCCGTATCTATCCATTGGCCGATGGAAATGCCGAGAAAGCTCGGCTCGGCATCGGTCGGCCACGTGCGTCCGTCGGTAAAGATGCGCCGGTTGTCATGGACGTGCTCCACAAGGATATGGAACGTCTCCGGCGTGATGACGAATTCGATCTCGCTGTAGCCGTTGGTCACGCGCGGCATACCGGGCGAAAGACACCACGTGGTCGGGTCGGTGCCCTGGCCACCTTCCGCCATGTCCGCCAAGTTGTCTTCGAAAATACGCTGATACTCGGGCGTAAGTGGCGCTTCCTGTCCGAGACCCCGCGGCTTGTCAGGGATCCATTTCACGGAGCCGCCGACCGCAGTCCACTGGCCGCGCAGGTCGGGATACTTTGTCTCGTCGTGCGCTTTCGCACTTGAAACTGCGGCCAGAAGCGCGAACGAGAGTACTGTCAAGCTGAGCGCGTTGCGCCGCAGACTGCTGGTCTTTCCCATCATCATGGCGTCTCCTCGCATTTGTTACGGCGTGCACGGCGGAAACGGGCCTACGAAAATGCTGGAGCGGCAACGGCGGCCCCCAGCGAATTGCTCACCCGCTCAGCCCGCCCGCCAGCGTCGGAAAATCCAGCGGCCGGAAGCCGTAATGCGACAGCCAGCGCACGTCGGCCTCGAAGAAGGCGCGCAGATCGTGCATGCCGTATTTCAGCATGGCGATGCGGTCGATGCCAAGCCCCCAGGCGAAGCCCTGGTAACGATCGGGATCGATGCCGCAATTGCGCAGCACGTTCGGGTGCACCATGCCGCAGCCGAGAATTTCGAGCCAATCCTCGCCTTCGCCGAACCGGATTTCGCCCTTGTCGCGCCGGCACTGGATATCGACCTCGAGCGAGGGTTCGGTGAACGGGAAGAATGACGGCCGGAACCGCATCTTCACATCGTCAACCTCAAAGAACGCCTTGCAGAATTCGGCGAGAATCCATTTCAGGTGGCCGAGGTGCGAGCCTTCGTCGATGACCAGGCCCTCGACCTGGTGGAACATCGGCGTGTGGGTCTGGTCGCTGTCGCAGCGGTAGGTGCGGCCGGGGCAGATCACCCGGATCGGCGGCTTCTGCGCCAGCATGGTGCGCACTTGGACCGGCGACGTGTGGGTGCGCAGCAGCAGGCGGCTGCCGTCCGGCTTCGGGTTGAAGAAGAAGGTATCGTGCATCTCCCGCGCCGGGTGGCCGTCGGGGAAATTCAGCTTGGTGAAGTTATAATCGTCGGTCTCGATGTCGGGGCCTTCCGCCACTGCGAACCCCATGTCGGCGAAGATCGCGGTGAGTTCATCGATGACCTGGCTGATCGGATGGATGCGCCCGGCGTCGGCCGGGTTATCCGGGGTCGGCAGGGTGACGTCGATCGTTTCGGTGACGAGCCGCCGCTCCAACGCCGCGCGCTTGAGCACCTCGCGCCGCGCCGCCACCGCCTCGGTGATTCGATCCTTGAGGCCGTTGATGAGCGGACCTCGGTCCTTGCGCTCTTGCGGCGACATTTTGCCCAGCGTCGCCAGCAACGCCGAGATCGAGCCCTTCTTGCCGAGCGCGGCGACCCGCGCGGCTTCGAGTGCGGCTTCGTCGTCAGCCGAGCCGACGAGCCGCAGCAATTCCTCTTCAAGCGCCCCGATGTCCGTCATGCCGCGGTGATCTCGCCTTGAGTTGTAAGCCGTGCTCTTATAGCCGTATCCGATGCCACGTCGGCTTTCCCGGCGTGGCGCTCCATGGTTAGAACCTATGCCGATGCGATTGAAACAAAAACCCATCTGTTACGCCGCGCGGCGCTCGATCTTTCCGCAACCGGCACGGCCGTCCGCGTGCTGGCGTATCGAGACTTCGGAAACGGCCGATGCTATTCCTCGCCCCTGATGTCCAGCGCGCGGACGACCTCGCCCCAGCGGGCCACCTGGTCGGCCACATAGCGGGTGAAGCCGGCGGCGTCGGCGTCGAGCGGCTCGGAGGCATCGGTCTCGGCGAGCTTCTTCATCTGCGGCTCCTTGAGGAAGGCGCGGGCTTCGCGGTTGATGCGGGCGACGATGTCGGGCGACAGTTTCTTCGGCCCCGACAGACCGAACCATGAGGCCAGCACCAGGTCGGGAAATCCCAATTCCGCAAAGGTCGGCACGTCCGGAAACACCGCGGCCCGGACCGGCGCGGTGATGGCCAGCGCCACTAGGCCGCCATTGCGGACCTGTTCGCCGATCGTCGTGACGGGCAGGATGATCGCCGGAACGTGCCCGGCGATCACATCCGCCACTGCCGGTCCGCCGCCCCGGTAGGGCACGTGCTGCATGGAAATGCCTGCGAGGCGCTGAAAATATTCGCCGGCGATATTGCCGAGCCCGCCGCGATTGGCGGCCGTGTAGGACAGTTTTTCCGACCTCGCCTTGGCGATGAACGCCGCCAGCGTCTTGACCCCCAGCCCGGGATAGACCGCGAGCAAGTAGGGCGAACTGGTCAGCATGACGATGTGGGCAAAATCGGCGACCGGATCGTAGCCGGCATTTTTCGCGATCAGCGGCACCGTGAGGTTGGAGGCGGAGTTGGACACCAGCAGGGTGTAGCCGTCCGGTTCGGCTTGGGCGACGTATGCGGCGCCCATCGCGTTGCCGTTGCCGGGCTTGTTCTCGATGACGAAAGGCTGCCGGAACACCGCCTGGAAATGGTTCGTCACCAGCCGTGCTGCCGCGTCCGACGAGCCGCCCGCCGCCGCCGGCACCACGACGCGGACGATGCGGCCGGGCCAGGTTTGGGCGGACGCGCGAAGCGATGGCAGCGCGGCCGCGGCGGCCAGTGCCGCGAAGGTGCGGCGGGAAATCGGCATGTTCATGACATCACCGCCGCGGGGAATTCCTCTCGCCACCAGCCGAAGCGCTGCATCACCGGCTCGTCGGTGACGCGGAACAGGATGGCGTCGCTTTCGGCCTCGTGCCGGTGCGGGCGCCAAGCCGGTGCCGCGATCACGTCGCCGCGTGACCAGGCGAAGCGCTCGCCATCGACCGTGGTGGTGCCGGCGCCCTGGACGACGGCGTAGATATTGTTCGCCGTGGTTCGATACGGTGCGGTAGCGACCCCTGGGCTCAGCTGCATCATGTACAGCGCTGTCGTCGCCAGCGCCGGATGGCCGAGTTCGACCTGCGTGCCGAAAGGTCCGCCGGGGTTTGGGCGCGCTTCGCCGAGCCGGCGCAGTGTTTCCCGAAGGGTGAACACGAACGGCGAGTCGGTGGTCGTCGGGGCCGGTTCCCGACCTGCATCCGCCTTCGCCCCGTCACCGTCACGGCTGGCCGCCTCCTGACCGCCCGCCTCCTCCACAGCCTCAAAAAACATCGGCTCCAGCAATTGCACCAGCGGCGCATCGAGAAAATCGAGCCAGTACGCGCAGGCCTTGCCGCGATTGCCGTGGCCGTGGGTCGACCAGTTGGGCGTGAGCAGCACATCGCCGGGCTCCATGGCGATGTTTTCGCCGTCGACCTCCGTGTAGGTGCCAGGCTCCGCATCCAGGATCAAGCGCAGCGCGTTGGGGGTGTGCCGATGCACCCGCGCCCATTCGCCCGGCATGATCATCTGGTAGGCGGCGACGAGGGTGCGGACGGTCCCATAGGTGTTACCTTCCGCCGGGTTGAACAGGATGAGGTTGCGCCGCTCGGCCAGTGCGGTGTTGATCAGCCGGCCGGCGGCATCGAGCGCCCCGCGGGCAAGTTCGTAGCGCCAGTGCGCCGGCACGAAGGTCTTGCGCGGGGCCGGCCACAGCGACGGCGTCGGCTTGTTCCAGCCGGGCCCCATGCCGACCGCGGCGAGCTTGCCGTAAAGCTCCTCCAGCGTGCCCGAGCGCGCGAGGTCGGCTGGCGATGGCAATGTCATTGTCCGTCCCAAGCCCCAGCTTCGTCCAACGCGCGATGACCCCCTTCACCGCGCGCCTTTGTCGCGGCTCCGGGCTTGCCTTCGGCGTCCGGTCAAACCGAAACCCGCATTCCACGTTGATCGGCCGCCGTCAACGTTGCGAACCATAGGACCATGCCGCCCCGGCGTCGGTCAATCGCCAACGCGGAGCCGCTCTGAGCCACGCAAACGGTTCGGCCAGCCACGTTCATGTTGCCATGGTTCATCGCCTTAATCCAAGGCCAAGCGCTAGGTACCATTTTCTCCCCGCGTCATGATCGGTCATGATTGCGATCCCGCTTGTCGTTCGCGATCTCATGCGCAACATTGGCTGCGATTCGGCGATGCACTGGATCGCATGGGGTGGGCGCGCGGCCTCATGTTTGGAGATAACCCTTATCTTTGACCGTCGGCAGGCGCCATGGCCCGGTGGCCGCAAACGAGACGTTGGCGTGGATCGCCGGAGCGTTACATGGAGCGATGGTTTCGTGCTGCCGTTTATTCTTGGAACGGGATCGTTGCCGCGGCGCGCGGCGAGGTGGCGATACGCCAGGAGTTGATCGCGCTTGCACTGGCGTTCCCGCTTGCCTTCTTGGTGACGCCGGACCCGTGGAAGCGCGTCGCGCTGGTAGCGGTTTTGATGCTCGTCATCGTGATCGAGCTGCTCAACACCGCCGTCGAAAAGCTGTCGGATCATGTTACGCCGTCGCTCGATCCCAATATCGGACGTATCAAGGACATGGGCTCCGCCGCGGTTGCCCTCGCGCTGCTGATCGCGGCGATGATTTGGCTCGTCGCGATCGCCGAACGGCTCGCCCTTCTGTAGCGCCCACACCGCAACGGATATGCTGGACGTCCAACCCGCATAGGCCGCCGCCTTTCACCCGCTGTCACGAATCCGGCTTGCAGCATCCGGGCCCGCCGTGTCATATTTCTGTCATACCGAAATAAAGGCGTGACAATGAGTTCTGGGGGGAGGGACTCTGCGGGGTCCATGGGGCCGGTGAAGGTCGGGTACGGCGTGTCGGGCTGGATGCGCCCTGGCGCCTTGCTGACGTTTTGGTATTTCACTGCGGGGAAAAACCGCATCGTTGGCGCCTCAGCGCTATTCGCGTTGCCGATGGCGAGCTATTTTTGGATCTGCGAGAGCTCTTTGTGGGGGCAGACTTACCCATCCAACTTGTTCTTTGTTGCGTCGATTACCTTGACGCTCGCCGCCTGGGTGGTGCTGGCGTGCCGTCGCGTTCTGGTGGCTGCGGTCACGGTCACTGCGCTTGTGGGCATCGCGGCGGCCATAGCTGCGGCAAAACAACATGCCATGGGCATGGTGCTGCACGCCTACGACATGGTGTTCTATTTGAGTACCTGGTCAACGATCGGCTTCCTGTGGGAGCACTTCCAGACCTACATCGTCGTTCTCATGGCCGGCTTGATGGCCAGCGCCATCGCGGCCGTGGCCGCGTACCGGTTCGATACCACGCGGGTGCGCCGCCGCAGCGCTCTTGTTGCGGTGGTTGTGCTCACGCTGGTTTCCCTTCTCGCCGCCGATTTGAAGGGAGAGCGCCGCCATATGCAGTATTATTGGGATGGCTTCTACCTATCGTCGTTTTATTCCTCCTGGGCCGAGACCGCGGAAGCCCTGTGGCGCGGCCAATTGATCGAGGCGGCCGCTTCGGCGCCGGGGGCTCCGCTGCTGCCGCTGCGGGAATGCACCACCGTCACAAAGCCGCCGCATATCATCTTGATCCACGAGGAGTTGGTGGTGCCGCCGGGCAATTTCCCGACCCTGCAATACGACCATCGGCTCGACCGGATGTTCCTCTCGCATGACGGCAAGCGGCACCCGTTGCGTGTGGAAACCTATGGCGGCGCATCGTGGCTGACGGAGTTTTCGGTACTGACCGGACTGTCGAGCCGGTCGTTCGGCGGCATGCAGCAATTCGTCCAGCCGCTGATGACCGGCAAACTGCACGATACGTTGCCGGAGACCTTGGGCCGCTGCGGCTACCGAAATATCGTCATGTATCCGTTGCTGCACAATTTCGTATCGAGCGGGAAGTTCTATGCCTCGATCGGTGTGAAAGAGATGTTCGATGCCGCGGATCAGCACGCCCCGAGCTACAGCGAGCGCGACCGCTTCTATTTCGGCAACGCGCTCGATGAGCTGGCGCGGCATCTGCGGAACTCCCGGCAGCCGCTCTTCACCATGATCCTCACCATGGCGACCCACAGCCCTTACGATGAAACCTACATGCCCGAAATCGACGTTCCCGGCGGCGGCCCCGGCACCGATCCGGAAATGAGCGAGTTCCTGCGCCGGCTCGCGATGGCCCAGATCGACTATGACGAACTGCGTGGCGAATTGGCGCGACGGTTTCCGGGCGAGCGCTTTCTGATCGTGCATTACGGCGATCACCACCCGGTTGCGACCCGCTCGTTGTTGGGCCTCGACAACACGATGGACACCGAGGATCTGGTGCTGCCGGCCGACGGGCCGGGCTACGTCACCTATTACGCGGTCGACGGCATCAACTACCAGCCGCCGCCGCTACCCGATGTCGAGACGCTGGATGTGCCGTATTTGCCACTGGTGATCCTGGAGGCGGCGCGGCTGCCGCTGCCGGAGGCATTCAACGAACGGCGCAAGCTGCTGGCGGCCTGCGGCGGGCGTTATTATGCGTGCGAGCCGCGTAGTTTGGTGCTGTCCTTCCATCGCCGCCTGATCGATTCCGGCCTCATCGACGCACATTGATGCGCAGTGCGGGCGGCAGTGCCGATCCCGGTTGCGCGATCGCAAAGGTGGCGTTCGGAGCGCGAATGCGCTACCTGAACGGCAACCCATCATCAATCTCGCGCGGTTCCC
>CAWDKL010000019.1:0-47132 GCA_963802745.1 uncultured Alphaproteobacteria bacterium | reverse complement strand
ATGCGCGAGATTTATGATAGAGAAGGGGCTATGGCCCAATGCGATGACCAACCCGACCCACCCGCCCAGCTTCCGGCGATCATCGCGCCCGGCGGTGTCCTCACGAGCCCGATGGATGCCTACGCCACCAGCTTGGTCCCGGCGCTGATCGCCGACGCCGGCGACACGGCCGGCTGGCGCTATGTGGAATTCTTCACCGCCAACATCCGCAACCCGAACACCCGTCGGGCCTATGCGCGAGCGTGCGGACGGTTCTTTGCCTGGTGCGAAGATCGCGGGCTGGCATTGACCACGATCCGGCCGTTCGATGTCGCGACCTATATAGAGGCCTTCCAGCAGACCCATTCGGCGCCCGGCGTGAAGCAGCAACTTGCCGCTGTGCGGATGTTGTTCGATTGGCTGATCACCGGTCAGGTGATGTCGACCAACCCGGCGTCGGTGGTGCGCGGCCCGAAGCATGTGGTGAAGATCGGAAAGACACCGGTCTTGGATGCCAACGAATGGCGGCGGCTGATCGACGCCATCCCGACCGATACGGCACGCGACTTGCGCGACCGCGCGCTGATCGCCACCCTCACCTATTCATTTGCGCGGATCGGCGCGGCGCTGAAGATGAACGTCGAGGACCTCCGGCCGCAGGGCGCAGGCTGGCAGCTGCGCCTGCACGAAAAAGGTGGCAAGCAGCACATGATGCCATGCCACCACGCGCTTGCTGAAGCGCTGTGCACATACATCGACGCGGCCGGCATTGCGGAGGACCGCAGAGGCTTCTTGTTCCGCACATCGCGCGGGCATCCCGGCACAAAGCTATCCGATCAAGCCATGACGCAGCCGGACGCCTGGCGCATGATCCGCCGCCGCGCAGCAGCAGTCGGCATCATGGCGCCGATCGGCAATCACAGCTTCCGCGCGACTGGAATCACGGCTTATCTGGCCAATGGTGGAGCACTTGAACACGCGCAGGAAATGGCGGCGCACGAAAGTCCGCGCACCACCAAGCTCTATGACCGCACCAAGGAGCGGCTTACGCAGGACGAGGTGGAGAGAATCCGACTATGATTGGTTCGCCTCAAGCTCCGGCGTTGCGCATGCTGCCCTTATGTCGGCTGCCAACACGGCGGCGCAAAAAGGAGGTCGCCCCATGAGCGGAGTGGGAGGTTACCGGCTTCGTGTTGCTTACCAGGTTCTGCTATTCGTCTTAATTATTGCGGCCGCGGCGGCAAACGCGCAGGTGCCCTCGCCCCCACCGCGGATAAAAAATCTCAGGGCGACGATCGATTCCACCTTACAGCAGGTCGGTAACAATCCCCGTCTCAAGGGCCTCTCGCCACAGGATCGCCAAAAGCTTGCCGAATTCGTTCAAGGCAACATGCTGTTTACGTTGCTTCACGAAATGGGCCATGCCGTGATGAGCGAATTCGAGCTATCGGTGCTGGGAAAGGCCGAAGACGCCGCCGATTCATACGCTTCCGTTCGCCTGATCCGTATCGGTGCGGACTTCTCCAACGAAGTGGTCGAAAACGCCGCGAAAGGCTGGTTCTTATCGGACCTTCGCGACCGAAAGGCGGGTGAGACCATCGAATATTACGACCAACATGGACTTGATCGGCAACGTGCCTACCAGATCGTTTGTTTTATCGTCGGCTCCAACAAGGAAAAATTTAAATACCTTGCAACCGAAACGAAGTTGCCGAGTGATCGTCAGGACACGTGTGTTGAAGATTATACCACCGCTGCGAGATCGTGGGATGCCGCACTCAAGCCGCATTTGCGCACGCCAGATCAACCAAAAATGCAAATCAATGTCATCTATGGCGAAGCCAAGGGCGATTTTGCACTTTCATCTCAAATCGCGCGCTCAATTCAGTTGCTTGAAATTGTTGCCAGAAGCGCCTCGAACATTCTTGCGTGGCCGAGACCCATCACACTGGAAATGCAGACTTGCGGATTCCCCAATGCGGCATGGTCCGCTGCGGACCACAAACTCACGTTGTGTTATGAACTCGCCAGAGACTTCGGAAATCTCTATCGCACCTATAGCAATGTTTCATTGAGCAGCAGAAAACGAAAATCAAAATAACGCGGGCGCTTTCTTGAGCCTGCCCGATCGAGCGATTAGTGTAACATAACCACGTCTTATGTTGCACTACACTTCTTTTGCCCTTCCCGATTGCATCATGCTCGCGGCAATTATGTCCTTAACGGCCCAGATGCTCTTCCGCATCGGATCGGATTGGAAACAATTGCAAGAGTTCCGTAGCACTTCAGGGCTGACTGGTCGCCGTCCTGCCGCCAGTTTCCCTGAGCAGGACATCGATATTTTTGCCGCCGGCAATTTGGGGATTCGAAGGGACGAGATGATAGTGCAGCTCGCGCTGGCGCACAATTGCACGCGCCTCGTTGAAAGCCTGTCTGAGGTCAGCGGTGTGCCGGAGTGCGATATTGAAGAATGCGTCACCGAAATAGGTCCATTTCACCTTGTCCTGGCAGCCGAATGATGAATGTTCGGAATCGGCTGCGGTGATCACCAGCGAGTTGTCATTGGCGAGCGGATGGAGAAAAACGCCGGAGTAACAGGCGGAAATGATGACGATGCGGTGCCGGACACCAACGCCGCCGAGCAACCCGGCGAGAACGGGCGGCGAGAGGATTTCGACGCGCTTGCCGGCCTGCACCGCGACCCCGGCGGGCGATCCATGAGAGGTCAGGATCAGGGCCAGCACGTCGTGCTCACGATCCATCCTAGCGGCCGCCGATCGGATGTCGGCGTTGATCGCTTCGATGGTCACATCGCCGCGCGTTTTGGTGTTGGCACGGGCGATGACGTTGCCGGTGCCGGCTCCGAGTCGCTGCGCGAGGATGGCGGCGGCGCCCTTGGCTTCGCTTTCGAATACGCTTTGGGAGCCGACAAGTCCGAATGCCAGAATCGCGAAGTTCGGGTCGGCCACCGCAGCAGGAGGCATGACCGCGAAAGGAATCGCGGCCAGAAACCCGGCGGTCAGGAACTTGGCGAGCCTGACGAGGATCATCGGTCAGCCCTCAATTGCAGCGCGGACATGCCATCAATGGTCCGCGAATTTGCCAATTTCGCTCGCGCGACGCCAACCGCGCCATGGATCCCGACACCGTCGACTGCGTGGTATGTCACCAGGGCAACGTCCCACAGGTAAATGCGACACGACCAGTGACACCCGTCAAGCCAGCGCCGTCTTGTAAAGAGCGACGAGCTTGCCCCAGGCACGTTCGGCATCAGCCATGCTGTATATCGGCATTCCGTTTTGCAACGGCATGTCGGGTACGCACCAGCCATGCAGACTTCCGTAAACTTCGATTTCGGTAGGCACATTCGCCGCCGCGAACGCCACCTTCAATGTGTCTTTTGCATCCGGTTGCCGCATGTCGTCGTTCGCGGCGATGCCGAAATACATGCGCGCTTTGATTTTGGGCGCCAGGAGATGTGGGCTGTTGGGATTGTCGGTCACCAAGCCGCCGCCGTGAAAGGATGCGCCGGCGCCGATGCGATCCGGAACCGCCGCGGCAGTTTTGACGACCAGCGGACCGCCCATGCAATAGCCTTGGGTTCCGATCTTCTTCGTCTTGTCAACTTCCTTCTGGGCATCGAGAAACGCGACATAAGCGATCGCGTCCCTTTCCGCCGCGCCTGCGGCACTCAGCGGACCGGTCAGCGGCGGCAGCTTCGCCCTATCCGCCGGATTGTCGAAGTCGAAGCTGGAGGGGTTGTCGAACACCGGAGCTTTCGCGGTCCGGTAAAACGGGTTCGGGACGAGTACCGAATAGCCTTCTGACGCGATCCTCCTCGCGAATTGGCGCATAGCGGCGCGCAACCCAAAGGCATCCGGCCAAATGAGCACGCCAGGATAGGTCCCTCCCGTTGGGTGAATGAACACCGCGTCGCAGTTCCCGTCCGGCGTCTTGACCGTGACATCGGTTTCAGTGAGTGGGCGCTCAGCGGCCGCGGCGGCCGGAACGCCTGCTACGGCTGCCAATCCGGCAGCCAAGGAGACAGCACCAAATTCACGACGAGATACCGCCGTCTCTTGACCTGCCTCATCCGGCTTCACGTCTTCGGTCATAGCTACCTCCGTCTCAAGAGAACCCTTCTCCAATCGAGATTGCCAACGCGCCACCACCATACTGTTCAACGAACGCGAAGTCGAATGACGCGCTGCAGATGTGCAGAAATCTCCGATGGTCTCGGTGCGTGCGACTGCCTTTTTAACCGGCCTCGGGGCCGCGAATTGCGGCGTGATGTTCCAAATTCGCAGGTTATGCGAACTGACGGCGCGCTCCCGCCCACGCTCGCGGAAAGCCAGAAGGCGACGGCATTTGGCTCCAAGGTGCTGGGATCACTGGTCGGCTAGGCGGCTCAATTCCCTCCGCTCGCGGGGGAGGGGATTGCTCGTCAGTCCCTGAGTCCGAGCTGAGCCGGTCAATTGTGGTCGCGCAACGAGTTGTACACGTTGCGCAGGAAACTAGTCTCTGATACCTTACGCATTATCATAAGACCGCTTCAGTACCATCGTCACATCAGCAATGCTCTGGATTTTTGCTACGGGCCGCAAACCTTCGATCGCGACGCGATGGACGTCGTCGGAGAAAGCCGCGCAGCCATCCTCGATCACCACGCATTCGAATTCGCGCACATGCGCGTCGCGGACGGTCGAGGCCACACCGCCATTGGTGACGATGCCGGTGAAATACAGCTGCTCGACGGCGCATTTGCGCAGCACCCATGCGAGGCGCGACGCGTGGAACGCCGAATAGGCGATCTTCTCCACCGTGATGTCGGCGGGCGAGAGGATGTCCACAAGCTGCTGGCCCCAGGAGTTCGGCGCGAAGTCGCCTTTTCGAAGGAACGGTCGCAGCGCCCGCAAATGCGGCGAGACGATCGGCTCGCCGTCACGGCCGGGTACCAGTGTGAACAGCGTCGCGACGATCAGCACGCCTTGGTTGCGCGCGGCGGCAACCAGCGGGGCAAGCCTGTCCGGCAGCGCCGCAATGGACGGATGGCTCTGGCCGGCGCGGCCATAGGCGCCGTCGCGGTGCAGAAAGTCGTTCTGCAGATCGCCGAGGATCAGCGCAGTCGTGTCGGGATTCATCGCGCCGGCTCCACGATCAGATTGCCGAGCGTGTCGATCCGGCCCGTGTGACCCGGTTCGATCACTGCGGTGGCGTCGGGCTGCTCGAGAATGGCCGGCCCGGAAATCGCTGCCCCGGCCGGCAGATCGAGCCGCGCCCAGACCTCGGTTTCGCGCCACCCGCCATCGAACCACACGCGGCGGGAGGTGAGCCGGGCTTTCTCCAGCGACGCCGACGATCCGGGTGCGAAGGCCGAAAAGTCGAACGCCGGGCGGCGGCCGATCGCCGCGACGCGCAGCGAGACGATGCGGATCGCAAGGCCTGGCAGCAGCCGGCCGAACGCGGCGAGATAGGCGGCCGCGAAGGCCTCGCGGATCATGGTCTCGCCGACGCCGAGGTGATCGGGAGGCCCGGCCGGCAGCGGCACCGCCAACGTGTGGGTCTGGCCGAGATAGTGCATGTCGAGTTCGAAGGTCACCGTGGTCTCCTCGACTGGAATGCCGGCCGCCGCGATCACGGCGCGCGCCTCCTGCCCGATCGCTGTCATCCGCCGTTCCAGCGCGGCGGCATCGAGCCCGTCGAGCATGACGTTGAGCGTCTGCACGATGTCGTGGCGCAGAATCCGCCAGCACGCAGCCCAGCGCCGAGGTGATGCCGGGGAAGCGCGGCACCAGCACGGACTTGAGGCCGATCTCCCGGATCAGGGCGCCAGCATGCAGCGCGCCGCCGCCGCCGAACGGCATGGCGACGAAGCGCGCCGGATCGTGGCCGCGCTCGATGGAGACCAGTCGGATCGCTCCCGCCATGCGCGCTTCGGCGACGCGGACGATGGCTGCGGCCGCAACGTCGGCGGATAGTTTCAGCGGCTCACCGACATGGCGCACGATGGCCCGCCGCGCCGCTTCGACGTCAAGGGACGCCAACGCGCCGCCGAGCGGCCGCGCGGCATTGATGCGGCCAAGCACCACCTGGGCGTCAGTCAGCGTCGGCCGCGTGTTGCCGGCGCCGTAACAGGCCGGGCCCGGCACCGAGCCCGCGCTTTCCGGCCCGACCTGCAGCAGGCCGCCGCGATCCACCCAGGCAATCGAGCCGCCGCCGGCACCGATCGTGGTGATCTCGATCATCGGCGTGCGGATCACGAGGCCGAAATCCACGGTGGTCTGCGGTGCAATCGCGACCTTGCCGCCGGCAATGACGGCCACATCGAAGGACGTGCCGCCGAGATCGCACGTGATGAGACTGTCGAAGCCCGCAGCCCTGGCCAGCGCCGCGCCGGCGACAACGCCCGCCGCGGGGCCGGACAGCGCTGTGCGCACCGGAAATTTGCGTGCGGTGGCGATCGACATGATGCCGCCGTTCGACTGCATGATGTGCAGCCGGCCGGAGAACTTTTCGGTCGCGAGCGCGGTGTCGATCTTGCCGAGATAGGAGGCAACGACCGGCTGGAGATATGCGTTGAGCGCGGCAGTCGATGACCGTTCGAATTCGCGGATTTCCGAGAGCACCTCGTGGGAGGCGGTGACGAAATCGTTCGGCCACACGGCGCGCAGCGCTGCCAGCGCCTGGCGCTCGTTTTCAGCATTGGCGTAAGCATTGATGAAGGCGATGGCGACAGCCTGCGCGCCCTTGTCGCGCAACAGCTTTGCCGCTTCGCGCACCTGCGCCGCATCGACCGGCGTGCGGATGGTGCCGTCGGCCAGCATGCGTTCGTCAACCTCCAGGCGGAAGTCGCGCGCCGCAATCGGCACGAAATCACCCCATAGGCCCCAGGTGCGGCGGCGGTCGCGGCGGCGCATCTCCAGCGTGTCGCGGAAGCCGCGCGTGGTGATGATGCCGATGGTCGGACCGCGGCGCTCGATCAGGGTGTTGGTGCCGACGGTGGTGCCGTGGACGATGGAGCCGATGCCGGCTGCACCGCCGAGCGTTCTCAGGCCGTCGAGGAAACCCCGCGCCTCGTCGCCCCGCCATGACGGCACCTTGGCAGTGCGAATCGGCCGGTCGCGGCGTCCAGCATGAACAGGTCGGTGAAGGTGCCGCCGACATCGACCCCGACGATCACGTCACGCACGCTGTGCCCCGCCACGGCCAGGCGCGTGCCTGCGCGGTGGCGGCCGCATCGGGCGAGCCATCATCGCGCAGCACGACCTTGTAGTCGCGCCGCGCGGCTTCGCGCGTGACATAGCCGAGCCGCACGTCATGGGCGACACCGGCGGAATCGCGCGTCGCTGGATCGCCGAAGCCGCCGCCGCCCGGCGTCTCCAGCCGCACCTTCCGGCCGTGGCGGATCTTTACGTCCGCGACCTTGGAGACCAGCGCCGGCGTGGCCTCGCCGCCGTCGGTATCATAGGCGAAGCGGTTGAGCGCCGCGGGACCGCCGCCATTGACGCCGAACGGCGGATATTTGCCGCGCTCGCCGATCAGGAACACATCGGCGCCGTCCTCGGCCAACACCTCGATCTCATAGATCGCACCGAGCCCGCCGCGGTGCCGGCCCGGCCCCGCAAAATCCGGCCGCAGCGCCCATTGGGTGAACATGACCGGATCCAGCGACTCCAGAATCTCAACGGGCGGAATGGTCGCGGTAGAGATCGGATTGTTGGCATGGTTGAGGCCGTCGCCCTCCGGATTGCCGCCGAGGCCGCCGCCGAAGAAGCAGAACATGATCCAGCGCCGCCGCTGCGCGCGCCAGCCGGAGAGCGAGAGCGCGTTGATGGTGGCGAACGGGCTGCCATTGGCGCGTTCCGGTGCTACCTTGGCGAAGGTGCCGAGATCATGTCGATGACGCGAAGAATGGTTTCCGTATAGCCGGCTACCGGGCGCGGCGCCGATACGCCGAGCAGCGTCGTGTCGGGAATGATGAAATCGATCGACGCCAGGCAGCCACCATTGGACGGCACGTTGGTGAACAGATGTTTGAGCGCCACATAGCAGCTGGCAACCGCGGTCGCGCGCGAAATGTTGAGCGGCCCGTCGCAGGGCGGTGCAGAGGGAAAAGTCCAGCGTCATGCGGTCGCCCGTGATCGTGAGGTCTAAGGAGATGCGCAGCGGTCGGTCGGTGATGCCGTCATTGTCCAGAAAGTCGTCGCAGGAAAAGGCGCCGTCGGGCAGCGCAGCGATATTGGCGCGCATCAGCGTGTCGGCGCGTGCCCAAAGCGCGGCCAGCGCCGCCTCGATGGCGGCGTCACCATAGTCATCGAGTAGCGCGTGCAACCGCTTCTCGCCGAGGTCGAGGGCGTTGATCTGGCCGTTAAGGTCGCCGAAATTGGACTGCGGCACCCGCGAATTTGCGGCAAGAATGTCGATCACGTCCTGCTGGATCACGCCGGCGCGCGCGAGCTTCACGGGGGGAATGGCACGCCCTCCTGAAAGCTTTCCGTGGCCTTCGGGTTGTAGTTGCCCGGAACATTACCGCCGATGTCGAGCCAGTGGCCGACCGAGGCGATCCAGGCAAACACGCGGCCGCCGCGCAGCAGCGGCCGGACCAGGCGGAAATCGTTGAGGTGGGTGCCGCCGTCGTAAGGGTCGTTGAAAATGTAGGTGTCGCCGGCCGCAAGGGCGCCGTCGCGCGCGACCTTGTCGATCACCGCCTTGACGGCAAACGCCATAGCGCCGACGAAAATCGGCAGGCCGGTGGTCCCTGCACCAAGGTCGCGCCGCTCTCGGCATGATAGAGGCCGTGGCAGGCATCATGCACCTCGGCAATGATCGGATTGAACGCCGAGCGATAGAGCGTCGCGTCCATCTCGTCGGCGATCTGGACGAGGCGGCCGTGAAGGACGGCCAAGGTGACGGGATCGAGGGGGTTCATCGGGCGCTTAAGCCTCTAATCGGCGGCGGCACTTTTACCGCACGCCGGTCGCCGAGAGCCAGCGCGCCCCCTCACTTCGGCGATTGTTTGAAATAACGCAAATCCGGCGGCGGCTGGTCCTTGCGGGCCGGCATCAGCAGGTCGTCGCCGCTCAGGAAATAGTTCTGTTTGCCGATCAAGACCTGCGCGTTTCCTCCGCCGCAATAATATTCCGGCCAGTTTGGGCGGGGATTAGGGTTGCGCACGTATTTTTTATCGACCGTCCAGGGCCGGGTGAGGGCGTTGTCGATCACGGTCATTTCATCGTGCAGGAGGTTTTGATCGTCTTTATCGAGGTAGAAGCGCTCCTTGAAGATGGATTGATTGTCGAACGCAAGCGGCAGCCCGGCCGGGTCGAAGGCGCGCGGTCCTTTGAAGCCCCGGGTCTCGACTTCGAGCACGTCGTAGTGGCCGTCACCGTCCTCGTCGACCCACTTTCCAATCGCGTAGCCGGCAAAGGTCGGCTCGATATCCTGAGGCCAGTCGCGGCCGTCGGTGAAGATGCGCCGCAGATGATCGTCCCAACCGATGACGATGTAAGTGGTATCGGGGGTGACGATGTTCCTGCGGCCCGAACGCCATCATCATGTGCGGCATCCCAGCCGGCAAGCACCAGGCGGTCGGAAAATTGCCCAGTCCGCCCTTGGCCTGATCCGCGATACTGTCCTCCAAAACCTTCGCATATTCAGGCTTGAGGGGCGCTTGCTGGCCAAATCCCCAGGGTTTGGTCGGGTCGTGCGACGGTTGGCCGGGAAGACCGCGCATGACGAACCGCGTCCACTGACCCTTCCAGTCGGGATAGGCCGCACCGTCCGCCGCCTGAGCGCCCCAACCGCCATCGACAACGCCGTCAACGCGACGGCACCAACCAAGCTTCGGTACGGCATAGCTTTTCCTTCCTCTCGGTCCGCGTCAAGCTACCCAATCACGCAAACGTGGGGAGCCGTCGCTTAGTCCTCTAGTTTCGCATGCATGCCACATGCCGACCGACACGCATCCATAGAAGCTTGCCTTCGGAGCGGCGCAATCAAACGATGGCGCCTTAAGGTCGTTTCCTCCCTCTCAGCCCGCGTCAAAGGCTTCGCCCTCTGCCCCAGCCATGCTCACATTCCCAGATAGGCTCGCCTAAGGTCGGAGTCGTCGGCGATGTCGGCCGCGGGTCCCTCCAGCACGAAACGGCCATTGTCGACGATATAGGCACGCTGCGCCACCTGCAGGCTCTGCACCACGTTCTGCTCGACCAGAAGAACCGCAGTCCCCTGCGCATGGATCGCCGTGATCAGGGCGAACAGTTCCTCGACAAGGCGCGGCGACAGTCCGAGCGACGGCTCGTCGAGGATCAGAAGCTGCGGCTCCGCCATGAGGCCGCGGCCGATGGCCAGCATCTGCTGCTCGCCGCCCGACAGCGTGCCGGCGCACTGCCACTGCCGCTCGGCCAGGCGCGGGAAGGCCGCGAACACGCGGGTGCGGTTGTCGTCGCGCCGGGCGCGGCCGCGGCGATAGGCGCCGAGGTCGAGATTTTCCCGGACCGTCATGTTTGCGAAAATCCGCCGCCCCTCCGGCACATGAATGAGGCCTTGCGCGACGATGTGGGCCGGACGCTCGCGCTCTATCGCCGCGCCGTTGAACCGGATGGTGCCGCGCCACGGCCGGAGCACGCCGGAGATCGCCCGGTTGAGCGTCGATTTGCCGGCTCCGTTGGTGCCCAGCACGGCGACGATCTCACCAGAGTGCACCGTGAGATCGACGCCGCGCAAAATCTCCGTCGCGCCGTATCCGGCATGCAGGCCCGCCACGGCCAGTAAGGGCTCAGCCATGGCGCGCGCCCGTGGCGATCCGAGCCGCCGCACCGCGGCCGAGATAGGCCTCGATGACATGCGGATCGCCCGCCACCGCCTGCGGCGTGCCTTTGCCGATGATCTGTCCCTCCGACAACACGAAGACATGCGCGGCGAGGCTCATCACCGCCTGCATCACATGCTCGATCATGACTATGGTGATGCCGCGCCCCTCAATCGCGCGGATGACCGGAACCATGTCGAGCACCTCGGACGGATTGAGGCCGGCAAGCACCTCGTCGAGCAGCAGAAGTCTCGGCGAGATGGCGAGTGCGCGGGCGAGTTCGAGCCGCTTGCGACCGGCCTCCGTCAACGCCGCCGCCGGCCGGTCGAGCTGCGCGCCGAGATCGATGGCGTGCGCCACCTCGCCTGCGGCGGCCAGCGCCGCGGCACGCGAAGCAAGCGCGAGATGCGAACCGACGGCGATGTTCTCGCGCACCGTCAGCCCCGCGAACGGCCGCACGATCTGGAAGGTGCGGGCGATGCCGCGCCGGGCGAGCCTGTGCGGCGGCTCACCGGTGATGTCCGCCCCATCGTAGACGACGCGGCCCGCGTCCGGCCGCGGAACCCGGAGATGATCGAAAACAGCGTTGTCTTGCCGGCGCCGTTCGGCCCGATCAGGGCGGTGATGCGACCCGGCATGACATCGAAAGAGACGCCATCGACAGCGACCACCCCGCCGAAGCGGCAGGAGATATGTTCGACACGAAGCAGCGGCTCAGCCACGGCGCCGCTCCGATTTCGTTTCGCCAGACGACCGCAGCACCCATCCGATCAGCAGCCCAGCGATGCCGCGCGGTGCGAACGCGACCACGACGATCAATATCGTGCCATAGATCACGAGGTCGAGGCCGGGGGCGTCGCCTGCCACAAGCTTCGTGGCTTCGCCGAGCGCCCGGACCATCAGCGCACCGAGCAGCGGCCCGAACACCGTGCCGATGCCGCCGATGACCGGCGCGAGCAGCGCTTCGACCGAAATCCACGGTCCGTAGGCGATGCCCGCGTCGATGAACAAAAAATATTGCGCGTAGAAGCAGCCCGCCGCGGCGGTCAGCGCGGCCGAGAGGGTCATGGCGAAGACCTTCATCCGGTTGGCATCGACGCCAAGCGCCCTGGCAGCGTCCTCGTTCTCGCGGACTGCAACGAGATAGGCACCGAAGCGGCTGTGTTCGATGGTGTGGGCCAAGACCAGCGACACGCCCACGAAGCCGAGCGCGATCCCGTAGAACGGCACGCGGCTCTGGAACTGGAACGCCTCGGGGCGCGGGTCGAGCGTGATCAGGATGCCCACGCCGGCGCCGGTGATTGGGGCGACGCTCGCGACGATGCGGAGCACTTCCGCGAAGGCGAGCGTCACCAGCGCAAAATACGACCCCTTCAGGCCGGAGCGGAAGCTCAGCCCACCGATCGCAGCACCCACCAACGCGCCGGCGGTAACGCCGCCGACAAGGCCCGCCCACGCGTTGATCCCGTAGCGCGTCTGCAGGATGGCGGTCGCATAGGCGCCGGTGCCGAAGAAGGCCGCGTGTCCGAATGAATACTGCCCGCCATAGCCGCCGAGCAGGTTCCAGCCCTGCCCGGCCAGCGCTACCAGAAGCGCCGTCACCAGGAAGTTCAATACGACATTGGACGTTGTGAGTAGCGGCACCGCCGCGAGCAGCACCACCACGGCGACGATCACCGGCAGGCCCCTCACGTCCGTTCCCCGAACAGACCATTCGGGCGGAACAGCAGCACCAGGATGAACATGACAAAAATGCCGACTTGGCCGAGCAATTCGCCGAGATAAAGGCCGGACAGGCTTTCCACCACGCCGACGAAGAGGCCGCCGATTAGGGCGCCGGCGACCGACCCCATGCCGCCGAGCACGACAACGGTGAAGGCGATCAGCACGAAGGCGTTGCCGGCGCCGGGATTGACGTAATAGGTCGGGATCAGCAGGCAAGCTGCGACGGCGAGACAAGCGGTGCCGAGCCCGAACGTTACCGCATAAACGTGCGCCACATCGATTCCGCACAGCTCGGCGCCGAGTTTTTCCCCGGCCACCGCGCGGATCGCCTTGCCGGTGTCGGTCCATTGCATGATGAGCCATAATCCCAGCGCCACCACCACGACGGCCGCGAAGGCTATGACCCGTGGCACCGCGAGGTAAGCACTGCCGACCGCGATGACGTCGAAGGCGTAAGGCAGGTCGATGGTGCGGGTGTCGGCCCGGAATGCGTAAAGCATCGCGTTCTCGATGACGACGGCGAGGCCAAGCGTCACAAGGAGGATGTTGCGATCCTCGCCATGCGCGGCCGGACCGATCACGAAACGCTGCAGGCCATAACCGAAAGTGAAAAAAAGCGGTGTCAACAATACCGCCGCCAAATAGGGATCGAGGCCAAGCAGCGCGTGGGCGAAGAATGCCGCGAACAGCGCCGCGGTCAGCAGCGCGCCGTGGGCGAAATTGATGATATGCAGCACGCCATAGATCAGCGTCAGCCCCAGCGCGACGAGGGCATAGATCGCCCCGGTCATCAGGCCGTTCAGCACCGCGGGAACGAGGATGACCGGCGACAGCATGACGGCACCACCAGGCGGCACCCGCGGCACCGCGCTTCACGCCGGCTTCATCGGGCCCGCGGCATCGGAAACACGGGCTTGGCGTTGGCGAACGCGGCCGGGAAGATCACCTTGATGTCGCGGTCGAGCACCTGCGTGTTGACCGGCGCCGCGCCCTGGTTCTGGCCATCGACGAATTTGGTCGGGCCATAGGGCATGACGTGGCCGCTGAAAGCGGAATTTTCTAATGCGCCGATGATTTTGGCGCGGTCGGCGCTACGGGCGCGCTCCAGCGCATCGGCGAGCAGAAGGACGCAGGAATAGTTCATGTAGACTTCGTAGGTGTAGAACTCCCCCTTGGCTTCGACCTTCCGCTTCAGGTTGAGCGCCTTGGGGTTTGTCGGGTCGAACCAGTGATTGCAGTCCATGATATATTGGGCGGCCTCGGGGAATTCCTTGACGAACTTGTAGGATGAGGCGGCGCCGCCAAGCACCGAATAGATGCCCTTCGGTCGGAGTTTTTGCTGCTGCAGGGTGCGGGCGAGCAGCACGTATTCATTATAGTAATTCGCCGGAATAACCAGATCGGGGTTGTTCGCCCGGATTTTCAGGGCGACGTTGTTGAAGTCGCGGATAGGTGTCGGGTGCGAAATCGTGTCGAGCACCATGAAGCCGCGCTCAGGCAGCTGGGCGGCGAGGAGCTTGGCGAGCCCTGCGCCGAACGCCAAATCTTCGTGCACGATCATCACGGTCTTCGCCAGCCTGTCGGCTTGCGCGTTGATCGTCACCAGATTGTCGAGCGCGGTTTTGGCGATGACACCGAAGCCGGGGCCGAACCGAAAAGTGTTCTTCAGCCCGCGGGTGACGATGCTGTCCACCACGCCGACATCGACGATGTAAGGTAGGTCGTAGCGCGCCGCGGTCTGGCTGGCGGCGAGGCAGATGCCGCTGGCATAGCCGCCGACGATGGAAACGACACCCGCACTATTCATCCTTTCGACTTCAGCATTACCGCCCTCCGGCGTCGATCGCGCGTCGCCGAGCACGGCCTCAATCCTGGCCCCACCGAGCGACCTGATGCCGCCCGCCGCGTTGATCTCCTCTATTGCCGAGGTGGCGCCAAGGCGGCCCTGCTGGCCGGAATAGGACAGCGCCCCGGACACCGGATGCAGCACACCTATCCTGATGATGGCGTTCTGCGCACAGAGCACGGACGGCGCACACAGCGCGGCAGCGCGGATGCCCGTCGATCGGAGGAATGTGCGGCGATTCACTAACGGCAACAAACGGGACATGCGGGGGCCTCCCGATATTCGAAACACTAACATCGGGCGGCACCGGCTTCCACACTAATCGCGGTTCCGGCGAGAGGCGAGAATGAGCCACGTTTGTACCGCACGGAGGTGTGCCGGAAGGGTCTTGTCGGGTGCTGGACTCCTCGCCTTCGTAGCTCAAACCAGAGCTTTGTGGCACGTATCAAGGATGTAGTTGAACAGGCGGTAATCTGTTATCGTCTGGTCGAATAGCTCAACAAAGGCTTGGTTTCCCGTGTGCGGTGATGCGAAAAGGCAGGCTGACACACGCGTCCCAAGGCCTCCGCGCCAGATCAAGGGTCAGATAGGTGGCAAGCGCCGCCCCGAGGCTGTGTCCGACGACGGTTACCGTTCCGGCCGCCCCGGCGGCGCTCGCAATCGTAGGCGCCAGAGCGCCAAGTGGTACTCCCGCCGGGTCGATCAACTGCATGCTTTTGTAAAGCGTCCAGAAGCCTTGTTCGACCTCCAGTGCTCCCGATCCGGCAGGTAATGCTATTTGCGGTGCGTAAGGGATCGGTGCAAACATCGCATCTTCGACCCACTCGACGAACCTGTCGGTGCCGCGAATGACCGCAACCATTTCGCCTGATGCCTGTCTTGCCAAATATCCATAGCAGACGGTCTGGTTGGTGTTGGGAAACAACGAATCTTTGCCAGTGATGTAGGCCACTGTCGTCCACCCCGACGCGGTTAACCCCGGCGCCGGCGCCGGCGCGAGCGAACTGGTCGCTACCCGGTACATATCCATCGCATACATGGCCAACAGCCCGCAGCTTGAATATTTGTGAAGGGCATCGCTTCCTCCCGCCGAGGACTTTGTAGAAAAGACGACTTGCGCCGAGGAAAAAGCAGTTGGGGCAAATCGAGGGGCGTCTCTGGTATTCAATAGACCTTAAGAATCTCGTTTTGTGCAAGCAAGAGTGTAACTTGGCGTCCCCCTTCGGGGCCGGGCTCTCGTGCAAGAGCACGGAGCCGCTGCGCGTCTCCGCCCTGACGGGCTTCCATCCCCTGACGCATCATACGGAACCCCTCGCCGGAGGCCGTCGATCCCGCGTCCCGCCGAAAATGGCGGCGCTATGCTGATGCTCCTGCGGCCCCTGGGCGGCCATCCGGATGCGCATGCACAACGAACTGGTAAAAAAGGGACATCGCGCTTTCTCGGCCCAATCCCGGTGTTGGCCCGGCGGCACCCCGGGTCAATTGCTGTTTCTTCAGCCTTTCTATTTCATCCAGACGGCGCAAGAGGTCTGGATGATCTGGGAGCGCGACCATCAGGTGCGCCGGGTCTATCTCAACCGCGACACCACAGTCAGAATCCGAAGCCTTCCTGGTTCGGCGAATCGTCGGCCATTACGAGAACGGCGACCTCGTCATCGACACCATCGGTTTCATTGGTTTTTTTTTTTTTTTTTTTTTTTTTTTTTTTTTTTTTTTTTGTTACGAGCAGGCCTTCGCGCTTCAGGAATATCCGATGCCGGTCGCGAACACGCCGGACTTTTGATCGCTTTGAACGGCTACGGGTAAGGCAGGGTCTTTTGGGTCAGAAAGCCGCCGCTCCGATCGCGCGGCGGGCGCGATAGGTGTTCCCCAGCACACACGACGAGGTGTCGAGCCGCTCATCGCCACGACCGCGCCTCCACCATCGTGACCAACCAGCTCCCCGTCGATCACTCGCACGAGGTCATCGCCGATCCCACCATCGCCGACGCCGTCCTCGACCGCCGCGTGATCCCTCCGACCCGTTGACAGGAACGCTGTCCGCGATCATCGGAATGACTGTCCGCCATCAATCGGAATCACTGTCCGCTTTCGTCGGAATCCGCATCCATGAGCGCACCGACTCCCCGCACCCTTGAACGGATTGGGCTTTTCTGTTGCAAAATTCTGTTGCAGAATGGATCGATGAATTACGGCTACGCCCGCGTTTCGACTGACGCCCAAGACTCACCAGCCAGCTTGCCTAATTGAAGGCCGCCGGATGCACGCGCATCTTCCGCGAGACGGTCAGCGGCGCAACCGGCGACCGTCTGCAGCTCTAATTTGCGAGCGCCCGATTGAGAAGGATCGCCAGGCGCACGCCTGGCTTTGCTCAACTGCATCGCCATGTCTGCTCGGCCTAGGACCATACTCACCTAGCACATCAGCTTACCGCCTTAGCGCAGTCAAGAAAAACCCGCCAATGGGCGGGCAAGAGACAGCACCATTGACTCTTTTTAGCGAAGGAAAAGCTCGCCAGGATGTTGCCACGGACTACCCCGGCGAGTTTCGCAGCTTCTCTAACGGCCGCGTATTCAGTCGTGCCGATACCATGCGCAACGGAGGCAAGATGTGGACCACCGTTTGGTGTTCGCATGCGTCGATGGCTACAGCGCCCGCCGCTGGCCGGACGGACTGCAAGCGCTTATCAGACGCGCCGTGTGATCGTGTCAGCATCGCCAGAGACCGATCGTATGGTGCGAATAACAGCCGTGCCACACGGTACGCAGCTATGGGTTACATCCTCAAGATCGGCGGGTTCGTTGTGGTCTGCGAATGCTAGAGGTGTCACGGACGTAATCGCCATCCGGTGTCCACACAGTGGGCACGGGAGGAGAAGGCTCGGCAGTTCAGATTGCACAATCCACTTTCGGCCCATAGCACCCTCATTTGTGCATTGCAGCCATTCCCTGCCAATTTCATAAAAGTGTCAATAAAAAATGCGCTGCACAATCATTATGCAGCGTCATGCTCGTGCAGCAAAGCGCTCGGCTCGACAACAACCACCGGTTCCCAGCAAAGGTTGCCATCTACTTGAGCGGCTAGCCGCAGCCAACGGTGCGCAAGGTCCATAAGAGCTGCCTTGCGCACCGGATCGGTGGTTACGCCCGCGGCCGTGATGTATTCGCGGGCTCGCGCTAGGAATTTATCTCCGTTCATTGACGCCGCCCTGCCTTACAGGGAAGGTGGATAACGGCGGGCCAGAATTGCATCAAAGTAGGATGGTATTAGGTCCGACCGCCCCGGTTCACGCGACCCAAATGAAGCAACAATTGCGCCATGCGATGGGATTTCATCGATAAATAGATAAATATCACGGCTGCGTCACTATGGCCGGGCGTCGCTGTCCACGCCAAGCAACGTAGCGTCTGGGCCAGCATTGCCCACCCACCGCGCGCACCGCACAGCTACCCCAGTGACGCCGACGCCCCGCCGCGATACAGGCCACGACGCAAGAGGCGGATCAAGTCTCGGGAAGAAAAAGCAGCGCTAGCTCCAAAAGAGAGACCAATAACGGCGACTGGACATACAAATTCTCAGAGCAGGGCACAGACCCTGCTATTTTTGACGATCCTACTGACCACCGTGTAGCGCCCCCGCTCAAGATTAGCGCTCGCCCCACGATGCGAGCGATCATCCGCGACGCACCCAAAAATTCACCATCGCTATCCGAGCTACTTTGGAATGGCTGGCAAGCATCCCAAATCAACAAGTGCCGCAAAAACATGGTCGCTGACAAACGCTCCGCAGGCAGAAATGTTGTCCCAACATCATCAAGCCCGCAACTTTCTGTTTGCGCGGGCTTCTCTTTTCTTTCTTAAAGTCATATATCTACAGCGAATCACCTCCCCAAGGAACAAACGGAATGGCACGAACAGCAACGGCCCGACTCCACAAGCCCGACACCTCCGACACGAAATTGGAGTCGAGGTCCGTAGACGAACTGATTGCTCTCCATCAAGAGATCGAAGAGGTTCTCAACGAAAAGGTTCTCGAACAGCGCCGTTCGCTCGAATCAGAACTTGCAAAGCTTAATCGTTTCCACGGCGGTTCTTCACGCTCGAAGTCAGCCCTCGGTAATGGCGTAAGAATGCCAGTTGCGCCGAAGTACCGCAATCCGGAAAATCCGGGCGAGACTTGGGCCGGCCGTGGATTGAAGCCTCGATGGCTGAAGGCAGCGATCGAAACCGGCAAAACGGCGGACGACTTCCTCATTTTGAAAGCGGTGCCACCCCCGAAAGTAGTCGAGCGTAAAAAGATTGGCAAAGCTCGTACCTAAGCAAGGCGTAAAATTCGGGCGCAAGTCGAAGCTTACCCATCACCAGCGGCGCGAGACGATCCGGCTGCGGGACAGGGACGGCGAAACGCTGCGCTCGATTCCCGCAGCTACGTCGTCACGCATTTCCTGCCGCCCCTCGGCTCGCGTTTTGCTTTAATTACGCCGCGGGGTCCCTTTTCACGGCAGCGGCGTGCCAGCTCCAGCTTCGCCACGGCGACCTTCACGCGTTCAATCTCGATGCGCGAAAGCGAAAATTGCAATCGATGCGACAACCAGAACGATGGTGGTGCGGTCAGTCATGTCGGCCATCCTTGCTGCTTCGGCGCGAAGCCCGCCGTCCGCGCGCGGCGGATGGCATCCAAAATGCGCGGCTTTGTACCGGCAAAACCGCGGGTTGGTGTGGCGCGGACTACGGGGCACCTTGGTGTATCGGCTCCGGCGTTGTTATCTACAGCCAGGCGGCCAAGACAGCGAATGTACAGGATAGTTGAAGGAACAGCTAGGCCATGACTGATGAAATCAGCATCATCCATACACCAAGGTCATATCCTTCCGGCGGTGATGCCGTTACAGTAGAAGTTCGATATGGACAAAAGAGCGCAACGGTGCTGCTGAAATCCGCTGAGGGTCTTCGGCAAATGACGACCGACATGAATTTGAAGCACTAGCAGCGGCGCTCCGCACTGCCCCGATAAACACGCGTTAGGGCGCGTGCGCCCTTTGGGGTCGGGCGCCGCGCGGAAACGAATCCGAGAAATCGATGACGCTTGCGGAGTTCAACGCGCGACTGCATCGTCGCTATGGCATATGAAGGTTATCGTCCGCGAGTCCGCGGAGGATGATCTTGAGCGCATTTTTGAGTGGATTGCCAAAGACGACCGACCGGCCGCCGGCAAGTTGGTGACAAGGATTTGCGATCGGATCAATTTGCTCGCGTTGGACGGTTGGCGAGGATAGGCCGCCCGGGTCATGATGCCGGCACGCGCGAGTTAATCGAATTTCCCTACACCATGTGTACGAGGTCGTGATCGAAAGCCGAGACAGAGGTTACAAGATCACCTTAGCCACAAGGGGCGTCTCCGCCCTATCGGGCTTCCATCCCTACGCCGTCGGCGGCAAAGCGCCGCCGACGTACGGAGCGCCGCCAAGGGGCGGCGCACGATTTTCCCTTGTTATTGAGAGGTGTGTTTATTACTCGGCGGCGCCGCGTTTGAGGGCATCGGCTGCGACGGCGAGCGGCAGTACGAGCGACAAGGGCGCGTCGAGCATTGGGAGCGCGCCATAGCCCGCATACCATTGCGCCGCCCGATCGTTCTTGGCGTCGATCAGCACGCCGACGCCGCCAATTTCGTCCGCGACACGGATGCAACGGGCGGCGGCGCGCAGCAGCAGCGCTCCGCCGAGGCCACGTCCCGGAAAATTTTGATGCACGGCGAGGCGACCGAGACGGAAAACCGGCACGTCGTAGCGGGCGAGGCCTTTTTTGACCAGCGCCGGCGTGCGGCTGTATTCGAGCGATCCAGGACTCGGCGTGTAGAAACCGAGGACGAGCGTGGGCGTGTCCGCCAGCGTGGCAACGAAGCATTTCGCGCCGCCGCCTTCATGGTTCTGGCGGGCGTAGCTTGGCAGATAGACGTTAAGGTCGGCATCGCCGCAGTCGAAGGAGGTGCGATCATGGTGCTTGGCGAGGGGTGCTTCTTGCCAAACCAGACTCATGGAAGGGTAAAGCCGGTCCTCGCGGCGCGCACCAGACGCGCCGGAGCTGGCGGCGGGTTTTCAAGCAGTTCGAGGACGCGCAGGAAATCGCGCTCGGACAGCTTCAAGCTGTTCCGCATCGCGGATATCGGCCTCGGCTTGCGGCAGCACATTGCGCAGAATGTAGCCCGTGAGGTCGAGCCGCTTGAGCGTGCACGCGGCGCGCCTATGCGCGGGCGTGCGGCCGGTTCTTCGCCTCGTGTGATGATCGCGGGCTGACGCTGCCGGCGATCCGGCCGCATGATGTTGCCACATTATAGAGACGCTCCAGCAGACCCATGCGGCACCCGGCGTGAAGCAGCAGCTAGGGCGGTGCGGATGCTGTTCGTTGATCCCCGGCCAGGTGGTGCCGACGAATCCGGCCTCGGCGGTGCGCGGGCCGAAGCACGTCGTGAAGACCGGCAAGACGCCGGTGCTGGAAGGCCAGGAATGGCGCCGGTTGATTGACACCATTCCGACCGACACCGCGCGGGATCTCCGCGATCGGGCGCTGATCGCCACCCTCAGCTACGGCTTTGCCCGCATCGGGGCGGCGCTGAAGATGCGAGTGGAAGACCTCCAAGCGAAGAGTTTGCGAGTGGAAGACCTCCAGCGAAGAGTTCTGGCTGGCGGATCTGGCTGCACGAGAAAGGCGGCAAGCAGCACATGATGCCGTGCCACCATGTGCTCGCGAGGCGCTGCATGCGTACATCGCCGCCGCGGGCATCGGCGAGGATAGGAAGGGATTTCTGTTCCGCACGTCACGCAGCTACGGCGGAACGGTGTTCGGATCAGCCCATGGCTCAGGCTGATGCTTGGCGAATGGTCCGCAAGCGCGCGCTGACTGCCGGCATCATGGCCCCGAACATGCGCAATCGATGGCGGCGCATGAAAGCCCGCGCACGACGAAGCTTTATGATCGCACCAAGGAAAGGCTCACGCAGGATGAGATCGAGCGGATCGTGATGTGAGCGTTGACGGGGTCACGCGGGCTCATGTGATGGCCTCGCTTATCCGCATGCCAACGGCGACACGGCGAGTTTGTGCTATATTGGTCAGTCTTCGACCGAAACGCTCGGGTTTGTAGTGCTACTGCCGCCGGAACGTTCATGTCCGTGGGCTGCAGTTTGCAGGGTGCAAGTGGTCGATGAATTTGGAGATTGCGAAATGTACATGTCGAACCAAAGTCTTCTCGTCATACTGCTGGTAGGCCTTGTCGCCGGATGGTTGGCGGGGCAGATCGTGCGAGGCGCCCCGTTTGGTCTCATCGGTGATCTTCTCATCGGGATCGTCGGAGCCTTCATTGGCGACTGGCTGCTGCCCCAACTCGGTATCCACCTTGGCGTCGGTATCGTGGCGGCCATCATCAACGCGACCATCGGCGCGGTGATACTCCTGCTCATCATAAGGCTTATTCGTGGCGGCGGCCGCTTTGGCGGCGGCTGGGGGATGGGGCCGGCGCTAGTAGCAGATCTGATTTGCGACGTTGCTCAGCCGGCTGCGTCGGCAGTCGTGCCCGCGTGCGGCCGGCAACGACGATTTACTGAAAAATACCATGTCATGACGGCCTTCAATTTTCCCGCCCGGCGAACGGCATGGCGATGACGGCCCGCAACCCGACGGCAGAGCGCACGGTCGGAGTACGGTCGGTGGCGTCAATCGCACGCAACATCGGCATGCCGGTTAACCACACCTGACCGAGAAGCCCTTCCTGCTTTCGGATTTTTGTGCCTTCGTATTCAATGGCGAGTGCTGCGTTCTGGTCGCAGTCGCCTGCATGGAATATCAGTGCGTCTCCGGTTTGGTTTGGCACCCAGACCTCAAGGCGGCGTGCGATGGGCGTATTGCGGGCGCCAAGGAACGTCAGTACGTAGGTGTGACCTGAAACGGGCGCGTATGGAATACCAAGGCCGTGGTTGATGCCAATTTCCGATGCCTGTTCCGCTCGCAAGAATTCTTCGTGGCGGGCGTTGAACTCGAACGTATCGGCGGTGCCGAAATAGCCGTCGGCAAACCTGAGATCGTTTGAAATGGCTGGGTCATGATGCCACAACTCAATGGCACCCACGTGCTTGTCGTCGTCACCGCAGAAAAACACCACCACTGCCATCAGAAATTCGCCTGCGAATACCGGCAAGCCGGCCGCGCAGGTCAGCCCGGCCGCCTTTGCGGCCGCGATCCGCTCGCTGCCTGATCCGCTAAAATCCTTCAGGATGACGGGATGGCCTGCGGCCCAGGCTTTTCCCGGCAGGCCCTCGCCGAAACCGAAGTGCAGGCTTTCACTGCTGTCGCGGAATGCATCGGCAGCCTCATACAGTCCGCCGCCAAATTCGAGCTGCGTGTGATCCTTCGAAAGCACCCATATCTCTGCAGTCCGAATAAAGGTCTTCATCCCGGACTCCAAAACAAGCGATTAACCGGCCGCGGCCTGGCGATAACCGTGCCGCGCGTACGATTGCGCATAACGCCGACTAGCGGGGCACCGTCACCCAGATCTTGCCGTCTTGTCCGAGCGATGCCGGGTAGACCTGAATGCTCGGCATTCGCCATTCAATCCGAGCCCGGTACGCAAATCCTTTGCGCTCGCGAGGGGCAAACCACCGTTCGCGCCCCCGGCCAATCCATCGGCAAGGGCCCCTGCATATGGGGACATTCGGCCGGCTCCGATACCTTGCCGGATCGCACGTGGACACCGCGAGCCGTCGGCCGGCAACATCGAAAGTGCGGCCTTCACCCTGGGGGATTTGGGAAATGTGGCCGATTATGACCGCGTTATTCAAGTCAGTCCCCTCCGACAGGAATTAGGGAGGCGAACTGGTACGCGGTCTTCGGCGCTGCCGCCTCCTTCCATGGATCATAGGTCGCGGCGACCGAGTTCTGCATCGCGGCATCAAGGGCTGCGCCGATCCCTTCGCTGTCATCGACGACGACCACGGCACGAATGCGTTCGATTCCTATCCGCTCAACGAATGTATAGGTGCGTTCCTTGTATTTGGCGTTCTCGCGATAAAATTGCGTGAAACGACCCGTGTAGAGCAGGACGTCGTCTTCGCTGTTCACGACGCAAAGGAGATCACCTTTGCGCACGTGGGAGCCGCCGGCGCCGCCGATATAAATCTCCCACTTGCCGTCGCCGATCGCGACCGCGCCGACGTCCTTGATCAAAGCTTCGGAACAATTGCGCGGACAGCCGGCGGTTGCGAGCTTGAGCTTTCCGGGCGTGTCGATACCGCGGAAGCGCCGCTCGACCTTGACGGCGAGGCCCATGCTGTCGCCCAGTCCAAAACGGCAGAAGTCCGCCCCGATACAGCTCTTGCACGTGCGATAGCTCTTGCCCCAGGCATAGCCCGCCGGCATGTCGAGATCGCGCCAGATGTCCGGTAGCTGATCCTTGGGAACGCCGACGAGGTCGATACGCTGGCCGCCCGTTACCTTGACGAGCGGCACATTATATTTGACGGCCACTTCGGCGATACGCTCCAGTTCCCGCGGGCGTGCAAACGCCGCCGGCGATCTCTTCTGGTATTTACCGAAAAGGTGCCGTCCTTCTGGATGTTGCCGTGCACGCGATCGTTGATAAAGCGGGCATCGCGTTCGTCCTCGTACTCCTTGTGCCATAGCGTCGCGAGGAGGGACGATAAGGCAGGTTTGTTCGACGCATCCTCCATGCCACCTGCGAGCGTCCTGAAGACGGCGGAGACCGATTTAAGCTTTTGCTCGCGGGATTGCCCTGATGAGCTCGGCCTTACGGAGCGGGATCGACGGCACATAATAGTGGACCGACGGATCCTCCTCGACTTCGCCCCCACACAGCCAGGTGACGACTTCAGCGATCAGACCCTTGCAAGAACCGCAGCCTTTGCCGGCCCGCGTCGCGTCCATGACGGCCTTGGCGCTGCGCTTGCCGGACGCAACGCAGGTTGCGATTGCGGCCTTGCTGACACCGTTGCAATTACAGACCTGCATCTCGGCGGGCATTTCGTCGATCGTCACTTTCTGGGTTCGGCACGCCGAGATCGAACAGTAGCGATAGCCGCTCGTCCGGAAGTGGTGCGTCGCGATCCAAGCATTGCATCAGATACGCCGCCTTGCTGATATCGCCCATCAAGATGCCGCCGACCAGGCGACCGTCGCGCACGATCAGCTTCTTGTACGTGCCTTTTTTGGGTTCAGTGAACTGAATGGTTTCGTCGCGCTCTTCGGCCGGCTCGGTGATGCCCATGGAGGCCAGTTCGACACCCATGACCTTCAGTTTGGTGGCGGTTGAACCATGATACGCAGCATTCAGATTGCGGCGGGTAATATGTTCGGCGAAAGTTTTTGCCTGCTCCCAAAGGGGTGCCACTAGTCCGTAGACGCGGCCGCGGTGCTGGGCGCATTCGCCCACCACATACACGTCGGAATGATCGACCGACCGCATGTGGTTATCGACCACGATAGCCCGCTCCACTGTGAGCCCGCATCGCATTCCAATCTCTGCATTCGGTCTGATGCCAGCTGCGATCACGACCATGTCACAATCGAGGCGTGGTGCCGTCCTTAAACGCCAGTCCGGTCACCGTGTCGTCGCCCAGAATTCCGGTGGTCAGCTTCTTAAGATGAACGTTAACGCCCATCGCTTCCATGCCCGCCTTTAGAATTGCGCCTCCGGGTCCGTCCAGTTGCATCTCCATGAGATGCCCTGCCAAATGTACGACGTGCACTTCGCAACCGTGATTGATCAAGCCCCTTGCCGCTTCGAGCCCCAATAGGCCGCCGCCGATCACGGCGGCACGCCGGCTCTTCGTCGCCATCGCAACAATGGCGTTGCAGTCATCAATGGTGCGGAAACCGAAGATGCCTGCCTTCGGTTTTCCGTCAGGTGCATTCAACCCCGCCATCGGCGGAATAAAGGCGCGGCTGCCGGTAGCGATCAGGAGTTTGTCGAAGCGCGCACGCGTTCCGCTTTCGGAAATGACGACCTTTGCGGCGCGGTCGATCTCGCTAACCCGGGCGCCAGCATGCAGTGTGATGCTGTTTTCACCGTACCACGCGAGCGGATCGATGAGATCTAGCTCTGCGTCCTGCGCACCGGAAAGAATATTCGATAGTAGAATCCGATTGTAATTGCCGTATGGCTCCTCGCCGAACATGACGATATTGAATTGGTTGGCCCCGCCGCGGGCGAGCACTTCCTCGACCGCGCGGGCACCCGCCATACCATTCCCGACCACAACGAGTTTCGACTTTGGCATGTGTCTGTTCCTGGCTGCAGAGCTTTGCAGGGCGCCATCAAATTTCTAAAATTCCTATATCCAACACGAGATATCCGCCTGTTTCCGCGGGAGCGGCGAGCAGCACTTCGAGTTTGGTATCTGGCGAAAGGCTTCGACGACGACGAGCGGAACATGCTCACTCGCCTTTGCACCGATCGGAAAGAAACGCATGGTTTTGCCGTCGCGGAGCAAAACGAGATAGATAGGTTCGCTGCAGGAATTGCCAGCGCGCAGGTAAATGAGCTGAGCCCTGCTTGTCAGATGGTACGACATAAGTGAGCCCGGCATCGACGGGCGTCGGCTTATCGTAACCACTGCCTCTGAACGGATGTGCACCACGTAGAAATCGAGGTGTTGCTTCCATGATTTTCATGTCCTCAGTGCAAGACAGCTGCTGCGGGCGTTTCTTCGCATGCGGGGGAAACTGCGAAGGATCTTCTCCACCCGGACGGCGCAAACCTTGAATTCTGGTATCCGCGATATGGGATCGAGCGCCGCGTGGGTGAGCGCGTTGATGCGGGCGGCGCCGCCCCAATGGAACGGCGCGAATAACGTATCCAACCTGATGTCGCGGCTAAGCCGCGCCTTCATCACAGCGCGCCCGCGCCGCGTTGTCAGCCGGACGGTGTCTCCGGGCGCGATGGCGAGGCTCCGGGCCGTGTCGGGATGGATTTCCACTAACGGTTCTGGTTCCGCGGCGACCAATTCTTTTACCCGACGGGTCTGTGTTCCGGACTGGTAGTGCGCCAGGACCCGGCCGGTCGTCAGGAAATACGGGTAGTCGGCATCGGGGAGTTCGGCCGCATCCTGGTACTCGACGGGATGAAATCGCGCGCGTCCATCCTCGGTCGCGAACCGCTCATGGACAGGCGGGGCTGCCCGGGTGATTTTGGCCGGGCATGGCCAGAATACCCCATCTTCCCGGACAATACGGTCATAGGTGATGCCGCTGTAATCGGCGGCACCGCCGGCGGTGGCGCGCCGCAACTCGTCGAACGTCGCAGCTGCGTCCGCGGTGAAATGACGACCTGTCTCCAAGCGGTCCGGAAGTGCCTTGAGAATTTGCGCGTCGGTCCACACGCCATCGGGCGGCCTCCTCACGCGCCGGCGATAGAGCACCCGTCCCTCAAGATTGGTCATCGTGCCCTCTTCCTCCGCCCACTGCGTGACGGGAAGTACGACGTCGGCACGTGCAGCGGTCTCGGACAGAAACAAGTCGGCCACTACCAGCAGGTCGAGAGCGTCCAGGCGCCCGGCCATGACCGTGGCGTCGGGCGCGGACACGACGATGTTTGAGCCGAAAACAAGAAGACCGCGAATGGTGGTTCCAAGTGATGCAAGAATTTCACAGGCGGTTAGGCCGGATCGCGGCAATTCGTCCGGATCGATGTCCCAGATCGCGGCGATCTCGGCGGTGCGCCGGATTATCGAGCTGGCGATAGCCGGGCAACTGGTCTGTCTTTTGGCCGTGCTCACGGCCGCCCTGTCCGTTGCCTTGACCGGTCAGGCAGCCGTAGCCGCAGCTAGGTTTGCCCGCCTTGCCGAGCGCCAGCGCCAGATTTATGAAGGCGAGGACATTGTGGACTCCCTGACTCTGCTGCTCGGGGCCGCGTCCGGTCAGTACCATTGCGGTGGATGCTTCACCCATGATGTGAGCCGCCGCGACGATGTTTCGAGCCGGGACGCCGGTAATGCGCTCGACGCGATCCGGCCAATAGGATGCAACGACCTGACGCAGGGGTTCAAAGCCCGATGTTCGCGCCGCGATGAAGTCGCTGTCGATCAGGCGTTTCTGGATCGCCACGTGCACGAGACCGTTCGCCAGCGCCGCGTCGGTTCCAGGCGTGAGTTGCAGATGCAGGGTAGCGAGCTTGGCGGTCGCCGATGCGCGAGGATCGACCACGATGAACTGGCCGCCGCGTCGGCGCTGCGCTTCGAAATACTGCATGATCGGGGGCATAGTCTCGGCTGGATTGCCGCCGACGAGAAGTATGGCGGCTGCCCCCGGTATTTCCTCCAGCGGGAATGGCAACCCGCGATCCATTCCGAATGCCCGCAAGCCAGCTGTTGCGGCGGACGCCATGTAGAAGCGACCATTGTAATCGATGTTGCCGGTCCGGAGCGCTACACGGGCGAACTTGCCGAGCATGTAAGCCTTTTCGTTGGTCAGTCCGCCGCCTCCGAAGACGCCGACCGCGTCGGCACCATGCGATCTGCGAATTTCGCGCAGTCCCTCGGCCACCCGATCGAGCGCTTTCTCCCAGCTGACCGGGTATAACGCGGCGCCCTTTCGCTCGCGCATGAGCGGCGTCGTCAATCGGTCGGGAGCGTCGAGCAACTCGGCAGCCGTAAAGCCCTTGCGGCACAGGCCGCCTTTGTTGGTTGGGAAATCACGCGTCGCAACCACAAACCGGTTGTGGTCACGGACCACACGCATGCCGCATTGGAGGGCGCAGTAAGGACAGTGGGTATCGAGTCCCTCCGGGTGGATGCCGTTGATCATGCCTTTCGCCCGAAATCAAATGCGTGCCAAAACAAGCGCCGCTCCCCATGTGGTGCGCCAGCGCTGCTTGACACTGAAGAGGCCGACCAGCGCGAGCGCCGCCAAGGCGGCAAACACCAGAAGGCCTGCCTGATAGCTGCCGGTGAACTGCTTCGAATAGCCGAGGCTGGACGCCAGATAAAAGCCGCCAATACCACCGGTCATGCCGACTAGGCCGGTCATGACTTCGATCTCCTTCCGAAACCGTTGCGGTACCAACTGGAACACCGAACCGTTACCCATGCCGAGCGCCAGCATGCCGGCGATAAAGAATATGAGCGCCATCCATGCCTGGGGAAGACGGAAACTCGCGATGATGATCGCCGCCGCGGCTATGGTGTACATGATCGAAAGCGCCCGGATGCCGCCGATGCGGTCCGCAAGGGCACCGCCGATCGGACGCACCAGGGACCCCGCGAACACCGCGGCTGCCGTGAAATACCCAGCAGTGATCGGGCTAAGTCCGTACTCGGCATTGAAGTAGATGGTGAGCGAAGATGCGAGGCCACTGAAACCTCCGAATGTCACCGCGTAGAAGAACATGAACCACCACGCGTCTCCGATGCCCAGAACGGAGAGATATGCCAACAAGCCCTTGGCCGGTGGAGGATTAGGAGCGTCCTTCGCAAAGACGATATAGACCATGAGTGCGATGCCCAGCGGGACGACCGCCAAACCTAGCACATTGTTCCAGCCGAGCGTCGCCGCGAGACTTGGTGCGAATAACGCCGCCAGTACCGTTCCGGAATTTCCCGCGCCTGCGATGCCAAGTGCGATGCCCTGATACTCGGGTGGATACCACCGCGACGCTAGCGGCAATGCTACTGCGAACGACGAACCGGCGACGCCAAGTACAATACCGAGCGCAATGATCTGACCAAACGAGTGGATCTCGAAATACCAAGCGAACAGGAGCCCGAGGATGACGATGACCTGCCCGATGAGCCCGGTAGATTTTGGGCCGATTCGGTCGACTAGGACACCATTCACCACCCGCAGCAATGCGCCGGCGAGCAGCGGAACTGCCACCATGAGGCCCTTTTGGGCCGCGTCGAGATGGAGGTCGTTGGAGATTTGTACGCCGAGCGGACCGAGCATCACCCACACCATGAAGCTCATGTCGAAGTAGAAGAACGATGCCAACAGCGTCGGCATATGCCCCGCGCGAAAGAACGCCCTGTCGATCATAAGGTGGGATTGCCTCGCTGCTTCGAGTTAAGCCGATATCGTCGTCCAGACGGTTCATTTGAAAATATAACCAGAAAAATTGCAATCGGCACGGTTGATGTATTTTTTTGCACGAGACGGCCCACGGAAGCGAGGCAATCGCAAAATAATGGCGGCCCGCTTTGTCTCTGGAGCGTAGAGAGGTTTGCATTGTAATCCATCAATGTGCGTATATTTTGGACACGGCGCTAAAGGACCAAGGACAGTAGGGTGAATGGTGGAAATCCTTGAGCATGAGCAAAACGTACGAGGTCACAGCACTCGGGGCTTCCGGCCAGCTGAACCGGCTCGAATTCCGTTTCGGAATTGCGACCGAGCAGGGTGCCCGCGAGCGCAACGAAGACTACGTCGCCTGTTACACCGGCAGTCGCGAACAGCAGGGGCTGTTCGGTACTGTGGCGGCCATCGCGGATGGCGTTGGCGGTGCAAAGGGTGGGCGGGTAGCGGCTGAGCTTGCGGTGCGTGCGTTCATCGACGGCCATTTGAGTCAAAACCCGATGCTTGGCGTCCAGCGCAACAGCGCCCGTACCGTCGAGGCGATCAACCGTTGGATCAATTCGCTCGGCTGCCGCGATCGAACGCTCGAAGGGATGGCCTGCACATTGACGGGGCTGATTTTCGTGGGCGCCAAGCCCACATCATCCATGTCGGGGATTCCCGTGCTTACCGCATGCGCGACGCGCGGCTTGATCGGCTGACCGTCGATCACAACATGGGCGGAGGATTGGCGCACATTCTAACGCGGGCAGTGGGCGCCGAGGACAGCATCCGCATCGATTATGCGGTCGAGGCCCTGAGAATGTACGATCGTTATTTGCTTTGCAGCGACGGCGTACATGGCGGTGTCCCGGACCGACGGATCGCTGAAATACTGGCGCAACGCAGCGCGCCGGAAGAAGCGGCGCGCGAGCTCGTCGAAGCAGCCATCGCCGCTCGGATCGGGGATAACGCTACGGTGCTGGTGATCGATATCACCGGCCTGCCGCCCGCCAACCGGATGGATATCGAAATCGCGACCGCAAGCCTGCCGCTGCTTCCGCTTCCCAAGTCGGGCATCATGCTGGATGGCTTCGCGTTGCAGACCATACTTGCAGATGGGCGCTACACTCGGGTTTTCGTCGCCGAGGATACGCACGAAAGGCGACGCGTCATTCTCAAATTTCCGAAGCTGGTGCCCGACGCGGAAGAGATGCTCCGCGAGGCCTTTTTGCGCGAGGCGTGGATCGCTTCACGGGTCCGCAGCCCTTTCATCGGCGAGGTGCTTGAACTATCCGCCGGGCGCCAGACCAGGCTTTACGTCGTGCTTCCCTTCTATGAGGGCGAAACCTTGGAGGCGCGGGTAAAGCGTTCGCCACCGTTGTCCGTTACGATCGGCGTTGACTACGGGATAAAGCTCGCCAAGGGCGTCGCGGCGCTGCACCGAGCGGGCATCGTCCATCGCGACATCAAGCCCGACAACGTGATCCTGGAAACGGTCCGCGATCATCAAGTGCCGGGCCTCAAGCTGATCGATCTCGGCGTTGCGCGGTTACCCCACATGGAGGACCTGCCGGCGCAGCATGCACCCGGGACGCCCAGCTATATGGCACCGGAGCTGTTTGCGGGCGCCGCCGGCGATGAGCGCTCCGATCAGTTTGCACTTGGCGTGACGATCTACCGGATGTTCACCCGCGCCTATCCGTATGGCGAGATCGAGCCGTTCACGCATCCGCAGATGAAGAAGCCGAAGCCGCTGCTCGCCTATCGGCCCGACCTTCCGGCTTGGCTCGATCAGGCCGTCGCCCGTGCCATCGCGGTTAATCCGGAAGATCGTTTCCAGGATGTTTTCGAGTTGATCTTCGAACTGGAACACGGTGCCATGCGGGCGGCGCCGGCCGCGCCCCGGAGGCAGCCGCTTCTTGAGCGCAATCCCCTGCTGTTCTGGAAGGTCGTTTCGGCGCTGCTGGCGCTCGCTCTTGTCGTTACCCTCTCGCTCCAAGCGGCATCTCCAAGGGCGCCGGCCGCAAAGGGCACAGGGTTGGAGCGGCGCTAATGGTTGGCGCGATTTTGTTGCACAGTTTGAGGTATCTCCGACGCCACCCAGCGGGTCCGCGGACTGGTATGACATGAATTGCGCGACCGGTACCGCTCCGACGCTATGCATGATGTCGCGCGCAGCGGTGCTTGGTGTCGCGTCAGCGACCCCGCCCTTCGTCCCGACGTTAGATCAGTCGCAGACGGACTCTCGGAGCGGGGCGCTGCGAGTTATTCAACCGCAGATCACTGCACGGCTTCGCCGTGAAGCGTAATGTCCAAACCCTCGCTCTCGATTTCCCTTGAGACCCGCAGGCCAATAGTCAAATCGATCAGCTTGAGGATGATCAGCGATATGATGGTGTCATAGACGAACACGATCGCTACGCCCACAATCTGATTGATGACCTGGCTTGCATTGCCCTCGATCAGGCCGGCCGTCCCACCATATGCTTCGATTGCGAACACGCCGGTCAGTATAGCGCCGACCGCACCGCCAACAGCATGGATGCCGAACGCGTCAAGGGCATCATCGTAGTTGAAAATTTGCTTAAGCCCGCTGACGCCCCAGTAGCACACGATGCCAGCCGCTACCCCGATGGCCATCGAGCCCATGGGACCGACAAAGCCCGATGCCGGCGTTATAGCGACGAGGCCCGCCACCGCGCCGGTGCACATGCCGACCACGGTCGGCTTGCCACGCATCGCCCATTCCACGAACATCCAGGTCAAGGCTGCTACCGCGGTCGCGATCTGGGTGACCGCCATCGCCATACCGGCCTGCATACCGGCTGTCACGGCGGAGCCGGCATTAAACCCGAACCAGCCGACCCAGAGGAGCGAAGCCCCGATAAAGGTGAGCACTATGTTGTGGGGCGGAGCGGAATTTTGACGCTTGCCAAGCATGATACAGCACATAAGGCCGGCGGTGCCGGAGTTCACATGCACGACCGTACCGCCGGCGAAGTCGAGCACTTTGACCAATCCACCGGCGTTCCCCGAGTTGAGGAAGCCGTCCGGTCCCCATACCCAATGGGCGATAGGAGCGTAGACGAAGATCGCCCAGAGGCCGATGAACCACAGCATGGCGGAGAACTTCATGCGCTCCGCGAATGCGCCGGCGATCAGCGCAGGCGTGATGATCGCAAAAGTCATCTGGAAGCAGATATAGACGGTCTCCGGGATCGTCGAGGCCAGTGGATTGGGGTTTCCCACGCCTGTGGAGATGTCGCTAAGGATCCTTGCAGGAATACTCGGCTAAGCCCGCCAATGTACGGACTGCCGGGTGTGAAGGCGAGCGTGTAGGTGATGCATGCAAACAGCACGGTGATGAGACACGTGATGGCGAAGCTCGTCATCACGGTGTCGCCAACATTCTTCTTGCGAACCATGCCGCCATAGAACAAGCCGAGGCCCGGTATTGTCATCATCAGTACCAGCGCGACCGATGCCAGCATCCAGGCGGTGTCGCCGGAATTTGGCGTACACTTCAGAAGCACTTTTGCTTCGCAAGCCGGCGGCGGTTCCTGAGCGGGCGCTGCTGCTGCCGGGACCTGTGCGTGAGAGGCGTTGAACGGTGGGACGCTTCCACAAAAGCCGAGCGTGACTGCGATAAGGAGCGCCGCGAGCCAACCACGGGAAAACAACTGAATAGCCATCGTTTAACTCCTGCCCATGGATCATTGGTTACAGCTTTAGAGCGCTGCTTCGTCGGTTTCGCCGGTGCGGATGCGTACGGCGTGTTCCAGACCGAACACGAAGATTTTGCCATCACCGATTTCATCGGTTTTGGCGGCCCCAACAATGGCTTCGATGACCTTATCCACCTGATCGCTCTTAACTGCGATTTCGATCTTGAGCTTGGGCAGGAAGTTCGGCGTGTATTCAGTACCGCGATAGATTTCGGTACGGCCCTTTTGACGCCCGTAGCCTCGGACCTCAGTGACGGTCATGCCCTGCATTCCGATTGCCGTCAGGGCGTCGCGGACCTCGTCGAGCTTGAATGGCTTGATGATCGCTATCACGATTTTCATGGGTGTTTTCCCCCTTCGGCCGTTCTACGCAGCAACGCGGAGCCGGACGTGGCACCCTCGTTATACGGACCCTGCTCGGAGGTGCCTTAGTGGAAAGCTTTCAAGGCGCATGCCAAGCGATAAAACTTTCATATCTATTTGATTTTAATTAAGGTGACGCGTCCGCATGGTACGAGAATTGCTCAAAAAAATAGCATAAGGATACTTTTTAGCCGCCCTAGGCTGCGTCAGCACGATCGTGCGCTCAGACAGGTTTGTTTCGGCCCTCTCGGGCCGAATGGCTCCGACCTCCTTGGAATAGAGCCAGATTGAGATCGGAGCCACGCTCTCTGCCGGGTGTTAAGAGCACCGTCCCAAAGGCAAATTCCGCGCCATGCCGTGCGAGGCACTTGGTGTTCTGATCGAAGCTACTTCACACCCGTGGGCCAAATGCTCTCAGCCGCGCACTGGCGCCAGGCGTTCCCGTCGCAGGCCGCGCTCTTGATTTGCGTCAATAAGCTGCTCTCCGATCACGCTACTGTCCGGCAGGCTTGGTTGAGGGGCCAAGGCCGATGGCGGTCCGACACCGAACGATGTTCCCTTGCCTCGCTCCGGTTCGGGCTGCCAGCAATCGTCAAGTTACCTCGCCACGAGTATGGCCATTATCAAAAAAACAAGTCAAAAGATACCACCTAAAAATTGGAAGGATCGAGCGGTCAGAATCCGGACGATGCGTCGATAATGCGGAGATCGACAGTCCATCCGACATCTTTTGCAGTGAGCAAGTCCGGGTATGGCCGATAGCGAAGCGCCAGCTGGCGGGGCTGGGTCCGGTTTCTGGGTAGTCATGCCGATGTCGTGCGTCCCCCTTCAGGGCCGGTCGTGCTGCGCACGGAGCCGCAAGGGCGTCTCCGCCCTTCGGGCTTTGATCCCATGACGCATCATACGGCACCCCTCGCCGGAGGCAGTCGGTCCCGCGTCCCGCCGAAGACGGCGGCGCTATGCTGATGCTCCCACGACTGCCTTTTTAACCGGTTTCGGGGCTGGCGAATTGCCTCCGCTTCGCTCCGGCTGATGCGCCATTTTTCGTGAACAAAGGGGCTGACGCCCCATCCGTATCCCGGCCTGTGCGATCCCGCGAGGCTCCACCAGGTTGCATCATCTTGGTTCAAGTATCCCGCAGGGGGCGGGGGGGCGCGAAGTCCCCCGTGGCGTGAGGTCTTCCGACCGTGACGGCGAGCCGCATTATGGGCTGTAGCCCACCATCTGCTCACAAGTGGGCAGATGGTGGTTCTGGAAATCCGTCAGAAACTGCTTTCTTCATTTCACTGCTTGACCTTGGCGCCCACTCGTTTTCCCACCAACACAGTGGGATGTTTTGTGGTTGACCGTGGTTCGGCCGGCTGATTTTTTTCGCTGCAGCAGGCGCACGAGGATCGCGCAGGGCAGGCAGGGTGTGGGCGCAACCGTAGCGCGCCGAGCGGTTTTGACGAGACAAACCATGACGGCCCAAGAACTATTGGCGCAAATATCGGACTATTGCCGGCGCACCGGGGTCGCGGAATCGACGTTCGGCCGCCGCGCCGTCAATGACGGTAAACTTGCCAACCGGCTGCGCAATGGCGGTCGGGTGACCACCCACACGGTCAACCGCGTCCGGGCGTTCATCGGCGCCAACGGCGCCGGCGCGCAAACTCACCTCGACGTGGTCATCCGCGGCGCATCTGCGCTGCCGCTGGCGCCATCCATCGTGGACGCGCCGCCGACTTTCGTGCCGACGGGCGCCGCGGGCTCCGGCGCAAGCACCGCGCTGAATTCCGCCATCGCCGCGGCCACGCCGCGATACTCGGTCCGAAGTTCTCCGGTGCCGCCCGACCTCCTCATGGCGGCCCGGCCCGAAGCCGCAGCGCCGGATCCGCAGCGGAATTTCCGCTTCTTCGACAATCGGCAAAAATATCTGCTGTTCGTCAACACCTGCAGCGAAAAATGGGTCGTGGCCAGCCGGGTTGGGCAGGAGCTTGCCAACATCCATCCGCGCCCACCGGCGGTGCGACTGTTCGATGCGGGTGTCGGCGACGGGACCGTGCTGTCGCACGTGTTGCGATCGATGCACGACCGTTTTCCGGCGATGCCGTTCTATGTGGTCGGCAAGGAAATCAGCCTGGAGGACGTGCGCCTCACCTTGCAGAAGCTGGCCGACCGCTTTGTCGAACATCCGGCGACCGCGCTGGTCTTGACCAATCTGGCCTATGCGGACGCGCCATGGCTGCATGTCAAATCGGTCAGCGCGGCCTCCAGTCTGGTGTGGCACGAGGTGGCGCTGGCCGGGACCACCGCGCACAAATTCGAGGAGCAGATCGCCAGCCTCGAGCCGTTTTTGGCGCAAAACTGGATGGCGCGGGTCAGCGCCAAGACCGGCAACCCGGTCTACGAGCGTCCGGTCGTGCTCATCATCTATCGCGACGACCATCGCTTCCTGCTCGACCCGATCATTCCGCGGCCGGGCGGCACCATGGCGGGCTACGATCTGGTCATCGCATCCCAACCCTATCGGGCGCGGGCACCGCTCGACTTCAAGGCCAAGCGGGTGATCGCCCCGCTCGCCCGCGCGCTCGGCCCCGGCGGCCGCCTCATCGCCATCCATTCCCACGGCGGCGACCCGGGGCTGGAGATCATCCAGCATGTCTGGCCGGGCGATAGCCCGTTCCTGCATGACCGGCACCAGATCATGAAGGCCGTCAAACAAGAACTCGGCCCGGCCGGCCGGGACCTCAACTTCAACGTCAATTCCGACCAACGCGCGCTGTTTCGCTACGCCATGCACACGCTGCCGTCGGAGGTTTGCGACGCCATCGGTACGTCGACGCTGTTCGCAGCATGGAATGCCGCCATCTACGTGGCCCAGGTGGAAGACGACCGGCTCGCCACCGTGGTTGGCGACAGCCGCTATCTCGATGCCACGCGCGAGGTTCTGCGCAAGCATGGCGGCCTGTGGTTCGAAGACGAATCCTACGTCATTTCGCGCCGCCGCGGCTGAGGCACGGCCGATGGACATGAAGCGCCCCGCGCCCCGCCATTCCGTTCCGCCGAACCGGCAAGCATGGGGCAGATATCATGATTGACCCAGCCGCGGCTGCACCCCGCCTGACTGCGGCGGTACCGCAACCCCACCAGCGCATCGCCGGCTTTGCGGCGCTGGCGTCGTTCGAAGCGACTCGTCTCGCGCCGAACGATATCGAAGCGCTCATCGCGGGCGCATCGCCGACAACGCGCATCTACGTCAGTGCCGTGCCGGCGCGCCCACCGACGGAGCAGATCGCAACCGCCGTCCGCCTGGCGGGGGCAGGCTTCGAACCGGTGCCGCACATCGCGGCGCGCCACTTTGCGAGCGCCGCCGCGCTCGATCGCCATCTCGGTCGGCTCAGGGACGAGGCCGGCATTCGCCGGGTGCTCGCGATCGGGGGCGATCGCGCGTCTGCGGCGGGCCCCTACCGTGCCGCCATCGAGGTGATCGAAAGCGGCATCCTGCAAGCCCGCGGCATCGCTGAGGTCGGCATTGCCGGCTATCCGGACGGCCATCCGCGGCTCGGTACGATCGAACTCGACCGTGCCCTTGCCGCCAAGATCGAGGCCGCTACCGCGACCGGGCTTGCGGTCCACATCATAACCCAATTCGGTTTTTCGGCGGCGACGATCATGACATGGATCAAGCACCTGCGCGACCAAGGGATCGACCTGCCGGTCCGGATCGGCCTTGCCGGCCCCGCGACGCTGACGGGCTTGCTGGCCTATGCGCGCGTTTGCGGCGTCGCCGCCTCGGCCCAGGGTCTCGCACGCCACACCGGACTCGCCCGGCAGCTGTTCGGCATGGTCACGCCCGACACCGTGCTGCGCCCGCTCGCCGAAGCATCGGCCCAACTCGGTGACGTTGCCCCGCACATCTTTGCGTTCGGGGGCCTTGCAACAGCGGTACGCTGGGCCGCCGCCGCGGCGGCCGGGCGGCTGCGGCTCGACGGAACGCAGGGTTTTATCGTGGAGCCGCCGTGATGTCTGTCATGTCACGGGCCGGCGAGCTGGACGATGCCGATTCGCGCCGGCGCGACGTTGACACGTTCCGCCCGACAGCCGTGTCTCCGCATCATTCGGCCTATCGTTTGGCGCCCAACCCATAACCAACAGGTCGGTCGTGTCGCGTGACAAAATGGTCAACGGTAGGGGTTATCACCACATCGCCGTCACCGGCTGTCAATCGGCGTCCAATTTTGACTCCTTGTAGCGACGGGTTGGGCGGTAGCGGTCGCTCCGTCGGAGCTGGTTGGGGTTGCGGAGACGGCGCGAGCGCGGGTGGTTTGGCAATCGTCGCTGCGGCTCTTGAAGTGCCAGGATGTCGTTCCCGGTTTCGACGATATCGCAATGGTGGGTCAGGCGATCGAGCAAGGTGATGGCCATTTTGACGTTGCCGAATAAACTTGGCCATTGGCCGAAGGCGAGGTAGGTGGCGGGTCCGTGAACACTGGCGAATCGCAAGTCGATCGTTAGTTAGGTTGGCACGGTTTCAACGTCCAAATGAGAGCCAGGCGCTGGTCTAACTCGCCTTGCGTGCTATCCAAGGTAACAGCGCAGCAACCAGCTCTCGCAACCGGAACGGCTTGCCGATGAATCCGTTCATCCCCGCAGCGAGGGCGACTTCCCGTTGACCGGCCATCGCGCCGGCGGTCAGCGCGATCACCGGCAAATCGACAAGTCCAAGGTCATGGCGAATAACCCGCGTCGCCTCGAGTCCGTCCATCTCCGACATCTGGACGTCCATCAATACGACATCGAAATCGGCGGGACCGGTGCGAAGCCGCTCGATCGCCACGCGGCCGTTCTCGGCCGTTTCGCAGATCGCGCCCTCAAGGGAGAGCAGCATCATCGCGAGCTCCCGGTTGGTTTTGGTGTCGTCCACGATCAAGAGCCGAACTCCTGAGAGTTTCTTCTCGCCGGCTCGGTCCGCAAGCCGCTCCTCCTTGATCGCGTCCGGCGACGCCGCCTTGAACGGAACGATAAACCAGAACTCGCTGCCCTTGCCCGGCTCGCTCTCAAGCCCGATTTCGCCGTCCATCAAGCCAACGAGCCGCTTACTGATCGCGAGCCCGAGGCCTGTTCCCCCATACTGATTGTAGGTCGTCCGGTCGGCCTGGACGAACAGTTCGAACAGCTTGCCCACATGCTCCGGCGCAATGCCGATCCCGGTGTCGCGCACGGCGACGCGAACGCGAACCTGCGCGGCGGAGCGATCAAGCACCTTGACCGAAATCGTAATCCCGCCCTGCTTCGTGAACTTGATCGCATTCCCCACCAGATTGATCAGGATCTGGCGCAGTCTCGCTGCGTCGCCGACCAGCGTAGGTAGGTCATCCGGAAGGGGCTCGACGCGCAGCGTCAGGCCCTTGCTATTCGCCAAAACCGAAAACGTATCCTTGATGCTGCCGAGGAGATGAGCAAGCGAGAACGGGGAGTGGTCGAGTTCGACGCGCCCCGCCTCGATCTTCGACAGATCGAGGATGTCGGTGAGCAGAACGAGCATATTCTCTGCGGCCGAATCGAGCATTCGGACGAGACCCGCCTGCTCCGCATCGAGCATGCTGCGGGCCAGGAGCTGAGTCACTCCGATAATGGCGTTGAGCGGCGTGCGGATCTCATGGCTCATGCTTGCGAGAAACTCAGACTTCGCCCGGTTGGCGGCTTCGGCCTGCGCCGCCACCCGCAACTGCTCCCGCGCCGCGACGTCAGCGAGGCGCAGCACGATCTCGATCAGCGACACCCGCAGCGTCTCTGCAACCTCCAGCTCAGCGTCGGTGAAAGGTTCGGAGCGCAGGCGGACCTGCTCCCGCCAGGCCTCGAAACTTGCGCGCGGCGCAAGGCGCGCGACGTGGGGTGCGATGTGCGGGGGCTTGCTCGGATCGCCGCCCCAGATGACCGTGCGCACTTTTTCCTGACGGAAGAGCACAACGTAATTGCCCGCCTGGCGCGAAATCGGAATGGCCAACAGTCCCGCCGCATAGGCCGCGTAGGACTCGGCTTCGGAACAGATGTCGAGAATGCAATCGGTTGCGAAAATGCGACCCTCGGTAATCTCGTTCAGACGCCGAAAAATGGATTGCAGCCCTGCGTTCGGCGGCGTCCGGCCCCAGCAGGCGGGCACGCCGTCAATCTGCGCGGCCGCCCCGTCGCATGGGATCAGCGCGCGCACCGTCTCTAAAATCCATTGTGGTTGCCTGAGGAGCGACGCGTCGCTGGCGACAGCCGCCAGAAGCCGATCGACCGCTCCGCGCGACGCGCGGTTGTAGTTCGCAATCATCCGGCGTTCGCGCGCCTCGAGTTCGATGCTGAACAACCGGCCGATCAATTCGGCAAGTGACCGCTTCTCGAAGGCTGGGCGGCAAGGCGAAAAATGGTGACAGGCAAATAGTCCCCACAACTTGCCATCAACCACGATCGAGATCGAAAGCGATGCGGACACCCCCATGTTTTTCAGATATTCGATATGAATCGGCGACACCGAACGCAGGATCGACAGCGAGAGGTCGAGAGGCGCGCCGTCGCGCAGCGGGGTGATTGGAACCGGCTCCGCATGAACGTCGGCGATTATGCGAAACGGGACGCGGAGGTAAAGAAGGCGTGCCTGCTGCGGAATATCGGAAGCCGGAAAGCGATGATGCAGGAAGCTTCCGATCCCGGGGTTTGCGGCTTCAGCGACGACCTCACCAGAACCGTCGCGTTCGAAGCGGTAGATCATAACTCTGTCGAACCCGGTGACTGCCTGTCAGTAGCTTTTCAAGTTGTCCGGTTTTGGTAGCACATCACTTGTCCGCTTCTGGGGTTGAAAGCCCGGCCGGTTTGGAAGCGGTGGACGCCCCGGCCGGGATTGGTGATGTCATGGGGTGGCGGTGGTCTCGCTGCTGCCTGTTGGCAGTTTCTTGGTTCGACCGGGGGACCGTTTCTTCGTCCCGACCTGCCCAGGCGACGTGACGCCGCGCGCAGCCGCCGTCAAGGATGGCCGTCGCTGCACGCCTTCGGCAAACTCCGCGGCTTCCAGGCCACGCCTTGACGGCGGCGAGCACGGTGTCACGCTTGGAGGCGTCGGGACCCTTGGGGGCGTCGGGGCGGCGGTGAGCAGACTGCCTTCGGGGCTGTAGCGGGCGATGCAGCGCGGGCCGTGGAACACGGCGAGCGCGCCGTCGGGATAATGGTGAACGCGCACCCGCGCCTTGACGAAGTGATGGCGCAACGGGCTCTCGGGCAGCTGCAGCTTGAGCCCGTTGAAGCTCACCGTGTTATCGCGGCCGACCACGCGCTCCTCCTGCACGCACAGCGTCTCGGCGAGCACCGCCGCATCCGCCGTCACGAAGGCGCTCTCCGACACGGCGGCCGGCTTGGCGAAGCGCGCATTGTGGGCCGGCAGGTAAACCTCGCGGATCCATTTATTTGCGGCAGCGACCTCAGTTATTCCGGCCTTCGCTAATTCCTTGATCAAGCGATCCTGCAAAGTGCCGAACATCCGCTCGGAGCGGCCTCGCGCTTCCGGCGAATAAGCCGGGATGTGCTCGATTCCCAGCTGTTTCAACGCCCGCCCGACCTCGGTCAACCGCATCTTGTCAACCGGACCATCCGCCGTCGGCGTGTAGAAATAATGGCTACCGCGGTCGGTATAGAGGCTCGACGGCAAACCATGCACCGTGAATACTTCAAGCAGGGTTTGGAACGTCGAACCCGTGCCCTCCTCTTCGACCAGAACCGCCGAATAGACCTTGCTCGTTGCATCGTCCATGGTGGCGATCAGGTCGAGCATCGGCTGGGTCGCAAGCCACACCTCCCGCGAGCCATCCTGGTGCAGCATCATTCCTTCGCAGGGCTTGCGCTCGCGCTTACGACGGTGCGCCCCACGCCGCTTCGCACGTTCCACAAGACCCGCCGTGTGCAACTGCGTCTTCACCCAAGTGTAGCCCCAGCGGAACCCGTGATCGCGCACCAGGTGCTCGTGAAAATGCTTCACGTTCCAGCCCTGATAGGCCTCCCGGTAGAGCGCCAGCACCCGATCCTGTTCGGCAGCCGGAACCCGTTTCGCCGACCGCTTGCCAAGCCGCCGATCCCGCAGCCCCTCCTCGCCGTCTTCCACAAACCGGTCCCGGTACCGACGGAACTGCCGCTCCGACATCCCCAGCAACTCACCCGCATCCATCATCGACAGCTCGCCAGCCTCCCAGCGGCTCAACACATCGCGAAACTTCTGCATCCTACGGCCCTGTAGCCACGTCGCCCGGTTCATCGCAGCCTCCCAACCGGAGGCAAGGAACCGGACAACTCGTGTGCTACCTAACCCGGACAACTCATGTGCTTACGACAGAACCCGGTGACTGCCTTGACGTCGCGTACGGCTCCCTGCAAGAATTCTGGAAAGTCGTGCGTCTCGCCTAGCCGTCCCATGACCGAACGGATCAGGGTCGCCCCTTCGATCTCACGTTTTTCATCACTCGGCTCCACTTCAAGGACGACGTGGCCGCCCGACAGATGCAGGGCGCAGTCGAAACGCCGCTCGACGTCGACAAGCACGTGCAGACCCAACAGGCGCTCGACCGTTGCGGTCTCGCGTAAACGCGCGGCGGACTGACAGAACGCCTGGAAAGCGTGTTGCGCGACCAGCGCCTGAAGAGGCAGACCGATGATTTCATCGGCTGCGACGCCCAGGAAGGCGATTACGTTCTCTGACGCAAGCGCGATCCTCCAATCGGGAGTGATCGCCAACAGGAAGCCAAAAGGTTGGATCGCCCCGAGTTGATGGATCGGCTCACGGTCACAGTCGGAAAGATCGATCAATTCGTCAGCCGGCACGGACGACGCTCTTCCTGTCTTCGAGTGACAAAGGCGGCAGCGGGAGCTGAGGTCGCATCGAGCTTGTTGATATCCTCTTCCAGGGCCGTGGCGCGAGAAACATCGACCATCCCGCCACGCCAGCCCCCCTGCGAAGGGAAACCGCGTGATCGCATGAGCCACAAGGAAGGATCGGTAAGGAGCCGATTTATCTCATTCAGCGCAAAGCAAGAAAAGGCCGCGTCAACTCTTGCGTGCGCGGTTGATGTCGTCGAACCGCATCCACCCATGGGCGCCACCCTTACGACTCACAGTTTCCGACGCTCCAGCAGCAGCGTCGCGGTGAGCAGCTCACGTCGCGCGCGGTTCGTCGATCGGTACGATCGGTAAAGGCAATGGATTTTTTTTGATCGTTTGATCGTAGAGTCCAGATTTGCGCTGGCAACTGTTAAGTCATCTCCTATCTGCTTTTTCTTTTGGCGGGGCGTCCCCTTCGGGGCCGGGCTCTCGTGAATCGAACCCGCCAGAGGCGGTTTCGGCCCTGACGGGCTTCGATCCCATGACGCATCATACGGCCCCCCCCCTCGTCGGAGACAGTCGATCCCGCGTCCCGCCGAGGACGGCGGTTAACCGGTCTCGGGGCTGGTGAATTGCCTTCGCTTCGCTCCGGCTGATGCCCGTTTTTCGTTAGGAAGAGGAGTGCTAAGCTAAGGGTGCCGAGGTAATCCATTCTGATGCGGGCGTGCGATGTTCCATATTGCCGCCCTTATGCGATCACAGCGCATCGCCAGCCCCGGAGGCCGGCGCTGGCGATGCCGTTGTTTCCAAGGCCGAGATTGCCATGCGCCACCGCCGGGAGCCGCTCCTGCGCCGTTGTGACGAAGCGCAACCGGTCAAACAGGCACGACGCCGGCAATGGCACTGACGAGCTGTTTGGCCAAGCTCGGAGCTCCGGTTTCGGGACCGAGAATGCAGGTGGCGCTGTCCGCTTCTCCCTGGGGGACCGGGGTTGTGGCCCGCATGGTCCCCTCGTAATCCAGCATCGCGCAATAGCAGATGACGTGGTGGTTGCATTCGATGGTAACCCGGATGTTCGCTTCAGCTGTGGCTGGCTGGATCACCGTCCTGCGCGGCAGAGGGGAATAGCCGAGTCCGAGCGGCACCCGCGGCACGACATCGAGGATGTAGTTGAACAGGCGGTAGTCTGTTATCGTCTGGTCGAATAGCTCAACAAAGGCTTGGTTTCCCGTGTGCGGTGATGCGAAAAGGCAGGCTGACACACGCGTCCCAAGGCCTCCGCGCGCCAGATCAAGGGTCAGATAGGTGGCAAGCGCCGCCCCGAGGCTGTGTCCGACGACGGTTACCGTTCCGGCCGCCCCGGCGGCGGTCGCAATCGTAGGTGCCAGAGCGCCAAGTGGTACTCCCGCCGGGTCGATCAACTGCATGCTTTTGTAAAGCGTCCAGAAGCCTTGTTCGACCTCCAGTGCTCCCGATCCGGCAGGTAATGCTATTTGCGGTGCGTAAGGGATCGGTGCAAACATCGCATCTTCGACCCACTCGACGAACCCGTCGGTGCCGCGAATGACCGCAACCATTTCGCCTGATGCCTGTCTTGCCAAATATCCATAGCAGACGGTCTGGTTGGTGTTGGGAAACAACGAATCTTTGCCAGTGATGTAGGCCACTGTCGTCCACCCCGACGCGGTTAACCCCGGCGCCGGTGCCGGCGTGAGCGAACTGGTCGCTACCCGGTACATATCCATCGCATACATGGCCAACAGCCCGCAGGCCGCAGCTTGAGTATTGGTGAAGGGCATCGCTTCCTCCCGCCGAGGACTTTGTAGAAAAGACGACTTGCGCCGAGGAAAAAGCAGTTGGGGCAAATCGAGGGGCGTCTCTGGTATTCAATAGACCTTGAGAATCTCGTTTTGTGCAAGCAAGAGTGTAACTTGGCGTCCCCCTTCGGGGCCGGGCTCTCGTGCAAGAGCACGGAGCCGCTGCGCGTCTCCGCCCTGACGGGCTTCCATCCCATGACGCATCATACGGCACCTCCTCGCCGGGGGCAGCCGATCCCACGTCCCGCCGAAAATGGCGGCGCTATGCTGATGCTCCTAAGACTGCCTTTTTAACGGGTCTTGGGGCTGGCGAATTGCCTCCGCTATGCTCCGGCTGAGCCTTGATGTCTCGTACGGCTCCTGCAAGGTTTCTGGAAAGTCGTGCGTCTCGCCTAGCCGTCCCATGACCGAACGGATCAGGGTCGCCCCTTCGATCTCACGTTTTTCATCACTCGGCTCCACTTCAAGGACGACGTGGCCGCCCGACAGATGCAGGGCGCAGTCGAAACGCCGCTCAACGTCGACAACACTTGCAGACCCAACAGGCGCTCGACCGTTGCGGTCTCGCGTAAACGTGCGGCGGACTGACAGAACGCCTGGAAAGCGTGTTGCGCGACCAGCGCCTGAAGAGGCAGACCGATGATTTCATCGGCTGCGACGCCCAGGAAGGCGATTACGTTCTCTGACGCAAGCGCGATCCTCCAATCGGGAGTGATCGCTAACAGGAAGCCAAAAGGTTGGATCGCCCCAAGTTGATGGATCGGCTGACGGTCACAGTCGGAAAGATCGATCAATTCGTCAGCCGGCACGGACGACGCTCTTCCTGTCTTCGAGTGACAAAGGCGGCAGCGGGAGCTGAGGTCGCATCGAGCTTGTTGATATCCTCTTCCAGGGCCGTGGCGCGAGAAACATCGACCATCCCGCCACGCCAGCCCCCCTGCGAAGGGAAACCGCGTGATCGCATGAGCCACAAGGAAGGATCGGTAAGGAGCCGATTCATCTCATTCAGCGCAAAGCAAGAAAAGGCCGCGTTGACTCTTGCGTGCGCGGTTGATGTCGTCGAACCGCATCCACCCATGGGCGCCACCCTTACGACTCACAGTTTCCGACGCTCCAGCAGCAGCGTCGCGGTGAGCAGCTCACGTCGCGCGCGGTTCGTCGATCGGTACGATCGGTAAAGGCAATGGATTTTTTTTGATCGTTTGATCGTAGAGTCCAGATTTGCGCTGGCAACTGTTAAGTCATCTCCTATCTGCTTTTTCTTTTGGCGGGGCGTCCCCTTCGGGGCCGGGCTCTCGTGAATCGAACCCGCCAGAGGCGGTTTCGGCCCTGACGGGCTTCGATCCCATGACGCATCATACGGCCCCTCCCCTCGTCGGAGACAGTCGATCCCGCGTCCCGCCGAGGACGGCGGTTAACCGGTCTCGGGGCTGGTGAATCGCCTTCGCTTCGCTCCGGCTGATGCCCGTTTTTCGTTAGGAAGAGGAGTGCTAAGCTAAGGGTGCCGAGGTAATCCATTCTGATGCGGGCGTGCGATGTTCCATATTGCCGCCCTTATGCGATCACAGCGCATCGCCAGCCCCGGAGGCCGGCGCTGGCGATGCCGTTGTTTCCAAGGCCGAGATTGCCTGCGCCACCGCCGGGAGCCGCTCCTGCGCCGTTGTGACGAAGCGCAACCGGTTAAACAGGCACGACGCCGGCAATGGCACTGACGAGCTGTTTGGCCAAGCTCGGAGCTCCGGTTTCGGGACCGAGAATGCAGGTGGCGCTGTCCGCTTCTCCCTGGGGGACCGGGGTTGTGGCCCGCATGGTCCCCTCGTAATCCAGCATCGCGCAATAGCAGATGACGTGGTGGTTGCATTCGATGGTAACCCGGATGTTCGCTTCAGCTGTGGCTGGCTGGATCACCGTCCTGCGCGGCAGAGGGGAATAGCCGAGTCCGAGCGGCACCCGCGGCACGACATCGAGGATGTAGTTGAACAGGCGGTAGTCTGTTATCGTCTGGTCGAATAGCTCAACAAAGGCTTGGTTTCCCGTGTGCGGTGATGCGAAAAGGCAGGCTGACACACGCGTCCCAAGGCCTCCGCGCGCCAGATCAAGGGTCAGATAGGTGGCAAGCGCCGCCCCGAGGCTGTGTCCGACGACGGTTACCGTTCCGGCCGCCCCGGCGGCGGTCGCAATCGTAGGTGCCAGAGCGCCAAGTGGTACTCCCGCCGGGTCGATCAACTGCATGCTTTTGTAAAGCGTCCAGAAGCCTTGTTCGACCTCCAGTGCTCCCGATCCGGCAGGTAATGCTATTTGCGGTGCGTAAGGGATCGGTGCAAACATCGCATCTTCGACCCACTCGACGAACCCGTCGGTGCCGCGAATGACCGCAACCATTTCGCCTGATGCCTGTCTTGCCAAATATCCATAGCAGACGGTCTGGTTGGTGTTGGGAAACAACGAATCTTTGCCAGTGATGTAGGCCACTGTCGTCCACCCCGACGCGGTTAACCCCGGCGCCGGTGCCGGCGTGAGCGAACTGGTCGCTACCCGGTACATATCCATCGCATACATGGCCAACAGCCCGCAGGCCGCAGCTTGAGTATTGGTGAAGGGCATCGCTTCCTCCCGCCGAGGACTTTGTAGAAAAGACGACTTGCGCCGAGGAAAAAGCAGTTGGGGCAATCGAGGGGCGTCTCTGGTATTCAATAGACCTTGAGAATCTCGTTTTGTGCAAGCAAGAGTGTAACTTGGCGTCCCCCTTCGGGGCCGGGCTCTCGTGCAAGAGCACGAAGCCGCTGCGCGTCTCCGCCCTGACGGGCTTCGATCCCATGACGCATCATACGGCACCTCCTCGCCGGGGGCAGCCGATCCCACGTCCCGCCGAAAATGGCGGCGCTATGCTGATGCTCCTAAGACTGCCTTTTTAACGGGTCTTGGGGCTGGCGAATTGCCTCCGCTATGCTCCGGCTGATGCGCCGTTTTTTCGTTAGGAAGA
>CAWDKL010000018.1:0-6468 GCA_963802745.1 uncultured Alphaproteobacteria bacterium | reverse complement strand
TGGGATACTGCGCCTTCCTGACGTCGGTCGCGGTTAAATCGTCTCCTTTAAACAAGAGCGGCGCATTAACACGCGTTGCCAGTGCATATGAAGCGCAGTCGCCGAGATTTAGACTTGCCCGATTCTTCATGCCCTTAGCATATCGGCCAAAGGCTTCGAGTGCGACGGCGATATGACCGGCGTCAAACGGGATGATTTCGATGCCGGTTTCGCCGATGAACTCCATGAGATTGGCAAGGCCGTCGGGACCACGGCGCGCCCGCATCACGATGCCTGCCTCCAGCACCGTAACGGCCGCCGCGACAACTTGGTCCTCCCGCTTGATGATTGTCAGTATCTCATCGGTGTCCGGCTCGCCCTGCATCACGGCGACCCAACGCCGAAGCGTCGATCACGATCGTTTGAGCAATCCGAATTCGTCGTAGCCGATAATCTTCTCCGGAGTGCGCGCATCCAGCACCGGCAAAGCCGCCGTGCGCTCAATGAGATCTATTATTTTAGGTTCATTGAACGAGCGTGCTCGATCCGGCAACGCAATGCCAGCTTCTCGACCATGGCCGTGTGGCCAACACCGAAACCCCGGTGGCGCCTTCCGACTTAGCGATAGTCCGTTTCATACCACGATGGTCCTACGATCGCAAGAGAAAATCAGTGGCCTCGATCCGGGCAAGCAGAGGCGTGATGGCGCGTTCAGGGGTGGTGGCTGGGCTCCGCAGAATGGTTTCGCTTCGACGGCGGTGTCACGGAACTGTTCGACGCCGCCGTGATCGGCGGCATCCGCTTCCCCGCGCGCTGGCCGCAGGCAGGGGAATGGCGCATGCGGTGGTGCGGGCGGAGCGGTGACATGCGAACGAATTATGGATGCGGAAATGATGACACGTGCTCTGTCCGTCAGGACGGGTGCGGATGCTTGATCGGGCCGGCGGGAGGCCAAATTGATTGCAAAATCGGGCGAGCCCCTCATTCCGGTTTCATCCAAATAGCGATTGGTCGAGATCGTCTGCTTGTCCGCGCTGGTGTTCGCCACCGTCTGTTCGATCGTCGGCCCATTTGCATTGCTGGTCGTAATCATCTCAGTGCGGCTGCCATTGCTCGTAATGTCGAACTGGCTTATAAATGGATGGATCAGTCGAACATGCCGACAGCAGCTTTGCATACCATCGCATCCGGAGGGGTCAATGGCTCGCTTTTTGTCATGGAAATTTATCTTGATCGCCATAGCTCCGATTGCGTCGAAGCTTGTTCTGAATACCGGAGACGCTCTCATGTTTATATTTGAACCAGAACTCGATTTTCTCAATCCAATAATTAGGTTTATAGCATTATCATTGCTTGTTTTAGCCTCGTGCTATGTGTTTGTATTTCTACTTCGGCGGCGGTTTATTGAGTGCGGCTTGCTTGTTGTAATTATTTGTCTCGTTATTCTAACGCCTCGCCTGACCTTTGGATCAGGATACTTCAGATTTCTTTTAAATAAAAAATTGTATTTAGAGAAAATTGCGGCTGACCCATCCCCTAGTCCGAAGTTTCTTTTTTTTAAAATGGCACAGATTGTTGGATTTCCCGCTGGAGGAACGTATTTTTATGTGATTTATGATGAAACCGATGAAATTGCACAGCCTGTGCGCGACAGATCAAGCACATGGCTCGCGGCCCATGGCGGTTTCTCAAAGCCGATTTCTCCTGCTTCGCGAATAGAGGTAACTCCTCTTGGTGGTCACTTCTATCTTCATGAAACGATATAGCAAGTGTAGCCCGGATCAGCGACCTCTTGGTCGCGATATCCCGGACGGCCGTCCCGCATGTCGCTGCGATCATGCGGGCTACGGCGCTACGGCGCCGATCTCGGTGACCTCCAGCGGCGGCGTCATCACGCTGCCGACCGACGATAGCGTGGCGTCAACCAACGGCGTCACCTCGGAGAGCGCGGCCAACTATTCCGGCGAAGGGCGAGCTTACCAGCAGCGGCACGGTCGGCGCCGAAGCGCGCATGATCGGAGCCCCTCACCCCTTCTTCATCGCATAAACATGCTCCGGCCCCGGGAACGTGCGGCCCCGCACCTCGGACGCATAGCTGGCGATCGCCTGCTCGATGGAGGGCCCGAGGCTGGTATAGCGCTTGACGAATTTCGGCACCCACGGCGACAGCCCGAGCATGTCTTCGAGCACGAGCACCTGGCCGTCGCAGGCCGGGCTCGCCCCGATGCCGATGGTGGGGATCGCGATTTCGCGGGTGATTTGTGCCGCCAGCGGCTCGGCCAGCGCCTCCAGCACGACGGAAAACGCCCCGGCGTCGGCGACCGCGCGGGCATCGGTCTCGATCGCCCCCCAATCGGCGGGATCGCGCCCCTGGGCGCGGAAGCCGCCGAGCGCATTGACGGATTGCGGCGTCAGGCCGACATGGGCCATCACCGGTACCCCGCGCTCGGTGAGAAACGCGATCGTTTCCGCCATCCGCCGGCCGCCTTCCAGCTTGATGGCGCCGCAGCCGGTTTCCTTGAGCACGCGCGCCGCCGCCAGGAACGCCTGCTCCTTGGAGACTTCGTAGGAGCCGAACGGGAGATCGACCACCACCAGCGCCTGCTTGGAGCCGCGCATGACGGCGTGGCCCTGCAGGATCATCATGTCGAGGGTGACCGGAACCGTAGTCTCGAACCCGTGCATCACCATCCCGAGCAAATCGCCGACCAGGATCACGTCGCAATAGCGGTCGACGAGGCGCGCCGTGTGGGCGTGGTAGGACGTGAGCATCACGATCGGCTCGCGGCCCTTGCGGGCGCGAATGTCGGGGGCGGTGAGCCGCTTCGGCGCTGCCTGGTTCTGCGCGGGATGCGTCGACATCTTCAGGTTCCGAGTGCCGACCTGCCGAACACCGGGAGACCCACAACCAGCGGATGGAACACGAGGCCGAGCGCCAGGTAGAGGATCGTCCCGACGATGATGGCGGCAATGTCGTTCCTCCGCCCACCGAGCGGAATCAGCGGTCCGCCCGGATCGGTGCGGTGCTTGAGCGTGATGCGGTCATAGACCGCCCAGGCCAGGATGGTGCCGAACAAAATGATCCCGCCGAGATCGCCATTGGCGAGGAGATGCCCGAGCGCCCATAATTTGACGCTTACCAGCACCGGATGCTTGAGCGTGCGCTTGATATCGCCGGGCAGATAGGCGGCGACGAAGCAGATCGCGGCCGGCCACATCAGCAACTGCGTGATGTAGCGCATCATCCGCGGGGGCGACCATATGGTAATTTCGCCCTCCGCGCGGTACATGCCAAAACCCTTGCCGGTGAGGTAAAGCCCCGCGATCGTCACCACCGCGAAGGCGACCTTATAGGGCCATTGCCCGAGACTGCCGACGACGGCGTCGCGCTGCGGCCGCATGGTCACGAACACATGCGGCCCAAGAACAGGATCAATCCGAGAACGAGAACCGAAAGGCCCATCAGGGTCACTCCACCAGGGGGTGCGTTGTCGGCCGCAATAGAGGCGAATGCCGGGGCTAAAGCAAGCGGAGGGATGGGGCGGCTGGGGCGGGATGGTCATGGTAAACCCTATGGGCAAGCCGGTTCCGGGGCGCCAGCGTGCATCCGGCACCTGCAGCGCCGAAGTCTCGAGCGGAAAGAATATTTGCCTGTGCGGGTTTGTACGGCTACAGTCCGTGCAGATTAGCTGGAGTTCAAAATCGGCATGGATACCAAGGACGCCACCCGCGGAGGCCGCGACGGTCGCATAGAATTGCGTGCCACCAGCGAGGAAAAGCGGCTGTTGGCGGCCGCCGCCGCTTACGAGCGGCTGGACCTCACCAGCTTCATCATGCGTAACGTGCTGCCTGCGGCGCGGGACATCGTCGAACCGGGCGGAACGTATCGTGTTGTCCGAGCGCGATACCCAACGGGTGTTGGAATTGCTTGAACATCCGCCCAAGCCCACACCGGCGTTACTCGCCGCCGCCCGGCGCCGTGCCGGGCGGATATAGCGCTGATGGATTGGCGCGAAGAAGCCATTGGGCGGCATCACGATCGCAAGAATTTCGATTGCGGTTCCGGGGAACTCAATGTCTATCTCGCGCGATACGCGCGGCAAATCACGAATTTGGCGGAGCCAAGACTTTTGTCGCGGTATCCTCGGCCGAGCCGGCTCGCATTTTGGGCTTTTATGCGATCAGCCCAAGTTCGATCGAGTTCGGCCGAGTGCCCACCAAGCTGACTAAAAAACTCGGTCGCTACGAAGTACCGGTATTCCGGCTGGGGCGTTTGGCTGTCGATCTGTCAATGCAACGCGAGGGGCTTGGCGGGGAGTTGCTATTGGCCGCAGCGCAGCGCGCTTTGGCGGTTGCCGTCGAAGTCGGCGGAGTTGCTCTCGCGATCGACGCAAAGGACCACAGAGCCGCAAAATGGTACGAGCGCTTCGGCGCGATGACGCTCCTTGACGATCCACTCAAACTGGTTCTCCCGCTCGACACCATTGCGGCCGCCATCGCCGCGGCCAACCCACGCGCATAACGCCCCGCGGTTTCCGTAACGGCATCAAGTGTCAAAACTACCGCGGCGGCGTGCGGATCAGCTCCTTGAGCTGGGCGTCGCTCAGTGGTGCGCGCAAATATTTCAGCTTTACGGCATCGCGAAGAATGCCCGGCATGTCGGCCATGCGCTCGGTCTGCAGCGCTTCCTTGGGGTAGAACTCCCGGATGGTGTCGCGCACGAATTCCGCCGGCCGGTCATCTTCTTGCCGTAGAGTTCGATCGCCTTCGGATCGGCGTACATCCAATCGACCGTCTCGCGATACGCGGCCATGAAGCGGGCCGCCACATCGGGGCGCCGGCGCAACAGGTCGGCATTGATGACGGTCGCCCGCACAGTCTGGTCGCGCAGCGACGGGGCGTCCGAACCGCGGGCGAGGATGCGCACCCGGCCGTCCGCAATTTCCCGCACGGCTATCGGCGGCGCCGACCAGCCGATGTCGATCTGGCCAGACATCACGGCGGTCAGCGTCGCCGGCGGGGTGCCGGTCGGCGTCGGCTTGGCCTTGAGGCCGAGTTCATCCACGAAGGCGAGCACCAGATTGTGCGAACTCGAGCCGTTGGTGGAATACGCAATGGTGTTGCGCGCGGTGGCATCGGCGAGGCTTTTTAGGGGTGAATCGGCGCGGACATACCAAAACAGGTCGGCGGTGCCGGTGAAGGCGGGGGCCAGAATCCGCACCGGCGCACCGGTCGAGAATGCCCGCATCACGCCCGCGACGCCGACCCCGATGCCGATATCGGCGCTGCCGGCGATGATCGGCTGCAGGGTTTCGCCGGCGCCGGCGGTGCCAAAGGTCTCCAGCACCAGGCCGTGCTTCTTGAAGATGCCGGCCTCCTGGCCGAGCGTCGGCGGCTGGTTCTCCCAGTTGTTGATCTGACCGATCGCGACCTTCAGGCTCTCCGGCTTCGCGTTCTCTTGCGCGAGGACCGGCGACATCCGCAACGTGATCGCAACAAGAGCGAGCGCGAGGCTCGCCAGATAGGCTGGTCGCATGTGCCGGTCCTCCCTTTTGGCCCTTTTTAGCCCGGTTTTGCCGTTATGTGTAACCCAATCGGTGCAGGCGTTGCACCGAACGCAAGGGCCATCGCCGCGGCGCCTGCGGGTGTGTTTCCGGCAAGCGCGACGGCGTACACACCCTCAGTTGAAAGCGCGCGGCGCCGGCGAGACGACTTGTCCGCCCGATGGCGTCACCCGCAGCACCGCAAGCCCACGCTGATTGGTCCCGTCGGCGCGGAACCGGAACGCGCCCTCGATCCCGTGGAACCCCGCCGGATCGGTCAGAACCTGGTTCGTAATCCGTTGCGAACCCGCAGTCCGCACCAGCGCCCCCAGCATGGCCACCGCGTCGTACGCGAGCGCCGCCTGGCGTGGCGGGTCCTGGCCGTAGCGGGTGCGGTAGCGATTGGCAAAGCCGCGAAAGCCGGCAGGGTCGGGAGCGGGATAAAGGGCCCCCGCCAGAAGCGGATTGGTGGCGATTTTCGGATCGTCCCACAACTGGGTGCCCAGCAGGGCTAGGCGGCGCGGATCGACGCCCCCGTCGGCCAGCGCCGCGACCGCGTCCGTGACGGCATCGCCGCCGCCGGGCATGAACAGCGCGTCGGCGCCGGCGGCAGCGGCGGCGATCCGCTTGGCGGCTTCGGCGAGCGGCTTGGCAGGATCGGCAGTATTGCTGCGATCCTCCTTGTAGTGTTCGATCGCCAGCACCCGGCCGCCGTCACGCTTCACGGTTTCGGTGAACGCAGCTTCAACCACCATTCCGTAAGGGGTCGAGGGCACCAACGCCAGGAACGAACGCTTGCCCTGCGATATCGCGTAGGTTGCGATCCGCTCGGCGTCGGCTGCCGGGAAGAAATACAAGAGGTATGCGCCGGGCGCGGCGGCGGTCGCGTCGGTCGAGAAGGCGATGATCGGCACCCCGCGGCCGGTGGCGATCTGCCGGACGGCGG